>NZ_JBITJZ010000003.1:116739-636544 GCF_044460595.1 Streptomyces sp. NPDC050085 | reverse complement strand
ACGGGGGGGGGGGGGGGGGGGGGGGGGGGGGGGGGCCCCCCCCGCGCGCCCCCCCCGGGGGGGGGGGGGGGGGGGGGGGGGGCCCCCCCCCCCCCCGCCCGGCCCCCTCACATCTGGGACATTTTTCTATGCGCAAGACCACGAAGATGAGCAAGAAGACCCTGCTCGCCGCCGCCGGACTGGTCACGGCGGCCACGTTCGCCCTCTCCGCCTGCGGAAGCAGCGACGACAGCGGCAAGTCCGTTGCCGACGTGTCCACCGAGGCCGCGTCGAACAAGGCCGCGACGGTCCTCGACCAGCCCTTCGAGAAGCCCGACCTGGTCCTCACCGACACCCATGGCAAGAAGTTCGACCTGCGGGAGCGGACCAAGGGCCGGCCGACGCTGATCTACTTCGGCTACACGCACTGCCCGGACGTCTGCCCCCTGACCATGAGCAACCTCGCCGTCGCCAAGAAGGCGCTGCCCAAGGCCGAGCAGGACAAGCTCCAGGTCGTGTTCGTCACCACCGACCCGGACCGCGACACCCCGGCCGTGCTCGGCAAGTGGCTCAAGGCCCAGGACCCCGACTTCATCGGCCTGACCGGCGACTTCGCCACCATCCAGGGCGCCGCCCGGACCGTCGGCATCTCGATCGAGCCGACGCAGAAGGACAAGAACGGCAAGCTCGTGTCGATGCACGGCACGCAGGTCATCGCGTTCTCGCCGAAGACGGACGCCGGTTACGTCCTGTACGGCGAGGACGCCACCGTCGAGGACTACACCAAGGACCTGCCGAAGATCATCAAGGGAGCGAAGCCGTGAGGCGTACGTCCCTGAAGGAAGTCCGCGTAAAGAAGGTCCACGCCCTCGGCGCCATAGTGCTGGCCTCCGGGCTCGCCCTGACCGCCTGCGGCTCCGACAGCTCTGACAGTTCCGGTGACACACCGGAGGTGAAGATCCAGGGCGCCTTCATCCCCGCGCCGTCCTCGGGCGACATGGCGGCCGGGTTCTTCATCGCGCACAACAGTGGCGGCGCCGACACCCTCGAGTCCGTCACCAGCGACATCGCCGGACAGGTCACCCTGCACAGCACCAAGGGCGGCGTCATGAAGGAGCAGGAGTCCTTCGCCGTGCCCGCCGACGGCGAGCTGGACTTCGAACGGGGCGGCAACCACCTCATGTTCGAGAACCTGAAGCGCACGCCCAAGGAGGGCGACAAGGTGTCGGTGAAGCTGCACTTCGCCAAGTCCGGCACCGTCACGGTCGCGTTCCCGGTGAAGGCCGCCACCTACAACCCGACGTCGCACGCGTCTCATTGAGAGATTGAGAGGCTGACCGCACGTGAAGACCATCGCTCCCCGTTTCCGGCACCTGGTGCTGCTGTTCCTCGCCGTCACCGGCGCACTCCTGGCCGGTGCCGCCCCCGCCTCCGCGCACGCCGCGCTGACCGGGAGCGACCCCCAGCAGGGAGCGGTGGTCGCGACGGCCCCGAAGCAGGTCTCGCTGACCTTCTCCGAGGACGTCGCCATGTCCAGCGGTGCGGTGCGCGTGCTCGACCCCGCGGGCAAGCGCGTCGACGACGGCACGGTGGGCCACCCCGGCGGCACGACGTACAGCGTGGGGCTCCACTCGGGCCTGCCGGACGGCACGTTCACCGTCGCCTACCAGGTGGTGTCCGCGGACAGTCATCCCGTCTCCGGAGCCTTCACCTTCTCCATCGGCGCCCCGTCCAAGACGTCCGCCGTGATCACCGACCAGAACGCGGGCGGGGGCGTCGTCGGCGCCCTCTACGGCATCACGCGCTACCTCTCGTACGCGGGATTCGTCCTGCTCGTGGGCGGTGCCGCGTTCGTGCTCGGCTGCTGGCCGCGCGGCGCCGGGGTCAAGCCCGTGCAGCGGGTCGTGGTCGGCGGCTGGCTCGCCCTGACCGCGGCGACGCTCGCGATGCTGCTGATGCGCGGCTCGTACACCGGGTCCGGGAAGGTCGGCGACATCTTCGACATGTCGCTGCTCGGCCAGGTGCTGCAGACGAAGACCGGCGCGGCGCTCTCGTCCCGCCTCCTGCTGCTGGCCGCGGCGGCCCTCTTCATCGCGGTGCTTTTCGGCGCCTACGTAAAGAGGGCGGAGGACGGCGACAAGAAGGAGGTCAAGGACCTCACCTTCGGACTCGCCATCGGTGGCGCGGTGGTCGCGGCCGGACTCGCCGCTACCTGGGCCATGGCCGAACACGCCTCGACCGGCCTCCAGGCGGGCATCGCGATGCCCGTCGACATCCTGCACCTGCTGGCCGTGGCCGCCTGGCTCGGCGGTCTGACGTCGCTGCTCGTCGCCCTCTACCGGGCGCCCTCCATCGAGGGATCGGCGGTACGCCGCTTCTCGCGGGTGGCCTTCTGGAGCGTCGTCACCCTCGCAGCGACCGGGCTCTACCAGGCCTGGCGGCAGGTCGGCCTCTCCTGGTCGGGCCTTACGGAGACGCGCTACGGGCAGCTTCTGCTGATCAAGGTCGGGCTCGTCGCCGTACTCGTCGGCATCGCCTGGACCTCCCGCAAGTGGACGGGCCGGCTCGCCGAACGGTCGGCGCCCGAGGCCGAAGCCGCCTCCGTGGTGGAGCAGCGTACGTCCAAGAAGAAGCCGGTCACGGTCGGCGGCGGCGCGCAGGACAAGGGCGGCGACGACCCCAAGCGGGCCGCTCAACTCGCCCGCCAGCGGGCCGCGGTGGCCACCGCCCGCGAGAAGCGCATCCGCGACGCCGACCCGCACCGCTTCGGTCTGCGCCGCTCGGTACTCGCCGAGGCGGGCGTCGCGGTCGTCCTGCTCGGCGTCACGACGATGCTGACCGCCACCGAACCGGCACGCACGGAGGAGGAGGCCAAGTCCGCCACCTCCGCCGCGCAGACGCAGTCCGGGCCGCTGACGCTGAAGCTGCCGTTCGACACCGGCGGCAAGGACGGCAAGGGCACGGTCCAGCTCGACCTGGACCCCGGCCGCACCGGCAACAACGAAATGCACCTCTACGTAGTACGGCCGAACGGCAAGGCCTTCGACGTCCCCGAGGTGAAGATCGCCTTCACCCTGGAGGCGAAGAAGATCGGGCCGCTGCCCGTCGTGCCCGACCACATCGCCACGGGACACTGGGCCGCGAGCGGCGTGCAGATCCCCGGGGCGGGCGACTGGAAGATCGCGGTCACCGTGCGCACCTCCGACATCGACCAAGTGACCGTCACCAAGAACACGAAGATCGGCTGAACCACCATGGCTGACACCGAAAGCCGTACCGAAAACCCTGCGACGTCCTCGTCCCCTGGCATCTCGCGGCGTCGTCTGATCGGGACGGCGGGCGCCACCGGCGTCGCCCTGGGCGCCGTCGGCGCGGGCGCGGGCTATGCCGCAGGCTCCTCGAACTCCCCTGACCAGCAAGCAGCGTTGACGTCGCTCGGCGCGGACACGGTGATGTTTCACGGGAAACATCAGCCCGGCATCACCACCCCCCTGCAGGCCCGCGGCCATCTCGTCGCCTTCGACCTGGCCGCGGGCGCGGGCCGCAAGGAGGCAGCCGCGCTGCTGCGCCGCTGGTCGGCGACGGCCGAGCGGCTGATGGCGGGCGAGGCGTCGGCGTCCGACGACACCGACGTGGCCCGGGACGCGGGCCCGTCCTCGCTCACGGTCACCTTCGGCTTCGGCCACAGCTTCTTCTCGCGTACGGGCCTGGAGAAGCAGCGCCCGGCCGCGCTCGACCCGCTGCCCGACTTCTTCTCCGACCACCTCGACAAGGCGCGCAGCAACGGCGACCTGTGGGTGCAGATCGGCGCCAACGACGCGCTGGTCGCCTTCCACGCACTGCGCGCGCTCCAGAAGGACGCGGGCGGCGCGGCGAAGGTGCGCTGGCAGATGAACGGCTTCAACCGCTCGCCGGGCGCCACCGCGCACCCCATGACGGCCCGCAATCTGATGGGCCAGATCGACGGCACCAACAACCCGAAGCCGTCCGAGTCCGACTTCGACAAGCGGATCTTCGTGCCGAGTTCGGGCTCCGCGCAGTCCCCCGCGTGGATGGCGAACGGCTCGTACGCCGTCGTACGCCGGATCCGCATGCTCCTCGACGACTGGGAGAAGCAGTCGGCGTCGGCGCAGGAGAACGTGATCGGGCGCAAGAAGTCGACCGGCGCCCCGCTGACCGGCGGCACGGAGACCACCGAGCCGGACCTGGAGAAGACGGACGCCAACGGCGACCTCGTCGTCCCGATCAACGCGCACGCCCGCATCAGCAGGCCCGACCAGAACGGCGGTGCCGCGATGCTGCGCCGCCCGTTCTCCTTCCACGACGGGTTCGACGCGGACGGCACCCCGGACGCGGGCCTGCTGTTCGTGTGCTGGCAGGCGGACCCGCTGCGGGGCTTCGTGCCCGTGCAACGCAAGCTCGACCGGGGCGACGCCCTGTCGCAGTTCATCCGGCACGAGGCGAGCGGTCTGTTCGCGGTGCCGGGCGGCGCGGACAAGGGCGGGTACGTGGGGCAGGCGTTGCTGGAGGGGTGACCTCGACGCCGGGTCACCCGGGGCCCCCGTGGGGTGCGCCCGGGCCCCGGTCGGGTGGCCTGTGGCGCATCCGTGAGCCACGTCTCGTGAGGCCCATTAGGGTGACCCCATGCCAGCCAGCTACGCGTATCTCGGCCCCGAGGGCACCTTCACCGAAGTCGCCCTGCGCACGCTCCCGGAGACGGCCACCCGGGAACTCGTCCCCGTGGTGTCCGTGCCCGCGGCGCTCGACGCCGTCCGCAGCGGCGAGGCCGAGGCCGCGTTCGTACCGATCGAGAACTCGGTCGAGGGCGGCATCACCACGACCCTGGACGAGCTGGTCGCGGGCGAGCCGCTGATGATCTACCGCGAGGTGCTGCTCGACATCACCTTCGCGCTGCTCGTGCGCCCCGGCACGAAGCTGAGCGACATCAAGACGGTCACCGCCCACCCGGCCGCGCAGCCGCAGGTCCGCAACTGGATGAAGGCCCACCTGGCCGAGGACGTGACCTGGGAGTCCGCCGCGTCCAACGCCGACGGCGCGCGCCTGGTGCAGGAGGGCCGCTACGACGCCGCGTTCGCCGGGGAGTTCGCGGCCGAGCGCTACGGGCTCGTGCCGCTGGTCACCGAGATCCACGACGCGGAGAACGCGCAGACCCGGTTCGTGCTGGTGGGCAAGCCCGCGCGGCCCGCGGCGCCGACCGGTGCGGACAAGACGTCGGTCGTCATCTGGCAGCGCGAGGACCACCCGGGTGCGCTGATGGAGTTGCTCCAGGAGTTCGCGATCCGCGGGGTCAACCTGATGCTGCTGCAGTCCCGGCCGACGGGTAAGGGCATCGGCGACTACTGCTTCGCGATCGACGCGGAGGGCCACATCGCGGACCGCCGGGTGGCGGAGGCCCTGATGGGGCTGAAGCGGGTCTGCCCGCAGGTCCGGTTCCTCGGCTCGTACCCCCGGGCGGGCGTCGCCGTCGAGGACGTACGTCCGCCGCGGTCGGGTACGTCGGACGGTGAGTTCGTGGCGGCATCGGACTGGCTGACGCGCTGCCAGGACGGCCGGTTCTAGGCACCTCTCGACCCTGCTGCACCACTCGCCGGATCCGGGTTCTCCACCGCCGGATCCGGCTTCCTTCTGTCTCCGCACCCCGTCCTACCAGCGGATTTTCTTCGTCCACAGAAGTTATCCACAGGTCCCCTTCTCGACCTGGGGACAAGTCGACAGGAAGGCGTGACATGGTCGACAAATCGCCCTACAGCCCACAAGTCCGTCCACAGCCCCACACGTCACCCCTCGTCCACCCTTTTCTCTTGATCAACTCTTTGGAGTGAAGCATTTCCACCCGAAAGTGAGCATGAAGAGGGTTTGAGTCGGGAATCCTTCGCGGTACATGTGGCTTTCGGAACGATCACTTCCGATGTCCACAGATCTTTCTCACAGCCTGTGGATAACTCACCGTAACGGTGCGCTCCTGTGGACAACGAGACCTCAAGTCCCGCTGCCCGCAAGGGAATCGAGTCAAGCCATCGCGCCAGACCTGGCCCTTTCGGGGAAATGGGGCAGTTTTATTGACGTACGCACATGAAGGCTCTTCTCGATCTTTTCCGGCCCCGGTCCGTCCTTAATTCACATTCCGGCAAATAGGGCATAAATGAACACAACGGATATCGGGTCGTGAGCCGGAACCCCGCACCGGTAGCCTGGAGGGGTGATTGACCTTCGCCTGCTCCGTGAGGACCCCGACCGTGTTCGCGCCTCCCAGCGCGCCCGTGGAGAGGACGTCGCGCTCGTCGACTCCGTCCTGTCCGCCGATGAGCGGCGCAGGTCGTCCGGGCTCCGCTTCGACGAACTCCGCTCCGAGCAGAAGTCGCTCGGCAAGCTGATCCCCAAGGCCTCCCCCGAGGAGCGCCAGGAGCTGCTGAAGCGGACGGGCGAGCTCGCCGCCGCCGTGAAGGCCGCCGAGGCCGAGCAGCGCGACGCCGAGGAGGAGACCCAGCGTCTCGCCCTCCAGCTGGGCAACATCGTGCACCCCGACGTCCCGCGCGGCGGCGAAGAGGACTTCGTCGTCCTGGAGACGCACGGCACGATCCGCGACTTCGGCGCCGAGGGCTTCGAGCCCAAGGACCACCTGGAGCTCGGCGAGGCGCTCGGCGCCATCGACGTCGAGCGCGGCGCGAAGGTCTCCGGCTCGCGCTTCTACTACCTCACCGGTGTCGGCGCCCTGCTCGAGCTGGCCCTGGTCAACGCGGCGATCGCGCAGGCCACCGAGGCCGGCTTCACGCCGATGCTCACCCCCGCCCTGGTGCGCCCGCGCGCCATGGAGGGCACGGGCTTCCTCGGCCAGGCCGCCGAGAACGTCTACCACCTGGAGAAGGACGACTACTACCTGGTCGGCACCTCCGAGGTCCCCCTCGCCGCGTACCACATGGACGAGATCGTCGAGCGCGACCAGCTGCCGCTGCGCTACGCCGGCTTCTCGCCGTGCTTCCGGCGCGAGGCGGGCACGTACGGCAAGGACACCCGCGGCATCTTCCGCGTGCACCAGTTCGACAAGGTCGAGATGTTCTCGTACGTCGACCCGGAGGACGCGCAGAACGAGCACCAGCGCCTGCTGGACTGGGAGAAGCAGTGGCTGACCGGCCTCGAGCTGCCCTTCCAGGTGATCGACGTCGCCACCGGTGACCTCGGTGCCTCGGCCTCGCGCAAGTTCGACTGCGAGGCGTGGATCCCGACGCAGGGCAAGTACCGCGAGCTGACCTCGGCGTCGAACTGCGACGGGTTCCAGGCCCGCCGACTCTCCATCCGCATGCGCGACGGCAAGAAGGTCCAGCCGCTCGCCACGCTGAACGGCACGCTGTGCGCGGTGCCCCGCACGATCGTCGCCATCCTGGAGAATCACCAGCAGGCCGACGGCTCCGTGCACGTACCCGAGGTGCTGCGTCCGTACCTGGGTGGTCGCACCACCCTTGAACCCAAGTAAGTAACCGCAGTCTGGAGCCGATCACCAAGTGAGTCAGTCCGCCGCGCCCGCGTTCCCCTACAAGCTGGTCGCGACCGACCTCGACGGAACGCTTCTGCGCCCCGACGACACGGTCTCCGAGCGCACGCGGGAGGCGCTTGCCGCGGCCACCGCGGCGGGCGCGGCGCACATCGTCGTGACCGGCAGGGCGGTGCCCTGGACCCGCCACATCCTCGACGACCTCGGCTACGAGGGACTCGCGGTGTGCGGCCAGGGCGCGCAGGTCTACCACGCGGGGGAGCACCGGCTCCTCACGTCCGTGACCCTGGACCGGCAGCTCGCCGGGCTCGCCCTCGCCAAGATCGAGGCGGAGATCGGCCCGCTGGCGCTGGCCGCGAGCCGGGACGGGCTCGACGGGGACGTCATCGTCGGCCCCGGCTACCGCGTGGGCGAGGGCCATCTGCCGGCCATCCCCTTCACGAACGTCTCGGAGCTGTGGGCGGCGCCGCTCAACAAGGTGTACGTCCAGCACCCCGGCCTGAACGACGACCAGTTGGCGGAGGTCGCGCGCACCGTCGCCGGTGACCTGGTGGGCGTCACGATGGCGGGCGAGGGCATCGTCGAGCTGCTCCCGCTCGGCCTCTCCAAGGCCACGGGCCTCTCCCTGGCGGCCCGGCGTCTGGGCGCGAAGGCGTCCGAGACGATCGCCTTCGGTGACATGCCCAACGACATCCCGATGTTCGGCTGGGCGTCCCACGGCGTGGCGATGGCCAACGCGCACGAGGAGCTGAAGGCGGTGGCGGACGAGGTGACGACGTCGAACGAGGACGACGGCATCGCGGTGGTCCTGGAGCGTTTGCTACAGGGCTGAGGGCTGTCTTTGAAGCCCCGACCCGTCTGCGCCGGGGCCCGAGTCGGGCCTTGGAGGAGGATGCGCGGATCGAACGCGCGCGGGGTGTCACCCCCGACCTCGGCTTAGCAAGCCGGTGCCTTACCGCTCGGCCAATCCTCCGGGTGGGCGGCCCACGCGCCGCTGAGGGCACGTGCTCGAAGCGGCCGCCCCGGGCACACCCCTGAAGCGGGGCTCTACGGAGTGCAATGACTACTCCGGAGCCTGCCTCGGGCTGCCCTGCAGGGAGCTGGACGGACTACTGATCATCATCGTCTCGCTCCTCTCCCAGTGGATGGGCGTCGGCGGCATCAGGGCCGTACCGGCGCGGTGACACCAACTACTGTGCTCCTGCGCCCAGTTCACCGCCACCGAATTAATCGCGGCCGGGTCGGGGCCGGCTCACCGGCGGCGCCACTTGCGGCGGCGTGCCTTGCTGAAGAACCACCCCGCGGGCGGCTCGTCCGACCGCCACGGCGTCGGCTCGGGGGCCTCCTGCCGCCACCGGGCGGTGAGCATGCGGGCCCGCGCCGACGGCTCGGTGGTCTCCGCGGAACGTATGAAGTCGGCGTCCAGGACCACGTCGTCCCAGGCGTCTTCGCCCTGACCGGGCCGGTCCCCCTCACGAATCGGTTCGGATGCCATCGTGGGTCCTCCTCGGGCGGCACGTCGGAACAGCGCACCCTCCCACCAGTGTCCGGGTGGGAGGGTGAAGGCGGCGTCAAGAACGGGGCGGGGCCCAGCTCACTCCTCCCCGGCCAGCGTCAGCGCCCGCAGCCGCTGGCCCGCGTACCAGGTCGCCACCACGGTCACGCCGACGAGCAGGACCGTCGCGAGCGGGAGCCCCACGTCCGAGGTGACGAGGTCGCCGCCGGCCACCTTCTGGGCGACCGCGAGGGACCACTGCTGCACGCTGAGGGTGCGGGCCCCCGCGACCAGCGAGCCGAAGAGTGCCTCCCAGACGAGGGCGTAGACCAGGCCGAACACGACCGCGTGCCGGGTAACGGTGCCCAGCAGCAGGAAGATCGCGGCGTACGTGATGGAGGCCACCAGGGCGGCGATCGTGTAGGCGACGGCGATCTGCTGCCCGTTCCCGTTCAGGATCAGGCCCGCGATCAGTGTCGGGACCGCGGAGAACACCATGGTCACGCCGATGGCAACGATGAGCTTGGTGAAGATGATCGTGGGCCGCTTGATCGGCTTCGACAGGAGGTAGACGACGGAGCCGTCGTCGATCTCCGGGCCGATGGCGCCCGTGCCCGCGATGACGCCGATGAGCGGCACCATCGTGGCGAGCGCGAAGCCGCCGAGGACGTCGGACGTGATCTGGTCGTCGGCCCCGGTGAGCCCGCGCACCAGGGCGGCGATCACGACGAGCAGAACGGGCAGTGCGAAGAGGATGAGGGCCCGGCGCCGGCCGAGCAGGGCCCGGTAGGTAAGTCGGGCGACAGTGGGGTCGTACATCAGGGCCTCCTACGCCGCGACCAGATACGAGAAGACGGACTCGAGGGATTCGTCGGACGGCGAGACCGTGAGCAGCCGGATGCCGTGCGCCTGCGCGACCTTCGGCAGCAGCGTGGTGAACCGGCCGAAGTCGACGGCCTGGATGCGCAACGCGCCTTCCTTCAGGTCGACTTCGATGCCCGCGGTCGACGGGTCCGCGATCAGCGCGGCGGCCAGGGCCCGGTCGTCGCTGGAGCGGATCAGGTAGCGGTGCGGGCGGTCGGTCATCAGGCGGCGGATCTTGCGGAAGTCACCGCTGGCCGCGTGCCGCCCGGCGACGATCACCTCGATGTGGGAGGCGAGTTGCTCGACCTCTTCGAGGATGTGCGAGGAGAACAGGACCGTGCGGCCCTCGTCCCCCATGCGCCGCAGCAGGTCCATGAGCTGCATGCGCTGGCGCGGGTCCATGCCGTTGAACGGCTCGTCCAGGAGGAGCACCGACGGCTCGTGCACGAGCGCGGACGCCATCTTCACGCGCTGCCGCATGCCCTTGGAGTACGTCGAGATCTTGCGGTCCTGTGCGTACTCCATCTCGACCGTGGCGAGCGCCCTTTGGGCCTCCTTCTTACCGAGGCCGTGCAACTCCGCGTTGGCGACGACGAATTCGCGTCCCGTGAGGAAGTCGTACATCCCCTCGCGCTCGGGGACGATCCCGATGTGGCGGTAGATCTGTTCGTTGCGCCAGATCGGCTGTCCGTCGAGCGTCACCGAGCCGTTCGAGGGGGACAGGAAGCCGCCCATCATGTTGATGAGGGTGGACTTCCCCGCCCCGTTCGGACCGAGCAGGCCGGTGACGCCGGGGCCGATGGTCATCGTGACGTCGTTGACGGCGACGACGTTGCCGAACCACCTTGATACGTGGTCGATTTCGATGGCGGTCACAGTCCGACCTTCCGGTAGCGGCGCATCAGCAGCCCGTAGGAGCCGGCGATGAGCCCGAGGACGACGAGCAGGTAGAGCACGCCCTGGCCGGACGAAGGGCCGTGTGCCCCGGGGAAGGCGGACGTGGCGCCGAGGAAGGCGGTCTGGACGCCGTCGATGAGCGTGATCGGCGAGAACAGGCCGAGCCAGGTCACCGCGCTCCCGTTGCTCTGCGAGTCGGCGATCGCCTGGACCGTGGAGACCGCCCCGTAGGAGATGGTCAGGACGGCGATGACGGCGGCGATGCCGAAGCCGCGGCGCGGGGTGACGGCGGAGACGACGAGTCCGATCCCGGCGAAGAGCAGTGACAGCAGCGCCACGGAAACCAGTCCCTGGGCGAATCCCTTGGTCTGCTCGGTGAAGTCCAGCTTGGCGAGCAGAGAGCCTACGTAGAGGACGAGCAGCGGAGCGGCCGTGAGGATGAACAGGGCCGAGGCCATGGCGGCGAATTTCGCCACTACGTAGTCGACGCGCTCGATGGGCCGCGAGAAGTACAGGGGCACCGACTTGAAGCGCAGGTCACGGGAGACGGCCTGCGGCGCCTGCGATGCCACGTAGAGGCCGATCACTGCCTGGAGGACGACCGCGTAGCGCGTGTAGTCGACGGGCAGGTCCTTCGCCTTGGTGGCGACGGCGACCGCGACCATGATCAGGGCCGGCACGCACATCACGACGAAGAGCAGCATCGGCAGCACCTTCGACTTGGCCGAGCGACCGAGTCCGTACGCGCCGCGCAGGCTCTGCGAGAAGAGCGAGCGCCTGGCGTACGCGCGGCCCAGGCGCGGGCCGTCGTAGTGGCGGTAGCCGATGTTGTGGATCTGGGTGGACGCACGGTCCGTGGCCATGGGCTCAGTGGTCATCGCCCGAGCCTCCCGTCTGCTGTGCGGCGGCGGTGGCCGCCCAGGCGGCGGCGCGCTCGGAGACCTGCTCCTGCTCCGGCTCGCCCTGGGGGCGGAAGACCTCCGCGATGTGGTGCCTGCGCTGCTCCATGCGGACCAGGCCGAGGCCGAGCTCCGCCACGACGTCGCGCACGATGTCGTACGTCTCCTCGCCCTGTGCGGTGATGAGGACGGTGTGGCCGGCTCCGGGCAGCTCGCCGCCCGTCTGCGTCTCGATGCCGTGGCGCGCGAACGCCTCGCGCAACGCGCCCGTCCCGTCCGGGTGTTCGTCGCTGTCGGTGACCTCGATCGCGAGGGTCGCCGTGCTCTGTGTGAAGTCCGAGGTCGAGCTGGAGCGCAGCAGCTTGCCGCCGTCGATGACGACGACGTGGTCGCAGGTGCGCTCGAGCTCGCCGAGCAGGTGCGAGGTGACCAGGACCGAGATGCCGAAGTCCTGGTGGACGCGGCGGATCAGATCCAGCATGTCGTCGCGGCCGACCGGGTCCAGACCGTTCGTCGGCTCGTCCAGGAACACCAACTGCGGGTCGTGGACGAGGGCTTGGGCCAGCTTCACGCGCTGCTTCATGCCCGTCGAGTAGCCGCCGATGGGGCGGTAGCGCTCCTCGTACAGGCCGACGTGGCGCAGCGTGTCCGCCGTGCGCTCGCGGGCGGCGGTGGGCGGGAGCCCGGACATGCGCGCCATGTGGACGACGAACTCGGTGGCCGAGACGTCGGGCGGCAGGCAGTCGTGCTCCGGCATGTACCCGACCCGCTCGCGGATCTCGGCACCCTTGGTCGCCACGTCGAGCCCGAGCACTTCGGCACGGCCCTCCGTGGCGGGGGACAGACCAAGCAGAATCTTGATCATGGTGGACTTGCCGGCTCCATTGGATCCGACGAGTCCGGTCACCCCGGGCCCGATCTCCATGGTCAGCCGGTCAAGCGCGGTCACCCGGGGGAACCGCTTGCTCAGGCTTTCGGTCGCGATCACAGTCACGATTCGAAGGTAGTGGCGCGGGCCACACGAAACGTCAGACCGTGGGGTCGACCTCGTATGAGACCTGAGTATTACGGATCCCTAGGGGTCCGCCTTGAGTAGCCCCTCCAGAGCCCCTCCAGAGCCTCTCCAGAGCGGACATGTCCCCCACACCGGTGTCCCGCGTGTGCACATCGTCGAGCTTTTCCACAGTTCGCTGCAGGCCTCTTGACGCAGCCGCCAGGCATTGTCACATTCATCAGTGTCAAGTTACGAGCGCGTACGGCGACGGCACGGTCACGGGAACCGGGCGGCCGGGACACGGACGGACGGTGGCATGTCCTCAGCAGTGGTACGGGAACTCTCCGCGGAGCTGCGGGGGTTCAGGGAAGTGCAGACGCTCGCGTACGAGTGCGCGGAAGCGGTCGCGGCGCAGCTGAAGCCGGGTGTGACGGAGCGCGAGGCGGCGCGGATGCAGCGGGAGTGGCTGCGCGAGCGCGGGGTGCGGGACTGGTTCCACCTGCCCTTCGCCTGGTTCGGGGACCGCACGGCGTTCGTGAACTTCCGTGTGCCGCTGCAGTTCTTCCCCACGAACCGCAGGCTCGAAGCGGGGATGCCCTTCATCCTCGACATGGCTCCGGTGTACAAGGGCTTCACCGCCGACATCGGCTACTCCGGCTGCCTCGGCCTCAACCCCCTGCACAACAAGCTGCTTTCGGACCTGGAGGCCCACCGCGAGCTGCTTCTGCGCGAGGTGCGCGAGCGGCGCCCGCTGCGCGAGATCTACGAGGACGTGGACCGGCTGATGGTCCGCCAGGGATACGCGAACCGGCACCGCGCCTATCCCTTCGGCGTCATCGCGCACAAGGTCGACCGGGTCAAGGAGCGGCGGATCAACCCGACGCTGTTCGGCTTCGGCACCCAGTCGCTGAAGGGCCTGGCGAACGACGCGGTGCACGGGCACCGGGACGGCTGGTCGCCGCTGTGGTCCCCGTACAAGTTCTCCGACCATCCCCCGCAGCCCGGTCTGTGGGCGGTCGAGCCGCACCTGGGGTTCCGCGGCACGGGCGCGAAGTTCGAGGAGCTCCTCGTGGTCACGGACTCCAAGGACCCCGAGGAGAGCGCCTTTTGGCTGGACGACGATCTGCCGCACGTGCGGCGCTGGGCGGAGGGCATCTGATGACGGATCTCGCGAAGCTGACCGGAGCGCGTGAGCGCTGGGTGCGCACGGGCGGTATCGAGCTGTGCGTCGTCGAGTTGGGGAGCGCGGGCGACGCGGCACGGCCGACCGTCGTCCTCGTGCACGGCTACCCCGACTCCAAGGAGGTCTGGACGGAGGTCGCCACGCGCCTCGCGGACCGCTTCCACGTCGTGCTCTACGACGTCCGCGGGCACGGCCGCTCCACGGCGCCGACCCCGCTGCGCGGCGGCTTCACCCTGGAGAAGCTGACCGACGACTTCCTCGCCGTGATCGACGCCGTGAGCCCGGACAGGCCCGTCCATGTGGTCGGGCACGACTGGGGTTCGGTGCAGTCGTGGGAGTTCGTCACGGTCAAGCGCACCGAGGGCCGCATCGCGTCCTTCACCTCGATGTCCGGGCCGTCGCTCGACCACTTCGGGCACTGGATCAAGCAGCGCATGAAGCGGCCCACGCCCCGCAAGGTGGGCCAGCTCCTCGGCCAGGGCGCCAAGTCCTGGTACGTGTACATGCTGCACACGCCGGTCCTGCCCGAGCTCGCCTGGCGCGGCCCGCTCGGCAAGCGCTGGCCCGGGATCCTCGAGCGCGTGGAGGGGGTCCCCGCGGGCGACTACCCGACGGCGTCGCTCCCCTCGGACGCCGCACACGGCGCCTGGCTGTACCGGGACAACGTGCGGGCGCGGCTGCGCCGCCCGCGCGAGGACGCGTACGCGCACGCGCCCGTGCAGCTCATCACGCCCCTCGGAGACGCCTTCCTGTCACCGAAGCTCTACGACCAACTGGAGCTGTGGGCACCGCAGTTGACGCGCCGCACGCTGCCCGCCAAGCACTGGGTGCCGCGCACCCGCCCCGACCAGCTCACTGCCTGGATAGGCGAGTTCGTCACGGCCCACGAGGAGCGGGAGGCGGGCGTGCCCGCACAGCACAAGAAGGCCGACGGCAAGTACGCGGACCGGTTCGGCGGCCAGCTCGTCCTGGTCACCGGGGCGGGCAGCGGCATCGGCCGGGCCACCGCGTTCGCGTTCGCCGAGGCCGGCGCGCGCGTGATCGCCGTCGACCGGGACGCCGAGAGCGCCGCACGCACCGCGGAGATGTCCCAGCTCATAGGCGCCCCCGAGGCCTGGGCCGAGACCGTCGACGTCACCGACGAGCAGGCCATGGAGAAGCTCGCGGAGAAGGTCGCCGCCGAGTACGGCGTGCTCGACGTCCTGGTGAACAACGCGGGGATCGGCCTGTCCGGCTCGTTCTTCGACACGACCCCGGAGGACTGGAAGAAGGTCCTCGACGTGAACCTGTGGGGGGTCATCCACGGCTGCCGCCTGTTCGGCAAGCAGATGGCCGAGCGCGGGCAGGGCGGCCACATCGTCAACACCGCGTCCGCGGCGGCGTACCAGCCCTCGAAGGTGCTCCCCGCCTACAGCACCTCCAAGGCGGCGGTCCTCATGCTCAGCGAGTGCCTGCGCGCCGAGCTGGCCGGGCAGGGCATCGGGGTCTCCGCGATCTGCCCGGGCCTGGTGAACACGAACATCACGGCGACGGCCCGCTTCGCCGGGGTCGACGCCGAGGAGGAGAAGCGCCGCCAGCAGAAGTCCTCGCGCCTGTACGGCCTGCGCAACTACCCGCCGGAGAAGGTCGCCGACGCGATCCTGGGCGCGGTCGTGCACAACAAGGCGGTGGTCCCCGTCACCCCGGAGGCCCGCGGCGCGCATCTCATGTCCCGCTTCACGCCCAGGGCGCTGCGCGCGATCGCACGGATGGAGCCGCCGCTGTGAACACCGAGAACGGTACGTACGAGCAGGAGGAGCACGCGGAGCGCGCCGAACACGCCGAACACGCAGAGCACCATCCGATCACCCCGCGCCGCGTCTCCTTCGACTGGCAGAAGACACCGCTGCACTGGATACCGGACGAGCCGACCGCCACCCACGTGATCAACGTGCTGCATCTGCTGCTGCCGGCAGGGGAGCGGTGGTTCGTGAAGGTCTTCAAGGAGGGGCTCCCCCTGGTCGAGGATCCCGAACTCCTCAAGGACGTCAAGGGGTTCATGGGCCAGGAGGCGACGCACAGCGTGCAGCACGCGTACGTCCTCGACCACCTGGCCGCGCAGAAGCTGGAGACGGCCGACTACACGAAGTACGTCGACTTCCTCTTCGAGAAGCTGCTCGGTGAGAAGCCGCCGCTGGGAGCGCCGATACCGACGCAGGAGTGGCTGCGCTTCCGGCTCGCGGTGATAGCGGCGATCGAGCAGTTCACGGCGGTCCTCGGCAACTGGGTGCTGCATGCGGAGGCCCTCGACCGCGCGGACTGCGACGAGGTCATGCTCGACCTGCTGCGCTGGCACGGCGCGGAGGAGGTCGAGCACCGCTCGGTCGCCTTCGACATGTACCAGCACTGCGGCGGCGACGGCCTGTCCCGCTACGCCCGCCGGATCGCCGGGATGGGCGTCACCGCGCCGGTGATGCTCTACCTGTGGGCGTGGGGAGCGGCCTACCTGATACGGCACGACCCGCAGCTCGCCGGGCGCCTCCGCTACTCGCTGGCCGAGCACAACAAGGCGGTCCGCAAGGGCCTGCTGCCCGGCTGGCGCGAGCTGGGTGCGGCGGTACCCCGCTATCTGCGCCGGTCGTACCATCCCTCGCAGGAGGGTTCGCTGCGCAAGGCGGTCGAGTATCTGGCGACCTCGCCGGCGGCCAGGGCCGCGGCCGGCGCGATCGGCCGCTCGGCCATCGCATGACCGCGCCGGCTCTTGTGCGCGTGCGAAGACGTACGACCAAAGGGCGTGGGGTGTGACGGAGCAAGCGGGGCAGCCGGTCGCCGAGTACCGGATCGAGGACCTGGCGCATCACAGCGGCGCCACGGTCCGCACGATCCGCGCCTACCAGGACCGCGGTCTGCTGCCGCGGCCCGAGCGGCGCGGCCGGGCCAATGTGTACACGGCCGCGCACCTGTCCCGGCTGCGCCAGATCGCCGACCTGCTCGACCGGGGCTACACCCTGGCCTCCATCAAGGAGCTCCTGGAGGCCTGGGACGCGGGCCGGGGCCTCGGCGGCGTGCTGGGCCTGGTGGCCGAGGTGGACGGGCCGTGGACCGACGAGCGGGCGGACCGCATCACGCGCGCGGAGCTGGACGAGCGGTTCGGGGGCAACCCCGACGAGGCCGCCGTGCAGGACGCGGTCGAGCTCGGCGTGCTCGAGCGGGTTCCGGGCAAGGACGACGAATTCCTCGTACCGAGTCCCCAAGAGCTGTCTGTGGCAGTGGAGTTGTATGCGGCGGGCGTCCCGCTCTCCGCGATCTCCAGCCATCTACGGGAGTTGAGGGGGCAGATCGAGCACATCGCCGCCCGTTTCCTGGAGTTCACGACCGAGCACGTGTTCGCGCGCTATCTCGGCCCACAGCCGCCGACCGACGCGGAAGCCGCCGAGGCCGCCTCGCTCGTACGCCGGCTGCGCCCGCTCGCACAGCAGTCGGTGGACGCCGAACTGGCGCGCGCCATGCGCCTGTTCGCCACCCGGCACCTGCACCGGCACCTCGCCGACGGCCCGGTGGCCGAACCCGCCGACGGAGCGCAGTCCGTCGCCATACCGGCCGGGACAATGCGGGCCGTGCGCGCGCTGGTTGGGCCGGAGAACATTTCGGTGTTCATCGCGACCGCCGCCGAACGCGAGGTTCAGGCACGGACATTGGACGCAATGACCGTAAAACACAATAAACAAGCATCAGTTGACCAAAAGGGGCCTATCGCTTGAGAGTTGTCCACAGAATCGCCAATTCCCCTGTGGATAACCGCACTTGGCTGTGGATCAAACATGCGAGAGGACGAAATCGGCGTGCGCGCCGGACCGCGTCCCGGGCACTGTGGCGCCATGAACGAACAACGCACCGTCAAGGTGTCGAAGTACCTCTCGAAGCATCTGCGACATCAACCCGAACGCATCGGACTGACCCCCGACAAGGGCGGCTGGGTGGAGATCGACGACCTGCTCGCCGCGGCCGCCGCCCACCACTTCAGGATGACCCGCGCCGACCTCGACCGCGCGGTGGCCGAGAACGACAAACAGCGCTTCACCGTCGACGGCACCCGCATCCGGGCCAACCAGGGCCACACGATCGACGTCGACCTGGGCCTGCCACCGGCCGAGCCGCCCGCGTACCTCTACCACGGCACCGTCGCCCGCGTCCTCGACGCGATCCGCGCCGAGGGGTTGCGGCCCATGAGCCGCCACGACGTCCATCTGTCCGCGGACCGCGAGACCGCCACCCGGGTCGGCGCCCGGCGCGGCCGCCCGATCGTGCTCCCCGTCGACGCGGGCTCGATGCACCGCGACGGCCACACGTTCCGCGTGAGCGCCAACGGCGTCTGGCTCACCGCCGCCGTTCCCCCGCGCTACCTGCGCTTTCCCTGCTGAACCCGCCCGCGGGAAGCGCCTCTGAGGCATGATCAGTGGTATGGACCACCCGCATCTGCCCACGACCGAGGCAGCCGTCGCCGCGCTGCGCGACATAGCCGGCGAGTTCCACCTCGAGATCGAGGTCACGCACGACATCGGCGCGGACCAGACCTCCCGCCGCACCACCGCAGGCGTCGGCACGACCACCGACCCCGACGGCTCCCTGCCCCACGAGGCCTACGTCGAACTCGGCGGCTCCCCACGGATCGACGTCCGGCTCTTCCCCGAGGACGACGCGTTGATCGAGGTCGAGGGCGTCCAGTTCCACGACGTCCCGCGCGACGAGGTGCCCGCGTTCCTGCGCTCCTGCTACAGCGGTCTCGCGTACGTGCACGGCAAACGCTTCCCGCCCGGCTACCGGCTCATCGTGCCGCTGCCCGGGGACCGTACGTACAAGGAGTTCCTGCCGATGATCAACCTGACGCCCTGGCTGAGCGGCCGCGTGCGCTGAGCGCCGCTGCGCCGAGGTCCGCGGCCACCCCGAGCACGGCCGAACCCCTCCGCATACGCTCACAGGCATGACCGACAAGTCCTCCGCTCCCCGGACCCCGCTCCGTCTGAGCACCGTGATCCTGCCCTACCGCCGCTGGCATGAGGGCGCCCGTGACGCCTGGGTGCGCGCCGAGGAACTGGGCTTCCACACGGGTTATACGTACGACCACCTGTCGTGGCGCGTGCCGTTCCGCGACGGCCCGTGGTTCGGCGCGGTCCCGACGCTGACCGCCGCCGCGGGCGCCACCGAGCGGCTGCGCCTGGGCACCCTGGTGACCTCGCCCAACTTCCGGCACCCGGTCACCCTCGCCAAGGAACTGATCTCGCTCGACGACATCTCGGGTGGCCGGATCACCCTGGGCATCGGCGCGGGCGGCACCGGCTTCGACGCGAGCGCCCTCGCGCGCGGCGACCAGGAGGCGTGGACGCCGCGCGAACGGGCGGACCGGTTCGCCGAGTTCGTGCCGCTGCTCGACCGGCTGCTCACCGAGGACGGCAAGGACGGGGTCTCGTACGACGGCACCTTCTACTCGGCGGGCGGCGCCCAGAACATCCCGGGCTGCGTGCAGCGCCCCCGGCTGCCGTTCGCGGTCGCCGCGACCGGGCCGCGCGGGCTCAAGCTCGCCGCGCGCCACGGGCAGGCGTGGGTCACCACCGGCGACCCCAAGCTGTTCGAAACGGGCACCCCCGAGGAGTCGATTCAAGCCATTCGCGGGCAGATCGAGAAGCTGACCGCCGCATGCGACGCCATCGGCCGCGACGTGGCCGAGCTCGACAAGATCCTGCTCACCGGATTCACCCCGGAACGCGGCCGTCCCCTGGAGTCGGTCGACGCGTTCGTCGACTTCGCGGGCAGGCACCGGGAACTGGGCTTCACCGAGCTCGTCGTCCACTGGCCGATCCCGGACACCGCCTTCGCGTCCGACCAGAAGGTCTTCGAGGCCATCGCCACGGACGCTCTCGCCCAGCTCGGCTGACCCGCCGAACGGCAGGCGGGGCGCATGAGCCAGGAACGTACTCATCTGCGCGCCCCGCCGCACGCCCGTGCGCGCATATGCGCGACCATAGGGCGGTGACCTCTCCGACTCCTGGGCCCCGGACCCCGGCCCCCTCGACACCCGCGCCCCGGCTGATCGCCACGGATCTCGACGGCACGCTGCTGCGCGACGACAAGACCGTCTCCCCGCGGACGGTCGCCGCGCTGGCCGCCGCCGAGGAGGCCGGCATCGAGGTCTTCTTCGTGACGGGCCGCCCGGCCCGCTGGATGGACGTCGTCAGCGACCATCTGCACGGTCACGGCCTGGCGATCTGCGGCAACGGCGCCGCGGTCGTGGATCTGCACGGCGGCCCCGGCAACCACCGCTTCGTCACGATCCGGGAGTTGGCCGTCCCCGACGCGCTCGACGTCGTCCGGGTCCTGCGCACGGCCGCCCCCGGCACGTCGTTCGCGGTCGAGCGGACCGGCGGGCTGCACCACGAGCCGACGTACCCGCCGCTGCACCTGGACCCGGGCGAGAGCGTCGCGCCCGCGGAGAAGCTGCTCGCCGGGGACGCGGCCGTCGCGGACCAGCCCGTCCTGAAGGTCCTCGCGTACCACCCGGAGCTCGGCCCCGACGCGTTCCTGACGCTGGCCCGCACCGCGGTCGGCGACCTCGCCGCCATCACGCGCTCCAGCCCGAGCGCCCTGCTGGAGATCAGCGAACGGTCCGTCTCCAAGGCGAGCACGCTCGCCCTGTGCTGCGAGGAGCGCGGCATCTCCCCGGCCGAGGTCGTCGCTTTCGGAGACATGCCCAACGACATGGAGATGCTCGCCTGGGCGGGCACCTCCTACGCGATGGGGAACGCGCACCCGGACGTGCTGACCGCCGCGACCGGCGTCACCGCCACCAACAACGACGACGGCGTGGCCCGCGTCATCGAGGACATCCTGGCCACCCGGCGATAGGGCCCTGGCTTACAGCCGTACGCCCCGCTCGGCGAACCACTTCACCGGGTCCACCCCCGACCCCAGATACGGCGTGAGCCGCACCTCGAAGTGCAGGTGCGGCCCGGTCGAGTTGCCGGTGGTGCCCGACTGCCCGAGCCACTGCCCGGTGCGCACCTTCTCGCCCTGGTCCACGGTGACGGCCGCCAGGTGCGCGTACTGCGTGTAGTAGCCGCCCGGGTGCTGCACGACGACCTCGATGCCGAAGCCGCCGCCGCAGGACACGCTCACCACCCGCCCGGCACCGGCGGCCCGCACGGGCGTGCCGATGCCGACGGCGAAGTCCTGCCCGGTGTGCCGGTGCGCCCAGCGCTCGCCCGCGCTGTCGAACCCGGCGGACAGCTCGTACGTCTCCACAGGGGGCACCCACGCGCGCGTGGCGCGGAATTCCGGCTGCTCCAGGCGCACGGCACCACGGCACTGCCCCGCCGCCGCGGACCGGTCCGCCTCGCCCTGCAGCTCCCACTGCGCCTGCTCGAGCTTGCTCGCGATGCTCCTCTTCAGATGCGCGAGTTGGACGTTGCGCTCCTGCAGGGCGTGCCATTGGGCGGCCGCCTTGCGCTGTCCCGCGGCAAGCTTCTTCTCGGCGCGACGGCTCTTGGCCACGGCGTTGTTGAGCGCCAGATCGGCCTGCCAGACGGCCCGCTGACCGTGCATCAGCTCTTCCGGGTCGTCGGTGAGCAGCATCTGCGCGGTGAACGGGATGTCGCCGCCGCTGCGGTACTGGGCGCGGGCGATGCGCCCGAGGTCGTCGTGGAGCACGGCGATGTCCCGCCGCTCCCGCGCGAGCAGCCGCTCGAGGCGCTGCGCCTTCGCCTTCTGCAGCGCGGCGGCCCTGCGCCCCTCTTCGTAGTGCTGCGTCGCCGCTGACGCCTCCTCAAAGAGGCGAGCCACCTGGGCACTTGGCTCGGGCCCTTCCGCGCCCTGCGACAGCGTGGGCCGGCCGCCGAGAGCGACGAGTACGCACAGCAGCACCGCGGGGGCGACGAGGGAGCGGCGAGGTCGTGGGCGCATGTCTCGGATCGTTGCCCGCTGCGCGGCCGCCCTCCTGTGGGACTCGTACGGCCGGGGGAACGCATGCCCCGTTCGGCGCAGAAACGTACCGCCAAATCGCCGAACCGGCGTGACCCGAGGGTCAGTACGGCGCCTGCCAGACGACCGTCGTACCACCGCCGTCGTCCCCGAGGCCCGGCCCGTACCAACTGTCGCCGCCGAGCGACTCGGCACGCCTCTTGAGGTTCTTCAGGCCGCTGCGCCGCCCGCCCTCCGGGATGCCCACGCCGTCGTCGGCGACCGTCAGGCGTACGCCCTGGCGCCCGTCGGGCAGCAGCACGGTCGCGTCCACGACGACGTCGATCCGCGCGGCCTTGGAGTGCCGGAACGCGTTCGACAGGGCCTCCCTCAGGGCCGCGATGAGGTTCTTGCCGGTGAGTTCGCCGACGACCGTGTCGACGGGCCCCAGGAAGCGGTGCGAGGGCTTGAAGCCGAGCGGCACAGCGGCCATGTTGATCTCGCGCAGCACGCGCGTGCGCAGCCCCGACGGCGCCTCGGCCGGGCCCTGCTGGAGCGCGAAGATGGCGGTGCGGATCTCCTGGATGGTGACGTCCAGCTCGTCGACGGCCTTGCCGACGCCCACCTGCACCTCGGGCACCACGGAACGGCGTTGAGCGGTCTCCAGCATCATCCCCGTGGCGAACAGCCGCTGGATGACCAGGTCGTGCAGATCGCGCGCGATGCGGTCCCGGTCCTCGAAGACGGCGAGCCGCTCCCGGTCGCGCTGTGCCTCGGCCATCATCAGCGCGAGCGCCGCCTGCGAGGCGAACTGGGTGGCCAGGGTGCGTTCGACCTCCGTGAAAGGACGCCCCCCACGCGCGCGGGGCGTCACGAGCGTCCCGAGGACGCGCCCGTCGCTCTGCAGGGGCAGCATCATGGCCGGCCCGTAGCCCCGCGCGAGATCGGTCATCACGCGCGGGTCGGTGGCCGCGTCGTCGATGAACACGGCCTGCCCGTCGAGCAGTTCGGAGACGATCGCGCTCTCCGGCGGGATGATCACGCCGAGCGAGGCGGACGGGGTGTCCGAGGCGACGGCGACGATCTCCATGCCGCCCTCGTCGGCGGGCAGCAGCACTATGCCGGCCGCCGAGTCCGAGAGCTGGCGGGCCTGTTCGGCGACGACCTGGAGCGCGTCCTCGGCATCGCCGCCGGACAGCAGCGCGGTGGTCACGGCGACGGACCCGTCGATCCACCGCTCGCGCTGCCTGGCAGCTTCGTACAGCCGCGCGTTGCCGATCGCGATGCCCGCCTCCGTGGCGAGCACCCGGACCATGTTGAGGTCGTAGTCGTTGAAGTCGCCGCCGCCGTTCTTCTCCGTGAGGTAGAGGTTTCCGAAGATCTCTCCCTGTACGCGGATGGGGACGCCGAGGAACGTCCGCATCGGCGGATGGTTCGCGGGGAACCCGCAGGAGCGCGGGTCGTCCGCGAGGTTCGCCAGGCGCACCGGCTCGGGATCGTGGATGAGCGCGCCGAGCAGCCCGCGGTGCCCGTCGGGCAGCCGCCCGATGAGCTGCGCGGTGTCCTCGTCGATGCCGTAGTAGACGAAGTCCGAGAGCCCCTCGCCGTCCTCGGCGACGACGCCGATCGCCGCGTACCTGGCGTCCGCCAGCTCGGCGGCGGTCTCACAGATCCGGTCCAGCGTGGAGTGCAGCTCCAGGCCGGTCCCCACGGAACGCATCGCCTCCAGGAGCTGCGGCACCCGCGCGGTCAGCTCGGTGGACAGCCCCTGAAGGCTGCGGGTGGCCTGGGTCGCCGCCTCCACCGCGCGGGAGGGGGGAACGTCGGGATCCGTGGGCGCTGACATGCCCCTGAGAGTAGTTAGTCCTATTTGGCGAGGAAAGTCGGGGTTACGCGTGGACCCCCGCGCCTGCCCCCGCGCCGACCAGCAGCTCCGCCGCGCCCTCCCGCTCCCGCAGCACCCGAAGCGGCCCGTCGGCCGCGCTCAGCTCCGCGTACGTACCGCGCTGCACGATCCGCCCGCCGTCGAGCACGACCACCTCGTCGACCGCGTCCAGACCGGCGAGCCGGTGCGTGATCAGGACGGTTGCGCGCCCCTGGGTCGCGTCCAGCAGGTCCGCGGTGAGCGCGTCGGCCGTCTCCAGGTCGAGGTGCTCGGCGGGCTCGTCCAGGACGAGGACCGGGAAGTCGGCGAGCAGCGCGCGGGCCACCGCGAGCCGCTGCCGCTGCCCGCCGGACAGCCGCGCCGCGTGCTCGCCCACGAGCGTGTCGAGCCCGTCGGGCAGCGCGTCCGCCCACTCCAGAAGGCGTACGCGGCCGAGGGCGTCGCGCAGTTCGTCCTCGGTGGCGTCCTTCTTGGCGAGCAGCAGGTTCTCGCGCACGGTGCTGTCGAAGAGGTGCGCGTCCTGGGCGCACAGCCCGACGAGGCGCCGTACGGCATCGCCTTCGAGGGCGTACGCGTCGGTGCCGGCCAGCGTGTACGTCCCGGCGTCCGCGTCGAGGAAGCGCAGCAGCACCTGGGCGAGCGTGGTCTTGCCGGACCCGGAGGGGCCGACGACGGCGATCCTGCGGCCGCGCTCGAGCGTGAGGCCGACCCCGTCGAGCGCGTCCCGCGTCTGCCCCTCGTACCGGGCCGCGAGATCCCGTACGACGAGCGGGAAGGGGTCCCGCGGCGCCTGTGCGGGCCGTTCGGGCTCCCGTACGGGTTCGGGGGCGTCGAGGACCTCGTGGACGCGCTCGGCGCTCTTGTGGACCCGCTGCCGGTACTGCACGGCGAGCGGCAGGCCGAGCACCGCCTCGAACGCGGCGAGCGGGGTCAGCACGACGACCGCCATCGCGACCCCGTCGAGCTGCCCGGAGCGCACGCCATGGATGCCGGCGAGCGCGGCGCCCGCCACGGTCAGGCCGGTGATCAGCGCGGTCAGCCCGTCGCCGAGCGCGGTGGCGGTGGCCGTGCGCGAGGCGATCCGGGTCAGCACCGAGTCGGCTTCCCCTGCCGCCTTCGTACGCCGCTGGAGCGCGCCGGCGACGGTCAGTTCCGCGGTGCCGGTGAGCAGCTCGGCCACCCGGGTCGCGAGCACCCCGCGCGCGGGAGCGAGCCTGCGCTCCGCCCGGCGGGCCACCGCCCCGGACAGCAGCGGCACACCGACCCCGGCGAGCAGCAGTCCGACGGCGAGCACGGCACCGGCCGCGGGGAGCATCCAGGCGGTGAAGGCGACGGAGCCCACGCCCACCAGGGCCGCGGCCGACGCGGGCAGCAGCCAGCGCAGCCAGTAGTCCTGCAGGGCGTCCACGTCGGCGACGAGGCGGGACAGCAGGTCGCCGCGCCGCGTCGTGCGCAGACCGGCGGGCGCGAGCCGCTCCAGGCGCCGGTAGACGGCGACCCGGGTGTCGGCCAGCATCCGCAGCACGGCGTCGTGCGACACGAGCCGCTCCGCGTACCGGAAGCAGGCCCGGCCGATGCCGAACGCGCGCGTGGCCGTCACCGCGACCATCAGGTACAGCACGGGCGGCTGCTCCGAGGCCCGCGAGATCAGCCAGCCGCTGGTCGCCATCAGGCCGACCGAGCTGCCGAGCGCGAGCGCCCCGAGCAGCAGCGCGAGCGCGAGCCGCGAGCGACGCGGCCGCGCGGCGGCCCGCAGCCGGGCGAGGGCGGGACGCCGGTCCACCGCCGTGTCCCGCACCGGCTCGCGGGCCTCAGAGGCCGCGGCCGCCGCTGTGGGCGCCGAAATCCCGGCAGCGGGCGCCGACCCCGCCTGGGCGGGCAGCCGGCGCGCGGCGGGCGTCTCGAGCCGCACCACCCGGTCGGCCACGGCCAGCAGCGCGGGCCGGTGCACGACCAGCAGTACCGTCCGCCCGACGGCGAGCCTGCGCACCGCCTCGACGATGCCCGCCTCGGTCTCGCCGTCGAGCGCGGCCGTGGGCTCGTCGAGCAGCACGACGGGCCGGTCGGCGAGGAACGCCCGGGCCAGCGCGAGGCGTTGACGCTGCCCCGCCGACAGACCGGCCCCGTCCTCACCGAGCTCGGTGCGCACCCCTTCGGGAAGCGCCTCGACGAACTCCAACGCGCCCGCCTCCCGCAGAGCGTCGAGCACCGCCGCGTCGTCCGCGTCGGGCCGCGCGAGCCGGACGTTGTCCGCGATCGACCCGGCGTACAGCTGCGGCCGCTGCGGAACCCACGCCACGCGCGCGTGCCACGCCTCCCGCGACACCTCCGCGAGATCGGCGCCGCCGACGAGAACCCGCCCGCTACTAGGGCGTACAAAACCCAACAGGGCGCTGAGAAGCGTCGACTTGCCCGCTCCGCTCGGTCCTACGAGAGCGACCGTCTCCCCTTCGGCGACCTTGAAGGAGACCTGGGAGACGGCATCCGCTGCACGTCCCTCATAGCGGACAGAAACGCTTTCAAACCCGAGACCACCGGTCGAAGGAGCGGCCTGCACACCGGACTTCGGCAGCGGCTGCTCCAGGACGTCGAAGATCTCCTCCGCGGCGGCGAGCCCCTCGGCCGCCGCGTGGTACTGCGCCCCGACCTGCCGCAGCGGCAGATACGCCTCGGGCGCCAGCACGAGGATCACCAGACCCACGTACAGGTCCATGTCGCCGTGCACGAGCCGCATGCCGATGGTCACGGCGACCAGGGCGACCGACAGGGTCGCGAGCAGCTCCAGCGCGAAGGACGACAGGAAGGCGATCCGCAGGGTCCGCATCGTCGCCCTGCGGTACTGGTCGGTGATCGTGCGAATGGACTCGGCCTGCGCCTTGGCCCGGCCGAACACCTTGAGCGTCGGCAGGCCCGCGACCACGTCCAGGAAATGCCCCGACAGGCGGGACAGCAGCCGCCACTGACGGTCCATCCGGGACTGGGTGGCCCAGCCGATGAGGATCATGAAGATCGGGATGAGGGGCAGCGTGCCGACGATGATCGCCGCCGACACCCAGTCCTCCGTGACCACACGGGCGAGCACCGCCACCGGGACCACGATCGCGAGCCCCAGCTGCGGCAGATAGCGCGAGAAGTAGTCGTCGAGCGCGTCCACACCGCGCGTCGCGAGCGCCACCAGCGAGCCGGTGCGCTGTCCGCTGAGCCAGTTCGGTCCCAGCTGCGCGGCCCGCTCCAACAGCCGCCCGCGCAGCTCCGACTTGACGGCCGCGCTCGCCCGGTGCGCGGCCAGTTCGGTCAGCCAGGAGACAAGAGCACGGCCGACCGCGACAACAGCCAGCAGAATCAAGGGAGTCGACAGTCGAGCAGCGTCGAACCCGTGCTGGAAAGCGCCCACCACCACTTCGGCGATGAGCATCGCCTGAGCGATGACCAGGCCCGCCCCGGCGGCGCCGAGGACGACCACCGCGATCAGGAAGAGACGGGTGGCCCGGGCGTACCGGAGCAGGCGCTGGTCGATCGGTTTCACGTGAAACACACCCTCACATCAGGCGGGTTGGCCCATCAGGGGACTTCAGTGCGCGGCGTCGACGGCGATGTTCTTCGTGCCGATCCGCTTGCGGAACACCCAGTAGGTCCACGACTGGTAGAGCAGCACGATCGGCGTCGCGATCGCCGCGCACCAGGTCATGATCTTCAGGGTGTACGGGCTCGACGAGGCGTTGGTGACCGTGAGGCTCCAGTCCGGGTTGAGCGACGACGGCATGACGTTCGGGAACAGCGTCAGGAAGAGCATCGCGACGGCGGCCGCGATCGTGACGCCGGACAGGGCGAACGACCAGCCCTCGCGGCCGACCTTGATGGCCCCGATCGCCCCGACGAGCGCGACCACGGCCACGATCATCGCGACGAGCGAGCCGCCGTCGCCCTTGTCTACCTGGGTCCAGATCAGGAAGGCGAGGGCGAGCACCGCGGTCACCAGACCGAGCGTCAGCGCCATCTTCCGTGCGCGCTCCCGGATGTCGCCCAGCGTCTTGAGCGAGGCGAACACCGCACCGTGGAAGGTGAACAGCGTCAGTGTGACGAGGCCGCCCAGGATCGCGTACGGGTTGAGGAGGTCCCAGAAGTTGCCGACGTACTCGAAATTCTTGTCGATCTTCACGCCGCGCACGATGTTGCCGAAGGCCACACCCCACAGCAGCGCCGGGATCACCGAGGTCCAGAAGATCGCGTGTTCCCAGTTGGTCTGCCACTTCTCCTCGGGCCGCTTGGCGCGGTACTCGAAGGCGACACCGCGGACGATGAGGCAGACCAGGATGATCAACAGCGGCAGGTAGAAGCCGGAGAAGAGCGTCGCGTACCACTCGGGGAAGGCGGCGAAGGTCGCACCGCCGGCCGTGAGCAGCCACACCTCGTTGCCGTCCCAGACCGGACCGATCGTGTTGATCAGGACGCGCCGCTCGGTGCGGTCACGGGCCAGCAGCTTGGTGAGGATGCCGATCCCGAAGTCGAAGCCCTCCAGGAAGAAGTAGCCGATCCACAGGACCGCGATGAGGACGAACCAGACGTCGTGAAGTTCCATGACTCTGCAGCTCCCTGGGCCTCAGTAGGAGAAGGCCATCGGCTTGTCGGCGTCACGGTCTCCGCCGATCTTGGTGGGCGGGTTGAGGTCGTCGTCCGTGAGCTCGGGCGGCCCGGCCTTGACGTACTTCACGAGCAGCTTCACCTCGATGACGGCGAGGACCGCGTACAGCAGCGTGAAGACGGTCATCGAGGTGATGACCTCGCCCTGCGAGACGCTGGGGGAGACCGCGTCACGCGTCTGCAGGACGCCGTAGACGACCCACGGCTGACGGCCCATCTCGGTGAAGATCCAGCCCCAGGAGTTGGCGATCAGCGGGAACCCGATGGTCCACAGCGCCACGATCCAGTAGAGCTTGGTGAACTTCGGGCTGAGGGCCTTCTTCTTGAAGAGCACCAGGTTCGGTGCTTCGTCCTCACCCGTCCTCAGGTGTTGGGGCAGCATGAACTTCTTGCGCGTGAGCCAGAGTCCGACGAGACCGATGGCGAAGGACGCCATCCCGAAGCCGATCATCCAGCGGAAGGCCCAGAAGGTGACGGGAATGATCGGCCGGTAGTCGCCGGGCCCGTACTTCTCCTGCTCGGCCTTGTTCGTGTCGTTGATGCCGGGGACGTACGAGTGGAAGTTGTCGTCGGCGAGGAAGGACAGTATCCCGGGGATGGAGAGCTCGACGCTGTTGTGACCCTTGCTCACGTCTCCGTAGGCGAAGATCGAGAACGGCGCCGAGTCCTGGCCGTCCCACAGCGCCTCGGCCGCGGCCATCTTCATCGGCTGCTGCTTGAACATGACCTTGCCGAGCTGGTCACCACTGATCGCCGTGAGCAGACCGGCGATGACGACGGTGATCAGACCGAGGCGCAGCGAGGTCTTCATCGTGGAGATGTGCTTCTTGCGCGCCAGGTGGAAGGCCGCGATGCCGACCATGAACGCGCCGCCGGTCAGGAACGAGGCGGACAGCGTGTGGAACGCCTGGGTGAGCGCCGTGTTCTGCGTCAGCACGTGCCAGAAGTCGGTGAGTTCGGCCCGCCCGGTGGCCTTGTTGTACTTGTAGCCGACCGGGTGCTGCATCCAGGAGTTGGCCGCCAGGATGAAGTACGCCGACAGGATCGTGCCGATCGACACCATCCAGATGCAGGCCAGGTGGATCTTCTTCGGCAGTTTGTCCCAGCCGAAGATCCACAGACCGATGAAGGTGGACTCGAAGAAGAAGGCGATCAGCGCCTCGAAGGCCAGCGGGGCCCCGAAGATGTCACCGACGAAGCGGGAGTAGTCCGACCAGTTCATGCCGAACTGGAACTCCTGCACGATGCCGGTGACGACACCCATCGCGATATTGATCAGGAAGAGCTTGCCCCAGAACTTGGTGGCTCTGAGGTACTTCTCCTTCTCCGTCCGCACCCAGGCGGTCTGCAGCCCGGCGGTCAGCGCCGCGAGCGAGATCGTCAGAGGGACGAACAGGAAGTGGTAGACGGTGGTGATGCCGAACTGCCATCGCGCCAGGGTCTCCGGCGCCAGAGCCAGGTCCACTGCGTCTCTCCTTACATCGCTGTGATCACAGCGGCAGTTTGCCCCTTTAATCCCACTGATCCCGGGAGGAACCAGGACACGCTTGTGAACGCGTTCACATTCACAAGCATTATGTCGTACTGATTGTCGGCATCTGAAGGGGGGTCCCCTTACTGCGAGGAACAGCACACGGGCGGGCACACGGGCGGGACTTCCCCGGGGCGGCAGGGGGCTTCCCGGCGACTTCAACATATTGTTGAATGCGCGCCATGACCCGCATCCGCATCTCCTGGCCCGCCGGACACCTCACGGCGACGGTCGAGGACACCCCGACAACTCAGGCCCTGCTCACGGCACTTCCGCTCGCCTCCACGGCGCACACGTGGGGCGAGGAGGTCTACTTCGACACGAACGTGAGCGTCCCCCTCGAGAGCGACGCCCAACAGGTCGTGGAGCCCGGCACGGTGGCCTTCTGGACGGACGGCGACGCGCTCGCCCTCCCCTACGGCCCCACGCCGATCTCGCGAGGCCGGGAGTGCCGCCTCGCGAGCCCGTGCAACGTGCTCGGCCGGCTCGACGGGGACCCCAGGGACCTCGCCACCGTGCGCGACGGTGACCCGATCCGCGTCGAGCTGGTCCCCAACTAGGGGCTGTCCAGAGCTCCTTACTAGTTACTAGGGCCTGCCTAGAGCTCCTTGCGGAACGCCTCCGCCGCCTGCAGGAAGATGTCGTTGCCCTCGGTCTCGGCGATCGTGGCCCGGATCCCCTCACCGGCGAACGGCCGCACGACGACACCGGCCTTCTCGCACGCCGCCGCGAAGTCCAGGGTCTTCTCCCCCAGGCGCAGCCACACGAAGTTGGCCTGCGTCTCGGGCACCGTCCAGCCCTGCGCCCGCAGCCCCTCGACGACCCGGGCGCGCTCGGCCACCAACGAGCCGACGCGGCCGAGCAGTTCGTCCTCCGCGCGCAGCGAGGCGACCGCGGCGTCCTGCGCGAGCTGGCTGACGCCGAAGGGGACCGCGGTCTTGCGCAGCGCGGCCGCCACCGGCTCGTGGGCGATCGCGAAGCCCACGCGCAGCCCCGCGAGCCCGTACGCCTTCGAGAAGGTCCGCAGCACCGCCACGTTCGGCCGGTCCCGGTAGAGCTCGACTCCGTCCGGCACCTCGGCGTCCCGGATGAACTCGCGGTACGCCTCGTCGAGCACGACCAGCACATCGGCGGGCACCCGGTCGAGGAACCGTTCCAGCTCGGCCCGGCGCACCACGGTGCCCGTGGGGTTGTTGGGGTTGCAGACGAAGATGAGGCGCGTGCGGTCGGTGATGGCGTCGAGCATCGCGTCGAGGTCGTGCACCTCGCCGTCGGTGAGCGGCACCTTCACCGACGTCGCCCCGCTGATCTGCGTGATGATCGGGTACGCCTCGAAGGACCGCCAGGCGTAGATCACCTCGTCGCCCGGGCCGCTGGTCGCCTGGAGCAGCTGCTGGGCGACGCCGACCGAGCCGGTGCCGGTGGCCAGGTGGGTCACCGGCACGCCGAAGCGGTCCGCCAGCTCGTTCATCAGGCCGGTGCAGGCCATGTCGGGGTAGCGGTTGAAGGTGCCGGCCGCGGCGATCGCCTGCTCCATCACGCCGGGCAGCGGCGGATAGGGGTTCTCGTTGGAGGACAGTTTGTACGCCACCGGGCCTCCGGCGGCGGCCGGCTTTCCCGGCTTGTAGGTGGGGATCCCCGCCAGCTCCGCACGCAGCTTGGGGTTGGTCTCGCTCACCGCAGTCCTCCTTGTGGCCACCGTTCCAATACTGCTCACCTTAAGAGGATTCGACGCCGTCCCCAATGGGCGGGACCCACCGGCCCCAGGAAGGCGTACAGGAAGGGGGGAGCGCTCCCCGCCCTGGCGTGCGCCGGTGGCTCGCGCCGTGGCGCGCATCACCCGTGAAGGTGAGTTGAGACCTACTCGCAACATCGCGGACTTGGCAGGCCTATGCGCGCCGACAAGTGACCTATCACCGTTCACCCCCTCAACTCCCTTACATTCCAAGGTCATTGATGATCTATCACCTTGCAGAAACGTGCCTGTCAACGCGTGCATATGCACCCCCGCCATGCAGCCGCATGAGCCCTACTATCGGCTCGCCATGACAGCAGCAGGGAAGCACCAGGTGAGCCGGGCGGAGACGACCCGCAGGGGCACCCGGCCGGGCCGGGCAGGCATCAGAGACGTTGCCGCCGCCGCCGGGGTCTCGATCACAACTGTCTCCGATGCGCTCAACGGCAAGGGCCGGCTCCCGGACGCCACCCGACGCCATGTCCGCGAGGTCGCCGATCGGTTGGGCTATCGCCCCTCCGCGGCCGCCCGCACGCTCCGTACCGGCAAGTCGGGCCTGATCGGCCTGACCGTGACGACGTACGGGGATGAACCTTTCACCTTCACCGAGTTCGCGTACTTCGCGGAGATGGCCAGAGCAGCCACGTCCGCCGCGCTCGCCCGCGGCTACGCCCTGGTCATCCTGCCCGCCACGTCACGCCACAGTGCCGTCGACGTCTGGTCGAACGTCGCCCTCGACGGCACCGTCGTCATCGACCCCTCCGACCACGACCCGGTCGTCAGCGAGCTGGTCCGCCAGGGCCTGCCCGTCGTCTCGGACGGACGTCCCGCGGGCACCCTGCCCGTGACCGCCTGGGTCGACAACGACCACGAGGCCGCCGTCCTCGGCATCCTCGACCACCTCGCCGAGGCCGGCGCCCGCCGCATCGGCCTGCTCACCGGCACCACCACCGACACGTACACCCACCTCTCCACCTCCGCGTACCTGCGCTGGTGCGAGCGGATCGGGCAGGAGCCGGTCTACGAGTCCTACCCCGCGCACGACCCGTGCGCGGGCGCCGTCGCCGCCGACCGGCTGCTCGCCCGGCCCGACCGCCCCGACGCGGTCTACGGCCTGTTCGACCCCAACGGGACGGACCTGCTCGCCGCCGCCCGCCGCTACGGTCTGCGCGTCCCGGACGACCTGCTGCTCGTGTGCTGCAGCGAGTCGAGCGTCTACGCCAACACCGAGCCGCCCATCACCACGCTCTCGCTCAAGCCGCGGCGCATCGGCACCGCCGTCGTGCAGCTCCTCATCGATGCCATCGAGGGGGTCGACTCGGACCTTCCGGTCGAGCAGGTGATACCGACGGAACTGATCGTGCGGACCTCGTCGCAGCGCCGCCCGCCGCGCACCACGGTCAGCCCGCCCCGCTCCCCGGGGTCCGGCTGACCGGCCCGTCACCCGCCGCCGCCCCCGCGTCGGACCGGAAAAGTACGCACCAATTCGGGAGAAAAGCGTGGTGAACAGCCGCCCGTCACCGATTCACCACCCCTGGTGCATCACACAGCGCGAGCCGCATTCCTATGATGGGCGCACGACACCGCGGGCCGCTGCGACCAGGCAGTCCGATCCGGTGCACAGGCGGCGCAATGGTGGAGGGGTCGATGACTCAGGGGGCCGGTCAGGGACCCGCAGCGCGCACGGAGACGCTGCGCGACTTCCGCGTTCCCGCGTACGTCCATGACGTACCGGCGAACGTGGTGCCCACCGAGCCGGGTTCCGACCCCGTCCCCGATCCCGTGCCCGACGACGCCGAGGCGTATCCGGACGGGTACACCCCGACCGCGCGCGACCTGCCCGTCATCAACCGCGGGGACACGGTGCAGGTCGAGGTCCCGCAGGCCGCGGCCGCGCCCCGGCCGAGCGGCGAGATGGGCCCGCTGTACGTCGTCGGCGACGTGCACGGCTACATCGACGAGCTCACCGCCGCGCTGCACGAGAAGGGCCTGATCGACGCCGAGGGCAACTGGGCGGCGGGCAACGCACGCCTGTGGTTCCTCGGCGACTTCACCGACCGCGGGCCCGACGGGATCGGCGTCATCGACCTCGTGATGCGCCTGAGCGCCGAGGCGGCCGCGGCGGGCGGCTACTGCAAGGCGCTCATGGGCAACCACGAGCTGCTGCTGCTCGGCGCCAAGCGCTTCGGCGACACCCCGGTCAACTCGGGGGCGGGCACCGCCACCTTCCAGGCGGCCTGGTTGCTCAACGGAGGCCAGAAGTCCGACATGGACCGCCTCCAGGACGTACACCTGCAGTGGATGTCCCGGCTCGACGCGATCGAGATCGAGGACGACCACCTGCTGATGCACTCCGACACCACGGCCTATCTCGACTACGGCGACTCGATCGAGGCCGTGAACGACACGGTCCGCGAGACGCTCACGCGCAACGACGCGGACGAGTGCTGGGACCTGTTCCGCAAGTTCACCAAGCGCTTCGCGTTCCGCGACGAGGAGTCGGGTCCCGGTTCGGTGCGCGAGCTCCTCGGGGCGTACGGCGGCTCGCGCGTCGTGCACGGCCACAGCCCGATCCCGTACCTCCTCGGCGAGGTCGGGACCGAGGACGCGGACGGCGAGGACAGCGGGCCCGTCGTCGAGGGTCCTCATGTGTACGCGGGCGGCCTGGCCATCGCCATGGACGGCGGCGTGACCATGGCCGGAAAGCTGCTGGTCCAGCAACTGCCCATGGATATCTGAGAGTTGATCGGGCAGGCGTGGTAAACGGAGGATTCGGCTGGCCGCAAGGCCAATTTCCGGAAACCCCCTGTCACCACGCGCCGTGACAGCTCTACCATCGGCTTATCCGTAGCAGGCTCCCCTCCGTTTCTGCCCGACGGCTCGTAACCATGCGGGCCACCAAGCCCTACGGAGCATCGGGGGATGCACATGAACAGCGCTCCGCATTTGCTGAACGAGGACCGCCCCGAGTTCGAGCGGATCCTCGATGAGGCGCTGCGTACCGCACCGAACCGCCCTGATCTCGCCGCAGTGGGCCAGCGGCTCAACCCCGAACAGCTGCGCACCATGGCGCTCAACGCCGCGGCACTGATCACCACCGCGGCAGCCACCGAGTACCAGCACTACGTCCAGGTCCGCGAGGAGCTGCGTACCTCCCCGCGGCCCGTCCGTTCGCTACGCGAAGGAGGCGCCGCCGGACCGGCCGAGTCCGGCAGCAACACGATCGGCCTGGTCGCGGAGACCACGGGGCCCGGCGTCGCCGCGGTCGCCGTCGTGCTCGCCCCGGTGCTCGCCGGGACGGCCGCCGCGATCTTCCTGCTGGTCGGCTACATCCTGAAGATGCTCAACCCGCCGCCGGACTTCGCCGACACGCTCCTCGCGGCCGGCTGGGTCTTCGGCGCGCTCACCGCGGTGGGCATCCTCGTCGCGGCGGTGTGCCTGCTCCTGACGGCCCTGCGCAACGGGTCGACCTCGCTCCAGGCCAGCGCCCACGGCGTGGAGAGCGAAGAGGTGGCCCGCGCCAGGGAAGCCTGGAGCAAGGCCCTGCTCGAGCGCGGCATCCTGCCGTTCCTGCGGAACGCCCTGGCGGATCCCCCGGCGGGCGGCCCTGCGCCGCTCGCCGGCGGCCGGGGCGGCGGCTCGACCAGCCGCATGCCGCAGCTCGGCTACAACAGGCCGGGGTTCAGCAGCCCCGACGGCGGCGGCACCGCCACGGGACAGCGGGCCGGCTTCTCCAGCCCGGACTTCTCCAGCCCGGACTTCGGCGGCCCCGAACACCAGCCGGACTGACCCTCCGACGGGTGCACGGGGCCGTGACCACGGCTAACGGCTCGGGGCGATGTGCACGAAACCCCGAGCCCTCAGTCATGCCCGTACGTCGATCAGCGGGAGATCTAGTTGGCGATCGGCAGATAGACACGGTTGCCCGCGTCGGCGAACTCCTTCGACTTCTGCTCCATCCCCGCCTCGACCTCCGCCTTCGTCGAGCCGTGCTCGCGCCGGATGTCCTGCGAGATCTTCATGCTGCAGAACTTCGGGCCGCACATCGAGCAGAAGTGCGCGGTCTTCGCGGGCTCGGCCGGCAGCGTCTCGTCGTGGAACTCCCGGGCGGTGTCCGGGTCGAGGGCCAGGTTGAACTGGTCCTCCCAGCGGAACTCGAAGCGGGCGTCGCTCAGCGCGTCGTCCCACTCCTGCGCGCCCGGGTGCCCCTTGGCGAGGTCCGCCGCGTGCGCCGCGATCTTGTACGTGATGACGCCGGTCTTCACGTCGTCCCGGTTCGGCAGGCCCAGGTGCTCCTTGGGCGTGACGTAGCAGAGCATCGCCGTGCCCCACCAGGCGATCATCGCGGCGCCGATCCCGGACGTGATGTGGTCGTACGCCGGGGCGACATCGGTGGTCAGCGGGCCGAGCGTGTAGAACGGCGCCTCCTCGCAGATCTCCTGCTGGAGGTCGATGTTCTCCTTGATCTTGTGCATCGGGACGTGTCCCGGGCCCTCGATCATCGTCTGTACGTTGTGCCGCTTGGCGATGGAGTTGAGCTCGCCGAGCGTGCGCAACTCCGCGAACTGGGCCTCGTCGTTGGCGTCCGCGATGGAGCCGGGGCGCAGGCCGTCGCCGAGCGAGTACGTGACGTCGTACGCCGCGAGGATCTCGCAGAGCTCCTCGAAGTTCTCGTAGAGGAAGCTCTCCTTGTGGTGCGCGAGGCACCAGGCGGCCATGATCGAGCCGCCGCGCGAGACGATGCCGGTCTTGCGGTTGGCGGTCAGCGGCACGTACGGGAGGCGGACGCCGGCGTGGACCGTCATGTAGTCGACGCCCTGCTCGGCCTGCTCGATGACCGTGTCCTTGTAGATCTCCCAGGTCAGTTCCTCGGCCTTGCCGTCGACCTTTTCGAGGGCCTGGTAGAGCGGCACGGTACCGATGGGGACGGGGGAGTTGCGCAGTACCCACTCGCGCGTGGTGTGGATGTTGCGGCCGGTGGAGAGGTCCATGACGGTGTCGGCGCCCCAGCGGGTCGCCCACGTCATCTTCTCCACCTCCTCCTCGATGGACGAAGTGACCGCGGAATTGCCGATGTTGGCGTTGACCTTCACCAGGAACCGCTTGCCGATGATCATCGGCTCGATCTCCGGGTGGTTCACGTTGGCGGGCAGGACGGCCCGGCCCGCCGCGATCTCTTCGCGTACGACCTCGGGCGCGACGTTCTCCCGGATCGCCACGTACTCCATCTCCGGGGTGATCTCGCCCCTTCGTGCGTACGCGAGTTGGGTCACGGCCTGGCCGTCACGGCCCCGGCGGGGCTGTCGCGGGCGGCCCGGGAAGACCGCGTCGAGGTTGCGCAGACCGCCGCGCGGCGACGTGTGCTTGATGCCGTCGTCCTCGGGGCGGACGGGGCGTCCCGCGTACTCCTCGGTGTCACCGCGGGCGATGATCCAGTTCTCACGGAGGGGCGCGAGGCCCCTGCGGACATCGGTGTCGACGTTCGGATCGGTGTACGGGCCGGAGGTGTCGTACAGGGTCACCGACTGCCCGTTGGTGAGATGCACCTGACGGACCGGCACCTGGAGGTCGGGGCGCGAGCCCTCGACGTATCCCTTGTGCCAGCCGATGGACTTCCCGGCCTCGTCAGAGCTGTCGCCCTGGTTGGAGGCAGGCGTGCGTGCGTCCGTTGTGGTCATGAGACCTACTCCCTACGCCGGCATTACCCGGTAACAGGTTCGGCGGTCGACGCAGCCGTCCTCGTCCTGCGTGTTTCACGTGAAACACGCCTCGGTACGAAGGTCAGCGCCCTCTCAGCCCGGTGCTCCGAGCTCCCGCGTGTGCAAAGGTGCCTCCACGCTAGCGTCATGTCGGACGCGTTGAACAGAGGGCCCCTACCGTTCTTGCGATGATCGGGCGGTGACCACCACGCAGCAGCCCCCGCCCCCGCCGTCCGAACCGCCGCACGGGCCGGGCCCGTCGGGCATAGGGCACGGCGGCCACTCCCACAGCCACGGCCCTGCCGCGCCGGTCTCCAAGCACCTGCGCAAGGTCATCGCAGCGGTCCTGATTCCCTTCTCCGTGGCGGTCGTCGTGGGCCTCGCGGTGCTGTGGCCCGGCGGCGCCCCCGCGCACCAGCGCACCGGGGTCGGCTTCGACCGGCAGACGCAGCAGGCAACGGTGACCAAGGTCGAGAAGGTCTCCTGCTCGTCCGTGAACGCCTCGGGGGACACCCCGACCGGCGACACCTCCACGGCCGAGGGCTCGTCCGCCCAGCAACAGGCCGCCGGTACCTGCGAGAACGCGACGATCAGGGTGGACACCGGCAAGGACAAGGGCCGTACGTTCAAGGAGGTCGTCCAGCCGGACTCGCCCCGGCAGCTGCACGAGGGCCAGAAGGTGATCGTCGCCTACGCGCCCGACGCCCCGGCGAACCTGCAGTACTCGGTCACCGACGTGAACCGCAAGATCCCCATGGCCCTGCTGGCCGGAATCTTCGCCCTGGCCGTGGTCGTGGTGGGCCGGCTGCGGGGCGTGATGGCGCTGGTCGCCCTCGCGGTGAGCTTCATGGTGCTGACCTTCTTCATCCTGCCCGCGATCCTCCAGGGCTCAAATCCCTTGGTGGTCGCGGTCGTCGGGGCGAGCGCCATCATGCTGATCGCGCTCTACATGTGCCACGGGCTGACCGCCCGTACGTCCGTCGCCGTGCTCGGCACCCTCGTATCGCTGCTGCTCATCGGCCTGTTGGGCTCGTTGTTCATCGGCTGGGCCGCACTGACCGGCAACACGGACGACAACACGGGCCTGATCCACGGCCTGTACCCGGACATCGACATGAGCGGCCTGCTGCTCGCGGGCGTCATCATCGGCTCGCTCGGCGTGCTCGACGACGTGACGGTCACCCAGACGTCGGCGGTCTGGGAACTGCACGAGGCCAACCCCACGATGGGCTGGCGCGGCCTGTACCGGGCAGGCATCCGGATCGGCCGCGACCACATCGCGTCCGTCGTGAACACCCTGGTCCTTGCGTACGCGGGCGCGGCGCTGCCGCTGCTGCTGCTCTTCTCGATCGCGCAGTCCAGCGTGGTCGACGTCGCCAACAGCGAGCTGGTGGCGGAGGAGATCGTGCGCACGCTGGTCGGCTCGATCGGCCTGGTGGCCTCGGTGCCGGTGACCACCGCTCTTGCCGCGCTGGTGGTCTCCGCCGACCGGCCGGGGGCGCAGGAGCCCGCCCAGGCCGCTTCCGTACGTGCCGGCAGGGGCCGACGACGCAAGCGCTGAACGGCGCGGAGCTGCTCGGGTGCACCGCGCTGCCGAAGCGTTACGTCGGTCGGGCGCCGGACCCGGCCGGCCCCGGTCAGCCCGCGCTCTGCTCCTCGGCGAGGATCTTGTCGAGGGCCTCGTCGAGTTCGGCCTCGAAGTCGGCCAGGGCCTGCTCCTGGCCGAGCGGGACGAGCTTGTCCGTACGGTCGAGGAACGCGATCAGAGGCGCCACCCCGGCCCGGAACAGCGCCTGATCGCTGCCCACTTGGAGCCGGATGTGCACCTCACCCGGCAGCTCGCCGGTCCCGCCGCCCCCGGCACGCTCCACCGGAGAGATCCGCACATCGCCGTCGCCCGCTGCTCCGTTGACCCCGTCGACGAGGAGTTCCCGGCCGAACGCCCAGGTCACGGGCGCGTCTCCGGGAAGATGGAAGGTCAGGCGCACGGCGTACGGATCCCCGGCCTCGTACCGGAGCTCCACCGGAATGCGGAACGAGAGCTCCTCGGAGACGAGAAAGCTCATCATGACCTCTGCCTGAACTGCTTGTACCGACTCGCGCATCGCCTACCCCGTCAACTTGCCGTCGATTGGCCAGGAATGACCTTCCTGACACTGCTGGCATCTTGCTCAACGTATACGAAGGATCACAAGGAGTGAGTTTTCAGATGCTGATAGAGAAGGCGAGTGTCCCTACGAGCTTTCCGATCTCGTGCTGCAACTGGCGTGCGGCGGGCAGCAGCTTCTCGGCCTGCTGTGAAGGGAGCGAAATGGCCAAAGTCGCCGCGGTCGACCCGACCGTGATCGGGAACGCGGCGCAGGCGGTGCCGAGCGCGTACTCCTGACGCTCGATGACGGGCTCCATCCGCCCCACCGTCATCAGCTTGCGCAGCAGCGAGCGGTCGTCACGGACCGAGTACGGGGTGATCGACCGGGCGGGATAGCGGTCGAGGTGGTCCTTGCGGGCCTCCTCGTCGAGCTGGGACAGCAGGCACTGGCCGATCGCGTGGGCGTGCCCGGTCTCGCGGAAGTCCGCCCATTCCTCGACGGCCGGATTGGCCGGAGTGTCGGCGACGGCGATGATCTCGATCTCGCCCTCGCGGTAGATCGCGAAGTAGACGGGAACACCGATGGTGTCCCGCCAGTGCCGCAGCGCCTCAGTGATCATGCCGCGACGATTCTGCTGCGCTCCGCTGCTGCTCAGCCGCTCGGTCGCGTCGCCGAACATGAAGACGCCCTTCTCCTTGCGGAGATAACCCTCGTGGGCGAGCGTGCGCAGCAGGTGGTACGCGGTGGGGAGGGCGAGGCCGGCCTCCCGGGCGAGCTGCTTGGCCGGGGCCCCCTCCTCGTGCGAGGCGACCGCCTCGAGCAGCCGCATCGCTCTCTGGACAGAGCCGATGAGCGTCTGCGGGGCTGCGGGGTCCGCCGTGGCCAAGGTTCCCTCCCGGTACGCGTGGGTCCCCCCGCGTATCCGGGACTCACGGGGGTGGAGCCATCGGATTCCGGACTTTAACCCTTGGCCACCGCTTGGTGCGGGCCCGGAACGGAAACTTCCCCCGGTCGTGCGAACGGTCGCATCCCACAACCAAACCGTCGCACCGCACCCCCGGCGAAGCCCCCGCCCGCGTCCGCGCCGCGGCTCACCAGTCGCTGCGCGAGGACGAGCCCGCCATGAACTTCCGTACGACGTAGATCAGTCCGCCGACCAGCGCGGCGAACACCAGCACCTTGAAGAGCAGGCCGATCACGAATCCGACGACGCTGGCGATCAGCCCGCCGAACACGACCAGGGCGATGACCGGCACCGCGACCCACTTCACCCACCACGGCATGCTCGCGAATATCTCTCGCACCGCCATCGCTCCTTCATTCGTGAGCCCCGCTTCCCGGGGCCCTTCCGACTTCTCTGCTGTCCTGCACTCGATGCTGACACGTCGCAGGCCCGTGCGGGGCCCCTCGACCCCTTGTCCTCCCCTGACCCGACCCTTAGGGAATCCCGGGGTCCGTGTCAGCCTTCCGGCGGTGAGAAGACCACCATGACCCGCAGATCCTCGCTGATGTGGTGGAACTTGTGGGCGACTCCGGCCGGTACGTACACGACGCTGCCGCGGCCGACCTGCGTGGTCTCCATGCCGACGGTGATCGAGGCGCGGCCGCTCACCACGAGGTAGACCTCGTCCTGGCCGTGCGGCTGCTGCGGATCGTGCTCCCCGGCGTTCAGCGCGTACAGCCCGACGGACATGTTCCGCTCGCGCAGAAACTGCAGATACGCACCGTCGTTGGCGGCGCGCTCCGCCTCCAGTTCATCCAGCCGGAATGCCTTCATCGCCTCGTCGCCCTCACTGTCCACACCCGTCACGGGCCTCGTCTGCCACGATCAGACACATGAAGAATTTCGTAGTCAAGACGATCGCCAACGCGGGGGCCCTGGCCGTCGCGGTCTGGCTGCTCGACAAGATCACACTGACCGGCGACAGCACCGGCAAGAAGGTCGGCACACTGCTGCTGGTGGCGCTGATCTTCGGCCTGGTCAACTTCCTCGTGAAGCCGGTCGTGAAGGTCCTCACCTTCCCGCTCTTCATCCTCACGCTGGGCCTGATCACGCTGATCGTGAACGCCCTGATGCTGCTGCTGACCTCGTGGCTGGCCGACAAGCTCGACCTGAGCTTCCACGTCGACGGCCTGTGGACCGCCGTCGTCGGCGGCTTCATCATCTCGGTCGTCTCCTGGGCGCTCAACGTCGTCCTGCCCGACAACGACTGAGCCCTGCGATGACCGCCGAACCGTTCCGCGTCTGTTTCGTCTGCACCGGCAACATCTGCCGCTCGCCCATGGCCGAGCACGTGTTCCGCGCCCGCGTCGAGGAGGCCGGCCTCGCCGGCGCCGTCGAGGTCGACAGCGCGGGCACCGACGGCTGGCACGTGGGCGACGCCGCCGATCCGCGCACCGTCCAGGTCCTTCAGGAGGGCGGCTACACCAGCGACCACGCGGCCCGGCAGTTCCACCGTGACTGGTTCGGCCGCCTCGATCTGGTCGTCGCGCTCGACGCGGGACACCTGCGCGCGCTGCGCCGGATGGCGCCGACGCCCCAGGACGCCGAGAAGATCCGCCTGTTGCGCTCCTACGATCCCGGGGCGGCCGGCGGGGACCTGGACGTCCCCGACCCGTACTACGGCGATCTGGACGGCTTCGAGGAGTGTCTGACGATGGTCGAGGCGGCGAGCGTCGGGCTCCTCGACGCCGTGCGCGAGACGGTGGAGGGGCGGGTGGCGTGAGCGGGACGGCCGTGACGGTCAATGGAGCCGCTCCTACGGTGATTTCACCGTCCACCTAGTACCGCGCTACGCACAACCTAGTACCGCGCTACGCACAACGGACGGTCCGAGCCTCCCCCCTCGTGGCTCGGACCGTCCCGGTTCTGCGCGCGAAGAACCGCGCAAACAAGGCTAGTTGACTCTGTGTCAGTGTCCAATCACGGTAGCGACAGAGACCTATCGACTTATTTATAGTTGGGCCTACCCGGGGGCAGGGAGGGGAGAGGCATCACCATGGATCTCGCCTTGCTGCGCACCTTCGTGACGGTCCATCGGGCCGGGTCCTTCACCCGGGCCGCCGCGCTGCTCGGCCTCTCGCAGCCCGCCGTCACCTCCCAGATCCGCACGCTGGAGCGGCAGTTGGGCCGCCCTCTGTTCCTGCGCCAGGCGCGCGGCGTGACGCCCACGACCATCGGCGACGAGCTGGCGCACAAGGCCGCCCCGCATCTCGACGCCCTGGTGGAGATCACCGAGGCCGGCCTCGATGCGGAGTCGGTCGTCCGCACCCTGCACCTGGCCGGGCCGCCGGAGTTCACCGCGGAGCGCGCCCTGCCCGCACTCACGGCGCTGACCAGGGACGACGGACAGAGCATCGCTTTACGTGCGTCCTTCGGCACCGCGGAGGAAGCCCTGGAGGGGCTGGCCGCCGGGCACTGCGATCTGGCCATCACCACGGCCCGCCCGCGCGGCTCCCTGCTCACGGCGACTCCGCTCTGCGACGAGGAGCACGTCCTGGTCGCGGCCCCGCGCTGGGCCGCCCGGCTCGGCTCCGGCATGCTGCACCGCGACGCGGCACCCTCGCTCGAGAAGTTCCCGGTCGTCGAGGTCCATGAGTCCCTGCCGCTGGTGTCCCGCTACTGGGCCGCCGTCTTCGACTCCCGCCCCACGGTCTCCGGCACGGTCGTCGTGCCGGATCTACGCGCGGTGCTGGCCTGCGCGATCGCGGGTGCGGGACTTGCCGTCCTGCCTCGCTATCTGTGCTCCCCGGCGCTGGAGAGCGGCGAGATCGTGGCGCTGCTCGATCCGCCCGTGCCGCCTCTGCGGACGTACTTCCTGGTCGTACGCACCGGCACACTCTCCCTGCCGCACATCGCGCGGGCGCACGAGTGGCTGCTGCGTGCTGCTGTCGACTGGTCGTGAGCGGGGACCTGTGCGATGCGGGATGTTTCACGTGGAACCGGCCGGGCCACATTTCTCCCATGACCGTTCGCCCCGTGGTCAAGCGCACCGCACGCGCCGTTCTGCTCGACGGCGACGACCTGATCCTGATCAAGCGCACCAAGCCCGGCGTCGATCCGTACTGGGTGACTCCCGGCGGCGGCGTCGAACCCGAGGACACCACTGTCGTGGACGCCCTCCACCGCGAGGTGCACGAGGAGCTCGGCGCCAAGATCACCGACGTGGTGCCCTGCTTCGTCGACACCGTCGAGCACATCGGTGAGGACGGCGGCGCGACCGGCGTGAAGGTCCAGCACTTCTTCGTCTGCCGCCTGGAGTCGATGGACGCGGACCAGAGGCACGGCCCCGAGATCGAGGAGCCGTGCGGCGAGTACGAGATCGTGCGGGTGCCGTTCACCCGCGTCGGCATCGCCTCGGTCCACCTGGTGCCGCTCTCGCTGCGCCACTACCTGGACGGCAACATCGAGGGCGTACGCGCAATGCACGCGCCCGACCTGGGCTGACCGCTCGACCTGGGCTGACGCCCGACCCGGATGTCCGTGTCCGTGTCCGTGCCGTCAGGACTCTCGTCCGGAGTCAGTCCCCGGCCGCGACCAGTTCCTCGACCGAGTCGTGCCGGATGCGCCCCGCCGGGATGCCGACGTCGCGCAGGGCGTCGAGGCTGCTGCGGATCATGCCGGGCGGGCCGGAGAGATAGGCGTCGTACTCGTTCCAGGGGCCGTACTCGCGCACGGCGTCCGGGAGTTGGAGATGCGCCTGCCGGTCGACGATCGGGCGGACGGCGAGCCAGGGATGGCTCTGCTGGAGCCGCAGCATCGTGTCGATGTCGTACAGGTCGTGATCGGTCCGGGCGCCGTAGAACACCTCTACGGGGCGCCGCTCCCCGTGCTCGGCGACGTCCTCGACGAGCGCCTTGATGGGGGCGATGCCGGTGCCGCCGCCGAGGCAGAGCAGGCCGCTGTCGGAGTTGTGGTCGACGGTCATGGAGCCGGCGGGCGGCCCAAGACGCAGGACGTCGCCGGGGCGGGCGCGGCGCACCAGGGCGTTGGAGACCCAGCCGGCCGGGACCGCTTTCACGTGGAACGAGAGCAGCCCGTCGGAGCGGGGCGCCGACGCGAACGAGTAGTGCCGCCAGATCCGCGGCCACCAAGGTGTCTCGAGGGTCGTGTACTGACCGGCCAGGAACGAGTACGGCTGATCGGGCCGCACGGTCACCACTGCGACGTCGGGGGTGCGCAGGTCGTGCGCGACGACCTCGGCCATCCACCAGGCGGGGGCCGTCAGCTCGTCCTCGGCCGCCGCGTCGATCATGACCTGCGAGATCGTCGTGTACGTACGCACCCACGCGGCCTCGGTCGCAGCGTCCCAGGTGGTCGGGGCGTAGTGGGTGAGCGCCGCGATGAGGCACTCACCGACGGCCGGGTAGTGCTCGGCCTGCGTGCCGTACTTGCGGTGCCCGCGGCCCAGGTTCTTCAGGTACGCGACCAGCACGTCCTTGTTGTCGATGTGCTCGGCGGCGGTCAGCAGCGCCTTGAGGAGCCGGTCGCGCTGGGTGTCCATCGCGGCGGGGAAGAGCGGACGCAGTTCGGGGTGACGCACGAAGAGCAGCGCGTAGAAGTACGAGGTGACCTTGTCGGCGACCGGGCCCACTTCGTCCATCGTGCGGCGCACGAGGAGGGCGTCGGGGGAGGCGTTCTGCCGGACGGGACGGGGGCGTCGGGGTTCGGCGACGGGCCCCCGGTCCGGGGCCGCGGTGTGCAGCGGATCCGGCTCCGGGCCACGGTGGGTACGCGGTTCGGGTATTCGGCCCTCGTCGGCCGGAGCCGAGTCCGGGGCCGGTGCGGGCCTGCCGACCGGACGTATCGGGGAGACCCTGCGGCCGTCGCCCGCCTCTCTCTCCGCGCCAGAAGGCGTGGAGTGCGGCGCCGGGGACGTGCGCGGCGTGAACCAGCCGCCCCCGTCGCCCGCATCGGAATCGGCCGACGTTGTGGTCGGAGCGTCCATGTTGTGCCTCGCCTCGAACATCTCGCGGTCGGTCTACGTACTTCCGCGCTCTTTCACGGTCTCCCGGCGTCTCTGCCGTCGGAAGTTGTGCGCTTTCCCCCGTTTGTCTCGCTCATCGATGCGGCCACATTGAACCCTGCATTCAGGCCCGCTACGGACAAGTAAGGCAAGAATGTGACATTGCCCGCAGTCCTCTCACCCGCAGCGTGCCACCGGGGTGCATTGCATCGAACGCAAAGCAGAAAGTGCGGGTTTTCGATCTCTCCGTCCGGTTAGGCTGCGTCGGCCTGCGTGTGTCCCCCGGTCTCTCCCTTGCCTCCTGAGGCGCCGGGCGCGAACCGGAGTCGACCATACCGGCAGCCGCGAGGGGCACAAGCCCCTCCTGCCTTAACCACCCATTAAGCACTCCTCAACCCGTGCCGGTAATTCCTCAATTACCGGTCGCGTCGCACCAATTCGTACGCCTCCCGCAGATCACGGCCCACATAGGAGTGTGTGGCGAGTCCCACCACATGCCGATCCGCATTGACGGCCACCGAAACCGGTACGGCCCCGAAGAGTTCCACGTCCGAGTACGAGTCGCCGTACGCAATGCAATCGGCCCGGTCCACCTCGAACTCTTCACACAGCCGGTCCGCGATCTTCACCTTGGTCGCCGCGCTGAGCACGCCCGCGGGGTCGACGGGCTCGGCGAACGGCACGGCCGGGAAGGCAGAGCCGTATGCCGCGTGCGCGCCCCACCCCTTGAGCCGCTCCACGAAGAAGGACGGCGAGAGGGAGACCACCGCGCAGTAGTCGCCGCTCTCCCGGATCTCCGCCCAGGTCTCCCGGATTCCGCCGAGCCAGGGCGCCCCGTCGAACGCCGCCGTCACGTGGTCGGCCGTCAACTGCGCCCAGAGGGCGTGAATGCGGCGCGCGTACTCCGGCGGGCCGATGAGCTGGGCACCGATCTCGGCGTCCAGGGCGCGGGTCTCGGCCTCCAGACCCAGTTGCCGCGATATCTGCACGGGCGCCGTGGTTCCGGGCAGCAGGGTCCCGTCCAGGTCGAAGAGATGCAGTCTTGGTCTCACCATGTACGCCGAGGCTAGTACTCGGGGTTACTCCCGCCGTCAGATGTCCGAGAAGTGCGATCCCGGCACCGTGTTTCACGTGAAACTTCAGCGCCGCCCTCGACGGGCACTCCTCGTTGTCCACGTCGCCGCCTCCGCCTGCTGGCTCGGCGTCACGCTCGGGCTGCTCGCGCTGGCCGTCACGGCGACGACCACAGGGGCCGGACCGGCCGTGGAGGCCTCCGCCCGCGCGATGAAGCTCTTTGCGGACTGGCTGGTGATTCCGCTTGCCCTGGTGACCCTGCTGAGCGGACTGGTGCTCTCCCTCGGCACGCAGTGGGGTCTGGCCCGGCACCGCTGGGTCTACGTGAAGTTCTGGCTGACCCTCGCGACGACCGCCGCCTCGGTGTTCGCGCTGCGGCCCGGCGTCAACGACGCGGTGGTGACGCTGTCGGCCGGCGGAACAGTGAGCCGCCCGACCGATCTGCTGGCTGGACCGGTCGTCTCCCTGGCCTCGTACGTCTTCATGACCGCGATCTCGGTGCTCAAGCCCTGGGGGCTGACGCGACGTGGCCGAAAGCACCGGGTCAGTGCCCGCAAAGCGGTGGACGCCGGTGGGCCGAGTCCGACAGCCTGACCTGCGTGTCGACACCTTCCCTCTCCGACCTGCCCATCCGCCGCCTCACCCCGCGTGATGTGCGCGCCTGCGCCGACCTCTCCGAAAACCGGGGCTGGCCTCGCGAGGACCACAAATGGGGTCTGCTGCTCGCCGCCGGAACCGGCTACGGCATCGACGACCCCGACGGCGGACTCGTCGCCGCCTTCGTGGTGACCGAGTACGGACCCCGGGAGCAGCCCGAGCTCGGCGCGATCGGCATGGTCCTGGTCGCCGAGCGGCATGCCCGTCAGGGAGTGGGCAGGCGCCTGATGCAGTACGCGATCGAGCAGGCGGGCACGACGCCGCTGACGCTGCACGCGACGCCGTACGGGCGGCCGCTCTACGAAGAGCTGGGGTTCAAGGTGACCGGGCGGGCCGAGATGGTGCGCGGCCGCTTCGTGGCCGGCGGCGCGGAGCCCGCTGTCACGACGCGACCGGCCACCGCCGAGGACCTTCCGGCGATCCTGCGCCTGGACGCCGAGGTGTTCGGCCCCGATCGCACGCACATCATCACGCGCCTTCCGGCCTTCGCCGACCAGTTGCGCGTCGCCGAGGACGGCGGCGGCCTCATCGGTTACGCGGCGGCCTGGCCCAACATGGACACCCATGTCGTGGGCCCGCTGATCGCCCGCGACACCGAGACCGCGAAGGCCCTGGTCGCCTCCCTGGCGGCGGGCACGGACCGGCCACTGCGGACCGACATCGACGTACGCCACGAGGAGCTGCTGAGCTGGCTCAAGGCGCACGGCCTGGAGGGCGTCGGCATGAACGCGGTGATGAACTACGCGGCTCCGGACCTGCCCGGGGACTGGACCCGCCGCTTCGCACCGCTGACGGTCGCGGCGGGCTGACCGCCTACGCCTATGGGCACGCCCCCAAGTAGCCGCATCGCAGCGGTACTTGGGGGCGTGCCCGTTCTCCGTGCCCGTGCTCGTCATCCGTGCCCGTGCTCGTGCCCGCCTCGCTTACGCGAGCGTGTTCACGGCCGTCGTGGCGAAGCCGTGGTCCTGCTCGGGGGCGCCGCCGCCGACCCCGACGGCGCCGATGAGACGGCCGCCGCGGTGCACCGGCAGGCCACCGGCGATGAAGAGCAGCGGCTGGTCGAGGGCGGTCGGCAGGCTGTGGAAGGGGCCGTCGGGCTTGACCAGGTCGACGAGGTCGGCGGTCGGGGCGTTCAGCTGCAGTGCGGTGTACGCCTTGCGGGTGCTGGTCTCGCCGGAGATGAGGACGGCGCGGTCGTCGCGGCGGAAGGCGAGGAGGTGGCCCCCGGCGTCGAGGACGGTGACGCTGACGGTGACCCCGGCCGCTTCGGCGGCTTCACGGGCGGCGGAGACGAGGCTCTCGGCGTCCTGGATGGTCAGCGGGGCGACGGCGGTGGTGGTGCTCATGAGGGGTGCTCCTAGCGGGGTGGTGCTCAATGCATTGCGTGACAGAGGTGTGGGACGGGGACGGCGTCGGCCCCGCCCCGGCGGTCAGTGGTGGACCGGCTCGGCGTGCCGCTGCTCGGTGGCACCGGCGACGACCAGGCTCGGCACCACGGCCGAGCGGCGCTCGAGGCCTGCGGAGACGACGGCCAGGACGAGGGCGCCCGCGGCGAGTGCGGCGCCGACCCAGTTCGGGGCTGTGTAGCCGAGCCCGGCGGAGATGACCATCCCGCCGAGCCAGGCGGAGAGGGCGTTGCCGAGGTTGAAGGCGCCGATGTTCACGGCCGAGGCGAGCGTCGGGGCGCCGGAGGCCTGGTCGAGAACGCGCTTCTGCAGCGGCGGGACGGTCGCGAAGCCGAGTGCGCCGATCAGGGCGATGGTGACCGCGGCGAGGATCTTGTGGTGCGCGGTGACCGTGAAGAGGCCGAGCACGAGCGCGAGGGCGCCCAGGGAGACGTACAGCATGGGCATCAGGGCGCGGTCGGCGAACTTGCCGCCGACAAGGTTGCCGCCGACCATGCCGAGCCCGAAGAGGACGAGCAGCCAGGTCACCGAACCCTCGGAGAATCCGGCGACGTTGGTCATCATCGGCGTGATGTACGTGATGGCCGCGAAGACGCCGCCGAAGCCGAGCACGGTCATCGCCATCGCGAGCAGGACCTGCACGTTCTTGAAGGCGGCCACCTCGTGGCGAAGGTGCACTCCTTCGGGCTTGGGCAGGTCCGGTACGAGCTTGGCGATGCCGACGAGACCGAGCACGCCGAGCGCGGCGACGAGCGCGAACGTGATGCGCCAGCCGACCGACTGGCCGATGAGGGTGCCGAGCGGGACGCCGACGACGTTGGCCACGGTCAGACCGGTGAACATCATCGCGATGGCTCCGGCCTTCTTCTCGGGCGCGACCAGCTCGGCCGCGACGACCGAGCCGATGCCGAAGAAGGCACCGTGAGCGAGCGAGGCGACCACGCGGCCGATCAGCATCACGGCGAAGACGGGGGCGACGGCGGAGAGCAGGTTGCCGACGATGAACAGGCCCATCAGCAGCATCAGCATGCGCTTGCGGGAGATCCGGGTACCGAGGACCGTCATCAGCGGGGCGCCGAACATGACGCCGAGGGCGTAGCCCGTCACCAGGAATCCGGCAGTCGGGATGGAGACTCCGAAGTCGCCCGCGACCTGTGGGAGCAGTCCCATGATCACGAATTCCGTGGTTCCGATGCCGAAAGCCCCGATCGCGAGGGCGAGGAGCGCGAGAGGCATGGGGTTCACCTTCCCAGACTGTTGCGGATGCGCTTTACGAGACCTCACAATAATTGCAGACGCCGACTAATTGCAAACGCTGGCAATTTCGCGCATCGACTATCCTGGTGTGCAGCCACTCCGGGACGGAGGATCCACGAGCCATGACCGCGACAGACCCAGCACTCACCGCCCTCTCCCAGGGCTGGTGCGCCCTCTCCCTGCTCCACGGGAAGATCGAGGCCCACATCGAGCGCGCCCTGCAGGCCAAGCACGGCCTCAGCGTGCGCGAGTACTCCCTGCTGGACGTTCTCAGCCGACAGCACGACGGAGAAGGGGGGCATCTGCAGATGAAGCAGGTCGCCGACGCCGTCGTGCTCAGCCAGAGCGCCACCACGCGCCTGGTGACCCGCCTTGAGGACCGCGGCCTGCTGCTGCGCTACCTCTGTCCCACCGACCGGCGCGGCATCTACACGAACGTCTCCGACGCGGGCCTCGCGCTCCTCGAAGAGGCCCGCCCCACGAACGAGAGCGCGCTGCGCGAGGCGCTGGACACGGCGGCCGAGAACCCCGAGCTCGCCCCGCTCGTGCGGGCCGTCGAAGGGCTGCGCGTCCCCGCGTAACCCGGGAGACCCACCGGGGGCCTCTCTCTTAGGCTGCGCCCATGGGAGATCTTGAAATCAGGCCGACCGAGGTCGAGGACATTCCGGCGATCGTGGCGATGCTGGTGGACGACTCGCTGGGTGCACAGCGGGAGTCGCCGGACGACCTCACGCCTTATGTCGCCGCCCTCGCGCGCCTGGCCGCCGACCCGAACCAGCACCATGTCGTCGCCGTCCGCGAGGGCCGCGTCATCGGCACACTGCAGCTGACCGTCATCCCCGGCCTCTCCCGCAAGGGAGCCACGCGCTCGATCATCGAGGCCGTACGCATCCATGCGGACGAGCGCGGGCACGGCCTCGGCACCCAGCTCATCGAGTGGGCCATCGATGAGTCCCGGCGCCAGGGCTGCCAGTTGGTGCAGCTGACATCTGATGCGAGCCGCACCGATGCGCATCGCTTCTACGGCCGACTGGGCTTCGTCGACTCGCATGTGGGGTTCAAGTTGCAGTTGTGACAGCGGGCCCGTCGCGGCCTCGCGGGCCCGTTTCACGTGAAACGGGCAGCGGGCGGTGGTCCGTTTCGCACAGGCTGGTCCACGTCGGTCGTTTCACGTGAAACAAGCCTCTGGGAAACGGGAAGCGACCACCGCCCGCTGTCCCGCCTACTGCGGAATCCCGCGCCAGCCCTCCGGGTCGACCCCACCCGGCACCGGTGCGTCACTGTCGTACGGCTGCCGTGTGAAGACGAACGACCCGAGATCCAGGTGGCTCACCGAGCCGTCGGGCCGCCGCACGGCCCGGAGCAGCTCCCCCGCGTAGTAACCGTCGAGGCCCGTCCAGGTGCCGTCGCCGTTGGCCCGGAACCGGGAACGGCGTCCACCGCCGGCCACCGGCCCGAGCTCGACCGCCCCCTCCGTCCCGAGCCGGAGCGCCACGACCTGTGTGCCCCAGTACCAGGGACCCGCCAACTCCAGTACGGATACGTCCACTTCGGGGAGCGGACGCCAGGGCTCGGGCATCCGCGGCTCGGCTTCAGCGACGATCTTCAAGAGGTCGGCGGCAACAAGGCCTGTGGGCACCCCGGACGTGCAGTTGGCCAGGGCGACAGCCACGAGACCGTCCTCCTCGCTCAGCCACAGGCCCGCTACGAACCCGGGCAGTGACCCGGTGTGCCCGACCAGCGTCCGCCCGTCCCGCCGGATCACCTGGGCACCGAGCCCGTACGTCGCATCCCAATCGCTCGGCAGGGTCGGCGCGGCCGGTGTCCGCATCTCGCGCACGGACTCCGCACTCAACACCCGGTCGTCGCCCACGGCGAGGAAGGCGGCGAACGTCACCAAGTCCCGGGCGGTGGACCACAGTTGCCCGGCCGGGGCCATCAGGCCGAGGTCCTCGGACGGCTCCGGCAGCATCACATCGGCGTACGGATGCACGGCCCAGCCGCCGGCGTGCGGCATCTGCGGCTGCGCACTGGTACGGCTCAGGCCGAGCGGTTCGAGGACCTCGCTGCGCAGAGCCTCCTCCCAGGGGACACCGCGCACCTTCTCGATCAGCGAACCGAGCAGCGTGTAGCCGGGGTTGGAGTAGTGGTGGCGGCGGCCGACGGGGTGCCGGAAGGGCTGCTCGCCGAGCACGTCGGCAAGCGTCGGGCGCAGCGACGCGGACGAACGCTCCCACCACTCTCCGGGCGTCTCCGCCGCCAACCCACCGGTGTGCGCGAGGAGTTCGGCGATGCTGACCTCCCCCGCACCCGTCCCGGGAAGATGCTTCTCCAGCGGATCGCCGAGGTCGAGCAGCCCCTCGTCGCGCAGCCGCAGCACCAGCACGGCGGTGAACGTCTTGGTGATCGAGCCGATCCGGTACTGCACGTTCTCGTCCGGCCCGTGCCCGTCCACCGAGGTCCGCGAACCGGTCCAGACGAGCTCTCCGTCCCGGGCGACCGCGCCGACGAGGGAGGGTGAGCGCCCTTCGCTCTGCGCCACGGCGATGCGGTGCAGAAGGGCGCGACGGGTCTGGGGCAACAGTTCTGGGGGTGTCGTCATGGCCCCAGTCCACCGTGGCCGTCGGCCCGCGTCGAGCGGATTTCACCGCGGGCTGATCGTCGGCTCCCGGGGAGCCCTCCCGCCGGAGTCGATCAGGTCTGCGCCATGTCCACGAAGCGCGAGTAGTGGCCCTGGAAGGCGACCGTGATCGTGGCCGTCGGACCGTTACGGTGCTTGCCGACGATGATGTCGGCCTCGCCCGCGCGCGGGGACTCCTTCTCGTACGCGTCTTCGCGGTGGAGCAGGATGACCATGTCCGCGTCCTGCTCGATGGAGCCGGACTCACGCAGGTCGGACACCATCGGCTTCTTGTCCGTGCGCTGCTCGGGACCACGGTTCAGCTGCGAGAGGGCGATCACCGGGACCTCGAGCTCCTTGGCCAGCAGCTTGAGGTTTCGGGACATGTCCGAGACCTCTTGCTGGCGGCTCTCGGAACGCTTCGAACCACCGGCCTGCATCAGCTGCAGATAGTCGATGATCACGAGCTTGATGTCGTTGCGCTGCTTGAGGCGACGGCACTTCGCGCGGATCTCCATCATCGACAGGTTCGGGGAGTCGTCGATGTAGAGCGGCGCGGCCGAGACCTCGGGCATCCGGCGCGCGAGCCGCGTCCAGTCCTCGTCCGTCATCGTGCCGGAACGCATGTGGTGCAGAGCCACCCGCGCCTCCGCCGACAGCAGACGCATCGCGATCTCGTTGCGCCCCATTTCGAGGGAGAAGATGACGCTGGGCAGGTTGTGCTTGATCGAGGCCGCACGGGCGAAGTCGAGCGCCAGCGTCGACTTACCCATGGCGGGACGGGCGGCGATGACGATCATCTGGCCCGGGTGCAGACCGTTCGTCAGCGAGTCGAAGTCGGTGAAGCCAGTGGGCACACCCGTCATCTCGCCGCTGCGCGAACCGATCGCCTCGATCTCGTCGAGCGCGCCTTCCATGATGTCGCCGAGCGGGAGGTAGTCCTCGCTGGTGCGCTGCTCGGTGACGGCGTAGATCTCGGCCTGCGCCTTGTTGACGATCTCGTCGACGTCGTCGTCGGCCGCGTATCCCATCTGCGTGATCCGCGTGCCCGCCTCCACGAGGCGCCGAAGGACGGCCCGCTCGTGGACGATCTCCGCGTAGTACTCGGCGTTGGCCGCCGTCGGAACCGTCTGGACGAGGGTGTGCAGATACGATGCGCCGCCGACCTTGTTGATCTCGCCGCGCTTGGTGAGCTCGGCCGCGATGGTGATCGGGTCGGCCGGCTCGCCCTTGGCGTAGATGTCGAGGATCGCCTGAAAGATCGTTTCGTGAGCCGGCTTGTAGAAGTCGGCCCCCTTGAGGACCTCGACGACATCGGCGATCGCGTCCTTCGACAGGAGCATGCCACCGAGAACGGACTGCTCCGCGTCCAGATCCTGCGGCGGTACGCGCTCGAACGTGGCCGGACCCTCGTCCCAGGCACCGCCCTCGCGCCCTCGCTCGTGCTGGTCACCCTGACCGCGGCCGCCACTGCGACCCTGACGGGAAGGGGGCAGACGATCACTGGGACCGCTGTCGGCCCAGGGGTCGTCCAAGGGCTCGGAGATACTCACCGGGCCACCTCCTCCCGTCCGCCGAGCGGACCTCGCCGTGCCTCTCATTCCTACGGCACGACACTGACAAATAGGGGGCCCGATTCCGGTTCCGACGCGTCGGTTTTGCGAGGTTTCCGAGGCCTGAGAACACGGCGGGCGCCGCACCACGTTAGGCCTGCGGGCACCGTCAGCCAATCTGGTTATCCACAGGCGGTGTGGACGACGGGGCTCTCGCTGTGGAGAACCCGGCAAAACCTGTGCACGACCCGGTGGACAGGCCTGTGAACAAGCCCTCAGCCGATTCCACGCATAGCCACTGACCTGCAGATATCCCGTCCACCGGCTGTGCAGAAGAAAAACTTCCCCAGTCGGCCCAAGTTCGTCGAGCCCCCCGTCCCGCGACACACGAAGGCCGCCTCAAAGTAAGGGGCGGAATGCAATTGCGTCACTTACCTGTGGAAGATTAGATTAGTGCCCATGACACAGGCTCCAGCGAGACCCAAGGCCGCCCGTCGACGGCACGACCGAGAGATCGTCGCCCTCGCCGTCCCCGCCTTCGGCGCGCTCGTCGCAGAGCCCCTCTTCCTGATGGTCGACAGCGCCATCGTCGGTCATCTCGGCACGGCCCAGCTCGCCGGACTCGCCATCGCCTCGGCCCTGCTCACGACCGCCGTCAGCGTCTTCGTCTTCCTTGCCTACGCGACCACGGCGGCCGTCGCCCGCCGGGTCGGCGCCGGTGATCTGCGAGCCGCGATCCAGCAGGGCATGGACGGCATCTGGCTCGCTCTCCTCCTGGGCGCCGCCGTCATCGCGGTCGTCCTGCCCACGGCTCCCGCCCTGGTCCAGCTCTTCGGCGCCTCGGACACCGCCGCGCCGTACGCGGTCACGTACCTCCGCGTCTCCGCGGTCGGCATCCCCGCCATGCTCGTCGTCCTGGCCGCGACCGGCGTCCTGCGCGGCCTCCAGAACACGAAGACCCCCTTGTACGTCGCCGTCGCCGGCTTCATCGCCAACGCCGCGCTCAATGCCGGACTCGTCTACGGCGCCGGACTCGGCATCGCTGGTTCCGCCTGGGGCACGGTCATCGCCCAAGTGGGCATGGCCGTCGTCTACTTGGTCGTGGTCGTCCGCGGAGCCCGGCGCCACGGAGCCTCTCTGCGTCCGGATGCCGCGGGGATACGCGCCTGCGCCCAGGCCGGTGTTCCCCTGCTCGTCCGTACGCTCTCGATCCGCGCGATCCTGATGCTCTCCACAGCCGTCGCCGCCCGACTCGGCAACGCCGACGTGGCCGCGTACCAGATCGTCCTGTCCCTGTGGAACCTGCTGGCCTTCACCCTCGACGCCATCGCCATCGCCGGGCAGGCCATCATCGGCCGCTACCTCGGCGCCGACAACGCCGAAGGTGCGCGCGACGTCTGCCGCCGCATGATCCAGTGGGGCATCGTCACGGGCGTGGTCCTGGGCCTTCTCGTCGTCGTCGCCCGCCCGCTGTTCGTTCCGCTGTTCACCAGCGACCCGTCTGTCCAGGACGCGGCCCTGCCCGCCCTGATCGTGGTGGCCCTGGCTCAGCCCATCTGCGGCATCGTCTTCGTCCTCGACGGCGTTCTCATGGGCGCGGGCGACGGCCCGTATCTGGCCTGGGCGATGCTGATCACTCTGGCTGTCTTCACCCCGGTGGCGCTGCTCGTACCAACCCTGGGAGGTGGCCTCACCGCACTGTGGGGAGCGATGACGCTGATGATGGCGGTCCGCATGGCGACGCTCTGGACGCGCTATCGCTCCGGCCGCTGGGTGGTCATGGGGGCGACGCGCTGAGCCGTGCGCTCTGTTTCACGTGAAACAGCCGGTTTCTCGCAGACGTATCCGTTTCACGTGAAACGGAGAAGGCACAGCGGCAAGCATGTGGGGCCGCACCCCGAAGGGTGCGGCCCCACATTCGCTTCAGCTCTGCTCAGGGCAGGGCTCAGGCAGCGACGACCTCGACGTTGACCTTGGCGGCAACCTCGGGGTGCAGACGCACGGTCGCCTCGTGGGCGCCCAGCGTCTTGATCGGCGAGCCCAGCTCAACGCGGCGCTTGTCGACCTTCGGGCCACCAGCGGTCTCGATCGCCGAAGCGACGTCAGCCTGCGTGACGGAGCCGAAGAGACGACCGGCGTCGCCGGAGCGGACGGCCAGACGGACCTTCGTACCCTCGAGCTTGGCCTTGATCTCGTTGGCCTGCTCGATGGTCGCGATCTCGTGGATCTTGCGGGCGCGGCGGATCTGCGCCACGTCCTGCTCGCCACCCTTGGTCCAGCGGATCGCGAAACCACGCGGGACCAGGTAGTTGCGGGCGTACCCGTCCTTGACGTCGACGACGTCACCGGCGGTACCGAGGCCAGAGACCTCGTGGGTCAGGATGATCTTCATTAGTCGGTCACCCTTTCCTTATCGCGCGGTGGACGTGTAGGGCAGCAGCGCCATCTCACGGCTGTTCTTCACGGCCGTGGCGACGTCACGCTGGTGCTGCGTGCAGTTGCCGGTCACGCGGCGGGCACGGATCTTGCCGCGGTCGGAAATGAACTTCCGCAGCATGTTCGTGTCCTTGTAGTCCACGTACGTGACCTTGTCCTTGCAGAATGCGCAGACCTTCTTCTTAGGCTTGCGCACAGGCGGCTTCGCCATGGTGTTTCTCCTGTGTGATCAAGAAGTGTGGGTACGAGCCACGCCCTAGAAGGGGGGCTCGTCCGAGTAGCCGCCGCCGGAGCCGCCGGAGCTTCCGCCCCAGCCGCCACCGCCGCCGCCCTGCTGCTGACCGCCACCGGCCGGCGCACCGGTCGCCCAGGGGTCGTCGGCGGGAGCACCGCCGCCACCCTGCTGCTGACCGCCACCGGAGCCACCGCTCCAGCCGCCGCCCTGCTGGCCGCCACCGCCGCCGAAGCCACCACCCTGGCCACCGCGGCCACCACCACTGGTCTTGGTGACCTTGGCCGTGGCACTGCGGAGGCTGGCGCCGACTTCCTCGACATCCAGCTCGTAGACCGTGCGCTTGACGCCCTCACGGTCCTCGTAGGACCGCTGCTTCAGTCGGCCCTGCACGATGACGCGCATGCCTCGCTGAAGCGACTCCGCGACGTTCTCCGCCGCCTGACGCCAGACCGAGCAGGTCAGGAACAGGCTCTCGCCGTCCTTCCACTCATTGGTCTGCCGGTCGAAGGTGCGGGGAGTGGACGCGACACGGAACTTCGCGACCGCCGCACCGGAGGGGGTGAAGCGCAGCTCGGGGTCGTCGACAAGATTGCCGACGACCGTGATGACGGTCTCGCCTGCCATGGGGAACCTCTCGGCGGGTTTGCTGCGGACTGCTTGCTGCTACTCGAATCCCGGATACCGCTGAACTAGGAAGTTCAGTGGGTCTCGGGACGGAGGACCTTGGTCCGGAGGACCGACTCGTTCAGGTTCATCTGGCGGTCGAGCTCCTTGACGACCGCAGGCTCGGCCTGCAGGTCGATGACCGAGTAGATGCCCTCGGGCTTCTTCTTGATCTCGTACGAGAGACGACGACGGCCCCAGGTGTCGACCTTCTCGACCTTTCCGGCGCCCTCGCGGACGACGGAGAGGAAGTTCTCGATCAGGGGGGCGACAGCGCGCTCCTCCAGATCGGGGTCGAGGATGACCATCACCTCGTAGTGACGCATGTAGAACCCACCTCCTTTGGACTCAGCGGCCACGGTCGTTCCGTGGCAGGAGGGTTGTTATGCGTGAGCAACGGTATCGGCCACCACTGACAATCGGGCCCCGTGAGGGAGATCCCTGCAGATCAGTGGGTATCAATCCCTGGTCGGGACGTGGGCAGACACCAATGCAGACGGTACAGACTACCCGCACCTCGGCTTCCGGTTGAAATCCGACAGCGGACGACCGCAATCTGTACACATCGGGTGTGTATGGCGCTACGATGCGCCGCCTTCCGCAGGAGGTGCCCTCATGGCACAAGCAATGCGACCGAACAGCACGAGCGCCGGCTCTCTCTTCGCCAGCGACGGCAAGGCCCATCCGCTCCCCGACACCCTGCTCGCGGTGACCGCCGTGCTCGGCGCGATCGCGATCATCTCCTCGATCTGGAGCGGTCTCCACCTCCTCAGCTCGTGGACGGGCCTCGTCGGAATCCTGACCGGCGCCTACGGCCAGTTCGTCTCCGAGACGACCCGGGAACGCTTCGGGCTGATCCTCGGCCTGGGTGCGTCGGCCGTCGGCTTCTTCATCGGAATGGCCCACGGCGGCCTCTTCGGCGGTGTCATCGGCTGAGGTCAGGCCCCTCCCGAGGGCCGACCTCCCATACGGCCAGTCGGGGCGCTCGCAGGGCGCAGTAGGCTTCGGCGCGAGAGCCGGAGCCCCTGTACCCATGGGGACACACCAGCCCGAGGAGCGCCCCGAATGAGCCTGACCCTGAGGACCATCAGCAGAGAGCAGCATCTGGCATACATCCAGAGCCTGCCCTCCGCGAGCCACATGCAGGTCCCGGCCTGGGCTGATGTGAAGGCGGAGTGGCGCTCCGAGAACCTGGGCTGGTTCGACGACCGCACCGGCGAGATGGTCGGTGCAGGCCTCGTCCTGTACCGCCAGCTGCCCAAGATCAAGCGGTATCTCGCGTACCTGCCCGAGGGCCCGGTCATCAACTGGTACGCCCCGAACCTCGAAGAGTGGCTGCGCCCGATGCTCGCGCATCTGAAGCAGCAGGGCGCCTTCTCCGTGAAGATGGGCCCGCCGGTCATCATCCGCCGCTGGGAAGCCCCCTCCATCAAGAAGGGCATCCAGGACCCCGATGTGAAGCGCCTGCGCGACATCGAGGCGGACTTCATCGAGCCGCGCGCCTTCGAGGTCGCCGACAAGCTGCGCCGCATGGGCTGGCAGCAGGGCGAGGACGGCGGCGCCGGCTTCGGAGACGTCCAGCCGCGCTACGTCTACCAGGTGCCACTCGCGAACCGCTCCCTGGAAGAGGTCCACAAGAACTTCAACCAGCTGTGGCGCCGCAACATCAAGAAGGCCGAGAAGGCCGGTGTCGAGGTCGTCCAGGGCGGCTACCAGGACCTCGCCGAGTGGCAGCGCCTGTACGAGATCACGGCCGTGCGCGACCACTTCCGGCCGCGCCCGCTCTCGTACTTCCAGCGCATGTGGACGGCCCTCAACACCGAGGACCCCAACCGCATGCGGCTGTACTTCGCCCGCCACAACGGGGTGAACCTGTCCGCGGCGACGATGCTCGTCGTCGGCGGGCACGTCTGGTACTCCTACGGCGCCTCCGACAACATCGGCCGCGAGGTCCGGCCCTCGAACGCGATGCAGTGGCGGATGCTCCGCGACGCGTACGCGCTCGGCGCCACCGTCTATGACCTGCGCGGCATCTCCGACTCGCTGGACGAGACGGACCACCTCTTCGGTCTGATCCAGTTCAAGGTGGGCACGGGCGGGCAGGCCGCCGAATACCTCGGCGAGTGGGACTTCCCGCTCAACAAGCTGCTCCACAAGGCGCTCGACATCTACATGTCGCGGCGCTGACCGCGCGCCGGGCGCAGAGCCGGCACAGGCCCGCCCCGGCGCACTCCGCACACCCCGCTCCGCTTTCCCGGCGGACCCGGCACAATTCACGTAGCTCCAAAGTTTCTTCATACCTCTGATACACCGCAGCCACGAGAAAGGTTCCGGGACCGGCCATGGCGCTCACGCTCTATGTCGACACCGCGCGCTGGCGGGCACACCACAAGCAGGTGCTCGGGCAGTTTCCGGGGCTCGTCCCCGTGTGCAAGGGCAACGGCTACGGCTTCGGCCACGAACGGCTGGCGGAGGAGGCCACGCGCCTCGGCTCCGACATCCTCGCCGTCGGGACCACGTACGAAGCCGCCCGGATCAAGGACTGGTTCAGCGGTGATCTGCTGGTCCTGACCCCGTTCCGGCGCGGCGAAGAACCGGTTCCGCTGCCCGACCGTGTGATCCGCTCCGTCTCCTCCGTCGACGGCGTCCACGGCCTCGTCGGCGCCCGCGTCGTCGTCGAGGTCATGTCCTCGATGAAGCGGCACGGGGTGAGCGAGCAGGATCTGCCGCAGCTCGCGCACGCCATCCAGGACGTACGCCTGGAGGGCTTCGCCATCCACCTGCCGCTCGACCGCACCGACGGCTCGGACGCCGTCGAGGAGGTCATCGGCTGGATGGACCGGCTGCGTGCGGCCCGTCTGCCCCTGCACACCATGTTCGTCAGCCACCTCAAGGCCGAGGAACTGGCGCGACTGCAGCAGCAGTTCCCGCAGACCCGCTTCCGGGCCCGTATCGGCACGAGGCTGTGGCTGGGCGACCACGAGGCGACCGAGTACCGCGGCGCGGTCCTGGACGTCACGCGCGTCGCGAAGGGCGACCGGTTCGGCTACCGGCAGCAGAAGGCGGCCTCCGACGGCTGGCTGGTGGTCGTGGCGGGCGGTACGTCGCACGGTGTGGGCCTGGAGGCCCCGAAGGCGCTGCACGGCGTCATGCCGCGCGCCAAGGGCGTCGCCCGGGCCGGCCTGGCCACGGTGAACCGGAACCTCGCACCGTTCGTCTGGGCGGGCAAGCAGCGCTGGTTCGCCGAGCCGCCGCACATGCAGGTCTCGATCCTCTTCGTACCGTCGGACGCGCCCGAGCCGAAGGTGGGCGAGGAACTGGTGGCCCATCTGCGGCACACCACCACGCAGTTCGACCGGATCCTGGACCGCTGAACCGGACACCGCTGAGCCGGACCGCTGAACGCGCGCCTACTCAAGGACGTACGAAAGCCAGGAACGCATGAAAGAGGGGCCGTGCACCCAGGAGGTGCGCGGCCCCTCTTTCGTTCCCACGGCCTGTTCGCTCAGAGTGAACTGCCCTGGTCCTTGCCCCAGTTCACCGACGGGGGCTGCTCCCCGGCGTGGACCGCGTGCCGCGGGGGATGGGCGGCGGCACCGAGCACGAAGACGTCCCTGGCACCGTCCAACACCCCGCCCGAGGGATCGTCGTCGCCGGAGCGCCGCACCACGTCCCTCTCGGGCATCCAGATGTCGCGCACGATGACGGCGCACAGGTACAGCGTCCCCAACAGGTGCACGGCGATGGCCAGTTGATAGCCGTCGGTCGGCAGCCCCTGGTGCTTGTCGCCGCTGGTCGTGTACGCGAGGTACAACCAGATCCCCAGGAAGTACGCGACCTCGCACGCCTGCCAGATCAGGAAGTCCCGCCACTTCGGCCGCGCCAGGGCGGCGAGCGGGATCAGCCACAGTACGTACTGCGGCGAGTAGACCTTGTTGGTCAGGATGAAGGCGGCGACCACCAGGAACGCCAGTTGCGCGAAGCGCGGCCGGCGCGGTGCGGTCAGCGCGAGGGCCGCGACGCCGAGGCAGGCAAGCAGCATCAGGGCCGTGGCCAGGGTGTTGACCACGTCCTTGTCGAGCGGCGTGTCCATGTGCTGGGAGATGATCAGCCAGAAGGAGCCGAAGTCGACGCCGCGCTCCTGGCTGAAGGTGTAGAACTTCGCCCAGCCCTCGGGCGCGAGGACCATCACCGGCAGGTTCACGACCAGCCACGCGCCCGCCGCGCCCAGCGTCGCCAGCGCGAAGTCACGCCATTTCCCGGCCCGCCAGCACAGCACGAGCAGCGGGCCGAGCAGCAGAACGGGATAGAGCTTGGCGGCGGTGGCGAGCCCGAGCAGCACGCCGAAGGCCACCGCGCGGCCGCGGGACCACATCAGCATCGCGGCCGCTGTGAGCGCCACGGCGAAGAGATCCCAGTTGATGGTGGCGGTCAGCGCGAACGCGGGCGCCAGGGCGACCAGGAGGCCGTCCCAGGGGCGCCTGCGGTGGGTCCTGGCGACGCAGACGGCGATGACCGCGGCGCAGATCATCAGCATCCCGGCGTTGACCATCCAGTACACCTGCTCCTGGTGCTGGATGGTGCCGCTGCCCGGCGTCAGCCAGGCGGCGACCTCCATGAACACACCGGTGAGGACCGGGTACTCGAGGTAGTCCATGTCGCCGGACAGCTTGTCGAAGTACGGCACGAGGCCGTCGGCGAAACCGCGCCCCTGGTAGAGGTGCGGAATGTCCGAGTAGCAGGCGTGCGTGTACTGGGAGCTCGCGCCGTAGAACCAGGCCCCGTCGTAACAGGGGAACTTCTGCACCATCCCGAGCGCGAACATGCCGAGCATGACGAGCGCGATGACGCGTACAGGGGTCCACCACGAGCGCCCGAGCAGCGCCCGCCGCCCGACGGGCCCCCCGATGAACTCGCTGCCGGCCGCCGCGACCTCGTCCTCTCTGGTCGGCCGTACGGGGTCCGGCTGCTGCGGGTTCGTGCGTGTGGTCTCTGCGCTGGGCATGGCGCACATCCTGCCGTACGCGGCTGAGAACGGGGTCAGGACCGTCGGCCAAGGGCGCTCGTCCCCGGGCAACTGGCGACAGAAAAGAAGGCGCCAGGAAAGAAAGAGGGAGTGGGCGGCTGTCCACCGCCCACTCCCTACGCGTGGCCCTCTCCGGAGCTCCGGGCGTTAGCCCGAATTGCCCCCGATGAAGCCGCCGTTCCCGTTTCCTCTCGAATTCCCGTTGCCGGTGCTCTCGCTGGCCGACGGCGACGAGGTCACCCCGCCGTCCGTCGTACCGCCGTCGGTCATGCCGCCGCCGGTCGTACCGCCGGTCTGGCAGTCCCAGCTCCACTGGCTGCAGGTTTCGCTCGTCGACGGCGACGGGTCGGGCGAGGACTGGGTCGGCGAGGGCTCGACCGGGGCCGAGGTGGTCGGCGCCGGCGGGCTCGTCGGGGTCGGTGTCGGGCTCGGCGAGCCGACCACCTCACCGATCTTCGAGGCCTCGGGGAAGTCCTTGTGGTCGACGCCCTTGAGCGCCGCCGACATGTAGTCCCGCCAGATCTGGGCCGGAATGTCACCACCGTGGATGGACGGCACGCCACCCGTGCCGTTCATGGAGAGGAGTTCCTTGCCGTTCGACCGGGGGTCGGTGCGGAACAGCGTGACGGCGGTGGACAGCTCCGGCGTGTAGCCCACGAACCAGGCCGACTTGTTCTTGTCGGTGGTACCGGTCTTGCCGGCGACGGGGAAGCCGATGTCGGCGACCTTCTTGCCCGTACCGTTCTTGACCACGTTCTGCAGGACGTCCGTGACGTTCTCCGCCACGTCCGGGTCCATGGCCCTGGACGGCTTCGGCACGTCGAAGCCCGGCAGTTCCTTGCCGTCCTTGTCGACGGCCTTGGTCACGGAGTACGGCTCATAGTGCTCGCCCGACGTGGCGAACGACCCGTACGCGTCCGCCATGCGAATGGCACTCGGCGTGGACGTACCCAGGGAGAACGAGGCGTTGTTCAGGTTCCCCTGGTCGAAGCTGGCATCGAGGATGCCCATCTTCTTGGCCATCTCGCGCGTCTTGCCGAGGCCCACGTCGATGCCGAGCTGCACGAACGGCGAGTTGATCGACTGCTCCATGGCCTTGCGCAGCGTGATCGGGCCCCACATCCTGGTGCCCTCGTTCTTCTGCCGGAAGGGCGTGCCGTCGGCCGCCCGGATGGGATCGCCGTTGCGGTCCTTGATGACGAGCAGGTCGTTGCCGTTGTACAGGCTCATCGGCGAGATGCCCTCGCCGTCGCTCTTGTAGGTGCCGTACTGCATCGCGGACGCCAGCACGATGGGCTTCCAGGTCGAGCCGACCGGCACACCCGCGGTGTTCGCGTTGTTCGTGTAGTGGTCCTGGTCGTACCCGGCACCGCCGTAGATCGCCACGATCTTGCCGGTGTCCGGCTCCACGGAACCGGCGCCGAACTGTACGTACTTGTCCGTCTTCGGCCGCTTCTTGGAGTCGAGGAAGACCTTCTCCGTCTTCTTGACGGACTTCTCGAGCTCTTCGACCTTCTTCTTGTTGAAGGTCGTGTAGATCTTGTATCCGCCCTTCTCCAGGTCCTCGGGCGAGATGCCGCTCTTCTTGGAGACGTAGTCCTTGGCGATGTCCACCAGGTAGCCGGTCTGCCCGGACAGTGCGGACTTCTGCTTCTCGAGCTTGGGGAAGCCCTTGAGGCCGTCGCGCTCGCTCTGGGGCATGTTCCCGACCTCGACCATGCGGTCGGCGATCCACTTCCAGCGGGACTGCGCGCGCGCCTTGTTGGCGGCCGGCGTCGCGCTGTCGCCGATGCCGCCGTCGGGGTTGTAGAGGTTCGGCCCCTTCAGGACCGACGCCAGGAAGATGCTCTGCTCGGTCGTGAGGTCGGCGGCGTCGCGGTCGAAGTAGGCCCGGGCCGCCGCCTGGATCCCGTAGGCGTTGCGACCGAAGTACGCGGTGTTGAGGTAGCCCTTGAGGATGTCGTCCTTGTCGACCGTGGCGCCCACCTTCACCGAGATGAAGAGCTCCTTGGCCTTGCGGGACAGCGACTGGGACTGGTCGTCCAGCATCGCGTTCTTCACGTACTGCTGGGTGATGGTCGAACCGCCCTGGGTCTCGCCGCCCTTCGCCATGTTGAACATGGCGCGTGCGATGCCCATGGGGTCGACGCCCGAGTCGTCGTAGAACGAGGCGTTCTCCGCGGAGATCACGGCCTTCTGCATGGACTTCGGGATCTCGGACAGCGGCACGATCTGGCGGTTCTGCTCACCGCCCGTCGCCGCCATCTGCGTCCCGTCGTCCCAGTAGAAGACGTTCGACTGGGCGGTGGCCGCCTGCGCCTCGATCGGCACGGACACGATCATCAGGCCGATGCCGAACGCCCCGATGCCCAGGAGCATGAAGCCGAAACACGTACCGACGACCTGCTTCCAGGACGGCACGAACCGGGCCCAGCCGTACTTGCCCGCGCGCGGGTAGTCGATGAACCTCTTCTTCTCGGGACGGCCGCCGCGGCCCCTGCCGCGCCCCGGGCCGTTCGGCCCGCCGCCACCGCGACGGCCACCGCCGCCGGCTCCACCACGGCCCGCGCCGTCGTCGGCGGCCCTGCGCCTGCCGCCTCCGGCGCCGCGCTGAGCCGCACGGCGCGCCTCGGCGCGGCCGCCCCAGGGGCGCTCCTCGCTCGCGCCCCCGTGCGAACCCGAGGACCTCGGGCCGCCGTAGGAATCAGACGGCGATCCAGTGGTGCCGCGCGGCATTGCACGACGGCCCGGTGATCCTCCGGACGCTCCGCGACGGGCCGCGGCGCGTCCGCCGCCCTGCGGCTGCGGCGGTTTGCGACGGTGCTCGCTCATCGAACGACTACTCCTCGGGCAGGCGCGGCCTCGCGCGCCTGGAAACGGCGGCTGGTTTCCGGTCCCCCCGAAGTACGGATGCGTCCCTTTCGGCACTCACCCGCACTGCACCCGGGACGACGACGCCCCCAGGCGTCACTTGGTTCCCGGTGGTCTGCATGGCGGACAGACTACGCACCGTCAAAACCCACCGAGGGGCGAAGTTCACCCCAAATCAGGCAAGTTGCTTCCTACGAATCGGTGATGTGACGCCGTTCACCGTGATCCCTCTTGTCGCAATCGTTGGGTCGTTCTATCGTCGAGATGTATCGAGCCGATACATCAGCACGACATAAAGAGTCGATACATGGGCCCGCGACAGTGAGGAGGCGACGATGAGCCGGCGCTCCGGCATCCTCGAGTTCGCCGTACTCGGACTGCTCCGCGAATCCCCGATGCACGGCTATGAGCTGCGCAAACGACTCAATACGTCGCTGGGGGTCTTCCGTGCCTTCAGCTACGGGACGCTGTACCCCTGCCTCAAGACGCTGGTCGCGAGCGGCTGGTTGATCGAGGAAGCGGGCGCGGGTCCCGCCGATGCCCTTGCCAGCTCACTCGCAGGGCGTCGCGCCAAGATCGTCTATCGGTTGACGGCGGAAGGTAAGGAGCACTTCGAGGATCTGCTCTCGCAGACCGGCCCCGATGCGTACGAGGACGAGCACTTCGCCGCGCGATTCGCCTTTTTCGGGCAGACGTCGCGTGACGTACGGATGCGCGTACTCGAAGGCCGTCGCAGCCGTCTGGAAGAGCGCCTCGAAAAGATGCGCCTCTCCTTCGCCCGCACCCGGGAGCGCCTGGACGACTACACGCTCGAGCTTCAGCGACACGGCATGGAGTCCGTGGAGCGCGAAGTGCGCTGGCTGAACGAGCTCATCGAGAGCGAGCGCGCGGGCCGCGACCAGCAAAGGTCGGGCCCGGGGGACGCAGCTCAGCAGGACACATCTGGAGAGACGGGCGGCCTGCCCCGGCACCGGGACAGCACCCGGCCGGATCCGTCCGACGACACCGCCACGTGAAGTCCAATCAGGACTTCACCAGTACACACAGGGAGCAACCGGAATGGGTTCGGTTCGCGTAGCCATCGTCGGCGTGGGCAACTGCGCCGCCTCGCTGGTGCAGGGCGTCGAGTTCTACAAGGACGCTGACCCGGAGACCAAGGTCCCCGGCCTCATGCACGTCCAGTTCGGCGACTACCACGTCGGCGACGTCGAGTTCGTCGCCGCGTTCGACGTCGACGCGAAGAAGGTCGGCCTCGACCTCGCGGACGCCATCGGCGCCTCCGAGAACAACACCATCAAGATCTGCGACGTCCCGAACACGGGCGTCCAGGTCCAGCGTGGTCACACGCTCGACGGTCTGGGCAAGTACTACCGCGAGACGATCGAGGAGTCCTCCGAGGCCCCCGCCGACGTCGTCCAGGTCCTCAAGGACAAGCAGGTCGACGTTCTCGTCTGCTACCTGCCCGTCGGTTCCGAGGACGCGGCGAAGTTCTACGCCCAGTGCGCCATCGACGCCAAGGTCGCCTTCGTCAACGCTCTTCCGGTCTTCATCGCCGGCACCAAGGAGTGGGCGGACAAGTTCACCGAGGCGGGCGTCCCGATCGTCGGCGACGACATCAAGTCGCAGGTCGGCGCGACCATCACGCACCGCGTGATGGCGAAGCTGTTCGAGGACCGCGGTGTCCGTCTTGAGCGCACCATGCAGCTCAACGTCGGCGGCAACATGGACTTCAAGAACATGCTCGAGCGCGACCGCCTCGAGTCGAAGAAGATCTCGAAGACGCAGGCCGTCACCTCGCAGATCCGCGACCGCGAGCTGGGCGACAAGAACGTCCACATCGGCCCGTCCGACTACGTCGCGTGGCTCGACGACCGCAAGTGGGCGTACGTCCGCCTCGAGGGCCGCGCCTTCGGTGAGGTCCCGCTGAACCTGGAGTACAAGCTCGAGGTCTGGGACTCCCCGAACTCCGCGGGTGTCATCATCGACGCCGTGCGCGCCGCGAAGATCGCCAAGGACCGCGGCATCGGCGGCCCGATCCTCTCCGCTTCCTCGTACTTCATGAAGTCCCCGCCGGTGCAGTACTTCGACGACGAGGCCTACGAGAACGTCGAGAAGTTCATCAAGGGCGAGGTCGAGCGCTGACCCACCCCTCATGAACGGCTGCGTGGCTGTTTCACGTGAAACAGCCACCGCCTGAGGGCTGTTGAGGCCCCCGGATCGCACACCTCGTGCGTCCGGGGGCCTCTCCCATATGTGAGGCTGTGCCCCATGGCTGTCGTCCGTGACCTGCGCGTCCTGCTGCGGCTGCGCGACTTCCGGCGCCTGCTCGCGCTGCGCCTGCTCTCCCAGGGCGCGGACGGCGTGTACCAGGTCGCACTCGCCACCTACGTCGTCTTCTCTCCGGAGAAGCAGACCTCGCCCGCCGCGATCGCCTCGGCGATGGCCGTCCTGCTGCTGCCGTACTCCCTCGTCGGCCCGTTCGCAGGCGTGCTGCTCGACCGCTGGCGCCGCCGCCAGGTCTTCCTCTACGGAAATCTGCTGCGGGTGGTCCTGGCCTCCGCGACCGCCGTACTCATGCTGAGCCAAGCGCCGGACTGGCTCTTCTACGCTTCGGCCCTCTGCGTCACCGCGGTCAACCGCTTCGTCCTGTCCGGTCTCTCGGCCGCGCTGCCCCGCGTCGTCGACGCCGACCGCCTCGTGATGGCCAACTCGCTCTCGCCGACCGCGGGTACCCTCGCCGCGACCCTGGGCGGCGGTCTCGCCTTCGCCGTGCGACTGCTCGCCTCGGACTCGGACGCGGCAGTCGTCCTCCTCGGCGCGGCCCTGTACCTGTGCGCCGCACTCGCCTCGCTGCGCATGGACGTACAACTCCTCGGACCGGACCAGGAGTTGGTGCAATCCCGGCTGGGTGCGGCGCTGTCCGGCACCGCGCGGGATCTCCTCTCCGGCGTACGCCATCTCGCTTCCCGGCGTCCCGCGGCACGCGCCCTGGCCGCGATCACGGTGATGCGGTTCTGCTACGGCGCCCTGCTCGTCATGGTGCTCATGCTGTGCCGGTACGCGTGGTCGTCCACGGAGTCCGACGGCCTGGCACTGCTCGGCCTGGCGGTGGGCATCTCAGGAGCGGGGTTCTTCGTCGCTGCCGTCGTGACACCGGCGGCGGCCGCTCGGTTCGGAGCGGGTGGCTGGATCGTGATCTGCGCCGGCGTGGCCGCCGTCCTGGAACTCGCACTGGGGCTCCCCTTCGAACCCGCCCCCACTCTGGTGGCCGCCTTCGTCCTGGGGCTCACCACTCAGGGCGCGAAAATCGCAACGGACACGGTCATCCAGTCCTCGGTGGACGACGGCTTCCGCGGCCGGATCTTCTCCGTCTACGACGTGCTGTTCAACATCTCGTTCGTCGGCGCAGCCGCCGTGGCAGCCCTGATGCTTCCGCCGGACGGACGCTCGATCCCGCTCGTGGTGCTCGTGGCGGCTCTCTACGGGGCAGTGGCACTCACCATGGCCCGTTTCGGTACACGGGTGAACGACGGCGTGGACGACGCGGTCTGACCCGGTCTGACGCGGCCGGGCGCGGCCGGGCGCGGGAATCGGCGTATCCCTCACGATCCGCGCGATGTTTCACGTGAAACACGATCCGGATCGACCTGTCGACCTATGGCTGGGGGCGCTGTTTCACGTGAAACAGCGCCCCCACTCCGTGCCGGTTCTCAGTCCTGCGAGAGCCCGGCCCACCACTCCTTGAGGGCCGCCACGGCCGCGTCGTACTCCATCGGCCCGTTCTCCAGACGGAGTTCGAGCAGGAACTTGTACGCCTGCCCGATCACCGGGCCCGGCCGCACATCCAGGATCTCCATGATCTGGTTGCCGTCGAGATCGGGGCGGATCGAGTCCAGCTCTTCCTGTTCCTGGAGCCGCGCGATGCGCTCCTCAAGCCCGTCGTAGGCTCGCGACAGGGCATTGGCCTTGCGCTTGTTCCGCGTCGTGCAATCAGAACGAGTCAGCTTGTGCAGACGCTCCAGAAGCGGTCCCGCGTCGCGTACGTAGCGGCGCACGGCGGAGTCCGTCCACTCGCCGGTGCCGTACCCGTGAAAGCGCAGGTGCAGCTCGACGAGGCGCGAGACATCCTTCACGAGCTCGTTGGAGTACTTGAGCGCCGTCATGCGCTTCTTCGTCATCTTGGCGCCGACCACCTCGTGGTGGTGGAAGGAGACCCGGCCGTCCTTCTCGAAGCGGCGGGTGCGCGGCTTGCCGATGTCGTGCAGCAGCGCCGCGAGACGCAGCGTCAGATCGGGGCCGTCCGTCTCCAGCGCCATGGCCTGCTCGAGCACGATCAGCGTGTGGTCGTACACGTCCTTGTGCCGGTGGTGCTCGTCGCGCTCGAGACGCAGGGCGGGCAGCTCGGGCAGGACGTGGTCGGCCAGGCCGGTGTCGACGAGCAGAGTGAGGCCCTTGCGCGGGTGCGCGGAGAGGATCAGCTTGTTCAGCTCGTCCCGGACGCGCTCGGCGGAGACGATCTCGATGCGGCCCGCCATCGCCTTCATCGCCGCGACGACCTCAGGGGCCACCTCGAAGTCGAGCTGCGCGGCGAAGCGGGCGGCCCGCATCATCCGCAGCGGGTCGTCGGAGAAGGAGTCCTCGGGCGTACCGGGCGTGCGCAGGATCCGCGCGGCCAGGTCGTCGAGACCTCCGTGCGGGTCGATGAAGTCCTTCTCAGGGAGAGCGACGGCCATCGCGTTCACCGTGAAGTCACGGCGGACGAGGTCTTCCTCGATGGAATTGCCGTACGACACCTCGGGCTTGCGCGAGGTGCGGTCGTACGCCTCGGAGCGATAGGTCGTGACCTCGATCTCGAAGGTCTGGTCGACGCCCTCGACGCGACCGTTCTTCTGGCAGCCGACGGTGCCGAACGCGATCCCGACCTCCCAGACGGCGTCGGCCCAGGGACGGACGATCTTCAGTACGTCCTCGGGGCGGGCATCGGTGGTGAAGTCCAGGTCGTTGCCGAGCCGGCCGAGCAATGCGTCCCGGACCGAACCACCGACCAGGGCGAGGGAGAACCCGGCCTCCTGGAATCGGCGGGCGAGGTCGTCGGCGACAGGCGAAACCCGCAGCAGCTCGCTGACGGCGCGGCGCTGCACCTCGCTCAGGGCACTGGCATTGTCTTCATTGGCGTTCGGCACAACAGGAAAGGGTACGTGGCTCGGGTGGCCCGAACCGAACCGTTTCCCGGGGCCGTGACAAGACCGCCGGAGCGGCCCCCTACCCTGGCTCCACGATCTTGTGGGAGCGGACCGTGGCACTCAGCCACAGTGCTCCTCGTTACCATGCGTGGACACATCTGCGACCACTGACGACGACGAGGGACGGACGAGCGCGTGGCCGAGGCGGCAGACTTTCCCGGGATGAGCCCCTCACCTGCCCGCCGACTGCTGCGGCGCACCGGAACCCTGCTCGCCGCGGCGCCGCTCCTGGCTGCGCTGCCCTTGCTGCCCGGCACCGCCCCCGCGTCGGCGGCGACCCCGACGACCGCCACCGCCGACGCGACCGGTACGAGCACGGTCGACGTGACGGTGAACCAGCTTTCGCCCACTGTGCCGACGGAGCAGGACACGCTCACGGTCCGCGGCAAGATCACCAACAACGGCCGGCAAGCGATCACGGACGCCCATGTCGGCCTGCGGGTCGGCATCTCCTACGCCGGACGCTCGGCGATCGACGCCGCCGCGAAGAGCAGTACGGGCGGCTCCCCGGAGGGCACGGAGGTCGCGAGCAAGTACGCGCAGAAGGTCGCGAAGCTCGCCCCCGGTGCGACCCAGGACTTCACGCTGTCGGTGCCGGTCGAGGAACTGCATCTCAACGCCGACGGCGTCTACCAGATCAGCGTCGCCCTCAAGGGCGAGACGGCCGCCCTGCCGTACCCGACGACGCTCGGCATCCAGCGGACCTTCCTGCCCTGGCAGCCCGACGACGCGGACACCCGGACGAAGACCACCGTTCTGTGGCCGCTGATCTCCGACACCCATCTCACCGCGGAAACGGGAACGGACGAGCAGCAGACGCCCGTCTTCGACGACGACAGTCTGGCCCAGCAGATCGGTCCCGGCGGCCGTCTCCAGCAGATGCTGGAGCTCGGCAGCGGCCTCGACATCACCTGGGTGATCGACCCCGATCTGCTCGCCTCGGTCGACGCGATGACGGAGACGTACAAGATCAAGGATGCGGACGGGACGTTCACGTCCGGCAAGAACCAGGCGATCGCCAAGGAGTGGCTGGGCGAGCTGCAGAACGCCGTGCAGGGCCAGAAGGTGGTCACACTGCCGTTCGCCGACCCGGACCTGGCCTCGCTCGCGCACAACGGCACGAAGGTGACCGGGTCGCTCGGGCACCTCAAGGACGCCACGGACGCCGCCGTCGCGGCCGTCGACACGATCCTTCACGTGAAGGCGGACACGTCCTACGCGTGGCCCGCCGAGGGCGCCGTGGACAAGGACATCGTCAAGGTCGCCACTTCCGCGGGCGCGAACAAGATCATCGCGCGCAGTGACTCCCTCCAGGACGACCTCGCCTACACGCCGTCCGCTGCCCGTCCCATCGGTGGCGGCGCCACGGCCGTGGTCGCCGACGCCCGCCTGTCGACCGCGTTCCAGGGGGACATGGCACGCGCCGAGACCTCGACGCTCGCCGTCCAGAAGTTCCTCGCCCAGAGCCTGATGCTCAACCTGCAGACCGACAAGCAGCGCAGCGTCGTCGTCGCCCCGCAGCGCACCCCCACCACCAGCCAGGCCCACTCCATGGCCCAGGCCGTGCGGGCGCTGCAGGACGGCACCTGGTCGCAGTCCCAGAGCTTGTCGGCCGCCGCCTCCTCGAAGCCGGACCCGGGCGCGACCACCCAGGTTCCGTCCGCACGCTCGTACCCCGCGTCCCTGCGCAGGCAGGAGCTGTCGAGGCCCGCGTTCGAGGAGATCCAGGAAACCCAGCGCTCCCTGGAGAACTTCAAGGTCGTCCTCAGCGACCCGTCCCGGGTGGTGACGCCGTTCGGCCGCGCGATGGACCGGGAGATGTCCACGTCCTGGCGTTCCAAGGCGGCGGCCTCCCAGTCGTTCCGTGACGGCGTCTCGTCGTACCTCTCCGAACTCAGCGGCCAGGTCTCGCTGATCCCGAAGTCCGGCGTCAGACTCTCGGGCCGCAGCGCGACGATCCCGGTGTCCGTGCAGAACAACCTGTGGCAGGACGTCGACCACCTCGTCCTGCGCCTCACCTCGGCCAACGGCACCCGCCTCAAGATCGGCGACGGGGCCTCCGAGGACAAGCTCGTGAAGATCGCCAGCGGGCACAGCCAGTCCGTGAAGTTCACGACCACGGCCAAGGCGACCGGCCCGGTCACCGTCTACGCCCAGCTGTTCACCGCGGACAACCAGCCCTATGGCAAGAAGATCGCCTTCAAGGTGGACGCCACGGAGATCACGCCGACCGTGATGCTCGTCATCGGCGGCGGCGTCCTGCTGCTCGTCCTGGCCGGGTTCCGGATGTACACCCAGCGCAAGCGTGCCGCCGCCCAGCAGGCGCAGGACGGCCCGCAGGAGGATTCCGCCGCGGCCGTACAGGACGCGCCGGAATCCGACTCGGTGCCCACCGCGCGGGCAGACGTTCCGCAGCAGCCGAGTGACCCGACGGCTGACACCTCTTCCGAAAGCACGGCCCCGTCGGGCACGGGTGAGAGAGTGGACCGTTGAGCGATGTCGTGGCCGGTGGGCCGGGGACGATGAGGTGGGGTAACCATGAACGCGCCGTACGACGGTGACCGTGGCCAGGGCCAGGGCGGCTCTGCCTCGGGCGATGGCCACCCGTACGCCGGCTCCTACGGGGCCGACGGTCAGGTACCGCCGCCCCAGCCCGCCCCCGACGCGTATCCACAGGACGCGTACCTCCAGGACGCCTACGACCAGGATCCGTACCGGGCGCACGACCTCGCCGCCCAGGACCCGGTGACCGAGGCGCTGTACGACCGCGCGGCGCACCCGCCGCCGCCCCCCGGCACGTACCAGGCGCAACCGCTGTACGCGCCGCCGCCCACGAACCAGTACCAGCCCGACCCCCGCGTGTGGGCGCAGACGCCCGCGCCGGAGCCCGAGGGCCCCACTCAGTACCTGCCGTACGGCGACGACGCGCGCACGACCCAGTTCGTGGGCGTCGACGACCTGGTGACGCAGGCCGCCGAGGAGCGTCACGAGCCGGACGCCTTCGCCCACCTCTTCCGGGACCAGCAGCCCGGCTACACCGGAGGCCGTGCACCGGCGCAGCCGCCGGTCGACGACGCGACCCGGGTCCTCGGCCAGGCAGCGGTGCCGGTGCCCCCGCCGGCAGCGGCTCCCGCGCCCGCCCCGAAGAAGGGCGGCCGCGCGGCGGGCCTCATGAAGTCGAGTGCGGTGATGGCCGCGGGCACGCTGGTCTCCCGGCTGACCGGCTTCGTCCGCACCATGGTGATCACCGCGGCGCTCGGCGCCGGACTCCTCGGTGACACCTGGACGGTCGCGTACACGCTGCCGACGATGATCTACATCCTGACCGTCGGCGGCGGCCTCAACTCGGTGTTCGTACCGCAGCTCGTCCGCTCCATGAAGGAGGACGAGGACGGCGGCGAGGCCTACGCCAACCGGCTGCTCACCCTCGTGATGGTCGCCCTCGCGGTGATCGTCGCGATCGTCGTCTTCGCGGCACCCCTGCTGATCAAGCTGATGTCGGACACGGTCTCCAGCAATCCGGCCGCCGACAACGTGGGCGTCACCTTCGCCCGCTACTGCCTGCCCACGATCTTCTTCATGGGTGTGCACGTGGTCATGGGCCAGATCCTGAACGCCCGTGGGAAGTTCGGCGCGATGATGTGGACCCCGGTCCTGAACAACATCGTCATGATCTTCACGTTCGGCATGTTCATCTGGGTCTACGGCACCGCGGCCGAGAGCAGGATGGGCGTCACGACCATCCCGCCGGACGGCGTCCGCATGCTCGGCCTCGGCACCCTGCTCGGCCTGATGGTCCAGGCGCTGGCGATGATCCCGTACCTGCGCGAGACCGGCTTCCGCTTCCGCCTCCGCTTCGACTGGAAGGGCCACGGCCTCGGCAAGGCCGTGAAGCTCGCGAAGTGGACCGTCCTGTTCGTCCTCGCCAACCAGGCCGGTGTCATCGTCGTCACCCAGCTCGCCACCGCGGCGGGCGAGGCCTCCCCGGTCAAGGGCACGGGCATCCTGGGCTACTCGAACGCCCAGCTGATCTGGGGCATGCCGCAGGCCATCATCACGGTCTCCGTCATGGCCGCGATGCTGCCGCGCATCTCGCGCGCCGCCCACGACGGCGACCCCGGCGCGGTCCGCGACGACATCTCCTCGGGCCTGCGCACCTCGGCGGTCGCGATCGTCCCGGTGGCCTTCATGTTCGTGGCACTCGGCGTCCCGATGTGCACCCTGCTCTTCGGCTCCAGCGGCATCGAGGCCGCCCAGTCCATGGGCTACATCCTCATGGCGTTCGGTCTCGGCCTCATCCCGTTCTCCGTGCAGTACGTGGTGCTGCGCGGCTTCTACGCGTACGAGGACACCCGGACGCCCTTCTACAACACGGTCATCGTCGCCGCCGTCAACGCCGCCGCCTCGGCCCTGTGCTACGTCATCCTGCCCGCCCGGTGGGCAGTCGTCGGCATGGCCTTCTCGTACGGTCTCGCGTACGCGATCGGGGTCGGTGTCGCGTGGCGACGCCTGGGCAAGCGGCTCGGTGGCGACCTGGACGGCCCGAACGTCGTGCGTACGTACGCCCGCCTCTGCCTCGCGTCCGTTCCCGCCACGATCATCGGCGGCGGAATCGGGTACGCGCTCACCAAGGCACTCGGCCACGGCGCGTTCGGGTCGATCGCGGCGCTGGTCGTCGGTGGCGCCGTACTGCTCGGCGTCTTCTACGTGGCCGCGCGCAAGATGCGCATCGAAGAGCTGAATTCGATGGTCGGAATGGTGCGCGGACGCCTCGGCCGCTGACTCGGCCGGAAGTGCGCACAACCATCGGCGACCACCGCGTGTCGTGCATAGCGCGAGACTGTGGGCACAATTGGGTTTGGCGTCGCAGTGAATGCAACGGATGGGGAGGCAGGAACGACGGTGGCGGAACGGAGCACGGCTGCCGTCGACGTGGCCGACAACGGCGGTGACGAACCGCTGGCCGCCAAGGCGGACAAGGCGGAGCAGGCCACGGCCGACGGGGTGGCCAAGACCGGGGAGCGGGACACCACGGCAGCTGAAGAGAGCGCGGACACGGCGGAGACGGGCACGCACATGAGCCCCGGCGCGGCCTCGCCGCCCGAGCTGCACAGCGGCCACAAGCTCGCCAGACGCTATCGACTCGAAGAGTGCGTCACCCGTCTGGACGGTTTCAGCAGCTGGCGTGCGGTCGACGAGAAGCTCCGTCGCGCCGTCGGCGTGCACCTCCTGCCTGCCGACCACGCACGGGCCCGCTCGGTGCTCGCCGCGGCCCGCTCGTCGGCGCTGCTCGGCGACCCCCGCTTCGTGCAGGTCCTGGACGCGGTGGAGGAGAACGACCTCGTCTACGTCGTCCACGAGTGGCTGCCCGACGCGACCGAACTCACGGCCCTGCTCGCCGTGAACACCCTGGAGACGCACGACGCGTACCAGATGGTCAACCAGGTCTCGCACGCCATGGCGGCCGCCCATCGCGAGGGTCTCGCGCATCTGCGGCTCACGCCGAGCGCCGTACTGCGCACCTCCACCGGACAGTGGCGCATCCGCGGCCTCGCCGTGAACGCGGCACTGCGCGGCATCACGTCCGACACTCCGCAGCGCAGCGACGCCGAGGCGATCGGGGCACTGCTGTATGCCTCCCTGACGCAGCGCTGGCCGTACGAAAACGACGCATACGGCCTGTCCGGGCTGCCCAAGGACGTCGGCCTCATCGCCCCGGACCAGGTCCGCGCCGGCGTGCACCGCGGCCTCGCAGAGCTCGCCATGCGCGCTCTCGCCAACCACGGAGCGACCGCTTCCCGCCAGGAACCGCCGTGCACCACGCCGGAGGACCTGGTGAAGGCCATCGGCGAGATGCCCAAGATCCGCCCGCCGGAGCCCGCGTTCACCGCGCCTCCGGAGTACCAGCGGACCACGTACCAGCAGGGGACGTACGGCCGCCCGGCTGTGCCCGGCGCCACCCAGCCCGTGCCCACGCCGCCGGCCCCGCTGCAGGGCCGCACCGGGAAGGCCCTCAAGTGGGCCGTCTCGGCGTTGCTGATCGCCGCCCTGGGCCTCGGCAGCTGGCAGCTCGCGGACGCCCTCATGGACCGCGGCAGCTCCGGCAGTTCCGAGACGACGCACACGAAGGACGGCGGCGGCAAGGACGCCAAGAAGCCGACGAAACCGTTGACCATCGAGGGCGCCAAGGAATACGTCGCCAAGGGCGACGCTCAGGCGCCCGGTGACGTGCAGAAGACGTACGACGGCGACAGCGCTTCGTACTGGCGGACCAACTCGTTCTACGACGGCCCTGAGATGGTCATAAAGCCCGGCGTCGGCATCGTCTACGACCTCGGCTCCGAGCAGGAGGTGTCGTCCGCCTCGATAAAGCTCCGTTACGGCGGTGACCACACCACCGTCTCGTTGTACGCGTCGGACTCGCTCAGCCCTGCTTCGGTCGACGGCCTGAAGCGGATCGGTGCCAAGGACCAGACCACCACCACGACGGCGACCTTCAAGGCCGATGAGCCGGTGAAGACGAGGTATGTGCTCGTCTGGCTGACCGCACTGCCCCACGCGGGCAAGGATGGGTACAGCGACGCTGGCTTCAAGCAGGGCATCACGGATGTGAAGTTCACCGGCTGACGACGCGTAACGGGACGGAGCTCGCAGGGGGAGGGGGTTCGGCAGTGGACGACGCCTACGGCGGAGTGAGCGATCAGGACCTCCTCGCCCGCCATGTCGAGGGCGACAAGGACGCCTTCGGCGAGATCGTGCGGCGCCACCGGGACCGGCTCTGGGCCGTGGCCCTGAGGACGCTCGGAGACCGGGAGGAAGCCGCCGACGCGGTGCAGGATGCCCTCGTCTCCGCCTACCGCGCCGCACACACCTTCCGCGGCCAGTCCGCCGTGACGACCTGGCTGCACCGCATCACCGTCAACGCGTGCCTGGACCGGGCCCGCAAGATGGCCTCGCGCAAGACCGCTCCCGTGGACGACACCGAGCGCTTCGACCAGCTTCTGGAGCCACACGAATCGGCTGCCGCCCCCGCGGAGCGCAACGACCTCCATCGGGAACTCCTGGAAGCCCTGGGATCGCTGCCGCCCGACCAACGGGCCGCTCTCGTCCTCGTCGACATGCAGGGCTACCCGGTCGCCGAGGCGGCCCGGATCCTCGACGTTCCCACCGGAACCGTCAAAAGCCGCTGCGCCCGTGGCAGAGCCAGACTTCTCCCTCTCCTGACACATCTCCGTACGGAGAGCGGTGACCAGGGAAGTGGCGAGAACCCGCCCCCTGGACGGAACCGGACGCAGGGGACATCCGTCCCACCCGCAGCGGGGCCTCGGGACGAGGCAGGACCAAATGATTCGGCTGCGGTGAAGGGCGGAGGTGGGCGAGCGTGACATCCACGACCGACACGGCAGAACATCCAGAGGTCACCGAGATCTCCGACCTCGCCGAAGGCCTGCTGCCCCCCTCCCGTACGTCCGACGTCCGGCGGCACATCGACGACTGTGTCCTGTGTGCCGACGTCTACGCCTCGGTGGAGGAGATCCGCGGCATGCTCGGCGCTCTGCCGGACCCCGTGCCGATGCCCGAGGACCTCGTCGGCAGGATCGACGCTGCACTGGCCGCCGAAGCGGAAGCCGCAGCCGATCCCGTTTCACGTGAAACATCGACCGCCGCCGAGCCCGAATCGGCTCCGCGTTCCTCGGATCGACCCGCTGGACATCCCCGTGCCGCCGCCGGTCCGGGACGCAAGGCGCGACGCTCCCGGCGCCGCACAGGCGCCGCACTCGGCGCGGTCCTGACCGCGGCCGCACTCGGCGTGGGAGCACTGCTCCTGCAGAACGGCGGCGGTTCCTCTACTGCGGGTCACACCTCGGCCAGTGGGGCGACGGACACCCTCGCCGAGGGTTCGCTGGGCTCGAAGGTGTCCGAGCTGCTCACCAAGCAGGGGGAGAACGTCGCACCGCCCACCTCCGAGGAGCCGTCGTTCGGCACCAAGGAAAGCGGCCCCAAGACGCCGAACACGGTCCCGACGATCCCGAAGCAAGCCGTCTCCGTGCCGCCCTGCATCCAGCTGGGAACCCACCGGGTCGAGAAGCCGCTCGCGGCCACGGAAGGCACGTACGAAGGAAAGAACGCCTACCTCGTCGTGCTGCCGCACAAGACCGACCCCGCGCATCGCGTCACGGCCTTCATCGTGGACTCCGCCTGTGTGAAACAGGCGTCCTCCGCGGGCAAGCTGCTGTACACCCACGACTACGACCGCGGCTGACACCTGCCGCGAGGGGCACCCGAACGCACTCCCGACGTGCGACCGGACACGTCGGGAATGCACGCCCCGTAGGATCCGTTGGGTGGGGTGAGAGTCCTGAGAAGAGGCTCCCCCGGCAGTACGCAGCAGTCCCGCAGAGACGAGGAATCAAGCCGTGAGCGACGTCCGTAACGTGATCATCATCGGCTCCGGGCCCGCCGGCTACACGGCGGCGCTCTACACCGCGCGCGCGTCGCTGAAGCCGCTTGTGTTCGAAGGCGCCGTCACCGCCGGTGGTGCGCTCATGAACACTACCGAGGTGGAGAACTTCCCCGGCTTCCAGGACGGCATCATGGGCCCCGAGCTCATGGACAACATGCGCGGCCAGGCCGAGCGCTTCGGCGCCGAGCTCGTCCCCGACGACGTCGTGGCCGTCGACCTCACCGGCGAGATCAAGACCGTGACGGACACCGCGGGCACCGTGCACCGCGCGAAGGCCGTCATCGTCACCACCGGCTCCCAGCACCGCAAGCTCGGCCTGCCGAACGAGGACGCGCTCTCCGGCCGCGGTGTCTCGTGGTGCGCGACGTGCGACGGCTTCTTCTTCAAGGACCAGGACATCGCCGTGATCGGTGGTGGCGATACCGCGATGGAGGAGGCGACCTTCCTCTCGCGCTTCGCCAAGTCCGTGACGATCGTGCACCGTCGCGACACCCTGCGCGCCTCCAAGGCAATGCAGGAGCGTGCCTTCGCCGACCCGAAGATCAAGTTCGTATGGGACAGCGAGGTCGCCGAGGTCAAGGGTGAGCAGAAGCTCGCCGGTCTGACCCTGCGCAACCTGAAGACGGGCGAGACGTCCGAGCTGCCGGTGACGGGCCTGTTCATCGCGATCGGCCATGACCCGCGCACGGAGCTCTTCAAGGGCCAGCTCGAGCTGGACGACGAGGGGTACCTGAAGGTGCAGGCCCCGTCGACGCGCACGAACCTGACCGGTGTGTTCGGCGCCGGCGACGTCGTGGACCACACCTACCGCCAGGCCATCACGGCCGCCGGCACGGGCTGCTCCGCGGCTCTCGACGCCGAGCGCTTCCTGGCTGCGCTCGCCGACAGTGAGGCGGCCGAGCCCGAGAAGACGCCGACCGCCAGCGTCTGACCCTCAACTTCCACTCCCACCCCCACCCAAGAAAAGAGGAGCCCGCTGTGGCCGGCAACCTGAAGAACGTGACGGATGCCTCCTTCGACGAGGACGTCCTGAAGAGCGACAAGCCCGTCCTGGTCGACTTCTGGGCCGCTTGGTGCGGTCCGTGCCGCCAGATCGCGCCGTCGCTCGAGGCCATCGCTGCCGAGTACGGCGACAAGATCGAGATCGTCAAGCTGAACATCGACGAGAACCCGGACACGGCCGCCAAGTACGGCGTCATGTCCATCCCGACCCTGAACGTCTACCAGGGTGGCGAGGTCGCCAAGACCATCGTCGGTGCCAAGCCCAAGGCCGCCATCGTGCGCGACCTCGAGGACTTCATCGCCGAGTAGTTCACGACGCCGTTTCACGGAGGCAGAAGCTGTTTCACGTGAAACAGCGACGGGCCAACCCCCTCGGGGTTGGCCCGTCGGCGTTTCCGGGGCTCATCACAACGGCCGCAGCGCCGGCTCCTTCTGCACGGCGCCCAGCAGCCGGTCCAACGCCAGCTCGACGTCCTCTTTCCACGACAGCGTCGTCCGCAGTTCCAGACGCAGCCGCGGGTACGCAGGATGGGGTCGGACCGTCTTGAAGCCGACGGCCAGCAGATGGTCCGCCGGGAGCAGACACGCGGGTTCCTTCCACTGAGCGTCCCCGAAAGCTTCGATGGCCTTGAAGCCCCGGCGCAGCAGATCCTTGGCGACGGTCTGCACGATGACGCGCCCGAGCCCCTGGCTCTGATAACCGGGCATGATCCAGGCCGTCATCAACTGCACGGCATCGGGGGACACGGGGCTCGTGGGAAACGCGATGGACCGAGGTACGTACGCAGGGGGTGCGTACAGCACGAAACCGACCGGGACATCATCGACGTAGACGACGCGACCGCAGGATCCCCACTCCAGCAGAACCGCGGAGATCCAGGCTTCCTTCTCCAGTTCCGGAGTGCCGGCTCTCAGCGCGGCCTCACCACTGACTGGGTCAAGCTCCCAGAAGACACACGACCGGCAACGGTTGGGAAGGTCCGGAAGGTTGTCCAGCGTGAGCGGTACGAGCCGACGCCCCATGAAGGCAGTTCCTCGCTTCCTTCGCCCGCCGCGACGCGGGCGGCCGTCAGAGCGCTCCGTTCCCTGAGCAGACTGCCGACGAAGCCGCCGACCGCGCCCAGTCCGAGACCTGCGGTCATCAGTCCGGTGCGACTCACCGATCGCATGACCCCCGCCTCCCCTATGAGGTGTCGCCGGGTGGATGCGCTCTTCCCGCTCGCATCGTAACCAGGAAGCGATTCCATCGATACCGTAGGAAAGCAAAGAGCGGGCCGTGTTCCGGTACACACCGGACACAGCCCGCTTTTCGGTCTTCGTAGGACGGTCAGTCCTGTTCGTCGTCCTCGCTCGCCTCAGGGAGGGTGTTCTGCAGAACCGGTCCCTCGCCCGGTGCAAGCGTGCCGATGATGCGTTCCAGATCGTCCATCGACGCGAACTCGACGACGATCTTTCCCTTCTTCTGGCCGAGGTCGACCTTCACCCGCGTCTCGAACCGGTCCGAGAGCCTCGTCGCGAGGTCGCTCAGCGCGGGAGAGACACGCGTGCCTGCCCGCGGCCCCTTGGCTCGCGTCGTGCTCGTGGGCCGCGAGCCCATGAGGGTCACGATCTCCTCGACGGCCCGCACCGAAAGCCCTTCGGCCACAATGCGGTGAGCCAGGCGGTCCTGCTCCTCCGAGTCCTCGACGGAGAGCAGCGCACGGGCGTGGCCCGCGGACAACACACCCGCCGCAACTCGCCTCTGCACCGCAGGCGAGAGCTTCAGCAGACGCAGCGTGTTGGACACCTGCGGGCGGGACCGGCCGATGCGGTCCGCCAGCTGGTCGTGCGTACAGTTGAAGTCCTTGAGCAACTGGTCGTAGGCGGCGGCCTCTTCCAGCGGGTTCAGCTGCGCACGGTGCAGGTTCTCCAGGAGTGCGTCGAGAAGGAGCTTCTCGTCCTCCGTGGCCCGCACAATGGCCGGGATGCGCTCGAGTCCCGCCTCCCGGCAGGCCCTCCAGCGCCGCTCGCCCATGATGAGTTCGTAGCGCCCGGTGCCCACCTGCCGTACGACGACGGGCTGCAGCAGGCCGACTTCCCTGATGGACGTGATGAGCTCAGCGAGAGCGTCCTCGTCGAACACATCGCGCGGCTGGCGCGGGTTGGGCGAGATGGCGTCGAGCGGCACCTCTGCGAAGTACGCTCCGGCGGAACGGTCGAGGCCGTCCACCGCGCTGCTCGTCGGCTCCTCGGTTTCCCGTGAAACATTGGCCTGCGAAAGCGATGCCACCTTCGCCGCGGCCACTCCACGTTCCGCTGTCAGCACCGGCACTGCCGTGGGAGAAGTCGAAGCTCCTCCTGCCGCAGCCGTAGGCGCCGACTTTTCCGGGGTGGGGGCAGCCGGGATCAGCGCGCCGAGACCGCGGCCCAGTCCCCTCCGTCGCTCGCTCACTGAATACCCTCCGGCGTGCTCTGCTGGTCAAGTTGCGTACCCATGTGGGCTTGCTGGGCGTCGTAGTGGATCCCTACTCCGCGCAGCGCCATCTCGCGTGCCGCCTCGAGGTAGGAGAGGGCACCGCTCGACCCTGGATCGTAGGTCAGAACGGTCTGCCCATAGCTCGGTGCCTCCGAGATACGCACCGACCGCGGAATGCTCGTCCTCAGTACCTCGTCGCCGAAGTGGCTGCGGACCTCGTCGGCAACCTGGGAGGCGAGCCGCGTGCGCCCGTCGTACATCGTCAGGAGGATCGTTGAGACGTGCAGGTTCGGGTTGAGGTGCCCCCGGACGAGATCAACGTTCCTCAGGAGCTGGCCGAGCCCCTCCAGTGCGTAGTACTCGCACTGGATCGGGATCAGCACTTCCGCCCCCGCGACGAGGGCGTTGACCGTCAGAAGTCCGAGCGACGGCGGGCAGTCGATGAGGATGTAGTCCAGCGGCTGCTCGTAGGCCTGGATGGCACGCTGCAGCCGGCTCTCCCGTGCGACGAGAGAGACCAGCTCGATCTCCGCACCAGCGAGGTCGATGGTGGCAGGCGCACAGAAGAGGCCTTCGACATCCGGGACCGGCTGGACCACTTCGGAGAGTGGCCTGCTGTCGACCAACACGTCGTAGATGGAGGGCACTTCGGCGTGATGATCGATACCCAGAGCCGTGGAGGCGTTGCCCTGCGGGTCCAGGTCGATCACCAGGACGCGCGCGCCGTGCAGCGCGAGCGAGGCAGCCAGGTTGACCGTGGTTGTGGTCTTGCCGACCCCGCCCTTCTGGTTGGCCACCACCATGACGCGCGTCTGCTCCGGACGCGGCAGGCCTTCGCCCGCGCGACCGAGAGCTTCCACTGCCAATTGGGCAGCGCGACCGATGGGTGTGTCGTCCATCGGGGTCGGTGTTTCACGTGAAACATCCTCCCCCGCCGACTCGGTGCGGGGACCGGGGACCGGATCGGTCATCGGTCCCGCGATGTTGGCGTCGGACCGCAAGGATTCACTCTCCTCGACTTCAGGCTCGCAATGAACAGAGCCTCCCATGCCTTCGGGGTCGAGAACCAGCGAGGCCCGGTCTTCTGTGGACGAATCCCCTTCTGTGGACAACTCCGTGCCCGAATCGAGGGATCCGAGAGGTCTACGGTCGCGGGGAGCGGCCGCTGCGCGGCCGCGACTGATGATGCCATGCAGCAGTGAGCGACGTTTCACGTGAAACACGATGCACCGCAGCCCGGTGCGCTCTCGTGCGACACCCCGAGATGCGTACGTTTGACAGCTTGTGTGGAGTACCGCTGGTCGTCAGGACGGATCAGCGGTACTCATCACGAACAGCTGCGAGACGATCAGCGACGGCGCCGGACCCGTCCCGTGCGCGCGGCCTTGGCTCGCTTGGCCGCGAACCGCACACCGCCGGGGCTCTCCCCGACCTCTACACGCACCACGGTGGACAGGGGATCGACCACGCCCTCCCCGACATGCAGCACCGAGGTCTCGACTGCGCCGAGCTTGCTCAGAGCCGCACCGGCGCCCTTGATCTCTTCCTCGGCTGTGTCGCCCTTCAGCGCCAACATCTCGCCGTACGGCCGCAGCAGAGGGACTCCCCACGCGGCCAGGCGGTCCAGCGGAGCCACGGCGCGGGCGGTGACGACATGGACGGGCTGGAGCTTGCCCAGGACTTCCTCGGCACGCCCGCGCACCACCGTCACATGATCGAGGCCCAGCAGTTCGACGACCTCGGTCAGAAAGTTCGTACGGCGGAGCAGCGGCTCAAGAAGCGTGATCTTGAGGTCCGGGCGGACCAAGGCCAGCGGGATACCGGGCAGACCGGCACCGGAACCGACGTCGCACACGGTGACGCCCTCCGGGACCACCTCGGAGAGCACGGCGCAGTTGAGGATGTGTCGTTCCCACAGACGGGGCACCTCGCGGGGGCCGATGAGGCCGCGCTGCACTCCCGCGTCAGCGAGGAGCTCCGCGTACCGGACAGCATCCGGGAAGCGCTCGCCGAATACCGTCCGGGCCTGCTCCGGAGCCGGGGGGAGTTCTGCTGCCTCCGTCACGAGGACCGTCCTTCCGTACCGCACTACCGCACTGGGTGGCTGCTGACTAACAGGCTGACAAAGATCGGCCCCGCCTGCGAACAGACGGGGCCGGAAAGCGACGTACCGCTCAGGCAGGAAGCACGACGACGAAGCGCTGCGGCTCCTCGCCCTCGGACTCGCTGCGCAGACCGGCGGCCTTGACCGCGTCGTGCACGACCTTGCGCTCGAAGGGCGTCATCGGCTTCATCTTGACCGGCTCACCGGTGCTCTTCACCTCGGCCGCGGCCTTGGCGCCCTGCTCGGTGAGCTCGGCACGCTTCTTGGCCCGGTACCCGGCGATGTCCAGCATCAGACGGCTGCGGTCGCCCGTCTCACGGTGCACGGCCAGGCGGGTCAGCTCCTGGAGGGCCTCGAGGACCTCTCCGTCACGGCCGACCAGCTTCTGCAGATCGCGGCTGTTCGCATCACTGACGATGGACACGGCGGCGCGGTCGGCCTCGACGTCCATGTCGATGTCACCGTCGAGGTCGGCGATGTCCAGCAGACCCTCGAGGTAGTCCGCAGCGATCTCACCCTCCTGCTCGAGGCGGGTCAGGGTGTCGCCACCCTCAGGAGCGGCGGAGGTGGTGCCTTCCGTCACGGGATGGACTCCTTCTTACGTCGAGGCTTACTTCTTGGACGAGGACTTGGAGCGCGGAGGCTGGCCCTTGCGCTGACCGGACCGGGCCTTGCTCCGGCCGTTCGAACCGCCGGCGGGCTTGGCTCCGGTCTGCTTGGCCTTCGGGGCCTCGTCCTCGGGGGCGTCCTTCTTCTCCAGCGAGGGCTTCGCCGGGGAGGAGTCGGACTTGGCGGCAGGGGTGGCGCTGGTCCCCGACTGGCGCTGCGACTTGGACTGCCGCTTGGGCTGCTGTCGCTTCGGGGTACCGGCGGACGTGCCGTCCTCGTCCAGGACCTCGGTGGCCGCCGAGCTCTTCACGACGGATCCGTCGGTCTGCGCCGCGAGACCGGCCTTGCTCAGGCCGTTGATGAACTTGCGCTCGTAGTCGTTGCGGTCGCGGCCCTTGGAGACGATGGCCTTGACGATGTTCTTCTCACGCTTGGTGCGCGTGGCGCTGTGCGAGACGACGTGCTTCTGCAGGCCCTCGAGCATCTTCTCCTGGGCCTTGCTGCCCGGAGTGGGGTTCCGGCTGATCACGTACATCTGCTGGCCCATGGTCCACACGTTGGTGGTCAGCCAGTAGACGAGAACACCGACGGGGAAGTTGATGCCCATGAACAGGAAGATGACCGGGAAGACGTACATCAGCATCTTCTGCTGCTGCATGAACGGCGTCTTCACCGTCAGGTCGACGTTCTTGGTCATCAGCTGACGCTGCGTGTAGAACTGCGACGCCGACATCAGAATGATCATGACCGCGGTGACCACGCGGACGTCCGTCAGGGAGGCGCCCATCGCCTGGACCTCGGCGGCGCTGTCCATGAACTTGGAGGCCAGCGGGGCACCGAAGATGTGCGCCTTCTGCGCGCTGTCCAGCAGCGACTGGTCGATGACGCCGATCTTCTTGCCATCGGCGATGCCGGCGAGCACGTGGTACAGAGCGAAGAAGAACGGCGACTGCACGAGGATGGGAAGGCACGAGGAGAGCGGGTTGGTACCCGTCTCCTTGTACAGCTTCATCATCTCTTCGGACTGACGCTGCTTGTCGTTCTTGTAGCGCTCCTGGATCGCCTTCATCTGAGGCTGGAGCAGCTGCATGTTCCGCGTCGACTTGATCTGCTTCACGAAGAGCGGGATCAGGCAGATGCGGATCAGCACCACCAGGGACACGATCGACAGACCCCAGGCCCATCCGGTGTCAGGCCCGAAGATGGCGCCGAAGACCTTGTGGAACTGGACGATGACCCAGGACACCGGGGTCGTGAGAAACGCGAAGACGCCAGAAATCGCGTTGACGATATCGGAAATCATGTCCCTGATCAGGCTCCTTGGGCATTGGGCGAAGTCGCTGCGGACGGGTTGTCCTGGGCAGAGGGGCTGTCGCCCTCAACGACGGGGGCCGCTTTCTTGTCCCCGCGCACGGCGTCGCGCAGCATCTCGTGCCAGCGCGGACGCTTGCGTGGCGGAACGTGGTCGACACCGCCGAGCGACCACGGGTTGCACCGAAGGATGCGCCAGGCGGTGAGGGCTGTTCCCTTGATCGCACCGTGCCGGTCGATGGCCGTGAAGCCGTAGTGGGAACACGATGGGTAGTACTTGCACACCGGACCGAGCAGTGGACTGATGGTCCACTGGTAGATCTTGATCAGAGCGAGCAGTGGGTACTTCATCGCGCGCCCCCTCCCAGCAGCCGCTGAAGGGCGGCATCCAGGTCTCGGGCCAGCTGTGCGTGGGTGGCGTCGCCCGCTCCGGGCAACGCGCGTACGACTACCAGGCTACCTGGGGGCAACAAGGCCACCCGGTCGCGCATGAGGTGTCGAAGTCTGCGCTTCACCGCGTTCCGTACGACGGCTCCACCCACGGCCTTGCTCACGACGAAACCCGCACGCGACGGGGAGACGCTCTCCCCAAGCGCGTGCGGGTCCGGTGAACCGCTACGTAGATGGACGACGAGAAGCGGGCGGCCGGCCCGGCGTCCTCGGCGTACCGCGGTCGCGAAGTCCTCGCGCCGCCTCAGCCGATGCTCGGTAGGCAGCACGTCATGACCTGATTACGAGATCAGGCGGACAGGCTGGCGCGACCCTTGCCACGACGGTTGGCGAGAATCGCACGACCGGCGCGGGTCCGCATGCGAAGGCGGAAACCGTGGGTCTTGGCGCGACGACGGTTGTTCGGCTGGAAGGTGCGCTTGCTCACTCGGGGGCTCCAGAAAAAATCGGGTGGTGGCGGGACATCGCCTGGCTGTCACCGTGCGCCCACGAGTAGCTCGCAATACGCCCGAGTGCACCGCTACACAGACCACGAAGAACTCGCAGGCCATGACCTTGCCCATCGGAGGCAGGCGGCAGCAGCCATCGACAACTCGACCTGGTTACGGTACGCGCGGCTACGCCATCCGGTCAAACCAGCGTCACGCGGGAGACACTGTCCACAGGCTGGGGACAACAACTTGAACCGCAGCGGTCGCGCTGACTACCGTGGCTGAACTCCGATTCGTTCCCTTCCCACCACCCCACCCGATTTTCTTCCCGACCCGTCCCAGAACCACACGTTCGTGGGACCAGCGAGAGAGCGTGCCCTGTGGCTGACGTACCTGCCGATCTTGCCGCAGTGTGGCCACGAGTTCTGGAGCAACTCCTCGGGGAAGGTCGCGGGCAGGGCGTCGAGACGAAGGACGAGCACTGGATCCGGCGCTGTCAGCCCCTGGCCCTGGTGGCCGACACGGCTCTTCTCGCGGTGCCCAACGAATTCGCGAAGGGCGTACTCGAGGGCCGGCTCGCCCCGGTCGTCAGCGAGACCCTGAGCCGCGAGTGCGGGCGCCCCATCCGGATCGCGATCACGGTCGACGACTCCGTGGGCGAGACCCCCGCGCCTCCCGCGCCGCCGGTCCAGCAGCACCGCTACGAGGACACCGAGCCGCCCGCCGCTCCCGGCCAGTCGCACGACACGTACGAGAAGCGCGACACGTACGACGGCTACGACGGGTACGAGCGCCGCGGTCCTGACGAGCACGGCCAGGGCCCGCGCGGTGAGCAGCCGCAGGGACCCCGTGGCGACCAGCTGCCGACCGCGCGCCCCGCCTACCCGGACTACCAGCGCCCCGAGCCGGGCGCCTGGCCGCGGCCGCAGCAGGACGAGTACGGCTGGCAGCAGCCCCGGCTCGGCTTCCCCGAGCGCGACCCGTACGCGACGCCGCACCAGCAGCCGCAGCACGACTACCGGCAGCAGGAACGGTCGCCCTACGAGCAGCAGCCGTACGAGCCCGAGCGCGGCCGCTACGACCAGCAGCCGGAACGCTCGCCCTACGAGCAGAAGTCCGCGGAGCGGCCCTCCTATGAAGAGCGGTCTTCGTACGAGGAGCGCCCTCCTTACGAAGACCGGGGTCCCTACGACCCGTCGCACGAGCGTCAGCAGCGACGTGAGCCGGGTGAGCCCCCGATGGGCGGCGGCCGCCCCGGGCAGGACGGCGGCGACCGCGGTCGTGGTGTGCCCAGCGGCGCTCCCGGCCCTCTGGCCGCGCAGCCCGCGCCGGCGACCGGCCCCGGAGAGCCCACCGCGCGGCTGAACCCCAAGTACCTCTTCGACACGTTCGTCATCGGCGCGTCGAACCGCTTCGCGCACGCGGCCGCTGTCGCTGTCGCCGAGGCACCGGCCAAGGCCTACAACCCTCTGTTCATCTATGGGGAGTCGGGCCTCGGCAAGACGCACCTGCTGCACGCCATCGGGCACTACGCGCGCAGTCTGTATCCGGGCACGCGCGTGCGGTACGTGAGCTCCGAAGAGTTCACCAACGAGTTCATCAACTCCATCCGCGACGGCAAGGGCGACAGCTTCCGCAAGCGGTACCGCGAGATGGACATCCTTCTTGTCGACGACATCCAGTTCCTCGCGGACAAGGAGTCGACGCAGGAGGAGTTCTTCCACACCTTCAACACGCTCCACAACGCCAACAAGCAGATCGTGCTCTCCAGCGACCGGCCGCCCAAGCAGCTGGTGACGCTGGAGGACCGGCTGCGCAACCGGTTCGAGTGGGGCCTGATCACGGACGTCCAGCCGCCCGAGCTGGAGACCCGTATCGCGATCCTTCGTAAGAAGGCAGTGCAGGAGCAGCTCAACGCTCCGCCGGAGGTGCTCGAGTTCATCGCGTCCCGCATCTCGCGCAACATCCGCGAGCTGGAAGGGGCGTTGATCCGGGTCACGGCGTTCGCGTCGCTGAACCGGCAGCCCGTGGACCTGGGACTGACGGAGATCGTCCTCAAGGACCTGATCCCCGGTGGCGAGGACGCGTCCCCGGAGATCACCGCGCCGGCCATCATGGCGGCGACGGCGGACTACTTCGGCCTGACGGTGGAGGACCTCTGCGGATCCTCGCGCAGCCGCGTCCTGGTGACGGCCCGCCAGATCGCGATGTACCTGTGCCGCGAGCTGACGGACCTCTCCCTGCCCAAGATCGGCGCCCAGTTCGGCGGCCGCGACCACACCACCGTGATGCACGCGGACCGCAAGATCCGCGCTCTGATGGCCGAGCGGCGCTCGATCTACAACCAGGTCACCGAGCTCACGAACCGCATCAAGAACGGCTGACACAGGCGCAGTTACGTCCCTGAAGGGCGCCCCGGGAACGTCTCCCCGGGGCGCCCTTCTACGTATGCGCGCACGTTCGTACGGAGCCGGTGTTCGATTTCAGGGCGCGTTACGGGTGTTCTCCACAGATGTGCCAGGTTTCTGCGGTCCACACCCTGGGGACCGGGAAGTTGTCCAGACGGCGTCCACAGAGCGCCCTGGTGACAGGGCATCAGACCTGGTCAGGCGGCTGTGGATTCGTGGACAGACGCTCTCCACACCCTGTGGACAGATTTTTCTTCCACAGGGTGTGCATTTCGTTGTCCACCGTCGACCCACAGGATGACAGCTGTTGTGCACAGCGATCGGGAGCTTCTCCACACCGCTGTCCACTGTTCGGCAACGCGACGCGCCTCGTCACCGGGACGAGTGAAAGGCGTCACACCAAGGGGGTCGGTTGGGCTGTGGGGAACGTGGGTAAAGCTGGGGACGGCGCTGGGGAGAAGTGCCCCGAGGCTGTGCATCGGGTGTGCAGAACTTTTCGCCGTCCACAGAAACCACCGGTTGTCCACCGGCTCGGCCCACAGGTGCAGTGGACAAAAAGCCGCCTCTGACCTGCGATTTAGCGGTTATCCACGGTTTCCACAGCCCCTACTACTACTCCCAACTAGAGAGAGCTGGGAATTCGTTTCGAAGACGGGGCTGTGCACAACTCGCTCTCGGCACCTCGACCGCGCCCCGGCACGACTTGACCGAGGCGGGCAACGACTGTCAGTGCGGTGCGTCAGACTGTTCCCCGGTGTTCTCCCCAGCTGTGGGCCGAGCGACACCGACGTCTGACGACGAAGACCGAGACCAGTGCAGGGCGAGAGCAGCCAGCAACACGCAGGAGGCGGCTTACGGTGAAGATCCGGGTGGAACGCGACGTACTCGCGGAGGCAGTGGCCTGGGCGGCGCGCAGCCTCCCGGCACGACCGCCTGCGCCCGTCCTCGCGGGCCTTCTGCTGAAGGCCGAGGAGGGCGCACTCAGCCTGTCGAGCTTCGACTACGAGGTCTCGGCACGCGTCTCTGTGGACGCGGAGGTCGACGAAGAGGGCACGGTGCTCGTCTCCGGCCGCCTTCTCGCCGACATCTGCCGCGCCCTCCCCAACCGTCCGGTGGAGATCTCCACAGACGGTGTACGAGCGACCGTGGTCTGTGGCTCCTCGCGGTTCACACTCCACACCCTGCCTGTGGAGGAGTACCCGGCACTGCCGCAGATGCCGACCGCCACGGGCACCGTCCCGGGCGAGGTGTTCGCCTCTGCCGCTCAGCAGGTGGCCATCGCCGCCGGCCGCGACGACACGCTGCCCGTCCTCACCGGTGTGCGCATCGAGATCGAGGGCGACACGGTGACGCTGGCGTCCACCGACCGCTACCGCTTCGCCGTGCGCGAGTTCCTGTGGAAGCCGGAGGACCCGGAGGCCTCCGCGGTCGCCCTGGTGCCCGCCAAGACGCTCCTGGACACCGCCAAGGCCCTCACGAGCGGCGACACGGTGACGCTGGCGCTGTCCGGCTCCGGTGCCGGTGAAGGCCTCATCGGCTTCGAGGGCGCCGGTCGCCGTACGACCACCCGCCTCCTCGAGGGCGACCTGCCGAAGTACCGCACGCTGTTCCCGACGGAGTTCAACTCCGTGGCCGTCATCGAGACCGCTCCCTTCGTGGAGGCCGTCAAGCGTGTGGCCCTCGTCGCCGAGCGGAACACCCCGGTGCGGCTCAGCTTCGAGCAGGGCGTGCTCATCCTGGAGGCCGGTTCCAGCGACGACGCACAGGCTGTGGAAAGGGTCGACGCGAACCTGGAGGGCGACGACATCTCGATCGCCTTCAACCCGACCTTCCTGCTGGACGGCCTGAGCGCGATCGACTCCCCGGTCGCGCAGCTGTCGTTCACGACGTCCACCAAGCCCGCGCTGCTCAGCGGCAAGCCGGCCGTGGACGCCGAGGCGGACGACGCGTACAAGTACCTGATCATGCCGGTGCGTCTTTCGGGCTGAGGCAGCCGACGGGCAGGCCGCTCGGGGTTCGCCTGAGCGGCTTTGCCCACAGGTGTGCGTGACGGTCCGGGTTTAGGCTCGGATACAGGTACGAGATCCACATGCAGGCGTGTTTCGTACCGCTCTCGCACCACCTCACGCCCCGTCGCAACGTAAGGAACCACTGATGGAGCTCGGTCTCGTCGGCCTCGGCAAGATGGGCGGCAACATGCGCGAGCGCATCCGCCGCGCAGGCCACACCGTCATCGGCTACGACCGCAATCCGGACCTCGCGGACGTCCACAGCCTCGAAGAACTTGTGGGCAAGCTCAAGGGTCCGCGCGTGGTGTGGGTGATGGTGCCCGCCGGTGCCGCGACCCAGTCCACGGTCGACGAGCTGGCCGAGCTGCTCCAGCCCGGCGACATCGTCGTCGACGGTGGGAACTCGCGCTGGACGGACGACGAGAAGCACGCCGCGGAGCTGGCGGCCAAGGGCATCGGCTTCGTCGACTGCGGCGTCTCCGGCGGCGTCTGGGGCCTGGAGAACGGCTACGCGCTGATGTACGGCGGCTCCGCCGAGGACGTCGCCAAGGTCCAGCCGGTCTTCGACGCCCTGAAGCCGGAGGGCGACTTCGGTTCCGTGCACGCGGGCAAGGTCGGCGCCGGGCACTTCGCGAAGATGGTTCACAACGGCATCGAGTACGCGATGATGCAGGCCTACGCCGAGGGCTGGGAGCTCCTGGAGGCCGTGGACTCGGTGACCGACGTGCGCGAGGTCTTCCGCTCCTGGCAGGAGGGCACGGTCATCCGCTCCTGGCTCCTCGACCTGGCGGTCAACGCCCTGGACGAAGACGAGCACCTGGACAAGCTGCGCGGCTTCGCGCAGGACTCGGGTGAGGGTCGCTGGACCGTGGAAGCCGCCATCGACAACGCGGTCCCGCTGCCGGCGATCACCGCGTCGCTGTTCGCACGCTTCGCCTCGCGCCAGGAGGACTCGCCGCAGATGAAGATGATCGCGGCCCTGCGCAACCAGTTCGGCGGCCACGCCGTCGAGAAGAAGTGACTCGCGGCAAGAAGTAATCCACAGCTGTAGACAACTGCTGTTCAGAACGTTGGGGGAGGTCGGCCCACGACCATGCATGTCACGCATCTGTCGCTGGCCGACTTCCGCTCGTACGCCCGGGCCGAGGTCCCTCTCGACCCGGGCGTCACCGCGTTCGTGGGCCCCAACGGGCAGGGCAAGACGAACCTCGTCGAGGCCGTCGGCTACCTCGCCACCCTGGGCAGCCACCGCGTCTCCTCGGACGCGCCTCTGGTGCGCATGGGCGCCGAGCGCGCGGTCATCCGCGCCCAGGTGCGCCAGGGCGAGCGCCAGCAGCTCGTCGAGCTTGAGCTCAACCCCGGCCGGGCCAATCGCGCCCGTATCAACAGGTCGTCGCAGGTCAGGCCGCGTGACGTGCTGGGCATCGTGCGGACCGTGCTGTTCGCCCCCGAGGACCTCGCCCTCGTCAAGGGCGACCCCGGCGAGCGCAGGCGCTTCCTCGACGAGCTGATCACCGCCCGCTCCCCGCGCATGGCCGGTGTGCGCTCCGACTACGACCGTGTCCTCAAGCAGCGCAATACGCTCCTGAAGTCCGCGGCACTGGCGAGGCGCCACGGCGGCCGCTCCATGGACCTGTCCACCCTCGACGTCTGGGATCAGCACCTCGCGCGCGTGGGCGCGGAGCTGCTGGCCCAGAGGCTCGATCTGGTCGCGACGCTGCAGCCGCTGGCCGACAAGGCGTACGAGCAGCTGGCACCCGGCGGCGGGCCGATCGCCCTGGACTACAAGCCGTCCTCGCCCGAAATCGTCGGCCACGCGCGCGAGGAGCTCTACGAGCAGTTGCTGGCCGCCCTCGAAGGCGCGCGCAAGCAGGAGATCGAGCGGGGCGTCACCCTCGTAGGACCGCACCGGGACGAACTGCTGCTGAAACTCGGTCAGTTGCCCGCCAAGGGCTACGCGAGCCATGGCGAATCCTGGTCGTACGCGCTGGCGCTGCGGCTCGCCTCGTACGACCTGCTGCGGGCCGAGGGGAACGAGCCGGTGCTCGTCCTCGACGACGTCTTCGCCGAACTGGACGCCCGTCGCCGGGAGCGGCTCGCCGAGCTCGTGGCCCCGGGTGAGCAGGTGCTGGTGACGGCCGCGGTCGACGACGACGTACCGGATCTGCTGACCGGGACGCGGTACGCGGTCACCGAGGGGACGGTGGAGCGGCTGTGAGCGGCGACGGCGCGCCCGCGGGAGGAGCCGGAGAAACCGGGGGATCGCGGGAACCAAAAGCGGAGAACGAGCCTTCTGGAGTCGACCTCGCCCGTGTCGCCCTACGTGCGGCGAAAGAAGCTGCACGCGCGCGTGGTGCGGCGGCCCAGCAGAAGAAGCAGGCTCGGCGTGGCAACGGCCTGCGCTCGGGGGCGCGCGCCGACGGGCGCGACCCGATGGGGCTCGGCCCCGCCATCAACCGGCTGATCACCGAGCGCGGCTGGGAGACGCCCGCCGCCGTCGGTGGCGTGATGGGGCGCTGGCCGCAGATCGTCGGCGAGGATCTCGCCAAGCACTGTGTGCCGCAGAAGTACGACGAGGACGAGCGCGTCCTCGTCGTGCAGTGCGATTCGACGGCGTGGGCGACACAGGTCCGGATGCTTGCTCCGCAGCTGGTCAGGCGCCTCAACGAGGATCTCGGGCACGGCACCGTGCGCCGCATCGACATCAAGAACCCCGGTGGTGGCCCGCGCCGCTACGGCCCCTTGCGCGCCCCGGGAAGCACGGGTCACGACGACACCTACGGGTGAGACCGCGCCCACGGTAGCGGGGGGTTGACACCCCGAAGCGCTGAGTGCCGCTGTGAGCCTCCTGGAGCCCCGTTCCGAATAGGGGGAGTCGGCCGAGACCGGTTCAGGGCGGCACGTGCGGACTCAGGTACCGGCAAACCCCCATCACTGTCGGCGCTACCGGTACACTGGAAGCTAATCCCGCCCCACTTGTGGGACGCACTGAGCAACGCTGACTAGGGCTTACCGAACCAACACGCCGCAGCCGCTCCGGTCACCAACCGGGAGCTTGGCCTGTGCTGTGCCAGAAAGGGCGCTTCGTGGCCGATTCCGGCAACCCCAACGAGAACATTCCGTCCACCGACGCAGACGCGCACGCCAACGTAGGGGCCACAGACGCCTCCTACGACGCGAGCGCGATCACCGTCCTCGAAGGGCTGGACGCGGTCCGCAAGCGACCCGGCATGTACATCGGTTCGACCGGTGAGCGTGGCCTGCACCACATGGTGCAGGAGGTCGTGGACAACTCCGTCGACGAGGCCCTGGCCGGGCATGCGGACACGATCGACGTCACGATCCTGCCCGACGGCGGCGTCCGCGTCATCGACAACGGCCGCGGCATCCCTGTCGGCATCATCCCCTCCGAGGGCAAGCCGGCCGTCGAGGTCGTGCTGACCGTCCTGCACGCGGGCGGCAAGTTCGGCGGCGGCGGCTACGCCGTGTCCGGTGGTCTGCACGGCGTGGGTGTCTCCGTCGTGAACGCGCTGTCCACGAAGGTCTCCGTCGAGATCAAGACGGACGGCTACCGCTGGACGCAGGACTACAAGATGGGCGCCCCGACCGCGCCACTCGCCCAGCACGAGGCCACGGACGAGACCGGTACCTCGGTCACCTTCTGGGCCGACGGCGACATCTTCGAGACCACCGAGTACTCCTTCGAGACGCTGTCGCGGCGCTTCCAGGAGATGGCCTTCCTCAACAAGGGCCTGACGATCAAGCTCACGGACGAGCGCGAGTCGGCCAAGGCGGTCGCGGGTGCCGACACCGCGGACACCTCGGACGACAACGAAGCGCGCACGGTGACGTACCACTACGAAGGCGGCATCGTCGACTTCGTGAAGTACCTCAACTCCCGTAAGGGCGAGGTCGTTCACCCCTCCGTGATCGACATCGAGGCCGAGGACAAGGAGAAGCTCCTTTCCGTCGAGGTCGCGATGCAGTGGAACACGAGCTACAGCGAGGGCGTCTACTCCTTCGCCAACACGATCCACACGCACGAGGGCGGCACCCACGAGGAAGGCTTCCGCGCGGCGCTGACCGGTCTCATCAACCGGTACGCGCGCGACAAGAAGCTGCTGCGCGAGAAGGACGACAACCTCACGGGTGACGACATCCGCGAGGGTCTGACCGCGATCATCTCGGTCAAGCTCGGTGAGCCGCAGTTCGAGGGCCAGACCAAGACCAAGCTGGGCAACACCGAGGCGAAGACCTTCGTCCAGAAGGTCGTGCACGAGCACCTCACGGACTGGCTCGACCGGAACCCGAACGAGGCCGCGGACATCATCCGCAAGTCGATCCAGGCGGCCACCGCGCGCGTGGCGGCCCGCAAGGCGCGCGACCTGACGCGCCGCAAGGGCCTGCTGGAGTCCGCGTCCCTGCCGGGCAAGCTCTCCGACTGCCAGTCGAACGACCCCACCAAGTGCGAGATCTTCATCGTCGAGGGTGACTCCGCCGGCGGCTCGGCCAAGTCCGGCCGGAACCCGCAGTACCAGGCGATTCTCCCGATCCGAGGCAAGATCCTCAACGTCGAGAAGGCGCGGATCGACAAGATCCTGCAGAACCAGGAGATCCAGGCACTGATCTCCGCCTTCGGCACCGGAGTCCACGAGGACTTCGACATCGAGAAGCTCCGCTATCACAAGATCATCCTGATGGCGGACGCCGACGTCGACGGTCAGCACATCAACACGCTGCTCCTGACCTTCCTGTTCCGCTTCATGCGGCCGCTGGTCGAAGCCGGCCACGTCTACCTGTCGCGCCCGCCGCTCTACAAGATCAAGTGGGGTCGTGAGGACTTCGAGTACGCGTACTCGGACCGTGAGCGCGACGCCCTGATCGAGCTGGGCAGGCAGGCCGGCAAGCGCATCAAGGACGACTCGGTCCAGCGCTTCAAGGGTCTCGGTGAGATGAACGCCGAAGAGCTGCGCATCACGACCATGGACCAGGAGCACCGCGTCCTCGGCCTGGTCACGCTCGACGATGCCGCGCAGGCCGACGACCTGTTCTCGGTCCTCATGGGTGAGGACGTCGAGGCCCGCCGTTCGTTCATCCAGCGCAACGCCAAGGACGTCCGCTTCCTCGACATCTGAGTCGGTCTCAGCTGACCGCCACAGAAAGGATCTTCACCAGCAATGGCCGACGAGAACACCCCCGGTACGACTGGCACCCCTGAAGAGGGCAGCGACGTCGTGATGCGGATCGAGCCCGTCGGGCTCGAGACGGAGATGCAGCGCTCGTACCTCGACTACGCGATGTCCGTCATCGTGTCCCGCGCGCTGCCCGACGTACGGGACGGTCTCAAGCCCGTCCACCGTCGTGTCCTGTACGCCATGTACGACGGCGGCTACCGGCCCGAGAAGGGCTTCTACAAGTGTGCCCGCGTCGTCGGCGACGTCATGGGCAACTACCACCCCCACGGCGACTCCTCGATCTACGACGCCCTGGTGCGCCTCGCCCAGCCGTGGTCGATGCGCATGCCGTTGGTCGACTCCAACGGAAACTTCGGCTCTCCGGGCAACGACCCGGCGGCCGCCATGCGCTACACCGAGTGCAAGATGGCGCCGCTGTCCATGGAGATGGTCCGGGACATCGACGAGGAGACCGTCGACTTCACGGACAACTACGACGGCCGCTCCCAGGAGCCGACCGTCCTGCCCGCCCGCTTCCCGAACCTGCTGATCAACGGCTCGGCCGGGATCGCGGTCGGCATGGCCACCAACATCCCGCCGCACAACCTGCGCGAGGTCGCGGCCGGCGCCCAGTGGTACCTGGAGAACCCGGAGGCCTCGCACGAGGAGCTCCTGGACGCCCTCATCGAGCGCATCAAGGGCCCCGACTTCCCGACGGGCGCCCTTGTAGTGGGCCGTAAGGGCATCGAGGAGGCGTACCGCACGGGCCGCGGCTCCATCACGATGCGCGCGGTCGTCGCGGTCGAGGAGATCCAGAACCGCCAGTGCCTGGTGGTCACGGAACTGCCCTACCAGGTGAACCCCGACAACCTGGCGCAGAAGATCGCCGACCTCGTGAAGGACGGCAAGGTCGGCGGCATCGCGGACGTCCGCGACGAGACGTCGTCCCGCACGGGCCAGCGCCTGGTCATCGTCCTGAAGCGCGACGCGGTCGCCAAGGTCGTCCTGAACAACCTGTACAAGCACACCGACCTGCAGACGAACTTCGGCGCCAACATGCTGGCGCTCGTCGACGGCGTGCCGCGCACGCTGTCCCTGGACGCGTTCATCCGCCACTGGGTGACGCACCAGGTCGAGGTCATCGTCCGCCGGACGAAGTTCCGCCTGCGCAAGGCCGAGGAGCGCGCCCACATCCTGCGCGGCCTCCTGAAGGCCCTGGACGCCATCGACGAGGTCATCGCCCTCATCCGGCGCAGCGAGACCGTGGACGTCGCGCGAGAGGGCCTCATGGGCCTTCTGACGATCGACGAGATCCAGGCCAACGCCATCCTCGAGATGCAGCTGCGCCGGCTCGCCGCCCTGGAGCGCCAGAAGATCGTCGCCGAGCACGACGAGCTGCAGCAGAAGATCAACGAGTACAACGCGATCCTGGCCTCGCCCGAGCGGCAGCGCCAGATCATCAGCGAGGAACTGCAGCAGATCGTCGACAAGTTCGGCGACGACCGCCGCACCAAGCTGGTGCCCTTCGAAGGCGACATGTCCATCGAGGACCTCATCGCCGAAGAGGACATCGTCGTCACCATCTCGCGCGGCGGCTACGTCAAGCGCACCAAGACCGACGACTACCGCTCCCAGAAGCGCGGCGGCAAGGGCGTACGCGGCACGAAGCTCAAGGAAGACGACATCGTCGACCACTTCTTCGTGTCCACGACGCACCATTGGCTGCTCTTCTTCACCAATAAGGGACGCGTCTACCGCGCCAAGGCGTACGAGCTTCCGGACGCGGGCCGTGACGCGCGCGGCCAGCACGTGGCGAACCTGCTCGCCTTCCAGCCGGACGAGGCGATCGCCGAGATCCTCGCGATCCGCGACTACGACGCGGCGCCTTACCTGGTCCTCGCCACCAAGGCGGGCCTCGTCAAGAAGACGTCCCTGAAGGACTACGACTCGCCGCGCTCCGGCGGTGTCATCGCCATCAACCTCCGCGAAGCGGCGGACGGTTCGGACGACGAGCTGATCGGCGCCGAGCTGGTCTCGGCCGAGGACGATCTGCTGCTCATCAGCAAGAAGGCGCAATCGATCCGATTCACCGCTACGGACGATGCACTGCGCCCGATGGGCCGTGCCACCTCGGGTGTCAAGGGCATGAGTTTCCGCGAGGGCGACGAACTGCTCTCGATGAATGTCGTCCGGCCCGGTACGTTCGTCTTCACCGCCACCGACGGTGGGTACGCGAAGCGGACCGCCGTCGACGAGTACCGCGTCCAGGGTCGCGGTGGCCTCGGCATCAAGGCCGCCAAGATCGTGGAGGACCGTGGTTCGCTCGTCGGCGCGCTGGTGGTCGAGGAGACGGATGAGATCCTCGCCATCACGTTGTCCGGCGGTGTGATTCGTACGCGAGTCAACGAGGTCAGGGAGACGGGCCGTGACACCATGGGCGTCCAACTGATCAACCTGGGCAAGCGCGATGCCGTCGTCGGTATCGCTCGTAATGCCGAGGCCGGCCGTGAGGCCGAGGAAGTCGACGGTGACGCCGCGGACGCGGACGACATCGTGACCGACGAATCGGACCAGAGCGAGACGGCCGTCGGAACGGACGAGGGCGAGCAGTCCTCGGCCGAGTAGCGCGAGGAGAGAGTCATCGTGAGCGGAGCCACGGGCGCAGGCTCTACCGGAACATCCACCGGTACGGAAACCGAGGGCGGCCGTGGCCCCGCTCATGACTCGAAGGACTCGCACGAGTCTCATGGATCCCAGGGGGGAACTGTGACGGACACCCGAGGTCCGCAGACCCAGCAGTACGCGGCCGGTGGCGGTGCCCTGCCCGGGGAGCGGCAGCAGCCGCAGCAACCGGCTCAGCCGTACCACCCGCCGCAGGCCTACCAGAACGCGCCGACCGGCGCGGTCCGCAGGCCGCGCACCGGTGCGCGCACCACTCCGCGCACCCGCAAGGCCCGCCTGCGCGTGGCCAAGGCTGACCCGTGGTCGGTGATGAAGGTCAGCTTCCTGCTCTCCATCGCGCTCGGTATCTGCACGATCATCGCGGCCGCGGTGCTGTGGATGGTCATGGACGCCATGGGCGTCTTCTCCACGGTCGGCGGCACGATCTCCGAGGCCACGGGCTCGAACGAGTCCAACGGCTTCGATCTCCAGTCGTTCCTGTCGCTCCCGCGCGTGCTGATGTTCACGACGGTCATCGCGGTCATCGACGTCGTCCTGGCGACGGCGCTCGCGACGCTCGGCGCGTTCATCTACAACCTCTCCGCGGGCTTCGTCGGCGGTATCGAGCTCACGCTCGCCGAGGACGAGTAAGCGCGCTTCAAGCGGCTGAGGGCCCTTCGTGGGCGGCTGTCGGGCGGGCCGGGACTATCGATTTTGGGACTGGCCGCCTGGTGCGCTAATCTTCAGAGGTCAGCGCGCGGGACACACTCCGCAAAGCGCGGCGGGGCTATAGCTCAGTTGGTTAGAGCGCATCCCTGATAAGGATGAGGCCACAGGTTCAAATCCTGTTAGCCCCACATCATGAGGACCCTCAAGCGGAGCGCTTGGGGGTCTTCTGCTGTCTGTACGCACACCAGCGCATGGCACGCCGAAAAGGGCCCTCTCAGCCGAAGGTGATGGCTGGGGCCTCGTCGGACTCTCTGCGGTGCTGTTGCGGTTGTGGTGGTGCGGTGGGGTGGTGCGGTCTGCCCGGGTGGGCCGGGTCGAGGTGCACCGGTGACACAGGCGGCGTATCAGCAGCCGCCTCTTCTTCTCGCACTGTTCTGGGTCGTCCTACTGGTGCTGCGTATTGCTCGTGACTACGACTACGTATGTGCTGCGCACTGCGCACTGCGCTACTTCGTACCGCGCTGCTTCGTGCGCTACTTCGTGCTGCGTTGCTGTGCACTGCGGTGCTGCTGTTCCTGCTGTTCCTGCGTGGTGCCCTGCTCGTGGAGCTGCAGCTGGAAGCTGCTGGAGCTGGAGCTGGAGCTGGAGCTGGTCGGTTGGTGTGCCGGCCGTGGGCTACGGATGGGCCGTGAGTGCTTCGGCCGTCAGTTCCGTGTCGCTGTCGGACTGCTCGTCGGCCGGCGGACGGTTGCGGCCGCTGGGGGAGGATCCGTGGGCCTCGGCGCGGATGCGCTGCTTCATCGTCGGCGGCAGCGACCTCTTGAAGGCCCAGAAGGGGCGGGCCGATGTGGCGGCGGGGGCACTCGCCGCGGTGCTGTGCGTCGCCTCCTCCGCCTGCTGGACGGGAGCGGCCGCGGCGGCCGGGGAGACGAGGCCGAGTGCGGAGAAGAGCGCGATGAAGGCAGAGATGACGACGGTCCACAGCGTCATGACCCGGTTCTTGGTCATGGTCCCTCACTTTCAGGTTGGGCGATTTGCGTACTTTCCTCATGATGTGTATGCGGGGCGGAGAGTGGGGGACCCGAGTCCGTGGCGCGTCGATCTTCAGATGAACACCACTCGGATGGGTGCAGGACGCCCTTTTCGGCGCGTGAAGCGGCGAATCTCACGCTCTGGGGAGAGGTGGGGTGCTCCACGGACTCCGGTCGTCCGGTTCTACTGCGGTGTCCCGGGCGGGAGTTGGGGTGGATCCAGGTCACCGATCGGTATCGGTCGGTGTGTATAGTCGGGCGCCAGAGGTCCCCTACGTCAAGGAAAGACGAGGTCGCGCGGTGAAGAAGCTTCTCCTGGTCGCACTGGCCGCCATCGGCGGGCTCCTCGTGTACCGCCAGATCCAGGCGGATCGCGCCGAGCAGGATCTGTGGACGGAGGCGACCGACTCCGTGCCCACGGGTTCGTGAGTATCCACACCAGTCTTTTTCACAGGCCCCGGTCGCAGCAGCGGCCGGGGCTTTGTGCTGCCCGGACATGCGGCCGGACGTACGGCCCGGACGTACGGCCACGCGTTGCGGGCGGCGAGGGCCGGCGGTATTCACGGATGCGACGCCCTTGCCGCGGCGGCCAACCCGTAGCGGGAGTGGCGCGATTCAGGCGCACGGCGGACAGTGAGCGGACCGAAACGGCAGGATGACCCCTCATGGGGAGACTCATGAGGCGGCTGGTGACGGGGTGGCGGGGCCGGGGCGGGTCCGCGGCCTGTGCGGGTGTGGGCGCGGTGGGCGCGATGCTCGCGGTGATCGCTCTGCCGGGTGCCGCGGTGGCGGCCGGGGTCTCCGATCCGTACGTCTACGCCAAGGGCGCACAGACGGTGAGCGGGGCGCAGGACAGCACTGAGGCGCCGTTGCTCAGGACGGGTGGGACGTATCGCAGTTCCCTCGGGACAGGGGTGAAGGGCGCCGCGTACTACAAGGTCGAGCTGGACCGTGCGGCCAACGCGTACGTCTCGGTGGTGGCAGTGCCGCCGCTCGGGCCGCGGGTCAAGGTGGCGTACTCGGACGGCGTGACCGTGACCCTTCAGGATCGCAACGGCAACCGCTGCGACTCGGAACACGCGACGTTCAGGTCCGGTGCGTATCCGCAGCCGGTCGCGGCCGTGGCGGAGCGTCTCGTACGGCCGGGCGGAATGCGGTGTCAGGCGGCCGGTACGTACTACGTGCTGGTCGAGCGGAAGACCGACGCCGAGTCCACGCAGGAGGTCTGGGGACTCGAACTGCACGTGGCCACCGAGCCGGGCCTGGTGTCCGCGGCGCCCACCGAAGGGCCGACCGCCTGGCCGTCGGCGTCGGTCGAGCCGCCGTCCGGGAAGGCGGTGCCGCGCACGGGAGGCACGGGCTTCAACGATGCCGAGGCGCTGCCGGCCGGGGCGTGGAAGGACGGGATCCGGCCGGGGCAGAGCCGCTTCTACCGGGTTCCGGTGGACTGGGGGCAGCAGCTCTTCGTGGATGCCGAGTTGGGCAGTGCGGCGGGTGATGTGACGCGGCGGGGGTTCGTGACGGGGGCGCTCGACCTCGAGCTGTACAACCCTGCGCGGGCGTCGGTCGTGGCGAAGGAGGCGTCGTACGCGGGCGATCCCACGTCGGCGGCGTTCGACCCGCTGCCGCCCGTGGCGTACGAGAACCGCTACTTGATGCGGGCCGACCAGTCGGCGATGCGGCTGGCCGGTTGGTACTACCTCAAGGTCACGCTCAATCCCGCGATGGCGCAGAAGTTCGGGGACAAGGAGTCGGGGGTGACGCTGCGGGTGACCGTCGGCGGGGCCGCGCGACAAGCCCCCGACTATGTGCGGGATCCGGGCGATTTCCAGGTGACGGCTGCGGACCGGGAGGCCGCGCAGCAGGGGGAGGGCGGGGCCGTGTGGGCCGAGGGCCCGGGGGCCGGTGAGGGTTCGGGCGGGGATGCTGGCGCGGAGGGTGCCGCGGCCGGTGGTGCCGGTTCCGGAGGGGGCTCTGCCGGTGATGGTCCGGGCGGCACGGGTTCGGCCTCGCCGTCCTCGCCCGCCGCTTCTTCTTCGTCTACGTCGTCGGGGAGCGGCGGGATGATGCTGCTCGGGCTGGCCGGGGTCGGGACGGGCGCCGCGTTGGTGTTGTGGCTCGGGGTGTGGCGGGTGGTGGCGGTGCGGCGGGTGAGGGCGGGGAGTTGAAGCTGGGAGCTGGGAGCCCGCGAGGTGAGGGAGGGGAGCTGAGGCGGGGAGCTGAGGCAGGGAGGTCAGGGCCGGGCGGGCCTCATGCCTGGGTCAGGGCCCAGATGCCCACCGCGAAGCAGAGCGCGGCTATGAACAGGACCGGGACCGTCACCTTCGGGGGCGGTCCCGGTCGGCGTCGGGAGAGCTGGCGGCCGCGGCGCGGATTCTCGTCGGCTCGACGTGGAACCTCTCGGGCGCGAGCGGTGTACAGAGAGTGACGGTCTTCTTCGTGCGGGACCACGGTGGTCACCGCGTGGGCCGGGTGAGGGGATGGGGAGAGGGCATGAGCAGCAGGTGCATGAGGGGCAGCGGTGTGAGGGACAGCGGTGTGAGGGACCGGCGTATGGGGCGCGGGGGTATGAGTGGCAGGAGTGTGGGGGAGCTGGTCCGGGGCGGGCGTCGGTTCTGGTTCTTGCCGTTGGGGTGGTGCCGGCAGCGAGGTGTCGGGGCGCATCGACGGCATGGGGGGTACTGGGGGAACCGGTGGTGGCGAGAGGCGGTCGCCGGGGAGCACCGGCGGCGGGAGGTGGAAGCTGCCCGTCTCCGACATAGGGGCGCGAGCGGGTTCCGACGGCGGCTGAGGTGGCCGGGGCGGTGTCGGTTCGGGCCTGCGCTCGGGTCGGAGTTCGCAGGCGGACACGGGCTCGGGCGCGGGCGCGGGATCAGGCCGGTGTTCGGGTGCGGACGTGGGGGCGGCCGGCGTCGTGCCGGAGGCATGCTTGCCCTGCGCGGCATGCAGGGGGCGTGCCCTGCGGCCGCGGACGGCGGGGCCGTTCGGGCCGAACCCGGGCGGGAGCGGGCCGAGTTGGTCGAAGACCTCGATCAGTTCGTCGTCGGGGCCCGGCTCCGGCAGGAGCTCGGCGGCGGAGAGAAGAGCCTTGCGGGCGCCGGTCGCCGTGCGGAAGCGGGCCTCGGGATCGGGCTGGAGCAGTCCGGCGAGGACGCTCCACAGCGGGCCGGGCACGCCGGTCGGGGCGCTGGGCGTGCCGTGCTCGGCGAAGTGCTCGATGAGGGCCTGGGCATCGGGCCGGGCGCCTTCGAGGAGATACAGCGCGACGAGACCCGTGGCGAAGAGGTCCGCGGGGAAGTCCGGTTCGGCGCCCATGGCCTGCTCGGGTGCGAAGTAACCGGGCGTTCCCACCACGTAGTTGGTTTCCGTGAGGCGCGGCTCGCCCTTGCGCATCGCGATGCCGAAGTCGGAGACCCGCAGATGGGGCAGGCCGGTACCGGTGGCCTCGAGGAGGATGTTGGCGGGCTTGATGTCGCGGTGCACCACGCCCTCGGCGTGCACGGCGGTGAGTCCCGACAGGAGCTGGTCGAGCAGTACGCAGACGAACTGCGGTGGCAGGGGGCCGTAGTCGCCGATCAGGTGGACGAGCGAGCCGCCGCCGACCAGGTCCATGGTGAACAGGACCTTGTCGTCGTCCGCGGCCCAGCTGGCCGGGGCCAGGACGTGCGGATGGTCGATGCGCAGCGCCTGTTCCCGCACGAAGCGCAGCAGGGTGTGGGCGTCGCTCTGCTGCAGGACCTTGGCCGCCACATAGCGGCGGCGGCGATGGTCCCAGGCTCGCCAGACCGCGCCCACTCCCCCGCGGCCGATCGGATCGGCCAGTTCGTACCGGCCGGCGAAGACCTCACCCATGGTTGTGCGCCGCTCCCCTCTCGGGCCTGCGATGCGGAAGGCTGCCTCGGAGGCCGCACGAGGACCTCCGGCTTGCCCCGCGGCCGCCGCCGTCGGTGGCGGTCACGGGGCCGGTTCCAGAGCTGTGCCTGGTCGGGGTCAGCTCTGGTGTGCCTGGTAGTGGGCGACCGCGTCGGAGGTGCGCCCCGCGCCGTACACCCGGAGGAACTCTGCCAGTTCCGGGTGGGTGGGGGCGAGGGAGTCGGCGGCATCGATGATGTCGCCGGCCGCCGAGACGGAGCGCAGCAGCGACTGGATCTCACGCACCACGCGCTTCACGGTGGGCGCGCCCGAACCGGACGCGGTCTGGCCGGAGTTGGTGAGCACCGAGCCGCCCTGCGACTTCTTGATCTCGTCCATGCGCTCGGTGGCCTCGGCGGCGCTGACACTGCCGTCGGCGACCTGACCGGCCAGATCCTGCAGAAGCTGGACGCGCTGCACCACCGCGGGGTTGCCGATCTTGGCTCGCTGGCCGCTCATCAGCTGGGACAGCATGGGCGCGGAGAGCCCGAGGACACCCGCGAGGCGGGCCTGGTTCAGACCGAGGTCCTCGATCAGGCGACGGAAGAGCGCCCCCAGCGGCTCCCCGTACCAGTTCCGCTGGAGCTCCCGGGCTCTTGCGGTAGCTTCCTGTTGTGCGGCGTCCATTGCGTCTCCCCATCGCTTCCCCAAGTACGGTGCTTCGCTGCCGCGAAGCACGTGGGGCATCTTACGGAGAGTGGTCGCCCGCCGGGACCCCCAATCCTTTTGCGGGATCTGGGGGGTGACCCGGTACTCTGGTCTGCGTTGCTCACCCGGAGTTCGAATGCTCCGGTGGGATGCATCGTTTTCGGGGCCTTAGCTCAGTTGGTAGAGCGCTGTCTTTGCATGGCAGATGTCAGGGGTTCGACTCCCCTAGGCTCCACAGCCCGAAGCCCCTCGGACCAGGTTCTGTCCTGGTCCGAGGGGCTTCGTCGTGCGCGGGCGTGCGCGGTGTGCGCGGTGTGCGCAGCGCTCAGATGCGGTCCTCCGGGTCGAGCTCGGCCTCTGCCTCGGCCTGCTTCGCCTGGACCTCCGGGTCGAGGGCGTCCTGGCTGCCGTCGACCGACGAGAGCGGGGAGCTGTCCGGGACCTCGGTGGCGGCCGGGGGTTCGACCAGCCAGTCCGGGTTGGCCTGCTTGTCCCACCACTTCCACGCGGCGAAGGCGCCGCCGGCCAGGATGCCGAGCACGGCCAGGCCCTTGGCGAGACGGCCTGCGCGGGCCCGGCGCTCGTGCTTGCGGGCCAGCCTCTGGATCTCCTTCGGGGAGACCTGGCCGCGCAGCGCGGCGAGCGCGGCGACGCTGCGGGCCGTCGCTTCCTCGCGAACCGGCCCGGCCGCGGCGACGGCGTGCTCGATGCGCGGCTTCGAGTAGTCGGCGGCCTGCCGGGCCGCGTGGCGGGTGCGGACCGCTGCCTCGTGTGCGGCGTGGTCGACCTTCGGCGGGACATGGCTGCGGGCCTGCTCAAGACGCGGGGCGAGGTGCGCGCCGTACTGGGCGCGTGCCTGCTGGGCGGCCTGCGAGACCTTGGGGCCGAGGACGACGCGCGCCTCGTGCGCGTACTGCGTCGCACGGTCCTTGGCCGTCTCTGCGTAGGGCGCCACCACTTCCGCGGCGTGCAGCACGCTGTCCTTCGCCGAGCCGGTCGCGGCGCGCACGCTGTCGATGCGGGTCACGGGATCCTCCTCCTCGGTGGCGTACAGGCTTTTCACCTTTCCACCCTTTTGCGGATCATGCCTGCCGGAAGCGCCAATGCGGTGGTAAGGCTTGTTAAGGATTGGTAGGGCTGAATAAGGATCGGTACGAGGCCTGGCGACGACAATGCCACGGATCGTGGCGGGGCGCGCCTCCTCGGTGCCGAGTAGACCGGTTTTCGGTGGCTGAAACCCCGTGCCGCAACCGGACCGTGCGAGGATCGGGGCGGCACAGAAGTCAACGGAAGGCAGATCGTGGCCGAGCAGCTGTACGCCACCCTCAAGACCAACCAGGGCGACATCGAGGTCAGGCTCCTGCCGAACCACGCGCCGAAGACGGTCAAGAACTTCGTGGAGCTCGCCAAGGGTGAGCGTGAGTGGACCAACCCGGAGACCGGCGAGAAGTCCACGGCCCCGCTCTACGACGGCACGGTCTTCCACCGGGTGATCAGCGGCTTCATGATCCAGGGCGGCGACCCGCTGGGCAACGGCACGGGCGGGCCGGGCTACCAGTTCGAGGACGAGTTCCACCCCGACCTGGCCTTCACCAAGCCGTACCTGCTCGCCATGGCCAACGCGGGGCCGGGGACGAACGGCTCGCAGTTCTTCATCACCGTCTCGCCGACGGCCTGGCTGACCCGCAAGCACACGATCTTCGGCGAGGTCGTCGACGAGGCGGGTCAGAAGGTCGTGGACGCGATCGCGGCCACGCAGACGAACCCGCGCACCGACCGTCCCGTCAACGACGTGGTCATCGAGTCCGTGGTCGTCGAGACCCGATAGCTCCGGGGCCCGGTCAAGGGAACCTTTTCGCCCCGCTCGTCCGTAAAGATGGGCGGGGCGATGCGTTGCCGCGCGGCGCCGACGTACGCGTACGAGACCGCTCTCTTCGAGGGGACGACCGCCATGGACCAGGCGCCCGGCAGCCCGCAGGAACCGCAGGACGCGCAGGGCCTGCCCGGCTGCTACCGGCATCCGGACCGGGAGACCGGCGTGCGCTGCACCCGCTGCGAGCGGCCCGTCTGCCCCGAGTGCATGGTCAGCGCCTCGGTCGGGTTCCAGTGCCCCGAGTGCGTGCGCAGCGGGTCGGGGACCGGGCACGCGCCCAGTGCCAATCGGCCTCGGACCATGGCCGGCGGCGCGGTCGCCGCGGATCCGCGTCTGGTGACGAAGGTCCTCATCGGGGTCTGTCTGGCCGTGTACCTGGTGCAGCTGTCGGTCGGGGACACGTTCACGGACCGGTTCGACATGCTCGGCCTCGCCTGGGTGCCGGGATTCGACACTCCGCAGGGGGTCGCGGAGGGGCAGTGGTACCGGCTGCTGACCGCGATGTTCCTGCACGGCAGCTACATCCACATCGCGTTCAACATGCTCAGCCTGTGGTGGATCGGCGGTCCGCTGGAGGCGGCGCTCGGCCGTGCCCGTTATCTCGCGCTCTACTTCGTCTCCGGGCTCGCGGGCAGCGCCCTGTCGTATCTGCTCGCCGCCTCGAACCAGCCCTCGCTCGGCGCTTCCGGCGCGATCTTCGGGCTGTTCGGCGCGACGGCCATCCTGATGCGACGGCTCAACTACGACCTGCGGCCCGTCATCGCGCTGCTCGTGATCAACCTGATCTTCACGTTCAATCCGGCCTTCAACATCGCTTGGCAGGCTCACATCGGCGGTCTCGCCGGCGGCCTCGTCGTCGGATACGCCATGGTCCACGCCCCCCGAGAGCGGCGCTCGCTCATCCAGTACGGGGCCTGTGCCCTGGTCTTGGTCGCTGTGATCGTCACGGTCGTCGTCAGGACCTCGCAGCTCACTTGAGCCCGGTTATCCACCGATGTTGGCCCCTGTTGTCCACAGCACGTGCCGGATCTTGTGCATGCTGTGCGGAACGACCGCGCCCCTCGCCTCTGACCTGGGATTTTCCCAGGAGGGGCAAGGGGCGAACGTGTGCTCGACAGGTGCTGGATTAGTCACACCGGCGTCAACAGCCTAAGGGTTATCCACAGATCGTAGAGTTATCCCCACTGTGGACAACGGGTGTGGATAACTCAGTGGATAGCTTGGGGCAGAGCTACTTCCACTGTGTGGAGACACCGAAGCCGGCGGCGATGAAGCCGAAGCCCACGACGATGTTCCAGTTGCCGAGGGAGTCGATCGGCAATGAGCCGTCGGTCACGTAGAAGACCACGATCCAGGCGAGCCCGATGACGAACATCGCGAGCATCACCGGGGCCACCCAACCGCGGTTGGTCAGCTTGATGTTTGCCGCCTGCTTCGACGCCGGAGGCGGCGTGTAGTCGGCCTTCTTGCGGATACGTGACTTCGGCACGAGGGTCTCTCCTGTCGATGCGCTGCGTGGCCGCGCAGGGGACGTGGGCTGGCTGGTCCGGAGCAGCGTACAAGGGGAAGTTCTGAGGGCTTCTCACGCTCCCCCGGGCGTCCGTTAGCGTAGTGCTTCCGCGGCCGTGAAGGAGATAAGGGTACGTTGAGCAATTTCCGGCCCGTACGCGTGCTCACCGTGGGTGTTTTCGCCCTCGCGGGGCTCATCTTCTTCACCAGTTTCAATACGGCCAAGGGCACCAATATCCGCACGGATGCGTCCCTTTTGAAGCTCTCCGACCTCATTCAGGAGCGCAGCCGCAAGAACAAGGAACTGGAAGAGGCCAACGGCGGGGCCCGTGACGACGTAGAGGCGCTCGCCGAGCGGGACGACGGGTCCACGAAGGCCGAGGACGAGAAGCTCGACGGCCTGGAGCAGGCGTCCGGGACGAAGAAGCTCAAGGGCGAGGGCGTCTCCGTGACCCTCGACGACGCCCCGCCGAACGCCACCGCCAAGCTCCCCGGCTACCCCGAGCCGCAGCCCAACGACCTGGTCATCCACCAGCAGGACCTGCAGGCCGTCGTGAACGCCCTGTGGCACGGCGGCGCCAAGGGCATCAAGGTCATGGACCAGCGGCTGATCTCGACCTCCGCCGTGCGCTGCGTCGGGAACACCCTGATCCTGCAGGGACGCGTCTACTCGCCCCCGTACAAGATCACCGCGGTCGGCGACCCGGAGAAGATGAAGCAGGCCGTCGCGGCCTCTCCGGAGATCCAGAACTACATGCTCTACGTCAATGCGTACGGGCTCGGCTGGAAAGTCGAGGACGACGGGGCGGTGACTCTTCCCGGCTACTCGGGCACAGTGGATCTCCACTACGCGAAGCCCGTCGAGTAGCGGGGTAGCTGCCCCTGGGGGACCGGTGTCGGTGCGAGTCGTCGTCAGGACGTTCAGCGAGCTGTGCATCACCGTGGGCGCCGTGATCGTGCTGTTCGTCGTGTATGTGCTGTTCTGGACCGGTGTGAAGGCCGACAGCGCGATGAACCAGCAGATCGACGACCTTCAGGACCAGTGGGCGAAGCGGCCGGTCGCCACCGCGTCCCCGGCGCCCCGTCCGGGTGCGACGGACTCCGCGCCGCCGAAGCCGGCCGCGTACAAGGACGGTGACCCGTTCGCCGTGATGTACATCCCGCGGCTTGGTTTCACGTGGAACAAGCCGGTCCTCGAGGACACGAAGGTCGGGACCCTCAAGAAGGGGCTCGGGCACTACGCGGGCACCGCGCAGCTCGGGCAGAAGGGGAACTTCGCGGTGGCCGGGCACCGTCGCACCTACGGCGACCCCTTCAAGGACTTCCCGAAGCTGCGCCCCGGTGACCAGGTGGTTCTCACCGACGGGACGACCTGGTTCACGTACGTCATCGACACCAAGCCGTACAAGACGCTGCCCAGCGACATCGGCGTCATCGATCCCGTGCCGCGCAAGTCCGGTTTCAAGGAGCCCGGCCGCTATCTGACGCTCACCACGTGCGAGCCGGAGTGGGGGCACAGCCACAGGCTGATCGTCTGGGGGCATCTGGATGCCACTCAGCCTGTGGAGGCCGGGAAACCTGAGGCGTTGCCCCGTTAGTCTGGTGCTCGTACGCAGACGGGTGTGGCGGGTATGGAGGGAGCGACCGGCATGTACGGCTGGATCTGGCGGCATCTGCCGGGCAACGCGTGGGTGAGGGCCGCGACTTCGATCGTGCTCGTCCTCGCCGTCGTCTACGTCCTCTTCCAGTACATCTTCCCGTGGGCCGAGCCTCTGCTGCCCTTCAATGATGTGACGGTGGACGGCCAGTGAGCTCGCGCAAGACCCGGATTCTCGTCGTCGACAACTACGACAGCTTCGTCTTCAACCTGGTCCAGTACCTGTACCAGTTGGGCGCGGAGTGCGAGGTGCTGCGCAACGACGAGGTGACCACCGCGCACGCGCAGGACGGCTTCGACGGGGTTCTCCTGTCACCCGGTCCGGGCGCTCCCGAGCAGGCCGGTGTGTGCATCGAGATGGTGCGGCACTGCGCGGCGACCGGAGTGCCGGTCTTCGGCGTCTGCCTCGGCATGCAGTCGATGCAGGTCGCGTACGGCGGTGTGGTGGACCGGGCGCCTGAGCTGCTGCACGGCAAGACCTCGCTGGTGCGGCACGAGGGCAAGGGCGTCTTCGCCGGACTTCCCGACCCGTTCACCGCGACCCGGTACCACTCGCTGGCCGCCGAGCCGGGGACGGTGCCGGACGAGCTCGAGATCACGGCCCGGACCGAGGACGGCATCATCATGGGGCTCCGCCACCGTGAACTGCCCGTCGAGGGCGTCCAGTTCCACCCCGAGTCCGTCCTGACCGAGCACGGGCACCTGATGCTGGCCAACTGGCTCGCCGAGTGCGGGGACGCGGAGGCGGTCGGGCGCTCGGCCGGTCTTGCCCCGGTCGTGGGCAGGGCCTCGGCGTGACCACGCTGCGCCCGGAGCGGGAGGGATCCGGAGGGTTCGAGGAGGCTGTGAACGGCCTCGACGACCCTCTGAACGACCCGTTGCCGGGGCAGCATCCCTCGCCCTGGTTCCGGACGGCCGAGGGCGCCCAGGAGCCCGTACAGCAACAGGCACAACAGCAGGCACAACAGCAGGCACAGCAGCAGTCCCCGCAGCCGCAGCGCGTCGAGCCCGAGCCCGAGTGGTACGACCCCGAGGGGTACGCCCAGGACTGGTACGGCGGGACGGCCGACCAGCCGGCACAGGAGCCCGTACGCGAACCCGTACGCGAACCCGTACGGGACGACGAGACCGTGGCCCTGCGCACGGCCGACACCCGGCGAATAGCCGAGCCCGAGCCCCCTTCCGAGGCGGAGGCGGACGACGAACCCGAACCCGTCGCCACCGGCGGCCGGGCCGCGCGCAGGAAGGCCGCCAAGAAGGGCGGCAGGCGGCGTGCGGGAAGCCCCCGGACGGAGGCCCGGGAAGGCCAGGAGGACGACGGCAAGCCGCTGACGCGCGTCGAGGCACGGCAGGCCGCACGCGCCGCCAAGCCCACGGCAGGGGTCATCGCCAGCCGTGCGATCGGCGAAGTCTTCATCACCCTCGGGGTGTTGATGCTGCTCTTCGTCACCTACCAGCTGTGGTGGTCGAACATCCGGGCCAACCAGCTGGCGGGCAACGCCCGGCACCACCTCGAGGACGACTGGGCGAGCGGCAAGGGAAAGCCGGATTCGTTCGAACCGGGGCAGGGTTTCGCGATCCTGTACATACCGAAGCTCGATGTCGTCGTGCCGATCGCCGAGGGCATCAGCAAGCCGAAGGTCCTCGACAAGGGCATGGTCGGGCACTACGACAAGAGCAGCATTCCGACCGCGATGCCCGAGGCGAAGACGGGGAACTTCGCGCTCGCCGGGCACCGCAACACCCATGGCGAGCCGTTCCGTTACATCAACCGTCTCGAGCCGGGCGATCCGATCGTGGTCGAGACGCAGGACACGTACTACGTGTACAAGATGGCGAGCGTGCTGCGGCAGACGTCGCCGAAGAACACGGCGGTGCTCAACCCGATACCAGTGGGCTCCGGATTCACCAAGGCGGGGCGTTACATCACCCTTACGACGTGCACGCCGGAATTCACCAGTACGTATCGAATGATCGTCTGGGGCAAGATGGTCGAGGAGCGGCCGCGCAGCAAGGGCAAGCCGGACGCGCTCGTCGAGTAGGCGCCGCACCAACCGGCTGCGGCACCACGGGCACAGGGACGGGACAACGGGCAGTGGCAGCGAGGACCGACCATGCGGAAGAGGCCGAGACGAAGGCCCCCGCACCCCCGCCGCGCCGCGGCCGCATCGCGGCAGCGATCAGCGTTTTCGGCGAACTGCTCATCACGGTCGGGCTGTTGCTCGGCCTCTTCGTCGTCTACTCGCTGTGGTGGACGAACGTCGTCGCCGACCGCACGGCCAGCAAGCAGGGGAACAAGGTCCGCGACCACTGGGCGCAGGACACCGGACCCGGCGCCCTGGACACCAAGGACGGCATCGGGTTCCTGCACGTACCGTCGATGAACAAGGGTGAGGTCCTGGTCGAGAAGGGCACGTCGACGAGCGTCCTGAACGACGGTGTCGCCGGCTACTACACGGACCCCGTGAAGGCGGCCCTGCCGACCACCGGCAAGCCGGGCAACTTCACGCTGGCCGCCCACCGGGACGGCCACGGCGCCAAGTTCCACAACATCGACAAGATCAAGAAGGGCGACACGATCGTCTACGAGACCAAGGACGACTGGTACGTCTACAAGGTCTACGACATCCTCCCGGAGACCTCGAAGTACAACGTGGACGTCCTCGACCAGGTCCCCAAGGAGTCGGGCAAGAAGAAGCCCGGGCACTACATCACGCTGACGACGTGCACGCCGGTCTACACGTCGCGCTACCGGTACGTCGTGTGGGGCGAGCTGGACCGGGTCGAGAAGGTCGACAGTGCGCGGACGCCGCCGAAGGAACTGCGGTAGGAACTGCGGTAGGACGCCGAGGATCCGAGGAAACGACAGAGCCCCGGCCCCCTCTTCGGGGGCCGGGGCTCTGTCACGTACGGACGGGGGCGGCCGTCACTGGCCGCCGATGAGGCCGCCGTTGTCCTGGCCGCCGTCGCCGTTCCCGCCGCCGATGGTGGTGAGCACCACCTGCGTGTTGGCCGGGTCGGACGGGGTGTTGGGTGCCGGGGTCTGTGCCATGACCCGGGCGTTGTCGCCCTGGTCGCCGTTGACCTGGATGTTGGTGAAGCCCTTGTCCTGCAGCATCTGCCGGGCGTCCTTCAGCTTCTGGCCCATCACGCCCGGCACCGGGGTCTGCGTCGGCGTCTCCGCCGCCTTGGCGACCTTCAGGGTCACCGTGGAGTCCGGCTGGGCCTGCGTGTTGGCCGGCAGGCTTTGAGAGAAGACCTTGCCCGCCTCGACTGTGGTGTTCTCCTCCTCGGTGCAGGTGCCCTTGAGACCGGCCTCTTCGAGCTTGGCCTTGGCGTCGTCGCAGGAGAGCGTGCCGTCAGCGACCTGCGGGACGGTGATGAGTTCCTTCTCCTTGGCGACGGTCAGGGTGATCTGCGTGCCCTTCTCGACCTTGCCGCTGTCCGGGTCCTGCTTGGTGACCGTGCCCGGCGTCCGGTCGGACTCCTCGGTCTCCTTGGTGACGTTGTCGAAGCCCTTGTCGTGCAGCTCGGAGACGGCCTCGTCGTACTTCAGGCCCTTGACGTCCGGCACCGTGATCTTCGGCGCACCCGTCGACATGTTGACGGTGATCGTGCCGTTCTTGTCGATCTGGCCGGAGGCCGGGTCCTGCTTGCAGACCTTGCCCTTGGGCTGGTCCTCGCATTCCATCGGGTCGCCCTTGACGACCTTCAGGTCGACGTTGCCCGCCTTCTGCTCGGCGTCCTGGAACGTCTCGCCCACCAGCGCCGGCACGTCGACCTTGTCGCTGCCGCCTCCGCCGCCGCTGGAGATCCACTTGCCGATCAGGACGGCGCCGACCAGGACCAGGATGCCGGCGAGCACGAGCAGCACCGTCGAGGTGCGGTTCTTGCCCTGCTTGCGGCGGTCGGGCCGGTCGTCGTAGCCGTAGCCGCCGTCGTCCGGGTTGACCGGGGGCAGCATCGACGTGGGGGCCGCGCCGTTCTGCGGGCGCAGCATCGCCGTCTGCTGGTCGTCCCCGTATCCGTTGGTCCCGCCGTAGCCGACCGCGCCCATGGCGGCGGTCGCGGCGACCGGCTGCCCGTCGAGGCACGCCTCGATGTCGGCGCGCATCTCGTCGGCCGACTGGTAGCGGTAGTCCGGGTCCTTGGTGAGGGCCTTCAGGACGATGGCGTCCATCTCGGGCGTGATCTCGCCGTCGAAGACGCTCGGGGCCTGGGGCTCTTCCCGTACGTGCTGGTACGCGACCGCGACCGGGGAGTCGCCGACGAACGGCGGCCGGACCGTCAGCAGCTCGTAGAGCAGGCAGCCGGTCGAATAGAGGTCGGAACGGGCGTCGACCTGCTCGCCCTTCGCCTGCTCGGGCGAGAGGTACTGGGCCGTGCCGATGACCGCCGCGGTCTGCGTCATCGTCATGCCGGCGTCGCCCATGGCGCGGGCGATGCCGAAGTCCATGACCTTCACCTGGCCGGTGCGGGTCAGCATGACGTTGGCCGGCTTGATGTCGCGGTGGACGATGCCCGCCCGGTGCGAGTACTCCAGGGCCTGGAGGATGCCGACGGTCATCTCCATGGCACGCTCCGGCAGGAGCTTGCGGCCGGAGTGCAGCAGCTCGCGGAGCGTGGATCCGTCGACGTACTCCATCACGATGTACGGGATGGAGATGTTGTCGACGTAGTCCTCGCCCGTGTCGTACACCGCCACGATCGCGGGATGGTTGAGCGAGGCGGCCGACTGGGCCTCCCGGCGGAACCGGGCCTGGAACGACGGGTCGCGCGCGAGGTCCACCCGCAGCGTCTTCACCGCCACGGTGCGGCCGAGCCGGGTGTCATGCGCGAGGTAGACCTCCGCCATGCCACCACGGCCGAGCACCTGGCCCAGCTCGTACCGGCCGCCGAGGCGACGCGGCTCTTCCATGGTTACCTACCAGCCCTCTCCGTCGGTCCCGACCGTCCCGTGCGGGGTCGGGCGGTGTGCTGTCCGGGCATACCGTACCCGGCTTGCCCGACGTGACCTGGCCGCCACCGTGACCCGTGACAGGACCGGTATCACCACGTGCGCCCATGTGAAGAACAGGTGACCGGACTCACATCGTCCGGCGAACTCCCGTCCCCCGCCTGCTTGCTGCTGACGACTACTTGCTGTTGATGACGGCCTTCATCACGTCCGTCGCGATCGGGGCGGCGAGGCCACCGCCGGAGATGTCCCCGCGGTCGGCGTCACTGTCCTCGACGACGACGGCCACGGCGACCGGGGTTCCCGTGCTCGTCTTCGCGTACGAGACGAACCAGGCGTACGGGGTGCCCTCGTTGTTCACGCCGTTCTGCGCGGTACCGGTCTTGCCGCCGACGGTGACGCCGGGGATCTGCGCCTTCTGGCCCGTGCCGGTCTTGACGACCGTCTCCATCATCGACTGGAGCGCCTGCGCGTTCTTCGGCGAGAGCGGCTGGCTCATCTCCTTGGGCTCGGTCTTCTCGATCGTGTCGAGGTTCGCGGCCTTCAGTTCGTCGACCATGTACGGCTGCATGAGCTTGCCGTCGTTCGCGATCGCGGAGGCGACCATGGCCATCTGCAGCGGGGTCGCGGCGGTGTCGTACTGGCCGATCGAGGACAGGGCCGTCTGCGACGGGTTCATGTCCTTGTCGAAGCGCGACGCGTTCGAGCGGACCGGGACGAACTGCTCCTCGTTGAAGCCGAACTTCTCGGCCTCCTCGCGCATGGTGTCGACGCCCATGTCCTGGCCGAGCTTGCCGAAGACGGAGTTGCAGGAGACGCGCAGGGCCTCACGCAGCGGCACGTTCTTGCACTGGATGGTGCCCTCGTTCCTCAGGGGCGTCGTCGTGCCCTTCATGATGAACGGCACCGGCGAGTCCGTCGCGGCGTCCGGGTCGGTCACCTTCCCGCTCTCCAGGGCGGCCGCGGCCGTGACCAGCTTGAACGTGGAGCCCGGCGGATAGGTCTCGCGCAGCGCCCGGTTCAGGAGCGGCTTGTCCTTGTCCTTGTCGAGCTGCTGGAAGGTCTTGCTGTCCTTGGTGGAGTTGCCGGCGAAGACCGAGGGGTCGTACGACGGCGTGGACGCGAGCGCGAGGATCTTGCCGGTGGAGGGCTCGATGGCGGCCACGGCGCCCTTGCCGCGGTTCTTCAGGCCGTCGTACGCGGCCTTCTGCGCGGCCGCGTTGAGCGTCGTGACGACGTTGCCGCCCTGCTTCTTCTTGCCGGTGATCATGTCGAGCGTGCGGCGGAAGAAGAGCCGGTCGTCGTTGCCGGTGAGGATGCCGTCTTCGATGGACTCGAGCTGGGTGGCGCCGACGATCTGCGAGGCGTAACCGGTGACGGGCGACCACATGGGCCCGTTCTTCCAGGTCCGCTTGTACTTCAGGTCGGTGCCGGAGGTCGCGGCCGAGCCGGTGATCGAGTTGCCGTCCACGATGATGTTGCCGCGCGGCTGGGCGTAGCGCTCGATGGTGACGCGGCGGTTCTTCTCGTTCGACTGCAGCGAGTCCGCCTGGACGTACTGGAGCCAGTTGTCGCGGATGAGCAGCGCGAGGACGAGCAGACCACAGAAGATCGCGATGCGGCGCAGGGGCTTGTTCACGGTCGGACCACCTGGGTCATCTCGGCGTCGGGGCTGGGGGCGGGCGAGGGCGCGGGGCGTCGGGCCGTGTCGCTGATGCGGATCAGGATGCCGATGAGCGCCCAGTTCGCGATGACGGAGGAACCGCCGTACGCGAGGAACGGCATCGTCATACCGGTCAGCGGGATGAGGCCCATGACACCGCCGGCGACGACGAACACCTGGATGGCGAAGGCGCCGGACAGGCCGACCGCGAGCAGCTTGCCGAACGGGTCGCGGGCGGCGAGCGCGGTGCGCACACCCCGCTCGACGATCAGCCCGTAGATGAGCAGGATCGCCATGACGCCGGCCAGACCCATTTCCTCGCCGTACGTGGCGAGGACGAAGTCGGAGTTGGCGGCGAAGCCGATCAGGTCGGAGTTGCCCTGCCCGAGCCCGGTGCCGAGGACGCCGCCGGAGCCGAACGCCATCAGGGACTGGGCGATCTGGTCGGACCCGGTGGACTGGATGACCGCGTCCGAGAACGGGTTCAGCCAGGCGTCCACACGCTGCTGTACGTGCGGCTCGAAGCTCGCGACGCCGACCGCGCCGACCGCGGACATCAGCAGACCGAAGACGATCCAGCTGGTCCGCTCGGTGGCGACGTACAGCATCACGACGAACATGCCGAAGAACAGCAGCGACGTACCGAGGTCCGTCTCGAAGACGAGGATCAGGATCGACATCGCCCAGACGACGATGATCGGGCCGAGGTCACGCCCGCGCGGGAGGTAAAGACCCATGAAACGGCGGCTGGCCAGCGCCAGCGCGTCCCGCTTCACCATCAGATATCCGGCGAAGAAGATCGCGATGACGATCTTCGCGAACTCACCGGGCTGGATGGAGAAGCCGCCGACGTGGATCCAGATCTTCGCGCCGTAGATGTTCATGCCGAGTCCGGGCACGAGCGGCAGCAGCAGCAGGATGATCGAGCCGACCATCGAGATGTACGTGTAGCGCTGCAGGATGCGGTGGTCCTTGAGCAGCATCAGGACGCCGACGAACAGCGCGATGCCGATCGCCGAGTACATCAGCTGCTTGGGGGCGTCCGGGCTGAAGCCGCCGTACGCCACCTTCGCCAGCCGCTGCAGCCTGTCCGACTGGTCGAGCCGCCAGATGACGACCAGGCCGAGCCCGTTGAGCAGCGTGGCAAGCGGCAGGAGCAGCGGGTCCGCGTACGCCGCGAACTTCCGTACGACGAGGTGGGCGACGCCCGCGAGCAGGCCGAGGCCGAGCCCGTAGCCGAGCAGGCCCGCGGGCAGCGAGCCGTCGATGGCCAGGCCCACATTGGCGTACGCGAACACGGGGATGACCACGGCGAACGCGAGCAGTGCCAGCTCGGTGTTGCGCCGGCTGGGCGCGCCGATGGCGCCGATGGTCGACGTATGGGTCGTGGAAGAACTACTACTCATGGCGTGCTGAGGCCCCCAACGGCTTCTACTGCTGTGCGCACGCCTTGGCCAGCTGCTGCTCTTCCTCGGAGAGAGTGGGGCCAGGGGTGGGCGTGGGAGAGGTCTTAGAGGACTGAGAGGGAGGTGTCTTGCCGGACGGCGAGTTCGAGGCGTTCGGCGTGGGCGTCTCGGCACGGTACGACGTCTTCGTCGCGGTGCCGCCGGTGGTCGTGCCGCCGGCTTCGCCCTCACCCGTCTTCGCGTTCTTCTCGTTCTCGGCCTTCTGCTGATCGGCCTGCTTCTTGCACGCTTCGGCCTGCGCCGACAGCTCGACGATCTTGTCCTGGGCGGCCGCGAGGTCGCCTTCGGCGATGGTCGACTCGACCTGCTTCTGCTGGTACGGAGGCAGGTACTTGAGCTCGATCTCCGGGTGGTCCTTCTCGACCTTGGACAGGCTCACCCAGGCGAGATCCTGGTTGATGCCGCGGTAGAGCGCCACGTGTTCCTCGTTCGCTCCGACGTAGTACTGCGTCTGCGTCCAGCGGTAACCGCCGTACAGGCCGCCGCCGATGACGGCCAGCGCGAGCGCGGAGTAGAGGGATCTCTTGATCCACTTCCGGCCGCGGCCCGGCTTGACGAAGTCCTCGTCGCCGTACGCGCCGAAGCCCCCCTCGGGTGCGTAGGCGTCGGTGGCGCCGCTGCCGGGCGGGCCGAACTCGCCGCCACCGCCACCGCCAGCGCCCTGTCCGGGGACGGGCCGGCCCAGGCTGGAGGCGCGTCCGGCCGGGGTGTCCATGCTGCCGTTGTCGTGCAGCTGGTGCTGGTTCTCGGCGACCGCGCCCACGATGACCGGGGCATCGGAGATCTGTCCCGCGAGGGTGTCGCCGCTGTCGATGTCCAGGACGTCGGCCACGATCACCGTGACGTTGTCCGGGCCGCCGCCGCGCAGCGCCAGCTGGATCAGGTCCTGGACCGTCTCCTGGGGGCCCTGGTAGCTGGCGAGGGTCTCCTCCATCGTCTGGTGCGAGACGACGCCGGACAGACCGTCCGAGCAGATCAAGTACCGGTCGCCGGCGCGGACTTCACGGATGGAGAGGTCGGGCTCGACGTGGTCGCCGCTGCCGAGCGCCCGCATGAGGAGCGACCGCTGCGGGTGCGTCGTGGCCTCTTCCTCGGTGATGCGGCCCTCGTCGACGAGGCGCTGCACCCACGTGTGGTCCTGCGTGATCTGCGTCAGTACGCCGTCACGCAGCAGGTACGCACGCGAGTCGCCCACGTGTACGAGGCCGAGGCGCTGGCCGGTCCACAGCAGGGCGGTGAGGGTCGTCCCCATGCCCTCGAGCTGCGGATCCTCCTCGACCATCATGCGGAGCTGGTCGTTGGCCCGCTGCACGGCCGTGCCGAGCGAGGTCAGGATGTCGGATCCCGGCACGTCGTCGTCGAGCGCGACGATCGTCGAGATCACCTCGGACGAGGCGACCTCACCGGCGGCCTGGCCGCCCATGCCGTCGGCGATCGCGAGCAGCCGCGGACCGGCGTAGCCCGAGTCCTCGTTGCCCTCGCGGATCATGCCTTTGTGCGATCCGGCGGCGAAGCGCAGTGACAGACTCATGCGCACCTGCCCCGTCGATTCCGACTCCGGGTACATCCGCACCGTGCCCACCCTCCGGTCGGGAGCGCGCCGGTGTCCTGCCTCAGGACCACCGCGTCGGCTCGCTCGCTCCGCTCATTCATGATGTAGCACTACTTCCGCAGCTCGATGACGGTCTTGCCGATGCGGATCGGTGCGCCCAGCGGGACCGGTGTCGGGGTCGTGAGGCGGGTCCGGTCGAGATACGTGCCGTTCGTGGACCCGAGATCCTCGACGATCCACTGGCCGTCCCGGTCCGGATAGATCCTGGCGTGCCTGCTCGACGCGTAGTCGTCGTCGAGGACGATCGTGCTGTCGTGCGCGCGGCCGAGGGTGATGGTCTGCCCCTGCAGCGCCACCGTGGTCCCCGTGAGGGTGCCCTCGGAGACGACCAGCTTGGACGGGGCGCCGCGGCGCTGACGCCCGCCGCCCGACTGCTGCTGCTGGCGCTGCGGCGGCGGCGCCGACTGGCGGGCGGCCTGCTGCGGGCGCCCGCTGTCACGGCGCGCGCCGCGCTGCGTGACGCGCGTACCGAACAGGTCGCTGCGGATGACCTGGACGGCCACGATCACGAACAGCCACAGAACGGCCAGGAAACCCAGCCGCATGACCGTCAGGGTCAGCTCTGACATTGCCCCCGCTTCACCCTTCGGCTTGCCGGTAAACGATGGTGGTTTGGCCCACGACGATCCGCGAGCCGTCGCGGAGCGTAGCGCGGGTCGTGTGCTGCCCGTCCACCACGATCCCGTTGGTGGAACCCAGATCCTGGATCGTCGAGGGCGTTCCGGTCCGGATCTCGCAGTGCCGGCGCGATACGCCGGGGTCATCGATCCGCACGTCGGCCTCGGTGGACCGGCCGAGCACGAGGGTGGGGCGGGAGATCTGGTGGCGGGTGCCGTTGATCTCGATCCAGTGGCGTACGCGGGCGCCCGGCATCGGGCCCGCGCCGGGGCGCTGGGCCGCGGGCGCGGGAGCCTGGGCCGGGCGGCCCGGAGGCGGCGCGGCCGGCATCGGCGGCAGGCCGGGCGAGGGCGCCGCCGCGGGCGGGTAGCCGTAGCCACCCGGTGCCGGGTTGGGCCGGGGCGCCGTGGGGCGCTGCTGCTCGGGCCGGTCCTGGCTGCTGGACGACGCGAGGGTGCGGCTGCGCACGCGGTACAGACCCGTGTCCAGGTCCTCCGCCTTCTCCAGGTGGACCTTGATGGGGCCCATGAAGGTGTAGCGCTGCTGCTTCGCGTAGTCGCGCACCATGCCGGACAGCTCGTCGCCGAGCTGGCCCGAGTAGGGGCTCAGGCGCTCGTAGTCGGGCGCGCTCAGCTCCACGATGAAGTCATTGGGGACGACGGTCCGCTCGCGGTTCCAGATCGTCGCGTTGTTGTCGCACTCGCGCTGCAGCGCGCCCGCGATCTCGACCGGCTGCACCTCGGACTTGAAGACCTTGGCGAAGGTGCCGTTGACCAGACCCTCGAGGCGCTGCTCGAACTTCTTCAGGACTCCCATGGGGCACCTCCTCCTTTGTAGCCGTCCTGCTCGACCTGCTTGCCGTTGTACGTCCTGTTGTACGTCCTGCTGCCCTACGTCCTGCTGCCGTACGTCCTGTTGCCGTACGCCCTGTTGTACGTGCTGTTGTGCGGGCTGCTGTACGTGGTCCTGTCCGCGGTCCCGTACCCACTGCCTTCTTGGTACTGCTTACTGATCGTATCCACGCGCCGGGAAATCGGCTGGTTCCCCCTGTCAGCCCGGTCCATGAGTGTCGACACTCACAACCCGTCCTGACAGGGATCGTAGAGCGGGCCCTCGGACAGTGTCCCGTACGCGGCTGTGGAGCGGTCGGGCTCCGGCCGAGCCCGCGCCGACTTCGTCCCCGGGCCCTGCTGCGTACGTCCATGACGTCCATGAAGACGCGAACGAACGGCTCCGGGTGCCGTGCAGGTGCCCGCGGAAACGGATGTGAATCCACCCTCTCCAGCGTGCTAATCTTCTGGATGTCGGCAGGCGCTCACCCCGAAAGGGCGAGGGAGCCGGGTGACACACCCAATGCGCGGGTGGCGGAATAGGCAGACGCGCTGGATTCAGGTTCCAGTGCCCGCAAGGGCGTGGGGGTTCAACTCCCCCCTCGCGCACAGCGAAAAGCCCCGCAGGTCTTCGGATCTGCGGGGCTTTTGCGTTGCCGTGGTCGTGGTCGTGGTCGTTGTCGTGGCCGCGGTCAGTGAGAACAGGGCGCCGCAGGCCGATGGCCTGCGGCGCCCTGTGGGTTATGTCACCTTCATGCCGCGTGCCGGGCGGCGATCTCCTTGCCCTTCTGCTCGGCGTCGACGAGCGCCTGCTCGCGGGAGGCCTCGTAGAGCGGGACGAGCTCGGCCATGGCCGGGTTCTGAGGGGCCATCGTCAGCTCCGGGACGATGAAGTCGAGGTCCAGGGCGAGGGTGTCGCGCAGGGTCGCCTCCAGGTAGTTCTGCACGTACTCCATGCCCTCGCGCGGGGTGCCCGGCGCGTAGGAGCCGCCGCGGCTGGCGACGACGGTGACCGGGGTGCCCTTGGCGGGCGGTACCTCTACGCCGGCGGTGCGGCCGAACAGGATCACGTTGTCCAGCCACGCCTTCAGCGTCGACGGGATCGAGTAGTTGTACATGGGGGCGCCGATGAGGACGGCGTCCGCCTGCTCCAGCTCCTCTATGAGCTTCACGCGCTCGGCGAAGGCCGCGGCCTGCTCGGGCGTGTGCGTGGCCGGATCGGTGAAGCCGGCGAGGTGGGTGTCGGCGGTGATGTGCGGCACCGGGTCGGCGGCCAGGTCGCGGTAGACCACCGTGCCCTCGGGGTGCTGTGCCAGCCAGGCCTTGCGGAAGGCGTCCGTGACGGGGCGCGAGGCGGAGGCGGGGCCGGAGAAGACGGACGAGTCGAGGTGCAGCAGCGTGGCCATGGTGTTCTCCCGTGGGGATTCGGGTGATTCAGGTGATTCAGGTGATTCGAGTGGCTCAGGTGGCTCAGGTGGAGATTGATTCGAGTGCCTGGGTGCAGTTGAGTACGTGACTATTAATAGCACAGGTACTTACTTTTTTTCATCCCCATACGGGATTGCAGTACCTGGGTACCCTGGACACATGGCGGGCAACGGGCAAGAGACGAGCGGTACGGGTGTGGCCGCGGGTGCCGCGGGTGCTTCTGAGGCGTGCACCGGGGTCGACATCGGGATGACCCGCGTCTTCGGACTCCTCGGCAAGCGCTGGACCGGGCTCGTCGTGGCCGTGCTGATGCAGGGGCCGGTGCACTTCTCCGATCTGCGCAGGGCCATCCCCGGGATCAGCGAGCGCATGCTCTCCGACCGCCTCACCGAACTCGGCGCCGCCGGGCTCGTGCTGCGTGAGGTCGACGCGGGGCCGCCGTTGCGCGTCTCGTACCGGCTGACCACGGCAGGCTCGGCGCTGCAGCCGTCGTTGCAGGAGCTCGGGGCGTGGGCGGAGAAGTATTTGGGGGCCGAGGGCGGGACGTGCCCGGAGGAGTTCCGGAAGTAGGTCCTGTCTCTGCCTCCATCTCTGCCTCCATCTCTGCCTCGATCTCTGCCTCCGTTCTGTTCCTGTCGGTGGGCCTGGTTGTCCACAGGCGGTTGGTTGTCCACAGGCTCTGACGGGTTTTTCCGTGCGGGAGTACGGTCGTGACCGATCGAGCGAGGTGTGGGTACGCGGTCCCGTGAGGGACGGGGGAGGCGATCGGCGATGAGCGACGCGGTGGACGCGGTGGTGGAGATTCCTCGGCAGGGCGGGGCGCGGCTGCCCCGGGTGGACGGGTTCGCGGCGTGGGGCGGCGCGGGCGGTTCCGGGGGTGTCCGGGAGTCGGGCGGGCGGGAGTCGGGCCGGCGGGAGTCGCCGAAGGCCGCCGGAAAGGCGCTGCGGCAGGGCGTGCCGCGGTCCTCGCACGCCGAGTTCGAGCCGAGCCAGGACCGGCCCGACGCGGTGTGGGCCGTCGAGGATTCCAACCGGGGCCGCATACCCGAGCTGACCCCGATCCGGGTCGGGCGGATGGCCGCGACGCCCTTCGCCTTCCTGCGCGGCTCCGCGGGCCTGATGGCGCACGACCTCGCGCACACACCACTGACCGGCATCGGCGCCCAGATCTGCGGCGACGCGCACGCGGCCAACTTCGGTCTGTACGCCGATGCGCGCGGCGGCCTCGTCATCGATCTGAACGACTTCGACGAGACCGTGCACGGCCCCTGGGAATGGGACCTCAAGCGGCTCGCGACCTCGCTGGTGCTCGCCGGACGCGAGGCGGGGGCGGACGAGGACACGTGCCGGGCGGCGGCGCACGACGCGGCCGGTGCCTATCGGCGCACGATGCGGCTGCTCGCGAAGCTGCCCGCGCTCGACGCGTGGAACGCGATCGCGGACGAGGAGCTCGTCTCCCACACCGACGCCCATGACCTGCTCGGCACCCTGGAGCGGGTCTCGGAGAAGGCGCGGAACAACACGAGCGGGCGCTTCGCCGCCAGGTCCACGGTGGCTCTCAAGGACGGGGGACGCCGGTTCGTGGCCGCGCCGCCGGTGCTGCGGGAGATACCCGACGAGGAGGCCGCGGGCGTCGCCGCGTCGCTGGGCGCGTATCTGGAGACCCTGGCGCAGGACCGGCTGCCCCTGCTCGCGCGGTACGCGATCCACGACGTGGCGTTCCGGGTCGTCGGCACCGGCAGCGTCGGCACTCGCTCGTACGTCGTGCTGCTCCTCGACCATCGGGGCGAGGCGCTCGTACTGCAGGTGAAGGAGGCGCGGCCGTCCGTGCTGCTGCCGCACCTGCGGGCCGCGGGCTTCGACGTGCCCCCGGTCACGCACGAGGGGCGGCGCGTGGTGCTCGGGCAGAAGCGGATGCAGGTGGTCAGCGACATCCTGCTCGGCTGGACGACCGTGGCCGAACGGCCTTTCCAGGTACGGCAGTTCAGGAACCGCAAGGGCAGCGTGGACCCGGCCGCCCTCGCCGCCGACCAGCTCGACGACTACGCCCGGATGACCGGCGCCCTGCTCGCCCGCGCCCACGCCCACAGCGCGGACCCGCGCCGGGTCGCGGGCTACTGCGGAAAGAGCGAGGAACTGGACGAGGCCGTGGCGTCCTTCGCGGCGACGTACGCGGACCGCACGGAGGCGGATCACGGGGAGCTGGTGCGGGCTGTGCGGGAGGGGAGGGTTGCGGCGGAGATGGGGGTGTGAGGGCCTGAGATGCGGGGGCCGGGGCCGTGGGTGGGTTGTGCCCTAGGCTGGTCGGGTGACGACCCCGGAGACTGACGATGTGGCAGGGCAGCCGGAGGAGCAGCCTCGGGAGCGGCTCAAGGACCGCCTGAAGGAGCGCCTCGAGCAGGCCGGTGCGCGGGCGCAGGCGCGGCCCGAGGAGCGCCTCGAGCGGGCTGTGCGCGCCGCTGAGCAGGCGCTGATCGAGTTCGAGATCGCGGTCGAGACGTTCCGGGTCGAGGTGGAGAACTTCTCGCGGCTGCACCACCAGAAGCTCGGGCCGATGTACACGCGGCTCGACGAGCTGGAGGCGCTGATCGCGGAGGCGACCGCGGCGCGCACCGGCGATCCGGAGGACCGGCGCAAGGCGGACGAGGCGCGGGCGCAGGTGATGCCGATGCCGGGCGTCGAGGAGCTGTTCCACGGGTGGATGGACGGGGACGGGCTGTTCCCTGAGGCCGCCGCGATGCTCACCGAGCAGCAGGTGCGCCCGCCGCAGCGGGTGCGGCCCAGCGACGAGGTCCGCAAGCTCTACCGCGAGCTGGCCCGCAAGGCGCACCCGGACCTGGCGCAGGACGAGGACGAGCGGGCCCGGCGCGACGAGTTCATCTCGCGGGTGAACGCGGCGTACGGCCGTGGCGACGAGACGTTGCTGCGCGAGCTGGCCGAGGAGTGGGCCGCGGGCCCGGTGCCCCCCGAGCGGCAGCCCTCGCCGAGCGAGGAGCTGTACGCCCGCCTTGAGTGGCTGGCGCAGCGCAAGGAGCTGTTGACGGCGGTGGCGCAGGAGCTGGAGGAGAGCGCGATCGGCTCGATGCTGCGGATGGCGCCGGAGGATCCGGACGCGCTGCTCGACGAGATCGCCGAGCAGCTGATCGCGCAGGTCGCCGAGCGGGAGGCCGAGCTGGAGCGGCTGACGGCGGCCTGAGAGTGACCTGGACTCGCCTGACAGCGGCCTGGCGGCGGCCTGACAGTGACCTGGACTCGGCCTGACCGGGATCTGACTGCGCGACCTGACCGCGGGGCGTGCGCGGGCAGACCCGGCCTTCGGCCCTGGGGGTGGGGCGGGGTCGGGTAGCGTCGGGGGCATGGTTTTTGGATCCGGTGTGCCCACGGTCGGTGTCGACGAGCTCAAAGAGGACGACTTCCTCCTCGACGTCCGTGAGGACGACGAGTGGCAGGCGGGTCACGCCGCGGGCGCGCTGCACATTCCGATGAGCGAATTCGTCGCCCGCTTCGGGGAGTTGACCGAGGCGGCGCCGGACGGCGCCCGCGTCAACGTGGTGTGCCGGGTCGGCGGCCGCTCCGCCCAGGTGACCAATTACCTGGTGCAGCAGGGCATCGACGCGGTGAACGTCGCGGGCGGCATGCAGGCGTGGGAAGCGGCCGACCGGCCCGTCGTCGACGACAACGGGCAGCCGGGCGCCGTGGTCTGACGGCCGCTTCAGCCCAGGGGGTGGGCGGCGAGCAGATCGCCGAGGACCTCCTCGTGGGCGGCGGCCGGGCCGAGCGAGAGCTCCAGGTGCTTGGCCCAGGCGTGGTAGCGGTGCAGCGGGTAGTCCGTGTCCGCGCCGAAACCGCCGTGCAGGTGCTGGGCGGTCTGCACGATGCGGCGTACGCCGTCGGACGCCCAGGTCTTGGCGACCGCCACGTCTCCGGTCACGGGGAGCGCCCCGCCCGCGTTGCTGCTGATGCGCCAGGCGGCCTGCCACAGGGTGGCCTCCATCGCGCGCAGATCGATGTAGCGGTCGGCGGCCTGCACGGCGACCGCCTGGAACGTGGCGATGGGGTACCCGAACTGCTCGCGCTTGCTCGCGTAGTCCCCGGTCATCTTCAACACGCCCTCGCCGAGGCCGAGCGCCAGCGCGCAGGTACCGGTGGCGAGCAGATGATGCAGCAGCGGCCAGGCCGCGGCGTCGTCGATGACGGTGTGGGGGGCCACGCGAACGCCGTCGAGTCGCAGTTCGCCGAGCCGCTCGCCGGTCGTGGAGAACTGCTCGCCGATCGTGCGGCCGGGCAGCTCCGTGGCCGCCCCCGGCAGCAGCGCGAGCACGGTCGTGCCGTCCGCGGTGTGGGCGGGGACGAGGACGCGGTCCGCGGTCAGGGCCCAGGGGACCGCTGTCTGTACGCCGTCCAGGACCCAGCCGCCGTCGCCCGCGCCGCCCGCGTCGCGCCGCGCGGTGACGGCGAGATCGGCCGCGTCGTGTCCGGTGCGGCCGGCCGAGGCCGCGGTCAGCGCGAGCTCGCCGCGCCCCGCACGAGGCAGGATCTCCTGCCTCAACTCCTCGCTCCCGTACGCCTGGACGGTCGCGGCGACCGCACTGTGCTCGAGCAGCGGGACCCGGGCAAGGACCTTCGCCGATTCGCGCAGCACCAGGCAGAGCGCGATGGCGTCCAGACCCGCGCCGCCGTGCTCCGGGGCGATCAGCAGGCTCAGCAGATCGGCGTCGGCGATCTTGCCCCACAGTGTGCGGTCGAAGTCGTCGGCCACGGCGCCGGAGGTGAGCGCGGGGCTGGGCACCCCGTCGGGCGCGACCGCTGCGAACACCGCCTTCGCCGCCTCGACGGCCGCCTGCTGCTCCTCGGAGAAGGTGAAGTCCACCGGGCTGTCCTCCCGTTCCCTCTGGCTGAGCCTGTTCCGCCGGTGTCCGACCGCCGGTGCCTGACCGCCGGTGTCCGACCGCCGGTGCCTGACCGGCGGTATCGGACCGTCGGTGTCTGACCCGCGGTATCTGACGGGCCGTCAAGATAGAACAGGTTCTACGAGAAGGGAACAGGCGGTTCACCTCCGCCGGGTGCTGCGGCAGGGCTGGTGCGCGGTGCGCGGTACATCGTGCGCGGTGCGCGGTACATCGTGCGCGGTGCGCGGTGCGCGGTACATCGTGCGCGGTGCGCGGTGCCCGGGCGGCTCAGCGGTCGAAGTCCAACTCCACCTTCTCCGTGGTCGGATGGGACTGACAGGCCAGCACATAGCCCGCCTCCGTCTCCTCCGGCTCCAGCGCGAAGTTCCGGTCCATGCGGATCGAGCCGGAGACGAGGAAGGCGCGGCACGTGCCGCAGACGCCGCCCTTGCAGGCGTACGGCGCGTCCGCGCGGTTGCGCAGCACCGTCTCCAGGAGGGACTCGCCGTCCTGGACCGGCCAGGTCCCGGAGCGGCCGTCGAGCTGCGCGGTCACCGTGCTGTGCGCGGGAGTCGACGCCAAGGGCGTACGCGCCGGGGCCGGTCCGTCGTCCACGTGGAAGATCTCCTCGTGGATCCGCGCCCGGCTCACGCCCAGGCCGCGCAGCGCCCGCTCGGCGCTCTGCACCAGACCCAGCGGCCCGCACAGGAACCAGCCCGCGACCGAGTCCATGGCGAGCAGCGCGGGCAGCAGCGCCGCGAGCCGCTCCTCGTCGAGCCGGCCCGACGCCAGGCCCGCCTGCTGCTCCTCCCGGGAGAGCACGGTGACCAGCTGGAACCGGTCCGGGTAGCGGTCCTTCAGGTCGGCGACCTCCTCCAGGAACATCGTCGAGGCGGTGGTGCGGTCGCTGCGTATCAGACAGAACCGCGCCTGCGGCTCCCGCTCGAGGAGCGTCGTGGCGATCGACAGGACCGGGGTGATGCCGCTGCCACCCACCACCGCCGCGTAGTGCCCGGGTGCCGGGTCGAGGGTGAAGCGCCCGGCCGGGGTCATCACCTCCAGCTCGTCACCGACGGCGATCTCCTTGTGCGCGTACGTCGAGAACGCGCCGCCGTCGACGAGCCGGACGCCGACCCGCAGCGCGTGCGGTGCCTCACCGGCCGGGGCCGGGGAGCAGATCGAGTACGTACGGCGGATCTCCGCCCCGTCCGAGGCCTCCGCAGCCCCCGCACCGGCCGCCCCGCCGTGCGTTCCTGAGGCAACCGTCGTGCGGCGCAGGGCCAGGTGCTGGCCGGGCGTGTAGCGGTACGCCTCGCGCAGCTCCTCCGGTACGGCGAAGGTGAGGGCCACGGAGTCGTCGGTGAGCCGGTCGACGGCCGTGACGCGGAGCCGGTGGAAGCGGGCCCTGGCAGCTGCTGCCATCACAACTCCTTGAAGTGGTCGAAGGGTTCACGGCACGACAGGCAGCGGCGCAGCGCCTTGCAGGCGGTGGAGGAGAAGCGGCTGAGCAGCTCTGTGTCGGTGGATCCGCAGTGCGGGCACGCGATCGGGTCCTCGGGGCCGAGGCCGGGGCCCGGGCCGGTGGTGAGCCGGGTCGGGCCGAGGGCGATGCCGACCGGCCCGGCGGGCGCGCGGGTCTCGCGGGGCGGCGCTATGCCGAACTCCCGCAGTTTGCGGCGGCCTTCGTGGGTGATGTCGTCCGTCGACCAGGCGGGGCTGAGTACGGTCCGCACGGTGACCTCGGGGACGCCGTGCTCGTGCAGGACCCGCTCGATGGAGCTCGCCATGGTCTCGATCGCGGGGCACCCGGTGTACGTGGGGCTGAGCTCGACCTCGACGCGGCCGGGTCCCCGGGCGTGCACGGCGCGCAGAACGCCCAGCTCCTCCAGGGTCAGCACGGGCAGCTCGGGGTCGGGCACCGAGCCGGCCAGCCTGCGCAACTCGGCCTCGAGGGGCGTCTCCTGGTCGTGGACCGCGTCGTGGACCGCGTCGTGGACGGCTTCGTGTGCGGCTTCGTGGGCGGTGCTCACCATGTCGCCCCCGGGTGGCTGCGGTGCAGGTGCTGCATCTCGGCGAGCATCCGGCCGAACGACTCGGTGTGCAGGCCCTCACGCCCCGCCCCGGCACGCCAGGCACCGGTCTGCGGGCCTTCGGGGACGGTGAGCGTGGCCTGTCGCAGGACGGCGCCGACCGTGGCCGTCCAACTGACCTGTATGTCCTGCCAGTCGACCTCGACCCCGGGGACCGGCTGGAACATCTCCCCGGTGAAGCGCCACAGCGCGTCCACCGCGTGCTGCATCCGCGTGCGGCTCTCCTCGGTGCCGTCACCGAGGCGCAGCGTCCACTGCCGGGCGTGGTCCTGGTGGTAGGCGACCTCCTTGACAGCCTTGGCGGCGAGCGGCGCGAACTCGCTGTCGCCGTCCGCCAGTTGCCCGTACAGCAGGTGCTGGTAGGTGGAGAAGTAGAGCTGGCGGGCGATGGTGTGCGCGAAGTCCCCGTTCGGCTGCTCGACCAGCTGCAGGTTGCGGAAGGCGCGCTCCTCGCGCAGGTACGCCAGCTCGTCCTCGTCGCCGACCATGGAGAGCAGGACGCGGGCCTGGCCGAGCAGGTCGAGCGCGATGTTCGCCAGGGCGACCTCCTCCTCCAGGACCGGGGCGTGGCCGGCCCACTCCCCCAGGCGGTGGGAGAGCACCAGGGCGTCGTCGCCGAGGGCGATGGCGGCGGTGGTGAGCGCTTCGCGGGGCATGGTCACAGGTGTCACAGGTGTCACAGGTGCTTCACCCCTTCCGGGATCTCGTAGAACGTCGGGTGCCGGTAGGGCTTGTCGGCGGCCGGCTCGAAGAACGGGTCCTTCTCGTCCGGCGACGAGGCGGTGATCGCCGTGGACGGCACGACCCACAGGGAGACGCCCTCGCCGCGGCGCGTGTACAGATCCCGCGCGTTGCGCAGGGCCAACTCCGCGTCCGGGGCGTGCAGGCTGCCCGCGTGGGTGTGGGAGAGGCCGCGGCGGGAGCGTACGAAGACCTCCCACAGGGGCCAGTCCGCGCTGGTCCGGTTCTCGCTCATGCCGCCCTGCCTTCTCGCGTCCGTGCCGTGTCCGTCGTGGCGTGCTTGGCCGCGTGGGCCGCGGCGGCCTCACGCACCCAGGCGCCCTCGTCGTGGGCGCGCCTGCGCTGGGTGATCCGCTGTTCGTTGCACGGGCCGTTGCCCTTGAGGACGTCCTTGAACTCCGCCCAGTCGATCGGGCCGAAGTCGTGCTGCCCCCGCTCCTCGTTCCACTTCAACTCCGGGTCGGGGAGCGTCAGTCCGAGGGATGCGGCCTGCGGGACGCAGATGTCGACGAAGCGCTGCCTCAGCTCGTCGTTCGAGTGGCGCTTGATCTTCCACTCCATGGACTGCGCGGAGTGCGCGGACTCGTCGTCGGGCGGGCCGAACATCATCAGGGACGGCCACCACCAGCGGTCCACCGCGTCCTGCGCCATCGCGTGCTGGGCCTCGGTGCCCCGGCTCAGGGCGAGCAACAGCTCGTACCCCTGGCGCTGGTGGAAGGACTCCTCCTTGCAGATGCGGACCATGGCGCGCGCGTACGGACCGTACGAGCAGCGGCACAGCGGCACCTGGTTCGTGATCGCCGCGCCGTCCACCAGCCAGCCGATCGCGCCGACGTCGGCCCAGGTCAGCGTCGGGTAGTTGAAGATCGAGGAGTACTTCTGGCGGCCGCTGTGGAGCTTGTCGAGCAGCTCGTCGCGGCCGGTGCCGAGGGTCTCCGCCGCGCTGTACAGATACAGCCCGTGCCCGGCCTCGTCCTGCACCTTCGCCATCAGGATCGCCTTGCGGCGCAGGGAGGGCGCGCGCGTGATCCAGTTGGCCTCGGGCTGCATGCCGATGATCTCGGAGTGGGCGTGCTGGGCGATCTGGCGCACCAGCGTCGCCCGGTAGGCGTCGGGCATCCAGTCGCGGGGCTCGATGCGCTCGTCCGCCGCCACGGCGGCGTCGAACGCGGCCTGGAACGTCCCTGTCGTCTCTGCCGCCGTCTGGTGCGGCGCTGCTGTCGCCATTCCCGGTCCCCCTCGACCTTGGGCTCCCGACCGATCGTTCGGTTCGTCGGATTCAATGGTGGGACGCGGCGCCGTAGGGTGTCAACCCTGAGCCGCCGAGCCTGTGGATAACCTCGGGCGGCTGTGCCGATCGGCCGCTCCCCAGTACCGTTCCGGTGCGTCGCACGCGCCGGGCGCGACGGCGCGGAATCGGTTCGCCCGCGGGCGGCCGTGCGGCACGGACCAGGGGAACGTACGGACCGGGGAACGGGGAACACCGATGGAGACGGAAGCAGGCGCCGCGGGCGGGGCCGCCCGGCGCACGCCGAAGGAGGCGGGCGCGCTGCCGCCCGATCCACCGGACGCCCCGCCGACGCCGCCGGCCCCGCCGTCCGCGCCGTCCGTGCCGTCCGTGCCGTCCGGGCCGTCGGATGCCGTCGAGTCGCCCGCGGGACCGCCCGTGCGCCGGGGCATCGGGGCGCTCTCCCCGCGCTACCAGGTGGTCGCCGCACTGGCCCTCGCGGCCGTCGCCGCCGTCACCTGTGCCCACGTCCTCATGGTGTTCCTGCACGTCGCACCGGCGAACACGGTGTCCAAGCAGCACTCGGCCGCGATCGACGACTGGATCTACCCGGAGTTCGAGCAGAACTGGAAGCTGTTCGCCCCGAACCCGCTCCAGTCGAACATCGCCGTCGAGGTCCGTGCCGAGGTGCGCGACTCGGGCGGCGAGCGGCGCACGACGGGCTGGTACGACCTGTCCGCGCGGGACGCCGCCGACATCGACGGGAACCTGCTGCCCAGCCACACCCAGCAGAACGAGCTGCGCCGTGCCTGGGACATCTACCAGTCCACGCACGACCTCCAGAACCGGCCCAGCGGACTGCGCGGGACGCTGTCCGAGCAGTACCTGCGGCGCATCCTCGTCCTGCGCCTCGACCGGCTCGGCGTGGCCGGCAAGGGCGACGTCGTCGAGCGCGTCCAGGTCCGCTCCCGCACGACCATGGTGGAGCCTCCGAAGTGGAGTGACGAGAAGGTGAGCCAGAAGCCGGTCTACCGGCAGGTGCCCTGGTGGACGGTGACGTCGCGCGACGCCCCGCTCGACAGCGGCACGCACCTGCGGGTGCAGTCCGCGACGGGCGGTGTCCGATGAGCCGTACGCACGTGAGCCGTACGCACGTGGAGCCGACCCGCGTCGAGAAGATGCTGAGCGCGGGCCTGGAGCGCATCACCGCCTCTCCGCTCGGCCGCTACCAGAGCGCCGTGATCCGGATCGGCTTCTCCGCGACCTGGCTGCTGTTCCTGCTGCGCGAGTTCCCGCACCGCCAGGAGCTGTACGGGCCCGACGGGCCCTGGAGCTGGAACCTGGCGCAGCAGCTCATCTCGGACAACCACGCCTTCACCGCCCTGATGTGGTCCGACGGGCAGGCGTGGTTCGAGCTCGTCTACGCCGTGGCCGTGCTGGCCTCCGTGCTGCTCATGCTGGGCTGGCACACCCGCGCCATGTCGGTCCTGTTCATGGTCGGCGTGCTCTCGCTGCAGAACCGCAGCATCTTCGTGGGCGACGGCGGCGACAACGTCATCCACCTCATGTCGATCTACCTGGTCTTCACCCGCTGCGGACAGGTGTGGTCACTGGACGCGCGGCGCGCCGCACGCGCGCGTGCCCGGCAGGTGCCCGCCGACCGCGGTGGCATCGTCGTGTGGTGGGTCATCGGTCTCGCCCTGTCGGCGCTCACGTTCACCGGCGACGTGAGTGGCGGCTGGCTGACCCTCTTCTGGGGGCTGTGGGCCGCCCAGGCCGTGTGGTGGCTCGTCGACCGCCGCGCCGAGGGCGGCCAGCTGAGGCTGCTGTGCGACATCGTCGGCAACGTGGTGCACAACGCCGCCCTGCTGGTGATCATGGTCGAGGCGTGCCTGATCTACGCGACCGCCGGCTGGTACAAGATCCAGGGCAGTCGCTGGCAGGACGGCACCGCGGTCTACTACCCGCTGCACCTGGACTACTTCTCGCCGTGGCCCGTTCTCGGTGACCTGTTGACCGCGGTCGGGCCGATGGTGCTGCTCGTGACGTACGGGACGGTCGCCGTGCAGGTCGCCTTCCCGTTCACGGTCTTCAACCGGCGCGTGAAGAACGTCCTGTTGGTGTGCATGATGCTCGAGCACGCGGTCATCGCCGTCGTGCTCGGACTGCCCTTCTTCTCGCTCGCGATGATCGCCGCCGACGCGGTGTTCCTGCCGACGTCCTTCCTGTTGCGCATCGGCGGCTGGGCGGCACGCGCGCGTGGTCGCGTTCTCGGTGGCCGTACGCAGGAGGCGGTGGTGCCCGGACCGCGGCCGGAGCAGGAGGCCGAACCGCTGGCGGCCGAGGTACCCACGGCCCGCACGTAGGCTTCCTGCCATGAGCGGGACGAGCACGGACGACGGCGTGGACGGCGGCTTCGCGGGACCGGAGGAGGCCGTACGCGCCTGGCGGCGGCGGGCCGACGCGGCCGTGCTGCTCGACGGGTTCCACGCCCTCAAGCACGCCGTGCGCTTCGGCGCCGAGGTCCCCGTCGCCCTCGCCGTGGACCGGGCGGCCGTGCTCGACCTGGCCGCCGACCTCGCCCCCGACGTCGTACGGGAGCTGGACGCGCGCCTGGTGGAGGTGGCCGAGGACGTGCTGCGGGCGCTCGTGCCGCGGCTGCACCCGACCGGGGTCGCCGCGCTCGCGGGCCGCCCCGCACGCGACCGGAACCTGGCCGCCCTGGCCCGTACGGGACGCACGGCTCCGGTCGTCGTCCTCGACAACCCGCGCAACCTCGGCAACGCGGGCGCCGTCATCCGCCTCGCCGCCGGATTCGGCGCGACCGGCGTCGTCACGACGGGCAGCCTCGACCCCTGGCACCCCACCGTCGTGCGGGGCGGGGCCGGGCTGCACTTCGCGACCGCCGTGGAGCGGCTCGCCGTCGAGGAGCTGCCGAGCGGGCCGCTGTACGCGCTCGACCCCGAGGGCGCGGACATCCGCGGCCTCAAGCTGCCCGACGACGCGCTGCTCGCCTTCGGGTCCGAGCGCAGCGGCCTGTCCGCCGAACTACGCGCGCGTGCCGACCAGTTGGTGTCCCTGCCGATGCGGCCCCAGGTCTCCAGCTACAACCTGGCGACCAGCGTCGGCATGACCCTCTTCCACTGGAGCGCGCACAGCACGTACGCGCCCTAGGGCCTGTCCGGGGACGTCAGGAGACTTCAGGAGGCCTCCCGGCGGACCTCCACCACCCGGAAGCGGTTCGCCACGAAGGCGCTGTCGCACAGCGCCGCGTTCGCCGCGGGGTTGCCGCCCGAGCCGTGGAAGTCGGAGAACGCCGCCGTCTGGTTCACGTACACCCCGCCCGTGAGGTTGAGCGAGAGCTGGGCGCACTCCTCCAGGCAGACCTCCTCGACGGCCCGGGTGACCTCTTCGGAGGTGGTGTACGCGCCGACGGTCATCGCACCCTTCTCGCGCACCGTGCGCCGCAGCAGCTCCACCGCGTCCTGCGTGGAGTCGACGGCCACGGCGAAGGAGACGGGGCCGAAGCACTCGCTCATGTAGGCGGCCTCGGCGTCGGGCTTGGCGCCGTCCAGCTTCACGATCACCGGGGTGCGCACCACGGCGTCGGGGAACTCCGGGTTGCTGATCTCCCTCGAGGGCAGGGCGACTTCACCGAGCCCGGCCGCGGCCTCCAGGCGGGCCTTCACGTCCGGGTTCACCAGCGCTCCGAGCAGTCCGTTCGCCCGGGCGTCGTCGCCGAGCAGGCCGCCCACCGCGCGCGCGAGGTCCGCGACGACCTCGTCGTACGACTTGGGGCCCTGGTCGGTGGTGATGCCCTCGCGCGGCACCAGCAGGTTCTGCGGGGTCGTGCACATCTGGCCGCTGTACAGGGACAGCGAGAACGCCAGGTTCGCCAGCATGCCCTTGTAGTTGCCGGTCGAGTCGATGACGACCGTGTTCACGCCGGCCTTCTCCGTGTAGACCTGCGCCTGCCGGGCGTGCGCCTCCAGCCAGTCGCCGAAGGCCGTCGAGCCCGTGTAGTCGATGATCCTGACTTCGGGGCGCACCGCCAGGGTCTTGGCGATGCCCTCGCCGGGCCGCTCGGCCGCGAGCGCCACCAGGTTCGCGTCGAAGCCCGCCTCCGCGAGGACCTCGCGGGCCACCTGCACGGTGAGCGCGAGCGGCAGCACCGCGCGCGGGTGGGGCTTCACCAGGACCGGGTTGCCCGTCGCCAGGGAGGCGAACAGGCCCGGGTACCCGTTCCATGTCGGGAACGTGTTGCAGCCGATCAGCAGCGCGATGCCGCGCCCGACCGGGGTGAACTCCTTGTCCAGGACCAGCGGATCGCGCTTGCCCTGGGGCTTGGACCACTGGGCCGCACCGGGCGTGCGCACCTGCTCCGCGTACGCGTACGCCACGGCCTCCAGGCCGCGGTCCTGCGCGTGCGGGCCGCCCGCCTGGAACGCCATCATGAAGGCCTGGCCGCTGGTGTGCATGACCGCGTGCGCGAACTCGTGCGTGCGCGCGCTGATCCGCGCCAGGATCTCCAGGCACACCGCCGCGCGCACCTCCGCGCCCGCGTCCCGCCACGCGCGCATGCCCGCGCGCATGGCCGGCAGCAGGACGTCGATGTCGGCGTGCGGATAGGTGATCCCCAACTCGATGCCGTACGGGGAGACTTCACCGCCCACGAAGTCGTCCGTGCCCGGCTGGCCGAGGTCGAGGCGGGAGCCCAGCAGCGCGTCGAAGGCCGCTTTGCCGTCGGCGAGACTCAGGCTCCCGTCCTCCCCGTACGCCTTGGGGTGCTCGGGGTGCGGGGACCAGTACGCGCGCGCGCGGATCGCCTCCAGCGCCTGGTCGAGGGTCGGCCGGTGCTGGGTGATCAGGTCGTGCGCAGTGCTTTCGGCGGCGGCCATGGCGGACCAACTCCTCCTGGGCCACGGCTCTTCGTCGAGCCGCGAGCTGGGCAGGGACAGGCAGACAGAGTTAGAGTAACCGAACGATCGGTCGGGACAAGAGGGTGCGTGAAACCTGTGGAAAACCGGCCTAAAGAGACCCGGAGGGCCGGAGCGGGGTCACGTGCGGAAGGATCTCGCGCATGACAGCACATGACCGCCTCGTAGGCGTGGTGGGCACCGGCACCATGGGCCAGGGCATCGCCCAGGTCGCCCTCGTCGCCGGGCATCCCGTCCGGCTGTACGACGCCGTGCCCGGACGCGCGGAGTCGGCCGCGGAGTCGATCGCCGGGCGCCTCGACCGGCTCGTCGAGAAGGGCCGGATGACCGCGCAGGAGCGCGCGGCCGCCGTGGCCCGTCTCGCGCCCGCGGGGACGCTCGCCGACCTCGCGGACGCGACCCTCGTCGTCGAGGCCGTCCTCGAGCAACTGGACGTCAAGCAGCAGCTGTTCCGCGACCTGGAGGACGTCGTCGCGGACGACTGTCTGCTCGCGACCAACACCTCGTCCCTGTCGGTGACCGCGATCGGCGGGGCGCTGCGCCTGCCGGGACGCTTCGTCGGGCTGCACTTCTTCAACCCGGCACCCCTGCTGCCCCTGGTGGAGGTCGTCTCCGGATCCGCGACCGACGTCACCGCGGCCACGCGCGCGTACGAGACCGCCCGCGCCTGGGGGAAGACCCCGGTGGCCTGCGCCGACACCCCTGGCTTCCTGGTCAACCGCATCGCACGGCCCTTCTACGCGGAGGCGTTCGCCGTGTACGAGGAGCAGGGTGCCGATCCGGCCACCATCGACGCCGTGCTGCGCGAGAGCGGCGGCTTCAGGATGGGCGCCTTCGAGCTGACCGACCTCATCGGGCAGGACGTCAACGAGGCCGTGACGCGCTCCGTGTGGGAGGGCTTCTACCAGGACGTGAAGTTCCGGCCCTCGCTGGCCCAGCGCCGCCTGGTCGAGGCGGGACACCTGGGCCGCAAGTCGGGCCGGGGCTGGTACGCGTACGGAGACGGCGAGGAGCGTCCTGAACCGCACACCGCGGGACCCTGCGAGCCGCCCGCGCGCGTGACGGTCGAGGGTGACCTGGAGTCCGCGGGCGAGCTGATCGCGATGATGCGCGAGGCGGGCATCGAGGTGACCCTGGAGAGCGAGGACAACGGCACGCGCATCGTGCTGCCCAGCGGCGGACAGCTGGCGCAGGCGGACGGTCAGACGTCCGTCGAGTTCAGGGACGTCGTCTACTTCGATCTCGCGCTCGACTACCGTGCGGCGACCCGCATCGCGCTGGCCACCTGCCAGGACGGGAACCCGCGCACCCTGAGCGAGGCCGTCGGACTCTTCCAGGCGCTGGGCAAGAAGGTCAGCGTCATCGGTGACGTGCCCGGCATGATCGTCGCCCGCACGGTGGCCCGGCTCATCGACCTGGCGTACGACGCCCTCACGCGCGGGGTGGCCACCCAGGAGGACATCGACACCGCCATGCGGCTGGGCGTCAACTACCCACTGGGACCGCTGGAATGGAGCCGCAAGCTCGGCCGGAGCTGGGCCTGCGGCCTGCTCGAGGAGCTGCACGAGCGGGACCCTTCAGGACGCTTCGCGCCGTCCTTCGCCCTCCTGCGGCACTCGTACACCCCCAAGAAGTGGGAGAGCTCCGAATGACCACCGCACGCCGTGACACGACCGGGCGCCGCGACACGTACACGCCCGACACCCTGCTCGCCGTCGCGGTGACCGTCTTCAACGAGCGCGGCTACGACGGCACGTCCATGGAGCACCTCTCCAAGGCGGCCGGCATCTCCAAGTCGTCGATCTACCACCATGTGACGGGCAAGGAGGAGCTGCTGCGCCGTGCCGTGAGCCGCGCGCTGGACGGTCTCTTCGGGATCCTCGAGGAGGAACCCGCGCGCGTGGGGCGTGCGATCGAGCGCCTGGAGTACGTCACGCGGCGCATGGTCGAGGTGCTCACCGGTGAACTGCCGTACGTGACCCTGCTGTTGCGGGTGCGCGGGAACACCGACACCGAGCGCTGGGCCATGGAGCGGCGCAGGGACTTCGACCACCAGGTCGCCGCGCTCCTGAAGGCGGCCGCCGCCGACGGGGACGTACGCGGTGACGTGGAGGTGCGCCTGGCCACGCGCCTCGTCTTCGGGATGATCAACTCCATCGTGGAGTGGTACCGGCCCGACGGCGGCGGCCTGCGGGACCGCGAAGTGGCCGACGCGGTCGTGGAGTTGGTCTTCTCCGGGCTGCGCAAGGGCGCCTGACGGCGAGCAGCCTGACAGCGGGCAGCCTGACAGTGGGCAGTCCGGCAGCGGGCGGCCCGATCGGGCGCCGGGCGGTCAGGCCTCCGGCGCGCTCGCGTCCAGGGTCTCCTCCTCGAAGACCAGCAGCGTGCGCGTGCTGAGCACCTCGGGGATGGCCTGGAGTTTGGTGAGGACGAGCTCGCGCAGGGCGCGGTTGTCCTGGGTGTGCACCAGGATCAGCACGTCGAAATCTCCGCTGACCAGTGCGATGTGCGAGGCCTCCGGCATCCGGCGCAGCTGGTCGCGGACCGTGCGCCAGGAGTTCTGGACGATCTTGAGCGTGATGTACGCGGACGCGCCCTGGCCCGCTCTCTCGTGGTTGACGCGGGCACCGAAACCGCGGATCACGCCGTCGTCGATGAGGCGGTTGATACGCGCGTAGGCGTTCGCCCGTGACACGTGGACGCGCTCGGCGACGGAGCGTATCGACGCGCGACCGTCCTTCTGGAGCATCTGCAGGATGTCGCGGTCGATGGCGTCCAGCGGCCGTACCGCGGGGTCGGCACCGTCCGGGTCCCGGCCGCCGCCGGAGCCGTCGGCCATTTGTTCAGATGCCATGTGCCCCCGCCTCCTTACCATGGACGTACTGCGTTCATCTCAGGCTGTGGAGAACCGTTTGTCCACAGCCTGGAGGGGCCTGTAGCCAAAATGTGCCGACGACCGAACAATCGGTAGGTGAGGCGGGTCACACCCGACGCGCCCGCGAAGCCGCTCCCACGAGGAGGTGTCGTCATGACGGTCATGGAGCAGCGGGACGCCCGCGGCCCCGGGGCGCCGACCCCGCCGCCCGCCTGGCAGCCCCGCACGGACCCCGCGCCGCTGCTGCCCGACGCGCAGCCGTACCGGGTCCTGGGCACCGACGCCGCCGCGCAGGCCGATCCCGGTCTGCTGCGCCGGCTGTACGCGGAGGTGGTGCGCGGCCGGCGGTACAACGCGCAGGCGACCGCCCTGACCAAGCAGGGCCGCCTCGCCGTCTACCCCTCGACGACCGGCCAGGAGGCGAGCGAGATAGCCGCCGCCATGGTCCTGCAGGAGCAGGACTGGCTCTTTCCCAGCTACCGCGACACCCTCGCCGCCGTGGCCCGCGGCCTCGACCCCGTCGAGGCCCTCACGCTGCTGCGCGGCGACCGGCACACCGGGTACGACCCGCGCGAGCACCGCATCGCGCCCCTGTGCACGCCGCTCGCGACCCAACTGCCGCACGCCGTGGGCCTCGCCCACGCGGCACGGCTCAAGGGCGACGACGTGGTGGCGCTCGCCATGGTCGGCGACGGCGGCACCAGCGAGGGCGACTTCCACGAGGCGCTGAACTTCGCGGCGGTGTGGCAGGCGCCGGTCGTCTTCCTCGTACAGAACAACGGGTTCGCCATCTCCGTGCCGCTGGCCAAGCAGACCGCGGCGCCGTCCCTGGCCCACAAGGCCGTCGGGTACGGGATGCCGGGCCGCCTGGTCGACGGGAACGACGCGGTGGCCATGCACGAGGTGCTGAGCGAGGCCGTGTCCCGCGCGCGCGAGGGCGGTGGTCCGACGCTGGTCGAGGCGATCACGTACCGGATGGACGCGCACACGAACGCCGACGACGCGACCCGCTACCGCAGCGACGCCGAGGTCGAGACGTGGCGCGCACACGACCCGATCCTGCTCCTGGAGCGGGAGTTGACGAGCCGCGGGCTGATCGACGAGGCGGGGATGCAGGCCGTGCGCGACGACGCGGAGACGATGGCGGCGGCCCTGCGCGAGCGGATGAACCAGGACGCGGTGCTCGACCCGATGGACCTGTTCAGCCACGTGTACGCCGAGCAGACCTCCCAACTGCGCGAGCAGGCGGACCAGTTGCGGGCCGAGCTCGACGCCGAGGCGGAGATGGCGCAGATGTCCGAAGGAGGCCGGGCATGACCACGGTCGCCGACCAGCCGGTGAAGGCGGTCACCAAGCCCGCCACCATGGCGCAGGCCCTCGGGCGCGCGCTGCGCGACGCCATGGCCGATGACCCGTCCGTGCACGTCATGGGCGAGGACGTGGGCACGCTCGGCGGAGTCTTCCGGATCACCGACGGGCTCGCCAAGGAGTTCGGCGAGGACCGCTGCACGGACACGCCGCTCGCCGAGGCCGGCATCCTCGGCACCGCGGTCGGCATGGCGATGTACGGGCTGCGGCCGGTCGTCGAGATGCAGTTCGACGCGTTCGCGTACCCCGCCTTCGAGCAGCTGATCTCGCACGTGGCGCGGATGCGCAACCGTACGCGCGGGGCGATGCCGCTGCCGATCACCATCCGTGTGCCGTACGGGGGCGGGATCGGCGGCGTCGAGCACCACAGCGACTCGTCCGAGGCGTACTACATGGCGACGCCGGGCCTCACCGTCGTCACCCCCGCGACCGTCGCGGACGCGTACGGGCTGCTGCGGCAGTCCATCGCCTGCGACGACCCGGTCGTCTTCCTGGAGCCCAAGAGGCTCTACTGGGCGAAGGATTCCTGGAACCCGGAGCGGCCCGCGGACGTTGAGCCCATAGGCACCGCAATGGTCCGCCGCCCGGGGACCAGTGCCACGCTGATCACGTACGGACCGTCGGTGCCCGTCTGCCTGGAGGCGGCCGAGGCGGCCCGTGCGGAGGGCTGGGACCTCGAAGTGGTCGACCTGCGCTCGCTGGTGCCGTTCGACGACGCGACGGTCGCCGCGTCCGTACGCCGCACCGGACGCGCGGTCGTCGTGCACGAGTCGGGCGGCTTCGGCGGGCCCGGCGGGGAGATCGCCGCGCGCGTCACCGAGCGCTGCTTCCACCACCTGGAGGCGCCGGTGCTGCGGGTGGCCGGGTTCGACATCCCGTACCCGCCGCCGATGCTGGAGCGGCACCATCTGCCGGGTGTGGACCGGGTGTTGGACGCGGTCGCACGCCTCCAGTGGGACCAGTGACGGGGACGGGAGCGGGCTGATGGCACAGGTGTTGGAGTTCAAGCTGCCCGACCTCGGCGAGGGGCTCACCGAGGCGGAGATCGTGCGGTGGCTGGTGTCGGTCGGTGACGTGGTCGCCATCGACCAGCCGGTCGTCGAGGTGGAGACCGCCAAGGCGATGGTCGAGGTGCCCTGTCCGTACGGAGGTGTGGTCACCGCGCGTTTCGGCGAGGAGGGGGCCGAACTGCCGGTCGGCGCGCCCCTGTTGACCGTGGCGGTCGGTGCCGTGGAGGCCCCGGCGGACGGTGACGCGGCCCCGGAGCCCGAGGGCTCGGGGAACGTGCTGGTGGGATACGGGACGGCCGCGCCCCCGGCCCGACGGCGGCGGGTACGGACCGGCTCCGCCGGGGCTGCGGGATCGACGCCTGGGGTGCCCGATGCGGGGTCCTCCGCGGCGGCCCGCCGTTCCGCGAGCAGCGCGCCCGCGGCGCCCGCGGCGTCGCACGGGGAGGCCTCGTTGGCGGCCCGCCGTTCCGCGAGTGCCGCGGCCGCGTCGACGGTGGTCGCGGACGAGGTGGCCACGCGGCAGGCTCCTGCGCACCCGGCGGCCTCCACGGCAGCCACGGCTTCCACGGCAGCCACGGCTTCCACGACAGCCGCGGCCGGGCCTGCCACGGTGTCGGCCGGTGCTCACCCCGGGTCCGCCACCGTGACGGCACCCGCAGCGAGCGGACCCGTGCCCGTCGTCTCGCCGATCGTGCGCAAGCTGGCCCGCGATCACGGCCTGGATCTGAGGGAGTTGACCGGCTCAGGGCACGACGGACTGGTCCTTCGGGTGGACGTGGAGCGGGCCATCGCCGCCCGGGCCGAGGCCGCAGCCCCAGCCCCAGCCCCAGCCCCCGCGCCTGAACCGGAGCGGGCCGGGCACGGCCACCGCACGCCCCTGCGCGGCATCCGCGGCGCCGTCGCCGACAAGCTCTCGCGCAGCCGGCGCGAGATACCCGACGCGACCTGCTGGGTGGACGCGGACGCCACGGAACTCATGCACGCGCGCGTAGCGATGAATTCCGCGACCGGTCCCTCCGCCGGGCCGAAGATCTCCGTTCTCGCGCTGCTCGCGCGGATCTGCACGGCGGCGCTCGCCCGCTACCCGGAGCTGAACGCCACGGTGGACACGGAGCACCGCGAGATCGTCCGCTTCGACGAGGTGCACCTCGGATTCGCGGCGCAGACCGAGCGCGGGCTCGTCGTGCCGGTCGTCCGGGACGCCCACGCGCGCGGGGCCGAGTCGCTCAGCGCCGAGTTCGCCCGGCTCACCGAGTCCGCGCGGACCGGGACGCTGACGCCCGGGGAACTCACGGGCGGCACCTTCACGTTGAACAACTACGGGGTGTTCGGGGTCGACGGCTCCACGCCGATCATCAACCATCCCGAGGCGGCCATGCTCGGCGTCGGCCGGATCACGCCCAAACCATGGGTGCACGAAGGGGAGTTGGCGGTCCGCCAGGTCGTCCAGCTCTCGCTCACCTTCGACCACCGGGTGTGCGACGGCGGCACGGCGGGCGGCTTCCTGCGGTACGTCGCGGACTGCGTGGAACAGCCGGCGGTGCTGCTGCGCACCCTGTGACGGCGGGGGCGGCCGGGAAACCGGGACACCCGCCGCTTCCCTGAGGGTGGCAATGATCGTCGGTGCGCCCATACTCGGGGGATGACCGCAGCCACCGGGCCCGCTCCGGACGCCCCGGCGCACGGCGCGCCCGCGTCCGCCGCCTCCGCGTACGACGCGCTCGTCCTCGCGGGCGGCGCCGCGCGGCGGCTCGGCGGTGCGGACAAGCCCGGAGTGCGGGTCGGCGGGCGCGCGCTGCTCGACCGGGTCCTCGCGGCCTGTGCCGGTGCCCGCGCCACGGTCGTGGTCGCCGAGCCCCGCCCCACCGTGCGCGCCGTCGGCTGGGCGCGCGAGGAGCCGCCGGGCGGTGGGCCGCTCGCCGCGCTGGACGCGGGAGTTCAGGCCCTGGAAGCGGGGGCGAAGGAGGCGGAGAGCGTCGTCGTGCTCTCCGCCGACCTGCCGTTCCTGGGGGAGCGCACGGTCCGGCTGCTGCTCGACGCGCTCGCCGCCTCGCCGGAGGCCGAGGGCGCGCTGCTCGCCGACGGTGAGGGACGCGACCAGCCGCTGGTCGCCGCGTACCGGACGGCCGCGTTGCGCCGGGTCCTCGACGACCTGCGCGCCGAGCACGGTGCGCTCACCGGGCTGCCCCTGCGCCTGCTGGTGCGCAGCCTGACCCTCACTCGGATCACTGACCCCGTCGCGTCGTTCGACTGCGACACCTGGGACGACATCGCCGTAGCCCGGTCACGTATCAGGGAGCATGGACGAGTGCTTGATGAATGGATCACCGCAGCCAAGGACGAACTGGGCATCGACCTGGACGTCGACACCGGCGTCCTGCTCGATCTCGCCCGCGATGCCGCGCACGGTGTCGCCCGCCCCGCGGCCCCGCTGACGACGTTCCTCGTCGGATACGCGGCGGCGCGGGCGGGCGGCGGCCCCGAAGCGGTCAGGGAGGCCGCGGCGAAGGCCGCGGCACTGGCCAACCGGTGGGCCGAGGAGGACGCGGCCCAGGCGCAGTCCGGCGACGCGGGACGAGACGCGCCGTGAGCGGCCTGGACGGGCGGGCGGCGCAGGCCGCTCCCATGGACGACCCCTTGGACGACCCCTTGGACGGCGACGTCGACGAGGCGCTCGCGCTGGCCAATGACAACCGGGGCGGATTCACCGCGGCCACCGGCACGGCCACCACCGCAGCCACATCGGCCCGCGCCGACGGTGCCGCCGCCGCTGCCCCCGGCCCCCGCCGGACACCGGGCGACTTCCGGTCCCCGGCCCCCGGCGGGACGACCGCCGCGGCCGACGAGCACCACCACGCGACTTCCTGGCCGACGGCCCGCCGCACCGCCCACCAGGCGGGCCGCCACGCGGCCCAGCACCGGGCGACCGCCCGACAGGCCCCCGCGGACGAGCAACTTCCGCTTGTCGACGACCTGTTGACGACCCTCTCGGATTCGGGCGCCCTGCCCCGTGGCGCCGCCCGTCTCCCCCTCGACCGGGCGCTCGGCCTGATCCTCGCCGCGCCCCTCACCGCCCTCACCGACCTGCCCTCCTTCGACACGTCCGCGATGGACGGCTGGGTCGTGGCGGGCCCCGGCCCCTGGGACGTACGCGAGAAGGGGATCCTCGCCGGGCACAAGGAGCCCGCACGGCTGGCCGACGGCGAGGCGGCGCCCGTCGCCACCGGCGCCCGGATCCCGCCGGACACCACCGCGGTGATCCGCAGCGAGCACGGACGCCTCGACGACAAGGGCCAGTTGCATCCGCTGCGCGACGTCGCGCACGGCCAGGACATCCGGCCGCGCGGTCAGGAGTGCCGCAGCGGCGACCTGCTGCTGCCCACCGGCAGCCTGGTCACCCCCGCCGTTCTCGGCCTTGCGGCCGCCGCGGGCTACGACGAACTGGTCGTCGTCCCCCGCCCGAAGGCCGAAGTCCTGGTCCTGGGCGACGAGTTGCTCACCTCCGGGCTGCCGCGCGACGGACTGATCCGTGACGCGCTCGGCCCGATGCTGCCGCACTGGCTGCGTGCGCTCGGCGTCGAGGTGACTGCCGTGCGCCGCATCGGCGACGATGCGAAGGCCCTGCTCAAGGCGGTACGCGGATCCAAGGCCGACCTCGTCGTGACGACCGGCGGCACCGCGTCGGGCCCCGTCGACCATGTCCATCCCACGCTGCGCGCCCTGGACGCCGACCTGTTGGTGGACGGCGTCAAGGTCCGTCCCGGACACCCGATGCTGCTCGCCCGGATCGCCGACGGGCGGCACCTCGTCGGCCTGCCCGGCAATCCGTTGGCCGCCGTCTCCGGCCTGCTCACGCTCGCCGAGCCGCTGCTGCGGGCGCTCTCGGGCCGTCCGCAGGAAGAGGAACCGTACGGGGCTCCGCTCCAGTCGTCCGTCCAGGGCCACCCGCACGACACCCGGCTCGTGCCCGTCGTCCTGCGTCAGGACAGTGGCAGCGGGCACGAGTGGGCGGTGCCGCTGCACTACAACGGCCCGGCGATGCTGCGCGGGATCGCCGCCGCGGACGGGCTCGCGGTCGTGCCGCCCGGCGGGGCGAATGAAGGCCAGGAGGTCGAGATCCTCGACCTGCCGTGGTCCGCGGGGCCAGGCGTCGGGCCGGGTCTCAACTCGCCGGGAAACGAAGGGTGTTTCACGTGAAACTGGCCGGCCATGACGCCATGGCGCGTCAGGCGGACGAGAAAACCGCGACATACCGGGTGAAACTTCCCCGGCGCATTGTGGAGCGCCCGCTGCGCCAGGTCGCCCGCCGGGTTCTGATGGCCCTCAGCGTGCTCGTCCTCACCGCGCTGCTCGTGTGGTTCGACCGCAACGGATACAACGACAACTCCGACGGCAACGTCGACCTCCTCGACGCCTTCTACTACGCGACCGTCACCCTCTCCACGACCGGGTACGGGGACATCGTCCCGGTCAGTGACGGCGCGCGGCTCACCAACATCTTCGTCATCACGCCGCTGCGTGTGCTCTTCCTGATCATCCTGGTCGGCACCACGCTCGAAGTCCTCACCGAACGGACCCGGGAGGAATGGCGCCTGAACCGCTGGAGGTCCAACTTGCGTGACCACACCGTCGTCATCGGCTTCGGCACCAAGGGCCGCAGCGCGGTGGAGACCGTCTGTGCGACTGGCCTGAAGCCGGATCAGGTCGTGGTGGTCGACCCCAGCGCCAAGGTCATCGAGGCGGCCAACGCCCATGGATTCGCCGGGGTCATGGGCGATGCGACCCGTAGTGATGTCCTGCTGCGTGCCGAGGTGCAGCGAGCCCGGAAGATCATCATCGCCACGCAGCGCGACGACACGGCGGTCCTGGTGACGCTCACCGCGCGGCAGTTGAACCGGGGGGCGAAGATCGTCGCGGCCGTGCGCGAGGAGGAGAACGCGCCGTTGCTGCGTCAGTCCGGTGCCGATGCCGTCATCACCAGCGCGAGCGCGGCGGGTCGCCTCCTCGGCCTGTCGGTGCTCAGCCCGCACGCGGGCATGGTCATGGAGGACCTCATCCAGCAGGGCAGTGGGCTGGATCTGGTCGAGCGGCCGGTGATAAAGGCCGAGGTCGGTCTGAAGCCGAAGGAGACGGAGGATCTGGTCGTCAGTGTCGTACGAGGGCATCGCGTGCTCGGATACGACGACAAGGCGCTCGGTGCGCTGCAGTTGACGGACCGCCTGATCACGATCGTCCGAGCCTCGCCGACCACACAGGTGGCGCCGGACGCGAAGCCGTTGCCGCGGGATTGAGCGGGCTGGGGCGCGGCCCTGCTTGAACGGTGACCCGGCGCTTGTGTTTCTGACCGGGGTCGGGCTGGGCCTCTGTTTGAACGGTTGCCCGGCGCTTGTGTCTTCGACCGGGGTCGGGCTGGGCCCTTGTTGTATCGCGCACCCGGCGCTGGGGGGCCGCCTTGCCCACCCTGCCGCCCCAGGCGGCAGACTGCCCAAGGCGGGGCGGGGTGACCGGATGCCCAGGGGCGGGGGCGCCCCGCAGCCGAAGGCGGGGCGGGCGCAGCCCGGACCGGTGGTGCGGTCCCACCGGGGGGCAGACGCTCGGCGGCGGGAGGGGACGTGTCGGGGTGCCCCCGCAGGACACCGCAGGGACCGTACCCGGGATGCCGCGCCGTAGGCGCACACGTGACGGTGACCGGAGCCCGGCCGAGGAGGTACCCCGACACGGCCCCGCCCCACGACGAGAGCGACGGCGCACCGAACCCGGCCAGATTTCAGCAGCCCGGCCCCGCCCCACGACGAAAGCAACGGCGCACCGAACCCGGCCAGATTTCAGCAGACCGGCCCCGCCCCACGATCAGACCGGCGGCGCATCGAACCCGGCCAGATCCACGGGAGTAGCCTCGCCGGCATGTATGCGATCACGATTCCGGAACCCGGTGGACCCGAGGCGCTCGTGTGGGCGGAGGTTCCCGACCCCGTGCCCGGTGAGGGCGAGGTCCTCGTCGAGGTGGTCTCCAGCGCCGTCAACCGTGCCGATCTGCTGCAACGCCAGGGCTTCTACAGCCCGCCGCCCGGCAGCTCCCCCTACCCGGGCCTGGAGTGCGCGGGCCGCATCGCCGCGCTCGGCCCCGGCGTCTCCGGCTGGTCCGTGGGCGATGAGGTGTGCGCGCTGCTCGTGGGCGGCGGATACGCCGAGAAGGTAGCGGTGCCCGCCGGGCAGTTGCTGCCGGTGCCCAAGGGCATCGACCTGGCCACGGCCGCCGCACTGCCCGAGGTGACCTGCACCGTCTGGTCGAACGTCTTCATGATCGCCCATCTGCGTCCGGGTGAGACGTTCCTCGTGCACGGCGGCTCCAGCGGCATCGGCACCATGGCGGTCCAGCTCGCGAAGGCCGTCGGCGCGAAGGTCGCCGTCACCGCGGGCACCAAGGAGAAGCTGGACTTCTGCGCCGAGCTCGGCGCGGACATCCTGATCAACTACCGCGAGCAGGACTTCGTCGAGGAGATCCGCGAGCAGACGGCGGGCGGCGGCGCCGACGTCATCCTCGACAACATGGGCGCCAAGTACCTGAACCGCAACGTGGACGCCCTCGCCACGAACGGCCGTCTCGCCATCATCGGCATGCAGGGCGGCATCCAGGGCGAGCTGAACATCGCCACGCTGCTCGGCAAGCGCGGCGCGATCACCGCGACCACGCTGCGGGCCCGCCCGCTGGCGGAGAAGGCGGCGGTCGTCGCGGCGGTGCGCGAGCACGTGTGGCCGCTGATCGACGGCGGTCACGTGCGGCCGATCGTGGACCGGACGCTGCCGATGAGCGACGCCGCGCAGGGGCACCGGGTCCTCGAGGAGTCGGGCCACATCGGCAAGGTGCTGCTCAAGAACGCGTAACCCGAAGGCCCACCGGCGACGGCGTCAGCGGCGCAGCCTCAGCGCCAGGAACCCGATCCCGACCCCGGTCAGCAGCAGCCCCGCCCCCAGCGGCAGGATGTTCATGACCGACCCGGGCCCCGTCGTCCCGCGCGCGATCACGCTCTGGCGCGCGGCGGCGGGGCGCTCGGACCGTCGCGGGGCCGCCGTCGCGCTCGGTTCCACGGGCGGCGGCACCGGCGGCAACGCCTGTTCGGAGAGGCTCGGGGTGGGCAGCGGTCGCCCCGGCGGGGTGCGGCCCACCCCCGCGCGACTGCCGGCGAGCGAGGCACTCGGCGAGGGCTCCACGGCGTACGAGACGGAGGCCGGGGCGAACAGGACCAGCGGAAGCAGAACGAGCGCGAGCAGGACCAGCAGACGCAGGACGCGCGGCAGCGGCAGGCGCGGCAGCGGAACCGTGAGCGAGCGTCCGGCCAGCGCTGGAACCCGCTGCCCCTGCCGCCCCATGCCGCACCCCTTCCGCCCGACTCTCGTCCGACTTCCACCCGACGCTTGCGATAAGCCTTGCATAGCGCCATAAAACGGGCACGCCGGATATCGGGCTCACCGGGTGCGGTGGATCAGCCCATAACGGGGGCACCACCGAGTAGTGACAGCTCGGTGCGAGAGAATGGCGGCATGGAGATGCCGAGGAACGAACGGTCGCCGGAGAACCCGCAGATCCTGGTCGTGGGCCAGGACGGAATGGCTCTGGGCGGCGGCGGAGACGACGATTCCCGCGAGGTCCCGGTGACGGAGATGGTGGAACAGCCCGCCAAGGTGATGCGGATCGGCAGCATGATCAAGCAGCTGCTGGAAGAAGTGCGTGCGGCCCCCCTGGACGAGGCGAGCCGGCAGCGGCTCAAGGAGATCCACGCCAGCTCGGTGAAGGAGCTGGAGGACGGGCTCGCGCCCGAGCTCGTGGAGGAACTGGAGCGGCTCTCGCTCCCCTTCAACGACGACGCCACCCCTTCGGACGCCGAACTGCGCATCGCGCAGGCCCAGTTGGTCGGCTGGCTGGAGGGACTCTTCCACGGGATCCAGACGACGCTGTTCGCTCAGCAGATGGCGGCGCGCGCCCAGTTGGAGCAGATGCGCCGTGCGCTCCCGCCGGGTGTCGGCGGCGGCGACGAGGACGAGGACCCGCGCGCGGGCGGCCGCTCGGGCGGCCCGTACCTGTAGGCACGTAGGCGCAGGCGACACAGAAAGGGCCCGGCAGTGATGCCGGGCCCTTCCTTCATGCGCGTACGTCACACGCGCACGTCACACGCGTACGTCACAACCGATTACAACGGATTGCCCGTCGAGACCTGCAGCTGGATCTTCACGTCGTTCGGGTCGATCTCGGTGCCCGCGGCCGGGCTCTGGCTCATGACGGAGCCCTCGCCGAACGTGTTCTCGTCGACCGGCTTCTCCGTGGGAATCCAGCCCGCGGCCCGGAAGCAGGCCTTCACCGAGTCGATGTTCTTGAGGTAGAAGTCCGGGACGATGATCTTGTTCTCGTCGTCGGAACCCTGCGACGGCTCCGTGCACTCGTCCGTCGCGATCGTCTTCGAGGTGTCGGGCCCCTTGTGCCCGGCGACCACCGACGAGGTCGGCTTGTCGGTGCTGCCGCCACCGCCGCCCTTGTCGTCGTTCCCGTTCAGCGTCAGGGCCGTGATCAGCCCGCCGATCGCGACGAGCGCGACGGCGATCGAGCCGATGATCACGGCCTTGTTCTTCTTGTCCGGCTTCTGCTGGGACGACGTGTACTGAGAGGTCGGCTGCGTCGTCGCCTGCGGCGCCAGGTTGTACGGCGGCGGCGTCTGCTGCGCCTGCGACGCGTACGGGGAGGTGGGCGGCGGAGTCTGGTAACCGCTCTGCATGTTCTGCTGCGGATAGCCGTACGCGGCCTGCGGCTGCGGCGTCGGCGTCCCGTACGGGTTCGGCGTCGGCGTCGGCTGGTACGGCGACTGGACCGGACCCGGCGTCGGCATCCCGTTCTGGTCGACCGGCGGGAAGACGGCGGAGCCCACGCCCGCACCGCTCGACGTCTGCGCACCCGGCACGATGCTCGGCGCGACGGAAGGACCGCCGGCCAGCGACTGGGCCACCCGCAGGCACTCGTCCCGCATCGACTCGGCGCTCGGGAAACGCTCGTTCGGGTTCTTCTTCAGCGCACGGGCGACGAGCGCGTCGACGGCGGGCGGCAGCGCGCGGTTGATCGAGGAGGGCGCGACCGGCTCCTCCTGGACGTGCGCGTACGCCAGGGCCAGCGGCGCGTCCGCCTCGAACGGGACCCGCCCGGTGATCAGTTGGAAGAACATGATGCCGACGGAGTACAGGTCGCTTCGCGCGTCCACGCCCCGGCCGAGCGCCTGCTCCGGCGACAGGTACTGCGGCGTACCGACGACCATGCCGGTCTGCGTCATCGACGTGACGCCCGACTGCATGGCGCGGGCGATGCCGAAGTCCATGACCTTCACGACGCCGCGCTTGGTCATCATCACGTTGCCGGGCTTGATGTCGCGGTGGACCAGGCCCATCTCGTGGCTGATCTCGAGGGCCGCGAGCACATCGGCGGTGATCTTCAGCGCCTTGTCGACGGGCATCGCGCCGTACTGCCGTATGTCGTCGTCGAGCACGGAGCCGAGCGGGCGGCCCTCCACGAACTCCATGACGATGTACGGGGTGATGGACCCGTCGATCTGGTCCTCGCCGGAGTCGAAGACCGAGACGATGTTGGTGTGCGTGAGCTTGGCCACCGACTGGGCCTCGCGCTTGAAGCGCTGACGGAACGAATCCTCGCGGCCGAGTTCCGTGTGCAAAGTCTTGATGGCGACCGGACGGTCGAGCCGGGTGTCGTGCGCCAGGTACACCTCGGCCATGCCGCCCTGGCCGAGCAGGTCGCGCAGCTGGTACCGGTCATTGGCCACGGCGCGTCCCACGTGCCGCCCGGCGGCACTGTCTCCGGTCATGTCTCTACGTCCCCCATAGGCGCCCCGACGTCGGCGCGGCCGGTGATCGATTCAGCTATTACCGGCCAAGTCTGCCCGAGGGCCGGGACACGTCAAGCTCGATGCCCGTTCCGTGACCGTACGGGCAAGAAGAGTCGCGCAAGTGTTACGGGAAACGCTCATGGACGGGTCACGGGGTCGGCACAGAAATTGCGCGCACGATTTGCAAGGCGTGCACGGCAACGGGTTTGATGTCCGGTCCATCTCGGAACGGGGCCGCGGCCGAAGCCTGTAGCGTGGCCCGACGGAGACGTATTCACAACCGCGCGTACTCCGGATTCGGGAAGCGCGGGAATGCAGGATTCCGGCGGCCCAGACAGGCCCAGGCAGACCCAGGCAGACCCAGGCAGGCCCAGGCAGGCATGGACAGAAACGACGGCGAGGACTGATGGACCAGCAGCAGCGCGCTCAGGGCCCGTCCGACCCCGAGGCGACTGGCGGCGGAATGTCAGATGCGCCGGAGATGTGGGGCAATGGCGGGCTGGTCGGGGACGGCCGTTATCGGCTGACCCGCAGACTCGGCCGGGGCGGCATGGCCGAGGTGTTCGCGGCCGAGGACGTCCGGCTCGGGCGCACCGTCGCCGTCAAGCTGCTCCGCTCCGACCTCGCCGAGGACCCGGTCTCCAAGGCCCGCTTCACGCGCGAGGCCCAGTCGGTGGCCGGCCTGAACCACCACGCGGTCGTCGCGGTCTACGACTCGGGCGAGGACTACGTGAACGGCTCGACCGTTCCGTACATCGTCATGGAGATCGTCGAGGGCCGCACCATCCGCGACCTCCTCCTCAACGCCGAGGCGCCGGGCCCCGAGCAGGCCCTGATCATCGTCTCCGGCGTGCTCGAGGCGCTCGCGTACTCGCACCAGCACGGCATCGTGCACCGCGACATCAAGCCCGCGAACGTGATCATCACGAACACGGGCGCGGTCAAGGTCATGGACTTCGGCATCGCCCGTGCCCTGCACGGCGCGCAGTCGACGATGACGCAGACCGGCATGGTCATGGGCACGCCCCAGTACCTCTCGCCCGAGCAGGCGCTCGGCAAGGCCGTCGACCACCGCTCCGACCTGTACGCGACCGGCTGCCTGCTCTACGAACTCCTCGCGCTGCGGCCCCCGTTCACCGGTGAGACGCCGCTCTCCGTCGTCTACCAGCACGTCCAGGACATGCCGGTGCCGCCGTCCGAGGTCTCGGACGCGACGCCGCCGGAGCTCGACGGGCTCGTCATGCGCTCGCTCGCCAAGGACCCGGACGACCGGTTCCAGACGGCCGAGGAGATGCGCGGGCTGGTCCAGTACGGCCTGCAGATGCTGTACGAGCAGGGCGGCCACACCGGCACCTGGAACACCGGGCCTGTCGCCATGCACGAGGGCGGCAACACCCCCGCCATGGGGATGGGCATGGCCGGCACCACCGCGCTGCCGCACCCCGGTGACGGCGGCACGGCCGCGCAGCCGATGCTGCGTCCGCCGGGCGGCGACGACGGCGGGTTCGACGGCACCGGGCACGGCGGCGGTGGCGGCGGTGGCCGCGGCAAGCTGTGGATCGTGGCCGTGCTCGCGGTGATCGCGATCGCGGTGGGCGTCGCCTGGGCGCTCAGCGGCAACGACAACAAGGACAAGAACCCGGGGACCAAGCAGTCCCCGTCCGTCTCGCAGTCCGAGCAGTCGGAGGAGCCGTCGGAGCCGACGGACGAGGAGACGACGCAGGGCCAGACCCAGGACGAGGGCGGCAGCACCACGGGCGGCCAGGGCTCCTACTCGCCGACGCAGCAGCCCAGCACGGACAACCCGACGCCGACGCAGTCGGAGACGGGCCAGCCGACGGGCGAGCCGACGGACACGGGCGAGCCGACGGACACCGGTGAGCCGACGGACGAGCCGACGGACGAGCCCACGGACCAGCCGACCGACACGGGAGACCCGGGGAACGGCGGGAACACCGGAGACCCCGCCACCGACGGCGGCGCCAACGGCGGCGGCAACTAGCCCCTGGCCCTGGGCCTCAGGCCCCTAGCCCCGCCGGGCCTCCAGGCCCGCGGGCCTGCGCGGAGCGGAACCGCCCCGCAGTTCGTGCACCGTCACGAACTGCGGGTCCACGCGCAGATAGACCGGGTCGAAGAGCTCGCCGTCCGCGTAGTGCGGGGTGGGTCCGAAGAGTTCGAGTTCGGCGGTGGTCGGCTCGATCTGCTCGCACGTGCCGACGCACTGCACCGACCACTGGCCCTCCGAGGCCGAGGCCGAGGACGACGGCGAGGCCTCGCCGAGGTTGTCGGCCCCGTACGCGACGACGCTGCCCACGCAGGCCAGGTGATAGCCGTATCCGCGGTGCATGCGCAGCAGCAGCCGGCCGTCGGCCACGATGTGGCGGGCGGAGGCGAGGAAGGGCAGGGCGCGCATGCTGGTCGCCACTCGGCCGTAGGGCACACGGGCGAGCAGTTCGAAGCCGCGCTCTAGGTCCTGCGGCTGCATCGGGGAGGCCATGTCACCACTGTGCGATGCCGACAGTGCGCCGGAAAAGGGGACCCCGCCCCCAGCGTGGAGGCCATAGGTCCCGGATCAGCGAGGGGCGTACGAGGGCGTCAGTGGTGCCGCTCGGCGTCCATGCGCGCCACGAACGCGGCGGCCTGGGAGCGGCGCTCCATCCCCAGCTTGGACAGCAGGCTCGACACATAGTTCTTGATCGTCTTCTCGGCGAGATGCAGGCGCTCGCCGATCGCGCGGTTGGTCAGGCCCTCGCCGATCAGGTCGAGGATCTTGCGCTCCTGGTCGGTCAGGCCCGCGAGCCGGTCGTCGTCCTTGGTGCGCCCGCCGTCGCGCAGCCGCTCGAGCACGCGCGCGGTGGCCACCGGGTCGAGCAGCGACTTGCCCGCCGCCACGTCCCGCACGGCGGTCAGCAGCTCATTGCCGCGGATCGCCTTCAGTACGTAACCGGAGGCACCGGCCATGATCGCGTCGAAGAGGGCCTCGTCGTCCGCGAACGACGTGAGCATCAGGCACTTGATCGATTCGTCCTGGGAGCGGATCTCGCGGCACACCTCGACCCCGCTGCCGTCCGGCAGGCGCACGTCGAGGACGGCGACGTCGGGCCTGGTCGCGGGGATGCGGACCAGGGCGTCGGCGGCCGTGCCGGCCTCGCCGACGACCTCGATGTCGTCCTCCATCGCGAGCAGCTCATGGACTCCGCGGCGCACCACTTCGTGGTCGTCGAGGAGAAATACCGTAATTTTTCCGTCTTCGCGCACGGATTCAGTCTCACACACGAACTCTTGCCACGCCCTAGATGACCGACGGGTGACCGGGATAACGTGCCGGTGTTCCGGCCCCCTGCCAGGCTGAGACCAGGGATCAGTCGCACAGCTGTGACCTGCGGTGCTTCACCTCTCTTGCGAGTACTTGGAAATCCAAGCATCGACTTACTTGGAAATCCAAGCAAAATCGCAGGTCAGATGGGGTTTCGCAGATGTGTGACCCACTGGGTAACGTGCTGGGTGAAGGGGTGCTTGCCGGAGCACATGTCACGCCGCGTCCGGACCGTGCACCCACCCCGTGCAGGGACGGACCAGGCGAGCCGAGCCGACTGGCCATCCGGCAATCCCGGGGGCCGGACCGACGGAGGAGCACACGTGACCGTAGACAGTGCCGAGAGCACTGCGGCTGCCCAGAAGGCACGGCCCCCGCGCAAGCGGGCCGCCGCGAAGAAGTCTGCGAAGACCGGACCGAAGACCGAGCTGGTCCAGCTGCTGACGCCCGAGGGCAAGCGGGTCAAGGACCCCACGTACGACAAGTACGTCAGTGACATCACCGACGACGACCTGCGCGGTCTGTACCGCGACATGGTGATGGCCCGTCGCTTCGACGCCGAGGCCGTCACGCTGCAGCGCCAGGGCGAGCTGGGCCTGTGGCCCTCGCTGCTCGGCCAGGAGGCCGCCCAGGTCGGCTCCGGCCGGGCCACTCGCGAGGACGACTACGTCTTCCCGACCTACCGCGAGCACGGCGTCGCCTGGTGCCGCGGGGTCGACCCGACGAATCTGCTCGGCATGTTCCGCGGTGTGAACCACGGAGGCTGGGACCCCAACAGCAACAACTTCCACCTGTACACGATCGTCATCGGCTCGCAGACGCTGCACGCCACCGGCTACGCGATGGGCGTCGCCAAGGACGGTGCGGACTCGGCCGTGATCGCGTACTTCGGTGACGGCGCCTCCAGCCAGGGCGACGTCCTGGAGGCCTTCAACTTCGGGGCGGTCTACAACGCCCCGGTGGTCTTCTTCTGCCAGAACAACCAGTGGGCGATCTCCGAGCCGACCGAGCGCCAGATGCGCGTACCGCTGTACCAGCGCGCGCAGGGCTTCGGCTTCCCCGGCGTGCGCGTGGACGGCAACGACGTGCTGGCCACCCTCGCCGTGACCCGCTGGGCGCTCGAGCGGGCGCGCAACGGCGAGGGTCCGACCCTGGTCGAGGCGTTCACGTACCGCATGGGTGCGCACACCACCTCCGACGACCCGACGAAGTACCGGGCCGACGAGGAGCGCCAGTCGTGGGAGGCGAAGGACCCGATCCTGCGCCTGCGCACGTACCTGGAGTCCCAAACCGACACGGATGAGGGATTCTTCGCGGAACTCGACGCCGAGAGCGAGACGTTGGGCAAGCGAGTGCGCGACGCCGTGCGGTCCATGCCCGACCCGGGCCACCTGGCGATCTTCGACAACGTGTACGCGGACGGGCACGCGCTCGTCGACGAGGAGCGCGCACAGTTCGCCGCCTACCAGGCGTCGTTCGCGGACGGGGAGGCCTGAGCACCATGGCTGTACAGAAACTTCCGATCGCCAAGGCGATCAACGAGTCGCTGCGCACCGCGCTGGAGACCGACCCCAAGGTCCTCGTCATGGGTGAGGACGTCGGCAAGCTCGGCGGCGTCTTCCGCGTCACCGACGGACTGCAGAAGGACTTCGGCGAGGACCGGGTCATCGACACCCCGCTCGCGGAGTCCGGCATCGTCGGCACCGCGATCGGCCTCGCGCTGCGCGGCTACCGCCCGGTCGTGGAGATCCAGTTCGACGGCTTCGTCTTCCCCGCGTACGACCAGATCGTCACGCAGCTCGCGAAGATGCACGCCCGCGCGCTCGGCAAGGTCAAGACGCCCGTCGTCATCCGCATCCCGTACGGCGGCGGCATCGGCGCGGTCGAGCACCACAGCGAGTCGCCCGAGGCGCTGTTCGCGCACGTGCCGGGCCTGAAGGTGGTCTCTCCGTCGAACTCGTCGGACGCCTACTGGATGCTCCAGCAGGCCATCCAGAGCGACGACCCGGTGATCTTCTTCGAGCCGAAGCGGCGCTACTGGGACAAGGGCGAGGTCGACACCGAGGCCGTCCCCCGCGATCTGCACAAGGCCGTCGTGGCGCGCGAGGGCAGCGACCTGACGCTCGTCGCGTACGGGCCGATGGTGAAGGTCTGTCTGGAGGCGGCGGCCGCCGCCGCCGAGGAGGGCAAGTCCCTCGAGGTCCTCGACCTGCGGTCGATCTCGCCGATGGACTTCGACGCCGTACAGAAGTCGGTGGAGAAGACGCGCAGGCTCGTCATCGTGCACGAGGCGCCGGTCTTCCTCGGCTCCGGTGCGGAGCTCGCGGCCCGGATCACCGAGCGGTGCTTCTACCACCTGGAGGCGCCCGTGCTGCGGGTCGGCGGGTACCACGCGCCGTATCCGCCGGCGCGCCTGGAGGAGGAGTACCTGCCGGGCCTCGACCGGGTGCTCGACGCTGTCGACCGCTCGCTGGCGTACTGAGGAGGCCGGACATCATGGTGCGCGAATTCAAGATGCCCGACGTGGGCGAGGGCCTCACCGAGGCCGAGATCCTCAAGTGGTACGTGCAGCCCGGTGACTCCGTCACCGACGGGCAGGTCGTGTGCGAGGTGGAGACGGCGAAGGCGGCCGTCGAGCTGCCGATCCCGTTCGACGGCGTCGTCCAGGAGCTGCGGTTCCCCGAGGGCACGACGGTCGACGTCGGCCAGGTGATCATCTCGGTCAGCACGGCCGGGGACGCCGCCGCCGAGGCCCCGGCCGCCGAGCCGGAGCCCGTGGTGGAGCCGGAGACTGAGCCCGCTGAGCCCGCTGAGCCGCAGGGCCGCACGCCCGTGCTCGTCGGGTACGGCGTCGCCGAGTCGTCGACCAAGCGGCGGGCCCGCAAGGGCGCCGAGTCCTTCAACACCGCTGACACCGTCGTCGCCAATGGCTCCGCGGCGTCGGCGCTCGCCGAGCAGCGGCCGCTCGCCAAGCCCCCGGTGCGCAAGCTCGCCAAGGACCTCGGCGTCGACCTCGCGGCGGTGACCCCGTCGAACGCGGACGGGATCATCACGCGCGAGGACGTGCACGCGGCGGTGGCCGCGTCCGCACCGGCAGCCCCCGAGGTCCCGGCGCAGGCCCCGGCGCCCGCGGCACCCGTCGCGGCCCCCGCGGTGACCTCGTACGACGCGGTGCGCGAGACCCGTATCCCCGTCAAGGGCGTGCGCAGGGCGACGGCGCAGGCGATGGTGAGCTCCAAGTTCAGCGCGCCGCACGTCACGGAGTTCGTGACGGTCGACGTGACGCGGACGATGAAGCTCGTCGAGGAGCTCAAGGCCGACAAGGACATGGCAGGTCTGCGGGTCAATCCGCTGCTGCTCGTCTCCAAGGCGCTGCTCGTCGCCATCAAGCGGAACCCCGAGGTGAGCGCCGCCTGGGACGAGGGACACGACGGAAAAGCCGAGATCGTCCAGAAGCACTACGTGAACCTGGGCATCGCCGCGGCCACCCCGCGCGGGCTGATCGTGCCGAACATCAAGGACGCCCACGCCAAGACGCTGCCCGAACTGGCGGCCGCGCTGGGCGAGTTGGTGACGACCGCCCGTGAGGGCAAGACGTCCCCGGCAGCGATGCAGGGCGGCACGGTCACCATCACGAACGTCGGCGTCTTCGGCGTCGACACCGGTACGCCCATCCTGAACCCGGGAGAGTCGGCGATCCTCGCCTTCGGGGCCATCAAGCTCCAGCCCTGGGTCCACAAGGGCAAGGTGAAGCCGCGCCAGGTGACGACCCTGGCCCTCTCCTTCGACCACCGTTTGGTGGACGGGGAGTTGGGGTCCAAGGTGCTGGCGGACGTGGCGGCGGTACTCGAGCGGCCGAAGCGCCTGATCACCTGGAGCTAGCCGAAACGGCTTGAGCCAAAAGGGCGCCCCCTGTCGCAGGGGGCGCCCTTACTGCTGCACAGGCCTACTTCTTGAACGCGTAATCCATGAGCTTCTTCGCGTCCGACGCCCGCGCGTTGATCGACGTCGACTTCAGCACCGTGCCGATCACCGTCTTGCCGTTGCGCGTCGCCGCGAACACCAGGCAGTAGCCGGCCTCGGGGCCCGAGCCGGTCTTCACGCCGATGGCGCCGGAGTACGTACCGAGCAGGGTGTTCGTGTTCGACCACGACATGTAGCGGTAGCCGCCGGACTTCGTCGTGACCTTCTGCTTCGTCGACTTCGTCTTCACGACCGCGCGGAACGTGGAGTTCTTCATCGCGGACGACGCGATCTTCGTGAGGTCGCGCGGCGTCGAGTAGTTCGAGCCGTTGCCGATGCCGTCGAAGGAGTCGAAGTGGGTGTTCTTCAGGCCCAGGTCCTTGGCGGACTTGTTCATCTTGCCGATGAAGGACTTCACGCGGGCGGCGCGCGTGGAGCCCGTGCCGAACTTGTCGGCCAGCGCGTACGCGGCATCGCACCCGGAGGGGAGCATCAGGCCGTACAGGAGCTGGCGGACGGTGACCTTGTCGCCGACGATCAGACGGGCCGACGAGGCGTTGTTCCTGACGATGTAGTCGCTGTACGCCTTCTGGACCGTGACCTTGGAGTCCAGGTTCAGGTTCTTCGTGGCCAGCACCACCTTGGCCGTCATGATCTTGGTGGTGGAGCCGGTGGACCGCTTGGTGTCCGCGGCCTTGGTGTACAGGCTCTTGCCCGTCCCGTTGTTCATCACGAAGCCGCCCTTGGCGGCGATCGAGGGCACGGCCGGTGCGGCGGCCTGCGCGGAGGTGGCGAACACTCCGCCGGCGAGCACGGCTCCCGTGGCGAGAACAGCGATGCCCGATATGCGAGTTTTCAAGTGAAACGCTCCAAATGCACCTGAAGTGCGGCCACTTGAGGCGGGCCGCGCACGTAATGAGACAGCTGAAACCTGTGGGAGGTTGCACAGGAGTGGCCGTCCGAATCGCGGACGGCGATCGGCTTGCGTACGTGTTGTATCTATGATGTGCGCATGCCCGCGACCGTCACCGAAAAACGCCCCACCGAAAAGCGCCCGCCCGCTGCCGAACGCGTCTACGCGCACGTCAAGCGCGGCGTCCTCGAACGCCGCTACGAGGGCGGGACGTTGCTCACCGAGGGCGAGCTCGCCGAGGCCGTCGGGGTCTCCCGCACCCCGGTGCGCGAGGCGCTGCTCAAGCTCGAGGTCGAGGGGCTGCTGCGGCTCTACCCGAAGAAGGGCGCCCTCGTCCTGCCCGTCTCCGCGCAGGAGATCGCGGACGTCGTGGAGACCCGGCTGCTCGTCGAGGAGCACGCGGTGCGCAAGGCGGTGCCCGTGCGGCCCGAGCTCGTCGCACGCCTGGCGGAGCTGCTCGCGCGCCAGCACGCGCAGGCCGAGGCGGGGGAGTTCCTCGACGCCGCGGCCACCGACCGCTGCTTCCACGCGGAGATCGTGCGCAGCGGGGGCAACGAGATCCTGTCCCGCCTCTACGACCAGCTGCGCGACCGGCAGTTGAGGATGGGCGTCGCCGTGATGCACTCCCACCCGGACCGCATCGCGAAGACCCTCGCCGAGCACGCGGAGATCCTCGACGCGCTGCGCTCGGGCGACGTGGAGGCGGCGGTCGCCGTCGTGAAGCGGCACGTGGGCTGGTTCCAGAACCTGGCGCGGGGTGACGTGCGATGAGCTCCACCTCGGTGCGGCTGCCCGGTGATCCGCCCGGCGGCCGGCGGGCCGTCACGGTCTGGTCCATAGGCGTCGCGGTCTACTTCGTCGCCGTCATCTTCCGTACGTCGCTGGGGGTGGCCGGCCTCGACGCGGTCGAGCGCTTCCACATCAACGCATCCGCCCTGTCGACGTTCTCGATCCTCCAGCTGCTCGTGTACGCGGGCATGCAGATACCCGTCGGCCTGATGGTCGACCGGCTCGGCACGAAGAAGGTGCTCACGCTCGGCGTGGTCCTGTTCACCATCGGACAGCTGGGCTTCGCGTTCTCCTCCTCGTACGGGATGGCGCTGGCCTCGCGCGCGCTGCTCGGCTGCGGTGACGCGATGACGTTCATCAGCGTGCTGCGGCTCGGCACGCGCTGGTTCCCGGCGCGGCGCGGCCCGCTCGTCGCCCAGCTCGCAGGGCTCGTCGGCATGGCGGGCAACCTCATCTCCACGCTCGTCCTCGCCCGGCTACTGCACGGCGTCGGCTGGGAAGCGGCGTTCGCGGGCAGCGCGCTGCTCGGCGTGCTCGTCCTGGTCCTGATGCTGCTGTTCCTCAAGGACCACCCGGAGGGCTTCGAGCCGCCGCCGATGCCGTCCTCGCACAAGGGCGCCGCCTACATCCGCGCCCAGATAGCCGCCTCCTGGCAGGAGCCGGGGACCCGGCTCGGCCTGTGGGTGCACTTCACGACGCAGTTCCCCGCGATGGTCTTCCTGCTCCTGTGGGGCCTGCCGTTCCTCGTCGAGGCGCAGGGCCTGTCGCGCGGCACCGCGGGCGAACTGCTCACCCTCGTCGTGCTCGCCAACATGGTCGTCGGCCTGGTCTACGGGCAGATCGTGGCCCGGCACCACACGGCGCGGCTGCCGCTGGCGCTCGGCACGGTCGGCATGACGGCCCTGCTGTGGGCGGCGCCCATCGTCTGGCCGGGGCGCTCGCCGATGTGGCTGCTCGTGCTGATGTGCGTGGTGCTCGGGGCCTGCGGTCCCGCGTCGATGATCGGCTTCGACTTCGCGCGTCCGGCGAACCCGCCGGAGCGGCAGGGGACGGGCTCGGGCATCGTGAACATGGGCGGGTTCGTCGCCTCGATGACGACGCTGCTCGCGGTGGGCGTCCTGCTGGACGCCACCGGCGACAGCTACCGGGTCGCGTTCTCCGCGGTGTTCGTGCTGCAGGCGCTCGGGGTGAGCCAGATCCTGCGCCTTCGGGGGCGGGCGGCCCGTGCGGAGCGGGAGCGGCTCGTCGCTTCCCGGGTTGCTTCGGTGCACGTTCCGGCTTGAGCCGGGCGGGGCCGGGGCGGGGCGGGGGCCGGGCTGAGCGCCCGCCCCCGGCAACGCCCGGGCTACGGCGTGACGGTGAGGTTCCTGAGGATCGCTTCGGCGAGGTCCTGGTCGCCCTCGGCCTTGATCCGGTCGGCCACCTCGGCGGGCTGCACCCGGCCGCACGACAGGCGTACGTAGGTCTCCCAGTCCATGGCCAGCGTGACCGCGGGGCCGAGCGAGGGGGCGCCGTCGATCGTGCCCCTGCCGTCGGCGTCGACGCGGACCGTGCGCAGGAACTCGACGGGGCCGTGCACGTCGATGACGACCGCCGAGTTCGCCGGGGCGCCCGCGTCCTTCGCGACGGTCTTCGGCAGGGCCGCGAGGAGCATGTCGCGGGTGACGTACGCGCCCGGGGACGCGAGGTTGCCCGGCTTGTTGAGGGCGCGGCGCAGGTCCTGCTCGTGCACCCAGATGTCGAACGCCCGCCTGCGCATGGCGAATTCGAGGGTCTCCTCGACACCGCGCGGGCCGCGCACGGCGGTGTCGGGCTCGCGCGTCTCGTTCCGCAGCTGACGCGAGCGGCGGATGATCGTGTACTCCAGCTCGGAGACCATTTCGGGCGCCGTGTGGTGGCGGCGGACGTCGACCTGCATCTCGGTGTAGCGCTGCGCCTCGGTCTTCACGTGGTAGAGGTCGCGGGGCAGCGTGTGGATCGGGCGGGGGTCGCCGAGCATCTCGCAGTCCCCGCCGATGACGTGCGACACGATGTCGCGGACCGACCAGCCGGGGCAGGGTGTCGCGCGGTTCCACTCACCCTCGACAAGCGGTGTGACCAGCTCGGATATCGCTTCCACGGAGTGGGTCCAGGCATCGGCGTAGGACTGAAGGCTGGGGTGGAGACTCACGGAACGGGACCCCTCGACGAGCGGTGAACGGGTAAGGAAAGCGGGCACCAGTGGGATTGGGTTGTTAAGAAGTTACGCTGCCCGAGGGCACCCCGGCAGTGCTTTCGTGTGACGATCGTAGGCCTGTTGTTGACGTCAGCCGACGGCTCGAATGCCAGGACGGTGGTAGTGTGCGCGCCTCCCTCATCCAGATCGCAGTAAACGACGACAAAACGGCAGATGCGGCGGCTGAATCGGTCAACGAGCGCCGGGAGCGCGTCAGTTCGCTGGTGCGAGAACAGGCCGGATCCGCGGATCTCGTCGTGCTCCCCGAGCTGTGGACGACCGGGGCGTTCGCCTACGAGCTGTTCGCCGAGGAGGCCGAGCCGCTGGAGGGGCCGACGTACGAGGCGATGGCCAAGGCCGCGCGGGACGCGGGCGTGTGGCTGCACGCGGGCTCGATCCCCGAGCGCGACCCGGAGGGCCCCCTCTACAACACGTCCCTCGTCTTCTCCCCCGACGGCGAACTCGCCGCGGCCTACCGCAAGATCCACCGCTTCGGGTTCGACAAGGGCGAGGCCGTGCTGATGAGCGCGGGCGAGGAGCTGGTGACGGTCCGGCTGCCGGAGACGACGCTGGGCATCAGCACCTGCTACGACCTGCGCTTCCCCGAGCTGTACCGGGGTCTCGTCGACCGCGGGGCGCAGACCCTGGTCGTGTCGGCCGGCTGGCCCGAGCGGCGGCGTGCGCACTGGACGCTGCTGGCGCAGGCGCGGGCCGTGGAGAACCAGGCGTACGTGCTGGCCTGCGGAAGTGCCGGGACCCATGCGGGAGTCGAGCAGGCGGGGCACAGCATCGTGGTCGACCCGTGGGGCGAGGTGCTTGCCGAGGCGGGGCCCGGGGAGGAAGTGCTGCGGGTGGAGTTCGACCCGGCGAAGGTCCTGGCCACGCGGGAGCAGTTCCCGGCGCTGAAGGACCGGCTGCTGGGTCTGGCCCCACCGCGCGGGTAGGGCCTGACCCAGCAGGAACCGGCCGGACTCAGCCCTGCGGCAGGACCGGGGGCTTCAGGACCGGCAGCGGCATCGGCTTGGGGAGCTCGGGCTTGGGGAGCTCGATCGGCTTGGCCAGGCCGTCCGTCTTCGCGGCGTCACGGATGACGGCGGCGTGCGCGACGGTGACGTCGGCGACCTGCGTGCCGAGCACGGAGGCGTGGATGCCGGTGACGTAACCGCTGGTCGCCTTCGGGTCCATCTTGTAGTGGCCGTCCTTGCCGAGCGTCGGCATCCCGTTCTCGTCCGTGGTCACCTGCTCGTTGGTGGTGGCCAGGGCGACCGGGTCCTGCGAGTAGTCCTTCGGGATGCGCGCGCCGAGGTTCGAGGCCCACACGTCCGGGATGCTGACGACCTTCTGGCCGAGGACGGAGATGTAGCCGCTGGCGGCACCGCCGGTGAACGCGACCGGCTTCTTCGGCTGCGAGAGCGCCGAGACCATGATGCCGTCGACGTGCACGCCGAACGGGGACAGCTGCGTGCCGCCCTTCGGGTTCGAGATGTACGGGAGGCCGACGTCGACGGCGCCGCCGCCCGCGTCCGCGTAGGCCGTGCCGGGTGCGGGCACGTTGGCGCCGCCCGCGCGCGAGGACGGCACCTCGTTGCCGAGGGCCCGCGAGAACAGGGCCGAGACCCGGCCGATGCCGAAGCCGCCCGGGGCGAGGTCGACGATCTTGTTGCCGCCGTTCTGCTGCTTGGGCGCCTTGGCCGAGGCCGGGTAGTGCGACTCGAACAGGGCGGTGTCGAGGATGCCGCCGACGCCCTTGACCCGGACCACCCAGGCGTTGGACTGGACGGGCGACGGGGTCTCGAGGACCGTGCCCCAGTTGTCGACCTGGCGGGTGACGGGGACGCCGTCGTCGGCCAGCGAGGTCCCGGCGACGGAGAGCGCCGTGGCGGTGGCGAGGGCGAGGGTGAGAGCGGTGCGGGTCTTGCGGGTCATGGCCGTGTGTTCCTAACGCTGCGTGTCGGCCAGGCCCATCCCGGCCACTGTCCGTAGCGGACCATCACGATCCGTGCCCCGCACCCGCTGAATGGCCAACCGGGTCAGTCGCCGCCCCCGGCCGCTTCTAATCCACGTCTCCGCGCTCCTTCTCCGCGAGGTGGATCACGCACACCGCGACCGCGATGAGCAGCGCCGGATCGGCGTCCTCGCGGATCACGTTCACGGCGTACGTGTCGCGCACGCGCAGCCAGCGCCGGGAGATCTCGGCGAGCAGCTCACCGTCGTACTCGACGGCGAACTCGCGGTCCAGGATCTTGCCGCTGACGTCGAGTTCCGTGCCGTCGACCAGCTCGACGCGGTAGTGGTTGCGCAGCAGCGAGAGCCGCTTGCGCTTGATCTTGGCGAGCTGTTCGTCCCCGCGCTCGATCACCATCGTGTCGCGCAGCGCGAACATCTTCTGGTGGATGTCGATGAGGACGCGTCCGTCGGGGCCCTTCAGCTCGAAGGTGTCCCGCAGGTGCATCGCCTTGCCGTCGACCAGGAACGCCTTGCGGCCGTTCTGGTCCTCGATCCAGTAGTCCTCGCCCATGGCGAAGAGGCGTTCTCGAACTTCGTAGCGCATACGTCGATGAGTGCCCGGAAGCCGCCGCGCGGATCCTTTTGGTGTCCGGCCGGGTGAATTCGGCGCGAAGTCGGTGCACGTGCGCCCCGCCGGGTGAGTGGATGCGGTGAACCGTCACGCATCGTGCCCGGAGGTTACGCCCCGTGAGATCCCCCCGTCGACTCCTCGCCGCGGCGCTCGCGGCCCTCCCGCTGCTGCTCGCACCCCAGGCGGTCGCCGCGTCCGCGGAGCCCGGACCCCGCTACCACGAGTACGTCGCGCTCGGCGATTCGTGGAGCGCCGACGTCACCCCGCTCGGCATCCAGTCCGACCAGGCGCCCAGCGGCTGCGCCCAGTCGTCGTGGAACTATCCGCGCCAGGTCGCCGCGGCGCTGAAGGTGAAGACCTTCAAGGACGCCACGTGCGGCGCCGCGACCTCCGACAACGTACGGGCCGAGCAGGACGTCACCTACGTACGCGGACTGCTCGACGGCGTCAACAAGCCGCAGATCAGCCGGATCACCAAGACCACCGACCTGGTCACCTTCGGCTTCGGCGGCAATGACATCGGGCTCGCGGGCGCGGCCGGCGGCTGCTTCAACCTGCTGCCGTCCCTCGAACTGCTCCCCGGCCTGAAGCTGCCCGCGCCGCTCGGCGGGGACTGCAAGTCGGGCTGGGTGAAGCCCGACGGGACCGATCTGATGTCGCAGCGGATCGCGGGCGCCGAGAAGAAGATCGTGCGGGCCGTCGAGGACGTGAAGGCGGCCGCCGCCCCCGGCGCGACCGTGCTCGTCGTCGACTACCTCGCCGGGGTCCCCGTCGACCACGGCTGCTACCCCTACGTACAGGCGCAGGACGGCGACCTGATGTGGCTCGGCGCGAAGCTCAAGGAGCTCAACGGGATGCTGAAGCGGGCCGCGAAGCAGGCGGGCGCCGGGTTCGCCGACACGTACAGCGGCAGCGTCGGGCACGACGTGTGCCAGTGGCCGGGCACCAAGTGGGTCGAGGGCTTCGTGCCGTTGAGCGCGGACCCGCCGGGGCTCGCCGTGCCGCTGCACCCGAACCGGCTCGGCGCCGGCCACCAGGCCAGGAGCGTCCTCGCCGCGCTGAAGCGCTGACGGGACCCGGGTCCCGTATGCAGTAACCCGGCGCGCAGCCCGGCACCGGCCGCCGTCTCCTGGGAGCATGACCACGGACGACGCCGAACTCGCCGCGCTGCGCGCCCGCGTGAGCGAACTGGAGGGGGCGCGGCCCGCCCGGCACCGGGGCCGCAGCGCGCTCGCCGTCGTCCTGATCGTCCTCGCCGCCGTCCTCACCCCGCTGAGCGCGGTCGCGGTGTGGTCGGACTCCTTCATCGGCGACACCGACCGGTACGTCGACACGATGGCGCCGCTGGCCTCCGACCCGGACGTGCAGAACGCCGTCGCGAACCGGGTCACCACGGCCGTCATGCAGCAGCTCGACGTCGAGGACCTGCTGACCGGCGTCGCCCCCGACGACCGGCCGCGCCTGGAGAAGGCGCTCGGCGCGGCGAGCGGGCCGATCACCAGCGGGCTCACGTCGTTCGTGCACGGCGCCGCCGAGAAGTTCGTGACGAGCCCGGCCTTCGCCACCGTGTGGACGAACCTGAACCGCGCCGCGCACGCCGCCGTCGACAAGGCCCTCACCGGCAGCGGCGGCGGCGCCGTGAAGGTCGACGACGGCATGGTCACCCTCGACCTCGGACCCGTCGTGGACCGGGTCAAACAGGAACTGGTCGACCAGGGGCTCACCGTCGCCGGGAAGATCCCCGAGGTGCACACCAGCATCACGCTGATGCAGTCCACGGGCACCCTCGCCAAGGCCCGCACCGGCTTCCGGCTGCTCCAACTCCTGTCCTGGGTCCTGCCGTTGCTCGTGGTCGCGCTGGTCGTCGGGGCCGTGTTCCTCGCCGCGCGCAGGCGCCGGGCCCTGATCGCCGCGGCCCTCGCGGTCGCCGCGGGCGCACTCGTCCTCGGCCTCGCCCTGTGGCTGGGCCGCGCCTTCTACCTCGACGCACTCCCCGCGCAGGTCAGCCGCCCCGCGGCGGGTGCCGTCTACGACACCCTCGTGCGCTTCCTGCGGACCGGAGTCCGGGTCGTCGCCGTGCTCGGCGCGGTGGTCGCCCTCGCGGCCTGGCTGAGCGGGCCAGGACGGTGGGCGGGCGCGGTGCGCGGCGCGTGGACCGGGGCGATCGGCTCCGTCCGCGAGGCGGCCGGCGTCGGCACCCTCGGCCCCGTCGGGCCCTGGGTGCACCGGATGCGGACCTGGCTGAACTGGACGGTGGCCGCCGTCGCCGCCGCCGTGCTGCTCGTCTGGAACTACCCGACGGGCGCGGTCGTCGCCTGGATCGCGGTGGGCGCCGTGTGCGCGCTCGCGGTGATCGAGTTCCTCGACGCCCCTACGCTTGCGGAGGCGTCCGGAGACGACGCGCCACGGGCTGCTCGTGCGCGATGACGTAACCGGCGGCGATCCCCGCGCAGACGATCGTGAACAGCACGATCAGCCAGGACAGCAGGGTGAACACCAGGCCCAGCGGCCCGAATTGGGCCAGTGAACGGTCCAGGGTGCGCGGGACGTAGACGCGGGACGCGACGGTCAGGCCGACCACGCCGACGGCCGTGAGCACCGCGCCCGGCAGCAGCGGCAGCCACGACACCCGCCCGCCGAGCAGCAGGTGCTGCGTCCACCACCACAGGGCTGTGCTCGTGAGCAGGGTCAGCGGAACGCCCAGCCACAGGCCGACGCCGAACCCGTCCCGCAGCATGCCCTGGGCGACGGCCGAGACCAGCCACACCGCGAGCCAGGCGAGCCACCGCCAGGCCACGATCGAGAACCTGCCGGGTGACAGGTGCCAGGCCCGCTCGCAGACCCGTTGCAGGGCCCGGCTGCACGCGGTCGCCGAGACCAGCAGCACGAGGACGCCGATGAACCCGGTGGCGTTGCGGGTGGCCGCGTCGTGGGAGCCGTACACCTGCCTGACCTGGTCGAGGGAGGCGCCGTCGAGGCCGAGCGAGTCGCGCAGCGAGGAGACGAGCTGCTCGCGCACGGACGCCGGGGTGAACGCGGCCACGACGAACAGCACCGGCAGCGCCGTCAGGAACGTCTGCGCGGCGAGCCGGGTCGCCGAGTCCAGCAGGTGCACGGCGACCAGCTGCCGGGTCATGCGCGTGACGAACGGAAACTCTTCCTGGATCTGTTGCGCGCGTGCCGTGGCCCAGCGCGTCACCCGGGCCAGTGTGCTGGTCGTGCTGGTCTCGCTCATGCCGGCCACACAAGCGCATGCGCCGCCCGGCCGGGTGGTGGCCGGGCGGCGCGTTGGGCCGTACGAGTACGGGTACCCGGTGGTGAGTCCTAGGCCCCGGTCCCCGGGGCGGTGGTGTCCATCGAGTACGTGAGGAACACGGTCTTCGCGCCGTGCCGGTCGTACACGCCCCGCGCCCGGTAGTTGTTCTCGGCGGTCCGCCACCGCACGTTCGGCCAGCCCTCGGCGACGGCGATCCGCCGCAGCTCGGCGAAGAGGGCGTCCACGGCGCCGGAGCCACGGTGCTCCGGGTCGACGAACAGGTCGTCGAGGAAGCCGCGGGTGCCGCTGAGCGGCGAGTCCTCGGCCCGGTAGTGCGCGAACCCGACCGGGGTGCCGTCCTCGGCGCGGGCGATCAGACACCGGGCGGTCCGGTCCGGGTCGTGGATCCAGGCCCAGGCGCGGTCGATCTCGGCGCCGGTCAGCTCGACCTCGTAGAACTTCCCGTACGCGGCGAAGAGTTGACGCCAGACGAGGTGATCGCGGGGTTCGGCGGCGGAGACGGAGACGGTGGCTGTGTCGATCATGACGGGGACCCTAGGCGTGCATCGCACTAGCGTCAACTCTGCTACGTACTAGTGCAATTGGCTGTCCCGAACCTCTTCCGGTACTCCGACGGGCTCAGCCCCGTCAGCTGCTTCAGCCGCGCCCGCAGGTTCGCCGCACTGCCGAGCCCGCTCCGGTCGGCCACGACATCCAGCCGCTGCTCGCCCCGCTCGATGAGCCGGCAGGCCAGGGTCACGCGCTCCCCGAGCAACCAGGCCAGCGGCGTCGTGCCCAGTTCGGTGCGGAAGCGGCGGTGCAGCGTGGCGGGGCTGACGGCGGCGCGCTCGGCGAGGCCGGCCACCGTCAGGGGCCGGTCGAGATGCTCCTGGGCCCAGGCGAGCACGGGGGCGAGCGACGCGTCCGGCACGTCAGGCACCGGCCGCTCCACGAACTGCCGCTGCCCGCCGTCGCGATGGGCCGCGAAGACCAGGCGCCGGGAGACCGAGTTGGCGATCTCGGCGCCGTGGTCGCGGCGCACCAGGTGCAGGCCGAGGTCCAGGGCGGAGGCGCTGCCCGCCGCGGTGAGGACGTCGCCCTCGTCGACGAAGAGCACGTCCGGTTCCAGCAGCACCTTCGGATGCAGCGCGCGGAACTCGTCCGCCCAGCGCCAGTGCGTGGTGGCCCGCCGTCCGTCCAGGAGTCCGGCCTCGGCGAGCGCGAACGCGCCCGTGCAGAAGCTGACGATCCGGGCCCCGCGCGCATGCGCCCGCCGGACGGCGTCGAGCACGGGCGCGGTCCGCGGCACGGCGTTGTCGGGACGCCCCGGCACCAGCAGGGTGTCGGCGGCATCGGCCGCGTCGAGACCGGCGGCGGCGCCCAGCGTGAAGAAGCCGTGGTTCATCCGGATGCCGGGCGCGGGCGCGCACAGCGTCAGCTCGTACAGGGGAGCGGCCCGCCCCAGCTCGGGCCGCGGCAGCCCGAACAGTTCGGTGGCGACGCCGACTTCGAAGGGGTTGACGCCTTCGTCGACGAGCACGACGACGTGATGGGGGCGGTGCGAGGATCCTTGCGGCATGTGCGATTCCTAGCACTCACCGCGGACCCCGCGCCGGGCACAGCATGAGGGACATGGAACCCGTGCACCTCGCCAAGGCCCTGACCACCTTCGACGACCTGTGGAGCCCCCGCATCGTCACCACCGTCAACGACTACGACGTACGTCTCGCCAAGGCGGAGGGCGAGCACGTGTGGCACGTCCACGAGGACACCGACGAGTTCTTCCTCGTCGTCGAGGGCGAGCTGACGATCGCCCTGCGGGAGCCGGAGGGGGAACGCGCGGTGGTGCTCCCCCGCGGCGCGCTCTTCACGGTCCCCCGGGGCACCTGGCACAAGCCCCACGCGGCCGCCGGCACGGCGATCCTCGTCCTGGAACCGACGGGGACGTCGTCGACGGGGGATGCGCACGATCCGGTACCGGGGCACGTGGACTCGACCACCGGGCACGCGTGGCACTCTTGAATCATGAACGACTCCGCGCCCGCCCGCCGTGCCCGTGTCCGCGCCCCCGAGCTGATCGGGAAAGGCGGCTGGCTGAACACGGGAGGCAAGGAGTACACCCTTGCCGACCTGCGCGGGCGCATCGTCGTTCTCGACTTCTGGAAGTTCACCACGGAGCACTGAACTTCTGGAGATACTCAATTGGTGCACCAAGACACAATCTGTGATCTGTACCTGCGCCTGTCCCTTGACCGGGATGGCAAGACCGCAATCGAACGGCAGGAAGCCGACTGCCGTGCATGGGCCGAACGCAACGGACTGACAGTCCGCAAGGTCCACATCGACCGAGGCCGCTCCGGTTACAAGTCCGTTGAGCGCAAGGGATTCGACGCCGCTCTCGCAGCAGTCACGGCCGGTGTCGTCGGCACGCTGATCGTCTGGAAGCTAGACCGGCTGTCACGCAAGGGCATCGGCCAAGTCGGCCAAGTCCTGGACGACATCGAGAAGGCGGGCGGCCGTCTCGTCTCCGTCATCGACGGACTCGACACCTCAAACGACTCCGCCCGCATGGTCGTTGCCATGCTCGCCGAACTGGCGCGGACGGAATCCAAGAACCTGGGCACGCGCGTCAGTCATGCGAAGCGCTATCTGCGCGGCAAGGGCCAGTGGATCGGCGGGCAGCCGCCTTACGGGCTCCTGGTCGACCCAACGACCAAGAAGCTGACCCACGATCCGGAGCATGCCGTCTACGCCCGACTGATAGCCGATGAGGCGCTGGCAGGTAAGTCACTCGTGAACATCGCAAGGATGCTCAACGAGTACGAAGTTCTGTCACCCCGCGGTGGCCAGTGGAATGCTGCAAGCATCATGCAGCTCCTCCGCTCTCCGGCGTTCGCGGGTCTCATGCCCGAGACCGAGACCGTGGAGTCGAACGACGGGGAGCGTAAGTACACGAGTCGTGTCTTCCCCTACCGGGACCCGGAGACGATGGACACCGTGGAGATCGGCGAAGGCATCATCACCGTCGGGGAACGGGAGAAGATCATTCGTCAGCTTGAGGCGCGGACATTCGTACACGCCGGCAAGCGTCGCCCGAAGCCTGAGGGAACGGCACTGCTCACTGGGCTGATCTTCTGCGGAGTGCCGGGGTGTGGGCGACGGATGCACCGCGTGGGCAACAGTTACCAGTGCATGGCACGCCGTGCGGGAAACCAGTGCCCGGGTGCTTCGGCACTCGCTGACCGTGTGGACGACTACGTGGCCGAGCGCTTCTTGACGAAGCTTCCCGCTCTTGAGCCGGACGACCCCTTGGTCGTCGCCATCGCCGACCGTTGGGTGCACCGCACGGACCCGGAGACATTCGCCAAGCGGGATGCGATCAGGGCGGAGATCGACGACGAGGAAGCGAGACTGGCCGATCTCGAAGACGCCCGCTATGTACGCGGCGAGTTCAAGGGTGCGGCAGCCGTGGAGCGATACAACCGACTGGCTGAGCGGCTCAAGGAACGCATGGATGGCCTACGCGCTGATCTCGCGAAGTTGCCGATGCCCTCGGTGGATGTGAGTCCGATGCTCGATGGCGAACTCCTCCGAGAGGCCTGGCAGGCGTCTCAGGACGGGGACCGCAGAGGACGACTGTCGCTGGCCATCGACCGCGTGGAAGTCACCAAGGGCAAGCGGGGCCAACGGTTCGTTCCAGAGCAGCGAGTACGGATCGAGTGGGCCACCCTGGATGACGAACCGCCCTTGTGAGCCCAAGTGAGCACGTTGTCGGCCCGTCACTGGGCAACTCGGTGGCGGGCCGTTCGCGATTCGTGGACCTGGGGAGGTTCCCTTCGGCCCACGCCAGACTCCGCGCACTGGGCGAACAGCAAGGCAGGGGATGACGGAGTGACGATTACCGTCACTTTTTTGGAACACATAGAAAAAATACAGAGAAAGAGAGAAAAGGGTCACTGCCGTCACCCCGCCACCCCCAGGGGGGTGCTCCCCACCCCACCGCTCCCTGAACGTCTGGGAGGGAAAACTCCAGCATGGTCAATTGGGGTGTTCTGGGGAGGGGGCTCCCGACTGGGGACCTCACCACTCGACGTCGCTGCCTACCGCACCGTTAGCTTGTGCGGATGACGCTCGCTGATGACCGACAGTTCCCCGCCGCGCTTGCTGCCGCGATGGTCAGCCCGTTCGACTACGCAGGTGGCAACGGGGTCGACTTCGAGCCCTTCACAGCCTTCCTGTCCGCTGAGGAGACCACTGACTGGTTCCGGGCATGGACGGGAAACAGCGAACTGGACGGGAAGGGCTTCCGCGTGTTCGGCCAGGACGGCTCAGGTGGCTACGCAGCCTTCTGGCTGGTGCGGCAGGGGGCACGCCTCGCCGACCAACCCGTTGTCTTCCTCGGGTCCGAAGGGGAGACCGGCGTCATCGCACGTGACTTGGGTAGCTTCCTATGGTTGCTGGCCGCCGGCTTCGGGCCTTGGGAGGCGGCTACTTCATACGAGCCGGGGTGGACTCCACGCCAAAATCACGACCTGACGGCCATTGCAGAGCGGTTCGCACCCAACCAGCGTCAGCCGGCCAGGACCGTGATCGGACAGGCCGCAGCGGAGTTCCCCCACTTTGACGACACCATCATGGAACTCTGTCGCTGAACTGGCCTGCCGGTGTGGTTCGTTGCTCTGAGTGATGATCGGCAGGGCGTCCATCAAACGATGGTTTGTGAGACGCCGCTCCCGTCGCCCTATTCACCCCGGATTCGCGTTCAAAACCCGTCTCAGAACTTGCTTCAAACCCTAGAGATTATGAGACGAGTTATGAGACTCTCGGGTCATGGTGAAGAACACGGGACACCTCATCGGATACGCGCGGGTCAGCACGGACGACCAGGAGGCGCAGCTTCAGCTTGACGCCCTTGAAGAGGCAGGCTGCGCACGGGTCTTCACGGACAAGGCGAGCGGCAAGAACACCGGCCGCCAAGAGCTTGCCGCCGTGTTGGACTACCTGCGCCCCGGCGACAGCCTGTGCGTGTGGAAGCTCGATCGATTCGCCCGCTCGCTGATCGACCTGGTGACCATGGTCGACCGCCTCGCAGCGCGCGGGATCGGCTTCAAGGTCCTCACGGGCGCTCTGGCGAACATCGACCCCAACACGGCGGACGGTCGTCTCATGCTCCAAGTCGTGGGCGCCATGGCGGAGTTCGAGCGATCCCTGATCAAGGACCGCACTCGCGCCGGTCTGGACGCTGCCCGTGCACAGGGGCGGACTGGCGGCCGCCCGACTGTGATGGACGCTGACAAGCTCGCTGCCGCCAAGGCACGCAAGACTCAGGGCGAGAGCGTCACGGCCATTGCGAAGGCGCTCAAGGTGTCCCGCGCGACGCTGTACCGGGCGTTGAGCGACTCCGAGTAGTCCGGCCCGACTTTAGAGGCGGCCCTTGTGCGATGGTGGATGACCCTTTTCATGTCGGCAGCGAGGGGCAGTCCGCAGTCCGGGGCCCGAGTGGAGAGGGTCCGCTGCCACACCCCTGCACATCGCCGTGAGATTGCGCGCAGGTAGCTGCGGCGCTGTCTTCAATGCTCCTGATGGGGCCGAGTCATGCCGCTGTCGGTCGTGACCACTGCCGAGTCCGAAGGCTGCACTTCGACCCGGAGCATCGGCCATGGCGTAGCGTCCTGAGCGACTCCGCCGATAAGGAGCATGCGGCGAACGTAGGCGCCCACAAGGAACCCGCGTTCGGCGAGCTGACTGATGTACTGCTGAATCGCCTTCTCTGCGTCACGGTTCTCACGGACACTTGCGAGATCCCCAGCTATGTCCAGGTAGTCCCGCAGCAGATCCATGAACTCGACGATCAGATCTTCGTCATCGTCATGCAGGCCATCAGGAAGCGCGTACTCAAAGGTGACGCACTCCTTGACCATGTTCCAGAGCGGGTTGCCCCGCGTGATCAGCTTCAGCAGCTTGGGCTGCGGGAACATCGGATCGGGTACCAGCCTCATCCGGCCTGCCTCCGCGTGCGTCACCGACCGTACCCATGCTTCGTGGTCTGCTTTGATCTGTCGCAGCCGCTCCACGGTGAAGTGCCCCGGTTGGTCATCCACTCGCTTGTGATCCTTGCTGCACAGCAGGATCAGGTTCGCGTGCCCATTGATCAGCTCTGACGCCAAGCCGCCTGCCCGAGGGCCACCCATCGACTGCGCGATGATGTGTGCTTCCTCGCCGAAGACGGAGGGGTCATCCGAGTCAGTCCCAGGTGTGATCACCTGCTCTTTGCAGATGGCGCACCGTCCACCAGCCTGAACCCAGAGGATCTTTCGAGTCTTCTCCGAGACGCCCATGATTGAACGTAGCAAGGAAGGCCGGTGCGGCGTGACTGCCCGTCGGATTCCGACGGTTCAGCCGAGGTAGGGTCCTTCCCGCTGCTCTAGATAGTGGGTCAGTCGTAGCCGCTGGGTGTTGTGCATGGGTAGCGCGTCGAGTTCGCCCGGCCCTACGAAGCAGAGTTCGGTGCTCTCGTCCGAGATGGCCAGACTGCCACCGATCACCCGCGCCGTGAAGCAGACGTTGAACTGCCGGCGGACCTCTCCGTCGCTGTACGCGATGACATGCCGGGGGTCCGTGTACGTGCCTACAAGGCCTGTGATCTCGACGTCCAGGCCCGTCTCTTCCTTGACCTCTCGGACGGCCGTACCGGGCAACGAGTCCCCCATGTCCATGCCGCCCCCGGGAAGCGCCCACAGGTCGTTGTCCCGGCGCCGCTGGAGCAGGATGCGCCCCTGGTCGTCCGTGACAACCGCAGAGGCAGCAACAACCAGGCTGTTGGGCTTCGGCGCGTTCGGGTCGTCGTAGTACTCGGTCCGTGCCATGCGGTCACCCTTCCACGGGGCGGGCTGTCTCCCATACGGCGTTGAAGCTCTCCGTGTAGGTGTCGAACATGCCCCCGCTGCCACTGCGCCGGAGGTGCCACACGGGCGCCCCGTAGGCGTTCACGCCCCACACGTGAGCATTGACCAGCACCTGGTCGTCGGCTCGGTACACGCTGTTGTAGAGCGTCGTGGCGTGGGTCCGCAGCTCGATGCCAGGTACCCCCAGCAAGGGCCGGTAGTGCATGAGCGCCAGACGACAACGGCTCTCGATGCCGTGCCCGAACTTCTCCTCCTGGCCGCGCTGTTGGACATGCGAACTATCAGCATCACCAAGGGCAATCCGCACCGCACACCCTTCGGCAGCACGCTCTCTCAGCAAATCGTTCAGTCGCGGGTACGCCTCATGAAGGAAGACGGCGGCGTACACCAACACGTCGATCCGCTCCCGCGCTGCACTGAGGAGATCCACGTACACAGACGCAGGCAAATCCGCGCGCTGGTCGTACAGCGCCACCAGCTCCGGACTGACAGCCCGCGCGGCACGGGCCTGCCTCAACGAGGGCCAAAGTGCGTGCACGTCTTCCCCCAGGATCTCAGCGGCCTTGAGCGCCGTTAGCCGCCGTGGAGTGCGACCGAGATTGACCCATCGTTCAACGGACTTGGGATCGACTCCCGCCGCCTCAGCCAAGCCCGCGTGCGTCCATCCCCCGGACGCCAGGACGGCCCGTAAGCGCTCGTTCGACATGACCAGTCTCACCCCCAACTCACGCACATCGCTAGGGACGTTCTACCCGCCCTGGGACGTCCCGAAGTGGGGAATGTACGAGGTTCCTCCGTCCCGGCTACCGGCGAGAGGCTCGCCAGACCACACGCGAGGGGACAGCGACGATGGCGAGCACCACCGAGACCTCTGACGCAAGAAACTGGGAGTACACGACTTACGCCCCTTCTGGCGAGACGTGCCCAGCGTGCATGCAGCCGATCAAGGCGCTTGAGCGGGTGCGGCGCGGCACGCTAGAGCGCCCGCCAGGCTCGACCGTGGTGATCTATCGCCACGCCGGCAGGTGCCCGGGGGCAATCCAGTGAGTGCGCAGACTGTCACTGAACCCCCGTTGATGACGATTCGGGTGTCACGTGACGGTGGCCGCACGTTCGGCCCTGAGCTGACCGTACGTCGCTCGAAAGGTCTGCCACCACTGGCCTCCTCTGCATGGCCCCCATGCCAGTGCTCCCGGTGCCATCCTGCCCGTCGCTGACAAGGCCCAGCCAGTCGGATGAGGGCAAGCGAGGCAGCCGGACAGGGCCCATGCGGCTGCGCCACACGTGAGTGATCGTGCGTTCATCCCGGGATGGCACCCTGGACTGTATGAACGCTGCCTCTCCTGCCCCGCGACGTGCCCGTGTCCGTGCCCCCGAGCTGATCGGCAAAGGAGGCTGGCTGAACACGGGCGGCAAGAATCTGACGCTCGCGGACCTACGAGGTAAGTGTGCTGTTGTAGATTTCTGGACGTTCTGCTGCATCAACTGCCTGCACGTCCTCGACGAGCTGCGTGAGCTCGAGGAGAAGCACCGGGACACCCTCGTGATCATCGGTGTGCACTCGCCGAAGTTCGTGCACGAGGCCGAGCACGCGGCGGTCGTCGACGCCGTCGAGCGGTACGGGGTGGAGCACCCGGTGCTCGACGACCCGGAGCTCGCCACCTGGAAGCAGTACGCGGTACGGGCCTGGCCGACGCTCGTGGTGATCGACCCCGAGGGGTACGTCGTCGCGCAGCACGCCGGTGAGGGGCATGCGCACGCCATCGCCGCGCTGGTCGAGGAGCTGGAGGCCGAGCACGGGGCGAAGGGGACGCTGCGGCGCGGGGACGGGCCGTACGTGGCGCCCGAGCCGGTGGCGAGCGACCTGCGGTTCCCGGGCAAGGCGATCCTGCTGCCGTCCGGGAACTTCCTGGTCAGCGACACCACCCGGCACCAGCTCGTGGAGCTGGCCGCCGACGGGGAGAGCGTCGTACGGCGCATCGGCAGCGGGGAGCGCGGCTTCGGGCCCGATTCCTTCAACGAGCCGCAGGGGCTCGCGCTGCTCGACGAGAACACCGTGGTCGTCGCCGACACCGTGAACCACGCGCTGCGGGCGCTCGACCTGCGCACGGGCGCCGTCTCGACCCTCGCCGGGACCGGGAAGCAGTGGTGGCAGGGGACGCCGACCAGCGGTCCCGCCCTCGAGGTGGATCTGTCGTCGCCGTGGGACGTGGCCGTGTTCGGGGAGAAGGTGTGGATCGCCATGGCCGGTGTGCACCAGCTGTGGACGTACGACCCGGCGACCCGGACCGTCGAGGTCGCGGCCGGGACCACGAACGAGGGGCTCGTCGACGGGCCGGGCGCCGAGGCCTGGTTCGCGCAGCCGTCCGGGCTCGCCGCCACCGAGGAGCGGCTGTGGGTCGCCGACTCGGAGACCAGCGCGCTGCGGTACGTGGACCTGGACGGGGCCGTGCACACCGCCGTCGGCACCGGCCTCTTCGACTTCGGGCACCGGGACGGGGATGCCGAACAGGCCCTGTTCCAGCACCCGTTGGGCGTCACCGCGCTGCCGGACGGCTCGGTCGCGGTCTCGGACACGTACAACCACGCGCTGCGCCGCTTCGACCCGGCGACCGGTCAAGTGACCACGCTGGCCACGGACTTGAGGGAGCCGAGCGATGCCGTGCTCGTCGCGGGTTCCGGCTCCGGCTCTGGTTCCGGTTCGGGTTCCGGTTCCGGTTCCGGAGACATTGTCGTCGTCGAGTCCGCGCGGCACCGGCTGACCCGGCTGCGGCTGCCCGAGGAGGCCCTGCGCGTCGAGTCCGTCGCCCACCGCACGCAGCGCGCCGCCACCGAAGTGGCGGGCGGCAAGCTGCAGTTGGACGTCATCTTCCAGGCGCCCGCCGGGCAGAAGCTCGACACCCGGTACGGGCCCTCGACGCGGCTGCTCGTCTCGTCGACGCCGCCCGAGCTGCTCGTGGCCGGGGACGGCGCGGGCACGGACCTCGCCCGCGAGCTGGTCCTGAACCCGGACGTGCCGGAGGGCGTGCTGCACGTCTCCGCCATGGCCGCGTCCTGCGACGACGACCAGGGCAACGAGTATCCGGCGTGCCACGTCCACCAGCAGGACTGGGGCGTCCCGGTCCGCGTCGCCGAGGGCGGGGCTGACCGGCTGCCGCTGGTGCTCGCGGGCATGGACGAACAGGGCTGACAGGGCTGACAGAGCTGACAGCGCTGACAGGGACTCAGAAGTCGTACGGCTTCTTCGTGTTCCAGGACAGCACCTCGATGCCGTCGGCGCGCTTGCCCGCGTACTCCACCTCGCCGGGCGTCTTCAGCGTGACGCTGGCGGCCGAGTCGTCGGAGTTGTTCATGTACAGCGACAGCCGGATCGACGTGAAGTAGTCGTCCTCGGCCTTGGTCTCCTGGAAGACGGGGAGCGCCGAGTAGACCGTGCCGCCGGGCTTGACGAGGATCGGCTGCGCGGGCTGCTCGTCCTTCTTGGACAGCGGCACGTCGCCGTTGGCCTCGCCCGGGGTGACGACGGGGAACTTCTGCACGGTGCAGGCGCTGCCGGACTTGTTCACCGCGGTGATCAGCAGGTGGTCGCCCTGCTGCTCGGGGAACCTGCGCGTGAGCGTGTACGACAGCGAGCCCACCTTGCACTCGGGGGCCGACGCGTTCGTGGTGCCGCCGCTCTGCTTGCCCGCCGACGTGCCGGTGCCCTTGCCCGAGCCCTTGCTCGTACCGGTGCCGGTGCTGGTACCCGTGCTGTTCTTGCCGGCGCCGGCCTGGGTGGCGCCGTTGCCCGTGTCCGACGTACCGGTCTGGGCGGTGGCCGTCGGCGACGACGTGGCGCCGGCGCCCTCGTCCTTGGTGCCGCTCCCGTCGCTGCCGCCGCAGGCGGTCAGGGTCAGGCCGAGCACGACGGTGGCGGCGGCGAGGACGGTCGTACGGGTCTTGGTCGTGCGGGTCATGGTGGTGCTCCCCCGGTTCTGTGCGGCCACCTGGTCCGGCGGGCCGCTGTGATCACTACAGTGCCCGGTCCCGTCGCCGTCCTGTCGCTCCCGCGCTAGCGCTCCGTCGCCGTTCTGCTGTCGGCCGCCGTGAGCTGGGCCTTTGCCTCCCGTACGCCCTGTTCGAAGCCGCGCCTCAGCGCGTCGTCGTGGGCCTCGCGCAGACAGGCACGGGCCTCGTCGGTGTCACCGAGCGCGAGCAGTGCGGCGCCGCGCGAGACGCGGAGCAGGATCTGCCGCAGCGGTGCGAGCCCTTCGGCGGAGGCGCCCGGCAGGGCGAGACCCCGGTCCGTGCACGCGAGCACGGCGTCGTGGTCGGCCAGGGCGAGGAGCTGCCGGGCCCGGTGCTCCAGGGCGAGCAGCTCGGTCAGGACGTCGTCGGCATCTCGGGCCAGGGCGGCGGCGCGCGCCACATGGGCGAGCGACGCGGTGCTCGGCGCTCCGTCGCGGTCCAGGGCGATGGCGAGGTTGACCAGGGCGGTCGCCTCGCTGGACGGATCGCCCGCGCGGGCGGCGAGCGCCGGGGCGAGCTCCAGGTGCTCGAGGGCCTGGGCGAGCCGGCCCTCCTCGGTGAGCACCCAGCCGAACAGGGCCCGCAGCCGCGCCTCCGCGTCGGGGTCGCCGAGCCGCACGGCCGCGCCGAGTCCCTGTTCGAGGAGGGGGACCCAGTCGTCGCGCACGTATCCGACGATGGACGGCCACTGCAGGACGACGAGCCGCCAGGCCCGGTCGTCGAGGCCCGCGGCGAGGGCGGCGCCCGCGGCGGCGGAGAGGTTCTCGCGCTGGGCCGCGTACCAGCGCAGGGCGCCCGCCCGGTCGGGCAGCGGCGGTCCGCCCAGGTCGGGGCGGGCGTCCGGGGGCAGGACGCAGCAGGGCCGGTCGTCGGGTTCGGCGACGGCGGCGGCGCGCAGGGCGGTGCGCACGTAGTGGTCGAGGAGCCGGACGAGCGCCTCGTCCCCGGTGTCCGTGGCGCCCCCGTCCCCGCCCCCGTCTCCGTCCCCGTCGTCGGCGGCGTCGTCGTCGGCAGCGAGGCCACGCGCGTAGAGGCGTACGAGATCGTGCATCGCGTACCGGCCGGGCGACGGCTCGGTCAGCAGGTGGGCGGCGGTGAGCCGGTCCAGGGCCGTGGCCGCGTCGGCGGGGGAGGTCGCGGTGAGGGCGGCGGCCGCGTACCGGTCGAGGTCGGGTCCCGGGAGGCGGCCGAGGCGGTGGAAGAGGAGGCGGGCGTCGGCGGGCAGGGTGCGCAGGGTGAGGCGCAGTGCGGCACTGACCCCGGTGTCGTCGAGGTCGAGGAGCGCCAACCGCCGGTGTTCGTCGGCCAGTTCGTCGGCGAGGGAGGTGAGCGGCCACGGGGAGCGGGCGCCCGCGCGGGCGGCGACGACGCGCAGCGCCAGCGGCAGGCCCGCGCACAGTGCGGTGAGCCGGGCGGCGGCCTCGGGCTCCGCGCTGAGGCGGTCCTCGCCGCCGGTGGCGGCGGCGAGCAGGGCGGTGGAGGCGGCGCTGTCGAGCACGCCGACGTCGACGGTGCGGGCGAGTTCGCTGACTGCCAGGCCGTCCAGGCGCAGGCGCGAGGTGACCAGGGCGGCGCTGCCGGGTCCGGCGGGGAGCAGGGGGCGGACCTGGGCGGCGGTGCGGGCGTTGTCGAGGACGACGAGGTACCGGTGCTGCTCGCTGCGACGCCGGTACGCGGCCGCCAACGCGCTCTGGGTGTCGGGCAGTTCACGCGCCGGGACGCCGAGCGCGATGAGGAACTCGCGCAGTACGTCGGCGGTCTCCTGGCCGCTCTCCTCGCTGAATCCGCGCAGGTCGGCGAAGAGGACGCCGTCGTAGCGGTCGCGTGCGGCGTGGGCCCAGCGCAGGGCGGCCGCGGTCTTGCCGACCCCGGCGGGTCCTGTGATGACGACGACGGCCTGCTCGCGGCGCGCGGCCGCGCCGATCGCGGCCAGTTCGCGCTCGCGCCCGACGAACCCGCGCGGCGGCCGCGGCAGCAGATCGGGCCCGTCCGCCGCCGCGACGGGCCGGTCCACCGGGGCGTCCCCGGGCTCGGCGGTCTCGTCCCCGGCGAGGATCTCCGCGTACGCCTCGCGCAGCGCGGGCCCGGGGTCGACGCCGAGTTCGTCGGCGAGCAGGGTGCGGGTGCGGTGGTACTGGTCGATGGCGTCGGACTGGCGGCCCGCCCGGTACAGGGCCCGCATCAGCGCGGCGGCGAGCGTCTCCCGCATGGGATGCGCGACGGCCTCCGCGTGCAGCAGCGCTGCGGCGCGCGCGTGGTCGCCGAACTCCCCGTAGGTACGCGCCAGTTGCTCGACCGCCGAGATCCGCGCCTCCTCCAGGCCGTCGGCCGCGACCCGCAGCGCCCCGCCTGTGGCGACGCCGACGAGCGCGGGCCCGCGCCACAGCGCCAGGGCCTCGCGCAGCAGGGCGGCCGCGTCGTCGGGGGTGCGCTGGTCGCGGGCGAGCCGGACGAGCTCCTCGAAGCGGTGCGCGTCGAGGAGCGACTCGGGCATCTCCAGGACGTACGCGTCGCCGCGCGTCACGAGTTGTACGCCCCACTCGTCGGCGCCGCCCTGTGCGAGCAGCGCCCGCAGCCGGGACACGTGGCCCTGTGCGACGGTCCTGGCCCGCGCGGGCGGACCCTCCGGCCACAGCGCGTCGATCAGCTGGTCCAGGGGGACGGCCGTGTTGGGCCGCAGCAGCAGCGCGGCGAGCAGGCTGCGCCGCTTGGCCGGACCGAGGGGCAGCTCCCCGCTCTCGGTGGCCACGGCGACCGCGCCGAGCAGCCGGAACTCCACGACCGTACTCTCCCTGAATACCCCGAAAAACTGATGGGATCAGGGTACGTGGCGGGCGGCGCGCCCTTACGGGTGGTAGATCTCCTTGACCGTGGTGGCGATGCCGTCCGCGTCCTTGGTGACCTGCACCTTGACGGAGTTCATCTTGGCGGCCTTCACCAGCTGCTCGTAGGTGCACGGGGTGGTGCCCATGTTGTTCTCGGCGGTGACGGAACCGTCCGAGCTGCCGCAGATCGCTGCGGCACCGAGGATCTGGGTGTTGTTCTCGACGAGGAACTCATAGTTGCCGACCATCAGCTTGTGGTCGGCCAGGTACGAGAGCGTGCCCTCGTAACATCCGTCGGCGCCACCGGTGTTGACGCACTGCTCCTGACCGGTCGCGACGCTGTCGTCGCCCTGCTGGGAAGCGCCGCCGGAGCCGGAGCCGGAGCCGGAGCCGGAGCCGGAGCCCGAGCCGGAGCCCGAGCCCGAGCCCGAGCTGGCAGCGGGAGCGGGGCTGGAGGCGTCGCTGCCGGCGGCGGGCGTGCTGTTGGTGGAGGCGGCGGGGCTGCTCGCGGTGGTGCTCGCGCTGCTGTCGGCGGCGCCGCTGTCCTTGGTGCCGTCCCCGTCGTTGCAGGCGGTCAGCGAGAGGGCGAGCGCCGCGACGGCGGCGACGGCGAAGGCGGTGTTCTTACGCAGGGCGGTACGCATGATCGCAAGTCCCCCGTGGTAGTTAGGTTTGTTGACAGTTACGACCTTGCCGCCTGCCGCTGGCGTTCTGCTAACACCCCACTAACGAAACATCGTTGCAGGTGAAGGGCTGGTCAAGGCAGTGTGAAGGACTGTTGGAGCTGTTCCGCTCTGGCCCGGTATGCGGCTTCTGAGAGCGGCTCGTCGAGCACCGCGGCGACGTCGCCGAGCCGGGTCAGCGTGCGCACCGTACGCGCCGGAAGGTCCTCCTCCTCGTTGGCGGCGACCGCGGCGAGCAGCGCCTCGCGGGCCTCCTGGTGCAGCCCGCTGTAGTGCAGTGCGACGCCGTACGACTCCCAGATCAGCGGACGCCAGCCGGCGATCTCGTTCTCGGGGATGGCGGCGAGGCAGCGGGCCATGTGCCCGGCCGCCGCCGCGAAGTCGTTCTCGGCCAGGGCGACATGGGTGGCGTGGTAGTGCTCCAGGGTGACGGTGATCGGATGGTCGGCCGAGCGGGCGTCGCGCGCCGCGTCCGCCAGCGCGTCGAGCATGCCGGCCGGGTTGCCGTGCCGGTGGCGGGCGATGGCGAGCAGGACGAGGACCTGGCAGGAGACCTCGGGTGCGAAGGTGCGCAGCGGCGCCACCGCCCCGGCCAGGAAGGTCTCGGCCCGCGTGAACTGCCCGGTCTCCACGAACAGCAGGCCGGTGATGGCCCGCAGCCAGCCGATGCCCGGGGTGCTGCCGATCCGCTCGGCGGCGGCGAGCGCCGTGCGCAGCGGCTGCTGCCAGCCGGGGTGCGGGTGCCAGTGGACGAGGGGCCACAGCAGGGTGGCGATCCGCCAGGTGCGGTCCTCGTCGCCGAGCCGGGCGGCGGCCGATACGGCGGCCATCAGCGACTCCTGCTCCTTGAGGAACCAGCCGAACACGGCGTCGCGTTCGGCGAACCGGGGGACGGGCAGCCCTGCCTCGAACCCTTCGGGCAGCGCTACGGTCCGCGCGCCGGTGGGGTCGAAGACGTCCACGGCGGCGTGCTGGGCCCGCAGCCAGTGGTCGACGAGGCGCCTGGTGACCGCGTCGGCCCCTTCGGCGCGGGGCAGTGCGCGCGCGTAGAGCCGTACGAGGTCGTGCAGGCCGTAGCGGCCGGGTCCCGCCTCCTGGACGAGGTGCGCCGCGGCGAGGCGGTCCAGGCCCGCGCGGGCCTCGGCGAGCGGGATCCCGGCGGCGGCCGCGGCGGCGTAGGCGTCGCTCTCCCGTGTGAAGGAGTGGCCGAGCGCGCCGAGCAGCCCGGCGTCGGCGCCGTCGAGGCGCGCCACCGAGGTGCGCAGGGCGGCCTCCACGCCGGTGTCCTCGGCGGACAGCAGGGTCAACCGGCCGTCCTCGTCGGCGAGTTCGGCGGCCAGATCGGCGACCGTCCAGTGCCGGCGGCCCTTGAGACGGGCGGCGGCGATCCGCAGCGCGAGCGGCAGCCCGTCGCACAGCCGGGCCACTTCGCGCACGGCGCCCGGATCGGGGTCGTCGCCGAGGGCCTCGGTGAGCAGGCCCGCCGCCTCGTCCTCGCCGAGCACCTCGACGGGGACGGGTGTCGCGCACTCCTCGGCCATGACGGCGTCGAGGCGGGTGCGGCTGGTGACGACGGTCGTGCAGGCGGAGCCGCCGGGCAGCAGGGGGCGTATCTGCGCGGAGTCCCTGGCGTTGTCGAGGACGACGAGCAGCCGCCTGTCCCGCACCAGTGAGCGGTACAGGGCCGCCGCCGCGTCGGTGGAGGCGGGGACGGCGGGGGCCTGCACACCCAGGCAGATCAGGAACTCCCGCAGTACGTCGGCGGGGTGGGCGGGCTCCGTCCCGCTGTGGCCGCGCAGATCGGCGAAGAGCACCCCGTCCGGATGCCGGGCGGCGTGCGCGTGCGCCCAGTGCACGGCGAGGGAGGTCTTGCCGACCCCGGCCGGGCCGGTGACCAGGGCGATCGGCGCGGTGCCGGGGGCGGTGGCGCGGGTCAGGAGGTCCAGCTCCGGGGCCCGGCCGTGGAAGCCGCGGGGCGGGCGCGGCAGCAGATCGGGACGGGGCGTGTCGTCGACGAGGAGGGGGCCTGGACCGCCGCCGCCGAGGGGAGCGGCGTCCGCGTCCGCGGTGCCCAGGACCTCCGCGTACGCCTCGCGCAGCGCGGGCCCGGGGCCGACGCCGAGTTCGTCGGCGAGGAGGGTGCGCGTGCGGTGGTACTGGTCGATGGCGTCGGACTGGCGCCCCGAGTGGTACAGGGCCCGGACCAGTGCGGCCGTCAGGGGCTCGCGCAGCGGATGCGCGGCGGCCTCGGCGGCGAGCAGCTCGACGGCCTGCCCGTGCGCCCCCGACTCGCCGTACACGGCGGCCAGTTGCTCCACGGTGGCGAGCCGGCTGTCCTCCAGCGCGGCCGCGGCGACGAGCAACGGGCCGGTGGCGACGGTCCCGCCCAGCGCGTCCCCCCGCCACAGCGCGAGCGCCTCGCGCAGCATCAGCGCCGTGTCGCCCGGATCGCGCTGCCGCCGGGCCAGCGCCACCAGGTCCTCGAACCGGCGGGCGTCCAGGAACGTCTCCGGCAGGTGCAGCGCGTACGCCCGCCCCTGTGTGGCGAGTTCGACGTCGTACGCGTCAAGGCCCGCCTGCGCGATCAATGCGCGTAGCCGCGACACGTGGCCCTGGATGACGGTGCGCGCGTGCAGCGGCGGCTCGCCGTCCCACAGCGCCTCGGTGAGGGCGTCGACGGAGACCGCCGTCCCGGCGCGCAGCAGCAGCATCGCCAGCAGGCTGCGTCGCTTGGCGGGCCCGAGCGGCACCGGGCCCGCGCTCCCGTTCAGGGACACGGGCCCGAGGAGTTGGAACTCCATATGTGCACTCTCCAGGGGGCCTGCGTGACGTCCTGCATGACGTGCGTACGAGACTATCCCCGGGAGTTACAGGCCGGTCACGGCGGCCCTACAAGTGGGACGGCTCAGTAGCGGTGCTGCGGATCGTCCTCGATCACGGTGGTGCGGCTCGGCGGGACGCCCCTGCGGCGTCCGATGCTGCGGAACACGAAGACCCCGATCAGCCCGACGATCATCAGGATCCAGCCGACGAGATCGAGGTTGACGCCTTTCATGTGCCAGTCGGTCGCGAACGCGAGGATCGCCCCGACGGCGACCAGAATGATGGAACCCCCCAGGCTCATGAGGTCCGCCTCCCAGACTCGTATGACGTACGGATACGTGAAAGCCCCGGGTACCCGGGGCTCTCGACGTCACACGGGGGAGGACGGAACTCAGCCCTCCAGGAACGCCGTCAGCGCGTTCGCCAGCAGGTACGGGTCGTCCGCGCCGCACATCTCGCGGGCGCTGTGCATCGACAGGATCGCGGCGCCGATGTCGACGGTCTTGATGCCGTGCCGGGCCGCGGTGATCGGGCCGATGGTGGTGCCGCAGGGCATCGCGTTGTTGGACACGAACGACTGGAACGGCACGCCCGCCTTCTCGCAGGCCCGCACGAACACGGAGCGGCCGACGCCGTCCGTCGCGTAGCGGTTGTTGACGTTGACCTTGAGGATCGGGCCGCCGTTGGCGCGCGGGTGGTGCGTGGGGTCGTGCCGCTCCGCGTAGTTGGGGTGCACCGCGTGGCCGGTGTCCGAGGACAGGCAGACCGTGCCCGCGAAGGACCGCGCCTTGTCCTCGGCCGAGCCGCCGCGCGCGAACACGGAGCGTTCGAGCACGTTGCCGAGCAGCGGGCCGTCCGCGCCGGTGTCCGACTGCGACCCGTTCTCCTCGTGGTCGAAGGCGGCGAGCACCGGGATGTACGGCAGGCCCTCCCGCTTGCTGACCTCGGCGAGCGCGGCCGTACAGGCGTGCACGGACAGCAGGTTGTCCATCCGCGGCCCGACGACCAGCTCCTTGTCGCGGCCCAGGTACGACGGCGCTTCGATCGCGTACGGCATCAGGTCCCAGCCGGTGATCGAACCGCGCTCGAGACCGAACTCGTCCTCCAGGAACGCCAGCAGATCGCCCTCGTGGACGTCGTCGCCCAGACCCCAGATCGGCTGCATGTGCCGCTGCTTGTCCAGCTTCAGACCGTCGACGTTCACCGACCGGTCCAGGTGGACGGCGAGCTGCGGGACGCGCAGCAGGGCCCGGTCGACGTCCACGAGCCGCTCGCTGCCGTCGCGCAGCGAGATGCGTCCGGCCAGGCCCAGGTCCCGGTCCAGCCAGGTGTTGAGCAGCGGCCCGCCGTAGATCTCCACGGCGACCTGCCGCCAGCCCTGGGTCCCCATGTCGGGCTGCGGCTTCACGCGCAGGTTCGGGGAGTCGGTGTGGGCGCCCACGATCCGGAACGGGGTGTGCGCCTGCGCGCCCTCCGGGACGTACCAGGCGATGATCGCGCCGCCCCGCGTCACGAACTTGCCGCCCGCCTCGCCGTCCCAGGCATCGGTCTCCGCGACCTGCCGGAACCCCGCCTTCTCCAGCCGCCCGGCGACGCTCGCCACGGCGTGGTACGGCGTGGGGCTCGCCGCCAGGAAGGACATGAGGTCGTCGGTGTGCCCGCGATCGAAGGGGCCGGAGGATGTGCGCATGCGGCCAGGGTAGTGCGGGTTTCCGGGGGCCTGCCTGCGGCGGCCCGGCGCCCACCCGCCGTGGCGCCTGCTCCCGTCCCGCGAGTGCGGCTCTCGTCGTGGCTGGTCGCGCAGTTCCCCGCGCCCCTTCAGGGGCGCGGGGAACTGCGCGAGAAGCCCCACCGCCCGCAGCCGCGCACGGAACAGGAACCCCGCAGACGACTGGGCGCACAAAGGCCCGTCGTCCCCCAGCGGGGGCGACGGGCCTCAGGGCAGGGTCCGGCTCGGCGGAGGCTAGAACGCCGCCTCGTCCAACGTCATGACGTCCAGGCCCGACTCGCTCGTGGTCTGGGCGAGCTTGCGCGCACCCGTGACCCCCGGCAGGACGTTCGCCGCGAAGAACTTCGCCGCGGCGACCTTGCCCTGGTAGAACGCCGTGTCCTTGCCCGCGTCCCCGGCGGCGAGCCGCTCCGCCGCGACGGCCGCACCCTTGAGCAGCAGGTAGCCGACGACCACGTCGCCGGAGGCCATCAGCAGCCGCGTCGTGTTCAGCCCCACCTTGTAGATGGACTGCACGTCCTGCTCGGTCGCGATCAGGTCGTTGATCATGAGGCCGACGATGGTCTCGAGCTCGGTGGTCGCCTTGGCCAGCGACTCACGGGCCCCGGCCAGTTCCTCGCCGCCGGTCTCCACCGCGAGGAACTTCTTGATCTCCTCGGACAGGCCGTTCAGCGCGGCGCCCTGGTTGCGGACGATCTTCCGGAAGAAGAAGTCCTGGCCCTGGATGGCCGTGGTGCCCTCGTACAGCGTGTCGATCTTGGAGTCACGGATGTACTGCTCGATCGGGTACTCCTGCAGGAAGCCGGAGCCGCCGAACGTCTGCAGCGACTGCGCGAGCTGCTCGTAACCCTTCTCCGAGCCGTAGCCCTTGACGATGGGCAGGAGCAGGTCGTTCAGCGCGTGCTCGGCCGAGGCGTCCTCGCCCGCGGCCTCCTTGACCTGGATCGCGTCCTGGACGGAGGCGGTGTGCAGGACGAGGGAGCGCATGCCCTCCGCGTACGCCTTCTGCGTCAGCAGCGAGCGGCGCACGTCGGGGTGGTGCGTGATGGTGACCTTCGGCGCGGTCTTGTCCGTGCTGCGGGCCAGGTCAGAGCCCTGCACGCGCTCCTTGGCGTACTCCAGCGCGTTCAGGTAACCCGTCGACAGCGTGGAGATCGCCTTCGTGCCGACCATCATGCGGGCGAACTCGATGATGCGGAACATCTGGCGGATGCCGTCGTGCTTGTCGCCGATCAGCCAGCCCTTGGCGGGGTGCTGGTCGCCGAACGTCATCTCGCAGGTGTTGGACGCCTTGAGGCCCATCTTGTGCTCGACGTTGGTCGCGTACACGCCGTTGCGCTCGCCCAGCTCGCCGGTCTCCCAGTCGAACTCGAACTTCGGGACCAGGAAGAGGGAGAGGCCCTTCGTGCCCGGGCCGTGGCCCTCGGGGCGGGCGAGGACGTAGTGGAGGATGTTCTCCGACATGTCGTGCTCACCGGACGTGATGAATCGCTTCACGCCCTCGATGTGCCACGAGCCGTCCGCCTGCTCGACGGCCTTGGTGCGGCCGGCGCCCACGTCCGAACCGGCGTCCGGCTCGGTCAGCACCATCGTCGAGCCCCACTGCTTCTCGACGGCGATCTCGGCGACCTTCTTCTGCGCCTCGTTGCCCTCCTCGAAGAGGATGCCGGCGAACGCCGGGCCCGAGGAGTACATCCAGATCGCCGGGTTGGCGCCCAGGATCAGCTCGGCGTGGGCCCAGATCAGGGAGCGCGGCGCGGTGGTGCCGCCGATCTCCTCGGGCAGGCCGAGGCGCCAGTACTCGGCGTCCATGAACGCCTGGTAGCTCTTCTTGAAGGAGGCCGGGACCGGTGCCGTGTTCGTCTCCGGGTCGAAGACCGGCGGGTTGCGGTCGGCGTCCGCGAAGGACTCGGCCAGGTCGTTCTCGGAGAGGCGGGCGACCTCTTCGAGGATGCTCTTGGCGGTGTCGACGTCCATCTCCCCGAACGGGCCGGTGCCGTACAGCTTGTCGCGTCCGAGCACCTCGAAGAGGTTGAACTCGATGTCGCGGAGATTCGACTTGTAGTGCCCCATGGCGACGGCTCCGTAAAGGCTCAGGAAGGATCGACGGCGGTCGACCTCGTACGCATACCAACTAGTAACCAACAGGATGCTACCCGTCGGTAATAACAATCAACCCCTGATGGGCCAACTGTGACGAAGCACCCTCGCATCGGGACCGGTATTGCGCTCGAGGCTCCTCTCACGCCCCCGTCTCGCGCAAGAACCCCGTCAGCAACTTCCCCCACTCCTGCGGCAGTTCGGCGAACGGGAGGTGGCCCGTGGGTATCTCCGCGAGCCGTGCCCCCGGTATCGCGGCCGCCAGCTCCCGGTGCAGCGGCGGCGGCACCAGACGGTCCCCCGTCGTCGTCACGACCAGGGTCGGGGCGGTGATCCGGGGCAGGTCCGCGCGCACGTCCACCCGCGTGACCAGATCGACGTGGTCCGCCGTGCCGGGCGGGATCCCCGCGCCGACGTCCTTCAGGAGCGCCGCCAGCTGCTCGTCGTCCAGGGAGCGCAGGGCATGCTCGCTCAGGGCGTGCGGGACCACGAAGCGGGCCAGCGGGTCCGGGTCGCCGGCCAGAGCGAGGTCGCGCCACAGCTCGGCGCCGAGCCGCAGCTCGTGGTCGGTCCTGGCGAACGCGGCCGTGAGCAGCAGGGCCGTCACGCGCTCGGGGTGCCGGACGGCCGTGCGTATCGCGACGGCTCCGCCCAGCGAATATCCGGACACCGCGAACCGGTCCAGGCCCTCCGCGTCCGCCGCGGCCACCAACTGGTCCACCAGCTCGTCCAGTTGGAGCGGGGTCCGGCTCCTCGGGGTCGCGCCCGTGCCCGGATAGTCCACGCCGACCACGGTGTGCCCGGCCGCCAGGGTCTCCATCACCGGGCCGTAGTTGGCCTCCACCGATCCGCCCGCGCCGTGCGCCACCAGCAGGCCGGGGCCCGACCCGCGCACGGTGCGCGCATAGGCACCGATCCCCGCACCGATCCCCGCACCGATTCCCGCACCGATTCCCGCACTGATCCCCGTGCCGATCTCCGCACCAATGTCCGTACTGGTCATGCCCGTTCCTCCCCCTCGGCGGCGCGCGGGAGTCCCGCGCCGCCCATTTCTGTATCGGCAACTACAGAAATAACGTAGCAGCTCCCGTCCCTCTTTTTCTACCGTCCGCTACAGAAATCCATCCCGGCCCCATGGCCCCGCCCGCGCTCGGTACGCTTGCCCCCATGTACGGATACGACCCGCACGCCGGAGGTGCTGCCGCCGGGCAGCAGTACGCGCCGCCGCAGCAGGGAATGCAGCCCGGCATGCAGGGCGGGTACGGGCAGCAGGCGCCGCCGCTGTACCCGGAGCCGTCGCCCCCGTCGCTCGCCGACGCGGTCCGTGCGTTCACCACCGGATCGATGTCCGCCGAGGACTTCCAGCAGATCTTCGCGTCGTCGAAGGTCTACTGCCCGCGCGGCGACAACCCGGGCTTCCTCGCGCTGCACAACACCCAGCAGCCGGTGATCCCGATGTTCACCACGCTCAAGGAGCTGCGCCGGTACGCGGGCAAGGAGTCCAAGTACTTCGTCATCACCGGCGCCGAGGTGATCGACCTGCTGCCCACCGGGTACGGCTTCGTCCTCGACATGGAGGGCGAGCACCGGATGGTCTTCGACGCGAAGGCGGTCGAGCAGATGGTCGACTTCGCGATGCGCCGCATGTACGGCTGACGCCAGGGCCGTAGACGTACCGGCATCTGACATCCGACATCCGGCATTCCGCATCCGGCATCTGACATTCCGCATCGGGCATCCGAACAGCTCACTCAGCGTGCACGGAATAGCTCTGCGTGACTAGATCGCAACTATGCGTAGTCAATTCCTTGTGCGTCTTCTACGGAGCGTGACCATCACTGCGGTGGCCGCCGGTGGCCTCGCCCTGCCGATGGCGACCGAGGCCCGGGCCGACACCCTGATCGACGAGACGTTCAGCAAGGCGGACGTCGACACGGCCGAGTGGTACAGCCGTTCCGCCGGGTCCAAGGACCCCAGCGGCTGGGCCTGTCTCACCGCCGCCCGCGGCACCGAGGGGCCGCTCAAGGCGTGCGGCGGCCGGACGTCCAAGGACGCGGCCGGCAAGGGTGCGCTGCGGCTGACCGGCAACACCGTGCGGCAGAGCGGCTTCGCCCTGATCAATCGCGCGGTGCCCTCGCGCGCGGGCATCTCGGCGACCTTCGACCAGTACCAGTACGCGACCACGACCTCCCGAAAGGGCGGCGCCGACGGCATCAGCTTCTTCCTCCTCGACGGGAAGGCCGCGCCGAAGGACGCCGGGCACTACGGCGGTGCACTCGGCTACTCCGGGATCGCGGGCGGCTACATCGGCGTCGGCCTCGACCAGTACGGCAACTTCGCCGACCCCGTGCAGGGCCACGGCCGCGGCGGCCCCGGCCGCACGCCGAACTCCATCACCGTGCGCGGCGCCCTCGCCGCGCAGAACGCGTACATCGGCAACTACAAGATGCGCCGCTCGCTGGCCGTGGACTCCGGGACGGCCCGGTCCAAGGCCCGGCGCACGGTCAAGGTCGAGCTGTCTCCCTCCCTCGAACTCGCGGTCTCCATCGACTTCCACGACGGACAGGGCATGAAGCGGGTCCTCGGCCCGCTGAACCTGGCGCATGTGAAGGGGCAGCCCGCCGTCCCGCCGACGCTGAAGATCGGGTTCGCCGCGTCCACGGGTGCGGCCACGAACTTCCACGAGATCCAGAACGTCAAGGTCACCACCCTCGATCCCGACCTGTACGTCACCGAACAGGTGGAGGGCACGTTCCGGACGGGCGGCACGGGGCGCCTCGTCCTGGACGTCGGCAACCGGCCGCTCGCCGCGCCCAGCAAGGGCATCGTCACCCTGACCAAGACGCTGCCGCCCGGCCTCACGCCGAAGATCGTGTCGGCGCCCGGCTGGGACTGCGCGATCAGCGGAGAGAAGGCCGTCTGCACCCGGCCCGACGTGATCCAGCCCGGCACCAAGGCGCCGCCGGTCGTCCTCGACGTGAAGGCCGGGCCGAACGCGGTCGGCTCCGCGCCCAGCGACGCGGTGGTCGGCGCCGCCCCCGAGGACGACCAGCACCCGGCCGACAACCACGTACAGACCACCATCGACGTCATCAACGAGGTGGCCCTGCGCGTGGCCGAGGCCGCCGACCCCGAGCCGTACGTGCCCGGGCGGAACGTGTCGTTCGCCACCGCCGTCACCAACGACGGGCCCGGCACCGCGACCGGCGCCCGCGTCACGGCCCAACTGCCGCCGAACCTCAGCGGGTTCACCTGGACCTGCAAGGCGCTCGACGGGGCCACGTGCGCGGCGGCCGAGGGCACCGGGGACGTGGACCAGCGGGTCACGCTGCCGCCGGGCGGCAAGGTCGTCTACATCCAGGTCGGCAAGGTGCCCTCGGGTGCGAGCGGCGACCTGACCGGGCACGCCACGGCGGCGCCGCCCGCCAACTCCGAGGACGCGGGCTGCGACCCGACCTGCACGGACCAGGCGTCGGTGTCGCCGCGCCCGCACACCGCCCTGTCGGTCCAGGAGACGCACAAGCCGGAGAAGTACCAGGCCGGCGACCCGCTGACGCTGACCGTGACGGTGCGCAACGCCGGGCCGTCGGACGCGCTCGGCGTCCGCGTCCAGGACACGCTGCCGCCCTATCTGAGCAACTTCAGCTGGGTCTGCGCCGCGCAGTCGCCCAGCTCCTGCGGGCAGGGCCGGGGCGTCGGCGACCTCGACACCACCGCCGACATCGCGGCCGACGGCGAGGTCACGTACACCTTCTCCGGCGTCGTGGCACCGCGCGTCGCGAGCAACGAGGCCCTGGTCGCACCGGCGGACAACGCGGTGGAGCTGACCTGCCGCGGCGGCTGTTCCGCCTCGACCCAGGTCAACGTCGGGTAGCCCGGGACACGGAGAAGCGACGGTCACCGCTGCGGCGCCCGGAGGGAATTCCCTCCGGGCGTCCGGCGTTCCAGGTGGCAGAAAGTTCTACGTTCAACTAAAGTCGAGGTACGAGGACGCCAAGGAGGTCCCCCAATGCCCGCTGTGACCGTCGAGAACCCGCTGACCCTGCCCCGTGTGGCCGCGCCGGCGGACGCCACCTCGCGCCCCGTGCTCGCCGTGACGACCGCGCCCAGCGGCTTCGAGGGGGAGGGATTCCCGGTGCGCCGCGCCTTCGCCGGGATCAACTACAAGTACCTCGACCCGTTCATCATGATGGACCAGATGGGCGAGGTGGAGTACGCGCCGGGAGAGCCCAAGGGCACCCCTTGGCACCCGCACCGCGGCTTCGAGACCGTCACGTACATCATCGACGGCACCTTCATCCACCAGGACAGCCACGGTGGCGGCGGCACCATCACCAACGGCGACACGCAGTGGATGACGGCGGGCTCGGGCCTGCTGCACATCGAGGCGCCGCCGGAGCAGCTCGTCATGTCCGGCGGGCTCTTCCACGGCCTGCAGCTGTGGGTGAACCTGCCCGCCAAGGACAAGATGCAGGACCCGCGCTACCAGGACATCCGCGGTGGCCAGGTCAAGCTGCTGACCACGGCCGACGGCGGCGCGCTGCTTCGCGTCATCGCCGGTGAGTTCGACGGTCACGAGGGCCCCGGCATCACGCACACGCCGATCACGATGGTGCACGCCACCGTCCGCCCCGGCGCCGAGGCGACCCTGCCCTGGCGCGAGGACTACAACGGTCTCGTGTACGTGCTCGCGGGCAAGGGCACCGTGGGCGCCGACCGGCGTCCGGTCCACATGGGCCAGACCGCCGTCTTCGGCGCGGGCTCGTCCCTGACCGTGCGGGCCGACGAGTCGCAGGACTCGCACACCCCGGACCTCGAAGTGGTCATCCTGGGCGGACAGCCGATCCGTGAGCCGATGGCGCACTACGGCCCGTTCGTGATGAACACCAAGGCCGAACTCCAGCAGGCCTTCGACGACTTCCAGGCGGGCCGCCTGGGTGTCGTCCCCTCCGCGGAGCGGCTGCCGCACACCGGCTGACAACCGGCCGGACGACAGGTCCGCGGGGGCCCGGACGGGTTCTTGAACGGTTCTTCAAAGGTTCTTCACAGCTCCGCTCGTACGGTCGTCGCGGCCCGGACCCAAGTGGTCCGGGCCGCGACGGCTGTTACGTGAGGAGCGCTTGGGGATGAGTACGCGTCGGTGGTCCGGGGGGCCGCTCCTGATCGGGGCGGTGGCTGTGGCGGTGATGACGGTGGCCGGGTGCGGAGGCGGCGGTGACGGCAAGGGCGGCGAGATCGCCTCCGCCGGGCGCGGCACCGCGAGCGCCGGCGCCTCGAAGCAGGCGTCCAGCGAGCTGGCCGAGTACGTCGAGGCCAGGCGCACCTGGGTGAAGTGCCTTCGGGGCGCCGGGTTCGACGCCCCCGACCCGGACGCCAAGGGCCGGGTCGACCTGGGCGACACCGCCAAGTGGAAGAAGGACCCGGTCGCGCTGGACGCGCAGGAGAAGTGCGCGGACCTGGTGCCGCCGGTGCCGGACAGCGTGGAGAAGGCGCAGCAGCCCGAGCTGTCCGAGGCGGAGATCGCCAAGAACCAGAAGTACGCGCAGTGCATGCAGGACAACGGCGCCCCCGACTTCCCCGACACCGACGCGAGCGGCCACTTCCGGGACGTCACCTGGGACTCCGCGTCCGCGGGCGGCAAACGGGCCGCGCGGATCTGCGCCCCGGTCATCGGGATCCCGTCCGACGCCCCCTCGCCGAAGGGCTGAGCGCGATGCGCGGACGCGGCACGCTCCTGATCGGCGGGGGGCTGCTGGTCGCGGCGGTGAGCGTGGTCGGCGCGCTCGGTCTCGGCGGTGGCGGCGGCACGGGTGCGGGCGGCGCCGCGGCGCAGAGCCGCAGCAGCCGCCTGGTCTCCGTCGACAAGGGGACGCTGACCCGGCAGGCGGAACTGGACGGGCAGTTGGGGCACGGCCCGCAGGTGCCGTTCCCCGTCAAGGCCGGGGGGACGGTCACCTGGCTGCCGCGGCCCGGCGCGGTGGTGCGGCGCGGTGCGGCGGTGCTGCGGGCCGACGACCGGCCGGTGACGCTCCTGTACGGGAGCCTGCCGATGTACCGGGAGCTGGCCGTACGCCGCTCGGGCGAGACCTCGACTCCCTTGCGGGGCATGGACGTCAAGCAGTTCGAGACGAACCTCGCCGCCCTCGGCTACGCCGGCTTCACCGTCGACGAGTCGTACACACGGCTCACGGCGGACGCGGTGAAGCGCTGGCAGGAGGACCTCGGTCTGCCGCGGACGGGCCGGGTCGGCGCGGGCGACGTCGTCTACGCGCCCGGTGCCGTGCGGATCGCGGGGACGAGCGTGCTGGTCGGCGGAAGTGCCGCGGGGACTCCGGTGAGCTATACGAGTACGGCGCGCATGGTCACCGTCAACGCCCCGGCCGGGCAGACGAGTTGGGCGGAGGTGGGCGCTCGCGTCACCGTCGATCTCCCGGACGGCAGGTCCGTCGGGGGCGAGGTCGCGAGCGTGGGCGGCGACGCCACCGCGCCGGGGGCCTCGGGCGACGGCGGAGACGGAGGGGGAGACGGAGGCGGAGACGGAGGGGGTGACACGGGTGGTGCCGGCGCGGCGGACAAGGCGGCGACCGTGGCCGTGGTGGTCACCTTCGACGAGCAGGGCGCACCCGGCAGGCTGCAGAGCGGCCCGGTCACCGTCCGGCACGTCGAGCAGCGGCGCACGGGCGTCCTCAGCGTTCCGGTCGCCGCGCTGGTGGCCCTGGCCGAGGGGGGATACGGCCTGGAAGTGCCCGGGGGCGGGGACGGGGACGGCCGCTTCGTCCCGGTCAGGACCGGCCTGTTCGCCGACGGCCGGGTCGAGGTGAGCGGCCCGGGTGTCCGCGAGGGCCTGAAGGTGAGGATCCCCCAGTGACCCAAGTGGCGTTGCCTGTCGTGGAGTTCACCGGGGTCTCCAAGGTCTACCCCGGTCGTGTCACTGCCGTGGACCGCGTCGATCTGACCGTCCAGCACGGCGAACTGGTGGCGGTGGTCGGCCACTCCGGGTCCGGCAAGTCGACCGTGCTGCATCTGATGGGCACGCTCGAAAGGCCGTCGGGCGGCCGCATCGCGGTGGCCGGGTACGACGTCGCGGGCCTGTCCGACCGCGAGCTGTCGGCGCTGCGCGCCCAGCACATCGGCTTCGTGTTCCAGCAGTTCCATCTGGCCGTGGGCGTACGGGTGTTGGACGCGGTGGCGGACGGTCTGCTGTACGCGGGCGTGCCGTTGCGGGAGCGGCGCCGCAGGGCTGCCCGCACCCTGGAACGCGTAGGACTCGGGCACCGCGTCGGCCATCTGCCCCATCAACTGTCCGGCGGTGAGCGCCAGCGCGTCGCCGTCGCCCGCGCCGTGGTCGGCGAGCCGCCGCTGCTCCTCGCCGACGAACCCACCGGCAACCTGGACTCGGCCTCCGGCGCCGCGGTCCTCGCGCTGCTGCGGGAACTGCACGCCGCGGGCACGACCGTCGTCGTCATCACCCACGACCGGGAGCTGGCCGAGAGCCTCGACCGGCGGGTGGAGATGCACGACGGGCGGCTCGTCGCCGACAGCGGACCTGCCGTGCCGGGCGTACGAGCGGAGGCCCGGTCATGAGAGGCACGCGCGCGGGCGGCCGGGGCCTGCGCCCGGCCCGCCTCGGCCTCGCCGACATCGTCCGCCTCGGCGGCACGGGTCTGCGCACCCGCCCGCTGCGCGTCTTCCTGTCCGCGCTCGGCATCGCGATCGGCGTCGCCGCGATGGTCGCCGTCGTGGGGATCTCCGGCTCGGGGCGCGCCGAGGTGGACCGGCGTCTCGACGCCCTGGGCACCAATCTGCTGCGGGTCGCGCCGGGCCGGGCACCGGACGGCACCACGACCCGGCTGCCGACGCAGGCGCCGGCGATGATCGGGCGGATCGGCCCGGTCGACCGGGTGGCGGCGGTCGGCACGGTCCCGGGCGCGGCCGTCTACCGCAACGAGCACATCCCGGTGGGGCGCACGAGCAGCGTCGAAGTGGCCGTGGCAGGAAGGGAGTTGCTGCCCACCGTCGGGGGCAGGGTGCAGACCGGGCGGTGGCTGGAGGAGGCGACCGAGCAGTACCCGGCCGTGGTGCTCGGCGCGCGGGCGGCCCGCCGCCTCGACGCGTACACGCCCGGCACCCGGCTCTGGCTGGGCGGCCAGTGGTTCTCGCTGGTCGGTGTCCTCGACCCGGTGCCGCTCACTCCGGAGCTCGACGACACCGCGCTCGTCGGACGACAGGCCGCGGCGACGTATCTGCACGTCGACGGCCACCCCTCGACGGTGTACGTCCGGGCGCGCGACGACCGCGTCACCGCCGTACGCGACGTGCTGGCGGCCACGGCCAACCCCGAGCGGCCCGGCGGCGTCCTGGTCTCCCGGCCCTCCGACGCGCTCGCCGCCCGCGAGGCCACCGAGTCCGCGCTGACCGGGCTGCTGCTGGGCCTCGGCGGCGTCGCGCTCCTGGTCGGCGGGGTCGGCGTCGGCAACACCATGGTCATCTCGGTGCTCGAACGGCGCCCCGAGATCGGCCTGCGCCGCTCCCTCGGCGCCACCAGCGGGCAGATCCGCGGCCAGTTCGTCTCCGAGGCGCTGCTGCTGTCGGCCCTGGGCGGCCTCGGCGGCACGGTGCTCGGTACGGGGATCACGGCCGGGTACGCCCACACCCGGGACTGGCCGACCGAGGTGCCGCCGTGGGCCGCTGCCGCCGGGATCGGCGTCACCCTCGTCATCGGGATGCTGGCCGGTCTGTATCCGGCGGTACGGGCAGGGCGGCTCGCCCCGACCCAGGCGCTCGCGGGGACGTGACCGATGGAGGGGAGGCGGCGGGCAGCACGACGGTGAACGTGCTGCCCGCCCCGAGCGTGCTCGCCACCTCGATCGTCCCGTCGTGGTCGGCGACGATCCGGTGGGCGACGGCGAGGCCGAGGCCGCTGCCGCCGGTGGCCCGGCCGCGGGCGGCGTCGGCCCGCCAGAAGCGGTCGAAGAGGTGCGGCAGGTCCTCGGGGCGTATCCCGGTGCCGGTGTCCCGCACCTCGATGACGGCACGGTCGCCCTGCGCGTTCAGGGCCAGGGTCACGACACCGCCGGGTGCCGTGACGCGCAGCGCGTTCACGACCAGGTTGCCGAGCACCTGCCGCAGCCGGTCGGGGTCCCCGTGCACGAACACCGGCCGAGCGGCGGCGAGTTCGACGCGCACGCCCGCGTCCTCGGCCTGCTGCCGGTGAGCGGTGCGGCAGGTGTCGAGCAGCTCCCGAAGGGCGACCGGCGCCCGGTGGTAGGTGAGCGCGCCCGCCTCGGCGAGCGCCAGGTCCTGCAGGTCGTCGACGATCCGCTGCTGCAGCAGCGCCTCGCGGTGCAGCGAGTCGAGCAGTTCGGGGGTCGGCTCGACGACACCGTCGCGCAGCGCCTCCAGGTAGCCGCGCAGATTGGCCAGGGGTGTCCGCAGCTCATGGGCGATGTCACCGGTCAGCCGCCGCTGCCGGTCCTCGGCCTCCTGCAGGGAGTCGGCCATGCGGTTGAAGACACGGCCGAGACCGGCGATCTCGTCGCGCCCCGACTCCGGGACCCGCCGGGTCGGATCGCCCTCCCCCAGTGCCCGCGCTGCCCCGGTCAGGGCGCGTACGGGGCGCAGCACGGCCCGGCTCAGCAGCAGGGCGCCGAGGATGACCGCGAGTGCCACCCCCGCGGCGACGAGCACCGTGGGCGTCGCGGCCAGGGACGGCGGGGACTCGTGCAGGACCCCCGTGCGGATCTGCAGCCGCGCGGGCGCGAAGGCGTCGGCCCGCTCGTTGAACGCACGCCGCAGACACGCGGCCGGCTCCCGCTCCTTCTCGCACGGCATCGCCGCGTCGCGGTCCTGCCGGGACAGCGCCTGCGAGACCGGCGGCTGCTTCAGCGGCGCGCACTGCCCCACCGGCCGGTCGGCAGTCGCCTGCGGCATGCCGAAACGGTCCGGCTCGGCATGGACCGCGGCCCGCGCCCGCGTCAGGCACGTGGCGTAGGCGACGGAGTCCCGGTACGCGCCGAGGGCGACCAGCGTCGTCTTGACCGAGGCGCGCGGCACCTTCCCGACCGGCAGGACCAGGCGCGGACGGGGGTCGACCAGGACCGGCGGCCGGGTGCTCACCGGCCGGACGTCGCGCCCGGCCAGCGCGTCGGAGTCGGCGAGCAGGACGTCCGCGTCGCTGACGACGCGAATGCGCTGCCCGGTCTGCCGGGACAGCGCGGCGACGGTCGCGGAGACCCCGTCCCAGGTGCCGTGCGCATAGCCGTACGCGTACAACTCACCGGTGATCAGGGCGATTTCCTCCCGCCCGGCGCTCACCTCCTCCCGCACCTGACCGGTCGCCTGCCGCCAGGTCAGCCATGCGGTGGCGGCGGTCGCGGCGAGTGCGACGAGCAGCAGCAGGCCGAGCGCCCGCAGCCGGAAGCTCATCGTGCGCCCCCGGCCTCGGTGATCCGGTAGCCACGGCCGTACACCGTCTCCACGTGCGGTGCGTCGCCCGGGGCCCGCGCGAGCTTGCGCCGCAGGTTCATCACATGGGCGTCGACGGTGCGCTCCATGACGTTCTGGTCGAACCCGAAGACCCGGTCGATGATCTGGCTCCGGGTGAACACCCGCCCGGGTTCGGCCGCGAGGAGGCCGAGGATCGCGAACTCCTTGCCGGTCAGCGGCACTTCGCAGCCGGACACCCGCACCTCGTAGCGGACCAGGTCGATCTCCGTCCCGCCGACGCTGATCACCGTGGGCTCGGCGGACCCGGCACCGCGCGCCCGCCGCAGCAGCGCCCTGACCCGGGCGGTCAACTCCCTTGGGCTGTACGGCTTCGCCATGTAGTCGTCGGCCCCGAGGTCGAGCCCGAGCAGCATGTCCTCCTCGGTGGTCCGCGCGGTGAGCAGCAGGATCGGCACCTGGGACTCGGCCCGCAGGATGCGGCACACGTCGAGGCCGTCGACGAGCGGCATCATCACGTCGAGGACGATGAGGTCGGGCCGCACCGCCCTGGCCCGGTCGACGGCGCTGCGCCCGTCGGAGACCACCTGCACCTCGTGGCCCTCGCGCTCCAGGTAGACCCGGATCAGGCGTGCCTGCAGGGCATCGTCCTCGGCGACCAATATCCGTGCGCTCAAAGGGACTCCTCTGCCCAGGGGCCCCCAAGGTACTGGGACGCACCCCGGCCGCGGGCGCTGACCCTGCGTCACCCGCGTGGCCCCGCCCGGAAGGTCGGGGCCACGCGCGCGTGATGGCCTGAAGGCGTGCAGACCGGTAAGCAGCTCCTCCCCGAACCCGCCCGCCGCACCGCCGCGTGGTGTGCCGTGGCGCTGCTCGTCGCCGGGGTCGCGGCCGTGGCGATCTGGCTCGTCGTCATCTTCAAGTCGGCCGTCACGCCCGTGCTGCTCGCCCTGCTCGGCACCGCACTGCTCGCGCCGGTCTTCGACTGGCTGATCAAGATGAAGGCGCCCCGCGCCCTCGCCGCCGGACTGACCTGCGTCGCGCTCGTCGCCGTCGTCGGCGGCGCCGGATACATCGTGGTCACGGCCCTCATCGACAGCGGGGACCAGATCGTCGACTCGGTGCAGGACGCCGGGAACTGGATCCGCGAGCACTTCGGGATCACGGAGGCCGGTGACCTCGGCAACGCCGCCGACAACGCCAAGAGCCTGCTCGAGAAGTGGGGTTCCAACCTGGCCAGCGGGGTGCTGACCGGCCTGTCCGTGCTCGGCTCGCTGCTCGCCACCAGCGTGCTCGCGCTGCTGCTGACCTTCTTCTTCCTCAAGGACTCCGACCGGGCCGTGGGCCTCGCCCACGCGGTCGCGCCGCGCGGCGCGGGCGAGGTCGTCGAGGCCATGGGGCGCCGCGCCTTCGAGGCGATCTCCGGGTTCATGCGGGGCACGACCTTCATCGCGCTCATCGACGCGATCTGCATCACCGTGGGGCTGCTGATCCTGCGTGTGCCGGGCGCGGTGGGCCTGGGCGCCCTCGTCTTCGTCGGCGCCTACATCCCCTACCTCGGCGCCACCCTCTCCGGCGCCGTCGCCGTCCTCGTCGCCCTCGCCGACCGGGGCCTGGTCATCGCCCTGTGGACGCTCGGCGTGATCCTCGCCGTGCAGCAGCTGGAGGGGCACATCCTGCAGCCGATGATCCAGTCGCGGACCGTGCAGATGCATCCGGCGATGGTGATGCTGGCGATCACCGCGGGCGCGTCCGTCGCGGGCGTCCTCGGGATGCTGCTCGCGGTGCCACTGGTGGCGGCCGCGTTCGGGATCCTCGGGGAGCTCAGGACGCGTTACGCGGACGGAGGCGCGGCTTCCGATCCCGTTTCACGTGAAACAGCGTCCGGGGACTCCGGGCACTCCGGGGCCACCGGCTCGTAGAGCTCGAACCAGGTGCTCTTGCCCTCGCCCTGCGGGTCCACGCCCCAGCGCTCGGCGAGCAGGTCCATGAGCACCAACCCGCGCCCCGACGAGGCGAGTTCACCGGGTCTGCGCTTGTGCGGCAGATCGTCCGAGGCGTCCGCGACCTCGACCCGCATCCGGCGCGGTCCGTCGGCGGCGCGGGTCACCTCGGCGACCAGGAGGGCGTCGCCGTCGGTGTGCACGAGGACGTTCGTGACCATCTCGGAGACGAGGAGCACCGCCGAGTCGATCTGGTCGTCGTCGGCCCAGTCGTGCAGCAGCTCGCGCAGCTGCTGGCGGGCGGCGGCGATCCGCTCCGGCTCGGCCTGCGCGATGGTCATGGCGGTGCGGCGGGCCGTGGCGGGGGTGCTGCCCGTCGTCCGCCGCAGCAGCACCAGGGCTATGTCGTCCTCGCGGCGGTCGGCGAGCGGGCCCGTGGTGTGGTGCGAGGAGGGCCCGTGCACGGCTTGGACGAGGGCGTCGGCCAGCTCCTCCAGCTTCTCGGCGGCGGCCGACTCCAGCGTCGTACGGACCCGCGACCAGCCGGTGTCGAGATCGTGCCCGCCCGTCTCGATCAGGCCGTCGGTGCACAGCAGCAGCGTCTCGCCGGGCTCCAGGGCGAGCCGGGTCGTCGGGTAGTCCGCGTCCGGGTCGATGCCGAGCGGCAGTCCGCCGGCGGTGGGCCGCATCAGGACGGTGCCGTCGGCCATGCGTATCGCGGGGTCGGGGTGTCCGGCGCGGGCGATCTCCAGGACGCCGGTCGCCGGGTCGGCCTCGACGTACAGACAGGTCGCGAAGCGTGCGCCCATGTCGTCGACGGTGCCGGAGGTGGTGGCAGTGTTGGCGGTGTCGTCTGCGTGCTCCGTGATCCCGTACAGGAAGCGGGAGGCGCGGGAGAGGACCGCGTCGGGGCGGTGCCCTTCGGAGGCGTACGCGCGCAGGGCGATGCGCAGCTGCCCCATCAGGCCCGCGGCCCGCACGTCGTGCCCCTGGACGTCGCCGATGACGAGCGCGATGCGGCCGGAGGGCAGCGGGATCATGTCGTACCAGTCGCCGCCGACCTGGAGGCCGCCGCCGGTCGGCACGTAGCGGGCGGCGATGCTCATGCCGGGGATCTCCGGGCCGAGCGTGGGCAGCATCGACTTCTGCAGGCCGTCGGTGAGCTCCCGCTCCGACTCGGCGACCCCGGCCCGGGAGAGGGCCTGGGCCAGCATCCGCGCGACCGTCGTCAGGACCGAGCGCTCGTCGGGCGTGAACGACACCGGGTAGGCGAAGCCCGCCATCCACGCGCCGATCGTGCGGCCCGCGACGACCAGCGGCAGGAACGCCCACGACTGCCGCTTGAACCGGGCGGCCAGCGGCCAGGCCGCCGGATAGCGGGTGCGGTACTCCTCCGGCGACGAGAGATAGACCGCGCGCCCGCCCCGTACGACCTCGGCCGCCGGATAGTCCGTCGCCAGGTCCATGTCCGTGAAGGGGCCCTCCGAGCCGGCCTTGTGCCCGTGGTGGCCGATGACGGTGAGCCGGTCGCCCGCGACGCCGAAGACCGCGAGCCCGTCCGGCGAGAACCCCGGCATCGACAGGCCGGCCGCGACCCGCAGGACCTCCTGCGTCGAGGTGGCCTCCGCCAGGGCGCGGCCCGCATCCAGCAGGAACGCCTCGCGCGAGCGGCGCCAGTCGCCGGTCACCGGGGTGCGGGACGCGGTCTGCGGATGGGGCTCGGTGACTTCCTGGAGGGTGCCGATCAGCTCGTACGAGCCGGGGGCGTCGCCGTGCACCACGGGCCGGGAGCGGCTGCGTACCGTCCGCACGACGTGGCCCTGGTCGTCCATGATGCGCAGCCGGGCCTCGGCGACGGTGCCCTCGGCGACGGCGAGCTGCACGATGCCGTCCACCTCGTTCCAGTCGACCGGGTGGAAACGGGCCCGCACCCCGGCCTCGGTCAGGGTGACCGTGCCTCCGCCGGGGTTGGGCAGGCCGAGGAGCCGGGCGGCCTCGGGGTCGAAAGTGACCAGGCCCGCCCGGTTGTCCCAGCGCCACAGGCCGGTCGCGAGAGCGGCGAGGACGTCCTCCACCGGAGGGAGGGGCTCACCGGTGTGCATGGCCCCACTCTAAGAAGAGGTGATCGGGAACGGCCACCGAGACTGTGAGCGGAGCGATCTTGGGGCGGCCGGTACCCTTGGGGAGATCCGGGTTGTCTCCCCGGGAACCCCAAAAATGCAAAGGCTGGATGAACGACGATGCATCGGTACAGGTCCCACACCTGCGGCGAGCTCCGCGCCTCTGACGTCGGCAGCGACGTCCGGCTGAGCGGCTGGCTGCACAATCGCCGAGACCTGGGCGGCATCCTCTTCATCGATCTGCGCGACCACTACGGCATCACGCAGCTCGTCGCCCGCCCGGGCACGAAGGCCGCCGAGGTCCTCGACAAGCTCACCAAGGAGACCGTCGTCCGCGTGGACGGCAAGGTCGTCTCCCGCGGCGCGGACAACGTGAACGCGGAGCTGCCCACCGGCGAGATCGAGATCGAGGCCGCCGAGGTCGAGGTCCTGGGCGCGGCCCAGCAGATCCCCTTCACGATCAACGCGGACGACGGCGTGAACGAGGAGCGGCGCCTGGAGTACCGCTTCCTCGACCTGCGCCGCGAGCGCATGCACCGCAACATCATGCTGCGCTCCGCCGTGATCGCCTCGATCCGCTCGAAGATGGTCGCCCTCGGCTTCAACGAGATGGCGACGCCGATCCTCACCGCGACCTCCCCCGAGGGCGCGCGCGACTTCGTCGTCCCGTCCCGTCTGAACCCGGGCAAGTTCTACGCGCTGCCGCAGGCCCCGCAGCAGTTCAAGCAGCTGCTGATGATCTCGGGCTTCGACCGCTACTTCCAGATCGCGCCGTGCTTCCGCGACGAGGACGCGCGCGCGGACCGCTCGCCGGGCGAGTTCTACCAGCTCGACGTCGAGATGAGCTTCGTGGAGCAGGAAGACGTCTTCCAGCCCATCGAGAAGCTCATGACGGAGCTGTTCACGGAGTTCGGCGGCGGCCGCGAGGTCACCAGCCCGTTCCCGCGCATCCCGTTCCGCGAGTCGATGCTGAAGTACGGCAACGACAAGCCGGACCTGCGCGCCAAGCTCGAGCTCGTCGACATCACCGACGTCTTCGAGGGCTCCGAGTTCAAGGCGTTCGCCGGCAAGCACGTGCGCGCGCTGCCCGTGCCGGACACGGCCTCGCAGTCCCGCAAGTTCTTCGACGGCCTCGGTGACTACGCGGTCGAGCAGGGCGCCAAGGGCCTGGCCTGGATCCGCGTGGGCGAGGACGGCGCGTTCGCGGGCCCGATCGCCAAGTTCCTCACCGAGGAGAACGTCAAGGTCCTCACCGAGCGCCTCGGCCTGAAGGCCGGTCACGCCGTGTTCTTCGGCGCGGGCGAGTTCGACGAGGTCTCCAAGATCATGGGCGCCGTCCGCGTCGAGGCCGCCAAGCGCGCCGGGCACTTCGAAGAGGGCGTCTTCCGCTTCTGCTGGATCGTCGACTTCCCGATGTACGAGAAGGACGAGGAGACCGGCAAGATCGACTTCTCCCACAACCCGTTCTCCATGCCGCAGGGCGGCATGCAGGACCTGGAGGAGAAGGACCCGCTCGACATCCTGGCCTGGCAGTACGACATCGTCTGCAACGGCATCGAGCTGTCCTCCGGCGCCATTCGTAACCACGAGCCCGACATCATGCTCAAGGCCTTCGAGATCGCGGGCTACGAGGCGGACGTGGTCGAGGCCGAGTTCGCGGGCATGCTCCGCGCGTTCCGCTTCGGCGCCCCGCCGCACGGCGGGATCGCCCCGGGCGTCGACCGCATCGTCATGCTCCTCGCCGACGAGCCGAACATCCGGGAGACCATCGCGTTCCCGCTGAACGGCAACGCGCAGGACCTGATGATGGGCGCCCCGACGGAGCTGGACGAGTCGCGTCTGCGCGAGCTCAACATCCAGCTGCGCAAGCCGGTCGAGAAGAAGTAGCGACCACGGTCGCTCACCGGGAAGGGCCCGGAACCGTCCGTCGGTTCCGGGCCCTTCCTGCTGTCGTACGCGGATCAGCGCAGCCTGCGCGCCAGGGTGACCAGGGCGGTGCCGGACGCGAGCAGGGCCAGGGTGAGGAGCACGGTCGCGGTCGGGAAGGGCGCGCCCGTCTCGGCGAGCGGGGGGCCGGGGACGGCCGTCGGCGTGGGCCGCGGCGTGCCCGCGGGCGACGACGGGGTGGGCGTCGGCGTGGGTGCGGGGGACGAGGTCGGTGTCGGTGTCGGTGTCGGTGTCGGAGACGGCTGCGGCGCATAGCGGTTGGTGACCGTACAGACCGCGCCCGCCGCGGTGACGTCCACCGGGAACGACACCGACCGGCCCGACGGCGTTGCCGTCACCGGGCTGCCGTCACACTGCGCCGACACGAACTCCCAGTCGTCGGACGGCAGTTGTTCGGTCACCGTCTGCGTGCCGAGGGCCACCTGACGGTGGTCCACCTCGGCGGCGGTGCCGACGGCCGAGGTCGACACCGTGCCGAAGTCGGTAGTGGTCCCGGACGTGTCCTTCGCCGAGAACGCGAACGGGCCGCCCGTGCCGCCCTCCGTCCGCTTGAGCAGGGTCAGCGGGGCGACCGTGTCACTGGGCGCGTTGGTGTACGTACACGTGACGGTGTCGCCCTTGGCCAGGTCGACGGTGGCCTTGCCCGCCGCCGTGGTCGTACTCGTACTGGAACCGGACTGCGAGGCGCAGTTCAGGTCCGTCAGCGTCCAGCCGGACGGCGCGGTCTCGGCGAACGACCAGGGCGTGTCGCCCGAGCCCTTGGTGGCGGCCCGGCGGAACGACGTCTCGGCGGCGGCCCCGCCCGTCACGTCGAGCGCGAAACTCTTGTCCGCGGTGTACGAGATGTTCCCGCTGTAGTCGAAGGTCTGGTCGGCGGTGCTGTTCCTGACCTCCTTGCGGACGACGATCCGGCCCGCGCCCGGGTTCGGGGTGACCGTGTAGTAGAAGCAGAAGACGTGCTGGACGCCGGTCGGGTACGCGGCCCGGTCGACGTTGTCGTTCTTCTGGTTGTCCACCGCGCAGCGCAGCGCGCCGAAGGCGTACTTGTCGCCGAAGTCCGCCGTGTTCAGCGGGTCGGTGGGGGTGCCGCCCTGGATCTGCAGACGGCGGTTCTGGGCGACGGTGGTGTCGGTGGGGCCGAGCGCGACGGTGACGGCGCCCGCCAGGGTGTCGCCGGTCGGGTCGCCCTGGTCGTCGAGGAGCGGGGTGGACGCCTCGGTGACCGGCTGCACCCCGGAGTCGCTGGGCACCACCGTGGACAGGCCGTCGACGTCGCTGCTGATGCCCCTGCCGAGCGTGAACCTCCAGCCCGGCAGCGGACGGCAGTTGGGGTCGTTGGCTTCCTCGATCGCCGGGTCGACCGGCTGGCCCGCCGTGTAGACGGAGTCCTTGCCGAGGTCGCGCAGGGACTGCGAGTTGTTGTCCCTGAGTACGTTGGCCATGATGTCGGTGTAGTCGTCGCAGACGCGCGCGGCCAGGGTCAGCCGCAGACCGGTCGCCCTGCCGGCCTTGGTCGCGGGGTCGGGGGCGTCGGCGGTCGCGCCCGGCGGGCCGGAGCAGATCAGCATCCCGATCAGGGCCAGGACCAGGACCGCGGCTTGTCTTCTCGTCACGCACTCAGAGTGGGACCCGGGGCCCGTTCCGGGTCGCACACACGGCGCGTTACTGCCATCGATCATCTGATCGCAGTAACGCCCGCCCCGCCCGGCGAGAACCGCCGCCTCCCGGGCCGGTACCGGCACGACGCTCACCGAGGACACCATCTACGACCAGAGCGGTGTCACCGGAGGACTGCTCAGAGCCCGGACCACTCATGCCTCCGGGGTCATGACGGCATGGCGAAATGGGTCTTGGACGCTATAACTCGCAAGCCATAGCGTCGAGTTGTCCGCACGATTCGCATGGTTCGCACACGGACGTCACCGTGAGGAGACCTGTCATGGCCACTGGAAAGTTCACCAGACTCTTCGCCGTATCGCTGGTGACCGCTGTCATCGGCATCGGCGTGGGAGGAAGCGCAGACGCCGGCACCTCGGCGAAGAGCCGGGTCGAGGTCCTCGACCTGGCGGTGCGCTACGACCAGCACGAGGCCCTCGACGTCGGCCCGGCGGGCCCGAGCCTGGGTGATACGAACGTCTACTCCGGCATTGCCGTGCAGGACGGCCGTGACGTCGGGCGCGGCGGCGGTACGTGTCAGGTCGTGCGCGTCGAGGGAACCGCCGCCACGACGCAGTGCCTGCTCACGCTGGAGACGGAGCGCGGCTCCCTGACCATGCAGTCGCTCTGGAAGACCGGGGGCAGGGGTCCGCTCGACATGGCCATCACCGGCGGCACCGGTGATTTCGCCGACGCTCGGGGCACGGTCCGCTACTCGGACATCGGCACGCCGGACGAGCGGGCGCGGGCCGAGATCCTGCACTGACGCCGCTAAGGTGCCGCCTCCCGGCCGGAGCGCGGCACCACGAGCCCCGACTCGTACGCCGCCACCACCGCCTGCGCCCGGTCGCGGACGCCCAGCTTGGCAAGGACGCGGCTGACGTGGGTCTTGACCGTCTCGCCGCCGACGACGAGGCGGGCCGCGATCTCCTGATTGGACAGGCCCTCGGCGATCAGCCGCAGCACTTCGCGCTCGCGCGGGGTCAACGCGTCGATCGGCTGGGCCTGTTGGGGCGTCGCACGCGGCCGCAGCCGGGCAAACTCCGCGATCAGCCGCCGGGTGACCGTCGGCGCGAGCAGCGCCTCGCCCGCCGCCACCACCCGCACCGCCTCGAAGAGCCGCTCGGCCTGCATGTCCTTGAGCAGGAAGCCGCTGGCCCCGGCGGCGAGCGCGTCGTACACGTACTCGTCGAGGTCGAACGTCGTCAGCATCACGATGCGGGTGGCGGGCAGGTCGCGGGTGATGCGGCGGGTGGCCTCGATGCCGTCCATGCCGGGCATGCGGACGTCCATCAGGGCGAGGTCGGGGCGGACCTCGCGGCAGACGCGGACCGCGTCGGCGCCGCCGGACGCGCTGCCGACGACCGTGAAGTCCTGCTGGCTGTCGAGGAGGGCGCCGAATCCCGCGCGTACGACGTCCTGGTCGTCGGCGACGACGATCCGGATGGCGGTCATGCGGCCGGGCCCTTGACCGGCAGGGACGCCTCGACCAGGAAGCCGCCCGCAGGCGCCGGGCCCGCGTGCAGGGAGCCACCCGCCATGGCGGCGCGTTCGCGCATGCCGAGCAGGCCGTGGCCCGCCGCCGCCTCCGATGCGCCCCCGCCGGGGCCGCAGTCGCGTATACGCAGGGTCAACTCGTCCTCCGTGTAATGGAGTTCGACGTCCACCGCGACGCCGGGTGCATGACGGCGGGCGTTCGTCAGGGCTTCCTGCACGATGCGGTACGCGGTCAGCTCCAGGCCCGGTTCGAGGGCCCGCACCGGGCCGCGCACGAGGAGCCGGACCGCGCCGCCGGCCGTCGTCCGGGCCTCGTCGACGAGGGCCAGCAGCTGGTCGAGTCCGGGCTGCGGGGCCCGCGGCACGGCGGTGGCCTCGGGCACGTCCTCGCGCAGCACGCCGAGCAGCCGGCGCATCTCGGTGAGGGCGAGCCGGGCCGTGTCGCCGATCGCCAGGAACGACGCGGCGCCCTGGTCGCTGAGGCCGGGGGTGGTGTAGCGGGCGGTCTCCGCCTGGACGGAGATCGTCGAGATGTGATGGGCGACGATGTCGTGCAACTCCCGTGCGATACGGGCCCGTTCGCCGAGCGCCGCATGGGCGAGGGCCGTGTCCGCGTACGCCCAGTCGGCGGCGGAGCGACGGGCCGCCTCGGCCTTCGCGCGCCGGGCGCCGCCCGCGGTGAGCGCGGCCGCGGCGCCCGCGAGGAGGACGACGCCGTAGGGGCCGCTGCCGTCCGTGAGCGCGTACGCGGTGAAGGGCACGGCGAACAGGACGGCGGTGCGGCCAGGACCGCGCCGCCCCACCAGGTACAGGGCGGCGGCGAGGGCCGGCAGGCCCGCGTACAGCGTCTGCCCGTACGTGAGGGGAGCGAGCAGCGCGGCCGCGGTGAGGGCCGTGGCGGTCAGGAGGAGCTGGGAGCGGACGAAGGCGAGGGGGGCGCTCGCGCCCAGCGCGAGGGCGAGGAGTCCGGGGAGTTCGGGGGCCGGGTCGCGGCCCTGCCCGGTGACCTCGGCGAGAGCGGCGAGGGACAGGGCCGTGGCGGCGAGCAGCGGCAGGTCGCGGGCGCTCGCCACGCGCTGCGCCCGCGCCCGTGCCGCGGTCCGGGTCCCGGTCATGGCGGCCATTATCGGCGGGGCGCGACGCGGCGGGCGTCCCCCTGCGGGGGGAGGGGGTCCCCCCGGAGACCACGCCCGGGCGGGACGCCTGACCGCCGCCCGGTCCCTAACGTCAACTGGCATGACCGACATGACGATCGAGGCCCGCGGGCTGTGCAAGCGGTACGGGGCCACCACGGCCGTGGACGAGCTCAGTTTCACCGTCGAGGCCGGGCGGGTGACCGGGTTCATCGGGCCCAACGGGGCCGGGAAGTCGACGACGCTGCGGATGATGCTCGGGCTCGACCGGCCCGACAGCGGGGCCGCGCTCATCGGCGGGCGGGAGTACACCCGGCTCGCCGACCCGCTGTCCACCGTCGGCGCGCTGCTCGACTGCGAGGCGCTGCACCCGGGCCGCCGGGCCCGCGACCACCTGCTCTGGCTCGCCCACTACAACGGGCTGCCGAGCCGCCGCGTCGACCTCGTCCTCGACCAGGTCGGCCTCGCCTCCGCCGCGAAGAAGCGCGCGGGCGGCTTCTCCCTCGGCATGCGCCAGCGGCTCGGCATCGCGGCCGCGCTGCTCGGCGACCCGCCCGTGCTGATCCTCGACGAGCCGGTCAACGGGCTCGACCCCGAGGGCGTCCAGTGGATCAGGCGCTTCCTCAAGTCCCTTGCCGCAGAAGGGCGTACGGTCCTCGTCTCGTCGCATCTGATGAGCGAGCTGCAGGACACCGCGGACCACGTCATCGTGATCGGCCGGGGGCGGCTGCTCGCCGACACCGACGTCGCCGCGCTGCTCGACGAGGCGTCCGGCGAGCGCGTCGCCCTGCGCACCAGCCGGCGCGCCGAGGCCCTGGCGGTCCTCGCGGGCGGCGACGCGACCGTCGCCGTGACCGGGCCCGATGCGCTCACCGTCACCGGTCTGGCCGCCGAGGAGATCGTCGCCCGGCTCGGCGCGCACGGCATCGCGTTCTCCGAACTCACCCGGCACCGGGCCACGTTGGAGGAGGCGTACATGGAACTCACCGGCGCCGCCGCCGAGTTCACCAGTCAGGAGGCGGGGGCATGAAGTCGCCCATGGTGCGTGCCCTGCGCGCCGAGTGGACCAAGCTGCGCAGCGTCCGCAGCACTCCCCTCGCGCTGCTCGCCCTGCTCGTGCTCAGCCTGCTGCTGACCTTCGCGTCGGCGAACGGCAGCCAGTTCAGTTACGGCGGTCCGAAGGAGTACGACAGCTCGTCGTTCGTGCACCGCACGGCCACGGGCGACGGCACCTTCACCGTGCGCGTCGCCGCGCAGCGGAACAGCGCCGGCTGGGCGAAGGCGGGGCTGCTCCTGAAGGACGGCACCGCGAGCGGATCCTCGTACGCCGCCTTGATGGTGACGCCGGAGCACGGCGTGCGGATGATGGCCGACGGGACGCACGAACTGACCGGCTCCAGCAGCTCGGACGCCCCGCGCTGGCTGCGGCTCGTGCGGGCCGGGGACCGGGTCACCGGCTACGAGTCCGCCGACGGCCGGACCTGGCACGAGGTCGGCACGCTGACCGTCGCCGGGCTGCCGCGGACCGCCGAGGCGGGCCTCTTCGTCACGTCGCCGATCGACGGCAAGGAGGAGCGCGTGGGCCCCGGCGACCTGCGCATGCACCCCGTGGCCACCCTCGGCAGGGCCGACTTCGACCACGTGACCTTCCCCGCGCAGGCCACGGCCGGCGCCTGGCGGCAGACGGACATCGAGCAGGCCGTGAAGAAGGGCGAGATGGCCGACCCCGTCGCCGGCCCGCAGCCCTTCCGCGAGCACGACGGCACCTTCACGATCACCGGCAGCGGTGACCTGGGCGGCCTCGGCATGGGGGGCGTCGGACAGCTCGGCGGGCAGCCCGACCTGGTCAAGATGGCCCTCGACGACGGCATCCAGATCGCCACGATCGCGGTGATCGCCCTGGGCGTCCTGTTCATCACGTCCGAGTACAAGACCGGGACCGTGCGCACCACGTTCACCGCGAGTCCGCGGCGCGGCCGGGTGCTCGCCGCGAAGGCGCTGGTCCTCGGCGCGACGGTCTTCGTCGTGGGCCTGGTCGCGAGCGTCGCGGAGTTCTTCGTCGCGCGTCCCGCCCTGCGCGACAACGGCTTCGCCCCGCCGCTCTTCCCCGAGCTCTCGCTCACCGACCCGGCCACGATGCGGGCGATCGTCGGCAGCGCGGCGTTCCTCGCCCTGGCCGCCGTGCTGAGCCTGGGCGTCGGGGCGCTGCTGCGGCGCGCTGTGCCGGCCGTGGTCCTGATGATCGTCACGTTCGTGGTGCTGCCGATCGTCGCGCAGAGCACGTCCATCGGGTTCAGCGACTTCGTCGGCCGGGCCACGCCGACGGCAGGCCTCGCGGTCCAGCAGACCCACCGGCTCCTCGACACCGTCATCACGCCGTGGGCGGGCTTCGGGGTGCTCTGCCTGTACGTGGCCCTGGTGCTCGGGGCGGCGCGGTGGCGGCTCACCGGGCGGGACGCATGACGGCCATGGGAGTCCGGCGGGCGATCCACGGGGAGTGGACCAAACTCCGGACCGTACCCGGGCAGTTGTGGACGGTGGTGTCCCTGACCGGGGCGATGGTGGCGTTCACCGCGCTGATCGCGGCGAGCGCCGGGAAGGGCCAGTCGGGGGTCCTCGCGCCGACCGCGCTGTCCCTGTCCGGGGTGTACCTGGCGCAGACGGGTGCCGCGCTCGTCGCGATCGCCGTGGTCTCGAGCGAGTACCCGCGCATGATCCGTACGACCCTCGCGGCGAACCCGCGGCGCACCACGGTGTTCGTGGCGAAGGCGGCGGTGACGGTGGCGGCGGTGCTCGCCGCCGCGCTCCCCGCGGTGCTCGGCTCCCTGGCGGCGGGCCGCACCGTCCTGTCGGGCAGGGAGGGAGGCGAGGGAGGTGAGGGAGGCGACGGGGGCTTCCCTCAACTGCCGCTGTCCTCCGCCGCGTTGTGGCGGGCGGCGCTCGGCACCGTCGTCTATCTGCTGCTGGTCGCGCTCCTGAGCGTGGGCGTGGCGCTGGTGGTGCGGCACGCGGCGGCGGCCGTCGGGGCGGTGATGGCGCTGCTGTACGGGCCCTATCTCGCCACGCTGATCATCAAGATGCCGGAGCACGCGCTGCACCGGGTCCAGAAGGTCTCCCCGATGACGGCGGGCCTCGCCGTCCAGACGACGAGCGGCACCGGTACGGCGCCGCTCGCCCCCTGGACGGGCATCGCCGTCCTCGCCGCCTATGCGGGCGGGGCACTGGTGCTGGGCTGGGCGGTGCTCAGGCGACGCGACGCCTGAGCCCGCTCACAGAGGGTGCTTTCAGGCGGCGGGCTCGCCGCCGAAGCGCTCCTTGTACGACTCCAGGTCCTCGTCCGTGATCTTGGCGAAGAGGACCGGCGGGACGGTGAACGGCGTACCGGCCGGGACCGTCGTCAGGGCCGTGGCCTGCTCGGCCGTGACCCACGTGGCGTCGTCGCCCGGCAGGTCGAACGCGGCGCGCATCGCGGCCGCGGACGCCGGGATGAACGGCTCGGAGACCACCGAGTACAGGTGGATCAGGTTCATCGCCGTACGGAGGGTCAGGGCGGCGCCCTCCGGGTTCGTCTTGATCTCCAGCCAGGGGGCCTTCTCCTCCAGGTAGGAGTTGCCCGCGGACCACAGGGCGCGCAGCGCGGCCGCGGCCTTGCGGAACTGGAGGGCCTCCATCTGCTCCTCGTACTCGGCGAGCAGGCGGGAGATCTCCTGACCGAGCCTGGTCTCCGCCTCGCCCGGCTCGCCGCCCGCCGGGACGTCGTCGCCGAAGCGCTTGCGGGAGAAGGACAGGACGCGGTTGACGAAGTTGCCGAGGGTGTCGGCCAGGTCCTTGTTCACCGTCGCCGTGAAGTGCTCCCAGGTGAACGACGAGTCGTCCGACTCGGGGGCGTTCGCGATGAGGAAGTAGCGCCAGTAGTCGGCCGGGAGGATCGCGAGGGCCTGGTCGGTGAAGACGCCGCGCTTCTGCGACGTGGAGAACTTCCCGCCGTAGTACGTCAGCCAGTTGAAGGCCTTGAGGTAGTCGACCTTCTTCCACGGCTCGCGGACACCCATCTCGGTGGCCGGGAACATCACGGAGTGGAACGGGACGTTGTCCTTCGCCATGAACTCCGTGTACCGGACGTCGGAGGCGCCGGCGGGCTCGTACCACCAGGACTTCCAGTCGCGGTTCTCAGGGTCCTGGTCGGCCCACTCCTTCGTCGACCCGATGTACTCGATCGGGGCGTCGAACCACACGTAGAAGACCTTGCCGTCGGCCGCGAGCTCCGGCCACGTGTCGGCCGGGACGGGGACGCCCCAGTCCAGGTCACGCGTGATCGCCCGGTCGTTCAGGCCCTCGGTCAGCCACTTGCGGGCGATGGAGGACGCGAGCTGCGGCCACTCGTCGGCGACCTCGTCGATCCACGCCTCGACCTCGACCTGCAGCTTCGACTGGAGCAGGAACAGGTGCTTGGTCTCGCGGACCTCGAGCTCGGTGGAGCCGGAGATCGCGGAGCGCGGGTTGATCAGGTCGGTGGGGTCGAGCACGCGCGTGCAGTTCTCGCACTGGTCGCCGCGGGCCTTGTCGTAGCCGCAGTGGGGGCAGGTGCCCTCGACGTAGCGGTCGGGGAGGAAGCGGCCGTCGGCAGGCGAATACACCTGGCGGATGGCGCGCTCCTCGATGAAGCCGTTCTCGTTCAGCTTGCGAGCGAAGTGCTGGGTGATCTCCGCGTTCTGCTGCGACGAGCTGCGGCCGAAGTGGTCGAAGGCCAGCTGGAAGCCGTCGTAGACCGCCTTCTGCGCGTCGTGCGCCTGCGCGCAGAACTCGGCGACCGGGATGCCCTGCTCCTTGGCCGCGAGTTCGGCGGGGGTGCCGTGCTCGTCCGTCGCGCAGATGTACAGCACGTCGTGGCCGGTCTGGCGCAGGTAACGGGCGTAGACGTCGGCCGGGAGCATGGACCCCACCATGTTGCCCAGGTGCTTGATCCCGTTGATGTACGGAAGGGCGCTGGTGATGAGGTGTCGAGCCATCGGGGGCTGCTCCCGGGTTGTGACGTGGGCGGCGCGTGGTCCTGCCGCCGGTGGAATCTAGAAATCGTAGCCGACACGGGGTGGCCGCCCGCGCGGAGTTTTACTGCGCGGACGGCCACGGGGCACGTGCCTGGCTTTTCGGGTGTGACGCGTTCGGGCTTACGGGCGCCAGGTCTCCAGCAGACCCGCGTACAGCTCGGCGTCGGTCAGCTCGCGCGGGGTCGGGCCCGCGTGGAAGTAGCCCGCGTTGTCGGCCTTGAGCTTGCGCAGGTAGTCGAAGCCCTTGGCCTCCGGGTCGCCGAACGCCACGAACTGGAAGTGGATCGGGTGGCTCGCCGCCTTCGCGAGGGCGTCGTTCGCCGGGCGCTGCACGTCCGGCGGGCCGTCCGTCTGGAACACGACCAGGGCCGGGGCCGTCGGGTCCGCGGACTTCTCGTGGTGGGCGACGACCTCCTCGATCGCGCGGTGGTAGCTGGTGCGGCCCATCCGGCCGGCCGCCGCGTGCCACTCGTCGATCTTGCCCTCGTACCCGTCCGTGTCCAGGGTGAGGTCGCCGGTCGCGTCGATGTCCGTCGAGAAGAAGACGGTGTGCACGGTCGGGGTCTCGCGGTCGTCCAGGTGGGCGGCGAGGGCCAGGGTCTGCTCGGCGAGCGCTGCCGCCGAGCCGTCCTTGTAGTACGCGCGCATGGACCCGGAGCGGTCGAGGACCAGGTACACCGTGGCGCGGGCCCCGGTGAGCTCCCGCTTCTTGAGCGCGGCACCGGCGGCCTTGTGTGCGGCGACGAGACCCGGGGCGCGGGTCTTCACGCGGGCGGCGGTGTGGGCCGGGGTCTTGGGGCCTTCGCCGGTGACCGGGGCGGCGGCTTCGGCGTCGGCCACGACGAGCTCGGGCTCGGGCTCCGGCTCGGCCTTCGGCTCGGCCTTGGCCTTGGCCTTGGGGCGGGCCTTGGCCTTGGGCTTCGCCGGGGTCTCGGCTTCCGCTTCGGGCTCGGCCTCGGCGGCGGCCACGACGGGCTCGGCCTCGGTCTCGGGCTTCGCCGGGGTCTCGGCTCCGGCCTCGGGCTTCGCCGGGGTCTCGGCTTCGGCCTCGGGGGTCGCTTCCGGTTCCGCTTCGGCCTCAGCCGGGACCGGGGCGGCGGTCTCGGCCTTCGGCTTGGCCTTGGGCCGGGCCTTGGCCTTCGGCTTCGCCAGGGTCTCTGCCTCGGCTTCGGGCTCGGCCTGGGCGGCGGCCACGACGGGCTCGGGCTCGGCCTCGGGCTCCGCCGGGGTCTCTGCTTCGGTCTCAGCCGGGGCCGGGGCCGGGGCCGGGGCCGCGGTCTCCGTCTCGGCGGCCGTCTCGGCGGGAGCCGCCGCCTGCGCCGGGATCTCGGCCTCGGCCGGGGCGGGGGTCTCGGCCTCGGCGGGTGCTTCCGCTTCGGCCTGCGCCGGGATCTCGGCCTCGGCCTGCGTCGAGGCCTCGACGTCCGCCTCGGGTGCCGCCTCCGCCTCGGTTTCCGCCTGTGCCTGCGGGGCGTCGGAATCCGCCCCGAGGTGCTCGCCGCCCACCGGGCTCGACGGCTTCGGGACCGTCACGTTGTCGAAGGCCGCCGCCACCAGGTCGTCCGCGGCGCCCTTGGCCGGCGCGGGCACCTTGCGGTCGCCCGTGGACGCGGTCGGCACCGGCTCCGGGGACGGTGCCGGGAGCGTGACGTCCGGCTCCGCCGCGGGGGCGGACTCCGGGTCCTTTTTACGGGACCGCCCGAACGCGTTCCGCAGCAGATCCAGAATGCCCATGTGCGCAACCTTCCGCATGAGTTGGTCCCTGAACGTCCCTGGAACCCCTGGCCAGGGCGGACACGTAAGGTTAGCCGCCCTGGACAGCCACGTACGGCAAGGCTGTTGGGGCGTCCCCCGAGGGCGCCCCAACAGCCTTGCCGTATGGCCGTATTGAGCTGTTACGTCAGCTGCGGCGACGTCAGTTGTTGTGCTTGCGGCGGTAGACCGTGAAGCCCAGACCCGCCGCGGCCACCGCGGCCGCACCGGCGCCCGCCGCGATCAGCGGGGTGTTGTCGGAGCCGGAGCCGGACGTGTTCGCCGAGACGTTCTCCGCGCCCGCCTTGACGCCGCCCCGCGGCAGCGTGCGGTCGCCGTTCGAGTGCGGGGCGACCGGGGCGGTCTTCTTGTTCTGCTGCTGGTTCTGGTGCTGGTTCTGGTCGTGCTTGCCGGAGCCGTCGAGCCAGGACGTGACCGTGCCGTTGGACTTGAGGGCGACGTGCAGGCCGTTGTGCTGGCCGTACGCGGTCTTGTTGTTGGCGTCGAGGGTGTCGTACTTCGTGCCGTGGCCGTAGATGTCGGCCTGGTAGTGGCAGGTGCCCAGCTTGTAGACCTTGGCGATCGAACCGTCCGCCAGCTTCACCGACTTGACGTACACGCGCTTGGCGGGGGTCGGCTTCGGGGCGTCCTTCTTGGCCTTGATGGTGCCGTCGCTGGAGAGCGTGAAGGTGTAGTTCTCGAGCTTGGTCGACTTGCTGCCGTTGTAGGTCTCGAGCTTGCCCTTGACCGTGCCGTTGTGGGAGATCTCGGCGCGGGCGCTGCGCGCGGAGGCGTTCACGTCGACCTTCGCCGACCAGCCGTCGGAGAACTTCGTGGTGCCCTTGGACACCCAGTCGCCCGGCTTCGGGGGCTTCGGGGGCGTCACGTCCTGCTTCGCGGTGATCGTGCCGTCGCCGGCCAGCGTGAACGTGTAGCCGTCGATCTTCGTCGTGGCGTTGTCGATGTACGCGGTGAGGTGGCCCTTGACCGTGCCGTTCCGGGAGATGTCGGCCTTGGCGGTGCGCGCCGATGCGTTGACCTTCACGTCGGCCGTCCAGCCGTTGCCGAGGTCCTTGGTGCCGAGGGACTCCCAGTCGCCCGGCTTCGGGGGCGTCACGTCCTGCTTGGAGGTGATGGTGCCGTCGCTGGTCAGTGTGAACGTGTAGTCGCCGATCTTGGTGGACTTGCTCCCGTCGTACGCCTCCAGGCTGCCCTTGACCGCGCCGTTCTGGGAGATGTCGGCCTTGGCGGACCGCGCCGATGCGTTGACCTGGACGGCGGCGGACCAGCCGTCGCCGAGGTCGGTGGTGCCCTTGGACTCCCAGCCGCCGGGGACGGGGGGATCCGTCTGGTCCTGACCCTGGTCCTGACCCTGACCCTGGTCCTGACCCTGGTTGTCGTTGCCCTGGTCGTCGGTGCCGTTCTGGCCCTGGTTCTGGGTCTGGTCCTGGTCGCCCGCGGCGGCCGGCTGCGGCGCGGGCGTCGTGTCGGCGAAGGCGGCGGTGGCCGGGACGGCCAGGGCGGCTATGGCGCCGGTGGTGACGGCGGCGGTGCGGAAGGTACGTCGAGTGGCGCGCATGGTGCTTCCCTCGTGGCTCGGTGCTCGTGCTGAAGTCTTTGTCCCTGTCTGTGCACCTTTGCGGTGCCAACGGATATGAAGTTAGAGCGGCTGTGTGTGCGTCGCCCGTACGTCGTGTAACAGCCGTGCCCACACCAGGGCGCGCTCCTGTAAATGGGGCAAAACCGCAGGTCAGGCCGGGTCCTGGACCTTGGTCCCGAATCCGGCGGGACCAAGGTGCTCCCGATAGGCGGGGGCCTGCTGCACGGTCTCCCGGTACGCGGCGTGCAGATCCGGCAGTACGGCGTCGAGGAGCGCCTCGTCACGGGCGACGAGCAGCAGGCGTACGCCCACGGGGTCGCCGTCCAGCGGCCGGATCGCCAGGTCGGTGCGGCCCCGGGACGTGGGCTGGCACAGGGCGACGACCTCGCCGGTCGCGACGAGGGACGCGGCGGTGAGGTAGTCGCCGTGCAGGACCCGGGGGCTCAGGCCCGCCGAGCGCAGGGCGCGCAGCAGCCCGTCCCACTCGCCGTCCACGGTCGGGTCGACCATCCACCGGTCCCCGGCCAGGTCGGTGAGGCGTACGACGCTGCGCCGCGCGGCCGGGTGGTCGACGGCGAGGGACACGAACTGTGGCTCCCGTTCGACCAGGACCCGGCACGTCAGCCCCGGCGGTATCCGCAGCGGGCTGCCCTCGACCTCGTGCACGAACGCCACGTCGAGCCCGCCCTCGGCGACCTGGCGGAGCAGGGCGTGCGCGGAGACGTCCACGCGCAGGGTCGGTTCCCCGGTGGGCCCGGTGCGCAGGCGGCGCAGCCAGCCCGGCAGGGCGCGGCTCGCGGTGGAGCCGATGCGCAGCCGGCCGGGGCTCGCGGCCGTGGCGGCGGCGGCCGCGCGGGTCTCCTCGACGAGGCTGCGCAGGCCGTCGACGAGCGGGCGGGCCCGGGTGAGCAGGACGCGGCCGAGCGGAGTGGGGCGGCAGCCGGTGCGCTCGCGCGTGAACAGGGGGCCGCCCAGGTGCTCCTCGATGCGGCGCAGCTGGGTGCTCAACGACGGCTGGGTCATGCCCAGTTGGCGGGCGGCCTTGTGCAGGCTGCCGGTGTCCTCGATCGCGCACAGGGCGCGCAGGTGCCGCACGTCCAGCTCCATGGGCGTCGAGCGTAAGGCGGTCCCGGGGTGCGCACCAGTACGCCTCCGTCGCACCTGCGGGGTTCCAACTCCTCGGTGATAGGCCCGAGTTATCGCCAAGTGCCATCATTCCCAGGCGTCCCGCGCGCCCCCACACTCTCTTACATGACCATGACACCACCCCCCACAGTCATCCGTCTCCTCGCGTGCGCGTTCGGCGCGGGGCTCACCGTCACGGCGCTCGCGGCCGGACCCGCCACCGCGCAGGCCCCGGCGCGGGCCCACTACGCGGGTTCCGCCGAGGACGCCGCCAACAACCGGGCGTTCTTCGACGCGGTCGTGAAGTCCGTCGCCGAGAAGCGTGCCGCGCACCCCGGTGCCGCGTCGGTCACCATCACGTACGACGCCTCGGGCGCCCCCAGCTTCCAGCAGGAGATAGCGAACAGCGCCTCCATCTGGAACTCGTCCGTGTCGAACGTGAAGCTCCAGGCGTCCGCGGGCGGCGGCGACTTCGCGTACTACGAGGGCAACGACCCGAACGGTTCCTACGCCTCCACCGACGGGCACGGCAACGGCTACATCTTCCTGGACTACGCGCAGAACCAGGAGTACGACTCCACGCGCGTGGCGGCGCACGAGACGGGGCACGTCCTCGGGCTGCCGGACCACTACTCGGGGCCGTGCAGTGAGCTGATGTCGGGCGGCGGCCCGGGCCCGTCCTGCACGAACCCGTACCCGGACGCGAACGAGCGCAGCCAGGTCGACTACCTCTGGGCCAACGGTTTCGCCAAGGCGCTGGAGAAGGCCGGCGCCAAGCTCGGGTAGCTCGGTGCGTTGCCGACCGCTGCGCGAGAAGGCCACTCAACTCGCGGTCGGCGTCGCAGCGGTCGGACCTCCCCGGATGCCGATCGCACGGGCGGCCGCAACCTCCTGGCGGACGTGTTCCAGGACCCCCTCCTGGGACCCCGCCCCGCTGAAATCGGCCCGCACTTCCTCCAGCACCACCGAGTCACGCAAACCCTGCGCCAACTCCCGCAACTGCGAGGTCACGTGGGAGACCTCCGGAGGAGTCGGCGCGGGGGAACCGTGCCGGACCCGCACCCGCGCGGCGGTCGTCGCGTCCACGATGCGTTCGACCGCCACGACCAGGGGCCACCAGGCCGCCGCCCGCCTCCCCGTGGGCGGCGGCTCGGTCAGTGCCCGCTGGAACTCGGCCCTGATCACCGACAGGTCCCGGTAGAGCCGCCGCCGCATCCGCGCCCGCCCGGCCGGGTCCTCGGTCGGCCCGAACGCGCACTCCACGTACGTCGCCGTGTCGGCCACCGCGTCGGCGAGCCGGTCCCCGATCCGCGTGTGCCAGCTCTCCGGCCACAGCAGGTAGCCCGCGACCAGCGCGATGCCGCAGCCCATGAGGCTGTCGAGGAGGCGCGGCCAGAGCAGCGCCGTGCCCTGGTGGTTGAGGATGTCGGAGAGCAGCAGGATCACCGGGGTGATGGCCGCGGTCTGGAAGGCGTAACCGCGCGGCGTCAGCGCGGGGATGAGCGGCGCGAGCAGCATCATCACCGGCACGTCCCACCAGCCGAGGGGCACTTCGGCGAGGACGGCCGCCGCCACGACGAGCCCGACCGCCGTGCCGAGCGCACGCAGCACCGCCCGCGAGAACACGGAACCGAAGTCGGGCTTCATGACGAACGTGATCGTCAGCGCCACCCAGTACGAGCGCGGGACGGAGACGATCGACACCAGGGCCTGGGCGATGCCGATGCACAGCGCGAGCCGCAGGCCGTAGCGCCAGGAGGCGGAGGAGAGCAGGACGTTGCGGACGCCGCGGCGGGCGCGGACGCGAAGCGCGGCGGGGCGGCCGAGCCGGTCGTCGACGTTCGTGAAGTCGCTGTCCCCGGTCCGCGCGGCGACCTCCGCCGCGTGCCGCACCGCGTGGTCGACGGCGCGCGACGCGGCCCCGTCGGGCTCGGGCAGCGTCAGCGGGGTGAGCTCGGCGGGCCTGCCGGAGGCGATGGCGTCGGCGAGTACGCGTACGGCGTCGGGGACCTGCGACGGCAGCGGCACCCCGCACTGGTGCGCGGCGGGCGCGGCCTCCACGATGGGGATGACGGCGTTCAACTGGCTGACCAGGCGCACCAGTTCGGGGTTGCGGCCGTGGGCGCGGGCCCGCCGGGCGAGCACGAGGTCGTAGGACTGGTTGAGGGACTGGGTGACGGCCGCGCGGGTCTCGGCGTACGTCAGGGGGTCCTGGCCCGCCGCGTCCAGGAGGTGCGCGACACCGCGGTACGCCGCCGCCACCGCGGCCCGCTCGGGCACGCCGCCCCGCAGCGGCCAGGCGAGCAGCGCGAGGAGCAGCACGAGCGCGCCGCCGCTCGTCATCAGGAGCGGCGCCAGCCACCAGTCGCCCGGCATTGGAAGGCCCGCGCCCACCACGCAGTTGAGCAGGAGCAGCAGCCCGGAGACCGAGGCGACCGCGCCGATCGTGGAGATCATCCCGGAGGCGAGGGCGACGGCCGTGACAGCCGCCACCGCGAGCCAGCCGTGGCCGTGGACCAGCGAGCCGACGGTGACGCCGATCGCGCCGAAGAGCTGGGGGACGGCGATGTTGAAGATGCGCATGCGGTACGCGTCCGCCGTGTCGCCGATGACTCCGCTGAGGGCGCCCATCGAGGCGAGGGCGCCGTACGCGGGTTGCCCTGCGGCCAGGCCGATCGCCAGGGGGGCGGCCATGGCGATCGCGGCCCGCGCCACGGCCGCCCAGGGGACCGGGGCCTTTTGCGGGCGGAGGGTTCTGACCAGCCAGTCGGGGGGAGTGAGGCGGGGCGGCATATGCCCAGTATGCGATCTTGCGCGCCGTCACGGGGCTCTGTCCCGGACCCTGCGCCTCAATCACCGGCGGGGCTATCTTTCGTGCAGCGTCAGATCCACCAGCAGGGCCCGGTGATCGGTGTCCGTCAGCTTGATGAAGCGGGACTTCTCGGCGGAGAACTGGCTGCTCATCAGGACATGGTCGATCTGCGTCCCCAGCGGCGACGGCGCCGACGACGGCCAGCTCGGGGTGCGGGCGTGACCGGTGAGCTGGGCCGCGTCGCGGAGATCGCCCGCGTCCATGACGCGGCGGAACGCGGCGTGGTCCTGCGTCGCGTTGAAGTCGCCCGCGAGCAGCGTCGGCCCCGTCCTCCCGGCCGCCGCGACGTCCGCGAGGCGGCCGAGTTCCCGCTTCCACACCCCGACCTGGCGGGGCAACGGCGGCATGGGGTGGGCGAGTTGGAGCCGGACCGCGTGACCCCGTACGTCGGCGGTCGCGCCCGGCATGCCCATCTCGCCCGGGACGGTCGGCGCCGCCGTCAGCGGGAACGTACTGAGGACGATCGAGCCGTCCGAGCCCGCCTCGCGCACCGCCTGACGGTAGGGGTAGGCGGTCTTGAGGGAGTTGCGGGCGAGCTTGTCCTGGCAGGCCGGGTCGCACTCCTCGACGAAGACGATGCCGGGCTTCTCGCGCGTGATCGCGTCGATGAGGGCGTCCGTGCCGCGGCCGAACTGCACGTTCGAGGAGAGGACCCGGAGCCCCGAGACGGGGGCCCCGTGGGCCTCGGCTCCGGACCCGTACGGCTCCATGTACCAGGCGAGCGCGCCGAGGGCGAGGACGCCCCACACCATGCCCGTACGCCAGCGGGCGAGCAGGGACAGGAGCAGGGCGGCCACGACCGGGGCGATCAGCCACGGCAGGAAGGCGAGGAGCTGGGGGACGGGGGTGAACGCGTCGGTGTCGGCGGCGCGGCAGCCGACGATCACGCTGACGAGGGCCAGGAGCAGCGCGGCCGCCCACGCCCCCGCCCGGTTCACCCGACGACGCCCGGCGTCCTCGGGCTCGTGGCCGAGGGCGCCGGGCGCCTCGTCAGTGATGTGCCGCTGGTCCAAGGCCGGGCCTTCCGTCGGGAGTTCTCCTGGATCCTCCCGGAAAGACGGGCGCACGGGCCAGACGGTTCTCAGGCGGGCCTGGTCGTGCCGGACCGGGACTTGTTCGGGCCCGGGTCCGTCGCGAGCGCCCAGATCACGAAGACGCCGATGCCGATGGAGATCACCGACCACACGGGCGCGTACGGCAGGAACATGAAGTACTCGACGATGTAGAGCGCGGCGAGGCCGATGCCCGCGCCGCGCGCCCAGTCGGCGCCCTTGAGGATGCCCCAGCCGGTGATCGCGACGAGGATGCCGATGATCAGGTGGATCCAGCCCCACGTGCTGAGGTTGAAGGAGTAGACGTAGTCGCCGATGCGGCCGTACACGTCGTCCTTGGCGATGCCCGCGATGCCGTTGAGGATGCCGAGGACGCCGCTGACCAGCATCAGGACGCCGGCGAACACCGTGCCGCCGGTGGCCCATCCGTTGCCGTCGCCGTCGCCGCGCGTGGGGTCGGGCGTGCGGGTGCGGTGCTGCGCGGACCAGGCCGCCGGGTCCGGCTCGGGGCCCGGGTCGGGGGTCGCGTTCGGGGTGGTCTGGCTCATGGTGCGCCCTCCTTGTGCGTCACGGGAATGGTCGCCCGGATGCGGTCCGGCGGCATGTCACGGGCGGCCGAACGAGGGAGCCTGCCGCTCAGCCACGACCCGAGCGCGACCACGACGCCGACCGCCACGATCACCCACGACGCGGTCCGCATCGACGAGGTCAGCGCGTCGTAGACCGCCCCGGCCGCCGCCTTGTCCGTGTCGTTGTCCAGGTCGCCGAGGGTGAGCGAGCGGGCGATCGTCAGGGCGACGAGCAGCGCGCCCGCGCCGAGCGCCATGCCGAGCGCCGTCGCGGTGAGGGCGCGGCGGCGGCGCAGTGCGAGGAGCAGGCCCGCGACCGCGAAGACGAGGGCGGCGACGGGCAGCCACAGCCCGGCCAGCTGGAGCATGTGGAATCCCTTGCGCAGCTTTTCGAGGTCACCGCCGGACAGGATGGTGATCTCGGTGTGGGTGACGGGGATCTGGGCGGCGAACGGCACGCCGGAGTCTTCGAGTTGCTGCTTGACCTGCTCGGTGACCGGGGCCAGGTCGAGGGTGACGGGCCCGGTGGTGCCGTCGTCGAGGGCCTGCTGCACGGCGTCGTGGGCGGCCCGGTTCGCGGTGTTCCACGCCTTCTGGAACGCGGGGGTGTCCGTGAAGGAGACGACCGCCTGGTTCAGGTACTGCTCGACGGTCGACTGCAGCGGGCCCACGTCGATGTCCTTCATGACCCCGGTGGTGACCGCTTCGGCGACCGCGTTCTGCACTGCCGGGTCCGTGGCGAGCGGCGTCATCGTGGACACGTAGCGGTCGCTGTCGCCGATCTCGTACTTGGCCCAGGTGGACAGGGTGCCCAGCGGGACGAGGAGACAGGCGAGCACGAGCAGGACGGGGGCCAGGACGCTGCGGACCGCGCGGGGTGTGTGGATCACCCTTCAAGGCAAGGGCCCGGCGGCAGCGGCCGCGAGCGGGGCGCCTGCATACGGACTGCTCTGCAGTGGAGCACTGAGCCGAACGGGTGTTTCCTGGACGAGGGAGCTCGGGGAGCTCGGGGAGCTAGGAGGCCGATCATGCGCCGTACTACTCCGGCCCTGGCCGCTGCCGCCGTCGTGGCGAGCGGCGTGCTGGCCGTGACCGCAGCCGCACCGGCAAGCGCGAACACCAGTGCGAACAATGGCGGAGGTGGCGCCGTCTGGGGCACGGTCGTCTCCCGCACCGACCTCAACCTGCGCTCGGGCCCCAGCACGTCCGACGCGGTCGTCTACCGGCTCGCGCCGGGCAGCCAGGACCGCATCGAGTGCGCGACGAACGGCTCGTGGGTGAACGGCACGTCGGTCTGGTTCTGGTTCACCGGCGCCCAGGGCTGGGCCAGCGCCGCGTACGTCGACATCGGCAGCCAGGGCGTCCCCGGCTGCTCGGGCTCCTCGGTGCCGTGCCCGCCGGACCGGCAGCAGCAGGGCAGCAATAATCCGAGCGGATTCTGGTTCCGCTCGGACTACCGCGTGGAGTTCGGCACGTACTGACTACGCGTACTCGCTCGACGAGTAGTAGCGGTAGTAGACGCCGACGAACGTCGAACCGGCGACGGCGATGCCGAGCACCACGGACCACAGGATCGTGCCGTTGGCGAGGCTGTGCAGGAAGCCGACGGCGATGCCGGCGAAGGCGCCCCAGACCATGGCGCGTACGCCGATGTGGCGGCTGCCCTGCTGCTTGCACCACTGGTGGATGGCGAAGCAGAGCGCCGCGACGATGATGCCGGTGACGAAACCGAGGGCGATGTTGGCGCCGGTGACGCCCTGTCCGTAGCGCGCGATGTTCGCCGCCCAGAACCCGTAGAGGGCGCCGGTCACCACCGGCAGGACCTTCGCGGTGGTGGTCGCCGACGGGGTCGCGGGGCGGCCGCCGGGAGTGGAACGGGCCGGTGCGGGTGCCGCGTGAGCCATGACGGGCTCCTTTCTGTGCCCCCCTTCCCGTCCTTCCATTGAGGGCGCAGCGCAGGTGACGCGCAACTACACGCGCGCCTGCACGAGGAACTGCACGAGGACCTACACGAGGGCGGCGTGCTGCGGCGCGTACAGCTCCGCGTCGGCGGGCGAGACGAACGGCGCCACGGACGTCGCCGTCCGCCGGATCACGGTGATCGCCGCGTCGTCGGAGGGCGCCCCGTGCCGGTGCCGGTGCAGGTCCTCGGCGATCAGCCGCAGCAGCTCGCCGGGCGGTGCCTGCGCGGTCGCGGGGGCGGCGGACAGCAGGCGCGGCAGCCGCTCCCGTACGGGATAGAAGGCGCCGTCCTCGTCCCGGCACTCGGTGACCCCGTCGGTGAACAGCACGAGGGTGTCGCCGGGGGCGAAGCGCAGCCGCACCGGGCGCGGCAGCCCGGCGGCCAGCTGTCCCATGCCGAGCGGCAGGCCCGGCTCGACCTCGGGCGTGCGGACCCGGCCGTCGGGCGAGACGACCAGCGGCGGCTCGTGCCCGAAGTTCACGATGTCCACGACGTCGGCGCCCTGCTCGGGCGGCGGGAAGTGCAGCAGCAGCGCCGTCGAGAACGCGTCCGGGTGCTCGCTGTCCTGGGTGCTGCGCGTCCACGCGTTGTAGCGCTGCATCGCGGTCTCCAGGCGCCGGGCCACCTCGTCCACGTCGGCCTCGTGGTACCCGGCCTCGCGGAACGCGCCGAGCAGCGAAGCCGACGCGGACACCGCGGGCAGCCCCTTGCCGCTGACGTCGCCGAGGACCGCGCGGATGCCGTGCGGGGAGGGCTGGAAGTCGTACCAGTCGCCGCCGACGCGGGCCCCGCGCGCGGCGGGCTGGTAGAAGTCGGCGAGGTGCAGCGGGCCGATCCGCTCGGGCAGGGCGCGCATCACCGCGCGCTGCGTGGCCTCCGCGACGTCGGTGACGGCCTGGAGCCTGGCCTGCTGCTCCTCCCTGCGGCGCGCGATCAGCACGCCGAGCAGGCCGCCGGTGCCGATCATCAGCGGTCCGAACACGGCGACGCTGCCGTACGGGGTGGGGGACATCGCCTGCAGTGCGATGTACGTGACCAGGAGGAACCCGGTGACGAACGCGGTCGTCATGACCGGCGCGAGCAGCGCCACGACGATCGGCACCAGGCCGAGCAGCGGGCGGGCCCGGAAGTCGGCGGGGGTGGCCAGATCGAGCGTCACGACGGCGGTGACCATCGCGGTCACCAGGAACAGCACGGTGTGCCGGCCGCCCGTGTGGTGCCCGGCGCTGTGCCGGTCCTCACGGGGCGGAGGCTGGTAGTAGCTGCTTGAGCTGCGGAAAGGCATGGCACCAAGAAGGATGCCGGGCCGAAGTACCGCCGATGTAGGGGCGAAGGTCCGCAGACGTCTGAGATCCCGGTCTCAGTCCCTGTCAGCGTCAGTGTCAGCGTCAGTGTCAGTGTCAGTCCCAGTCCCAGTCCCGGTCTCAGTACGCGGGTACAGGGACGAACCGCGACGTCACGTGCAGGTCGGCGGCGATCGCCGCACCGGCGTCCCGCAGCGCGGCGAGCCAGGCGGCGGTGTCCTCGCGCCCCTGGTGGGCGGTGACGTCGAGGGCGGAGACGACCCGCCCGGCGAGGTCCCGCACCGGTACCGCGAACGACCGCAGCCCGTCCTCGGGCCCGTCCACGACGGCCTCGGCGGCACCGTCGCGCAGGACGTGCCCGGCGGCCGTGACGGCGGCGGGCAGCCGTGACCCGACGCCGATGTCGACGCTCATCACCCGGCGCGGGGAGACCCGCGCGGTGCACCGGACGGCGTCCCCGTCCGGCACCGACAGACCCACGGACTCCCCCAGCGCCTCCGACAGGGCCGTCAGACGGGGTGCGGCGATGCGCGGCAGCGTCGTACGGGACAAGGGCGCGCACCCCAGGGCGAGCACGCGGGGCGTGAGCCGGTAGAGGGGGCCGGACCGGGCGACGTAGCCGAGGTGGTGGTGGGTGATGAGGGCGCGGCGGGCGGTGGCGCGGGGCAGCCCGGTGCGCTCGGCGACGTCGGCCAGGTTCATCGCGGGATGAGCACTGTCGAAGGCACAGAGGACACGCAGCCCACGAGCAAGAGACACCACTTCAGCCCCTCCGGCGTTTGAGGAGCGGGGTCCGGGGCGGAGCCCCGTGGCCTCAGGCGGATCGGCCAGCAGCGATTCCATCCCCCGCACACATTCCTCAAGCGGCCCGCGCACAGCGCCTCGCAACGAACCCGCCGAGTGCCGACTCGTATGGCTCACCACACTCACCGCCGCCACGACCACCCCGCCCGCGTCCCGCACGGGCATCGCCACGGCGACCAACCCGGGCTCGACCAACTGATCGTCAACCGCCAGAGGCACCCCGCGTCCGAAGACGAGCCCGGGCGCGGACCCGTCGCCCGGCAGCGCGTCCCCCACCCGGAAGCTGATGGACAGGGCGCGGCGGCGCAGCACCTGGTGGACGAAGCGGATGTCGGGGCCGTCGGGGACGGCGAGGGAGACGGACTCGTCGAGGTCGTCGGCGAGGCGGTCGGCGAGCGGCCCGAGCAGTTCGGGCAGCCGCAGCGCGTCGAGGCAGGCGTTGGCGATGCCCATCAGGGGCGGCGCCAGGGTCGCGTCCCGCCCGTCGAGGCGTACGTGACCGAGGTGGGCCAGGGTCGCGCAGATCCGGTCGACCGAGGAGCGGGCGAGGCCGGTGGCGCGGGCGAGCTCGGCGACGGCGAGCGTGCCGTCCGCGTCCGTGAGGCGCCGCAGCACGTCGAGGCCGCGGATCAGCGGGGTGACGGCCTCGGCGGGCGGTGGGGTCACGGGCGCGGACGGCACGGACGGCACGGACGCTACGGACGGCAGATCGAGCACGGGCCCACCGTAAGGGACGTGCAGGGCGGTCTCAGCGGCTCAGCAGTTCCAGGACCCGGTCGAGCGCGGCCGGGGCCAGGTGACGGCGGAGCGCGTCGACGACCTCGTCCGGGGTGGCCCGGCTGTCGATCCTGATAACGCCGTAATCACGCCCGCGCCGCTCCTTGCGGGCGGAGGGGACGGCGGCGGCGGTGTACGGCCCCGGCAGCTGCTGCTCGTCCTGCGGGAGGCGGGCGATGCGCCGGGCGTCCTCGACGGAGACCCGGCCGTCGGCGAGGGCCTCCTGGAGGTCCTCGCGCAGCTTCATCAGGGACAGCCGCTGCGAGACGAAGCCCTGCGTCTTGCCGATGCGGGCGGCGACCTGGCGCTGCGAGTACCCGTAGGCGGTGATCAGGCCCTGGATGGCCTGGGCCTGTTCCAGCTCGGTGAGGTCGTCGCGCTGGACGTTCTCGATGAGCGCGTCCTCGTCGGAGCGGCTGGCGTCGTCCCGCACCAGGACGGGCACCTCGTCCAGGCCCGCCATCTTCGCGGCGGCCAGGCGCCGGTGGCCGTGCAGCACGACGTACGGGGCCTTGCCGACGGCCTTCTTGTGGTGCGGGTGGGCGGCGAGGAACACGGCGGCCGGGACGACGCCGAGGGCCTGGAGCACCCCGCGCTCGCGGACCGTCTCGGCGAGTCCTTCCAGGTCGCGCAGTTCGTGGCGCGGGTTGTCGGGGTTCTCGGTGAGCTCGGAGACGGCGACCCGCAGGGGTGTGGTGTCGGGCCGTGTGCGCGGGGCCGGGGTCTTCTCGGCGTCCGCGGACAGCAGCGAGGACAGGTCGGTACGGCGCCCCATCAGACCTTCGCCCCCTTCTTCTTCGTACGGGAGGCGGTGCTCTTGGTGCTCTTCCCGCGGCTGCGGGCGGGCTTCGGGATCGCCGCGAGCCCCACCTCGAGGGCGAGCCGGAAGAAGTCCTCGCGGGCCTGGAGGGCGACGCGGTTGGCCCCGTACTGCGTGACGACGAGGCCGTCGGCGCTGGCCCGCGTGTGCAGCTTGTAGTGGCGTACGACGGTGCGGGCCAGCGGCCAGCCCTGGGCCTCGACGAACGCGCGGGTCTGCTCCAGGTCGGCCTTGCCGTCGCGCGGGTCCCAGTTGTTGATGACGACGCGGAAGGGCAGCCCGCGGGGTTTCACGACCCGCTCGACGGTGCGCTGGGTGGGCTGGAAGCCGAGGGGCTCGGGCTCGATGGGGACGATGACGTCGGTGGCGTTGGACAGGACCGCGCGCAGGGCGTCGGCGGCCGCGCCCTTGCCGAGGGGGTCGGCGCCGTCGCCCTCGGCGAGGTCGAGCCAGCCCGGGGTGTCCACGAAGACGTGCTGCGCGGACGGGATCTGCGACAGGGCGGCGAGCCCGGCCAGGTCGTCGTGGGCCTGCACGAAGTCGAACGGCAGGCCGTCGCCGACGCGCTCGGACCACCACACGGCGGAGCCCTGCGGGTCGATGGAGACGGCGACGACGGGCGGCTGTTCGCCGTCGGCCTGGTTGCCGGCGCCGAGGACGTCGGCGGTCACGGCGGCGAGATTGACGGTGAGCGTGGACTTGCCCACGCCGCCTTTCTGGTTGAGGATCACGTGCACGTTGGCCACGAATACTCCCTAACTGGTGCGTTTGGGGCGGGTGTTCGTGGTCACTGTGGCAGCGGGGCCGTCGGGGGTGCGGCTGTACACGCCGTTACGCACGGGGGTTGCTGCCCCAGATGTCCGGCGGGACGAGCCGTTCGCGCAGCCCGTCGGGGGCCAGGACGTGGCCGCCGAGCTTGTGGCCGCGCAGCGAGAGCAGGGTGTCCGTGATCCGCAGGCCCGGCGTCTTGCAGGCCAGTTTCCTGGTGTACTCGGGGAGTTGCTCGACGCGGCCGAGCCAGGCGCAGACGAACAGGTTGTGCGGGCCCGTCACCGTGGTGACCGTCCGCGTCTCGCGCAGCCGCGACACCGCGGCGGCCACCGGCTGCATCTGGTCGGGCGGTACGTCGGCGAAGATCAGGCACCACACCGGGGAGCCGGAGTCGCGCGGCGCCACCTCCGTGCGGTACAGCAGGCCGCCGTCGGACTCCAGGCGGGCCAGACGCCGCCGGACGGTCGACTCGCTGGTGCCGACCCGCAGGGCGAGCGCCGCGATGCCGGTGCGGCCGTCCTCGGCGAGGGCGAGCAGCAGCCGCTGGTCGACGGGGTCGGGCGCGCCGCCGGGGGCCGCGGCCCGCGCGGACCGTGCCGCGCGGCCGCTCAGCGCCCGGACCCGGCGCAGCTGGTGGGGCGTGAGCTGGTCGAGCCGCGGCGGCGTCGCCGGGCAGTACACCCCGGTCACGACATGGGTGCGGGTGGCGCGCACGCCGGGCAGCCGGTGCAGCCGCTCCGCGAGGTAGTGGTCGAGGGCGGCGGCGTCGGGCTGGGCCGTGTACACGACGAGGTCGGCGTCGCCGGTGACGTGGTGCACCGTGAGGGTGCCGGGGTCCTCGACGAGCCGGCCGGCGATGGCGGGCACGGTACCGGCCGTGCACTCGATCCGGATCCAGGCCGCGCACACCGCGGGACTGCCGGTGGTCAGCGCCCCCGGCAACACGCCCGACCAGGCGTGACCGCGTGCGGTGAGCCGGGACCAGCGGCGCGCGAGGGTGTCCGCGGAGGGGCCGAGCGCGGCGGAGAGCTGGGCCCAGCTGGCCCGCGGGGCGATCTGCAGTGCATGGATCAGGGTGAGGTCGGCCTCCGAAACGGTGGATTCCCGTGTCCGCACGCGCTCTCCTCGACGGTAATCCCGACAACGCCCGGGACATCCGCCGCGCAGTACGAACATGGGCCTCAGGCATATGCATTCAAACGGGCACGCTGACCCATGACCATTAAGCGTGCCTTAAATCCGGAATCGGGGGCACATGGCGATGGGGCTTGACGAGGCGATACACCGACATTTCGTGGGACGCGGCCCCGACCTCGCCGCGGTCCTGTCCCGCCTCGCCACCGCCCGCCTGGTGTCGGTGACGGGGCTGCCCGGCGTGGGCCGCACCCGGCTCGCCCAGGAGGCGGCCGCGCAGTCGCGCCGCGAGGTGGTCCAGGTGTCGGGCCGCGGCTACGAACCGGAACTCCTCCCCGGACTCGGGGCACGCCTGCGTCACCGCCTCGCCGGGCGCGGCGGGGCGATGCTCCTGCTCGACGACTGGGAGCACCTCGGCGGCGCGGGCACGGCCCTCGTCGCGTCGCTGCTGCTCGACCTGCCGTACGTGACCGTCCTGGTCGTCGCCGACCGGCCGCGCCATCTGCGGGGCGAGGCCGTCGTCGAACTGGCGCCGCTGCCGGTGCCGCCCGCCGACTGTCCCGAGGCGGAGATCGGCCGGTACGCGGCCGTGGAGCTGCTCGCCGGGGAGCTCGGCGAGGAGGCGGTGGCCAAGCACGCGCGGGCCGTCGCGGAGCTGTGCCGCGGGTTCGCCGGGGTACCGGGTCCGCTGCTCGCCGCGGCCCGGGCCTGGACGCCGGATCAGGATCCCGCTCAACTGCCGCTTCCCGAGGCGGTGTTGGGCGCCGCGGCCGAGGCGTACGCGCACTGCTCCCGCGTCGAGCGCCTGCTGTGGCGGCGCCTGTCGGTCTTCGAGGGGAGCTTCGACCGGGAGGCCGTGCGCGAGGTGTGCGGTTCGGGCGCGCTGCCCTCGGCCGAGGTGCTCGGCCTCCTCGACCGCCTGGCGCCCCAGCTGCTGGTCCGCGACGGCGGCGGCCGCTACCGGCTCCCCGCACCTCAACGGGCCGTCGGAGCCCAGGAGTTGGACCAGGAGGGCGAGCGCTGGGCCGCGGTCCTGCAGCACCGCAGGTGGGCGGCCGGTGTCGCCCGGCAGGCCGCCGAGTGGTGGAGCGCGGGCCGCCAGGACGAGGCGCGGGAGCTGGCCCTGCGCGAACTGCCCGACCTGCGCGCCGCGATGGACCCGGGCACGGCGCCGCTCTCCCCGCACGTCGAGGCGGGCACGGCGCTCGAGGTGGTGGTCGGGCTCTGGTTCCTGTGGACGGCGTGCGGGCGCACGGCTGAGGGCCGCGACCGGCTGCGCCACGCCCTCTCCCTCCACCAGGACCCGCCCCCGGCACGGGCGTTGTGGCTGGCCGCCTGGATCGAGCTGGACCTCGGTCACCCCGAGGCCGCCGACCCGCTGCTCGCGACGGCCTGGGCGGCGGCGGTGCGCGAGGGCGACGACCGGTGCCTCGGCCTCCTCGCGCACGTGCGGGGCGCGGTGGCGCTGTGGCAGGGCAGGACCGAGGCGGCCGCGGCCGAGTTCCGGCAGGCCGTCGAACTCCTGGACCACGACGGGGGGTTCGGCCCAGGACCGGCGTACTGCCGCGCGGCCCTGGCCCTCGCCCTGGCCCGCACGCACCCGGAGGAGGCCCTGGAGGCGGCGCACGCCGAGCCCCTGGGCCCCGGCCGGGTGCGCGACGTGTGGGCGGAGGCCTGGCTCCGGTACGCGCGGGCCGAGGTGGCGCGCTGGGAGGGCGACCCCGAGCCGGCCCGCGCCCTCGCGTCGGCGGCGCTGCGGACGTTCCTGGAGTACGGCAGCGTGATCGGCGCGGCGTGCGCGGGCGAGCTGCTCGCGGACGCGGCGGCGCTGTGCGGCGAGAGCTTCCTCGCGGCTCAACTCCTGGGCGGGGTCGACGCGTTGCGCGGTACGCCGCCGACGTCCCCGGTCGTCCCGTACCGCACCCCGGTGCGCCGCCGCTGCGAGGCGCTGCTCACCGGACTGTCGCAGGAGCGCAGGGCGCAGGCGTACGAGAGCGGGGGCCGGGAGGGCCTGGCGGGCCTGCTGGCGTAGGACCGGCCGGGGGCCTGTCACTCGTAAGAAGAAGCAGGTGAAACACATGTCTCGGGGACTTTTTGGCCGCTGTCTGCCGCCATTCGGCCAACACGGTGTTGTTCCCTGAGGAGTTGAGTGACCTGTGTCACTTTCGTGGCATGGAGACTTCGACGGTTCTCGGCCCCGTGTTCTGCCCCATCGTTCCCCCGTACCTCACCGACCAGCTCGCCCGGCACGAGGATCCCGCCGTCCACGAGCCCGCGCGCCGGGCCCAGGCGATGGACGGCGCGCTGCGCACCGCGCGCCGGACGACCGCTGTCCGTGGGGCCGTGGCCGGCGCGGGCGCGCCGTCCGACAAGCCGGACCGCACGATCTACGACGCGCACCGGCAGGAGTCGCTGCCCGGCACGAAGGTGCACTCCGAAGGCGACGGGCCGGCCACGGACGCGACCGTGAACCGGGCCCATGCCGGGCTCGGCGCCACGTTCGACCTGTACCTGAAGGCGTACGGGCGGCACTCGATCGACGGCTCGGGCCTGCCGCTCGTCGCGACCGTGCACTACGGGGAGAGTTACGGCAACGCCTTCTGGAACGGCGAGCAGATGGTGTTCGGCGACGGCGACGGCGAGGTGTTCCTCGACTTCACGCTGCCCCTCGACGTCATCGGCCACGAACTCACCCACGGCGTCACGCAGTTCACCGCGAACCTCGACTACGCCGACCAGCCGGGCGCGCTCAACGAGTCGCTCTCGGACGTCTTCGGCTCGCTCATCAAGCAGTACGCGCTCGGGCAGAGCGCCGCCGACGCGGACTGGGTGATCGGCGCGGGCCTGCTGGCACCCGGCATCAACGGCGTGGGCCTGCGCTCGATGAAGGCGCCCGGCACCGCGTACGACGACCCGAAGCTGGGCAAGGACCCGCAGCCCGCCACGATGGACGGCTACGTCCGCACGAGCCAGGACAACGGCGGTGTCCACCTGAACTCCGGCATCCCCAACCACGCGTTCTACGTGCTGGCCACGCAGCTCGGCGGCAACGCCTGGGAGCGGGCCGGGCAGATCTGGTACGACACGCTGACCGGCGGCGAGCTCGAACAGACCGCGCAGTTCGCGGACTTCGCCCGGCTCACGGCCGCGGCGGCGCGCAGCCGCTACGGCGACGGGGCGGAGCTCGAAGCGGTCCTCAAGGCCTGGTCGCAGGTCGGCGTCTCCACGAGGTGACCGGGCGCGGCCCGCTCGCGGGCGGTCAGCCGCCCGCGGGCACCGACGCCTCCACGGACGCCGGTTCGTAGCGCACCGCGTTGCCCGCCCACCCGAGCAGCCCGAGCACGAGGAACGCGCCGAGCAGCACCTTCCCGGTCCCGCCCACGAACAGCGGCCGGGTCGCCGAAGGCCCGCTCACCGTACCGATCACCGAGTCCACCGACCCCTGGTCGCCGAAGAGCCGCTTCGGGTACGAGGAGGTGAGCAGCAGCAGATACGCCGCCACCCGCATCCGGTACCGCAGCACGGCCGCGCTCGCCTCGAACAGCGGCAACGGCATCCGCCCGAGCACCAGCACCACCAGCCACGACAGGAACGAGACGGCCCACCACCCGGCCATGGCGAGGGCGCCGAGGACCGCCGAGGGCACCACGAGCACGAGCCGGAAGAGGACGGCGAGCCGGTTCAGCGCCGACGAGTGCAGCCGCAGCTGCACCGGATACCCGTACGCGGGGGAGAGCTCGAAGGGCGGGTAGCGGTCGGTCAGCAGCATCGCGGCGGCGTTCAGCCGGGTCTCGTAGCCGAGGTATCCCGCGAGCCACCGCTCCAGCGGATCGGGCACCCGGCCGAGCAGCAGGGTCGCGCACCACGCCACCGGCAGCACGAGGACCGTGGCGACGGAGAGCAGCGCCAGCAGGAACGCGTGCGGCAGCAGCATGAGCAGCCGCAGCAGCACGGTGAGCCGGTGCTGCCGGCCGGGGGCCGGGATGTCGAGTTCGGGCAGGGGTTCGGCGCCGGGGATCAAGGGGACGGCGCCGTAGTGGGGGGAGGAGGCGGCCATGCGGCCACTGTGCCCAGAACCGCAGGCCAGGGCATCCGCTGGGGCCCGTTCAGGTGGTGGGCGACAGGTCCGTGCGGACGGCTGCGGAGCCCGACGGCAGCAGCAGCGGCGTCGCCAGGAGCAGGACCCCGGCCGCGGCCAGGGCCGGGCGGGTGCCGACGAGGGCCGCGAGGGCGCCCCAGGCCAGGGTCAGACCCGCGGTCACCGCGCCGCCCGTCACCGACCAGGCCGCGAGGACGCGGGCCACCTTGTCCGGGTCCGTCTGCTCCAGGCGGTACGTGGCGTGGACCGGGCCGAAGACGCCGCAGCTGGTGATCAGGCCCAGTTCGACGGCCATGACGAGGGCGAGGCCGCCCGCGCCAGGACCGATGAACGCGAGGCCCACCGGCCAGATCACCCGGGCGACGCCGCTCGCCCACAGCACCCGCCGCTGCCCGAACCGGGCGGCCAGCGGCCGGGCGAGGCGGGAGCCGACGAGCCCGCCCAGGCACGGCACGCCGAAGGCGAGCCCGTACTGCCAGGGCGCGAAGCCGAGTTCGCCGAGCATCAGGACCGCGACCAGCGGCGAACCGACCATGATCAGGCCGTTGACCAGGACCGTGTTGAAGAAGAGCGGGCGCAGGACCGGGTGCGTCAGGATGTGCCGCCAGCCCTCCGCGAGGCCGGGCACGCCGCGCGGGCCCGTCGGCGCGGGCGGCTGCTCGGGGGCGCGGATCGCGCGGATGCCGAGCGCGGACAGGACGTAGCTGCCCGCGTCGAGCAGGACCGTCGTCAGCGGCCCGAACGCCCCGATCAGCGCCCCGCCGAGCGGCGGCCCGACCGCCGTCGCCGTCCACTGCGTCGACTCGAACCGGCCGTTGGCGACGAGGAGTTGCTCGCCCCGCACGAGCTGCTTCAGATGTGCGCCGCTCGCCGCCTTGAACGCGATGTCCGACGCCGCGACGACCACCGAGACGGCGACGAGCTGCCCGAAGGAGAGCGCCCCGAGGGCGAACGCGAGCGGCAGTGAGAGCAGCGCCGCGCACCGCACGAGGTCGGCGGCGATCATCACCGGCCGCTTGCGCCGGAACTCCACCCACGGCCCGAGCGGCACCGCCACCAGCGCCCCCATCGCGAGCCCGGCGGCCGCGAGGAACGACACCCGCGCGGCCCCGCTGTGCAGCACGAGGACCGCGACGAGCTGGAACGCGTCGAGCGCCAGCCAGGTCCCCGCCGTGCTCGCCGCGAACGCGGCCCACAGCCATCCGAAGTCCCGCCCGAGTCTCATAAGGGCAGATCCAAGCCGTGCGGCCGGTGCCCGATCAAACAACCGGCACGGCCGTCTCGTACAACCCGTGGTTGTATGGCGAGGTGGATGTCGAAGCCGTGCGGACCTTCGTGACCGTCGCAGACGAGGGGCAGATCCAGCTCGCCGCGCAGGAGCTCGGCGTGACCCAGCAGGCCGCCTCCAAGCGGATCGCCGTGCTGGAGCGGCAGCTGGGGGTGCGGCTGTTCACGCGGACCCCGCACGGGGTCCGGCTCACGCTCGACGGGCAGGCCTTCCTGCCGCACGCCAAGGCGGTGGTGCGGGCCGTGGAGAAGGCCGCCGCGGCCGTGCGCCCCGGTCGCCGCCCGCTGCGCGTCGACGTGATGGGCACCCGGGTGAGTGTCGCGGGCCTGGTCCAGGACTTCCACGGGGCACGGCCCGACGTGCCGCTCGACGTCGTGGCGACCAAGGGCGACGGGCGGGCCGTCCTCGCGGCCGTGCGGGACGGGCGCGTGGACGCCGGGTTCTGGGCGCGGCGCGTGCCGTCGCTGCCGCCCGGCGTGTGCAGCACCCGCGTCTACGACGAGCCGATGGTGCTCGTCACCGGCACCGGACACGCCCTCGCCGACGCGGACGCCGTCAGCCCGGCGGACCTCGTCGGGCACCGGATCCTGATGCCGGACCTCGCCGAGGGCAGTGAATGGGCCGCGTACTACGCCGAGTTGGCGGCCACGTTCGGTCTGGACATCGACACGTCGGGGCCGTCGTTCGGGGCGGACTACCTGCTGCGGACGGTCGCGGACGCGGCGGACGTCGCCACGTTCATGGGGCCGCGCACCCCGCTCGCCTACCCGGCGGGCCTCGCCCTGCGCACCGTCCCCCTGCACCGCCCCACGCCCGTGTACCCGCACTCGCTGCTGTGGCGGGACGACAATCCGCACCCAGGGCTCACGGCCCTGCGGGAGTACCTCCTCGCTCGCTACGAGGGGCCGCGGGGCGCCGACCACTGGGTGCCGAAGTGGGCCTGATGCCCCCGAACGGCCCGCCACCAGATGCGTGACGGCGGCGCCCCGCACAGGCTCGCACCATGCGTACCCGTACCCCGCTTGCCTTCTGTCTCGCCGCCGTCCTCCTGCTCGCCACCGCCTGCGGTGACGACAGCGAGCCGGATCCGATGCAGGGCGATCAATGGGCCCTGGACGCGATGAGACTGCCGGACGCCTGGAAGACGTCGAAGGGCGACGACACGGTCATCGCCGTCGTCGACACCGGCGCCGACCTCGACCACCCGGACCTCAAGGGCCGCTTCGTGGACGGCTACGACTTCGTCGACGACGACACCGAGCCCAAGGACATGAACGGCCACGGCACGCACGTCTCCGGCATCGCCGCGGCCCACACCGACAACGGCGTCGGCATCGCGGGCGGCGCCCCGGACGCCAAACTGATGGAGGTCCGCGTGCTCGGCGCCGACGGCTCCGGGTCCAACGCGAACATCACCAAGGGCATCGTCTGGGCCGCCGACCACGGCGCCGACGTCATCAACCTCTCGCTCGGCGAGGGCAAGCTGATGTCGAACCTGCTCCAGGGCGGCATCCTCAACAAGGCCATCCAGCACGCCCACGACAAGGGCGCCGTCGTGGTCGCCGCGGCGGGCAACGACGGCGCGGACACCCAGCCGTACAAGGTGGACACCCCGGTGCTCGTGGTCGGCGCCAGTGACCAGGACGGCAAGCCCGCCTCCTTCTCCAACTTCGGTGCGGAGCAAGCCGTTTCGGCCCCCGGCGTCGACATCCTCTCCACCCTTCCCACGTACCGGACGAAGGAGAGCCTGAAGAACACCTCCGGCTACGGGGACCTGTCCGGTACGTCGATGGCCTCGCCGTACGTCTCCGCGCTCGCCGCGCTCCTGCACCAGCAGGGTCTGGAGCCGGACGAGATCATGTCGACCATCCGCGAGACCGCGGCCAACCCGGACAAGATCGCCAAGCTGGGTCTGGGCATCGTCGACGCGGAGGCCGCCGTGCAGAAGAAGGACGCGTAGGTCTCCCGCCCGGGCGCCGTGACATTTGTACTGGCGGGGTCGGTACGGCTCGCTCTGCCGGGCGGTGCCCCTGTTCCGCGAAGCTCTTCCTTGTCGGAACAAGGGGCACCACACAGCAGGGGGCAAGGGACATGGGCGCGAACAAGGTCACGGTCGAGCAGGCTCAGCAGGTCGCGCGGGGCACGGACTTCAAGGGCCTGCCCACCTGGTACTTCCCGATCATGGGCTGCCTCGCCGGCGTCTTCGACATCGCCCGCGCCTACCCGGCCGTCTACTGGGTGATCCCGATCGTCCTCGCCGTGAACCTCGCGCTGACCCTGACCGTCCTGCGCACCCGGATGCGGCTGATGAAGGCCCTGTGGAAGAACAAGCGCACCCGCTTCCTCGCGATCGGCCTGGTCGGCGTCCGCTTCGCGGTGCGCGCCGTACTCGCCTCGCTCGGCTTCGCCCTCGGCACCGCGACGGGCGGCGTGTTCGTCGGCATCCTGATGGCCGCGGTCGGCACGGCGATGGCCTGGGGCGACCAGTGGCTGGTCCTGCGCACGCTGCGCCGCACGGCCACCGCCTGACACCGCCTGAGACCGACCAGCGAGTGACCTACTCCGCCGGGGGCTCCTGCCCCCGGCGTCGGCGTACCCGGTGCATCCGGAACGCCGCCGCGAGCACGATCAGCGCAACTCCCGCCCCCACCACGGCGATCGCTCCGACGGACACCGACGTGACGTCGACGTCGAACGTCATCGGCTCGCCCCACGGCTTGCCGTCGCTCGTCGTGTACAGCTGTGCGGTGAGCCGCGCCTTGCCGTTGGCCTTCGCCGTGACGCCGATGTGGGTGGTGTGGTTCGCGGAGCCCGCGGCCTCCACCGACAGCTTCGGGTCGTTGACCTTCAACCGCTCCGAGTCGCTGGAGGAGACGCGCAGTTCGAGACCGGCGACCGGCTGCTGCAGCCCGTTGTCGAGCGTCACGGGGATCGTCGAGTTGCCCGAGGTGAGGGTGACGGTCGTCTTCGGCACGAGCCGCAGCGAGTCCACGGACGTCGACAGGAAGTCGGAGGTGCGCTGCTGGAACGTCTCCTGCGCGCCGTCGTCCGCCACCCGCCAGGCCGTGGACAGGGCGCGGGCCATCGCCGCGTGCACGGACGCCGTGGTGGCCTTCGGGTCGGCGAGCACCTTGGAGAGGGTGGCGAGGCCGTCCAAGTCACCGGCTACAGCGGTGAGTTGGGCGCTGGTCAGTTCGCTGTTGCGCAGCCGTGAGGGGTACGCGGAACTGCTCTCCGCCTGTCCCTTCACCGGGTCGTCGTCCGCCGCGCGGATGCCCTCCAGGTCGAGCCAGCCGTCCTCGGCCCCGGCGTCGAGCGCGGCGCCGAGCGCCTTCGCCGCCGTGCCGGACAGGTCACGCGGCGGTACGAGGACGGGGCGGGTGTTCGCCTTGAGGAGGGTGGTGAGCTTGGTGACCGTCGCGGCGTCGGGCGCCTCGTCGTCACCGTCACCGCTCGCGGACGCGGACGGGCTGGAGGACGTAGAGGGCGCAGACGACGCAGACGACGAAGTGGGGGATGCGGTCGGGGAGTTGGATGCGGACGAGGACGCGGACGGGGACGCCTCCGGGTCCGGGTCCTTGATGCGGGCGAGCGCCGTCGTGACGTCCGCGTCGTAGGGCAGCGCCGTGATGTCGGCGTCGTCGCCGCTGCCCTGGAGCGTCACGGGGTCGTCGCCCGCCGGGCTGAGCCCCGCCCCCGAGGCGAGCATCCGCGTCACGCCCAACGCGCCCCCGAGGTGCGTGACCCGGGAGTCAAGGGCGCCGTCCGCGGGCCAGCCGAGCCCGGCCCGGGTCCCGGTGCCGAGGATGTCGTCGACCCGCTCCTTCGCCGGGTCGGCGAGCCCCGCGACGACCTCCGTCAGGTCGTCGGTGTCGGTGCCGGGCCGGTGGGCGAGCGAGGCCAGGTCGGCGTCCGCGTACGGGAGCAGCCAGACGTCATGGCCCTGCACGGCGTCCTTGAGCGCGGCCAGCCAGGACCTGGCGGCGTTCTGTCCGGTGCCCTGCGTGCTGTTCTGCGGGTTGCTGGAGTCGGGGCTGTCGGCGACGCGGTAGCCGTTCGCCATGGCCTGCGCGGCGATCACCAGGTCGGGGTCGAGGACCCAGCTGACGTCGCGGTCCTTGCCCGCGTCGACGACCTCGCGCAGGCGGCCGCCGTCCGCGAGCAGATCGGCGAGTGAGTCGTCGTCGAAGACGGCCTGCGCGGTGGAGCCGGAGCCGCGGGCCGCCGCCGTCATGTGCGGGGTCGCGACGACCGGCCAGACGACGGCCGCGCGCACGGTGTCCCCGTCGGCGGCCCGCGCCTGCGTCGACGCGCCCGGAATCGCCGACGCTCCCAGCACCACGGCGGACACGACCCAGGCCCGCGCCGCCCCGTATCCCGTCATGTCGCCTCGTACCTCCCGTTCGGTGCCACCGGCCTCAAGGCAGGGCCTGAGGCTTGAGCCAACACCGTCCGGGCGGCCGCCCCGTGGACCGCACGGCCGGGCGGCGCGTCGGGCCCGCGCCGCCGCTAGCCCTCCGTGGCCTCCAGCGCGGAGCCGATCCGCAGCAGGTTCCCGTCGAGGTCGACGAGCGCGAACTCCCGCATCTCGTACACCGTGTCGTCGGGCTCGACGAGCCGCGGCGTCGCGTACGGGTCCTCGCTCAGGCCCGTGTCCCGCCACTCCGCGTGCACCGCGTCCACGACGTGCGCACCGCCGTCGAGCCGCAGGTACAGGGCGTGCGCGGTGCTCAGGGGGTCGGTCTCGGGGGCGTGGAAGAAGTGCAGTTCGGCTTCGTCGCGTACGAGGATGAGGTAGCCGTCGTCCGGGTAGTGGCCGTCGACCGCGAAGCCGAGGTCCGCGTAGAAGGCGATCGTCGCCGCGAGGTCGCGGCTCGGCAGGATCGGGGCGAGGCGGCCGGTGAGCGGGGTGCGGGGCATCGGTGCTCCAGGGGCGTCGGAGGGGGAGCCGATGTCGCCCGATAGAGTGCGGCTCCCTTGACTACACGTAACCCTCCCGAGCATGACGCACCACGTACGAGGTACCAGGCAGTGACTCCCGAGAGCCCCGAGAGCCTTTCCCTGACCCCGGTGACCGTCGTCGGGATCGGGGCGGACGGCTGGCCGGGCCTGCCCGAGTCGGCACGGGCCGCCCTGCGCACGGCGGAGGCGCTGATCGGGGGCCCGCGCCAACTCGACCTCCTCCCCCTCGACGACTGCCCGGGCGAGCGGGTGCCGTGGCCGTCGCCGCTGCGGCCCGCCGTGCCGGGCCTGCTCGCCGCGCACGCGGGACGCCGGATCGCGGTCCTGGCGAGCGGCGACCCGATGTTCTACGGGATCGGCCGCACGCTCGTCGAGACGACCGACGTCCCGGTACGCGTACTGCCGCACCCCTCCTCCGTCTCCTACGCCTGCGCCCGCCTCGGCCTGCCCGTCGAGGACACCGAGGTCGTCACGCTGGTCGGCCGCCCGGTGGACCGGCTCGCCGCCGCGCTGCACGACGGACGCCGGGTGCTCGTCCTGTCGGCGGGCGCGGACACCCCGGCGGCGGTCGCGGCCCTGCTCACCGACCGGGGGTTCGGCCCGAGCCGGATGACGGTCCTGGAGCAGCTGGGCTCCGCGGCCGAGGCGTCGTACGCGGGCGTGGCCGAGGACTGGTCGCACGCGCCCGGCGACGCCCTGAACGTCATCGCGGTCGACTGCGCCCGGGCCGCTGACGCGCTGCGCCTGGGTGCCGTGCCGGGTCTGCCGGACGCCGCGTACGAGAACGACGGCCAGCTCACCAAGCGCCACGTCCGCGCCGCGACCCTGGCCGCGCTCGCGCCCGCCCCCGGCGAACTGCTGTGGGACGTGGGCGGCGGCTCGGGCTCGATCGGCGTGGAGTGGCTGCGCACGCACCCCTCCTGCCGGGCGTACGCGGTGGAACGGGACCCGGAGCGAGCCCTGCGCATCGTGCGGAACGCTGCGCGGCTCGGGGTGCCGCAGCTGGAGGTCGTGACGGGCCCCGCGCCCGACGCCCTCGCCCAACTCCCCGCTCCGGACGCGGTGTTCATCGGCGGCGGGCTCACGGCGCCCGGCCTCCTCGAAACGTGCTGGGACGCGCTCCCGCCCGGCGGCCGCCTCGTCGCGAACACGGTCACCCTCGAATCGGAGGCGCTGCTCGCCGACTGGTACCGGTGCCACGGCGGCGACCTGGTGAAACTGTCCGTCGCGCACGCGGTGCCGGTCGGGGGTTTCACGGGGTGGCGGCAGGCGATGCCGGTCACTCAGTGGTCCGGGGTGAAGGTCCAGTGAGCGTCTGCCGGGTTGCTGTCTCGTCGTCGGCTGACGGCCGGTGGTCCTGCTTCGCGCAGTTCCCCGCGCCCCTGAAATGCAGGCGCTGCGCGCCGCATTTCCCCGATGAAGGCAAGCGGCGAAGCCGCAAGCCTTCAGGGGCGCGGGGAACTGCGCGAGAAGCCCCACCGGCTCGCAGTCGGCAACCGGACGGTCGAAGCTACGGCGGCAGGCTGCAGCGGACAGTAACCACGAACTTCACGGCAGGAGTTGCTCGGGCATGACCGTGTACTTCATCGGGGCGGGCCCTGGCGCCGCCGATCTGATCACCCTGCGGGGCGCGCGCACCCTCGCCGCCTGCCAGGTGTGCCTGTACGCAGGCTCACTCGTACCCCGAGAACTGCTCGAGGAATGCCCGCCGGGCGCCCGCCTCGTGGACACGGCGAACCTCGATCTCGACGCCATTGAACGGGAGTTCGCGGCGGCGCACGACGCGGGACTCGACGTGGCGCGGCTGCACTCGGGGGACCCGTCCGTGTTCAGCGCGGTCGCGGAGCAGATGCGGCGGCTCGACGCGCGCGGCATCCCGTACGAGGTCGTGCCCGGCGTCCCCGCGTTCGCCGCCGCCGCGGCCGCGTTGAAGCGGGAGCTGACCGTCCCGACGGTCGGCCAGACGGTGATCCTGACCCGGATCGCCCAGCAGGCCACGCCGATGCCGCCCGGCGAGGACCTGGCCACGCTGGGCGCGAGCGGCGCGCTGCTCGTGCTGCACCTGGGCGCCAGGTACGTGGACCGCATCGTCTCCGAACTGCTGCCGCACTACGGCGCCAACTGCCCGGCCGCGGTCGTCGCGTACGCGAGCCGCCCCGACGAACTGGTGCTGCGCGGCACGCTCGGCGACATCGCGGACCAGGTGAAGGGGGCCGGGGTGCTGCGCACGGCGGTGATCCTGGTGGGCCGCACGCTGGGGGCGTCCCAGTTCAGGGACAGCCACCTGTACTCGACGGAGCGGGAGCGAACGGACTGTGCAACGGGCGCTTCAGGGAGCGCACTTGAGCGCTGAGTCGAAGTCGATGCACGGCTTGAAGTGGTTCTGGCGCAGCACGCCCGCGCCGAGCCCCTTCGTCAGGTAGAGCAGGAATCCGGCGGCGGGGGAGTCGGCGGGCGGTTCGCCGTAGGAGTAGGCGTTCTCGGTCTGCCAGTACGGATAGCCGTTCTGGGCGGCGCCGTCGGCCTCGGCCGCGATGCCGCCGATGCGTACGCGGACGACGCCCGGGGTGGCGAGCGCCGCGCTGAGTTCGGCGTGGCCGAGGGCGCCGGGCGTACGGGACACGGAGTCGAGGAGCGCGCGGGTGTCCTTGACCTCGCAGCGCCCGGCCCGGTTCGCGGCCAGGGCGGCGCAGTCGCTGGTGGTGACGCCCGGCAGCTCCTTTTGGCCGAGGACCTTGTCGACGAGGACGGTGCGGGTGCCGGAGTCGGAGTTGCGGCTGACGAGGTGGACGGGCAGGTCGGCGCCGTTGACCTGCTTCCAGTTGGTGATGCGGCCCGCGTACAGGTCGCGTATCTGCTGGACGCTGAGGTTCTGCACGCGGGCGTCCTTGCTCGCGACGAGCGTGAACATCGACAGGGCCACCGGCCCGGGCAGCAGCTCGGGGTACTGGTTCTGCTCAAGTGGCGTGTCGGAGAAGGCGAGTTGGTCGCTCAGTCCCTCTCCGTCGGCGAGCTTCGCGCCCTTTCCGGCGGCGTCGAGCTTGCTGAGTCCGGTGCCGCTGCCCACGAAGTTCGCGGCGGGCGCCTCGACGCGGACCTGGCCGAGGCAGCGCCTCTCGTACGCGGTGGCGGCCTTGGCCACGGCGTCCTGGAACGCGGTGGATCCGGACAGGCGCAGCACGCCCTTCTCGGCACAGTCCAGCGGCGGCGTCACCACGGTCTTCGTGTCGTCGCGGGTGAACGTGAGCACGGACTGCGTGGCGGCCACCATGACCAGCAGGGTGACGAGGGCGGCGACGCCCGGTGACGCGTACGTGTGGCTGTCGGTCCAGCGGATCCGGCGCCGGCCACCGTTCTTGATCGCGGCGGTGACCTTGACCAGCGGATCGTGCCGGCGCCGCCGCTGGCGCCGCTCGTACCATTCGCTGCGCTCCAGTCGGCCGCGCAGGCCGGTGCGGTGCGGCGGCCCCGGCGGCGCGGGCGGAACGGTGCCCGGTACGCGTTCCAGGGTGACCAGGACCTTGTAGTACCAGCCGCGGTTGAGCTGCACCTTGGGCAGGTTGATGGCATCGCGTTCGAGGGTCGGGCCGAACGCCGACAGGTCCTCGAAGAAGCCCCACTGTGCCTCGTCGCTGCACTCGGTGACCGACACGTCGACGACCCGGCGGTCGGGGAACGCGATGTGGATGCCGACGGGGGAGCCGTCCCGGCCGATGTAGTCGTCGGAGTCGATGGCCGTCCAGCCGCTGTTCTGGAACCGCAGCAGCACGAACGACCGGTTCGACGTGCCCTGCGCCCCGTCGGCGGTGGTCTCCATCTGGACCCGGTAGCCGAGCCGTTTGCGCCCGGCGAGCATGAACTCCCACACGGCAGCGACGACGGGCACGGCGAGGCCGAACACGGCGACCATCGTCTCCAGTTGCATGGCCTTCGACTCCCTTGACAACAGCGGCAGTTGAGGGATGGGGGAGACGAATGTACGTGCGGGTGGCATGGGTCACAGGGGTGCGGGCCGAAGCTTCAGCCGCTGTTCGCCCACGCTTCACCGGGGGCCGTGAGGCAACCATCGGGCGGCGCCGACGGTCATGCAGCCATGATCCTCTCGTCCGAAGACGCCGGCGTATGGCTCGTGCCCGTGGTGTTCGTGCTGGGCCTGGCCGTCGTCTCGCCGATCGCGTGCGTGGTGCTCCTCGCGCGGCTCGTCCTGCGGATCGCGCGGGCGGCGGCCGTGGGTCATCCCTGGTCGGCGTTCACGCCCGGCACCTGGCTGCTCGCCGCGGGTGCGGGCGCGTTCGGCGCCACGTGCCGGTTCTCTGTGCTCCTGTACGACCGTTCGTCGTCCTGGGCCGACTCCGTGAGCTTCGTCTGTGCCTGTTTCGCCCTGGCCGCGCTGAGCATGGCGGCGCTCACCGCCATGCTGAACGATCGCCTGCAGGACCGGAGTTAGCGCACCGAACTGCGCCCCACCACGTTCCCCGCCCGGTCGATGCAGATGACGTCCACCGCGACCGGGGCCCCGCGCAGCACGAGCAGCGCCTGGTCGCGGGCCTCGGCGGCGACCAGGTCGCCGAGCGGGACCCCGGCCGCCGCGCACAACTGGAGTGCGGCGAGGCCGGTGTTGGCCTCCGCGACGGCCGACTTCAGGTCGGGGGAGGCGCCGCCGCGCCCGGCCAGCTCGGCGAGGAAGCCCTTGTCGACCTGGGAGCGGGCGGAGTGCAGGTCCAGGTGGCCCGCCGCCAGTTTGGAGAGCTTGGCGAAGCCGCCGCAGATCGTGAGCCGGTCGACCGGGTGCCGGCGGACGTACTTGAGGACGGCCCCCGCGAAGTCCCCCATGTCGAGCAACGCGTCCTCGGGCAGGCCGTGTTCGCGTACGACCGTCTTCTCGGAGGTCGACCCCGTGCACCCCGCGACGTGCGTCCGCCCGGCGGCCCGCGCCACGTCGACGCCACGCCGGATCGAGTCGATCCAGGCCGAGCACGAGTACGGCACGACGATCCCGGTGGTGCCGAGGATGGAGAGGCCGCCGAGGATGCCGAGCCGGGGGTTCCACGTGGAGCGGGCGATCTCCTCGCCGTGGTCGACGGAGACGGTCACCTCGACGTCGCCGCTGCCTCCGTGGGCGGCCGCGACCTGCGCCACGTGGTCGCGGATCATCTGCCGGGGCACGGGGTTGATCGCGGGTTCGCCGACGTCGAGGGGCAGCCCCGGCCGGGTGACGGTGCCGACCCCGGGACCGGCACGGAACACGACGCCGGACCCCGCGGGCAGCACCCGCACGGTCGCGCGCACGAGGGCGCCGTGGGTCACGTCGGGATCGTCCCCGGCGTCCTTCACGATCCCGGCCGTGGCCGACGACTGCGTCAGCTCCTCGGCGGCGAGCGCGAAGGCCGGCGTCTGCCCCTTCGGCAGCGTGATGGTGACGGGGTCGGGGAAGTCGCCGGTCAGCAGCGCGGTGTACGCGGCGGTCGTCGCCGCCGTCGCGCAGGCACCGGTCGTCCAGCCGGGCCGCAGACCGGTGTGCTTGAGTTGGGCCCCGCGCCCGCCCACTGGCTCAGTCATGGAGTTCCCCGATGCACGTCCTCATCCTCGGCGGAACGACCGAGGCCCGGCGCCTCGCCGCGACCCTGCACACCCGCGTGCGCGTCACCAGCTCGCTCGCGGGCCGGGTGGCGGCGCCGCGGCTGCCGCCCGGCGAGGTGCGGATCGGCGGGTTCGGCGGGGCCGACGGCATGGCGGACTGGATCCGCGAGCACTCCGTCTCCGCGCTCATCGACGCCACCCATCCCTTCGCCGAGACGATCAGTTTCAACGCGGCCGCCGCGGCCGCCACCGCCCATGTTCCCCTGCTGGCGCTGCGCCGGCCCGGCTGGGTCCCGGGCGCCGGCGACGACTGGCGGGAGGTGGGTTCCCTGGCCCAGGCCGCGCAGGCGGTGCGGGGCCTGGGCGAGCGGGTCTTCCTGACGACGGGCCGGATGGGCCTGGCGGCCTTCGCCCACGTCGCCGACGCACACTTCCTCGTACGCTCCGTGGACGCACCGGAGCCCCCGTTCCCGCCGCGCATGGAGGTGCTCCTCGACCGGGGCCCGTTCACGCTGGAGGGCGAGCGCGAGGTCCTGGCCCGCCACCGCATCGACGTCCTGGTGACGAAGGACAGCGGGGGCGCCGCCACGGCCCCCAAGCTGACGGCCGCGCGGGAGGCGGGCATCCCGGTGGTCGTGGTGCGCAGGCCGCCGGTGCCGGGGGGCGTGGTGGTGGCGGGGTCGGTGGAGGCCGCGGCCGCCTGGGTTCAGGAGCTCGCCGGGGCCTCCGGGTAACGGCGCGGCGTCCACGCCACCGTCCCCCCGTCGCCGCGCACGACCGCCTGCGTCTGCGACGAGCCCACGATCAGCAGCGTGCGCATGTCGACGACCTCCGGGTCGAGGTCGGCCAGGTGCACCACGCGGACGGACTCCTGCGGGCCGCCCACGTCGCGGGCGAGGACCACCGGGGTGTCCGGCGCCCGGTGTTCGAGGAACAGTTCGCGCGCCTTCGCCACCTGCCACGTACGGCTGCGCGAACCGGGGTTGTAGAGCGCGACGACCAGGTCCGCCGCGGCCGCCGCGTGCAGCCGCTCCGCGATGACCTCCCAGGGCTTGAGCCGGTCGGACAGGGAGATCGTGGCGTAGTCGTGGCCGAGGGGCGCCCCGGCCTTCGCCGCCGCCGCGTTCGCCGCGGTCACGCCGGGCAGCACCCGCACGGGTATCGCCGAGTACCGCTCCTCGCAGGCCACTTCGAGCACCGCGGTGGCCATGGCGAAGACGCCGGGGTCGCCGCCGGACACCACCGCGACCCGCCGCCCGCGCCGCGCCAGGTCGAGCGCGAACTCGGCACGCTCCGACTCCACCTTGTTGTCCGAGCCGTGGCGCCGCTGACCCGGCCGCTCGGGGACCCGGTCGAGATAGGTGGTGTAGCCGACGAGGTCGTCGGCGTTCGCGAGGGCGCCGCGCGACTCGGGGGTCAGCCAGGGGGCCCCGGCGGGCCCGGTGCCGACGACCACGACCTCACCGTGGCGGGGGTCTGCCGCCGGTTCGTCGTCGATCCGCGAGGGCAGCACCGCCACCGAGAAGTACGGCACCGACGCGGGGTCGATGTCGGCGATCCGCCCGGTGCGCTCCCCGTCCATGAAGGCCCGCTCGACGTACCGCGCGTCGTCGAGCCGTCCCGAACTCTCCAGCGCCGCACGGACCTTGGGGAACGTCCGCCCCATCTTCATCACCACGGCCGAGTCCGCGGCGGCGATCCGCGCCGTCAGCTCGTCCTCGGGGAGCGTCCCCGGGATGATCGTCAGCGTCTCCTTGTCCTCGCACAGCGGCTCGCCGAGCCGGGCGGCGGCCGCGCTGACGGACGTGACACCCGGGATGACGACGGTCTCGTACCGGTCGGCGAGACGCTTGTGCATGTGCTGGTACGAGCCGTAGAACAGCGGGTCGCCCTCCGCGAGGACGGCCACCGTGCGGCCCGCGTCGAGGTGCGCGGCGAGGGTGGCGGCGGCCTCGGCGTAGAAGTCGTCGAGGGCGCCGCGGTAGCCGCCGGGGTGGTCCGTGGTCTCGACGGTGAGCGGATACATCAGCCGCTCCTCGATCTGGTCCGCACGGATGTGCTCCGCCGCTATGGAGCGGGCGATGGACCGCCCGTGCCGTGCGCAGTGGTACGCGATCACGTCGGCGGACGCGATGGCCTTCACCGCGGCGACGGTCATCAACTCCGGGTCACCGGGCCCGAGTCCGACCCCGTACAGCTTTCCGGTGGTGCCGGTCATGCCCGTCCCGCCTTGTCTTCCTTCTTGTCTTCCCTGTCTTCCATGATCTCGGCCTCGGTCGCGAGCGCGTTGAGCGCGGCCGCCGTGATGGCGCTGCCGCCGCGCCGTCCGCGTACGACGAGGTACTCGAGGCCGAGCGAGTTCGCGGCGAGCGCGTCCTTCGACTCGGCGGCGCCCACGAACCCGACGGGGATGCCGAGCACGGCGGCCGGCCGCGGCGCACCGTTCGCGATCATCTCGAGGAGGTGGAAGAGGGCGGTGGGGGCGTTGCCGATGGCGACGACGGCCCCGTCGAGCCGGTCGCGCCACAGCTCCAGGGCGGCAGCACTCCGCGTCGTCCCCAACTCGGCGGCCAGCGCGGCCACTTGAGGGTCCCGGAGCGTGCACAGTACGTCGTTGTCGGCGGGCAGCCGCTTGCGCGTCACGCCGCTCGCGACCATGTGCGCGTCGCAGAGGATGGGCGCCCCGGCGCGCAGTGCGGCACGGGCCTTGGCGACCACCTGGGCCGAGTGGCCGATGTCCTGTACGAGATCCACCTGACCGCAGGCGTGGATCATGCGGACCGCGACCTGGGCGACGTCGGCGGGCAGGCCCGCGAGCCCGTCCGCCGCCTCGGCGCGGATGGTGGCAAAGGACTCGCGGTAGATCGCCGCGCCGTCCTTCTCGTAGTCATACACGGGGTTCGGCTCTTTCGGTGGGGTCGGTGATGTCGTACGTGCCATGAGGGCGGGCCACGATGTCGATGTAAGGACCGGTCGGGTGACCGCAGCGCCGCTCGCAGCCGGACCAGTAGGTGGGCAGGGCCGGATGGGCCTCGCCGATCCGCGCGGTGGCGTCGGCCCGTACGTCGGCATGGGACTTGGCGCATCCGGGCCGCCCGATGCAGGCGCCGACGCGGGTCCAGGGGGAGTCGGTGTCGTACGCCGTGACGCCGGGCACGACGACGCGGCGCCAGGGGGTCAACCGGAGCTCTTGGAGGGGGTGTTGGGCGGCCAGTTCGATGAGGTCGCGCCAGTGGGTGGGAGTGAGGGTGCCGAAGGGGGGCGCGAAGCCACATTCAGCCCCGCCGGCGATTGAGGCGCGGGGTCCGGGGCGGAGCCCCGTGGCCTGCACGCCGACCTGCTCCAGCCGCTCACCCACCAGCCGCCCCAACTCGCCCTCCGGCAACCCGAGTTCGGCCACCCGCCATACGCGACGTCCAGTAATGCTCCGAGCCGCCTCGACAAAAACCTCAGCCGCGACAACCGCAGCCCGGGCCCCGTCCTCGTACGCCACAGAGAACTCGGCCCCGTCGACACAGAGCACGCCCCGGCCCCCCGGAACCCCCCGCACCAACACATCCGGCCGCAGAGAAGCCACATCCCCCCGCCCGTCATCCAGGGCAAAGAGGAACCGCCCCGACAACCCCGGGGTCACGGCACTCGCACACAGCCCCGCATCAAGCCCGTTCAACCAGGACCGCACGTCCACGAACCCGCCCCCGTCGAGCCCCGACATGGGCGAGGCCACGACATTGCGCACCCGCTCGTGCGCGGCGGAGGGCAACAGCCCGGCGGCCGAGAGCGCGGCGGCCAACTCGGCGTCACACCCGCCCCGCAACCCCCGAAGCTGCACGTTCCCCCGGGACGTGAGGTGCAGCAGCCCGTCCCCGAGCCGCCCCGCGACCTCCCCGAGGGCCCGCGCCGCGGCCACGCCCAGCACCCCGCCGGGTATCCGCACCCGCGCCAGGAACCCGTCGTCCGCGGCGTGCAGCCGCAGCGCGCCCGGGCAGGCGTCGCCGGGGGACATGGGGGAATCGGACATGCCGGGGAGCATACCCATCGCTCTGTGACGGGCATCCCGTACCGGGCGCGGGCCCCGACCCGTACGATGAGCGGTGCCATCGACGGCGACAGGGGAGGAAGCCCGGTGCGAATCCGGCGCGGTCCCGCCACTGTGAGCCCTCTCATAGCCAGAGGGTGAGCCAGGAACTCCCGCCGTCACATGAACCACCCGGGGCGCGGACACCCCGAGGAAGGCCAGCCGACGCATGCTCCTGCTCCTGTCGACCTCCGACACGGACCTGCTCAGCGCCCGCGCGGCGAACACCGCCGCCGACGCCCCGGTCACGTACCGCTTCGCGAACCCTTCCCGGCTGCCGCTGGACGACCTCGACGCGCTGCTCGACGGCGTCGACCTCGTCGTCGTCCGTCTCCTCGGCGGCGTCCGCGCCTGGCAGGACGGCATCGACCGGCTGACCGCGGCCGCGATCCCGATGGTCGTGCTCAGCGGTGAACAGGCCCCGGACGCCCAGCTGATGGCGGCCTCCACGGTCCCGGTCGGGATCGCGGCGGAGGCCCACAAGTACCTGGCGCACGGCGGCCCGCAGAACCTGGCGCACCTCGCCCGCTTCCTGTCGGACACGGTCCTGCTCACCGGCCACGGCTTCGAACCGCCCGCGGCGGCGCCGACCTGGGGCGCGCTCGACCGTCCGGAGGCGTCCGGGCAGGGCCCGACCATCGCGGTGCTCTATTACCGCGCCCACCACATGAGCGGCAACACGGCGTTCGTGCACGCCCTGTGCGACGAGATCGAGCGCGCGGGCGGCCGCCCCCTCCCGCTGTACGTGGCCTCTCTGCGCGCCCCCGAGGCCGAGTTGATCGACGCGCTGCGCGCCGCCGACGCCATCGTCACGACGGTGCTCGCGGCGGGTGGCACACGGCCGGCGGAGGCTTCGGCGGGCGGCGACGACGAGTCGTGGGACGCGGGCGCGCTCACCCGGCTCGACGTCCCGATCCTCCAGGCCCTGTGCCTGACGTCCTCCCGCGCGGACTGGGAGGAGAACGACGAGGGCGTCTCCCCGCTGGACGCGGCGAGCCAGATCGCGGTGCCGGAGTTCGACGGCCGCCTCATCACGGTCCCGTTCTCCTTCAAGGAGATCGACGAGGACGGGCTGCCCGCGTACGTCGCCGACGCCGAGCGCGCGTCCCGCGTGGCCGGGATCGCCGTACGCCACGCACGCCTGCGCCACATCCCGGCGGCGGACAAGAAGCTGGCGCTCGTCCTGTCCGCGTACCCCACCAAGCACTCCCGCATCGGCAACGCGGTCGGCCTGGACACCCCGGCCTCCGCGGTGGCGCTGCTGCGCCGACTGCTGGACGAGGGCTACGACTTCGGGGACCGGGCCGACATCCCGGGCCTGGTCTCGGGCGACGGCGACGAGTTGATCCGGGCGCTCATCGACGCGGGCGGCCACGACCAGGACTGGCTCACGGAAGAGCAGCTGGCCGCCAACCCGGTCCGCATCCCGGCCGCCGACTACAAGCGCTGGTACGCGACGCTGCCCCAGGAACTCCGTACGAACGTCGAGCAGCACTGGGGCCCGCCGCCCGGCGAGATGTTCCTCGACCGCTCCCGCAACCCCGAGGGCGACATCGTGCTCGCGGCCCTGCGCCGCGGCAACCTCCTCATCCTCATCCAGCCGCCGCGCGGCTTCGGCGAGAACCCGATCGCGATCTACCACGACCCCGATCTGCCGCCGTCCCACCACTACTTGGCCGCGTACCGCTGGATCGCGGCGCCCGCTGCCGACAACGGGTTCGGCGCCGACGCGATGATCCACCTCGGCAAGCACGGCAACCTGGAGTGGCTGCCCGGCAAGAACGCGGGCCTGTCCGCCGCCTGCGGCCCCGACGCAGCGCTCGGCGACGTCCCGCTGATCTACCCGTTCCTGGTCAACGACCCGGGCGAGGGCACCCAGGCCAAGCGCCGCGTCCACGCCACGCTCATCGACCACCTGGTCCCGCCGATGGCCCGCGCCGACAGCTACGGCGACATCGCCCGCCTGGAACAACTCCTGGACGAGCACGCGCAGATCGCGTCGATGGACCCGGCGAAGCTCCCGGCGATCCGGGCCCAGATCTGGACCCTCATCCAGGCCGCGAAGCTCGACCACGACCTGGGGGTCGAGGACCGCCCCGAGGACGAGGGCTTCGACGACTTCATCATGCATCTCGACGGCTGGCTCTGCGAGATCAAGGACGTCCAGATCCGCGACGGCCTCCACGTCCTGGGCAACCCCCCGGCAGGCCCCGACCGGGTCAACCTGGTCCTCGCGATCCTCCGGGCCCGCCAGATCTGGGGCGGCACGACCGCCCTGCCGGGCCTGCGCGAGGCCCTGGGCCTGGACGAGTCGAAGGCGACCCGCACGGACGCGGACGCGGTCGAGGAACAGGCCCGCGCCCTGGTCGAGGCCATGGAGGCCGCGGACTGGAACCCGGAGTCCGTCCCCACCGACGTATCGGACCAGGTCCGCGCCATCCTCGACTTCGCCGCACGAGAGGTCGTCCCCCGGCTCAGCCGCACCACCGACGAACTCGACCACGCCGTAAGGGCATTGGAAGGCCGCTTCATCCCGGCAGGCCCCAGCGGCTCCCCCCTGCGCGGCCTCGTCAACGTCCTGCCGACCGGCCGCAACTTCTACTCCGTCGACCCGAAGGCCGTCCCGTCCCGCCTCGCCTGGGAGACGGGCCAGGCCCTGGCCGACTCCCTCATCGAGCGCTACCGCCAGGACAACGACAACGCGTACCCCACCTCCGTGGGACTGTCCCTGTGGGGCACGAGTGCCATGCGCACAGCGGGAGACGACGTCGCCGAAGCCCTCGCCCTGCTCGGCATCCGCCCGGTCTGGGACGACGCCTCGCGCCGCGTGACGGGCCTCGAGCCCATCCCGTACGAGGAGTTGAACCGCCCCCGCATCGACGTCACGCTCCGCATCTCCGGCTTCTTCCGCGACGCGTTCCCGCACACGATCGGCATCCTCGACGACGCGGTCCGCCTGGCCGCGTCCCTGGACGAGCCGGCCGAGCGCAATCACGTACGGGCGCACGTCCAGGCGGATGTCGCGGAACACGGCGACGAGCGCCGGGCCACCACCCGCATCTTCGGCTCGCGCCCCGGCACGTACGGCGCGGGCCTGCTCCAGCTGATCGACTCCAAGGACTGGCGCACGGACGCGGACCTCGCCGAGGTCTACACGGTGTGGGGCGGCTACGCGTACGGCCGCGGCCTGGACGGACGCTCGGCCCGCACCGACATGGAGACGGCGTACAAGCGCATCGCGGTGGCCGCCAAGAACACCGACACCCGCGAGCACGACATCGCCGACTCCGACGACTACTTCCAGTACCACGGCGGCATGGTGGCGACGGTCCGTGCGCTGCGCGGCACGGCCCCCGCCGCGTACATCGGCGACTCGACGCGTCCCGAGACGGTCCGCACCCGCACGCTCGTAGAGGAGACGTCCCGCGTCTTCCGCGCCCGCGTCGTCAACCCCAAGTGGATCGAGGCGATGCGCCGCCACGGCTACAAGGGCGCCTTCGAACTCGCGGCGACGGTCGACTACCTCTTCGGCTACGACGCGACGACCGGCGTGATCGCCGACTGGATGTACGACAAGCTCACGCAGACGTACGTACTCGACGAGACGAACCGCCAGTTCCTCTCCGAGGCCAACCCGTGGGCGCTGCACGGCATCGCGGAGCGTCTCCTGGAGGCCGAGTCCCGCGGCATGTGGGAGAAGCCGGACCCGCAGACCCTTGAGGCCCTCCGCCAGGTGTACCTGGAGACGGAGGGCGACCTGGAGGCCGACGAGTAGGGACGAGCGCGGACCGGGGTTCAGCGAAGGGTCACGGAGAAGCTCCGCCCGTACGCCTGCCGCGTGTCCACGTCGAGCCGGGTGCCGCCGCGCACCCGGCTCACCCGCACCGCCGCGTCCCCGGAGACCTTCCGAAGGCCGGGCCCCCGCAGCACGACGGTCACCGTGTCCCGGCCCGTCGTCGGGTCGCAGACGGCGACCGTGACGTCCCGCTCGCGCCGGACCAGGACGGACGCGGGCCCCTCGACGGACAGCCCCGCCAGGTGGTGCGTACCGCCGGTGAAGGTGTTGGCGGCGGTGAGGCCGAGCCGTTCGTCGCGCACGGCCTGCAGGAGCGGGCTGTTGTGCAGGACGCGTGCACCGCGGTGGCCCCGCACGGCCGCCTCGGAGGCGGCGTTGGGCAGCAACGCATAGGCAAAATGGGCGAGTTGGGAGTCTGCTTCCTGCTCGACCGCGAGCGAGAACACCTGCTTGGTCACGGCCGTGTCCGGGTTCGACGTGCGCACCACGCGCCGGCTCCGCGTCACCGTCTCGAGGCGCGTACGCGGCCGGGGGCAGCCGTCGAGCAGGACGTAGCCCACGGCCGTGCCCCGCGTCTCGTTGGCCCACCGCACCCAGCCGGTCCCCTCGCCCACCGTCACCCGGTCACCGGCCGCGGCGATCCGCGCGTCGAGCGTCGTCGTGACCGCCCGGCCGCCGCCCGGCGCGTCCCCGACCCCGGCGGCGAGCACGACGATCTCGTCGTCGAGCAGGAACCAGGACCTGGTGGCCCGCGCGCTGCGGTACACGACGAAGTCGTCCGGCAGGACGCCCGCCTGCTTGTCCCGCCAGGGCACGTCGTCGGAGAGGACCCAGCCCACTGCGCCGTACGCGCCGAGGGTCGCTCCGCCCGAGTACGTCTGGGTGGCGGTCGGGAAGTAGACGTAGGTGTTCTGGGACTCGCTGGACGCCGTGAAGTTCAGGGGGTGCGACGGGTTGTCGTAGAAGAGCTTGCCGCCGTACAACTCCGGTACGGTCCCCCGGTGTTCGACGGGTGCGGTCACTCCGGCCAGTCCGTACGGCGACACGGTGGTGAAGTAGTCGACCCCGTACGACTCGCGCTGGTCCTGCCCCGACAGGTACAGGTAGTGCGCGCCGTCGCCCTGGAACCAGGGCATCAGGTTCTCCCCGCTCATGTACTCGTACTTGCTGATCCGCGCCGAGCTGCGGGCCAGCGTGAACGCGTAGCCGGGCCGCCGGTGCACGGTGCGGTCCATGGAGTTGAAGGCGACCGAGCGGGCAGGGGGGTTCAGATCGGCGGCGGGGACGGACGCGTCCGCGAGGACGTCCGCGTAGCGCACCACGCTCAGCGGTGACACGAAGGCCGTCGGGTCGAGCGCGGACCGCGAGGTGGCCCGGATGTGCTTCACGTAGCTCTTCAGCGCGGTCGCCGCGTCGCCGGTCGACAGCGAGGCGAGGTCGACGACCGCTTCGACGACCGTGGCGACGTCGTCGTACCCGGTGCCGGTGCGCGACACCGAGCGTCCCTTCACCGCCTCCATCATCCAGCCCTCGAAGATGAGCGGCGCGAACCCGTCGCGCACCCACCCCTGCACGGTCGGCACCAGCTCGCCGCCGTGCGCGAACCCGGTCCCGTCGAGGATCTTCAGCGTCTGCACGACGCGACTGAGCAGCCCCTTGCCGTACGCGCCCGTGTACGCGACGGAGGCGTGCTGGATGAAGGAGCCGTCGGCGTAATACCCGTCCGTCACACCGTGGTCGAGGTGGTACGGGTCGATCGTCGCGAAGACGGTGAGCTGGTCGGTGAGGGCTTTGCGGATCCGCGTCTCGTCAGCGGTCAGGGCGCCCTGGAGGACGCGGTTGGTGGTGATGTCGGCGAGGTTGGCGCCGGTGTGGAAGCGGGAGTCGAGGTCGACGTCGCCGTCCTTGCCGTTGCGCAGGTACGCGTCCATGGAGGCGATGTACGTACGTATCAGCTCGGCGTCGGCCCGCTCCGCGAGCAGCACCAGCGTCTTGCTGATGTGCTGCGAGATGCCGATCTCCCAGAAGAACCAGTTGCCGTAGTACCCGGCGGACTGGTCGCCGTAGTAGTGCGCGTGCAGCCACCGCAGCCCGTCGAGCACACGGTCCTGGACGGCCGAACTCCCGTACAGGTCACCGGAGATGCCGACGGTCCGCGTCGCGAGGGCGATTTCGTACAGCCGCTGGAAGCTGGTGTTCAGATTCGGGTCACTGGTTCCCAGCGGCACCCCGGCGAACAACTCACTGCCGCCCGACGCCGCGTCCAGCGAGGCGAGGTTCGTCCGCGCGGTCCGCTCGATGGCGGCGCGCTTGGCGGCGGTCTCCGTACGGGAGTTGGCCTCGGCGTTCCCGGCGAAGATCTCGACGGTGTTCGCGAGCAGCCGCGCCACCCCGTCCGCCACGTCGGCGGCGCTCGCCCACTGAACGGGCACCGCGGCCAGCACCCCGCTCGCGGTGAGCGCGCCCAGCAGTCGTCTTCGGGTCAACTCCATCGGCAACCTCCCCTGTCCCCACGGCAACCAACCACACGGGACCGGCCCCAACAAGGGACCGGTCCCACAAGGCCCCGGGGCCAGGCGGGCAGGTAGGGGCAGGAGGGACAGGGGAGGTCATGGACTCACAGCGTCACGACGCTCCCGCCCAGCTTCACGACGAGCTTGCCGTCGGAGGCGAAGGACCAGGTGAGGGCGCCGTCGTATGCCGAGCAGCGCGACCCGTTCGTACCGGCCCAGAACTGGTTCGTGCTGTCGACGGTGCCGACGGTCTTGTCGTTCGACCCGTCGGTGACGTCGAAGCGGCAGGAGGTGTTGCTCTTGAACACCGAAGTGCCCTTGTCGAACGAGTAGTTGCGCTCGGCGTTGTCGATGCTGAGGTTGTTGGAGACGGCCATCGAACCGGGGTTGGAGTTGTACGTGAACCCGTGGTGGCCGTTCTTGTACGCGATCGAGCGCCGCACGACGTGGTTGACGGCGATGTCGTCGCCGCCGAGCTTGTAGCCGTTGCGGTCACCGTTGGTGTTCACGGTGCCGTCGCTGAGCGTCCCGTTCGCGTACGACACCGAGTCCTCGATGGTGACGGGCCCGATCGCCCCGGTGTCGGTCTTGGTGTACAGGTCCCAGCCGTCGTCGATGTTGTTGTGCGAGACGGCGTACCGGAACACGTTGCCCGTCCCGGTGGTGAGCTTCGCGGCGAACCCGTCCGCGTCCTCGCCGTCGGAGTCGGCGTTGTCGTGCGACTCGGCGCTCAGGATCAGGTTGTCGGCGGGCCAGTCGGCCTTGGCGGTGCTGGACGAGATCCGGCCGAGTTGCAGACCGGTGTCGCGGTTGTAGCGGGTGACGGTCCGCTCGACGATGTTGTGGCTGCCGCCGACGTAGATGCCGTTGTCGCCCGCGTGCTCGACGACGAACCCGTTGAGGTGCCAGTACGAGGCGAAGAGCTGGATCCCGCGGTTGGTCGAACTCTCGCTCTGCGCAGCGAAGTTGAGGACCGGCTTCTCACCCGGGTAGTTCGTGAGCGTGGTCCGGGCGGCCGAGGTCCCGTCGGCCGCGTCCGGAATGGTCACGGTGGCCGAGTAGGCGTACGTCCCGCCCCGCAGGTAGATGGTGCCCCCGGACGCGACCTTGCCGACGGCGGCGGCCAGGGTCGTCGGATCGGCCTGGGTGCCGGCGGCGCCCGCGGTCCCGTTCGGGGCGACGTACACGGTTGTGGACGCGTAGGAGGAGGCGCCGGAGGCCTGGGCGGTGGTGCCGGACGAGAGGGCGAGCGCGCCGGCGACGAGGGCGAGCGACGCGATGAGGGGTCTCGTTTTCATCTTTCGACTCCAGATGGCTCGTTGGATCGGCTCTGGCCGAGAGTAGAAAGCGCTATCTTCCTGGAAGATAGGGAGGCTGGCATGATCACGTCAAGGTTCAGGTATGCATTCATTGTTCATTGACATGAACAACTAGAGGTCGGGGATGGCGTCGGTGGCCGCCCCGCGTACGACGTTGCCCGGCTCGTCGAGCCAGAGCCACCGGCCCACGTCGTCGAAGGTCAGCCCGTAGCGCTGGAAGTGCGGTCGCCCGGCCAGACGCCACGTGCTGTAGGCGCTGACGAGTTCGGCCCACAGGTCCCGCGTGCCGTAGGCCGTGACCGCGTCGCGCTCCCACCAGCGGTGACAGTTCACGACGGCCACCGACGTGCCGGTCTCGTCCCAGAGCTGGACCTGGCGCTCCTCGCCCACGCCGCGCTCGGCGTACGCCACGTCCGGCAGGTGCAGACCGAGTACGAAGCGGGAGTGCCAGTCGCCGTCCAACACCGCGCTCGGGTCGATCGTGGATGGCTGCTTGCGGCTCTGGGCGGGCGGGTGGAGCCGGTGCGTCGGGCGATGGCTGCGTACCCACATGTAGCAGGCAGTGCCGACGAACCGCCCGTGGGCGACATTGCCCTCGACCGTCAGCCTCAACAGCCCGCCGGAGGCGAACAGCGTGTTGAACGGGGTCAGGACGACCGCCCCCTCGCGGGCCTGTTCCCGCCACGCTGCGGGGATGTCGCGCACGGCCGCGGTAGCGATGATCCGGTCGTACGGCGCCCCGGCCGGCCACCCGTTCAGGCCGTCGCCGCACACCGTGTTCGGTGCATACCCGGCCGCCTCCAGGTTCGAGGCGCCGATGGCCGCCAAGCCGGGGTCGTACTCGACCGTCGTCAGCTGCGGGCTCCCGACCACCTCGCACAGCAGGGCACTGTCGTACCCAGATGCCGTGCCGATGTGCAGGACGGCGTACTCGGGCTCCAGGTCGAGCCGGTTCAGCTTCTCGAAGACGATGTCCAGAGCGGAGATCGACGAGGTGAAGTCGCCTTTCGCCGGGCCCTTGTCCGGGGTGAGGGTGTCGTCGATCTGCATGATGAGCGAGCGATGGGTGCCCCACACCGCGCGCCGCCACGCGTCCTCGTCCTTGGCCTTGTCGATGACCTGGTGCAGGCCGTCGGTGTCGGTTTCGTAGCTCCAGAACCGGTCGGGGGCGAACCTCTCCCGGTCGACCGCGTTGAAGGCCGCCCGAAGCCATGGGGACCTGAAAGCCCCCATGACCTCAAGCTCCTTGCCACTGATGGCTCGGTAGTCCATGGCTCCTACTTCGGCCGGTCTCCGTCCGGGCTGGGCGGGGTCGGCGGCGGGGTCCACGGCTTGTCCTCCGGCGGTCCTGCGTGCTTTCCGGACATGCGGCTACCTCCTCGGTGCTGTGTCGTGCGCGGGTGGAAGGGGACTGCCCGGACGGTCCGGGCCTGGTACGGGGGGAGTTGACACGGGTCGCTCTCCTTGTTGGCTGCCCGCCGCACTGGGCTGGGTCGGGGCGAGGTCTCAGAGGGAATGCAGCAGGGCGATGCCCCACGCGGTGACCGCTGCGGCCGTGAGCGCCGTCGCGATGAGCGCCTCCCAGATGCGCGTCCGCAGGGGTGCCGGGAGGCGTCTCATCCGGCGAACCTCGGCGGCTTTCACTGTTCGTCCTCCGCGGGCCGGGGATCCAGGACATCGGCCAGGCACGCGGCCGCACGCGCAAGGTTCTTCACGTGGCTGTAGACCCGATAGTCGGAGTCGTTGCTCGTGGGGCGCGTCGGGGAGTCGACAACCCGGCACGCGGCACGGAAGGCCGTCATTGTCGCCACCTCCTGGTCCGGGTGGTTATCACGCATCATGCGGCGCATCAGCCCGGTCAAGATCCGCTCGTGCTGGACCAGTTGTGGACGACTCGTCGCCATCAACTCCAACCCCTCGACGGCGCCGGCAGCCTGACGCACCGCAGGGAAGTCGATGGCCTCATCGGACGTAGATCCGAAGTCGGCCCGGTCCTGCCGATGCGCTGGGTTCACGACGCTCACGACGTATTCCTCTGTTCGTCCCGCTGGTGTCCCAACTGTCGTCCGATACGGGCTTCATGGCTTGCCGCCGAGAGGTATCCCCATCATGGGTAGGCTGAACGATCACTTTGCGGTGACACTGGTATCCATCAGCAGGCGCAATGGGGCACCGGATGAGCGAGTACCTACCTGCAACAGCAGTGCCACGGAACGTTCTTGACTTGCCAGAGATGCAGTCAGCCATCAAGGCGCACGACTTCGGCGCGGTGTTCCGTTTGGCGCGTACGCACGCCCGAATCAGTTACTCCAAGATCGCCGCCGAATGCGACATAAAGCCGGAACGCGTGGGGACCCTCGCAGGGGGGCGCGGAAGTGTCACCAGCTTCGAGAAGATCGCCGTCATCGCCGACGCCTTACGCATTCCGGGGCGCCTGCTGGGACTCGCCGACCGTCCGTGGGAGGTGAGCAACTCAACGCGAGACGGAGAGAACGTGCGTCGAAGGGACTTTGTACGCAACACGGGATCCGTCGCAGCCACCTTGGCGCTGCCCCCCGTCGAGAGAGGGCGCCACATTGGCGCGAACGTTCCTCACCAACTACGCCGGCGCGCTGCACGCCTGCGCAAGCTCGACGATGTGTTGGGCGGAGGCGACACCTTCCGCCTGTACCTGGGGGAGTACCAGTCCACCCGGGTTCTGGTGAGGGACCACAGCTACGGTGAGGCCACCGGTCGGGCGCTTCGGTCAGTGCTCGCGGAGCAAGCGCAGCAGGCGGGGTGGGCAGCCTTTGACTCGGGCCGTCACGCGGAGGCACAGGGCTTGTACGAGGCGAGTGGGAGTGCTGCCCGCGAGGCGGGTGACGCCGCTTTGTCAGGCAACGCGTTGGCGTTCTTGGCCTACCAGCACTCGGCAGCCGACAAGAGCGCTGCTGTGGCGATAGCGGCCGAGGCATGTCGAACGGCGGGTGCGGACGCGCCGGCGGGCGTCCGGGCGCTGTTACTGGAGCGACTGGCGTGGGCTCACGCAGTAGCGAGCCAGGCGCGTGAGACCGAGGCCGCTCTGCACGCGGCAGAGGCGGCCCTGTTGGAGCAGGGGGGTGACCTGCCTCCCGACTGGGCAGCGTGGGTTGACCTCGACGAGTTGGAGATTATGAAAGGGCGGTGCTGGACGGAACTGCGGCGTCCGCTGCGCTCGGTGCCGGTCCTGGAGTCGGTGTTGGACCGATTCGACGACACCCACGCCAGGGACAAGGCCCTTTACCTGTCGTGGCTGGCCGAGTCCTACCTCGCCGCCTCCGAGGTTGAGGCGGCCGCGATGACCGCGGGGCGGGCACTGGAACTGGCCGCCGGAGTCGCGTCCGTGCGGCCCCGACGGCGCCTGATGTCCACCGTGCAGGCGCTCGCCAAGCACCGCGGGGTACCGGAAGTCGATGACCTGCTGGAGCGGGAGCAGATCTAGCCGAGCGTCTTGTCCACCCATTCGCGATAAGTGTCCGACGACTCGACGAACGACACCGCGTTCAGCTCGGGCCGCTCCCACGGATGGTGCGCCATGACGAACGCTTCCAGGTCGGCATAGCGGTCGGCACGCGTTTTGAACAGGATGCGGAACTCTTCCCCCGTTCCGAACGCCCCGTCGTGCCAGAACGCAGTGATGACCGGGCCGATCACCTGAGCACCAGCAGCGAGTCGACTGCCGACTACGGCCCTCGTGAGGGCAACGGCCTCTTCCCTGCTGGCAGTTGCGGTGGCGACCTGCAGATAGTCCGTCATACGGCGCAGCCTAGGGTCGCCATAGCCCGTATGGAATACCGCCCGGACCAGACGGGCCCGACGCGTCCCACCGGGTCCCCCTATCGCCGGGTGGTCTCCTGCACGCTGAGCAGCAACCCGTCCGCCACCACGGCAGTCACCACCCGTACGCCCACGACGGAGCTGTCCACGACGTGGCGCTCCACGAACCGGAACACCTCGGGGGTGACGCTGGTGACCTCATCGACCTCGATCGACAGCCCGGGTTGGCTGCCCCCGGCCCCGCGCAGGGCCTCGCGCAGCGTCTTGAGGTCGAGGATCGCCCCGTCCGTCGTCACGAGCTCGAAGTCGTCGTGGTGGGCGCCCATGAATGCGCCGAGGCATTCCGCGTCGCCATCCCTCAGCCACGCGGTCAACTGGTCATGGTGTCGAACCAGGAAGTCACCGGTCACCCCTCAACTGTGCCAGGTGAGTTCGTGAGTTCGGCGTCGAACCACAGCGAGTGCCCCGAGTCGGAGGCGCTGAAGACCAGCCGGTTTCCCTGGCGGGCCTCGGCGTTGATGGTGAAGGGGGCGAGGGCCACCAGGATCTCGAACTGGGCGTCGTCGCGGACGTCGATGTCGATGCCCATCCCGGGGTCCGCACGTCTGGACCGCGTACCGGCCGCGACCGCGTCGCGAGCGAGAGACAGCGCGTCCTGGTACGCGTCGAGGACGTCGTACGGCCAGTCATCGTCGCTGTAGGCGTCGACGTGGGCGGTGTCGATGAGGGGGCGGAGGACGCGTAGCGCTTCGCGTATGAGTTCAGGGTCCGGCGGCGTCATCGTGCACGTCGCAGCCACTGCCCGAACGTGCGGCGGGCGGGTCGGACCACGACCCGCCCGTGCGCCTTCTGCCCGGTCAGCTCCACCCGCAGGGCGATGTGGGCATCGAGGCCCGTCGCAGGCGCCCCGCGCTGCTTGAGCTTGCAGTGGACCAGGAGCAGACCGTCGGTGTCGACGACGACGCCGGGGCGCGTGATGATCGTGAGGGCCTTGCCCGCCATGGCCACGTTGATGTGCAGGCGGTCGTGCGTGATCACGGCGTCGGTGAAGTCGAGGGTCACGTCGCACCAGGTCACCGCGAGCTCGAGCCTACGGGGGACGACCCAGCGCCCGACGCGCTCGATCGAACCGCTGAAGACCTGCTCGATCCGGACGGAGTCCTTGGCCTCGGGGCCGGCCGGGAGGTCGGCGGTGAGCGGGGCGAGTTCGCTCAGGGTGCGGGCCGTGAGGGCGGCTTCGACGCGCTCGTCGAGCTCGTCCGCGGTGAGCAGGCCGTCACCGGCGGCGATCCGCAGGGTGTCGACGACGCGGTCCCGGTCGGCGTGGGAGGCCCGCAGCTCGGGCGACGGGGGCGCATCGCTGGGCACGTCGTTGGGCGTACCGCTGGGCTTACCGCTGGGCGAAATCTCTCCCGACATGCTTCCGTCCTGGTCCGTCGAATGTCTCGGCCAGCAGACTAACGCTATATCGCGACATAGATCCAAGGCTGGAGTTCAACAGGCAGGATACGCCGGGGCCCCAGCCTGAAGTGGGGCCCCGGACTAGGGAGTTGGGCTCAGGCGCCGCTGGGGTCGGCGGCCGGAGTGTCCGTGCCGGACAGATCTCCGATCCACTGGACCGGCAGCTGACCCGCAACGACGCGTACGACCTCGGCGGCGAGCCGAACGTCCTGTCCACGGTCCGGATGCCGTACCGCACGGGCACCCTCACGGTCGAGGAGCGGCGCGTCGAGGGCGCACCGCTGATCACGGAGGACCCGCTCTGCTCCTCGGTGGCGATCGCGGACGCCGAGGTGCGGTGCCGGCTCCAGAGAAGCCGGATGCCCTGCGTCAAGGGCCTGTTGGGGCTACTGGCGGGCGGTCTCCTGCACGCTGAGCAGCAACCCGTCCGCCACCACAGCGGTCACCACCCGTACGCCCACGACGGAGCCGTCCACGACGTGGCGCTCCACGAACCGGAACACCTCGGGGGTGACGCTGGTGACCTCATCGACCTCGATCGACAGTCCGGGTTGGCTGCGGCCCGCCCCGCGCAGGGCCTCGCGCAGCGTCTTGAGGTCGAGGATCGCCCCGTCCGTCGTCACGAGCGCGAAGGCGTCGTGGTGGGCGCCCAGGAACGCGTCGAGGCTCTCCGCGTTCCCGTCCTTCAGCCACGCGGTCAACTGGTCATGGTGCCGGACCAAGAAGTCACCGTTCATCCCCCAACTGTGGCAGCCGGCCCCCACCGTTTCGAACGGGGCTCCCGGCTTGTCGTCCTCGGCCCAGTCGAGCGGCCCGGGGCGGCGCCTAGAGTCGGGGCATGACGACATCCCTCGCCACCAGCGCGTTCGACTCGCTCCGGCTCGACGCCGTGTCCGACCTGGAGGCGCTGCGCCAGGTGTACGAAGATCCCGGCGACGCGGCCCGGCGCAAGCAGATGACCGAACTCACCGACCAGACGCGTAAGTTGATCGCCTGCTCCTCGCTGGTCATGGTCGCCAGCGTGGACGCCGACGGCAACTGTGACGTCTCCCCGCGCGGCGGCCCCGCCGGTTTCGTCTCCGTCCTGGACTCGCGCACCCTGGCGATACCGGACGCCACCGGCAACAAGCGCCTGGACACCCTGCACAACGTCATCGCCACCGGCCGGGCCGGGCTGCTGTTCGTCATACCCGGGCGCACCACGACGCTCAGGGTGAACGGCCGGGCCTGCGTCTCCACCCGCCAGGACCTGCTGTCCCAGCTGACGGCCGTGGGCAAGCCCCCGGCCAGCGCACTGGTCGTCGGCATCGATGAGGTCTACCCGCACTGCCCCAAGTCCCTGCTGCGCAGCGGAGCGTGGAAGCCGGAGCAGTGGCTGCCGACGGACGCCCAGCCGACCTCGGCCGAGGTGACGCTGGCCCAGCTGCGGATGCCGGAGCTGACGATCGCCGACATCGAGCGGACCGAGGCGGAATCGCTCAAGTACCGGTACGAGTGACAGGCCCCAGGACCCCCAGGACCCCCAGGACCCCCAGGACCCCCAGGACTCCGAGGGCTCCCAGTGCTCCTACGGCTCCTGGGGCTCCCGCTCGAGTACGAAGTAGAAGTGCCTCCCCCGCTCGTCCAGCACCCCCTTCCCGTTCATGATCCCCATGAGCGTCGACGCGTCGACCCTCTTGAAGTGGTCGAAGATCGGCTGACCGTCGTAGACCATCGTCGCCGTCGTCTCGCCCCGGAACTCCACGCTCCACAACGTCGCCTCGCCCTTGCCGAGTTCGACGTTCGAGTACAGCGCGCCGTCGGCGTCCCGGCACATCAGCGGTTTGACGTCGAGGGGCGAGGTGAAGGTCTTGCCGTGCCAGGCGACCGTGTTCAACTGGCCGTTCATGGGGTGGCCCGTGTCGAACTCCGCGCCGCGCCACGGGCCGAGGATCTCCTCCGGGCGTACGGTCTCCAACGCCGCCCAGATCGCGTCCAGTTCGGCGTCGTCGGCCTGCCGGCCCGAGGTCCGCAGGGCGGTGAAACGCGTGCGTGCTTCATCCAGGTTCATCGATTCTCCTGTACGGGGACGGCGTACCGCGACGCGAGTGAGGTGATCGTCGCCCGGTCCAGGGGCGTGCCCTCCCTGAGCGCCGCCAGCGTCGTGTCGCAGATGTCGAGGGTGAGGGCGCAGAAGTCCCTGATCGGGCCGTGCGCGATGGATTCGGTGTAGGCGCGGGCGGCAGGCAGGTGGCGCTGCGCGTAGCGGGTCATGTCCGCCGAGGTCCAGCCGGGCGGGAAGAAGTCGATGCCCCGGGTGAGGTCCTCGTCGTGGTTCCAGGCGATGTTCGCGGCCTGTACGGCGCGGCCGAAGGCGACGGCCCCGGCCTGCGAGGTGACGATCCCGGCGTACCGGGTCCACAGGTCGGCGAGCGTGATGCCGACGGAGCTCGCGACGGCGAACGTGTAGCGGTCCAGGTCGGCCTCGTCGTGGATGCGGAAACCGGCCTCCACCCAGTCGGCCATCCGGTCGGCGAGCGCGGCCAGGGCGTCCCACAGCCGCGGCGCCACGTCGGCGGGCGGCAGGGCGACGGCCCATTCGTGGAAGCGGTGCGTGACGGCCGGCAGGTGGGCGTGGTGCGGGTGGAGGAGGGCGTCCACGTCCTCCGGCGTGAAGGATTCCTGCTGCAGGAGCCGGCTCGCCCCGCGCAGCAGGCGGATCTTGGCGTGGGGCGGCAGACGGGGGTGGTCCTCGATCTCGTCGAGGGCGCGGTTGGCGAGGTAGTAGGCCGCGACGGTGTCTCTCAGCTCCCCGTCGAGGCGCATGATCGGGAGGAAGAACGTCCTGCTCGTGCTCTTCAGGGTTTCCATGACGTGCGTGTCGATCACAACTCGGCAGTACCCAGGCCGATTTGCCTGCAAGCGTCCAAGCGTATGCACACGGGAATTCGACAGGCGCTTCACTCGATGGGGTTGAAGGAGGCGAGGGGTCAAGGCTCGGGGTTTGCGGACGCCCGCGATTAGGGAGTCTTCGCCGCGTGACCGAACACCCCCCTGAACATCTCACCGGTGCTGCAGCCGATTTGCCCGGCCCCGGCTCCCTGTGCTGGCGGTTGCTCGGGCAACGCCGCATGCTGCTCGTCACCGGCCGCGCCCTGGTCCTGGAGGCCGCGCTGCCCGCCGGGGGAGCGGCCCTGGCCCAGCACTCCACGTACCGCACCCGCCCGCTGCGCCGCCTCGAACTCACTCTGGACAGCCTCCAACGCCTCACGTACGGCGACGCGGACACCCGGGAGAAGGAGTTCGCCCGCATCCGGCGCGTCCACCGGCACATCAACGGAACCGACGAACAGGGCCGCGCCTACAGCGGGTTGCACGACGAGAGCCGCCTGTGGATCGCCCTCACGCTGTTCGACGCGATGGTCGAGATGGAGCGGCTCGCCGGCCGCCCGCTCTCCCGGGCCGCAGAGACGCAACTGTGGGACGAGTGGCGCACGATCACCGTCGCCTTCGGCATCCCCGACAGCGTCGTGCCCGGCGACCTGGCGGCATGCCGCGCCCACTGGGACGCCGTCCTCGCCGAGGAACTGGAGGACAACCCGGAGGTCCGCCACCTCATGGGCGAGCTCTACGCCACCGTGCCCGCCCCCGACTGGCTCGCCCGCTGCCCGCAGCCGCTGTGGCACCTGGCCAGGCTCGCCGCCGGGTCCGTGATGGGCGCCGTGCTGCGGGCCGACCTGCCCGAGGCCTACCGCCGCAGGATCGGGCTGCGGGCGAGCGGCCGCGACCGTGCGGTGTCCTGGCTGGTGCACCACGCGGGACGCTGGGCCCTCGCCGGGCAGCCCGTGCGGCGGCGCTACCTCCCCCTCGCCGCCGCGGCCATCGGCGGCGGCCCGCTGGAGCCGCGCACGGCCCGCCGCCCGCTGCCCAGGCCGCGCCGCGCGTCCCCGGACGCCCGCCCCGCCCGGGTCTCCGCCTTCTTCGACGACGTCCTCGACCAGACCGGCGACGGCTTCATCACCCGCGAGGACCTGTACGCGATGGCCCGCGGCGTGTGCTGGCCGCTCGATCTGACCGACGCCGCGGAACAGCGTGTGTACGACGCCTTCGACGCCTGGTGGACGCAGCTGTCCGCACTCGACGAGGACGGCGACGGCCGCGTCTCCCGGGCCGAGTTCGTCAACGGCACCCTGCCGGTCGAGGGCGCCGCCTCCCCGTACGTACAGGACGGTCTGCTCCCGGCGATGGCGGCCGTCTTCGACGCGGCGGACGGTGATGCCAGCGGCCATCTGGACATGGCCGAGTACCGGAAGGTCTTCGGGCCCAAGCTGCACCCGGCCGACCTCAACCGGGCGTTCCACGAACTCGACCGCGACGGGGACGGCCGGGTCGACAAGGCCGAATTCCTGGATGCGCTCGGCCAGTTCTTCACCGTACGCGCGGATCACGAGGCGGGCGCCCGCCTGTTCGGCCGCTGAGCAGGGGAGTCCCATGACTGGCGTTGACGATCCTCGTCCCCTGCGCGTACTGCTGCGCACCCGCGACGGCCGACTGAGGGACACCGAGGCGGGCGGGGACATCGTGGACCCGGAGGAGTTCCGCGCCCGGCTGCAGGCGGGGGAGCGGCTGCGGGTGCGGCACGAGTCCACCGGCGCCGACTGCACGCTCGACACGGTGGCCCAGGTCGTCGCGGCCTGCCTGCCGGCGCAGCGCGGCCTGTTCGGCGTACCTGAAGTGCCGGGAAGGCAGGGAGCACCAGGAACACCGGGAGCACCAGGAACACCGGGAGCACCAGGAGTGCCGGGAGCACCAGGAGTATCGGGAGTATCGGGAGCGCCAGGGGCACTGGACGACGGGGCGTCGGCGTGAGGGCGGGACCGGGGCGCAATCTCCTGGTGGGCCGGCTGATGACCCTGCTCGTCTCCGACGTGCTCGCCTCGCGCGAACGCATCGACGTCGACCGGGCCGCGCTCGCCGGCCAGCGCCGCCGGGCCCGCCGCATCCGGGAGACGATCGAGGAGCTGGGCCCGTTCTGGGTGAAGGTGGGCCAGATCCTGGCGACGCGCTCGGACGTCGTCTCGGACGCGGTCCTGGCCGAACTGGCCCACCTCCAGGACTCCGTCCACACAGAACCCTTCACCGTCTTCGAGCCGGTCCTGCGCGAGGAGTTGGGCGCGAACTGGCGCTCCCTCTTCCGTGACATCGACACGGATACGCCCCTGGGGTCCGCGTCCCTCGCCCAGGTCTACCGGGTCGTCCTCGCCGACGGCCGCGTCGCCGTCCTCAAGGTGCAGCGCCCCGGCACCCGGGCGCGCGTCTACGCCGACATGACCCAACTGCGGCGCGCGGCGCGGGTGGCGGGCCGCGCCGTCCCCCGCATCGACTCGGTCCTGGACGTGGAGGCCACGCTCCAGATCGTCTTCGACTGCATGCAGCCCGAACTCGACTTCACCGCCGAGGCCCGTCACATGGCCCAAGGGCGGCGCATGGCGCGGGACTTCAAGGGCATCAACGTCCCCGAGGTCCATCGGGCGACACCGCGGATCCTGCTCCAGTCGATGGCGCCGGGCACCGCCCTCAGCCAGACCGACCTGTCCCTGTTCTCCCCGAAACAGCGCCGCAGGATCGGCACCGACCTGCTCTCCTTCATGTACCGGGGCTACTTCGTGGAGCGCATGTTCCACGCGGACCCGCACCCGGGCAACATCTTCGTCCACCCGGAGCACGGCGCGACCCTCATCGACTGGGGCATGGTCGGCCGCATCGACCGCAACCTCGGCTCGCTCGGCGTCATGGCCCTCACCAGCCTCGCCCAGAACGACGCCCGCGGTCTCGCCTCCGCCTGGACCGAGATGGGCCGCACGACGCCGTTCGCCGATCTCCTCGGATTCCAGCAGGACTTGACCCGCCTGGTGCCGCTCATCGCCTCCGCCGCCCTGGAGGACCTCGACTTCGGCGTCGCCCTCACCGACGTACTGCGCTGCGCTGCCGGTCGCGGCATCCGCACCAGCCCGATGGTCGGCATGCTCGGCAAGTCCATCACCAACATCGAGGGCTCGGTCCGTCGCATCGCCCCCGAACTCTCCGCCCTGGACGTCTTCGAGGACGCCCTGACGGACGTGATGGTGGAACTGGCCCGGGACGTCTTCTCCAAGGAACAGACAGCACGCCGCGCGCTCGAACTGATCGTCGCCGGCAACTCGAGCGTGGACCAACTCCGCGCACTCCTGCGGGACTTGGCCAACCGCGAACTGACCATGCGGGTCGGCCTCCTGCCCGGCCACGGCATCGGCAGCGACGGCACCGGCATCCTCGGCCGCCGCGTCGCACCCCTGGTGGCGGCGGGGCTTGCGGTGTGGGGCGTACGGCGCATGACGGCCGCGCAGCCGGCCCGCCCACGCGGCTAGCCGCTTGAGCATCACGAAGTCCCGGACTTGTTACGGGACTTGGCGCCACCCGAAGCCGACCGCCCGGCCGGGGACGGCACACTGGCGGCGCTGCCGCTGCCGCTGCCGCTGGCGCTGCCGCTGGCGCTCGCGCTGGCGCTCGCGCTCGTGGTCGCGCTCGTGGTGGTACGCAGGAGGTCCGCCACGCCCGTGTGCCCCTCGCGTTCCGCGTCGTGCAGCGGCGTCGCGCCCCAGCGGTCCAGGGGATCTGGGGGCACGCCGCGGTCCAGCAGATAGCGGACCACCGCTGTACGTCCCTCGCTGGCGGCGAGGTGCAGGGCGGTACGGCCGTCGTAGTCGCCGGCGCCGAGGTCGGTGCCGGTCGCGGCGAGCCGGCGCACCTCGTCCAGATCGCCCTGGCTCGCGGCCCAGCACAGCGCCACGACACTCTCCACGGCGCTCTGGTTGCGGCGCATCCGCAGGTCCTTGCGGGATCCGGCAGGACCGGCGGTCGCATGCGGATGGACCTGGTAGCGCTCGACGAGTTTGCGGCAGAACTCGATGCCCCGTACCGAGTTGCCGAGTTCGTCGAGGCGCGGTGACCACACGCAGATCCCCATCAGCTGCGGGATCACGACCATCAGGGCGCCGGAGACCCCGCTCTTGGCGGGGACGCCCACCGTGAACGCGAACTCGCCCGAGAAGTCGTACATCCCGCAGGTCGTCATCAAGGACATGCAGTGCTGCACGGTCTCCTCCGAGAAGACCCGGTCCCCGGTCAGCGGGCACACGCCGCCGGCGGCCAGCGTGCCGGCGACCGTGGCGAGCATCCGGGCGTCCAACTCGATGGAGCAGCACTGGAAGTAGAACTCCAGCGTCTCGCGCAGGTCGGTCCCCTCGGGGAAGGCGCGGGACTCCCGCATCGAATAGCCGAGGGCGAAGTTGCGGTCGGCGGTCTGCCGTTCGGAGAGGTAGACCGCGTTGTTGAAGCCGGGCCTGCGCCCGCCGGCCAGCCGCTGCCAGGTCTGGGCGACGTGGTCGAAGCGGTCGGCGAGCGTCTGCTGGGGGTGGATCAGCGAACAGCTCATGATCGCCCCGGCGTTGATCATGGGGTTGTGCGGGCGGCCCTGCCGGTTGAGGGTGAGTTCGTTGAAGCTCTGGCCGCTGGGCTCGCGGCCGACGTGCCGGTGCGTCGTCCCGACGCCGTGCTCCTCCAGGGCGAGGCAATAGCTGATCGTCTTCGACACGGACTGGACGCAGAAGGGCACGTCCGCGTCGCCGACGGCGTGCCGCTGCCCGTCCACCGTGCAGACGGCGACGGCGAGTTGCTCGGGATCGATCCGGGCCAGCTGCGGGATGTAGTCGGCGACGGCGCCCCCGCGCAGCGGCAGCAACTCCCGGTGGATGCCGTCGAGATCGCCGGCGAACGCGGCGAAGTCGGGCACCGCGAGCCGCCCCCGCATCGCCCGCTGCACGAGCCCGCTGTGCTCCTGGACCAGTTTGACGAACTCTTCGAAGCCCATCTCCGTGTCGCCCGCCGCGGCCAGCATGCCCTGGATGCGCGGGTCGTCCTCGAGGATGCCGGCAGCCGCCAGGTGCGTGAGGAGTTCGCGGCGCGACAGACCCTGGCTGTGGTCGTCGTCGAAGGCGTCGAAGAGCGTGCGGTAGTCGTGCTGACGGGCGGGGGAGCGCTGCGTTTCCTTGGGGGTGCTGGTCTGCCGGGTGTCAGCGGGCATGAGCGCTCCTTCGTACGAGGGTCTGGCGCGGTGCGGGTGGTTCCTCCCTGCTCATCACCCGCACCCGCCCCGGCCAACCCGTCGTGTCACTCGTACGGGAGGGAGGTGTGGGAGCGGAAGTGCCTGGTGTGGCGTGCGACGGCGCACGGGACGGGCTCAGTCGGCATTGCCGCGGCCTCGATCGCCGTGCGCGGTGCCGGACCTGTGCGCAGTACGGTGAAAGAACCGAGGGCTACCCGTGCACCGGCCCGCCGCCCCTGCCGTTCTCGGCGATCGACGACACCGGGGCCGCTCACGGCGGAGCCCGGGGGCAGGGCTCGCCTCATGACACAGCACATTCAGGACCCCTCGCCCTGGGACGCCGAACGGGTACGCCCGCTGACCCGCTGTCAGATAGCGGACAGGACCCGTGAACTCGGCGACCTGTACGCCGTCAACTCCGGCGCGGACCCGATGAATTGGGACATCGTCAGCCGCGCCTTCCTGATCCGCCTTGCCACCGACATGCGCCGTCCCGGCTTCGCGCTGCTCGTCGCGGAGACGGGCGCGGGGGAGCGGTCGGCGACGGCCTGCGCGTACGGATTCCCGCTGCACGACGGGCTGTTCGCGATCCGCGAGATCGTCGTACGCGCCCGCGTGCGCCGGGAGTCCCCAGGCCGCGACTGGAACCTGGCCCGTCGCCTCCAGCGCCGCCTGCTCGGCGACCACGGCGACGCCACCGGGCTCACCCTGGTCGAACGCTCCGACCTGTGGACCCTGGACGCCCTGCGCTCCTGGGGCTGGCGCGAGGTGCGGGGCGGCAGCGACGACGAGGTGCCGGCGTGTCCGCCGTGCCGCGTACTGCTCCTCGACCCCTGATCTGCTTGGCTGCGGATCATGACTGACCCGCTGGCCGTGGCCCAGGAGATCGCCGGGATCGCCGCGGAGCACGGCCACACGGCCGAACTCCCGGAGCCCGGCGCCACGCTGCCGCTGTCGATCGAGGTGACAGGCCCACCCACGGTCACGGTCGTCCTGGACGGGACCGGCCCCGGTACCGGTGTCAGGGATGCATCGGTGACGGTGGAGACAGTGCGCTTCACGGACCTGGAGCCCGACGAGGTGGTCCCGTTCCTGCGCGCGGTCTACGACGGCACGGCGTACGTCCGCGCGGTGACGAAATGGTGGCAGTTCCTGCTGCCGCTGACACCCGCCGGGTACTGGCTCGTCGTACCGATGCCGGGTGGCCGCGCGTACAAGGAACTGGTCCCGAGGATGATCCTCACCCCCTGGCTCTCCGCCCGGATCGGCAAGGGAACACCGGGCTAGTCGTGACTCGTGGTCGGGGCCAGCGCCAGCAGGGCCATGTCGTCGTCGCGGGCCCCGTCGCTCCATGTGCGTACGGCGTCGTCGACGGCGTCGAGCAGCGCGGCCGGTCCTGAGTAGGTGGCGGCGGGCATCGCCGTGGCCGGGTCGAAGAACGTGCCGGAGGCGTCGCGGGCCTCGGTGACGCCGTCGGTGACGAAGAGCAGCAGCGCACCGGGCGGCAACGCGTGCACCGACTCGGCGGTTTCGCTTTCTGCTCCGGGGGCCAGCGGGCCGAGGCCGAGGGGCAACCCGCTCTGGGCACACGGCAGTTCGCGGGGCGGGGCGCCGGGCGGGAAGAGATAGGGGGCGGGGTGGCCGCGGCTCAGCAGACGGACCTCGCGTGCACCGGGCGGGATCTGCGCGAGCAGCGCCGTGGCGAACCCCTCGTAGGCGTCCGCGTCGCCGCGCCGCTGGGCCTCGCGGAGGGTGGCGCGTTCCATGCGGTCGGCGAGGGCCGCGAGATCGGGGACGTCGTCGGCCCATTCGCGGAACGCGCCGAGCTGCACGGAGACGAGCCCGATCGCGCCGAGCCCCTTGCCGCGGATGTCACCGATGACGACACGGACGCCGTACGGGCCGGCCTGGGCGGCGTAGAAGTCGCCGCCGACGCGGGTGCCGTGGAGGGCGGCGCGGTACTCGGCGGCCAGCTCGATGTCGCCGAGCCGGCCCGGCGGATCGGGCAGCACGGCGCGCTGGGCGGCCTCGGCGGTGTCGCGCGCCCGGTCGTAGCGCAGCAGCATGCGGTTGACGACGACGCCGGTCAGGCAGGCGAAGACGATGTTGAGCGCGTCGATGTACTCGTGGATCTGGTGCTGGGTGCCGAGGACGGCGGTGATGAACACCTCGAGGGCGAACGCGGTGGCGCCCACGGCGAGGGTCTGCCGCAGCGAGAGCAGTGCTCCGGCGATGACGGCGGCGAGCGCGAACAGGGGCGTGGCCCGCACCGCTTCGGGCGTCGCCAGTTCCAGCGCGAGACCGACGACGAGCAGCACCCAGGGCGCGGCGCGGGCGGCTGCGGGGCGGTGGGAGGAGTGCATGCGCCCAGCATGGAAGGCGAGGCCGCGGCACGCCGCCCGACACGTCGAGCCGCTCCGCCCTACCCGGCGACCCAGTGGTTCCGCCCGCTCTGCGGCTGACAGGTGATGCGCGCGCCGTTACCGGCGGTGGTGGTCATCCCCAGATACTTCCGGGGACAGAACTGCCCGGCCTCATAGGGCCGCCCGGAGGGCGACAGCAACTGCCCACTGGACGAAGAACCACTGGACGAAGAACCACTGGACGAAGAACCACTGGACGAAGAACGGTCACCGGGTGCCGTGCGGGCCGGAGCACTGGCAGGCGCACTGGGCACAGAGCGCTCCAACGCACCATTCGTCTCGGGCTCCTCAGGCTCCTCAGGCTCCTTGGGCACGATGAGCTTCTTACTGATCCCACCCGCGTGCAGCGTCACGGCCTGCCCGGAGGAAACCTCGTCGCCCCAGGTGAAGCGGGCATCCGTAGCCGCGTACACGGCCCCGTGGGCAGGCACGTCATCGGTCAGCCGGACGCGCCCCTGCTCGATGGTGGTCCCGGACGAGTCAGTGACGCTGTACGTCGTGACGGAGTCATCAACCGCGTACGAACTGACTTCACTGCCCCCGGGGTTGGACACCTTGAGCTTGACGTCGAGCCCGACCCCGGAGCGAGTGGGCTCCTGCCAGACGGCGGAGACGAACGACGACTTCACGGCGGGAGCCGGGGAAGCGGGACGAGAGCCAGAGGCCGACGAGGATCCGGATCCGGAGCCGGAGGAGCCCCCGCCCCCGAAGAGCGCGACGATCCCCCCGACGATCAACGCGAGAACGACGATCAGACACCCGCATCCGGCGAGCGCGTCCTTGGTACTGGAGTTGTTGGTCCTGCTGGCGGCCATGAGGAGAGCTGCACGTTCCGTCCGGTGGGGCAGTAGGTCAGCTGTCAACCGTGACCGAAGGACGTCCCACCCGAGCAGAGCCGAAGGCCCCGACCCCAGAGGCCGAAGGTCACCCCAGAGCTCGTCAGAAGACCTCCCACTCCCGCCGGGGAACGGAACCCTCCCAGCTGTCGGTGCACGTCTCGGCCCACTCGGGCGCAACGAACACGGGGCGGGTACGGGCGAAGTCGCCGTTCTGCCGACACCGCAGGACCAGGCCGAGCCCGGACAACAAAAAGGCCCGGGTCCTGAGGACCTGGGCCTTGATCATGGAGCGGGTGACGAGAATCGAACTCGCGCTCTAAGCTTGGGAAGCTTATGTTCTACCATTAAACTACACCCGCGTGGTACGGCCGTTGGAGCGGCTTTGTACTGCCGGACACTGTACCTCATGCCGGGCCCCGGGCGCTCAAGCCCCGGGGCCCGGCTGCGCTGTGTGGGGGTGGAAGTGACTGCGGGTGAAGGGAGTTGGGGCGTACGGTGGGGGGACCGCGCGAAGGTCGTCAGGGGTTGCTCCCGAGTCGGGGAGTCGCCTGGATCGGCGTCCCTTTCATCCCGTAATGTGACCCCTCGTCGTCGGCCGGGAAACCGGCCCAGTGGCTCGTGGGGAAGGGACTCAAGGGACTTGATGGACTCGATGGAGCGCACCGTCGTCCGCTGTGCCGAAGGGCACGTCTTCAGCACCTCTTCGTTCCCGATGCAGCAGGCGGACCGCCTCGGTCCCGGCCGGCTCATCCGGTGTCCACGGTGCGCGCGGCTGCGGCACGCCGTTCCCGTGGGATCGCCGAAGCGGTAAGCGGTAAGCGGCGAGCGGTAGTCGCCCGGACCAGGTGAAGCGCGTGGGCCCGCCGATTTCGGCGGGCCCACGCGCTCTGCGTATCCTCGGGGCGTGCTTCTCTCAGACAAGGACATCCGGGCCGAGATCGACGCCGGGCGGGTACGGATCGATCCCTACGACGAATCGATGGTTCAGCCGTCGAGCATCGATGTGCGGCTCGACCGCTACTTCCGGGTGTTCGAGAACCACAAGTACCCGCACATCGACCCCAGCGTCGAGCAGGCGGACCTGACGCGGCTGGTGGAGCCGGAGGGCGACGAGCCGTTCATCCTGCACCCGGGCGAATTCGTGCTCGCCTCGACGTACGAGGTCATCTCCCTGCCCGAGGACCTCGCCTCGCGGCTCGAGGGCAAGAGCTCGCTGGGGCGTCTCGGGCTCGTGACGCACTCGACCGCCGGGTTCATCGACCCGGGCTTCAGCGGTCACGTGACCCTGGAGCTGTCGAACCTCGCGACGCTGCCCATCAAGCTGTGGCCGGGCATGAAGATCGGGCAGCTGTGCATGTTCCGGCTGTCGTCGCCCGCCGAGCACCCGTACGGCAGCGAGCGCTACGGGTCGCGCTACCAGGGACAGCGCGGGCCGACCGCCTCCCGTTCCTTCCTCAATTTCCATCGGACCCAGGTGTGAGCAGCAGCGACATGAGTGACGTGCGCGAGAACCTTACGTACGAGAAGTTCGGCGTGGCCGTGCGCGAGCTCGCGCAGACCATCGCCGACGACGGGTACGAGCCGGACATCGTGCTCAGCATCGCCCGCGGCGGCGTCTTCGTCGCCGGCGGCCTCGCGTACGCGCTGGACTGCAAGAACATCCACCTGGTCAACGTCGAGTTCTACACCGGCGTGGGGACCACCCTGGAAATGCCGGTCATGCTGGCGCCCGTCCCGAACGCCATCGACTTCAGCGACAAGAAGGTGCTCATCACCGACGACGTCGCCGACACCGGCAAGACGCTGAAGCTCGTCCACGACTTCTGCCTCGACACGGTCGCCGAGGTGCGCTCCGCCGTCGTCTACGAGAAGTCGCACTCGCTCGTGAAGTGCGAGTACGTGTGGAAGCGCACCGACGAGTGGATCAACTTCCCGTGGAGCGTGGAGCCGCCCGTCGTGAAGCGCGACGGCCAGGTGCTGGACTCCTGACCTGATCGGCATCTCGCCTGTTCGGCATGTGGAAAAGGGGCCCCTCGGGGCCCCTTTCGCGCAGCCCGATTGGGCGAGATCGTAAGGGGGCAGGACCCGGGTTCGCAGACCTGGAAGGGATGACCGCATGGGGCGCCTGAGGCCGATCGAACCGTTGGCGGAACCCCTCGCGGACGGGGTGGTCGCGGTGCGCTTCCGGCGTGAGTCGGATCTGCGGGCGATCGAGGAGGCGAGTCATGACCCCGATACGCGGCGGTGGCTCGACGACATGCCCATGGACGAGGCTGCTCGCAGGACGAGCATGCTCCGGGTCCAAGAAGCCTGGCGAACCGGGCGAGCGGCCCCACTGGTGATCGCGGACGCCGCGACGGACGAGCCCATCGGCATCATCAACCTGCAGTTCCGGGACGATGACGTGGCAGCCCTCGCTTACGGCGTGTTCCCTGCCCAGCGCGGTCGGGGCATCGCCCCGCGCGCTGTGCGACTGGTCGTGGGCTGGGGCTTGGACGAACTGGGGCTGACCCAGATCCTGCTCGAGGCCGATGTGGAGAACACGGCATCGGTCAGGGTTGCCGAGAAGTGCGGGTTCCAGAGGATCGACAGTCGGGCGCCGAGCGCAGAAGGCGGGCACGCGACGGTCGTGTTCGGTTGCGTGAAGCGTGAAGCGTGAAGCGTGAAGCGTGAAGCGTGAAGCGTGAACGGGGTCGGCGCTGACAGCAGCGCCGGCCCCGTTCACCATGTCGCGTGCGCGCTAGAACGTGCCCAACTTGATGATCGACAGCAGCGCGATCAGCTGGATCGACGACGCCGCGAGCGCCTTCGGCCAGGGCAGGTCGTGGGACTTGGCGACCATCGTCGTCAGCAGGGCGCCGGCCGCGAGCCAGGTTGCCCAGCCGAGGAGTTGGACGAACATCTCGTTGCCGCCGACGAACATCGCGACGAGCAGGCGCGGGGTGTCCGTGAGGCAGGCGATCAGCATGGACAGGCCCACCGTGGGCTGCCAGGCGCCGTCGCCGCTGAGCTGGCGGGCCAGGGTGTGGGTGACCACGCCGAGGATGAAGAAGCTGACCGTGACCGCCACGCCGGCGGTCAGGACCTGGGGGACCGCCGTGGAGAGCGTGGCGTTGATCACGTCCTTGCGGGCGCCGTCGAAGCCGAAGATGGCGAGCAGGCCGTAGAGGAACGTGACGATCAGGGCCGGGGCCCACATCGCGTAGTCGCGCATCTGGAGGTACGTCTGCGACGGGCGCAGGATCACTCCCGACAGGAGTTCCTTCCAGTGCAGGCGGGGGCCGATGGGGCCGGCCGGGGCCGAGCCCGCCTGGTAGGTGGCGCCCTGCGTGTACGCGTAGGGGTCGTCGTCGGCGTTCACCGAGAACGACTGGGTGTGGCCCGGGTTGTTCGCCGCGTACGGGTCGTAGCCGCCCTGGGGGTGGGGCGCGTTCGGGTCGCCGAAGTACTCCGGCTCGCCGTGCGAACCCTGCGGCCCCTGTGCGCCTTGTGCCCCCTGCGGGCCGTACGAGCCGTACCCGTTGCCGCCGTTGTTCGGGGGCCACTGCTGCTGCGGGCCGCCGCCGTAGTGCTGCGGGGGCCCTTGCGGCGCTTCGCGGTTGTCCCGGCCGCGTCCGTTCCTGAATCCAGCCACGACTCGAACGTACCTGGTTTCGAAGGCCCCGAGGCCGGGCCCGGGGGATAGGGCCGGGCATTGCGGCTGACCTGTGACATCCCTTACGGGCTGACCCTAGGGGGAGTCAGTGTGTGAGCCGGTGCGTGCATCAGTGCGTGAACTGTGCGCTGGTGAAGGTGAGTTCGGGGCGAGGTGAGAGGAGGGTCGCCGAGCGGGTTCCGGGGAGGACGATGATCTTGTCCCGCCCTCCCGCATCATCCGCCGAGGCGGCCGTGCTCTGGAGCACCACATCGTCCCTGCCGTCGCCGTCGAAGTCCGCCACCGCCACGACCCGGCCCGTTCCCGCAGAGGCCGCCACCGGCTTCGTGCCGCCGCGGACGAGATGGACCGCGGTGCCGCCCGAGACGACGAGGTCCGTGCGGCCGTCGCCGTCGAGGTCGCCCGCGTCGAGGGCCGTGCCCGTGGCCTTCACCGTACGAGCGGCGGCGCCCTGGGCCGCGTACACCTTGAGGCCGGTGGAGGTGAGGACCGCCGCGCCCCGGCCGGTGGTGAAGCGGCCGAAGTCGACGTCCGTGCCGGCCGGGTACGTGGCGCCCGGCCGGGCCGGGCCCTTCGCGCCGCCGAGGACGAGGGCCGAGGCGGCCGTGCCGGAGTGGGCGCGGACCAGGACGTCGTCGGTGCCGTCCCCGTCGAGGTCGGTGGCCGGGCCCGCGGGGACGTTGCCGGACGTCTGGACGAGGCGGGCCGTGCCGCGTGGGGCTCCGGCGCGGGTGAAGGGGCCCGGCAGGAAGGTCAGGCGGCCCGCGCTCGCGTGCACCACGAGGTCGTCCTTGCCGTCGCCGTCGAAGTCACCGCAGACGGGCTGGTCGGGCCAGTCGTTGCCGAAACGTGCCTGCGCGGGGATCGTCAGCTTCACGCCCTTGCCGGAGATGCCGGTCGGCGAGCCGAAGAGCAGTTGCAGGGGGACGGGCGGGGCGCCCTGGCCGTCGTAGGGCGGGTCCGTGGAGACGACGAGGTCCGTGAAGCCGTCGCGGTTCAGGTCGCAGGCCGCCTCGGAGCTGAACGCCGCCGGGACCTGCCCCTTGGTCGGCGCCGCGTACTTCGCCGGGGAGAGCAGCTGCCGGGACCCGGGGACGAGGCCGTGGCCCTTCTTGCCGTAGACGATGCCGATGCCCGCGTCGTCGCCGAGCCCGTCGTGCGCGAGCTCGTCCAGTACGAGGTCGGGCGCGCCGTCCCCGTTGAAGTCGGAGGGGGCCTTGGAGCCGGTGCCGTGGGGGACCGGGAGGACCGGGGTCTGCTGCTTGCCCGCCATCGCCACGGGGCGCGATTCCTTGTGCTCGGTACCGCCGCAGGCCGCGAGGGTGAGGGCCAGCGCCCCTATCGTGCAGCCCCGTCTCCATATGCCCGACATCAGCAAAGTCCCCGCCCGTCCCGTGAGTTCACAGCTTTCCCATGATGGCCCAAAGGGGCGTCCCCTGTACCCGGCGGGTACAGGGGACGCCTGACGAACCATGTCGATCGTGCCGAACCGCTACTTCACGGGCTCCGGCTCCGGTGCCTCCTCGGCCTCCGCCTCGCCCGCCGGGTCGGCCGGCGTCTTCACGGAGTCGAGCAGCAGCTGGGACACGTCCACGACCTGGACGGACTCCTTGGCCTTGCCGTCGTTCTTCTTGCCGTTGACGGAGTCCGTCAGCATCACCAGGCAGAACGGGCAGGCCGTCGAGACGATGTCCGGGTTCAGGGACAGGGCCTCGTCGACGCGCTCGTTGTTGATGCGCTTGCCGATCCGCTCCTCCATCCACATCCGCGCGCCACCGGCGCCACAGCAGAAGCCGCGCTCCTTGTGGCGGTGCATCTCCTCGTTGCGCAGGCCCGGGACCTTGCCGATGATCTCTCGCGGCGGCGAGTAGATCTTGTTGTGGCGGCCCAGGTAGCACGGGTCGTGGTACGTGATGATGCCCTCGACCGGCGTGACCGGGACGAGCTTGCCCTCGTCCACCAGGTGCTGGAGCAGCTGCGTGTGGTGGATGACCTCGTAGTCGCCACCGATCTGCGGGTACTCGTTGCCGATGGTGTTGAGGCAGTGCGGGCAGGTGGCGACGATCTTCTTGGCGGTACGAGGCTTCTTCGACTCCTCGGTGACCTTGCCGTCGTCGTCGTACTCCTCGCCGAACGCCATGTTCAGCGCCATGACGTTCTCCTGGCCGAGCTGCTGGAACAGCGGCTCGTTGCCGAGGCGGCGGGCGGAGTCACCGGTGCACTTCTCGTCGCCGCCCATGATCGCGAACTTCACGCCCGCGATGTTGAGCAGCTCGGCGAAGGCCTTCGTGGTCTTCTTCGCGCGGTCCTCGAGGGCACCGGCGCAGCCGACCCAATAGAGGTACTCGACCTCGGTGAGGTCCTCGATGTCCTTGCCGACGACCGGCACCTCGAAGTCGAGCTCCTTGAGCCACTCCAGGCGCTGCTTCTTCGCCAGGCCCCAGGGGTTGCCCTTCTTCTCCAGGTTCTTGAGCATCGTGCCCGCCTCGGACGGGAACGCGCTCTCGATCATCACCTGGTAGCGGCGCATGTCGACGATGTGGTCGATGTGCTCGATGTCGACCGGGCACTGCTCGACGCAGGCGCCGCAGGTGGTGCAGGACCACAGGACGTCCGGGTCGATGACGCCGTTCTCTTCGAGGGTGCCGATCAGCGGGCGCTCGGCCTCGGCCAGGGCCGCGGCGGGCACGTCCTTGAGCTGCTCCTCGGTCGCCTTCTCCTCGCCCTCCATCGACTTGCCGCCACCGGCGAGCAGGTACGGGGCCTTGGCGTGCGCGTGGTCGCGCAGCGACATGATGAGGAGCTTCGGCGAGAGCGGCTTGCCGGTGTTCCAGGCGGGGCACTGCGACTGGCAGCGGCCGCACTCGGTGCAGGTGGAGAAGTCGAGCAGGCCCTTCCAGCTGAACTGCTCGACCTGGCTGACGCCGAAGGTGTCGTCCTCGCCCGGGTCCTCGAAGTCGATCTCCTTGCCGCCCGAGGTCATCGGCAGCAGGGCGCCGAGCGACGCGTCGCCGGAAGCCTTGTTCGCGTTTCGCTTGAACCAGATGTTCGGGAAGGCGAGGAAGCGGTGCCAGGCGACGCCCATGTCGGTCTTGAGCGCGACCGTGATCATCCAGATGAAGGAGGTCGCGATCTTCACGCCGGCGAAGAGGTACGTGAGGTTCTGGAGCGTGGAGACGTCCAGGCCCGAGAGCCAGTCGACGACCGGGTACGAGATGAAGAACGAGGCCTCGTAGCCGTCCACGTGGTGCTGGGCGCCTTCGAGGGCGTGCAGCATGAAGATGCAGACGCCGACGATGAGGATGACGGCCTCGACGAAGTACGCCTGGCCGAAGTTGGAGCCGGCGAAGCGGGACTTGCGGCCCGGCTTGCGCGGGTGGGACAGCTGGCGGATGACGATCAGGACCGCGATCCCGAGGATCGTCAGGGTGCCGATCAGCTCCACGAACATGTTGTACGGGGCCCACTCGCCGACGATCGGCAGCAGCCAGTCGGCCTGGAAGAGCTGGCCGATGGCGTTGACGATCGTCAGCAGCAGCGAGAAGAAGCCCACCGCCACGAACCAGTGCGCGACACCGACGACGCCCCAGCGGTTCATCCGGGTGTGGCCGAGGAACTCCTTGGCCACGGTGACGGTGCGCTGGACGGGTTCGTCGGTGCGCGTGCCTGCGGGGACGTTCTGGCCGAGCCGCATGAAGCGGTAGATCTGCGCGATGGCCCGGACGAACAGGGCCACGCCGACCACGATCAGGGCCAGCGACACGATGATCGCGGCGAGTTGCATTTGGGGGCTCCTCGGGCCTGCGAGGGGAGTCATGGGTAGCGGCATTACTAAGCGGTAACTTATGTAGTCCGTCTGAGACTACCCACTTACGCCGTCGCAATGTAGTCGGCCCGGTCGTGATCTGTGTCGCTGAGGTGACCCTTCACGGCACTCACGGCACTCACAGCACTCACGGCCCTCACAGTCGCTCGACGGTCCGCGCCGCACACCGGCTGCGCGTGTCGAGGACGTACGTGTACGAGGCGGCCGCCTCCAGCAGGGCGTAGTCGAGGCCGTCGTGGTCGGTCAGCACGATCACCGCGTCGGACGCGCGCAGCTCGGCCTCAGTCAGCTCGACGCACAGGACGTGGGTCGGCAGGTGCGCCGGGTCGGCGTGCGGCTCGACGGCGTGCACCACGGCCCCGGCCTCGTGCAGCAGCCGGGCCGTCTCGACCGCGGGCGACTCGCGCACGTCGCCGGTGTCCTTCTTGTACGCGAGCCCGATCAGCAGGACGCGGGCCCCGGCGAGGGCGCGGCGCATCCCGGCGGCGGCGCGTTCGACGACGTACGACGGCATGTGGGCGTTGATCTCGTTGGCGAGGGAGACGAAGCGCACGTCGTGCTGGAGTTGGCGGCGCACCTGCCAGGACAGGTAGGAGGGGTCGACGGGGAGGCAGTGGCCGCCGACGCCGGGTCCTGGGAAGAACGGCATGAAGCCGAACGGCTTGGTGGCGGCCGCGTCGACCGCCTCCCAGATGTCGACGCCGAGCGGCCGTGCGCACATCGCGAGCTCGTTGACGAGGGCGATGTTGACGTGCCGGAACGTGTTCTCCAGGAGCTTGGTCAGCTCGGCGGTGCGCGGCGAGGAGACGGGGACGGTGCGCTCCACGATCCGGTCGTAGAACGCCTCGACGGCCTCGAGCGAGTCGTCGTCGATGCCGGAGACGACCTTCGGGGTGTTCTCCAGGCGCCAGCGCCGGTTGCCCGGGTCGATGCGTTCGGGGCTGTAGCCGAGGTGGAAGTCGCGGCCCGCGGTGAGCGAACTGCCCTGTTCGAGGAGCGGGCGCAGCACGTCCTCGGTCGTGCCGGGGTACGACGTCGACTCCAGGATCACGGTCGCGCCGCGGCGCAGGTGCGGGGCGAGCGCACGCCCTGACGCCTGGACGTAGGAGAGGTCGGGGGCGCCGTCGGTGAGCGGGGTGGGGACGGTGATGACGGCGACGTCGAAGCCGGCCGCGGCCGCGGGGTCCGTGCTGACGTGCAGGCGGCCGGAGTCGAGCGCGGCGAGCAGCCGCTCGTCCGGGATGTCCTCGACGTAGGAGTCGCCGGAGGCGAGGCGCTTGACGCGCAGGGCGTCGACGTCGACGCCGGTGACGTCGAGGCCCCGCTCGGCGGCGGCGACGGCGACGGGCAGGCCGACGTAGCCGAGGCCGACGACGGTGACACGGGATCCAGCGTTCGCGTACACGGGGTTCTCCGATCCGGGGGAGCTGACGCCAAAGCAGATCGTGTTATTCGCCCCATATTTGGACATAACGGAATAGCTTATGTAGGGCTCCGGGCGGGCGTGCCCCTCCGGTGTCACCCCGATACCGCAACTGACGAGGGGCCCTCGATGGCAGCACCGGTCGCTACCCTGACGTACCTGGTCACCGGAGGCGCGGGCTTCATCGGCTCGCACCTGGCCGACGCCCTGCTCGCCCAGGGCCACACCGTCGTCGTCCTCGACGACCTCTCCACCGGCGACCGCGCCAACCTCGCCGCCTCCTGGCCCAACCCCCGACTGCGCTTCGTGCGCGGCTCGGTCCTCGACGCCCGCCTCGTCGACGAACTCACCGGCCGCTGCGACCACGTGATCCACCTCGCCGCGGCCGTCGGCGTGCGCCTGGTCGTCGAGCAGCCGCTGAAGTCCTTCACCACGAACGTGCGCGGCACCGAGCACGTCGTCGAGGCCGCCCACCGGCACGGCCGCCCGCTGCTGCTCGCCTCCACCTCCGAGATCTACGGCAAGAACGGCGCGGGCCCGGTCGCCGAGACCGCCGACCGCATCCTCGGCCAGACCACCGTCGCCCGCTGGTCGTACGCCACCGCCAAGGCCGTCGACGAGATCCTCGCCCTCGGCCACCACCGCGAACGCGGACTGCCGGTCACGGTCGCCCGGCTCTTCAACACCGTCGGGCCGCGCCAGTCGCCCGCGTACGGCATGGTCGTGCCGAGCCTCGCCGCGCAGGCCGTCACCGGGCAGCCGCTCACCGTCCACGGCGACGGCACGCAGCGCCGCTGCTTCGCCCACGTCGCCGACGTCGTCGACGCGCTGCTTCGCCTGCTCGCGCACCCGGGCGCGGTCGGCGAGGTCTTCAACATCGGCAGCGGCGAGGAGACGACCATCGCCGACCTGGCCGGGCTGATCGTCGAACGCTCCGGCTCGACCTCCCCCCTGCGCTTCATCCCGTACGAAGAGGTGTACGCGGGAGGGCACGGCTTCGAGGACATGGCGCGGCGCGTCCCCGACACCCGCAAGATCCGCGAACTCACCGGCTGGGCACCGAAGTTGGGCCTGAGCGACATCGTGGACGCGGCGCTGCTCGACGCGGGCGGCGGCGTGCCGGGGCCCGCGGCACCCGTGGTCTTCCCCGCCGCCGCCCCGGCCAGGGCCTGAGCCCATGCTGTACGGGATCGCCGCCGCCGCGACCGCGCTGCTGCTCGCCGCCGCCCTGACCGCAGCGCTCCGCGCCCTCGCGCTGCGCACCTCCTTCGGCGTCGACCGCCCCGGCGGGCGCAAGGCGCACACCCGGCCCACCCCGCACCTCGGCGGCGTCGCCGTGGCCGCCGCCACCGGGACCGTCGCGGGGGCGGGGGCCGCGACCGGCCTGGCCCCGCTCGGCTCCGCCACCGGCACCCTGCTGGTCGCGGCGGGCGCCGTGGCCCTGCTCGGGTTCCTCGACGACCTGCGGCCGATGGGGGCGCGGGCCCGGGTGATGGTGGAGGCGGGGGCGGCGACGGTCGTCGTGCACGGGCTTCAACTCGGTTTGGTCGTCGGGGCGTTGGCCGTGCTGTGGATCGTGTTCGTGACCAATGCCTTCAACCTCCTCGACAACTCCGACGGGGCCATGGGCGCCGTCGCCGTCGTCACCACGCTCGGCCTGTGCGCCTGCGCGGGTACGGAGGGGCTCGGCCCGCTCGCCGTCGTCCTCGGGCTGCTCGCCGCCTCGCTCACCGGGTTCCTCATGCACAACTGGCATCCGGCGCGGGTGTTCCTGGGCGACTGCGGGTCGTTGTTCACCGGGTTCCTGGTGGCGTGCTCGGCGCTCCTCGTGAACGTCGAGCACGAGGCGCCCGCGTCGCTGGCCTCCCTGTTCGCGGTCACGGCCGTGGCCACCGCCGACACGCTGCTCGTTCTCGTGTCGCGGCGCCGGGCCGGGCGGGGTCTGCTCCGCGGGGGCTCCGACCACATCGCCCACCGGTTGCGCCGGCTTGGGCTCACGGTGTCCGGGGCGGCGGTCGTGCTGGGCGCTGCGGCCGGGCTGGGCACGGCTACGGGGGTTCTGCTGCATCGCGGGGTCGTGGGGGTCTCGGTGGTGTGGTGGCTGGGTGGGGCCGTTCTTGTGGCGCTGGTGTTGTTGTTGCGGGTGCCGGTTTATGGGGGGCGGCGTCGGGTTGGGGCGAGTCATGTGGCTCAGGTCGACGTCCTTCGAGTTGATGCCTGATGGGACAGTCCCTCGGCGTAGATGGCTGTGCCCACCCGTTCCTCCCCCACAGCCCTGAAGACGTGGGGGGACCCCCGGCGGAACGCCCGCCCACAGCGGCGGTGGCCAGGTGCCCCATCGCATCCGTCTCCCCGGACGTCGCCGCTCGGTACGTGGTCGATGCCGCTCTCGCCCGTCACCCCCACCACATCCACCTCTGCAACGCCTACACCCTCGCCCTCGCCGACACCGACCCCGCCCTGCGCGCCCTGCTGCAGGACCCCGGGGCCGTCAACTTCCCCGATGGGCAAGGGGTGGTGTGGGCCGGGGGGATGCGGGAGCGCGTGTACGGGCCCGATCTCTTTCTGAACGTCTTCCGGGAAGGGCAGGCCGGTGGGCTGCGGCACTACCTCCTCGGGTCCACCCGTGACGTCCTCGACCGGCTCGCCGCCGAGTTGCGGTCCCGGTTCCCCGACGCGCTGATCGTCGGGACGGAGTCGCCGCCCTTCCGTGAACTGGGCGTGGAAGAGCGGGAGTTCCAGGCCCGGCGGATCGCCGAGTCCGGGGCGCACATCGTGTGGATCGGCCTCGGCACCCCCAAGCAGGACCACGAGGCGGGCCGGCTCGCTGCGCTCCATCCGGCGGTGTACGTCGCGGTGGGCGCCGCCTTCGACTTCGTATCGGGAAACAAGCCGCAGGCACCCGGGTGGATGCAACGGCACGGCCTGGAGTGGCTGTTCCGGCTCTGCAGTGAGCCGCGGCGGCTGTGGAAGCGGGTGGTGTGGGGGCATCCGCGGTTCGTGTGGGCGGCCCTGCGGGGGCGTGAGTGCAAGGGAGCGGGAACATGCTGAACGTCGGCCGGACGCGGCTTCTGGTGCGTCAACTCGCCCAGTACGAGATCGACTTGGTCCTTGACAGCGGCGCCCATGACGGAGTCTTCGGACGGGCTCTGCGCCGGGCCGGGTACCGAGGGCGGATGGTGTCCTTCGAACCGTTCCGGGGTCCGCAGGCCGGGGTGCGCAAGGCCGCGGCCCGCGACCGGGAGTGGCAGGTGCTGCCGTACGCGCTCGGCGGCCGGGACGGTGTCTGGACGCGCCGCCTGGACGGGGTCTGGGAGGACGTCGTGGCGCCCGGCGAGCGCATGCTGCTGCACGTCGGCCACGCGCCGGAGCTGCCCGAAGTGCTGGCTGGTGCGGGCGAGTTCGGGCCCGATCTCACCCTGGTGCGGGCCGGGGCGGCGTACGCATGAGGATCGCGCTCGTCCACAGCTTCTACGGCTCCTCCGTACCCGGCGGCGAGAACGAGACCGTCCTCGACCAGGCCGCCGCCCTCACGCACGCGGGGCACGAGGTGCGCGTCATCGCCGCCCGCACCGACGACCTGCAGCACGCGCCCGGGTATGCGGCGCGGTGCGCGGTCACCGTCGCGACGGGGCACGGCCGCAGCCCGCTGGCCGCGCTGCACGCGTTCGCCCCCGACGTGGTGCACGTCCACAACCTGTTCCCCAACTTCGGCCGCTCCTGGGCCGCCGAATGGACCGGGCCGCTGGTGGCGACGCTGCACAACTACCGGCCGCTGTGCGCCTCCGCCGTCCTGTACCGGGACGGCGCCCAGTGCACCGAATGCCTCGACGGACACCGCTGGGCGGGCCTTCGGCACGGCTGCTACCGGGGGTCGCGGATCGCGACGCTGCCGCTCGCGTGGGCCACCCGGGGCGGGGTCCGCGACGACCCGCTGCTGCGCCGCGCCGACCGGGTGGTGATCCTCTCGGAGCTCGGCCGGCAGACGTACACCCGGGCGGGACTCCCGGAGGAGCGGATCTCGATCGTCCCCAACTTCGTTCCCCAGGCGCCCGGTTCGGGCCCGGAGGGTGAGGGCGCGTGGGTGTACGTGGGGCGGCTCACGCCGGAGAAGGGCATCGTCGACCTGCTGCGCCTGTGGCCCGCGGGGCGGCGGCTCGACGTGGTGGGCGCGGGGCCGCTGGAGGGGGAGTGCCGGGCCGTGGCGCCGTCGTCCGTGCGGTTCCTGGGCGCCGTCGAGCGGGAGCGACTGCGTGAGGCGCTGCCGTCGTACCGGGGACTCGTCTTCCCCAGCCGGTGGCTGGAGGGCGTGCCCCTCGTCTATCTGGAGGCCCTCGCCGCGGGCCTGCCCGTGCTCGCCTTCGAGGGCTCCGCGGTGCCGCGCGCGGTCCGCGCCGAGGGCACCGGCACCGTGACCTCCTGGGACGCCCCGCTGGACCCGGCCCTCGACGTGTCCGAGCGGATCTTCCCGACCCTGCGCGAGCACTGCCGATCCGTGTACGCGAAGCGGTACGGGGAGTCGGTGTGGCTGGAGCGGATCGCGCGCGTGTACGCCGAAGCCGGGTGCCGATGAACGCCACCGCCCGCCCTGCCCGGCGCGTCACCGTCGTACAGCCGTATCTCACCGGGTACCGGGTGCCGTTCTTCGAGCGGCTGCGGGATGAACTGGCCGACCGTGACGTGGAGTTGACGGTTGCGCACGGGCGGCCCGTCGGCGGTGCGGCCGAGCGCGGCGACAGCGTCCGGCTGCCCGGGGCCGTCGAACTCCCGCAGCGGGACTGGCAGGTGAGAGGGCGTCACCTCGTCCGCCGCGATCTGCGCTCCGTCGTCCGCGACAGTGACGCCCTGATCCTCACCCAGGCACTGCACCACCTCGACTCCCTCGCCCTCCTGGCCCGCCGCCCCCGCGGGCTGCGCATCGGACTGTGGGGCCACGGCCGTACGTACACGGTCCGGCACTCGGCGCCGGCGCGCTGGGCCAAGGCGGCGCTGACCCGTCGCGCCGACTGGTTCTTCGCGTACACCGACGAGGGCCGTGCCTACGCCGAGGACGCCGGGCTGCCCGCCGGCCGCGTCACCGTCCTCGACAACTCCCTCGACACCCGGTCCCTGGAAGCCGCCCGCGACCGCGTCACGGAGGTGGAGGTGCGGCGGCTGCGGTCCCGGCACGGGCTCACGCCCGGGCTGACCGGTCTGTACGTCGGCGGGCTCGACGCCCCCAAGCGCACCCCGTTCCTGCTGGCCGCCGCCGATGAACTCGCCGCGCGGCTGCCCGGGTTCAGGCTGCTCGTCGCCGGGGACGGGGCGCAGCGGGCGGCGGTCGAGCGACACGGCCCGCACGTCGTGCACGTGGGGGTCGTGGGGGAGCGGGAGAAGGCGCTGCTCGGTGCGGCCGCGGACGTGATGCTGGTGCCGGGCGCGGTCGGCCTGTGCGCGGTCGACTCGTTCGCGCTGCGCACGCCGCTGGTCACCACGCCCTGGCCGTTCCACGGCCCCGAGTTCGGCTATCTGGACGACGGGCGCAATGCGGTGCTCGCGCCCGACGACCCGGGCGCGTACGCCGCCGAGGTCGCCCAACTCCTCACCCGGCCAAGGCGGTTGGCATGCCTGCGGCGGTCCTGCCGGGCGGACGCCCAGCGCTACACCGTGGAGGCCATGGCGCGCCGGTTCGCCGCGGGGGTCGACGGGCTGCTGGGCACCCGGGCGGGCGGCAGCGGCCGCGACGCGGGGCCGGTCAGCGGCGCGGTGACGCCGTCCGGCGGTACACGGTCGAGGGTATGACCGGTCGATCCGGGTGCGATGTGGAAGGCCTTCTGTATGGCACCGCGGTCCTTTCCCCCGAAGATCATCCGATTCCTGCCCGAACGGCGCTGGCTGCGCTGGAGTCTGCTCGGCACCTGTCTGGTCCTGGTGGCCGCGGTGGGCGCGGGCGCATTCGCGTACGCCCGGCTCAACCACAACATCCGCACCGACGAGGCCACTGACCGGGCCCTCGCCGCGGACGGCGGCAAACGGCCCGTCGCGCTGCGGCCCGGCGCCCAGAACATCCTGATCATGGGCTCGGACATCGAGGCCACCAAGGACAGCCAGCGCTCCGACACGACGATGCTGCTGCACCTGTCGGCCGACCGGAAACGGGCCGCCCTGATGAGCGTGCCCCGCGACCTGATGGTGGACATCCCGGCCTGCCGGACGCCGGACGGGGAGCGCAGCGAACCCGAGTACGCGCAGTTCAACTGGGCCTTCGAGCGCGGCGGGGCGGCCTGTGCGATCCGCACCTTCGAGGATCTGACGGACGTCCGCGTCGACCACCACCTGGTGCTCGACTTCACCGGGTTCAAGCGGGTCGTGAACGCGCTCGGCGGCGTCGACGTGAAGGTGCCCGAGCGGATGAAGGTCCCCGACAGCGATCTCGTACTCGACAAGGGCGAGCAGCATCTCAACGGCGCCCAGGCCCTCGTCTTCGTCCGCGGCCGCACCGGCGTCGGCGACGGCAGCGACCTGCAACGCATCGAGCGCCAGAAGGAGTTCGTGCGCGACCTGCTCACGCAGGTGCGGCAGGCGGGCCTGCTCGACCACACGACCCGCCTGTACCCGGTCCTGGACGCCGTCACGTCCTCCCTCACCGCCGACAAGGGCCTCGACTCGCTGAGCGAGCTGTACGGACTGGCCGACGCGGCCGGTCAGGTGCCGCAGCAGCGCACGGCCATCGTCACCATCCCGAGCGTGGAACACCCCGACTACTGGGGGCGGTACACGCCGGTCGAGGACCAGGCCGAGAAGTTGTTCAAGGCGCTGCGGGAGGACCGGGAGCTGCCCACGCACCTGTACAACGCGTACGACCCGAGGAACGACGAGCTCTGACGGCCGCGGGCCGTTACGCGAACTTCCTGTTCACCCGCGATCCGCTGCCGCGCAGCGTCGCGTAGGCGGGGACCCGCGTGCGCAGGGCCAGGGCGAGCAGCGTCACCGGCACCATGGCGGCGAGCCCCGTCGGCAGGCCGCCCGCGCGCGTGCCGTAGTGCCCGGCCAGGGCGAGCGCGCAGCCGAGCAGCGCGTGCACGGCGTGCGCGCGCAGGAGTCGGGCCACGGGCAGGACGCGGGCGGTGTGCCAGCGGACGAGCTGCACGAGGTGACCGGCCACGGGGCCGGTCACCGTCGCCGCCGCGCACAGCGTGAGGGACCCGGTGCGCCAGGCCGCGGCCAGGGTGAGCGCGGCCGCCGCGGAGACCGCGAGCTGGGTGTGCAGGAGGCGGCGCGTCGCCCCGGCCGCGGTGTCCATCGAGTTGCCGGTCGAGCACAGCAGCGCGCAGCCGGCGCCGAGCGCGAGCACCGGCACCAGGCGCGCCGCCTCCTGCCAGCCGTCGCCCAGGACGAGCAGCAGGACACAGGGGCCGACGCCGCACAGGGCGCCGAGGCCTGCGAGGGCCAGTGCGGAGGTGCCGCACATGACGGCGTACGCGGCGCGCGGCGGCACCTCGCCCTCGGCGCGGGCGGCCGCGAGCGCGGGGGTGACCGCCCGGCTCAGACCCTGCGCCAGGACGGTCAGCGGGATGCCCGTCAGCAGGGCGGCCCGTGAGTAGAGCCCGGCGGCCGCGGCGCCCGCGGTGGCGCCGGTCAGCCACAGCGGGGCGTTGTTCGTGACGGACTGGGCCAGGCCGAAACCGGTGAAGAAGCTTGATTCCGCCAGGAGTTGACGCCGGGGGACCGGGTCGCCGGGCGGGATGCGGGTGCGCCGGAGCCGGAGCAGGGCGAACAGCAGCGTGGCGAGGGCGGCGACCGGCACGGCGGTGGCGAGCGCGTACGGGCTGTGCGTGGCGTACAGGAACAGCAGGGCGGCGGCGCTGCCGGCCACCTGCCCGGCCGTCTCGGCGCGGACGGCGGCCGGGCTGCGGCCGAGTCTGCGCAGCGCGGCGGTTGCCGCGAGGGCCATGGGCTGGACGAGGAACTGGGTGGCGAGCACCTGGAGCATCGGTGTGCTGTGCGGGCCGTGCAGGACGAGGCCGACCAGCGGCGCGGCCAGCAGGGCGAGCACGAAGGAGCCGAGCCCGAACAGCGCCGCCTGCGTCAGGACGGTGCGCAGCAGGGCCCGGGTGACGGTGTCGGCGCGCAGCACGCTGGTGCTCAGGCCGGAGTTGGCGACGTAGCCGATGAGGGCGACGGCGGTGCCCGCGAGGGCGTACGCGCCGAACGCGTCCGGGGGCGCGAGGCGGGCGGTGGCGGCCGTGTAGCCCAACTGCAGGACGAGTTGGACGGCGGAGCCGCCGTAGTTCCAGGTGAGGCTCCGCAGCGCCGGCCTCATGCGAAGGCCTGCCACGGGTCGGCGGGCGGCGGGGCGACGGGAAGGTGGGCGCCGAGCATGTGCCGCAGCGCCTGTTCGTTCCCGAGCCGGTCGCGCACCCAGCGGTGGCCCGCGAGGCCGGCCGCGTGCAGGGTGTCCGGGTCGTCCCGCAGCAGGGCGCGGACGGTGGCGGCGATGCCCTTCGGCGAGTCGGCCTGGTGCAGGCCGTGCGTCGGCCCGGGCACCCAACTGGCCGCACGGATACGGGAGGTGACGTGGGGTCGGCCTGCGTAAAGGCCGATCGCCATGCGGTTCGAGGTGTATCCGGGGTGCCGCAGGAAGTGCCCCGAGTCGAAGCTCAGACGGGCGTCGCGCACCGCGGTGACCTGCTGGTCGAAGGGGAGCGGGCCGAGGGCGCCGCGGCCGCGCCAGCCGGGGCCGTGCACGGCGGTGCGCACGCCGCGCAGGCGGAGCACTCTGCGGACCGCGCTGCGGCGCTGCCGGGCGTCGTCGACGCGTTCGAGCACGCCGAGGCGGACGTAGCAGCCGCCGATGTGCACGGCGTCGTACCGGGCGTCGGCGAGGGGTGGCACCGGCTCGGGGGTGCGCAGCCGGTCGGGGAGGGTGTGCGGGACGTAGCGCACCGGCTGCCGGGTGAACTCGCCGAGCAGGGCGGCCTGTTCGCCGAGCGCGACGCTGAAGACGGAGTCCGCGTGCCGCAGCCAGGCGGCCGTCCGGTCGGTCAGGGGTTTGCGCCCGCCCCACGGGTCGCCCTCCCACTGGACGACCGGCGGGGATCCGAGTGCCTTCAGGAAGGCCGCCACGTCCGCGTGGTCCCAGGGGAAGCCGTGGGGCGAGCGGACGAGGACGAGGTCCGGGGCCGCCTCGCGCGCCCGGCGGGTGAGGGTGCGCAGCGCCTCCTCCTTGGTGGCGCCGTCTCGCAGCAGGGCCGGCGGAGACAGGGGAACGTGGCGCAGGGCCCCCTCCGCCCTCAGGGCGTCGAAGCCGCGGGCGAAGCCGCGGGTGTCGAGGTCGTTGGTGAGGTGCAGGACGACGGGAGGGTGTGACACGGGGGCTCCTCGGCGTGGGGAGAGTCCCTGAGAGTATGGGGTGAATAGCCATCAAAATGGTGCAAACTGCCCCCATGCGTGTACTTCATGTGCTGGGTGAACTCCGGCCCTCCGGGGCCGAGGTGATGCTCCGTGCGGCCGCCGGCGACTGGCGCGCCCACGGGATCGAGGCCGATGTGCTCGCCGTCGGCCCGCACATCGGCAGCTTCGCGGACGAACTGCGGGCGTCCGGATACGGGGTGGCCCACGAGCCGGACGCGCGGCCCGCCCGATTGCCGTGGAGGCTGTGGCGCCGGGTGCGCGCGGGCCGCTACGACGTCGTCCATCTGCACGCGGAGCGGGCGAACTTCCCGTTCGGGGCGGCCGCGCGGGCCGCGGGAGCGGGCGTCGTCCGCACCGTGCACGCCGTGTTCCTCCTGGACGGCGAACCCAGGTGGCGGCGCGTGCTGCAGCGGGCCCTGCTGCGGGCCGGCGGCCTCGCCCACGTGGCGGTGGGGCCGTCCGTCGCGGCCAACGAGCGCGCCCGCTTCCGCAATCCGGCCACCGTCATCCCCAACTGGTGCGACGGCTCCTTCCTCCCGCCGACGGCGCAGGAGCGCGCCCGTGCCCGGCGGGACCTCGGCCTGCCGCCGCACGGCCCGGTCGTCGTCAGCGTCGGCAACTGCGCACCCGTCAAACGGCATCCGGCGGTCCTCGCGGCACTGGCCCACCCGGCCTGTCCGCCGGACCTGCTGTACGTGCACGTGGGCGAGGAGGACCCGGAGCAGGCGGAACGGGCGCTCGCCGAGCGGCTCGGGGTGGCGCGGCGGGTGCGGTTCGTGGGACGGGCGGCGCCGCTCGCCGCCCTGCACGCGGCCGACGCGTACGTCATGCCGTCGGCGCGCGAGGGCGCCAGCGTCGCGGCCCTGGAGGCGCTGGCGACCGGCCTGCCGCTGGTGCTCGCCGACGTGCCGGGGCTGCGCGACCTCGCGGAGCACGCGGACACCGTGACCCTGACCGGGGTGGACCCGGCCGCGCTCGCGGCCGCCCTCGCCGCGGCCGTGTCCGGGCCCCGTGCGCGCGAGAGCCGCGGGCGGCGCATGGCGCAGCGGTACGGGGCGGGGCGCGGCACGGCGGCCTACGCGGCCGCCTACCGGGGCGTGCGGAAAGAGGTGCGCGGCGCATGAAGGTGGCCTACGCGGGACCGCTCGACCTGCCGCTCCTCGCGCGACAGCTCGGAGCGGGCGAGGGGCCGCCGCTCCCGCCGGGGCTCGGCGGCCCGCTCTCCTCGGCGCTGGTGGCCGAACTGGCCGCGCAGGACCATGAGTTGACCCTGGTCACCCTCTGTCGACAGGTGAGCGAGCCGGTGGAGCGGCAGGTGGGCCCGGTCCGGGTGCTGATCGGCCCCTACCGGCTGCGGCACCGGGCACGCGACGCGTTCCGCGCCGAGCGCGACACGGTGCGTACGCTGCTCGACTCGGCCGACGTGGACGTGGTGCACGCGCACTGGACGTACGAGTTCGGGCTCGGCGCCCTGGCGAGCGGGCATCCGGCGCTGGTGACGGTCCGCGACTGGGCGCCCGCGATCCTGCGGCTCAAGCCCGACGCGTACCGGACGGTGCGGCTGTTCATGCAGGCGAGCTGTCTGGCCCGTGCCCGGCACCTCACGGTGGCCTCGCCGTACATGGGGCAGTGCCTGCGCCGGTACGGGCTGCGCACCGCGCTGGTGCCGCACGGCATCGCCGAGTCGCTCTACGGCCGGGTCCGGCCGGCCGGCGCACTGCACCGCATCCTGTCGGTCAACTCCGACTTCTCCACGCGCAAGAACGCCAAGGCGCTGCTGTCCGCCTTCCCCGCCGCCCGCCGCGAACTCGGGCCGGAGTGCGAACTGCGCCTGGTCGGCCCGGAGTTCGAGCCGGGCGGTCCCGCCGAGCGCTGGGCCCGCCGCGCGGGCTGCGCCGAGGGCGTGGCCTTCCTGGGGCCGAAGCCCTTCGACGAGGTCGTCGCCGAGATGGACCGGGCGGACCTGTTCGTGGCGCCGTCCCTGGAGGAGTCGTTCGGGATGACGGTCCTGGAGGCCATGGCCCGCGGACTCCCCGTGGTCGGCGGGGTCCGCGCGGGTGCCGTGCCCTGGCTCCTCGACCACGGCCGCGCCGGCGAAGTGGTGGACGTGACGCGGCCCGCGCACATCGCGCGGGCGCTGGTGGACCTGGCCCGCCACCCCGCACGCCGGGCCCGTCTCGCGCAGGAGGGCCACGACCGCGCCCGCCGCCTCAGCCTGGCCTCGGCGGCGGTCCAGTACGGCGAGCAGTACCGGGCGGTGGCGGCGGCCCGCGACAGACCCTAGGCCGGGGTGCGGGCGCCGAGTTCGGCGTCGACCATGATGCGGGCCAGTTCCGGGGTGTGGACCGTGGCCTGCCAGCCGAGTTCGCGGCCGGCCTTGGTCGCGTCGCCGATCAGGTCCGGCACCTCGGACGGCCTCAAGTACCGCTCGTCGAAGCGGACATGGCGCTCCCAGTCGAGGCCCGCGTGCGTGAAGCAGAACGTCAGGAAGTCGCGCACGCTGTAGCTGGTACCGGTGGCGACCACGTAGTCGTCGGGGGTGTCGCACTGGAGCATGCGCCACATCGCGTCCACGTACTCGGGCGCGTAGCCCCAGTCGCGGCGCGCCTCCAGGTTGCCCAGGTGCAGGAACTCCTGCTCGCCCCGGGCGATCCGGGCCGCGGCCCGCGCGATCTTGCGGGTCACGAAGGTCTCGCCGCGGCGCGGGGACTCGTGGTTGAAGAGGATGCCGTTGACCGCGTAGAGCCCGTACGCCTCGCGGTAGTTGCGGGTGATCCAGTACGCGTACACCTTCGCGGCGGCGTACGGGGAGCGCGGGTGGAACGGGGTCGACTCGGACTGCGGGGGCTGCGTGATGCCGAACATCTCCGAGCTGGACGCCTGGTAGAAGCGGCACGGCAGCCCGGTCGTGCGGATCGCCTCCAGCAGGCGCGTGGTGCCGAGCCCGGTCGTGGAGCCGGTGAACTCGGGTTCGTCGAAGGAGACCCGGACGTGCGACTGGGCGGCCAGGTGGTAGACCTCGTCGGGCTGGATGCGCTCCAGGAGGGCGGCCATCCGGGAGCCGTCGGCGAGGTCGCCGTAGTGCAGGAACAGCCGGGCGTCCGGGTCGTGGGGGTCCTGGTAGAGGTGGTCGATGCGGGTGGTGGAGAAGGTGGAGGAGCGACGGATCAGGCCGTGCACCAAGTAGTCCTTGGAGAGCAGGAGTTCGGCCAGGTACGAGCCGTCCTGGCCGGTGATGCCGGTGATCAGCGCGGTCTTCCGAGTCATGGGCGGAGCGTAGCCGGAGAATCGGGCATATCGGTGGAATGGGGGCGCAGGGTGGAGGGTGAGGTGACGACCAGCCACACCGTGAGCGCCACCAGGATCTGCGGGGAGAGGCCGCCCAGGTTCCGCAGCGGCGACTCGGTCAGGCAGGCCGTGCCCAGCACGACGAGGAGTGCCCACGACAGTCCGGCGCTCGCCGCCCGCGTGCGCGCGGCCCGCAGGGCGAGGGTGCCGAAGAGGGCCAGCAGCCCGGCCAGGCCGATCAGGCCGCTGTCCCCCAGCGTCGACAGGACCTGGTTGTGGGCCTGGCCGATCCAGGTGTCGGCGGTGCCGAACACCCGCTCCCGGTAGGCCGGGCCGAAGAGCGTGGGTCCGTAGCCGAACAGCGGATTGCGCTGGAACTCCTCGTACGCGAGCCGCCAGGCCAGGGCGCGCGCGTCCGCGAGGTCACCGGTCCCGGTGGCGAGGCTGCGGGCCACCATGTTCTGCGTCGCGGGGACGAGCGCGACGGCCGTGCCCAGCGCCGCGGCGAGGGTCGCGCAGAACGCCCGCCGGGCCCGCGTGCGGTTCCAGGTGCCGTCGAGCAGCAGCACGGCGGCCGCGCATCCCCAGCCCATCCGGGACTGGGTGAGCAGCAGCGAGGCGGCCGCGGCCAGGGCGTGCGGCTGCCACAGTCCGCGGCGGCCCACCGGGACGAGCTCGACCAGGAGGGCGGCCGCGGCCAGCGGGGCGAGCTGGTTGGGGTTGGTGGCCAGGCCCGTGAACTGGTGCAGGCCCAGGCCGAGATAGTCGCGGCCGGCCGGGGCGCCGTGGTGCAGCGCGGGGGCGGCCCAGGCGGGGGCGACGACGAGGGCCGCGAGCCCCGTCCACATGCAGCACCGCAGCGCGAGCCGCAGGGCCCGCAGGAGCTCGGGCAGGGGCGGCCGGGGCAGGGCGAGGAAGACGCCGAAGAGGATCACCGGCAGGGCGAGGTTCCAGCGCAGCCCGCCGTGCCCGGCGGCCACCGCGGCGACGGCCGGGCCCGCCGCGAAGGCCAGGCCGCCGAGGGCGAGGGCGCGCAGCGACCTGCTCAGGGGCGGCCGCGGACCGCGCCGCGCCCAGACGAACGCGGCGCCGACGAGAACGACCGCGAGCAGCCCCTGCGACGCCAGCAGGGCCGTCCCGGTCACCGGGGCGTCTCCGGTGGCGTCCTCGCGGGCGGCGAGCAGCGAGGTGACGCCGGTCGCGGCGCACACGAGAAGCAGGAAGCGGGAGGCGGTCCCGAACCGGTCCCCGGCGCGCTCCGGGACCCTCGGCGCCGCGCCCGCGGACGTGCCGGAGCCGCCGGGCCACGGTCTCCCGCCGGTGCGCCGCTGTCCGCGCGCGGTGACGTCCGCGCTCACCGCGGCCACCTGCTGCCGAGGCCCGCCCGCACCACCGTCATCACATACGGCGACACCATCAGCACCGGCGCCCGCACCCCCGCATGCCGCCAGCAGTACACCCACCACTGCCGCACGGGCAGCTCCCGCTGGGAGACCCGGCGGCGCAGTGCCTCCCGTACGCCGATGCCGGGTTCGCGCGAGCCCCGCAGGACCGGATTGGCGGGGCATTCGCCGACGTGGCGCGGGGCGACGTACGCGGCGACGCCCGCCGCACGGGCCCGGTGGCCGTGGTCGTAGTCGCCCATGCCGTGCTTGAAGACCTTGTCGATGTCGCCGACCCGCTCGCGAACCGCCCAGGGCAGCAGCACCGCATTGCCGTTGTACGTGTCGCAGGGCTCGGGCCTGCCGGTCGGCTCGACCGGGGTCAGGGCCCGGCCGCGGCGCCCCGAGTACGTGGTGACGCCGTCGTGCCGCACGGCCCCGACGATCACGGCCTGGTCGCCGAACTGCCGTGAGGTGTCCAGGAGTTGGGACAGCGCGTCCGGCGCGAGCCGCACGTCGTCGTTGAGCCACAGCTGGTGCGTGGGCTCGGGCCTGCCCGCCGCGCGGCTGTTGCGGCTGGCCAGGCGCATGCCCTCGCCCCAGAAGACGTCGGGCCCCACGACCGCCACCTCGGCGCCGGGGTGCGCGCGCCGCACGGCCTCGGGCGTGCCGTCCGTCGAGCCCGCGTCGACGAGGTGCACCTCGACGTGCGCACCCGGCGGCAGCCCGCGCTGCGCGGCGACCGCGTCGAGCGCGGCGAGCGTGGTGGCACACCGGTTGTGACTGGTCATCAGGACGGCTACCCGGGGAGGAGAGGGCGGGGAGGGCGGGAAGGGCGGCTCCACGAGCGGCTCCACGGGTGCTCCTTACGTCGCGCGTTCCGGACATTCAGCGCATAAGTCTCTAGCCTCGACTCCGGGAAACCGCCGAACGACATAGGAGCCGCTCCGTGCACCGCCCCCTTTCCCGCACAGCCCGCGTCCACATCGCCGGTCACCGCGGACTCGTCGGCTCCGCGCTCGTACGGCACTTCAGGTCGGAGGGGTTCCAGGACCTGATGCTCTACGGCTCCGACCGGGTCGACCTGCGCGACCGGGACGCCGTGCGCAGGCTGTACGCCGATCAGCGGCCCCGCGTCGTCGTGCTCGCCGCGGCCCGCGTCGGCGGCATCGCCGCGAACGCCGCCCGCCCCGTCGACTTCCTCTCCGACAACCTCCGCATCCAGGTCAACGTCCTCGACGCGGCACGGGAGTTCGGGGTCGAACGCCTCCTCTTCCTCGGCTCCAGCTGCATCTACCCCAAGCACGCCGAGCAGCCGATCCGCGAGAGCGCACTCCTCACCGGCCCCCTCGAACCCACCAACGACGCCTACGCCCTCGCCAAGATCGCCGGAATCAAGCACGTCCAGGCCCTGCGCACCCAGTACGGCCTCACCGGCTACATCGCCGCGATGCCGACGAACCTCTACGGCCCAGGCGACAACACCGACCCGGCCACCTCGCACGTCCTGCCCGCGATGCTGCGCCGCACCCACGAGGCCCACACCCGCGGCGACACCCGCCTCACGCACTGGGGCACGGGCACCCCGCGCCGCGAGTTCCTGCACGTCGACGACCTGGCCAGGGCCTGCCTGTTCCTGCTCGAGCACTACGACGCGGACGAGCCGGTGAACGTGGGCCGGGGCGAGGACGTGACCCTGAGCGAACTGGCCGACCTGGTCGCCGAGACCGTCGGCTACCGGGGCGAGATCGCCTGGGACGAGACCCACCCGGACGGCACCCCGCGCAAACTCCTCGACGTCAGCCGCCTGACGGCCCTGGGCTGGAAGCCGGAGATCGCGCTCAGGGACGGAGTGGCCGACACCTATACACGGCTGGCCTTTTAGGGGCGCGGGGCTGCATCAATTTGCGGCTCCGCCGCGTGGGCGCGAGCAACCACGACGAATCCGCACTCGGCAACGAAACGAGAACCCCCCGTTGGAACTCCGCACTTTCCTCCAGATCCTGACCAGAAGACTCCCCACGCTCCTCACCTGCCTCGCCCTGGGGGCAGCCGCAGCCTGGGCCGCGACATCCATGACGCGCCCCACCTACGAGGCCAGGACCCAGCTCTTCGTGGCGACGCACGGCACGGGAGACACCGCGCAGCTCCAGCAGGGCCAGAGCTTCTCGCAGGCCCGCGTCCAGTCGTACGCCGCGATCGTGAACACCCGCCAGGTCACCGAACCGGTGGTCCGCAAGCTGAGGCTCGCGATGACTCCGGAGGAGCTCGCCGGGCACATCACGGCCAAGGCCCCGCTGAACACCGTGCTCATCGACATCACGGTCACCGACGGCGACGCCGAGCGCGCGGCCCGGATCGCCGACGCGGTGGCGACCCGCTTCGGCGCGGTCGTCGAACGCCTCGAGGCACCGCGTGCGGTCGCGCTCGCCGAGGGCAACAGCGGTCCCCCGTACGCCGGTTCACCCGTCACGCTCGGCGTGACCCAGCAGGCCGCCGTGCCCACGGAACCCGTCTCGCCGCGCCCCGCGCTGAACCTCGCCGCGGGCCTGCTCGGCGGTCTGCTGGTGGGTGCCGCGCTCGCGTTCCTGCGCGAGAGCCTCGACACGACGGTCAAGAGCGCCGAGGCCACGACCGAGCTGACCGGAGTGGCCCCGCTGGCCTCCGTCCCGTACGACAAGGAGGCGCCGGGCAAGCCGCTGGCGGTCGGGGAGGCCGCGCGCACGCCGCGTGCGGACGCGTTCCGCAGGCTGCGCGCCAATCTGCAGTTCGCGCACATCGACGACCGGCCGCGCGTCATCGCGGTGACCAGCTCGCTGCCCGGCGAGGGCAAGACGAACACCGCCGCCAACCTCGCCCTCTCGCTCGCCGAGGCGGGCGTCGCCACCTGTCTCGTGGACGCGGATCTGCGCAAGCCGTGCGTGGCGAAGACGCTCGGGCTCGTGCAGGACGCGGGCCTGACCACCGTGCTGATCGGGCGGGCCGGGCTCGACGACGTCATGCAGCACGCCCCGCACGGACTCGCCGTGCTGACCGGCGGGACCGTGCCGCCGAACCCCTCCGAGCTCCTCGCCTCGGAGCGGATGGGCGAGCTGCTGCGCGAACTCGCCGACCGCTACGAGACGGTGATCGTCGACACGGCCCCGCTGCTCCCGGTCGCCGACACGGTCGGCCTCGCCCCGCTCGTCCAGGGCACGCTCCTCGTCGTGCGCGCCGGGAAGACGTCCCGCGACGAGGTCACCGCGTCGGCCGGTTCACTGCGCACGGTCGGCGCCCGGCTCATCGGCACCGTGTTCAGCATGGCGCCCGTCCCCCGGGGCGGCGGCTACGGCGGTTACGGCTCGTACGGGGAACTGCCCGCCCCGCGTCCCGGAGTGCTGCGCTCGCCCGCCCGGCCCGTGATGTCGTATCTGGCCGGGGACAAATGACGGAATGTCAGAGGGCGGCCGTGCCCAGGTGGGCGAGGAGGTAGCAGCCGCACAGCGCGGACAGGACGGCCGCGACGGACAGGACCGTCGCGGCCGTCCGCGTGCGCAGCCGCGCCACGACGAGTGCGAGTGGCAGCAGGAGCCCGAAGGCGGGCAGCAGGAACCGGGGCCGTGAGTGCAGGAACCCGTCGCCGCCGAGCACGATGACGGCGAGCGCGCCGGTGTAGAGCAGCAGCACCGGCGGCTGGCCCTGGCGCGATCCCGCGACGAGCAGGGCGGCGAGTACGGCGACGGTCAGCAGGGCGGCGACCGCGAGGGCCGGTTGACCGGCGGCGACGGCGGCCGCGGCGCGGCGCAGCGTGTGCGCCCCGAAGTCGTAGCGCGAACCCCAGGCGCGCTGCACCGCGAAGTACCCGGTGGGCCCGGCGCCCGCGTGCAGCCCGGCCCACAGCACGTAGCCGCACCAGCCGAGCGGGGCGACGAGTGCCGCCGCCAACACCGGTGCGCGGGACGGGAGTTCACCCGCACGTGAGCTGCGTACGACCGCGTGGGCGGCGCCCGCGCAGACCGCGAGGGCGACGGCGACTCCGGTGGGCCGGGCGAGCCCCGCCGCGACCGCGAGCACCGACGCGGCGGGCCAGCGCCCCGCCATGGCGGCGTACAGGGCCCAGACCGCGCAGGCGGTGAAGAGCGATTCGGTGTAGGCCATCGACTCCACGACGGCGTGCGGCAGTGCGCCCCACAGCACGGCGAGCGCGAGGCCCGCGCGCGGGCCGTGCAGCAGCGCCCCGATCCGGAACAGGCCGACGGCCGCGGCGAGGGCGGCCGTCCAGGAGACGAGGAGCGCGGCGGGCGCGGGGCCGGCGGGCAGCACCGCGTCGGCCAGGCGGATCAGCCAGGGGTACAGCGGGAAGAAGGCGAGCGGGCTGAGGTCGGGGTTGGGCAGTGTCTCCGGCGCCGCGGCGTAGCCGTGCTCGGCGAGGGTCCGGTACCAGCGCGCGTCCCCGACGGCGGCGAGCTGGTGCAGCGGGGCGCGGCCGGTGGCCAGGGCCCAGCCGGCGAGGGCGACCAGACCGATCAGCCGGGTCCCCGCATAGGCGAGGGCCGCGGTGGTGGCGGTGGCGGCGACACCCCTGCCGCGCACCGCACCCTTTACGCTGCCATCCATGGCGTACATCCCGTACATACGGGACTTAACGGCACGTCAGTCGTCGACCTGAAGGGCATCCGGCATCCGTGACACCCGTGACACCCGAGGCATGCCCGACACCCGTGACGTCCGTGACATCCGTGGCCCCGCTCACCGTTCTGTTCGTCTGCACCGGGAACGTCCACCGCTCCCCGCTCGCGGAGCGCCTGCTGCGGGCCCGTATGCCGGGCGTCCGCGCCGTGAGCGCGGGCACGTTCGCGCGGCCCGGTGCGCCCATGGACACGGCGACGCGGTCCGTTCTGGAGGAGCTGGGCGGTGATTCGGCGGGTTTCGCCTCGACGCAGCTCACGGCCGAGCTGGTGGAGCGCTCCGGCCTCGTGCTCGGCCTCGCCCGCGAGCACCGCGAGGCGGCGGTCCGGCTCGCCCCGCTGGCGCTGCGGCGCACCTTCACGCTGCGCGAGTTCCTGCGGCTGAGCGACGGAACCGGAGTGCCGGGCGCTGCCGTCCGCAGGGGTACGCTGCCCGCCGTTCCGGCGGCGGAGGACGAGGTTCCGGACCCCTGGGGGCAGGGTTACGACGCCCTGAAAGACTGCGGTCGTGATCTCGACGTACTGGTAAAAGAGCTGGTCAGGGCGATTTCTCCAATGGTCTGCGAATAAGCGCAGGATAAAAGTTGAGTGGATGCGACTCAGGTCTGTTGACGGGGAGGGGGGTGGTGTTGCAGTCTTGAGTCAGATCCACTCAAGTAGGCACCTGGAGGAATCGAAATGGCACGTGCGGTCGGCATCGACCTGGGCACGACTAACTCCGTCGTCAGCGTTCTCGAAGGCGGCGAGCCCACCGTCATCACCAACGCCGAGGGCGCCAGGACCACGCCGTCCGTCGTCGCCTTCGCGAAGAACGGCGAGGTGCTGGTCGGCGAGGTCGCCAAGCGCCAGGCGGTCACGAACGTTGACCGGACCATCCGCTCCGTCAAGCGCCACATGGGCACTGACTGGAAGATCAACCTGGATGGCAAGGACTTCAACCCCCAGCAGATCTCCGCGTTCATCCTGCAGAAGCTGAAGCGGGACGCCGAGGCGTACCTGGGCGAGAAGGTCACGGACGCGGTCATCACCGTGCCCGCGTACTTCAACGACTCCGAGCGTCAGGCGACGAAGGAGGCCGGCGAGATCGCGGGCCTGAACGTCCTGCGTATTGTCAATGAGCCGACTGCGGCCGCCCTGGCCTACGGCCTCGACAAGGACGACCAGACCATTCTCGTCTTCGACCTCGGTGGCGGCACCTTCGACGTCTCGCTGCTCGAGATCGGCGACGGCGTCGTCGAGGTGAAGGCCACCAACGGTGACAACCACCTCGGTGGTGACGACTGGGACCAGCGCGTCGTCGACTACCTGGTCAAGCAGTTCAACAACGGCCACGGCGTGGACCTCGCCAAGGACAAGATGGCGCTCCAGCGTCTGCGCGAGGCCGCCGAGAAGGCGAAGATCGAGCTTTCGTCCTCGACCGAGACCACGATCAACCTGCCCTACATCACGGCGTCCGCCGAGGGCCCGCTGCACCTGGACGAGAAGCTCACGCGCGCCCAGTTCCAGCAGCTGACGTCCGACCTCCTGGAGCGCTGCAAGACGCCGTTCCACAACGTCATCAAGGACGCGGGCATCCAGCTCAGCGAGATCGACCACGTCGTTCTCGTCGGTGGCTCGACCCGTATGCCGGCCGTCGCCGAGCTCGTCAAGGAGCTGACGGGTGGCAACGAGGCCAACAAGGGCGTGAACCCGGACGAGGTCGTCGCCATCGGCGCCGCCCTGCAGGCCGGTGTCCTCAAGGGCGAGGTCAAGGACGTCCTGCTCCTCGACGTCACCCCGCTGTCCCTCGGCATCGAGACCAAGGGAGGGATCATGACGAAGCTCATCGAGCGCAACACGACGATCCCGACCAAGCGCTCGGAGATCTTCACGACGGCCGAGGACAACCAGCCGTCGGTGCAGATCCAGGTCTACCAGGGCGAGCGCGAGATCGCGGCGTACAACAAGAAGCTCGGAATGTTCGAGCTGACCGGTCTGCCGCCGGCCCCGCGCGGTGTCCCGCAGATCGAGGTCGCCTTCGACATCGACGCCAACGGCATCATGCACGTGACCGCGAAGGACCTCGGCACGGGCAAGGAGCAGAAGATGACCGTCACCGGTGGCTCCTCGCTGCCGAAGGACGAGGTCAACCGGATGCGCGAAGAGGCCGAGAAGTACGCGGAGGAGGACCACGCCCGCCGCGAGGCCGCCGAGTCCCGCAACCAGGGCGAGCAGCTCGTCTACCAGACCGAGAAGTTCCTCGCGGACAACGCGGACAAGGTCCCCGGCGACGTGAAGACCGAGGTCGAGGAAGCCGTCACCGAGCTGAAGGAAAAGCTCAAGGGCGAGGACACGGCCGAGATCCGCACCGCCACCGAGAAGGTCGCCGCCGTCTCGCAGAAGCTGGGCCAGGCCATGTACGCCGACGCCCAGGGTGCGCAGGCCGCCGGTGGCGCCGACGCGCCCCAGGGTGACGGCCCGAACATGTCCAAGGACGGTGCCGACGAGGACGTCGTCGACGCCGAGATCGTGGACGAGGACCGCAAGGACGGTGCCGCGTGACGGAGGAGACCCCGGGCTTCGAGGAGAACGAGAAGCCTGACGTCCCCTCCGGCGCCACCCCCGACGACGCCGAGACAGTAGCCGGACAGGCCGCCTCCTCCGACAAGGAGGGGGCAGCCCCGGCCGGGGACTCAGCTTCCACCCAACAAGAAGGCGCTGCCGGTCTGACGGCAGCCCTGGACCAGGCACGCGCCGCCCTCGGCGAGCGCACCGCCGACCTCCAGCGCCTGCAGGCCGAGTACCAGAACTACCGTCGCCGTGTGGAGCGGGACCGCGTCACGGTCAAGGAGATCGCCGTCGCGAACCTCCTGACCGAGCTGCTTCCCGTCCTCGACGACATCGGCCGCGCCCGTGAGCACGGCGAACTCGTCGGCGGATTCAAGTCCGTGGGCGACTCGCTGGAGACGGTCGTGGCGAAGCTGGGCCTGCAGCAGTTCGGCAAGGAGGGCGAGCCCTTCGACCCGACGGTGCACGAGGCCCTGATGCACAGCTACGCGCCGGACGTCACCGAGACGACCTGCGTGGCGATCCTGCAGCCGGGTTACCGGATCGGCGAGCGCACCATCCGCCCCGCGCGGGTGGCCGTGGCCGAGCCGCAGCCGGGCGCGCAGGGCGGCAAGTCCGACGAGTCGGCCGACGCGAAGGCCGAGGAGAAGGACAGCGGTGGCCCGGACGAGGGCTGACGTCATACGTACGACAGATACAGGTGAGGAGGGACGTCGAGGCCGATGAGCACCAAGGACTTCATCGAGAAGGACTACTACAAGGTCCTCGGCGTCCCGAAGGACGCCACCGACGCCGAGATCAAGAAGGCGTACCGCAAGCTGGCGCGCGAGAACCACCCCGACGCCAACAAGAACAACCCCAAGGCGGAGGAGCGGTTCAAGGAGATCTCCGAGGCGAACGACGTCCTCGGTGACCCCAAGAAGCGCAAGGAGTACGACGAGGCGCGCGCCCTGTTCGGCAACGGCGGATTCCGTCCGGGGCCCGGCGCGGGCGGCGGCTCGTTCAACTTCGACCTGGGCGACCTCTTCGGAGGCGGCGCCCAGGGCCAGGGCGGGCAGGGCGGTTTCGGCGGCGGCATCGGGGACGTGTTCGGCGGCCTGTTCAACCGGGGCGGCGCGGGCACGGGCACCCGTACCCAGCCGCGCCGCGGACAGGACATCGAGTCCGAGGTGACGCTCAGCTTCACCGAGGCGGTCGACGGGGCGACAGTCCCCCTCCGCATGTCGTCCCAGGCCCCCTGCAAGGCGTGCTCCGGCACCGGCGACAAGAACGGCACGCCGCGCGTGTGCCCGACCTGCGTCGGCACCGGCCAGGTCTCGCGGGGCGGCGGTGGCGGCTTCTCCCTCACCGACCCCTGCGTGGACTGCAAGGGCCGCGGCCTGATCGCGGAAACGCCCTGCGAGGTCTGCAAGGGCAGCGGCCGCGCCAAGTCCTCCCGCACGATGCAGGTGCGCATCCCCGCCGGGGTCTCCGACGGCCAGCGCATCCGTCTGCGCGGCAAGGGCGGACCCGGTGAACGGGGCGGCCCGGCGGGCGACTTGTACGTCGTGGTCCACGTCGACAGCCACCCGGTCTTCGGCCGCAAGGGCGACAACCTCACGGTCACCGTCCCGGTGACCTACCCGGAGGCGGCGCTCGGCGGCGAGGTCAAGGTCCCCACGCTCGGCGGCCCGCCGGTCACCCTGAAGCTGCCCCCGGGCACGCCGAACGGGCGGACGATGCGGGCCCGCGGCAAGGGCGCGGTCCGCAAGGACGGCACCCGGGGCGACCTGCTGGTCACCGTCGAGGTCGCGGTCCCCAAGGACCTTGACGACGAGGCCCGTTCGGCCCTCGAGTCGTACCGCAAGGCGACTGAGGACACCGATGTCCGGGCAGAACTGTTCCAGGCCGCGAAGGGAGCCTGAGCCAGATGGATGGGCAGCATGGTCGACGACGAAGCAACCCGTACGAACTGACCGAAGAGACCCCGGTGTACGTCATTTCGGTGGCGGCCCAGCTGTCCGGCCTGCACCCGCAGACGCTGCGCCAGTACGACCGCCTCGGCCTGGTCTCCCCCGACCGCACGGCCGGGCGCGGCCGGCGCTACTCGGCCCGCGACATCGAACTGCTGCGCACCGTCCAGCAGTTGTCGCAGGACGAGGGCATCAACCTGGCGGGCATCAAGCGCATCATCGAGCTGGAGAACCAGGTGGCCGCGCTCCAGTCCCGGGTGGCGGAACTCTCCGCCGCCGTGGAGGGAGCCGCCGCGGCCATGCAGCAACGTGAGGCGGCGGTGCACGCCTCGTACCGCCGCGACCTGGTCCCGTACCAGGAGGTCCAGCAGACCAGCGCGCTGGTGGTCTGGCGGCCGAAGGGGCCGCGGGACTGAGCTGCTGTGCAACGTGTGAAGGGGCCCCGGAGTCAGCCGACTCCGGGGCCCCTTCACGTTGCCGTCTCCGGCTGTGACGAATGAGGCTGCTGATGCGCTGGGTTCTGGGGGAGGCCTGTGTGTTGGCTGTGCCGGCTGTCCCGTTGCCATGAGAAGGGCATGAGAGTCGTGACGGTCGTAGGGAGCAGAGTGGTTTCGCGTACAGCACGTCACCGGCGTTCGATGAAGCGCCGGATACTCGCAGGGGTTTCCGTCGCCGCGGCGGCCGGGATCGCGGCCGCCGCGGCGTTCGCCATGAACGCCGAGGCCACGTGGACCTCGGCGTGGAGCGTGTCGGCGTCCGGCTGGACTCCGGACGACTCGCCCGGGGTTTCCATGGACCGGCAGGGGGACGCCCTGCTGAGCTGGTCGGCCGGGGACCAGTCCACGACGTACTCCTACAACCGCATCCAGACGCGGGTGAAGTACAGGGACGGCTCGACCGGGGCGATCCGCACGCTGTCGCCGGACGGCGCCGCCGTGGCATGGCCGGAGGCCGACTCCGACGACACCGGTGACTCGGCGGTGGTCTGGCAGCAGGACAGTACGGTCGTCGGCCGTCGCGTCGCGGGCTCCGGCAGCCTCGTCGGGCCGCTGCAGAAGCTGTCCACGTCGGCGCCCGCCACCGACCCGGTCGTGGCCGTCACACCGAGCGGCACCGCGATGGCGGCCTGGACGGAGGTCCGCGACGGAAGCTGGCGCGCGGTCGCCCGCCGGATCTTCATGGACGGCACGCTCGGCTCCGTCATCAACCTCGGCTCCAGCAACGGCGACAAGCCGGCCATCGGCGTCGACCGCAACAGCCAGTTCGTCGTGGCCTGGCCGCGCGGCGCCGACGTGGCGGCCAAGCGGATCACGTCGACGACCGTCTATCCGGCGAAGTTGATCACCACGCCCATCGCCTCGTACGGCGGGTTCGGCATGGTGCGGGTCGGCGTCGACCGGGACGGTGACGCGGTCATCAGCTACCGCTCCGGCGGCGGCACGGTCCCGCAGGTGTGGGCCTCGCGCTGGAGCCGCACCGGGACCCTGTCCTCGCCCCTGCGCATCTCGGCGTCCACCGACAACGCGGGCAACCACCACACGCTCGCCACCGACCTCGAGGGCGACTCGGTGATCGTGTGGACCCGCAACGTCAGCGGCAAGCTCGAACTGCGCGGCCGCACGCTGTCCGCGGGCGGCACCCTGGGCACCGTCACGGCCCTCGGCGCCGGTGACCGCCCCGACCTGGCGCTCGACGACGACGGCGACGGCATGCTCGTCTACGCCACGGTCCTGCCCAAGTCGGCGCCTCCCTACAGCTATACGCAGGTCAGCGCCAAGCTGGTCAGCCGCACCGGCACGTTCGGTACGGCGAAGGTCCTGACGTCGGACGGCCGCGTGCCGCAGGTCGCCGCCCGCCCGGCCGCCCTCTTCACGGTGGACTGGCAGCAGGAGTCGTATCCGTACACGATCAAGTCGGTACAGGGGCCCTGAGACCCCAGGGCCCCTTCACGTGCTTACGGTGCGACGGGCGTCACCGACACCTCCGGTGACGGGGCCGACTCGTTGCCGTCGGTGTCGACCACGGTGACGACGTAGTAGTACGTCGTCCCGTTGGTCACGTCGTAGTCGGGGTAGGAAGAGTCCGTCGTCGGGATGACCTTGTCGGCCGTCGCGGGAGTGACCCCCGGGGACGTGGACCGGTACAGGCGGTACCCGGCGAACGGCGGCTGGTCCGTGCTGAAGGGCGGGTCGTACCAGCTCAGCACGGCCTGGCCGTCACCGGCCGCGGCGTCGTAGATCGTGGTGGACGGCGGCGGCTGCGGGGCGCGCACCTCGGGCAGCTGGGAGGCCGACGCGGCCGACCTGACCCCGTACGCGGACTCCGCGACCACCGCGTAGTAGTAGTCCTTGTCGCTGTCCGCCACGGTCTGCGTGTACGAGGTCTGGTCCGTGGAGGTGACCAGGTTCGCCGGGTTCGTCGTGTCCACGGGGGTGGTGCGGGACCGGTACACGTGGAACTGCTGGACGGGCACGTACCCGTTGCTCTGCCAGGCCAGGCTCAGCTTGTTGCCGACGATGAGCGCGCTGTTGAAGGTGGGCGCCTGCGGAGCGCTGCTCGACCCGATCGACTTGGTGGCGGTGACGTAGGGGCTGGACGCCGACTCGTTGCCCGCCGCGTCCAGGCCGCGCACGAAGTAGACGTACGTCTGCCCCGGCTCGCCGGTGGTGTCGCGGTAGGTCAGCGTGGACGTCCAACCCAGCTTCTTCGCCGTGCCGTTGACGCTGGTCGACCGGTAGACGTTGTACTTCACGGCGTCCGTCCCGCCGCTGCGCCAGGTCAGGGTGACCCCCCGCACGTCCTGCTTCGCGACGGTCAGGTCCGTCGGGGAGAGCGGGGCCGTGGTGTCGCGGGTCGCGTGCACGGTCTCGGAGAAGTCCGACGTGTTGCCGTACGCGTCCACGGCCCGCACCTTGTACGCGTACGGCACGTCCTCCCAGGCGTCGGTGTCCGCGTACTCGGGCGAGACCGCCTGGTCCACCGTCGCGAGCAGGGAGAAGTCGCCCGTCTCGCCGGTCTCCTCGGAGGCGCGGTAGACCTCGTAGTGCGCGGCTTCGGACATCCAGCTCCAGGAGAGCGTGACCGCGTCACGGCCGCCGGTGGCCATGATGAACGAGGGTCCGTCACCGAGGCCGGCCTCGTCGTACGCGGCGGCAGCGGTGCCGCTCGTGGGCGCGGCCGTGGCGGCCGTGCCGGTCAGGCCCAGGACCAGGGCGGAGGTGGCGGTGACGGTGGCGATGGCGAGCCCGAGCCGGGCGGGTCGGACCGTGGGTCTTACTTGGTGAGGCACGGCGGGCGTTCCCTTTCTCGTGGTGACTGACGAGTGGGGGGATGCCGACGTGGGGGAGGCGGAGTGATCCTAGACCGTGCGGGCCGCATATGCCTCAACTGGCTTGAAATGAACGGTGATTGGCGCGCCACCGTACAGCTGCGCATCCGCTGTGCACCGGGGCGCGGCCGACCTGCGGCGACCCCTTCCCCCGCCCGTTCCCGCCCATGCCGCAGGATGTGACCATGACCGAGATCCGCACCCCCCGCCTCCTGCTGCGCCGCTGGCTGCCCGACGACGACCTCGCGGCCCTGTCGGAGATCCAGTCCGACCCGGCCGTGATGCACCGCATCGGCGACGGCGCCCCGCGCTCCCTCGACGAGACCGCCGAGGACATCGAGCGCTGGGAGGAGGAGTGGGACGACGAGGGCTTCGGCGTTTTCGCCGTCGAGCTCCTGGGCTCGGGCGAACTGGCCGGGGCCGTCGGCCTGTACGTGCCGGACGCCCCGGCGAAGCTGGCGGGCCACATCGGCATCCAGTGGCGGCTCGGCCGCGTCTTCTGGGGCCAGGGCTACGCCTCGGAGGCGGCGCAGGCCACGCTGGAGTTCGCCCTCCAGGACCGGGGGATCGACCGGGTGGTCGCGGCCACGACCCTGGACGACACGTCGTCGGCGAAGGTCCTGCACAAGCTCGGCATGGCGCCGACCGGCGAGGACGAGGGCCTGCGGCTCTACGCGATCGACTTGACCGAGTTCCAGGGCTGACCCCCGAGGAACCCCGTCCAGGTCGCCCCGCTCACCCGGAGGCGGGGACCCTGGGCGTTCTTTGAGTCGCGGATGTGGACGGTGCCGGGGGTGTGGGCCATCTCGAGGCAATCGGGCTCATCGCTGCCGCTGCTGTAGCTGCTCTTGAACCAGACCAGTTCGGATGCGTTCATGTTTCTCCCAGCACTTGCTCGATGAAGGCCAGTGACTCTCTTGGCGAGAGAGCCTGAGCACGGATGATCCCACACCGCAGTTCGATGATGCGGAGTTGCTTCGGGTCGGAGACCGGGCGACCGCTGAAGAGCCGCACGCCGCGCCCGAGCGCCGCCCCGTCCTGGAACTTCAGCACTTCCATCTCTCCACTCATCCCGGCGTGGTCCTCGCGGTCCGTCGGCATCACCTGGACCTCCACGTGCTGCAACTGGCTTAGTTCCAGGAGGTGTTCGAGCTGGCGCCGCAGGACCATCTTCCCTCCGATCGGTCGTTGCAGAGTCACCTCTTCTTGGATGAAGCTGAGGTTCGGCGCGGGGTCACGTTCGAAGATCGACTGTCGTGCCACGCGTGCGGCTACCCCTCGTTCGATCCGCTCACGGGAGAGAGCCGGGCGCCGCAGGGAGAGGAGCGCCTGCGCGTATTCGCCTGTCTGCAGCAAGCCATGCAGATAGTGATCCGAGTACGCCGTCAACTCCACGGCCCTCGCCTCGACTTCGGCGATGTCCCGCACCTTCTTCGGATACCGCAACGTCGCGGCATCCTCCTTCATCCCGCCGAGCCGACCCCCCGCCCGCAACACCTCATCCGCCTTGTCCAGGAACTCCGGCCGAGGAATCCGCGTCCCGCTCTCGACCTTGTAGACGATGCCCTCCCCGTACCCCATCGCGGCGGCGAGTTCGGAGGCCCTGAGTCCGGCCGCTTCCCGCCAGGCCCTCAACTGGCGCCCGATCAGCGCCATGACGGCGGCGCCTTCCTCGTCGCCCGGTTCGATCTCCCAGCCGTCACCGTCGGTCGTGTCCGTCGTCTCTGTCATCAGCCCACACCTCCAGCAACGGCCGTACCCATATGCCCAGTTGGACAGGCCTGTACGACTCTGTACAGCCGTGGACAGATTCCGGTCAGCCGCGCACGTGCAGCCCGAAACCGGTGCGGCCCGCCGGCTCCAGCCCCTCCTTCAGGTGCAGCGAGGGGAGTTCGTAGTCACCGAAGTTCTGCCGCCGGAACGGGATCGGGTCGGTCGACTCCAGGGTGAGCAGGCGCTGCTCCCAGGCCTTGGCGACGTCCGCGTAGTCCTCGTCGGCCATGCGGTCGGCGCCGTACAGGACGAACGGGGGCAGCACCTCGATGCCCGGGTAGTAGAGCGTGCCGTGCTGGATCGGGAACAGCAGGTCGTCGATGGGGCCGTTGATGCCGCGGGCGGCGTAGTGCGGCTCGGGGCCGCCCACGGTCACCGACAGCAGGGCCCTGCGGCCCGCGAGGGTGCCTTCGCCGAAGCGCTCGCCGTACTTGGTTTCGCTGTGCTCGCCGACGCCGTACGCGAAGCGGTACGTGAACACCCGGTCCACCCAGCCCTTGAGGATCGCGGGCATCGAGTACCACCACAGCGGGAACTGGAAGATGATCGTGTCGGCCCACAGCAGCTTCTCCTGCTCGGCGCGGACGTCCGCGGTGAGCGCCCCGGACTCGAAGGCCCGGCCGGAATCAAGGGCCACCTTCAGCGGCTGCGAGGCGTGCGGACCGTAGTCGTCGGCGTCCACGACCGCCTTCCACTTCATCGCGTACAGGTCGCTGACCCGGACCTCGTGCCCCGCCTTTTCCAGGGTGGACACCGCGAGGTCCTTCAGCGAGCTGTTGAGCGACTTCGGTTCCGGGTGGGCGTGGACGATGAGCGTCTTCATGGGAGTTCCCTCTGTCTTCGGATCGGTTCGGATCAGTTCCGACGCTCTCGATCCTGGGCCTCGCGGCGCCCGCTGTTCAGGGGCGGACCTTCCGTCGGACGGGACTTCCTGGTATCGGCAGGGCCACCCTCGCGGACGCGTGAGGGTGGCGCTGCGCGGACATACTGGAACGCATGGACGATCTCGATCTCGATCTCGCGAGCTTCTTGCGGACCCGGCGTTCGCGGGTCGATCCGGCGGCCGTCGGCATACCCACCGACAGCCGGCGCCGGGTCGCAGGGCTGCGCCGCGAAGAGGTCGCCCACCTGTCGGGGGTCAGCGTCGACTACTACGTACGCCTGGAGCAGGGGCGCGCGACCCAGCCGTCCGAGCAGGTCCTCGACGCGCTCGCCCGCGTCCTCGGCCTCGACGGGACGGAGCGCGAACACCTCTACCGGCTCGCGCGGCAGCGCCGCCGCCGCGCGAAGACGCCGGGCGGGCGGGTCCGCCCCGAGCTGCTGCGCGTCCTGGACCTGGTTCCCGACGCACCCGCGCTGATCATGGACCACCGCCTGGACGTGATCGCCGGGAACCGTCTCGCCGGGCTCCTCTTCGGCCGGCCGCTGCCGGGTCTGAACACCGCCCGGCACATCTTCCTGGAGGAGGCCGAGCGCGGCCTCTACGCGGACTGGGAGACCTGCACCCTCGACGTCGTCGGGCACCTGCGCCTGGCCGCCGGGAAGTACCCCGACGACCGGAAGCTGGCCGCGCTCATCGGCGAACTGTCCATGGGCAGCGAGCGTTTCCGCCGCCTGTGGGCCCGCGCGGACGTGCGCGCCCGCACCTACGGACGCAAGGCGTACCAGCACCCGCTGGTCGGACTCCTCGAACTGCACCAGGAGAACTTCGCGCTCCCGGACGAGTCGGGCAGGGAGCTGATCGTCCTCTCCGCCGCCCCCGGCAGCCCCACCGAGGACGGGCTGCGCCTGCTCGCGGGCCTGGGCACCGACTCCGCCGCCGGCCCTCTGGACAGCGTGTACAGGCCTGGACAGAACCTGGACAGTCGCCGTACGTGACGCTCGTGTCGCGGGTGGGTGTCCCAGGAACCGGACACGCTGGGTGACGTGAACCAGGACACCGCCGAACTCCCGCGCACCGCCCGCCACTTCCACGTCCAGCTGTCCTCCACACCCCGCGGCGCCCGCCTCGCCCGCCTGCTCTCCCTCGAGCAACTCCGCGCCTGGGGACTCGTCCACGTACAGGACGCGGCAGCCCACGTCGTCGCGGAACTCGCCGCGAACGCGGTCACACACGCGCGCCTGCCCGGCCGTGACTTCCGGCTCAGCGTGTACGTGACCGGAGGCGCCCTGCGGATCGAGGTCGCCGACGCCCGGGGCGACCGGCTGCCTCAACTCGGCGCGGGGGAAGGGGAGTCGGGGCGCGGCCTGCTCCTCGTACAGGCACTCGCGAACCGCTGGGGCGTCACGGCGGGGCCCGCTCCGCGCAAGACGGTGTGGGCCGAGTTCGACCTACCGGGGTGCGGATATCCGTACGCCGGTGACCTGGACGGCAACACCAAAGAAACGACCTAGAGGGAAAGAACCCGGGCCAAGCCCCACCCCTCCTCCCGCCGCCACTCGGACGGGTGAAGGTCGCCAACTCGGCTTGTGCATATGCCGGTTGAGCCCTCTACGCTCACGCTGCGTACAACAACCCCGAACATGCGACGGCCCCCGCAGGGACTGGCATCCCAACGCGAGGGCCTGACCGCCGAGGAAGAAGAGGCTTCCCGATGGATACTCAGCACCCTAGCGCGCCCACGCGCCCCGAATCCGGCGTTGGCGGCATCGTTCACGAGAACGTGCGCCACCACACCCGGTACACGGTCGTCGGCAACCACCTCGCCCAGCACCGCGAACTGTCCGGCCTCGCCATCGGCCTCGCCGTGTACATCCAGTCGCTGCCGCCCGGCGCCCGCGCCGACATCCGCACGCTCGCCGCCCGTTTCCCGGAGGGCACGACCCGTATCGCCGCCGCCCTGCGCGAACTCGAAACCCACGGCTACCTGCGGCGTGAGCGGCACCGCACCCCCGACGGGCGCGTCCGCACCCGCACGGTCTCCTGCAATCAGCCGGGGGCGGCCGTCCCGGCCCGCGCGGAGCGGCCGACGCCGGAGCGGAAGAAGGCGTCCCGGCCCCTCACCGTCCCCCACCCGGAACACGCTCCCGGCCCCGGCATCGTCAAGGCGGCCACCGACGTCCTCGCCGCCCTGCACCGCACCGACTCCCGCCTCGCCCTCTCCGCCCGTGACACCGAACGCCTCGCCCCCGGCGTCATCGCCTGGCTGGAACGAGGGCTCATCCCCTCCGCCGTACGCCACGCCCTCACCCGGGACCTGCCGGAGGACGAACCGCTCCGCAGCCCCGCGGCCCTCATCGCGCACCGCCTGACGGCTCAACTGCCACCTACAACACCCGCGTTCAGGTTGCCCTCGGCGTCTTTGCCGGTGGCTCACCCCCTCCAGAACTGCGACGTGTGTGACCACGCCTATCGCGGGACGGAACCGGGCTGCTGCCCCGGTTGCCGCATCGAGACCGCTGACGTCCGTTCTTCCTGAAGGAGCTCCGAACGACCGGCGGACACGAGCTGTTCCCGCGTCCCGAGAAGACTCCGGATGCCCTGCGCGCGGCGCTCGCCGCCGTCGCGCCGGCCCGGCTTGCCGAAATGCAGGAGCAGAAGGACGAGGCGTTCGCCAAGGCCGTGGAATGGCAGTCGCTGAGTCCGGTGCAGAGCTGGGTGCTGACGTGAGCCAGGGACATCGAGATCGCCCGTCGGCCCGACCTGTCCGCCCGTTGCGCCTACGCGAAGGAGCACTTGGAGGACGAGGACCCGGCCACTGCGCGCGAGGCGCTGAGGGATCTGAGCGCTGTCCTGGCCGAGGCCCTGCGGGCGGTTCGCGAGTGACCTGGGCCTGGGAGCCTCGGCTTCTGACCACAAGCCGGAAAACGCGTATGCCCGGCCAGGATCTCCCGGCCGGGCACACGCGGTCGTTCAGTGGTGCCTAGTACACGTGGCTGTACGCGTTCCAGCCCGTGCCGATCTTGGCCTTGGCCTTGAAGCCGCCCGTGCCGTTGGACGAGTAACGGAACAGCTCGCCCTTGGAGTTGACCGCGAGCAGGTCCGCGCGGCCGTCGCCGTCGATGTCGCCGGGCGCGTCCAGCTGGGAGTACGTCCAGCCGTAGCCGATCTTGACCCGGGACGAGAACGGGTGGTTGCGGTCGCCGGTGCCCTTGTAGAGGTACAGGTTGCCGGACGTGGTGCGCGCCACGATGTCCGCGCGGCCGTCACCGGAGATGTCACCGGCGCCGAGGATCGACTTGTACTGGTTCCAGCCGCCGCCGATGAAGCTGCGGGCGGTCAGCTGGGTGCCCGTGCCGTAGCCGCGGAACAGCCACAGGTCACCGGCCTTGGAGCGGGCCAGCAGGTCACCGTTGCCGTCGCCGCTGAGGTCGCCGGGGCCGAGGACGAGGTTGTAGTTGCTCCAGCCGGAGAACTGGGTGCCCGTCCGCAAGTTGTACAGCTTGCCTTCGTACCTCTCGATCAGGTCGCCGTAACCGTCGCCGTCGAGCGAGGAGGCGTAGAAGAGGCTGGCGCCGTAGAAGCCGCCCTGATCGCTGACCTTCTGGCGCGCGCCCAGCCAACCGTTGTTGGTGGAGTTGTACTGCCAGAGCGAGCCGTACTTGTCCATGGCGACGACCGCGCGCTTGCCGATGTACCGGTCGGAACCGGAGTTGGCGAACGCGGTGATGGGGTTCCAGCCCGTACCGCCACCCAGGCGCGGCTTGAACTTGCCGGTGCCGTCGGACTCGTACAGGTAGAGCGTGCCGGAGGTGGTACGCGCCACGATGTCGTCGTTTCCGTCGGCGTCGTCGTCGCCGACGGCGGCGAGCTGGTTGTAGCCCTGCCAGCCGTAGCCGATCTTGACCCTCGGCTTCAGCGGGACGGACTCGGAGCCCTTGCCGCCGTAGAAGTAGAGGTCGCCGGAGGGCGTGCGGGCAACGATGTCACCGAGCCCGTCGCTGTTCATGTCGCCGACGCCGAGCAGCTGGTCGAACTGGCCCCAGCCGCTGCCCACGATGACGCGGTCCTTGAACGGGTACGTCGCGGAGCCGGTGCCCTTGTACAGGTAGAGCTGGCCCGACGGGGTGCGGGCGAGCAGGTCGGCCTTGCCGTCACCGGTGACGTCCCCCGGCGCGGTGACCTTGTTGAACATCTGCCAGCCGGAGCCGGACCAGACGTCGTCGCCCGTGCCCGTCAGGCTGTTCGTCATATGCAGCGACAGCCGTCCCGAGGCGGACAGGCTCAGGACCTCGTGGGTGGACGGGTCGCCGTCGAGGTCGCCCGGGGTGAGCAGTTCCCTGGCGGGCGTCTGCTCGTCGCGCGAGGTGTAGACGGTGAACTCGACGTCGTCGGTGTTGGGCGCCCCGTACCGGATGTAGGTCTTGTTGTTCCAGACCTGGTAGAGGGAGTCGGCGAGGCCGTCCCCGTCGATGTCGAAGCGCGGCGCGGGGGCGTCGACCGCTGCCCGCAGCTTGTTGGAGCCCGACGCCCTGTGCTTGAGCATCGCGTCCGACGGCGGCGTGAACGTGGGCGCCGAAGGCTCGGTGACCGTGTGCGATGCGGGGTCGTTGTCGGCCGCTCCGGCCGGCCCGGCCAGCGCCATCCCCGCCGCCAGAACCACGGCGGCGCAACCGGCTCTCAGCCCAGCTTTCTTCCATGAAGTAGTGCGCAAAACCCCCCCAAGGGTTATGAATTCGGCCCTGTGAACGTTCTGTGAAGCGGGCCGATGCTGGGCGCGATTGTATGCATGGGGCACGTGGGGCGCGAGGGTCAGGTAAGGCCGTTGACGAATTCCTGCCCCGGGCATGGCCTGTATTGCCTGCCGCCCGTATTGCCTGCCGCCTGCATTACCTGGGACGTAATCGACCCTCCCGGCGTACCCCGGCACTCTGAAGTCACCGGAACCCGGGCGGCGCACTCCGCTCGGGCTCCGGGTCCAGCAGCCGATGCACCCCGACCACCAGGAGGCCGATCAAGATGACCGCTCAGGACACCGCCGTCGCCCGCTACTTCGAGGCCTGGAACGCCAAGGGCCCCGAGGAGATCGCCAAGGCCGTCGCCACCGCCTGGACCGAGGACGGCACGTACACCGACCCGCTCGCGGACGTCGCGGGTCACGACGGGATCGCCGCCGTCATCGCGGCGGCGCACGAGCAGTTCCCGGGGTTCGTCTTCCGCCCGCTCGGCGCGGTCGACGGACATCACCAACTCGCCCGTTTTGGCTGGGAGTTGGTGTCGGAGGCGGACGGGACCGCGCCCGTCGCCGGGTTCGACGTGATCGAGCTCGACGACGACGGGCGGATCCGTACGGTGCACGGGTTCATGGACCGCGTACCGGGTTAGACCGCCGTCGAGCCGCGCCCTCGCGTTCGGGGTGTGTACGCGAAGCGGACATGCGCGGCATCGGGTCGCCGGAGTCCTGGCCCTCCCGGGCTCCGGCGGTTCCTGACGGGTCCACGACAGGTGAGGCCGCGTGTGCACGTTCGATCAGCGCTGCGCGGAAGGACGCGCTCCGCGACTTGTCCGGATACCCGGCTTCATGTCGGAAACCAATGGATCCGGTTTCGTTGCGGTGTTGCTTCACCTCTTGACGGGTCTTGTGCCGCGGAGTTGGCTTCGAGCCACCTCGGTCGCACCGTCGCGGCCACGTCAGGGAGGTATCCGTAATGAACACGCGAATGCGATGCGCCGGACTCGTCGGCGTCGCATCCGTCCTGGTGGTCTCGCTCTCGGCCTGCGGTGGTGTGCTGCCCGGCGGGGGCAGCGACAGCAGCGAGGCCGTGCGCAAGGGCAACGATGTCAAAATAGGCCTGCTCCTTCCGGAGAAGGAAACTGCCCGTTATGAGAAGTTCGACTACCCCATCATCAAGAAGCAGGTGGCCGAACTCACCGACGGCAAGGGTCAATTGATCTACGCCAACGCCGACCAGGACGACAAGCTCCAGAACCGCCAGGTGGAGCAGATGATCGAGAAGAAGGTCGACACGCTGCTCGTCGACGCCGTCGACGCCGAGAAGATCGCGGCTTCCGTGCAGAAGGCGAAGGACGCGGGCATCCACGTCATCGCGTACGACCGCCTCGCCCAGGGCCCGGTCGACGCGTACGTCGGATTCGACAACGGCCTCGTCGGTCAGACCCAGGGCAAGGAGCTCGTCGCGGCGCTCGGCGAGAAGGCCGACAAGAGCACCAAGATCGTCATGATCAACGGCTCGCCGACCGACCCGAACGCCGCCGACTACAAGGACAGCGCCCGCGCGGAGCTCGCCGACGCGGTGACCATCGCCAAGTCCTACGACACGGCCGCCTGGAAGCCGGAGAACGCCAAGACCGAGATGAAGCAGGCCATCGCCGCGCTCGGCGCGAGCAACATCGCGGGCGTGTACTCGGCGAACGACGGCATGGCGGGCGGCATCGTCGCCGCGTTCAAGGAGGCGGGCGTCACGAAGATGCCCCCGATCACCGGCCAGGACGCCGAACTCGCGGCGGTGCAGCGAATCCTGACGGGTGATCAGTACATGAGCGTGTACAAGCCCTACCCCCAGGAGGCCGCGATGGCCGCCGAGATGGCGGTCCGGGTCGCGCAGGGCCGCACCATCGAGTTCGAGGCGCTGGCGATGGGCCGCACGGACAGCCCGACGACCAAGCAGATCCGGACGGCGAGCGTGAGCGTGGTGGCGCTGACGCGGGGCAACATCAAGCAGACCGTGGTGAAGGACGGGATCTTCACGGTGAAGGAGATCTGCACGGCGAAGTTCGCGGTGGCCTGTGCCGAGGCGGGGTTGAAGTAGCAGAGGCCGTTCTCGGCGAGTGGGCCCGGCACCCGGATGGGGTGCCGGGCCCCCTGCGTATGGTGTCGGGACCTGAAGTGCGGTACGGGAGGGGCGGCGGATGGGCGGGGGCGGGGAAGAGACGCACGCGCACGGGCCGGATCGACTGTGCGCGGCGGCGGAGCAGGTGTACGCGCGGGCGCTGCGGGCGGGCCGGGTCCGGCGCACGGAGGCCGCCGCGGCCCCGTGCCTGGTGGATCTGGAGCTGCTCCACCCCGACGTGCGCGACCTGAACTGGTTCGTGCCCGTGCCGCCGGACAAGGTCATGGCCGGGCTGCTGCGGGAGGCCCACGAGGAGGCCGCGGCCGGGCATCGCCGGGTGGGCGAACTCCTCGAAGGAGCCTCGCGGTTCGCGGGGCTCGACGCCGTGCGGGCCGCGCCCGACAGCTTCTACCGGCTGATCGAGGGCAACGACCGGATCCAGCGGGTGGTGGACGAACAGATCGCCACCTGCTCGGAGCAGGTCCTGACGATCCAGCCGGGCGGCATCCGCACGGAGGTGAGCCTGCGCGAAGGGGCGCTGCGGACGGTCGACTTCCAGCAGCGGGGGGTGCGCATGCGGACCCTCTACACGCACGTGGCCCGGCACGGCCCGGGTCTCGCCCGCTATCTGGAACTGGTGGGGGACGTCGTGCAGATCCGCACCCTGGAGGAGGTGCCCGAGCGGCTCTTCGTCTTCGACCGGACCGTGGCCTACGTCCCGGCGAACAAGGACCGCACCCTCGCCCTGGAGATCCGCCACCCCGAACTCGTCGGCTACCTCGCCACCACCTTCGAAAGACTGTGGCGCCTGGCCCTCCCGCTCTCCACCCCGCTGCCCGCCGCCGACGCGGACGGCATCAGCCCGCGACAGCGCTCCATCGCGGCCCTGCTGGCCGAAGGGCACACGGACGCGGTGGTCGCGGAGCGGCTCGGCATGAACGTACGGACGTGTCGCGCGCACATCGCGAAGCTGGCGGAGACGCTGGGCGCGGCGAACCGCACGCAACTGGGCGTCCGCCTGGCCCAGGCGGGCCTGTCCGACGCGTCCCGGCCGGGTCAGCCGGCCGAAGGTCCGCGCGGGTCATGAGCTGCGGTCATGCAGTGGAACTCTCCTTGCTCAGGATTCCGGACTGGCCGATCAGATAGCCGAGTTGGGCCCGGCTCTCGCTGCCGAGCGAGGTGGCGAGCTTGGCGATGTGATGACGGACGGTGCGGATGTTCATGCCGAGGCGCTCGGCGATGACGGCGTCGGTGTGGCCTTCGACGAGGAGGGCTGCGATGGTGCGTTGACGGTTCGACGAGCCGTTCTGGAGAGCGAGCTCCTGGGTGGTCCCGGGATACATGGGCGACGCGAGACGCCACAGACGCTCGAAGGTGGTCACCAGATAGGTGATCAGCGCCGGATGGCGGATCTCCAGGGCCACGGTCCGGTCGGGGTTGGCGGGGATGAAGGCAACGGTGCGGTCCAGGACGACGAGGCGTTCGGTGACTTCGTCCAGGGTGCGGACCTCCACCTCGCCCTCCAGTTGCTCGAAGTGCGCGCGCACGGCGGCCGAGTGGCGCGCGGTGTCCTGATACAGGGTGCGCATGCGGCAGCCGCGGGACAGCAGTCGCTGTTCGCGGGGCAGCACTTCGGCGAGCTGGTCCGGAGGCCGGTGGCCGCCGGGCTGGATGGTGAGGAGCTCCTGGGAGGAGGACAGCATCGCGTCGTTGATCGCCGCGTTGATGCGGTGGAAGCCCATGAGGACGGTGAGCATCGGGGCGCCCGGCACGGCCGCGCGCTCGGCGTCCAGATTCATGAGCGGGGCGAAGGTCCTGGCCAGTTGGGCCTCGCGGTGACGCTGCCGCGCGATCTCGTCCTCGATGGTGTTGAGCAGGGTGGGCAGGGCCACCGCGGGAGCGATCGGCTGCAGCCACTCGGTGTCGGCGGGGTCGGGTGTCAGCAGGCCGAGTTCGAGCAGGCAAGGGGCGTCCTTGGCGTCGTGGCGGCGTACGCGACCCCAGTGCAGCGCACGGGCGTAGAGCTGTGAACCTGCTTCGCAGAATTCTTCTGCCCCATGCTTGTGTGCCCTGACTGTCACTTGTTGCTCTCTCCGGTCGGTAGCCCTGATTCCTGATCCAAAATCCCCGACTTCGCGATGAGGTAGCCGAGTTGGGCGCGGCTCCCGCTGCCGAGGGAGGCTGCGATCTTCGCTATGTGCGCACGGCAGGTGCGTACGTTCATGCCCAGTCTGCGCGCTATCGCTTCGTCCACGTGGCCCTCGATGAGCAGCTTGGCTATGGAGCGCTGAACTCCCGTGATGCCGTCGGCGGCCGGCGGGTAGGGCGGCTCCTCCAGGAGCGGGGTCGCGCGCCTCCACAGGTCCTCGAACACCTTGGTGAAGTAGTCGACCAGGCCGGGATGGCGCAGTTCAAGGGCTACCTGCCGCTTCTCACCGACCGGGATGAGGGCCGCACTGCGATCGAAGATCATCAATCGGTCTATGAGTTCTTCGAGCGTGCGTATCTCCACCTTCTCCCGGCTCATGCGGGCCGCGTAGGCGAGTGTTCCCTGGCTGTGGCGCACGGTGTGCTGGTAAATGCTGCGCATGGCCACGCCGCGGTCGAGGATCGTTTCGCCGCGCTTCAGGGCCACATTGAGCGTGTTCTCGCTGCGTCCGCCCCCGGGTTGCACCGTGAGTACTTCGAAACGGCACTCCGCGGTGAGACGCTCTATGGCCGCGTTGATCCGCGCGTCGCCCTCGAGCACGGTGATGGCGTGCGTGACCGGCCCGGCGCGTGCGGTGATGGCCATGAAGGGCTCGAAGAGTTCCGCCAGTTGGACGGCCTCCCTGCGCCGTTCCTGGATCTCGCGCTCCAGTGGATTCAGCCATTGTGCGAGGGCCGCGGAAGGGGGAACCGGCCGCAGCCAGTTCGCGTCGTCCGGATCAGGGTGCAGCAGCGCGGCCTCGAGGAGGCAGGGAGCGTCGTCCGCCTTCGCCCGCTCCAGGCGCCCTTCACTCAAGGCGTCCGCGTAGAGGCGCGACCCTTCGTCACAGAGCGGAGTCGAGGGGTGCGGATGTGTCGGTTTTGTGTGTATTGCGAGCAATCTCCACCCCCCAGGGTCCTGAACGTGCAGGAACATGATGCATCGACCCTGTGGCTTTGACGTGCCGAATTGAGACATCGTCTTGTTGCAGCCGGGGGAGAGGAACTTACCAAGTGAGGACGAAGCCGACTATGTTGAAGCGCATGCTTCGCTCGGTGGTGATCGCCGCCTTTTCCGCCGGGCTGGCCGCCAGTGCGTTGAGCACTCTCGATCTCGGATGGAACGCCAGTGAGGCGGGCACCGTCTCGGTTGCCTCCGCACCCCCGGACCTTGGCTGGAATGTTGCCCCGGCGGGAGCATCCGCATGATCACCCCACCCGACGACAGATCCCTCCGCCGCGAGATGGCGATCGCCTACCGGGCCGGCTGGCACTCGATCGACCTCGTGACGGCCATCCCGAGTCCCGGTGACTCGCTCATGGTCACCCTCTTCGGGGAGCCGATCATCGTGGTGCGGGACGACGAGGACGACATCCGGGCCTACCGGTGTCTGCGTCGGCCCCGCGGCGCCCCGCAGCCGGTGAGGACCGTCGTCCGGTACGGAATGATCTTCGTCAACCTCGATCAGCGGGACCACCAGCTGGTCGGCGACGCCGAGGCCGAGGTCTCGAGCGCGCCCCACAGAACCACAGCCACCCCCCGCAGTGCCTGACGCGATCCCCCGTCGCAGTACATCGCGCAGGTGCTTCCCCCCGCAGCGGCGCCACCGTGGACCTGAACACGGTGGCGCCGCTGCAGTTTTGCGTCCGGGTGCCTACGCGCCCTGGACCCCGTTCCCCGTGCCGCGGCGCACCGCGATCTCGATGACCACCCGGTCCGGGTTGGGCCGCGGCGCGCGCGTGTAGCGCTCGGTGTAGCGGCGCTCGGCGTCCGCCACCCGCTCCGGCTCCGTGCGGACCGTCGCCGTGCCCTCCAGGGTCGACCAGCGCCGCCCGTCGACCTGGCAGACCGCGACCCGCGCCGGGAGCGGCCCCTCGAGGATGTGGGCGATCTTCCGGCTGGCCTTGTTCGTGATGACGCGGGCCACCCGTTCCTCGGCGTCGTAGGTGACGCCGACGGGTACGACGTGCGGGGTGCCGTCCGGGCGCAGCGTCGTCAGGGTGCACAGGTGCCGTTCCCGCCAGAAGCTGAGAAAGGCGGCGTCGGGTCGTTCGAGGTCGATCGGCTTGGCCATGCCACGGAACCTATCCCCAGGGGCTCCCGTCGCCACCCTTGAGTGGAATAGACTCAACTTTGTGTACGTTGGATGAGTCAGAGTCCGTAGGACGGCATGGCCCGTAGACGACGTGGTCCGTATGACGACGTGGTCCGTATGACGACATGGAGGAGAACAGGCACGTGGACGCCGAGCTGACGAACCGGAGCCGCGACGCGATCAACGCGGCGACCAGCCGGGCCGTGTCCGGGGGAAACCCGGATCTGACCCCGGCCCATCTGCTGCTGGCCCTGCTCGAGGGCGAGGACAACGAGAACATCACCGACCTGCTCGCCGCGGTCGACGCCGACCAGGTGCAGGTCAGGACGGGCGCCGAGCGCGTGCTCGGGTCGCTGCCCAGCGTCACCGGGTCGACGGTCGCGCCGCCGCAGCCCAACCGCGAGCTGCTCGCGGTCATCGCCGACGCGGCCGCCCGCGCCAAGGAGCTCGGCGACGAGTTCCTCTCCACCGAGCACCTGCTGATCGGCATCGCCGACAAGGGCGGGGCCGCGGGCCAGGTGCTGACCGACAATGGGGCCAGTGCGAAGAAGCTGACCGAGGCGTTCGCGAAGAGCAGGGGAGGGCGCCGGGTGACGACACCCGACCCCGAGGGTTCGTACAAGGCACTGGAGAAGTTCGGCACGGACTTCACCGAGGCGGCGCGCGAGGGCCGGCTCGACCCCGTCATCGGACGCGACCAGGAGATCCGGCGCGTCGTCCAGGTGCTGTCCCGCCGCACCAAGAACAACCCCGTGCTCATCGGCGAGCCCGGCGTCGGCAAGACCGCCGTCGTCGAGGGGCTCGCGCAGCGCATCGTGAAGGGCGACGTTCCGGAGTCCCTCAAGGGCAAGCGGCTCGTCTCGCTCGACCTGGGTGCGATGGTCGCGGGCGCCAAGTACCGCGGCGAGTTCGAGGAGCGGCTCAAGACCGTCCTGTCCGAGATCAAGGAGAGCGACGGCCAAGTCATCACGTTCATCGACGAGTTGCACACCGTCGTGGGCGCGGGCGCCGGCGGTGACTCCGCCATGGACGCGGGCAACATGCTCAAGCCGATGCTCGCCCGCGGCGAACTGCGCATGGTCGGTGCCACGACCCTCGACGAGTACCGCGAGCGCATCGAGAAGGACCCGGCCCTGGAGCGCCGCTTCCAGCAGGTGCTTGTCGCCGAGCCGAGCGTCGAGGACTCGATCGCGATCCTGCGCGGACTCAAGGGCCGTTACGAGGCCCACCACAAGGTCCAGATCGCGGACAGCGCGCTGGTGGCCGCGGCCACCCTCTCCGACCGCTACATCACCTCCCGCTTCCTTCCCGACAAGGCCATCGACCTGGTCGACGAGGCGGCCTCCCGGCTGCGCATGGAGATCGACTCGTCCCCCGTCGAGATCGACGAACTCCAGCGCTCCGTCGACCGGTTGAAGATGGAGGAGCTCGCGATCGGCAAGGAGGCCGACCCGGCGAGCAAGCAGCGCCTGGAGAAGCTGCGGCGCGACCTCGCCGACAAGGAGGAGGAGCTGCGGGGCCTCACCGCCCGCTGGGAGAAGGAGAAGCAGTCCCTCAACCGCGTGGGTGAGTTGAAGGAGAAGCTCGACGACCTGCGCGGCCAGGCCGAACGGGCCCAGCGCGACGGCGACTTCGACACCGCGTCCAAGCTGCTCTACGGCGAAATCCCCACCCTGGAAAGGGACTTGGAGGCCGCCAGCGAGGCCGAGGAAGAGGTCGCGCGCGACACCATGGTCAAGGAGGAGGTCGGCCCCGACGACATCGCCGACGTCGTCGCCTCCTGGACCGGCATCCCCGCCGGGCGCCTCCTGGAGGGCGAGACGCAGAAGCTGCTGCGCATGGAGGACGAGCTCGGCAAGCGCCTCATCGGCCAGTCGGAGGCGGTGCGGGCCGTGTCCGACGCCGTGCGCCGCACCCGCGCCGGGATCGCCGACCCCGACCGCCCCACCGGCTCCTTCCTCTTCCTGGGCCCGACCGGCGTCGGCAAGACCGAACTGGCCAAGGCGCTCGCCGACTTCCTCTTCGACGACGAGCGGGCGATGATCCGCATCGACATGTCGGAGTACAGCGAGAAGCACAGCGTCGCCCGGCTCGTCGGCGCGCCCCCCGGCTACGTCGGCTACGAGGAGGGCGGCCAGCTCACGGAGGCGGTACGCCGCCGGCCGTACTCGGTGGTCCTGCTCGACGAGGTCGAGAAGGCGCACCCGGAGGTCTTCGACATCCTGCTCCAGGTGCTCGACGACGGCCGCCTCACCGACGGCCAGGGCCGCACGGTCGACTTCCGCAACACGATCCTGATCCTCACCTCGAACCTGGGCAGCCAGTACCTGGTCGAGCCGCTCACCTCGGCGGAGGAGAAGAAGCAGCAGGTCCTGGAAGTCGTACGGGCGTCCTTCAAGCCGGAGTTCCTCAACCGGCTCGACGACCTGGTCGTCTTCTCCGCCCTGGAGAAGGACGAGCTGGCCCGCATCGCGCGCCTCCAGCTCGACCGCCTCGCCAAGCGCCTCGCCGACCGCCGCCTGACGCTGTCCGTCTCCGACGAGGCACTGGCCTGGCTCGCGGACGAGGGCAACGACCCGGCGTACGGCGCCCGCCCGCTGCGCCGCCTCGTCCAGACGGCCATCGGCGACCGCCTGGCCAAGGAGATCCTGTCGGGCGAGGTGAAGGACGGGGACACGGTGCGGGTGGAGGTGTTCGGGGACGGGCTCCTGGTCGGGCCCGCCACCGGGAAGACCCTGTAACGGCCACGCTCCGGACGCTGTCCGCAGTCGGCGAACGACGGAAACCAGGCAGAGGAGCTCCCGGGGTTGCCCCCCGGGGGGCCCCCTGGGAGAGGATGGGCCCGATCCATACGAAGGGACCAAGCAAGTGAGCATCGACCCGTCCTCGATTCCGAACTTCGGGGGACAGCCCGAACCGCAGCAGGGGGCGGGACCGGCAGGCCCCGTCATCCCCGACCAGGACCTGGTCAAGCAGCTCCTCGAGCAGATGGAGCTCAAGTACGTGCTCGACGACGAGGGTGACCTCGCCGCGCCGTGGGAAGAGTTCCGGACGTACTTCATGTTCCGCGGCGAGGGTGACCAGCAGGTCTTCTCGGTGCGGACGTTCTACGACCGGCCGCACGGCATCGACAGCAAGGCCCAGCTCCTCGAGTCCATCGACGACTGGAACCGCCGCACGCTGTGGCCGAAGGTCTACAGCCACACGCACGACGACGGCGCGGTCCGCCTCATCGGTGAGGCCCAGATGCTGATCGGCACCGGGGTCTCGCTCGAGCACTTCGTGTCGTCGACCGTCAGCTGGGTGCGCGCCGCGATCGAGTTCGACCGCTGGCTCGTGGAGCAGCTCGGCCTGGAGGCGGACGTCGACTCCGCCGAGAGCGACGAGAAGCCCGGCGACGACGCCGAGTAGGGCAGCGCGCTACAGGGGCGTGTGGGCGTAGACGATCAGATACGTTCCGTACGCCACCGAGAGCCCGGCCAGCACCCCCACCACCAGGAGGGCGTGTGCGGGCCGGGCTTTCGCCGTTCTCGCCAGGGCGTGGGCCAGCGGCAGCAGCAGCGGGAACGCGGGGAGCAGGAAGCGCGGCTTGGACTCGAAGAAGCCGGAGCCGCCGACCGTGATCAGGAGCAGGACGCCGCTGTACACGAGGAGCGGCAGCGGGGCCCTGTCCAGGAGCAGGAGCGCGTACAGCAGGAGGGCCGCGGCCACGATCACCAGCGTCATGGGGAAGACGAAGCGGTCGCCGTTCAGCAGCATCTTCTTCGCGAAACGGGCCGAACCGAGCCCGAAGTCGAACGTCGAGCCCCAGCCGCGCTGCACCGCGAAGTACCCGCCGAGCAGATCGTGCTTGCGCCATCCCACCCACAGGACGTACGCCGCCCAGCCCGCCGGGGCGACGAGCGCGCCCGTCCACAGCCTGTGGGGAACGCGGCCGCGGCGGCGGATCAGCTCGTACAGGGCTGTGGACACGATCGCCGCGGCCACCGCGAAACCGTTCGGCCGGGACAGGCCCGCGAGCGCGGCCAGCGTGCCCGCCCACACCCAGCGGCCGCTGAGGACCGCGTACAGGGACCAGGCGGCGAGCGCCGTGAGCAGCGGTTCCGTGTACGCCATGGACAGGACGACCGAGTGCGGGAGCAGGCCCCACAGGACCACCAGGAGGGTGGCCACGGTGCGGCTGTGCAGGAGTGCGCCGATGCGGTAGATGCCGAGGGCGGCGGCGAGGGTCGAGGCCCAGGCGATCAGCAGGGCGCAGGGCGCGGCGCCGAACGGGAGCACCAGGTTCGTCGCGCGGATCAGCGCCGGGTAGAGCGGGAAGAACGCCAGGTCGCTGTGGACGACGCCCGCCTCGAAGTGCAGGGTGCGGGCGCCGTAGCCGTGCGCGGCGATGCCGAGGTACCACAGGGAGTCCCAGGAGCGGCCGAGCAGCGCGAAGGGGCGCTGCCCGCTCAGCCAGGCCGCGGCGGCGACGGCCAGCATTCCGGTGAGCCGGGCGGCCGCGAACAGACCGAGGGCCCGGACCGCGCCGGACGCCGCCCGGCGCGGCACGTCCCTGGGTTCGGCGGTGGCTGAGGGGGCGTCAAGAAGCAGGGTGCTCGGCTCGGTCACAACCGAACCCTGCGATAGCCGTGCCGGGGGCGCTAGTTGGGCAGGGCCAGACGGGGACGGGGGGTCTCAAGGAGCGATGCCCTTGAGGCGGGACACCGCCTCTTCCAGGACCGGGAGCCGCTTGCAGAAGGCGAAGCGGACGAACGGGGCGCCCGCCTGCCTGTCGTCGTAGAAGACCGCGTTCGGGATCGCGACCACGCCGCAGCGTTCGGGCAGTGCCCGGCAGAACGCGAAGCCGTCGTCGAAGCCGAGGGGGCGGATGTCCGTGGTGATGAAGTACGTGCCCTGGGGACGGAAGACCCCGAAGCCCGCGTCCGCCAGACCCGCGGCGAGCAGGTCGCGCTTGGCCGTCATGTCGGCGCGGAAGCCGTCGAAGTAGGCGTCGGGCAGGGCGAGGGCCTCGGCGATCGCGTACTGGAAGGGGCCCGCGGAGACGTACGTGAGGAACTGCTTCGCGGAGCGGACCGCGGTCACCAGGTCCGGCGCCGCCGTCACCCAGCCGACCTTCCAGCCGGTGAACGAGAACGTCTTGCCGCTCGACCCGATCGTGACCGTGCGCTCGCGCATCCCGGGCAGCGTGGCCAGCGGCACGTGCTCGGCGGCGTCGAAGGTGAGGTGCTCGTAGACCTCGTCGGTGACGACCAGGAGGTCGCGCTCGATCGCGAGCTCGGCGATCGCGGTGAGCTCGGCGCGGGCGAGGACCGTGCCGGTCGGGTTGTGCGGGGTGTTGATCAGCAGGAGACGGGTGCGGGGGGTGATCGCGGCCCGCAGCTCGTCGAGGTCGAGGCGGAACGCCCCGTCGTGCGGGCGCAGCGTCACGGGGACCCGGGTGCCGCCCGCCATGGCGATGCAGGCCGCGTACGAGTCGTAGTACGGCTCCAGGGCGACGACCTCGTCGCCGGGCTCGACCAGGGCGAGCAGCGCGGCGGCGATCGCCTCGGTCGCGCCCGCCGTCACCAGGACCTCGCGGTCCGGGTCGAGCCCGATGCCGTAGCGGCGCTGCTGGTGGCCGGCGATCGCGGTGCGCAGCTCGGGGACGCCCGGGCCCGGCGGGTACTGGTTGCCGCGCCCGTCGCGCAGCGCCCGCACCGCCGCCTCGCGGATCTGCTCGGGGCCGTCGGTGTCCGGAAAGCCCTGGCCGAGGTTGATGGAGCCGGTGGAGACGGCGAGTGCGGACATCTCCGCGAAGATCGTCGTGCCGAACTCGGCGAGGCGGCGGTTGAGCAGGGGGCGCGGTCCTGACGGCGTGGCGGTCATGGCGGTCATCCTGCGCCGAACCTCTGGAGTTCCTCAACTCTGCTTTGGCCGTGTACGGGCAGGGGCATCCCCCTGTCACGCCCGTTCGGGCGCCCCATCGGGGGATTCGGGGAAGTGAAACCAAGAAAAGGGGGCCTGCGATGGAGGCATTCATCATCGTGGTCTTCGTGGCGCTGGTCGTCGCCATCGTGATCGCAACGGCCAAGGCGGGCAGCAGTGGCCCGTCGCGTACGTCCTTGAAGAAGAAGCAGCAGCAGCGGTCGCGCGGCGGCAGCTGGTGGGCCGCCGGAGGGGGCGGGGTCGCGTCCTCGTGCTCGGGCGGATCGTCCGACGGCGGTGGGCACCACTCGTCGTGCGGCGGGGGTTCTTCGTGCGGCGGTTCCAGCTCCTGCGGGGGCGGCTCGTCGTGCGGCGGCGGGGGCGGGTGCGGCGGCGGCAGCTGACGCCGGGCCCGGGGCGTGTCCGCAAAGTCCCTTCGTCCGCCCGGAGGGAGGCAGAAGGGACTTTGGGGACACGCCCTAGCGTGCGGCCCGCGCGGAGACGACTGACACGGGGCAGTCGGTCCACGCGGGCCGCACGCATGTTCCGCTCTACGCCCGTCAGGTTGTGCGCCCGGCGCGAAAGATGGCCTTGGAAGTTGAACAGTTGAGCTGTGCAGCCCTCGGGGGGATGGAAACCCTCCGAAGTTGGGTAAAAACGCTGTGACGGCGCCACCGCCCATGATTCCCTTTTAACCGTCAAAAGCGGCCCTCGTACAGCGCAGTGCCATGTAGTGCCCCCAGTCAGTGCTCTCGTCCGCCGATCAGCCCCGTCCGATCAGCCCCGTCCGATCAGCACTACTGCGTACTCGTCGCGTTCGCGTGGGCACGAGCCGGTCCCTACGACGTAACCGGCCCACCCTCACTTTGCGTCTCCGCGGAGCCGACCCATGCTCACGACCCTGAACACCGCCTACACCGATACGAGTGCGGCCGATCTGGCCTGGGCCCTGGGCCGCGAGCCACTCCCCGCACTCGCCACTCTCGATCTCGAACTCGCAGGCGCCAAGCTGCAGTTGAGGCTTCTCGGCGCCTCTCACCAGGTCCTCCTGGAGGAGGAGCACGGCAGCTGCTCGGAGACCGTCGCCTGCATCCCGGGATCCAGCACCCCGCTGCCGCTCGGCGTCGCCAAGCGCGTCGGCGACTGGGAGTACGAATTCGCGGCGCGCGTCGAACATTTGACGGCAGGTCAGTTCGCGGGACGAGCCCAGGAGTTGCTCGCCCTCGTCGCCGACCATCCGAACGGCCTGGCCGGAGTCTTCCCCGGCAGTCCGCACGCCTTCACCGCGATGCTCGCCCAGCGGCACGAGGGCCAGGTGCAGTGGCGCACCTGGCACGCCTACCCGCAGGACGGTCAACTCGTCGCCACCCGCAGTCGGGTGGGGGCCCGCATCCCGGCGGTCGCCGCGCTGTAGCGCGTGGCCTGCGGGGCGGCGGGAGTATGCCTGCGGTGCGCCGGTTCCACACGTGTGGGTGACGGGGCGGAGTCGAACAGTGACGTAGCGTTCCAGGCGTGATCGAACCGCACGTGCCCGCCGCGCCCACAGGCCCCGGACTGTCCCGGCCCCTGGGCGGACGGGGCCGGGCCCCGCTTCCGGTGAAGCCGGGCACCGGCCGGTTCCTGGTTCTCGTCTGCGTCTTCGTCTGCGCGGCCTGCGGACTGGTCTACGAGCTCGAACTGGTCGCGCTCGCCGCGTACTTGATGGGCGACTCGGTCACCCAGGCCTCCGTCGTGCTGTCCGTCATGGTGTTCGCCATGGGCCTCGGCTCGCTCGCCGCCAAGCGGCTGCGGCCGCACGCCGCCGCCGGGTTCGGCATGCTCGAGGCCGGACTCGCGCTCGTCGGCGGCAGCAGCGCGATGGTCCTGTACGCGGTGTTCGCGTGGACCGGCGGCTGGGGCGGCGCCTGGTCCCAGGGCCCGCGCTGCCTCCTGGTGGCCATCTCCCTGGGCATCGGCGTCCTGATCGGCGCGGAGGTCCCGCTCCTGATGGTGCTGATCCAGCGGATCAGACGACAGGACCCCGGCGGGGCGGTCGCCGACCTGTTCGCCGCGGACTACGTCGGTGCGCTGGTCGGCGGCCTCGCCTTCCCCTTCGTGCTCCTGCCGATGCTCGGCCAGCTCACGGGCGCGCTGCTGACGGGCGCGGTCAACGCGGTGGCGGGCGGGGCGCTCGTCCTCGGCCTGTTCCGGCGCGACCTGACGACCCGGGGCCGCTGGCTGCTGCTCACCGCCAACCTCACGGTGCTGAGCCTGCTCGCCGCGGCCTGGGTCCTGGTCGACGACTTCGAACGGGCGGCGCGGCAGGCCATGTTCGGGGCGCACGTCCGCGTCGCCGAACAGACCGGGGTGCAGGAGGTCGTCCTGACCGGCGGCGAGCACGGCCCCCTCGACCTGTACCTCGACGGGCGGCTTCGGGTGCGCGGCCGGGTCGAGCGGGCGTACCACGCGGCGCTCGTCGACCCGGCGATGCGCTCGGGCCCCCACGGGCGGGTCCTCGTCCTCGGCGGGGGTGACGGTCTGGCGGCGCGCGAGGTGCTGCGGCTGCCCGGGGTGCACCGGGTCGACGTCGTCGACACCGACCCCGCCGTCGTCCGCCTCGCCCGCACCGACCCGGCGCTCAGCACCCTGAACGCGCACGCGCTGAGCGACCCGCGCGTCCGCGTCTCCACCGGCGACGTCTTCGCCCGGCTCCGCTCCGCCCCCCGGACTCCCCCCTACGACGTGGTGATCTGCGACCTCCCCGACCCGGGCCTGACGGACAGCACGAAGCTGTACTCGCAGGAGTTCTACGGCCTGGTGGCCCGGCTCCTGACCGGCTCGGGCCGACTGGCCGTCCACGGCGGCCCGGTCTCGCCCCGCTTCTGGACGGTCTCCGCGACGGTGCGCTCCGCGGGGTTGCGGGTGGTGGCGTATCGGGGAGGCGAGGACGCGGGGTTCGTGCTGGCGGGGTGGAGTCGCCCGCGGGGGGCGGGAGTCGGGGCCCTTCGGCCGGACCGGGCGTACTCCCCGTCGACGCTGGTGCATCCGCGGTACGGATGAGCCCGGGGACGTACGAAGGCCCCCTGCGGGGTGAGGGCAGGGGGCCTCGTCGTGTGGCGCGCGAGGGAACGTCAGACCAGATCGACGTAGGTGCTCCAGCCGGTGCCGACCTTGGTGCGCGGGGCGTAGGGCGCGGCGGCCCTGCCCGTCCCCCGGTACAGCCACAGCGCGCCCGACGCGTCGCGGGCGAGGAGGTCGGCCGTGCCGTCACCGGTCAGGTCACCGGGGACGACCAGGGTGTCGTAACCGCCCCAGCCGGTGCCGACCTTGGTGCGCGGGGCGTAGGGCGCGGCAGCCTTGCCCGTCCCCTGGTACAGCCACAGCGCGCCGGTCGTGTCGATCGCCAGCAGGTCCGCGTGCCCGTCGCCGGTCAGGTCGCCCCGGCCCGCCAGGATCCGGTGGGTGTTCCAGCCGCTGCCGATCTTCACGCGGGCGGCGAAGGGAGACGCCGGGTCGGCCGTGCCGGGGAACAGCCACAGGACGCCCGACGCGTCACGGGCCAGCAGGTCGGCGCGGCCGTCACCGGTGAGATCACCGGCCCCCGTCAGCACGGTGTACGCGTTCCAGCCGCCGCCGGCCTTCACGCGCGGGGCGAACGGGCGGGCGTTCCCGCCGCCTCGGTAGTACCAGAGCACGCCGCTCGCGTCGCGGGCCACGAGATCACCCGAGCCGTGCACGGTCAGTCCCGACAGCGCGGTCATCGCGGTGTATCCCTGCCAGCCGTCGCCGACGGCCGTCCGCGCCCGGTACGGCGCCGCGGCCTTGCCCGTGCCGTCGTAGCGCCACAGCGTCCCCTTCGCGTCACGGCCGAGGAAGCGGCTGCCGACGGGGACCGGGTAGGGGCTGTCGATCGCGAAACCGGCCGTCGCCGAGAGAGCGGTGGCAGCGGTGCCGGATGCCTGGAAACGGGCGTCCGCCTCGATCTGCCAGGCGTCCACGTACGCGCCCGCGGCCAGGGTGTACGCGATCGTGTGGTCACCCGCGGGAAGGTCGCAGGAGAGGGCTTCGGCCGTGCCGTTGACCGGTCCCGCCGCCTGCCGGCAGGCGCCCTGGGGAGCGCCGCTGACCGACGTCACCGAGAGGTCGACCGCGCTGGTGTCCCAGGCGGGCTGACCCGCGGCGGGGCGGAACGCCACGGTGAGGCGGCCGGATTCCTCGGCATGGACGCGCACGCTGTGCGTGACCTTCGAGGACACGGCCAGGTCGGCGGTGGTCAGGTCGAGGGAGCTCTGCGTCTGCTCGATCAGCGCGCCGGAGCTCGTGATGTCGCCGTCCCGCACCGGATACTCGCCGGCCGTGAGGAACCGGGTGCCGCCGTCGCCGTCCACCGGAGCGATGTCATGGAACGAGTAGGACGGCTCAGCGGCTTCGGCGACAGTGGCCCCGGCCTGCTTCGTCCAGTGGGATCCGTCGTAGTGCCAGAAGGCCGGACCGGCGTCCACGGCCGAGTCGTCACGGCCGACCGCCCACAGACCGCCGCGCCCGTCCGGCTCGATGGCCTCGACGAGGAACGCGGACAGCTCTCCCGTGACGTCGTGCCAGGCGGCGCCGTCCCAGTGCTCGACGTGCGTCCGGACGCCCGCGGCGTCGGGCAGATTGCCCCAGCCGGCGGCGTAGACGCTGTCGGCCGCGTCCACGGCGACCTCGGTCAGCTCGACGACCGCGGGGGCGGGCGGCTGCGGCATCGGCGTCCAGGTCGTGCCGTCCCAGTGGTAGGCCACCGGGTGGCCGCCCTCGGTCGGGTACTGCATGCCCGTCGCATAGGCGTCGTCGGCCGACCGCGCGTCGATGTCACGGATGTCCACGCCGTCCGGCAGGCCGAAGGTCTGCCAGGTGCCGTCGCTGTACGTGGAGAGCGCGTCGCCGCCCTTGAAGAGCCGGCCGGGCACCGCCTTGATCGGGACCTCGGGCCAGGACCGGTCGAGGGCGCCCGCGGCGGGGACGAGCGCCCACTGCTTGCCGTCGTAGTGCGCCAGGTACTGGTCGCGCCCGGTCATGCCGTAGGCCCACACGTCGTCGCTCGACGCCGCGCTGATGTCCGACCACTCGATCACCTTGGGCAGCGCGGGATCCGCGATCGCGGACCACACCTTCCCGTCCCAGCGCATGAGGACGCCGCTGTTGTCGGCTCCCCTTCCCGCGGCCCAGGCATGGCTGTCGTCCACGCCGGTCACAGCCAGGAGTGCCTTCGGGCCCCCGGCGCCACCGGACAGCGCCACCTTCCAGCCGGGCGTCGAGGCGTGGTGCGCCGCCGGTGTCGGGTCGGCGGCGGCCGTGCCCCCGGCGCCGACGGCTGTGCCGAGCAGGGCGAACCCCGCCGCGCACGCCACGGCGGAGAGCCGGGCCCGTCTGTACGTACGCTCGTTCCTCATGCTGCGTCCCCTCCCCTGATCGGCGGCCTCGCGCAGGGCCGCCGTCGCGTTGTCGAAGCACGGCGGGAACCGGACACGACGTGGTGGGCGCGACGCGGCGCCGGGGTGTGTCCAGGGGTCCCTCCGTGTGCGGATGGTCCGGTGATCCGTGCGCTCGGCACCCATGCCGCCACGCAGGCCCCGTTCGCCGCCCGCCGGACCGCTCCCCGCGGTCTCGCGCCGCAGTGTGCCACAGCGGCCCGCCCGGGAGCGCGGCCATATCGATGGGCAACGCCGAACAGCCCTCCCGTTCCCGACGGAGTCGTTAGGCTCGGGTGGTATGGAGCATGAGGTGTTCGTTCCGGTTCCCGCGGAGGCCCTTCGGGCGGTGCTCTGCGATCCCCTTCGGGTGGCCCGGGCCCTGCCCGGGTTCCAGCGCGACGCCTCGGGGGACGGGGGGCGCCTCAAGGTGCGGATCGGCGGGCACACCATCACGTACCGCGGCAGCGTGCACGTCGTCGAGGCGCCCGACAGCAACGGCGGGTCGTTCACCGTGAGCGGGGACGGGACCGAGGTGCGTGGCGCGGGTGGCGTGAAGTTCGCGCTGACGGCGCGGGTCGCCGCGACCGACGGCGGGGCCGCGCTCACCTTCACCGGCACCGGGTCCGGCGACGGCCGGGTGGCCGAACTGCCGCAGGACGCCGTGGAGTCGGCGGCCCACCGACTGCTGAACCGTTTCGGGGGGAACCTCGGGGCGGCCGCCCAGGAGCCCGACGGGCCCGAGGCCGATGAGCCGGACGGCGGCCTCGACGAGCCCGCGGTCGCGCCCCGCGTCTCCGTGTACGACACCGAGGTACCGCCGCCCTCCCTCGGCCCCGACCTCGACGAGATCGACGACGTCGACGAGGTGGATGACGTGGATGACATCGACGCGGACGGCACGGACGAGGCGCTGCCCCCCGAGCCCGCCGCCGCGCACGCGCGGCGCACCATGATCGGCCGCAGCGCCGAAGAGGTCGACCACGCGCCGCCGCGCGGCCGGTACGCCCCGGTGCCCGTGCCCGAGGGCGTCACGGCGAGCGCCACCCTGCGCTGGGCCGCGCCCGCCGCCGCCCTCGCGCTCGCCTCCGCCATCGTCGTCGGCCGGGCCCTGCGCAGGCGTCGGTAGGCCGCGGCAGGCGTCGGCAGGCGCCCGCAGGCATACGCCGCATAGGGTCAGGGGTCGTGACGACTCAGGAGACGACGCTGACCGCGGGCGACGCGGAAGTGACCGTGGCGCCGGGCAACGGCTGCCGCATCAGCAGCTTGAAGATCGCCGGGACCGAGCTGCTGCGGCAGGGCGAGCGGTACGGGTGCTTTCCGATGGTGCCCTGGTGCGGGCGGATCGCGGAGGGGCGGTTCCGGGACGGCGGGCACGTCCACCAGATGCCGCTGAACTCCCCGCCGCACGCCATCCACGGCTTCGCCCGCGACGCCGAGTGGCGCCTGGCGCGCAGCAGTGCGGCCGAGGCCGTGTTCACGTACGACCTCACCGATCCCTGGCCCTACTCCGGCCGCGTCACGCAGATCGTCGCGCTCGCCGAGGACTCGCTGACGCTGACCCTCGGCATCGAGACGTACGGCGACTCGTTCCCGGCGCAGGCGGGCTGGCACCCCTGGTTCAACCGGCAGCTGGGCGACGCGCAGGTGCAGATCGCGTTCGAGCCCGCCTGGCAGGAGGAGCGCGGCGACGACCACCTGCCCACCGGGAACCGGATCCCCCCGAAGCCCGGCCCCTGGGACGACTGCTTCGGCATGCCCGACGGCGTCGACGTGACGCTGACCTGGCCCGGCGAGCTGGCGGTGCACGTCAAGAGCCGCGAGCAGTGGGTCGTCGTCTACGACGAGCAGGAGGCCGCGGTGTGCGCCGAGCCGCAGACCGGCCCGCCGAACGGGCTGAACACCGCCCCGCGCCTGGTCACCCCCGTGGAGCCGCTGGAGGCCAGCACCACATGGACATGGCAGCGCCTTTAAGCTCGTAGCCATGACGACGAACGACGTGCGCGACGCGCTGCTCCAGCAGATCAAGGACAAGGCCGTGGTGCACGGCAAGGTGACGCTCTCCTCCGGCATCGAGGCCGACTACTACGTCGACCTGCGCCGCGTCACCCTCGACGGGGAGGCCGCGCCGCTCGTCGGTCAGGTGCTGCTCGACCTGACCAGTCAGCACGGGCTGGAGTTCGACGCCGTCGGCGGCCTCACCATGGGCGCCGACCCCGTCGCCGGCGCGATGCTGCACGCCTCCGCGGCCCGCGGCGAGCGCCTGGACGCGTTCGTCGTCCGCAAGGCCGCCAAGGCGCACGGCATGCAGCGCCGCGTCGAGGGCCCCGACATCAAGGGCCGTCGCGTGCTCGTCGTCGAGGACACGTCCACCACCGGTGGTTCCCCGCTGGAGGCCGTGCAGGCGGTGCGCGAGGCGGGCGCCGAGGTCGTCGGCGTCGCCACCATCGTGGACCGGGCCACCGGCGCCGCGGAGAAGATCACCGAGGGTGCCGGGGTCCCGTACCTCTTCGCGTTCTCCAAGGACGAGCTGGGCCTCGACTGAGGCCCTGCCGGCTCGGGACTTTCGCCGGAGTGGACCAGCGGCGCAAGTCTGGAAAGATGGGGGCGACGATGAAGTCACCCCTTGGTATTCGGTGAGGGTCACCAGGTCACCAGCAACCACCCAAACCCGCAGAATCGCGCTTCACGAGGAGACGGCAGATGCCCATCGCAACCCCGGAGCAGTACAACGAGATGCTCGACCGGGCCAAGGCGGGGAAGTTCGCCTACCCGGCCATCAACGTCTCGTCGACGCAGACCCTGAACGCTGCGCTGCAGGGCTTCGCGGAGGCCGAGTCCGACGGCATCATCCAGATCTCGACCGGTGGCGCCGAGTACCTGTCGGGCCAGGGCGTGAAGGACATGGTCCCGGGCGCCGTCGCCCTCGCCGAGTTCGCGCACGTCGTCGCCGAGCGCTACCCGAACAAGATCGCGCTGCACACCGACCACTGCCCCAAGGGCAAGCTGGACGGCTACGTGCGCCCGCTGCTCGACATCTCCGCGGCCCGCGTCGCCGAGGGCAAGAACCCGCTGTTCCAGTCGCACATGTGGGACGGCTCGGCGGAGACCCTCGCCGACAACCTGGAGATCGCCCAGGAGCTGCTCGCCAAGGCCAAGGCCGCGAACATCATCCTGGAGATCGAGATCACCCCGACCGGCGGTGAGGAGGACGGCGTCTCGCACGAGATCAACGACAACCTCTACACCACCGTCGACGACGCCGTCCGTACGGTCGAGGCCCTCGGCCTCGGCGAGAAGGGCCGCTACCTGCTGGCCGCGTCCTTCGGCAACGTGCACGGCGTCTACAAGCCGGGCAACGTCGTGCTCCGCCCCGACCTGCTCGCCGAGCTGAACGAGGGCATCGCCGCGAAGTACGGCAAGCCGGCCGGTTCCAAGCCGTTCGACTTCGTCTTCCACGGCGGCTCCGGTTCCACCCTCGAGGAGATCCGCACCGCGCTGGAGAACGGCGTCGTGAAGATGAACCTCGACACCGACACCCAGTACGCCTTCACGCGCCCGATCGCGGGCCACATGTTCTCGAACTACGACGGCGTCCTGAAGGTCGACGGCGAGGTCGGCAACAAGAAGACGTACGACCCGCGCGTGTGGGGCAAGGCCGCCGAGGCCGGCATGACCGCCCGCATCGTCGAGGCCTGCGAGAGCCTGCGCTCGACGGGTACGCGCATCAAGTAGTCCGCAGCATCCCGCAGTTGTGCGCACGGGCCCGGCGTTCCCTCAGGGGAACGCCGGGCCCCCGCCATGTCCGGAGGGGCCCTCAATGACGTACTACGACTTCGACACCGTCGTCGACCGGCGCGGCACCTGGTGCGTGCAGTGGGACGGCATCACGGACCGCTTCCCGACCGGTGACCTGCTGCCGTTCACGATCTCCGACATGGACTTCGCGTCCCCTCCGGAGGTCCTGGCCGCCCTCAACTCCCGTGTCGCACACGGGGTGTTCGGCTATACGGACTGGAAGAACGACGACTTCCGCGGGGCGATACGCGACTGGTACCGCACCCGGTACGCCACCGAGGTCGACGTCGAACGGCTCGTCTACGGCCCCTCCGTGCTCAACCAGATCGCCCAGCTCCTGCGCATGTGGACGCGGGAGGGCGACGGCGTCGTCCTGCACACGCCGACGTACGACGGGTTCCGCAAGGCGGTGCTCGGGCTCGGGCGCGACATGCGGACCGTCGCCGTCGACGACTGGGCGGGCCTGGAGCGGGAGTTGGCGCGCCCCGACACCCGGGTGTTCGTCCTGTGCTCGCCGCACAATCCGACGGGCCACGTGTGGACGGACGCGGAGCTGCGCCGCATGGCCGAGCTGGCGCGTTCGTACGACGTCGCCGTGATCAGCGACGAGATCCACTCGGACCTCGCGTTCGACGGGTACGCCCACCGGCCGTTCACCGCGTACGGCGAAGGGCTGCGCTGGGCGCTGGTCACCTCCGGCAGCAAGTCCTTCAACTTCCCTGCCCTCAGCGGCAGTTACGGCTTCGTCGGCGACCCGGACGACCACGCCGAGTTCGTCCGCCGGATGGGCCACGACGAGGGCCTGGAGTCGCCGGCCGTGCTCGCGCTGACCGCGCACATCGCCGCGTACCGCGAGGGCGGCGCCTGGCTGGACGCCCTGCGCGCGTACACGTACGCCAATCTGCGCCTGGCCGAGGAGCGCCTCGACGCGGCCTTCCCCGAGCTCAAGTGGCGTGTCCCGCAGGCCGGTTACCTGGCCTGGATCGATCTGCGGCCGCTCGGCATCGAGGAGGACGCCGAGCTGCAGCGCGTCCTCGTCGAGCAGGAGAAGGTGGCGATCATGCCGGGCGGCACGTACGGGTCGCCGGGCTTCGTGCGGCTGAACCTCGGGTGCCCGCGGGTGAAGGCGGCGGCGGGGATCGACGCGCTGGTGCGGGCCGTGGGGCACATGGCTCGCTGAGCGAGGACGCAAAAGTTATGGCGCTGGTACCATAACCATATGGCGCTGAAGAGGACCACGGTGATGGTCGACGAGGAGGATCTGCGGGCCGTCAAGGAGGCGGCTCAGCGGGAGGGCAGGCCTGAGGCGGAATACTTCCGTGAGGCGTTCCACCTCGCTGCGCTTCGTGCCCGCCGGTGGGAGAGCGACTGGGACATCCCTGAACTCGACTTCGGGGGACCGGTCACGGCCGAGGATGTCGACGTGGCGGTTCGTGACGCGGTGACGGACGAGCGTTGATCGTCATCGGCGACACGTCCGGCCTGGTCGCGGCACTCAATGTCACCGACCCGGAATTCAAGTCGGCTCGTGTCGCGCTGCGCAGTGCCTCCGCGACGGTGGTGTCCCCGCTCGTCTTCCTGGAGATCGAGCACATCACGACGCGCAACGTCGGCCGCCGTGCGGCGCACCAGGTCAACGACTGGCTGCTGGGCCAGGCGGCCACCATGCGGCTGCTGGTGCCGGAGATCACCGTCGATGTGCTGCGCAAGGCCCGCGCCGTCCAGAACCGCTATGAGGCGTTGACGCTGGACCTGGCGGACGCGGTGAACGTGGTCCTTGCGGAGGTGTACGAGACCGAGTGCGTGCTCACGCTGGACCGCAGGGATTTCCGGGCCATGCGTCCGCTCACCGGGCACCAGGCGTTCCGGCTGTTGCCCGACGACCTGTGACGGCCCGCCCGGCGCACCCGGCCGCCGGCCCGGCACACTGGAACCCATGAGCCTTCACGAGAACCTCCTCGGGGGACCGCCCCCGACGCACCTGCCCGACGACCCGGAGCCGCGCGAGCTCCTCGCGAACGGCACGGCGCCCGCCGATGTCGCCGCCAAGTACCCGACCTCCTCGCTCGCCTGGGCGCAGCTCGCCGACGAGGCGTACGAGCGGGGCAGCGTCGTCGAGTCGTACGCGTACGCGCGCACCGGCTACCACCGGGGCCTGGACGCCCTGCGCCGCAGCGGCTGGAAGGGCCACGGCCCCGTGCCGTGGGAGCACGAGCCGAACCGCGGCTTCCTGCGGGCCCTGCACGCGCTGGCGCGGGCCGCCGGGCAGATCGGTGAGCAGGAGGAGTACGAGCGCTGCACGCAGTTCCTGAAGGACTCGTCGCAGACGGCGGCGCAGACCCTCGGCTAGAGCGCTTCTCCAGTGCGGCCCGTCTGGTGTGACCAGGCGGGCCTTGCCGTTTCGGGGGACCATTGCGGAGGATGCACGTGGGGACCGGGGCCCCGTGCCGGTAACGGCAGGGCGGACCGCTACCCGGAGTACAACACAGGAGACAGCGATGTCCCACGACGCGGAAGCGACGACAGCCCCGCATCTCGACTTCGCGGGCACCACGCCTTACGAGGACTACGTCCAGGCGGACGTGCTCACCCACCTCCAGCACCTGCGCTCGGACGACCCCGGCGAGATGGTCTTCCTCGTGACGACCCAGGTCATGGAGTTGTGGTTCACCGTCATCGTGCACGAGTGGGAGACCGCGACCCGGGCTCTCGCCGCCGACGACATCCCCACCGCCGTGGCCGCGCTCAAGCGGTCCGTGCGCGAGCTGGACGCCCTGAACGCCTCGTGGCGGCCGCTGGCGCAGCTCACCCCGGGACAGTTCAACTCCTACCGGTCCGCCCTCGGCGAGGGCAGCGGCTTCCAGTCGGCGATGTACCGGCGCATGGAGTTCCTGCTCGGCGAGAAGTCGGCGTCGATGCTGGTGCCGCACCGGGGCGCGCCGCGCGTGCACGCCGAGCTGGAGAAGGCGCTGCACGAGCCGAGCCTGTACGACGAGGTGCTGCGGCTGCTCGCCCGGCGCGGGCACGACGTGCCGCGCGCCGTCCTCGACCGTGACGTGTCGCAGCGCTACGAGCCGTCGCCCGAGGTCGAGGCCGTGTGGACGGCCCTGTACGCGGGCGACGAGAGCGACGAACTGGCCCGTCTGGGCGAGGCGTTGACGGACGTCGCCGAGCTGGTGTGGCGCTGGCGCAACGACCACCTCGTGGCGACGCGGCGTGCCATGGGTGCGAAGGCCGGCACCGGCGGCTCCGCGGGCGTGGCGTGGCTGGAGAAGCGCGCGCAGAAGAACGTGTTCCCCGAGCTGTGGACGGCGAGGTCCCATGTCTGATCCGCAGGATCTTTCCGAGCGGGCCCGGAAACTGGACGCCGACGATCAACTGGCGGGCGTACGCGGCGACTTCGTCCTCGACGACGTCGTCTACCTGGACGGGAACTCGCTGGGCGCGCTGCCCGCGAACGTCCCCGGCCGCCTGGACGACGTCGTGCGCCGGGAGTGGGGGCAGCTGCGCATCCGCTCCTGGACCGAGTCCGGCTGGTGGACGGCGCCCGAGCGGATCGGCGACCTGATCGCCCCGCTGGTGGGCGCGGCCGCGGGCCGGATCGTGGTCGGCGACTCCACAAGTGTCAATGTCTTCAAGGCACTTGTGGGCGCGGTGCGGCTGGCGGGGGAGGGGCGGGACGAGATCCTCGTGGACGCCTCGACGTTCCCCACGGACGGGTACATCGCCGCGTCGGCGGCCCGGATGACGGGCTGCACCGTGCGCGCGGTGGAGCCGGGCGAGGTCCCTGCCGCGCTCGACTCCCGTACGGCAGCAGTGCTGTTGAACCACGTCGACTACCGCTCGGGCAGGCTGCACGACCTGCCGGGGCTCACGGCGGCGATCCGCGCGGCGGGCGCCGTCTCGGTCTGGGACCTGTGCCACAGCGCGGGCGCGCTGCCGGTCGGGCTCGACGTGCACGGGGTCGACCTGGCGGTGGGCTGCACGTACAAGTTCCTGAACGGGGGCCCGGGTTCACCCGCCTACCTGTACGTGCGCGAGGAGCACCAGGGCCGCTTCGACTCGCCGCTGCCGGGGTGGAACTCGCACGCCGAGCCGTTCGGGATGCGCCCGGAGTACGAGGCGGCGGACGGGGCCGTGCGCGGCCGCGTCGGGACGCCGGACATCCTGTCGATGCTGGCCCTGGAAGCGGCGCTCGAGGTCTGGCAGCGCCCGGACGTCTCGGTCGACGCCGTACGCGCCAAGTCCCTCGCCCTCACCGACTTCTTCCTGGAGTGCGTCGAGGCGTACGTGCCGCAGGGGCGGGTGGAGCCGGTGACCCCGGCCGCGCACGCCGAGCGGGGCAGCCAGGTGGCGCTGCGGTGCGCGGACGCGGGGCAGGTCATGGAGCGGCTCATCGCGGCGGGCGTGGTGGGTGACTTCCGGGCGCCGGACGTGCTGCGGTTCGGGTTCACGCCGCTGTACCTGGGGTTCGCGGAGGTCGAGCGGGCGGCGCGGGTACTCGCGGACACCCTCGGGTGATCCCGCGGTGATCCCGCGGTGATCCCTCGGTGGTCCCTCGGGTGGCCCTCAGGTGACGTAGACGCCGGCTGTGGCCGCCGCGAGTGCGGCCTCGACGGCCCGGTCCGCGTCGGCTTCGGTCGGCGCGGACCCGGTCGTCAGGAGGCGGTAGTAGAGCGGTGCCGACACCGCCCGCACGACCTCCGCCGCGTCCGTCCCCGCGGGCAACTCCCCGCGGTCGACGGCCTCTTGGACGACCGGCGCCCACTCCGCGACCCGCACCGCGTAGAACTGCCCGAGGGCCTCGGCCGTACGACCGTCACAGGTGGCCGCCGCGATCACGGCACGGAACAGCGGGCCCTGCCGGGCGTCCGCCAACGTCCCTTGTACGAGACGGGCGTTGGCGGTCAGGTCACCGCGCAGGGAACCGGTCGCCGAGCGCGGCAGCGACTCCTCGGCCATCTCGGCGAGGAGGTCGGCGACGAGCCCGGTGGGCGTGGACCAGCGCCGGTACACGGTGGTCTTGCCGACGTCCGCGCGGCGGGCGACGTCCGCCAGGTCGAGCCGGTCGAAGCCCTGCTCGGCCAGCACGTCGCCCGCGGCCGCGAGCACGGCCGCGCGGACACGGGCCGTGCGGCCGCCGGGACGGAGCGTGCCGGGTTCGGGTTCGCTGCTCATGACGGCCAGGGTAACGGAACAGCAGGACCGTTTGCTCGGTAACTGTGTGTGTTGACGCACGTCACGGGCCTGGTAGCGTCCGCTTACCGTGCTGTTCTCCTGCAGTTCTTCCGCAACTCAACTGCGACGCCGAGAGGTTGGAGCATGCCAGATCGCGACGAGGCCGAGGAGGCCTCGGCCTTCTCGCACCCCGCCGTCGTGCCGGACGTCACCGCCGCGTACGGAGATCACCCGGATCAGGTCGTCGACTTCTACGCGCCCCGCGACGGCTCGACCGCGGCCCCGCTGGTCGTCGCCCTGCACGGCGGCGCGTGGCGGGCACCCTACGACCGGGAGCATCTGAGCCCGCTGTGCGACTTCCTGGCCCGGCGCGGTTTCGCCGTGGCCAACGTCGAGTACCGCAGAGGAAGTTCGCTGCCCCACCAGGGTGCGGACGGGCCGGTGGCCGGGCGCTGGCCGGAGACGTTCGACGACGTGGCCGCCGCGTTCGACGCGCTGCCCGCGCTCGCCGCCGAGCACCTGTCGACGGCGGACCCGCGCCGCATGGTGCTCACCGGGCACTCGGCGGGCGGCCACCTCGCGCTGTGGCTCGCGGCCCGGCACGTCCTGCCTGCGGACGCCCCCTGGTACACCCCGGCCCCGCCCGCGCTGCGCGGCGTCGTCGCGCTCGCCCCGATCGCGGACCTCGCCCTCGCGGAGGAGCTGGGGGTGTGCGGCGGTGCGAGCGCCCAACTCCTTGGCGGTGAGGGCGAGTTGTTCGAGACGCGGCGGCCGTACGCCGATCCGGCGGCGCTGCTGCCGACGGGCATCGCGACGACGCTCGTCCAGGGGCGGGCGGACACGACGGTGCCGTACGCGGTGGCGGAGGCGTACGCGGACGCGGCGGCCAGGGCGGGCGAGGTCGTCGGGGTCACGTTCCTGGAGGAGGTCGGCCACTTCCCGCTGATCGACCCGGCGGCGGACGCGTGCGCGGTGGTGGCCGAGGAGATCGCGCAGCTGGCCTGGTAGCGGACCCCGTGCGGGCCCGCTCCCGTAGTACTCACGACGGACCCCCGGGACCCGTCGCACTGGGGACGCCCCCGCAGGGCCCCGCACCGTACGGTCAAGGGCATGACCGAGACGACCACCACCACGGGCCCCCGCGAACGGAGCCCCGAGTTCAGCCTCGTCCAGGCGGCGCTGCGGGGCCTGCGCGAGGACCTGTTCCGGGACGTGCGGGCGTACCGTCCGATGCCGCGGGCGGCCGCGAACGGGCCGCTGGCCCAGCTGTTCCCGAAGCGCATACGCAGGGAACTGGAGGTCCTGCCGCACGTCGCCGTGCTGGCGCTGGCCGTGCTCACCACGGCCGTCACCGCGGCGACCTTCATCAACCCGGTCTCCGCCCTGCTGGCCGGGGCCCTCGCGGCGGTGCCCGTCGCGCTCGCCCTGATCCGGCCGGTCCTCGCCTGGTGGCTCTCCCTCGCGGCGTCCCCCTGCCTCGTCGTGGTCACCGGCGGCGACGGCCTCTACCCGTGGTCGGCGGGCAGCGCCGTGGGCCACACGGTCGTCATGATGGTCGTCGCGGCCCGCACCCGGCCGCGTACGGCAGCCTGGATGTGGGTCATCAGCGGGGCGTACTCGCTGCTGGCCGGCGCCGCCTTCGGCCGCTGGTACAACAGCGACACCATCCCGATGCTGCTGGTCTCCGGCATCGCCCTCGCCCTCGTCACCCTGATCCAGGCCAACCGCACCACGCGCCGCCAGGTCGTCGAGGAGCGCACGGTCACCGCCGTCGAGCGCGACAAGCGCACGCTCCTCGAAGAGCGCACGAACATCGCCCGCGAGCTGCACGACGTCGTCGCGCACCACATGTCGGTCGTCGCGATCCAGGCCGAGGCCGCGCCCTACCGGGTCGAGAACCCGCCGCCCGAGCTGGAGCAGGCGTTCGTCACGATCAGGCAGAACGCGGTGGCGGCGCTCACCGAACTGCGCCGCGTCCTGGGCGTCGTACGGGCCGAGGACTACCAGGCGCCCGACGCCCCGCAGCCCACCCTCGCCGACCTCGACAAGCTCCTGGAGAACGTGCGGGACGCGGGCCTGACCGTCACCAAGGGCATCACCGGGGCGGTGCGCGAACTGCCGCCGGGCGTCGAGCTGTCGGCGTACCGGATCGTGCAGGAGGCGCTCAGCAACGCCCTGCGGCACGCGCCGGGCGCCGAGGCCGCGGTCGAGGTGTCGTACGTCCTCGGCGGCCTGGGCCTGCGGATCGTCAACGGCCCGCCCAGCGCCCTCGCCAAGCCGAGCCCCGGCGCGGGCCACGGCATCACCGGCATGCGCGAGCGCGTCACCATGCTCAGCGGCGCGATGACCGCGGGCGCGACGGCGGACGGCGGCTACGAGGTGACGGTGTTCGTGCCGGTCCCCGTCGGGGAACCCCGGCCACAAGAGGCGCAGGAGCCCGAGGAGCCCGAGGAGGACGGCGCGGCATGATCAAGGTCCTGATCGCCGACGACCAGATGATGGTCCGCGAGGGCTTCTCGGTCCTGCTGAACGCCATGCCCGACATCGAGGTCGTCGGCGAGGCCGTCAACGGCATCGAGGCGGTCGCCCAGGTGCGTGAACTGTGCCCCGACGTCGTCCTGATGGACATCCGCATGCCGGAGATGAACGGCATCGAGGCGACCCGCGAGATCGTCGCCGCCCAAGGGGACGGCGCGGGTACGAAGGTGCTCGTCCTGACCACCTTCGACCTCGACGAGTACGTGTACCAGGCGCTGCGCGCGGGTGCCTCCGGCTTCCTCCTCAAGGACGCCTCCGCCCGCCAACTCGCCGACGGGGTAAGGGTGGTGGCGAGCGGCGAGGCGCTGCTTGCACCGTCGGTCACGCGCCGCCTCATCACCGAGTTCTCGAAGCTCTCCGACACCCCGAAGCTGCCCGCCGTGCAGAACCCGGGGGCGTACGGCGAGCTGACCGAGCGCGAGACGGAGGTGCTCGTGCTCATCGCGCAGGGCCTGTCGAACGTGGAGATCGCCGGGCGGCTCGTGGTCGCCGAGTCGACGATCAAGACGCATGTGAGCAGGGTCCTGGTGAAGCTGGGCCTTCGCGACCGCACGCAGGCGGCCGTGTTCGCGTACGAGGCACGTCTGGTCACCCCGGGCTGAGAAGTCCGTCCTTCCGGGCGCCGGTTACCGTACCCGGGTGAGCGCCGACACCAGCCCCCGCCCCCAGTCCCTGATGCTGAGCTTCCTCGGCGACCAGGTGCTCGGGCGGGGCGTGTGCGTGTACTCGGGCAGCGTCATCGAGGTGTTCGCGCGGGCCGGCGTCGGCGAGCACGCGACCCGCTCGACCCTGACCCGGATGACGGGCCGCGGACTGCTGCGCCGCCAACGCGAGGGAAGGCGCACGTACTTCGGGCTCACCGCGCACTCCGAGGAGATCCTGCGTGACGGCGAGCGCCGCGTGTGGGGGACCGGTGCCGTGAACGACGACTGGGACGGCACCTGGTCGCTGCTCGGCTTCTCGCTGCCCGACTCCTGGCAGCGTCAGCGCCACGATCTGCGCGCGCAGCTCACCTGGGCCGGATTCGGGCCGCTGTTCAACGGCCTGTGGATCGCGCCCGGCGAGGTGGACGTCTCCGACATCGTCGCCGGGCTCGGCCTCGCCGCCCACGTCAAGGTGTTCCGGGCCAGGGCGGACGTCGGCATGGATATCGCCGAGATGATCGACGACACCTGGGACGTGGCCCAACTCGCCGCGTCCTACCGGGAGTTCAGTGCCCACTGGCGTCGTTGCGCCGAGGCGGACGCGGCCTGTGCGCAGGACGCCCTCGCGCTGCGGCTGCGGCTCGCCGCCGACTGGCTCGGCGTCATCCGCCGCGACCCCAGGCTGCCGGTGGAGCACCTGCCGAAGGACTGGCCGGCGGGCCCGGCGCAGGACCTGTTCCGTGCGGTGCACGCGCGGCTCGACGGGCCGGCGAAGGACGCGGCGCGGCGCGTGATCGAGACGGTGCCGGTGCGCCCGGAGGCCTGACCGGAGCCCTTGCGGGACCCCTGCCAAGGTGTCCGCCTCAATTGATGTTGTGCACTTCATTGACGGTCGTTCTGGAACTGCCCTACATTCCGAGCCGTTCGCCGTTCCGCTCAGTGCACTGAGCATCCAGATCGGAGCACCGTCATGCCTGCTCGTGTACGTGCGATACGTGCGACCGCCGCCCTGGCCGCGGCCGCTGCCCTCTGTCTCACCGCGCCCGGCGCCGCCCACGCCGGCACCTCTCCCGCCGCCGCTCAGCACCTCACCGGCACCCTCGCCGACGGCGCCACCTGGATCGCCGACGTCCCCGCGCCCGGCCGCTGGAACGGCACCCTGCTCCTGTTCAGCCACGGTTTCGGGCCCACCGTCGCCCAGGACGCCCCGTCGGAGGCGGCCCGCACCGCGCTGCTCGCCGAGGGCTACGCCCTGGCCGGATCCTCGTACGACCCGAACGGCTCCCAGTGGGCCCTGGCCAGTGCCGAACGCGACCAGTTCGCCACCCTCGACGCCGTCACCGCGAAGATCGGCACACCGCGCCGCACCCTGTCCGTGGGGCAGTCCATGGGCGGTCTCGTCAACGCGCAGCTCGCCCGCGACGGAGCCGGCCGGATCGACGGCGCCCTCGGTCTGTGTGGGCTCGTCGCGGGCGGCACCGACCTCGACAACTACCAGCTCGACGCCGAGTACACGATCGCCCGACTCCTGCTGCCCGGTGAGGAGTTGAAGCTCGTACGCTTCGACACGCAGGCCGAGGCGGCCGCCACCGCAGACCGGCTCACGGCCGCCGTCACCGCCGCCCAGGCCACCCCGGCAGGCCGCGCCCGCATCGCCCTCGCCGCCGCCTACCTCAACGTCCCCGACTGGGCCCCGGGCAAGGACCGGCCCGCCGCCGACGACTGGCAGGGCCAGGAGGAGCAGCAGTACGCCTGGCTCGCCCAGGGACTGCTCTCCTTCGTCGAGGGCGGGCGGTACGCCGTGGAGCAGTCGGTCGGCGGCAACAACTCCTGGAACCGGGGCGTCGACTACGCCGCCCTGCTCGCCGGGTCCCCGCACGCGCCGCGCGTCCGCGCCCTGTACCGGGCGGCCGGGCTCGACCTCGGCGCCGACCTCGATGACCTCACCGCGGGCGCCGCCGTCACGGCCGACCCGGACGCCGTGCGCGCCGCCGCCCGCACCTCGTCGGCGGGACAGGGGCTCGGCGTGCCCCTGCTCGACGTGCACACCACGGCCGACAACCTCGTCCCCGTCGAGCAGGAGAACCGCTTCGCCGACCGCGTCCGCGCGTCCGGCGACGGCGCCCTGCTGCGCCAGGCCTACGTCGAACGGCAGGGCCACTGCGCCTTCACCACCGCGGAGACCCTCGCCGCCGTGCACGCCGTCGAGCGCCGCGTGGCCACCGGGCACTGGGGTGCCGTCGCGGAGCCGGCCGCCCTGCAACAGGCCGCGCTCGGACTCGGCCTCGACGGGGCCGCTTATGTCCCCTACCGGCCCGGTGAGTTGACGGTCGGCCGCGCTGCTTCTGCCCGCACCCCCCGGCTCTGACGACGACGTAGGGACTGCCACCCATGGACACGGAAACCGGTACGGACAAAGCGGTCGCACCCCGACTGGCGCTCGGCACTCTCATCGCGGGCTGCCTCGCCGTCTGCCTCGCCCAGATCGGCATCGCCATCCCGGCCACGCTCAACGGCCTGTTCCAGGAGCACCTGCACCCGGTCGGCTCCCAACTCACCTGGATATCCGACGCGTTCCTGCTCCCGGTCACCGTCCTGGAGCTGTCCTTCGGTGTCCTCGGCGACCTCTTCGGGCGCAAACGGCTGCTCGTCGGTGGCGCCGTCCTGCTCGGCGCGGGCGAGGTGGTCGCCGCGGCGAGCAGCGGCATCCACCAGCTGTGGGTCGGCCAGGCCCTCGCCGGGCTCGGCGCCGCCGCACTCTTCCCGACGTCGCTCGCGATGATCGCCGCGGGCACGACGGGACACGCCCAGCGGGCCCGCGCCATCGCCCTGTGGGCCTCCAGCCTCTCCGCGGGCGGCTTCCTCGCGCCGCTGCTCGGCGGGATCACCGGCACGTACGGATCGTGGCGCTGGTCCTTCGTGGTCGTGGCGATCGTCGCCGCGCTCAGCGCCCTGGTCAGCCTGCTGTTCGCCACCAACTCCTCCGCACCACAGGGCCGTTCCCTCGACATCGGCGGCCAGATCACCATCGGCGTCGGCCTCTTCGCGCTGCTCTACGCCGTCATCCAGGGGCCGACCGACGGCTGGGGCTCGGCGCCGGTCGTGGTCGCGTTCGTCGTCGCGGCCGTCTTCGTCGGCCTGTTCGTGGTGGCCGAGCGCCGGGCGCGGTCGCCGCTGCTGCGGCTCGACCTGTTCCGCAACCGCTCGTTCGCCGTCGCGTCCGTCGTCGCCGTCGTCGGCATGTTCAGCTTCCTGGGCACCGCGTACGGGGCGAGCATCCGGCTCGGCCCGATCCAGCACCAGAGCCCGATGCGCACGGCCTTCGCGTTCCTGCTCCTGAACGGCATCACCCCCTTCCTGACCCCGCTCACCTCCCGGCTGCTCGCCCGCGTCCCGGCTCGGACCCTGCTCACCGCGGGGCTCGCGCTGATCGCGGCGGGTGACTTCCTCGCGGCCACGCTCGACGTCGACGACCGCGCTCTGACCTCGCTGATCCTGCCGCTCGGCCTGGTCGGCACCGGTTTCGCGCTCACCGTCTCCTCCATCACGGCGACGGCGGTGAACACCGTCCCCGTCCCGCTCGCGGGCATGGCCAGCGCCTCGACGAACCTGCTGCGCGACTTCGGTTTCACGCTGGGCCCCGCCGTCATCGGTGCCGTCGCCCTCAGCCAGGCCGCCTCCCGGATCACGGACGCGCTGCCCGGCTCGTCCCTGCCCGCCGCCTCGAAGGCCGCGGCGCACGAGGTGCTGCACGAGGGCGGCCCGCTCGCCCTGAACTCCGTCCCCGCGAACTCCCCGCCGGGTGCTGCCCGTTCCTTCGCGCTCGACGCGCTCGGCCACGGCTACGCGCTCGGGTTCGTCGTCTGCGGCTGCGCGGCCCTGTTCGCGGCGCTGCTCGTGCTGGTCGCGCTGCGCCCCCACGCGGCGCCCGAAACCCCGCGGGAATCCCCGGCGGAACAGGAGGAGACCCTGGTCACGGGCGCGACGGAGGACTAACGTCCCCGCATGGAAGCCACCGCCGCCCCCGCCCCCGCCGTCTTCGACCCCTGGTCCCCGGCCTTCGTCGCCGACCCGTACCCCGCGTACGCGGCGCTGCGCGAGGCCGGCCGGGTCCACTGGTTCGAGCCGACGCGCCAGTACCTGATCCCGCACCACGCCGACGTCTCGGCGCTGCTGCGCGACCGGCGCCTCGGCCGCACCTACCAACACCGGTACGCGCACGAGGACTTCGGCCGCACGGCGCCCCCGCCCGAGCACGAGCCGTTCCACACGCTCAACGACCACGGCATGCTCGACCTCGAACCGCCGGACCACACGCGCATCCGCCGCCTCGTCTCGAAGGCGTTCACGCCGCGCACGGTGCAGCAACTCCAGCCGTACGTGGAGAAGTTGGCCGGTGACCTGGTGGCGGGCCTGGTCGCGGACGGCGGCGGCGACCTCCTCACCGCGGTCGCCGAACCCCTCCCGGTCGCGGTCATCGCGGAGATGCTCGGCATCCCGGAGGCCGACCGGCCCCTGCTGCGCCCCTGGTCGGCGGCGATCTGCGGCATGTACGAGCTGAACCCGCCGGACGAGACGGCACGGGCCGCGGTGCGTGCGTCGACCGAATTCACGGAGTATCTACGCGAGTTGATAGCCGCCCGGCGTGCCGCTCCCGGCGACGACCTGATCTCCGGGCTCATCTCCGCGTACGACGAGGGGGACCGCCTCACCGAGCAGGAAATGATCTCGACCTGCGTCCTGCTCCTCAACGCGGGCCACGAGGCCACGGTGAACTCGACGGTCAACGGCTGGTCGGCCCTGTTCCACCACCCCGCCCAACTGGCGGCCCTGCGCGCGGACCACTCCCTGATCCCCTCGGCCGTCGAGGAGCTGATGCGCTACGACACCCCGCTCCAGCTCTTCGAACGCTGGGTCCTGGACGACGTGGAACTGGCGGGCACCGTCATCCCCCGGGGCTCCGAAGTGGCCCTCCTCTTCGGCGCGGCCAACCACGACCCGGCGGTCTTCCCCGACCCGGCCCGCCTGGACCTGACTCGTACGGACAACCCCCACATCTCCTTCAGCGCCGGGATCCACTACTGCATCGGCGCACCGCTGGCCCGCCTCGAACTCGGCGCGTCCATGCGGGCGTTGCTCACCCAGGCGCCGACGCTGCGGCTCGCGGCGGAGCCGGTCCGCAAGCCGAACTTCGTGATCCGGGGGATGGAGGGGCTGGCTGTGGAGCTTTGACGATTCTGCGATCACTCGGGCGGGTGATCGCCTCTCGAACGCGACTCGTAAGCGCGTGGGCCTGGTCACAGTGGTGCCCGCCAGGAAAGGAGTGCACCATGACGGTTATGGCTGAGCGCACGTCGCCCGAGACGCTTCCGATGTCGGTGGAGGAGTTCGAGAAGATCGCCGCGTTCTCCGCCAAGGAGACCGAGGCCGTCAGGTTGGAGTTCATCAACGGACGGATCGGGATCAAGGGCGTGACGGACGGAAAGCACAGCTCACTCATCATGTGGTTGATCCGGCAGTGCATGCAGGCACGGCCGGATCTCGACCTGAACCCCACCCAGGGGCTCAAAGTCGAGGAGTACCGCAAGGGCAGGGCGGAGCCGGACGGCGTGCTGACCCCGGTGGACCACTTCATCGATCAGGGGGACTGGGCGGAGGCCGACGGTGTCCTGATGACGGTCGAAGTGACGTCGTACGACTCCGACACACACGCCCGCGACCGTGTGGAGAAGCCCGCCGCCTACGCCGCCGCGGACATCCCCGTGTATCTGCTGGTGGACCGCGATGCGGGCGCGGTGGTCGTGCACAGCAAGCCGGACGCAGCGCGCGGCGAGTACCGGGACATCCACACCGCGCTCTTCGGCGAGCGCGTCCGCCTCCCCGATCCGGTCGGGATCGAGCTGGACACCGAACAGCTCAAGCGGTACGTCCGCTGAGACTCACTGACAACAGGCCCCGCCGGCGTCCCGGTGGGGCCCCGCTCAGTTGGACATGTCCCGCCGCCGCAACCCCACCAGCCCCATCCCCACGAACACCACGGCCAGCCCCGTCAGGACCACCACGGCCCCCCACTCCATCTCCCCACCCGGCAGCTTCGGCAGGTGCCCGAACGGGGACAGGTCCATCACCGCCTGCGGCAGCTTCAGGGCCGGGCCGATCCAGCCGATCAGGAGCGCCGCGCCCGCCACGCCCCAGCCGCCGCCGACCGCCGCCCGCGGGGCGAGGCCGTAGAGGAGCATCGCCACACCGCCGAGCGCCCAGACCGCCGGGAGCTGGACCAGGCAGGCGCCCAGGACAGGGCCGAGGTCGTGACCGTGGCCGACCGCGAGGCCGAGGCCGCCGAGCAGCATGATCAGGGCCGCGCCGGCGAAGGCGATCACCAGATGGCCCGCCGCCCAGCGCAGCCGGCCCACCGCGCCCGCGAGCACCGGTTCGGCCCGCTGTGAGGTCTCCTCGCCGTGCATCCGCAGCACGGCCTGGACGACGTAGAGCGCGGCCACCATCCCGAGCATGCCGACCATCGCCGCGAGGAACGCGTCGGTGAGCCCGGACTGGCCGCCCATCCGCTCGATGATGTCGCGGGTGTTGGCGTTGTCGCCGACGAGGTCCGTGGCGCCGTTCGTGACGCCGCCGAGCGCGACGCCCGACGCGAAGAAGCCGAGGGACCAGCCGAGGACGCTGCCGCGCTGCAACCGCCAGGCCAGCGCGCCCGCGGAGGCGAGGCGGCCCTGCGCGGGACCCGGGCGGCTCGGCAGGAAACTCATGCCGATGTCGCGCCGCCCGGCCAGCGCGTACGCCGCAGCGCCCTGCGCGAGCACGGCCGCCGCGAACAGCAGCAGCACCCACCAGCGTTCACCGGCGTAGGCGCGGGTGTTCTCCAGCCAGCCGATCGGAGAGATCCAGGTCAGCACCGACGAACCGTCGTCCGTACCCGCGTCGCCCGCCGCCCGCAGCACGAACGCCACGCCCAGCAGGCCCGCGCTCACGCCCCGCGCGAGCCGCGCGCTCTCCGTGAACTGGGCGACGATCGCCGCCGTCGTCGCGAACACCATCCCGGCCCCGGCGGTCGCGAGCCCGAGCGCGACCCCGCCCGCGACGCCCCCGGCGCCCATCAGCGGCATCCCGACCGCGATGATCGCCGCCACCGCGGCGTTCGCGACGAGCGCGGTCAGCAGCGCGGCCGTGAGCGGCGCACGCCGCCCGACCATCGCGGCGGACACCATCTCCTGGCGCCCGCTCTCCTCCTCGTCACGGGTGTGCCGCACGACGATCAGCAGGCTCATCGCGGCCGCGAACAGCGCCGCGTACGCGCCCACGCGCCACACGGTGAGCCCGCCGAGCGAGTCGTCGATGGCCGGTCCGTACAGGGCGCGCAGCGAGCTGTTGGCCTGCATGGTGGTCAGCACGTCGGCGCGCTCGGCGGGCGTGGCGTAGATGCCCTTCAGCGTCCTCGGCATGGTGACCACGGTCAGTGCGACGACGTAGACCCAGATCGGGATCATCAGCCGGTCGCGGCGCAGCGCCAGCTTCAACAGGGCGCCGGTGGCGGCGAGTTGGCGGCTTCCGCCGGTGCGCGGCGCGTAGCCGGCGGTGAGGGCGGTCATCGGGCCGCCGCCGTCTCGGGCGTGCGCACGTCGTCCTGGTAGTGCCGCAGGAACAGCTCCTCCAGGGTCGGCGGCGTGCTGGTCAGCGACCGCACGCCGGACGCGGTGAGCGAGCGCAGCACGGCATCCAGCTTGTCGGTGTCCACCTGCAACTTGACGCGCTTTCCCTGTACGTCGATGTCGTGCACTCCGGGCAGCGACCCCAACTCGCCCGGTTCGCCGGTGAGTTCGGCCGTGATGCTGGTCCGCGTCAGATGCCGCAGCTGCGCCAGCGACCCGCTCTCCACGGTCTGTCCCTTGCGGATGATGGAGACGCGGTCGCACAACTCCTCGACCTCGCTGAGGATGTGGGACGACAGCAGCACCGTCTGCCCGCGCTCGCGGGCCGCCTCCTCCACGTACGACTGGAAGACCTCCTCCATCAGCGGGTCGAGCCCGGACGTGGGCTCGTCGAGGATGAGCAGGTCGACGTCCGAGGCGGCGAAGGCGGCGACGAGCGCGACCTTCTGCCGGTTGCCCTTGGAGTAGGTGCGGCCCTTCTTGGTCGGGTCGAGCTCGAAGTGCTCGATGAGGTCGGCGCGCCGCTTCGCGTCGAGCCCGCCCCTCAACTGCCCGTACAGGTCGATGACTTCACCGCCGCTGAGGTTGCGCCACAGGGTCACGTCCCCGGGTACGTACGCGACCTTGCGGTGCAGTTCGACGGCGTCCGCCCAGGGGTCGCGGCCGAGCATCTGCACGGCGCCCGAGTCGGCGCGCAGCAGGCCGAGCAGGACGCGGATGGTGGTCGACTTGCCCGCGCCGTTCGGGCCGAGGAAGCCGTGCACCTCTCCGGACTCGACGTCGAGGTCGAGCCCGTCGAGGGCGGCGGTCCTGCCGAACGACTTGTGGAGTCCGGAGACCGTGATTGCCTTCGTCATGTTTCTGAACGTACGCTTGCTTCACAAATTTGTGAAGTTAAGGAAGCCTATAAACTCGCGGTATGAGTAGCAACAGCAGCACGGACCCGTCCCGCTTCGTGGAGCGGTTCGCGGGCCAGCTCGTCGAGGCCGGCCTGCCCCGGATGCCCGCCCGCGTCTTCGCGGCGCTGCTCTCCTCGGAGGACGGCGCGCTCACGTCGGCGGAACTGGGGCAGCGGCTGCAGGTCAGCCCGGCGGCGGTGTCCGGCGCGGTGCGCTATCTGACGCAGGTCCACATGGTCACGCGCGAGCGGGAGCCCGGTACGCGGCGCGATCTGTTCCGGGTGCACGGGAACCAGTGGTACGAGGCGCTCGCCAGCCGGGACAGCGTCGTGAAGCGCTGGGTCGAATCGCTCGCGGAGGGCGTCGAAAGCTTCGGCGCGGACACCCCGGCGGGCAAGCGGCTGGGGGAGACGCTGGCGTTCTTCGAGTTCGTCCAGGGGGAACTGGGCGGCTTGATGGACCGCTGGCGGGAACACAGGAAGACGCTGGGCCTGGACTGAACCCCAAAGGCCCGAGCCGCTGCCCCAAAGCCCGATCCGCTCAGGGCAACGCCAACCCCCAGGCTCCCACCTGCACCCTCCAGGTCCGCTTCCGCACAGGCCCGCGCAGAGCCCCCGCATCCACCCGGTACCGGAAGTCCGGCCCCGACACGGTGACCGTACGGGCCTGCGTGAGCACGGGCTCCGAGGCCCCGCGGACCTCGACCCGCGCGAAGCCCGTCCCGGTCGCGGGTCCGACCAGCACCCCCTCGACCTCCTGGTCCAGGTCGACCAGCGTCACCCCGTCCGCCTCGACCCGCAGCCGCGCGGGCGCCACCGGCCCGGGCGGCGCGGGGCGTGCGGCCAGGGTGCGGACCAGCGAGCGGCACGTACGCAGCCAGGACCGGTCGAGCGCCACCCCCGCGGGCGGCGCCGGGGCGGCCACCGGCGGGATCCGCAGGTCACCGAGGACGACCCCGCCGCTGTCGTCCACCAGCAGGTCGAGCCGCCGCTCCGCCCCGTCGAGCGCGGCCCGCGCCGCGGCCACCGCCCCGAGCGGCACCCCGAGCGTGCGCGCGAGCGACACCGCACCGCCCACGGGGACCATCGAGAGCACCGCTCCGGTCAGCGCACGCTCCCGGTGCAGCGCGGTCACCACGCGCACGAGCGCCCGGTCGTCACCGACCACCACGGGGCGCCGCGCACCCCGCTTGGCCAGCACCTTCGCCAGATCCTCCGGCCCGTCCGGCAGGCACACCTTCGCGGTCGCCCCCGCACACAGGACGTCTTTCGCGATCCGGACGGATTCCCCGTCCGTTCGCCGGGCGAGGGGGTCCACGATCACCAGAAGTTCCCGGGAAAGACCCTCGTCCGCCCGGTCAGATGGATGGTCCAAAGCCGCCACCTCGGCCTTGCCTCGCTTCCTCGGGTAGCATCTTTGTGCAAGAGCCCCTTGCGCTATTGCGCCAGGGGCTTCGTCTATTCCGGGGCACCCCAAGGCTTACGAAGGCTTCGCCGCACCGCCGCGGCCGTGGCCCCTGACCTTGGACATGCCCCGCCCGGAAGGGGTGTACGCCTGTGCCCGCACTTGTGCTGCTCGGTGCTCAGTGGGGTGACGAAGGCAAGGGAAAGGCCACTGACCTGCTCGGTGGCTCCGTGGACTATGTAGTGCGTTACCAGGGCGGCAACAACGCCGGCCACACGGTCGTCGTAGGCGACCAGAAGTACGCGCTGCATCTCCTCCCTTCCGGAATCCTCTCCCCGGAGTGCACGCCAGTCATTGGCAACGGCGTCGTCGTCGACCCGTCGGTCCTGCTCTCCGAGCTGAGCGGTCTGAACGAGCGCGGCGTCGACACGTCCAAGCTCCTGCTCAGCGGTAACGCGCACATCATCACGCCGTACAACGTCACGGTCGACAAGGTGACGGAACGCTTCCTCGGCAAGCGCAAGATCGGCACGACGGGCCGCGGCATCGGTCCCACCTACGCCGACAAGATCAACCGCGTGGGCATCCGCGTCCAGGACCTCTACGACGAGTCGATCCTCACCCAGAAGGTCGAGGCGGCCCTCGAGGTCAAGAACCAGCTCCTCACGAAGCTCTACAACCGCCGTGCCATCGAGGCGCAGCAGGTGGTGGAGGAGCTCCTCGGCTACGCGGACCAGATCAAGGGCTACGTCGCCGACACGACCCTGATCCTCAACAAGGCGCTCGACGACGACAAGGTCGTGCTCTTCGAGGGCGGCCAGGGCACGCTCCTCGACATCGACCACGGCACGTACCCCTTCGTCACCTCCTCGAACCCGACCGCGGGCGGCGCCTGCACGGGCGCGGGCGTGGGCCCGACGAAGATCAGCCGCGTCATCGGCATCCTCAAGGCGTACACGACGCGCGTCGGCGCGGGCCCGTTCCCCACGGAGCTCTTCGACGACGACGGCGAGGCGCTGCGCCGCATCGGCGGCGAGCGCGGTGTCACCACCGGCCGTGACCGCCGCTGCGGCTGGTTCGACGCGGTCATCGCCCGCTACGCGACCCGCGTGAACGGCCTCACGGACTTCTTCCTCACGAAGCTCGACGTCCTGACGGGCTGGGAGCAGATCCCGGTCTGCGTCGCGTACGAGATCGACGGCAAGCGCGTCGAGGAACTCCCGTACTCGCAGTCCGACTTCCACCACGCGAAGCCGATCTACGAGACGCTGCCCGGCTGGTCCGAGGACATCACGAAGGCCAAGACCTTCGCCGACCTCCCCAAGAACGCGCAGGCGTACGTCAAGGCGCTCGAGGAGATGTCCGGCGCCCCGATCTCGGCGATCGGCGTGGGCCCCGGCCGCGACGAGACGATCGAGGTCAACTCGTTCCTGTAGGGCGGTAGTCGCCCGCTCCGCGTCCATGCCCCGGTCCGCTTCGGCGGACCGGGGCATGCGCCTTGTTCCAGGTTGCTTCAGGGGGAGTGACGAACGTGCGGATCGCGCGAGTCGGCAGGTACGAGAAGCTGCGCGAAGGGCTGGCGAACCTGGATCTGTCGCACCAGACGTTCGGCACCGGCGCCTGCGCGTCCGCGTACAAGGCGTCGGCCCGCGACGGGTACGCGCACATGACGGGCATGGCGGAGCGGGTCTACACACGCCGTGCCGACGGGCTCGTGGTGGACGTGACCGTCACGGCCCAGCCGGAGAGCGCGGCGCGCACGTCCCTGGAGCGGGTCTTCACGCAGGGCGCCGCCACCGTCGCCCCGGAGCTGGCCGACTCCCTCCTCGACGCGGCCGAGCGGCGGGTGCGGGCCGCCGCCAGGTGAGGCGGGTGCGTCCCTCTGGCCGCACCCCGCCTTGCAGAGGCCCCCGCCCCGTCGGATGATCAAGTCACCGAATGTCACCCAACGTAGCGACAGCAGTACGGATCGTCACTTTCCGTGCTTGATTGATCGAGGGAACATCGAGCGAACGGGGAGAGGCGCACATGGCTGAGCGCACGACCGAGCGCGCTTCCGAGCGGGTCACGGCCGGGGCCAGACTGCGGCTGCGGTACTGGTTCGACAACACGATGGCCCGGGGGACGCCCGCGCTGATCGGCTGGCTCACCGTCGTCTGCCTCGTCATCGTGATCCCGGCCAGTGCCGCACTCGTCTGGGCGGACCGGAACACCCCGACCACCATCGGCAACCAGTTCATCGCCATCTGGAAGAACGTGGGGAACACGTTCAAGCTGGGCGGAGCCGTCGGCACCCCCATGTACGTCGTGCTCTCCGTGCTGCTCGCCCTCGTCGCCCTGTTCTTCGCCTCGACGCTCGTCGGGCTCATCACCACCGGTGTGAACCGGAAGATCATGGCGCTGCGGCTCGGCAAGTCGATGGTCCTCGAGGACGCGCACACCGTGGTGCTCGGCTGGTCGGACCAGGTCTTTCCGGTCATCAGCGAGCTGGTCGAGGCCAACAGCAACGAGCGGCACCCGGCCGTCGCCATCCTCGCCGACGTCGACAAGGTCCACATGGAGGAGGAGATCCGGACCAAGGTGCCCGAGACCCGGAACACCCGGGTCATCTGCCGCACCGGCAACATCACCGACCCGGCCGTCCTCGGCATGGTCAACCCGCACACGGCCCGCGCCGTCATCGTCCTGGCCCCCGGCGACGACGACGCCACCGCCGCCGACGCCACCGTCATCAAGGCGCTGCTCGCCCTCAACAGCGAATCCGCGCCGCGCGGCGACGCCTATGTGGTCGCCGCCGTCCGCGACGGCCGCAACCACCCCGCGGCCCTGCTCGCCGCGGGCCCGGGCGGCTGCGTCCTGAACATCGACGACGTCACCGCGCGCCTGATCGTGCAGACCTCGCGACAGCCGGGCCTGTCCCTCGTCTACCAGGACCTGCTCGACTTCGAGGGCGACGAGTTCTACACGGTGGCCGAGCCGGCGCTCGTGGGCCGCCCCTTCGGGGAGGCCGTGCTCGCGTACGACACCTCGTCCGTGGTGGGTCTCGTCCGCGCGGACGGCAGCCAGCTGCTCTGTCCGCCGCCCGGGACCCGGATCAGGGAGGGCGACCAGATCGTCGCGGTCTCCCGGGACGACGACACCCTCGTCCTCGCCGACCGGCCCGCCGACGTCGACGAGAGCGCCATCGTCGCCCCGCAGGAGCGCGTACCGGTGCCGGAGCGCATCCTGATGCTCGGCTGGAACCGCCGCGCCCCGATGATCATCGAGCAGCTCGCGGGATACGTCGCCCAGGGCTCGGTCCTCGACATCGTGGCGCGGGGTGCGCGCGCCGCCGACGAGGCCCGCGTGCTGACCGAGCAGCCGAACCTCAAGATCGCCTTCCGCTCCGGCGAGACGGCGCGGCCCGAGGTGCTCGCCGGCCTGGACGTCGGCTCGTACAGCGGCATCGTGGTCCTCGGGTACGAGGACGAGAACCCCACCCTCGCCCACCACTACGACCCGGACGGGGACACGCTCGTGACCCTGCTCCATCTGCGGGCCCTGGAAGCCGAGTTGGGGTGCGAACTGCGGGTCGTCACGGAGATGGCCGACGACTCCAACCGGGCGCTCGCCCCGATCAGCGAGGGCGCCGACTTCATCGTCAGCGGCAAGCTGATCAGCCTGCTGATGGCACAGATCTCGGAGAACCGGAAGCTCGCCGCCCTCTTCCGTGAGCTCGGCGACGCGGACGGCGCCGAGATCTACCTCAAGCCCGCGACCGACTACGTCGCGGCCGGGGCCGAGGTCACGTACGCGACCGTCGTCGAGGCGGCCCGCCGTCAGGGCCAGTACGCCATCGGCTACCGGCTGCTCCAACAGGCCACCACCGCACCGCGGTTCGGGGTGCGGCTCAACCCGGACAAGCGGGAGCGGGTGCGGCTGGGGGCGGGCGACAGCGTGATCGTGGTGGCCGAGAGCTGACGTCCGAGAGGTGATGGCCGAGAGCTGAGAGCCCGGCAGGCTGTCAGCTCTCCTTGTCGTACGTGAACGTCTGTTGATTGCCCGTCGCGTCGATCAGCTCGCGCTTCAGCTGGCCCGAGGGCAGGACCGTGACCGTGCTCGGTGTGCCCTTGCGGCAGGACGACGCAGAGGGCTCCGCGACCGTGACCTCGGTGCCCGCGACATGCATCTCCGTGTCGTCGGCCGAGGCCAACTTGCCCTGGAACACACAGTGGTAGGGCGAGCCGTTGTTCTGCGTGCCGTCCTGGGTCAGGGACAGCACCGTGTCGCCGGGCTCGCCCTGCTGGACGACGAGACGGCGGGTGATGGGCCCGTAGTCGTTCACCGCCTCGTTCGTCCACGTGCCGAGGTACTTCTCCGGTATGCCGCCCGCCGTGGACTGCGGGGTGTCGGACGGGGCGGACGACTGCGGTGGCGTCGGGGAGTCCTGGCCCTGCGTCGAGGGTGCGGGGGTCGGGGACACCGGGGCCGACGCGGTCGGTGTACCGCTGCTCTGCGCCGTGGTGGACGACTTCCCGTCGTCCTTCATCAGGGCGTACACCGAACCGCCCGCGCCGAGCGCCACTATCAACGCGACCGCGACCAGCGCCGCCGTCGACCGGCCGCCCCGGCGCGGGGGCTCCGGCTGGGGGACGGGCAGGTGCGGGACGCCGGGCCCGTACGGGGGCGTCTGGCCCCAACTCCCTTGCGGATAACCGTAGGCGGGTGCCTGCGGCTGCTGGGGGTGCGGCTGGGCGGGCGGCAGCGCCGGATAGCCGTACGCGGGCGCCGCGGGCGGCAGCGCTGGGGCGGCCGCCGGGGGTTCCTGGCCCGGGCCCACCACCACCGTGGGCAGGTGGTCGAGCGGCGCCGCGCCAGGGGCGCCCGGGGGCGGCGGTGCGGAGCTCGGGTTCGGGCTCGGGGTCTCCTGCGAGCTCGGGACCGGGAAGGGGGCCGGAACTGGATCCGGGGCCTCGGGGTCCGCGGAGTCCGGGTCCTCCGAGTCCAGCAACTGCACCGCGTGGCGGCCCAGTTGAGCCACCAGCGCACCCGGCAGCCACGGATCGCGCGTGCGGCCGCCGTCCGCCAGGGTGTCCTCGGCGTCGGTGCGCTCCAGGATCTCCTCGAGCGAGGGCCGGTCCGCGGGCTGCTTGTGCAGACAGTCCCGGACGAGATCCTGCAGCCCCTCCGGGAGGCCGCTCAGGTCCGGCTCCTCCTGGGCGATGCGGAACATCAGGGCGTGCACCCCGCTGTTCGACGTGCCGAAGGGCAGCGCGCCCGTCGCCGCGTACGCGAGCACCGAGCCCAGACAGAACACGTCGCAGGCCGGGGTGATCCGGTCGCCGCGCACCTGCTCGGGCGCCATGAAACCGGGGGAGCCGACGAGCGCGCCGGTTCTCGTCAGGCCGCCGTCCGTGACGGTCTCCAGGGCGCGCGCGATGCCGAAGTCGATGACGCGCGGGCCGTCGATGGTCACCAGCACGTTCGACGGCTTCAGGTCGCGGTGGATGATCCCCGCGTCGTGGATGTCCTTGATCGCGTGCGCGAGGCCGGCCGCGAGGATGCGTACGGAACGCTCCGGCAGCGCGCCGTAGTCGTGCGAGACGACCTGCTGGAGGGACGGGCCCGCGACGTAGCCGGTCGCGACCCACGGGATCCGCGCCTCCGTGTCCGCGTCGAGCACCGGCGCCGTCCACGCGCCGCCGACGCGCCGCGCCGCCTGCACCTCCTGGCGGAACCGGTTCCTGAACTCCTCCTGCTCCGCGAGTTCTTGGCGCACCAGCTTCACCGCGACGGTGCGTCCGCGCTCCGAGCGCGCGAGGTACACCTGCCCCATCCCGCCCGCGCCGAGCCGGCCGATGAGCCGGTACGCGCCGATCCGCTGCGGGTCTCCCGGACCCAGCGACTCGAGCCTCTCCATGTCGCGCCACCCTCCCCCGTACGTGACCAACAGACTGAGAATAGTGCGGGCATAAGACACAGAGGACGGGAGCGGCTTCTACGGTTCCGTAACGGGTTGCGTAACAGCCGCTGCGCTCCGTTGCTCTTCAAGCGATCGCAGTTTTCCGGAAGTTGACTTCCGGTGGTCGGAAGTCGGGGACGATGGCGGGGTGGTTCAGGCAGTTCGCCCCCTATCGCCAGGAGACCGTGTGACCCCCGCCGTACGCGCCATCGCGCGCGCCGCGCTCGCCGCCCGGCCGCTCTCGCTCGCCGAACTCGACGCCAGGGCAGGCTTGTTGACCCGGCACGACCGCGCCTACCTCGTCCCCTACGAGGTCTTCCAGGACGTCGCGACCCTGCTCACCGATCCCCGCAGGGCGGGCGGGGCGCTGCGGGCGCTGTCGGTGAACGGGCGGCGCTGGTTCGCGTACCGGACGACGTACTACGACACGGCGGACCTGCGCGCGTTCCACGACCGGCGCCGCACGGTCCGGGAGCGGCTCTACGCGGACACGGGGGAGCGGCGGCTCGAGATCGCGCTGCGCGGCACACGGGGCGAGACGGTCACGCACCGGCGACGCCTTGCCTCCGGCGAGCAGGTCCTCGACGCCGCCGGGGCCTTCGGGCGCGCGTGCGGGGTGGCCGTGCCCGAGGGCTTGCGGCCGGTGCTCGTCGTGGAGCACGGACGCGCCACGTTCGTCGCCGACGGGGAGCGGGTGACGTGTGATGCGGAGGTCGTGGTGCGGGACGTGGGCGACGAGGGGCGGGAGGTTCGGGGGGACGGCGGCCTGGTGCGGGTCGGGTCGAAGGGGCGGCTTCCGGTGGGGGAGGCGGACCGGGTGCTGGGGCGGTTCGGGGTGGGGGCGGTCGAGGGCGGGGAGTACGGCCGGGGGGTGGTGGCGGTGCGGCCTGAATTGGCCGGCCTGGCGCCGTAGCTCCGCCGGTTCGCCGCCGGGTGCGCCTTCGTCGTGGCGACCAGCCCCCACCGGCCCGCAGACCGCGACGCGCCGGGACCCGGCCGTCGCGTCCGGTGAACACGACAACCTGTCGCGTTCGCCTCCGTCCCACAGACAGGACGCCGATAGTGCGGCACCACCGGGGACATTTACCCTCGGCCCCATGACCCCTCAGCCGAATCCCCAGGTCGGCGCCGCCGTGAAGGCCGCGGACCGTGCGCACGTGTTCCACTCCTGGTCCGCACAGGAACTCATCGACCCGCTCGCCGTCGCCGGTGCCGAAGGCTCGTACTTCTGGGACTACGACGGCAACCGCTACCTCGACTTCACCTCCGGGCTCGTCTACACGAACATCGGGTACCAGCACCCGAAGGTCGTCGCCGCGATCCAGGAGCAGGCCGCGACGATGACGACCTTCGCGCCCGCCTTCGCCATCGAGTCGCGCTCCGAGGCCGCACGCCTCATCGCCGAGCGCACCCCCGGCGACCTCGACAAGATCTTCTTCACGAACGGCGGCGCGGACGCCGTCGAGCACGCCCTGCGCATGGCCCGTCTGCACACGGGCCGCCCCAAGGTGCTCTCCGCGTACCGCTCGTACCACGGCGGCACCCAGCAGGCCATCAACGTCACCGGCGACCCGCGCCGCTGGGGCAGCGACAGCGGCACGGCCGGGGTCGTGCACTTCTGGGCGCCGTTCCTGTACCGCTCGCGCTTCTACGCCGAGACGGAGGAGCAGGAGTGCGCGCGTGCACTTGAGCACCTCGAGACGACCATCCAGTTCGAGGGTCCTGCCACCATCGCGGCGATCATCCTGGAGACGGTCCCGGGCACGGCGGGCATCATGCTGCCGCCGGCCGGCTACCTGGCGGGCGTGCGCGAGCTGTGCGACAAGTACGGCATCGTCTTCGTGCTCGACGAGGTCATGGCCGGGTTCGGGCGCACCGGTGAGTGGTTCGCCGCCGATCTGTACGACGTCACGCCCGACCTGCTGACCTTCGCGAAGGGCGTGAACTCCGGGTACGTGCCGCTGGGCGGTGTCGCGATCAGCGGTGCCATCGCCGAGACGTTCGCCAAGCGGCCCTACCCGGGCGGTCTGACGTACTCCGGACACCCGCTGGCCTGCGCCGCGGCCGTCGCCACCATCAACGTGATGGAGGAGGAGGGCATCGTCGCGCAGGCCGCGAAGACGGGCGCGGAGATCGTCGGGCCCGCTCTGCGCGAGCTGGCCGAGCGGCACCCGTCGGTGGGCGAGGTGCGCGGCGTCGGCATGTTCTGGGCCCTCGAGCTCGTACGGAACAAGGAGACCCGGGAGCCGCTGGTGCCGTACAACGCGGCGGGTGAGGCGAACGCGCCGATGGCCGCGTTCGGCGCCGCCGCCAAGGCGCACGGCCTGTGGCCCTTCATCAACATGAACCGCACCCACGTGGTGCCGCCGCTGAACGTCTCCGAGGCGGAGGTCAAGGAGGGCCTCGCGGCGCTCGACGCGGCGCTGGCGGTCGCGGACCAGCACACCGTCTGACGCGGCTGATACGTCTGACGCGGCTGACACGTCTGGCGCGGCTGATACGTCAGACACGTCAGACGGGGCTGATACGTCTGAGGGGGCGGGGCCGCGGCCCCGCCCCGGCTCAGGTCCTCAGCTGAAGATGATCATCGAGCCCTGGGCCAGGCTGCGGGTCGCCGCCTGGTGCAGGCCGAGCCACACGTGCCGTTCGCGGGCGAAGGGGCTGTCGTCGAGGGGGACGGGCGCGGCCGGTTCCTCCAGGGCCGTGGGACCCGCGGGCGGGGCCGGCGGGAGCGGCGGGTTGGCCGGGTCTATGCCGATCGACGGGGCCACGTACTCCAGTTCCCGCAGCAGGGCGTGGGACGAGCCCAACGGGCCGCCGCCCTCGAGGAGTTCGTCGTTCGACAGCGGCGCCGGGAAGTCCACGGGGACGTACGCCCCCGCGTGGTCGTAGTGCCACACGAGGTGCGAGCCCTGGGCCGTGGGCTCGAACATCTCCAGCAACTGCTCGTAGTCCCCGCCGAGTTCGTCCACCGGCGTGACCGCGAGCCCGCACATCTGCAGCAGGTACGCGCGCCGCAGGAAGTGCAGCGCGTCGTAGTCGAACCCCGCGACCGGCGCCACGTCGCCGGAGAGCCCCGGCATGTACGAGTAGACCGGCACCGGCGGCAGTCCCGCCTCGTGCAACGCCTTGTCGTAGAGGGCGAGTTCCTCGGCGAAGGGATTGTCGGGGCTGTGGCACAGCACGTCGACGAGGGGGACGAGCCACAGGTCACAGGCCAAGGGGGCTCCTTAGGACTCCGGGGTGAGCGGCGTGTTCTCGGCGTACGTCAGGGTAGTCGGCGGCGGCCCGACACAGCCCTGTCTTGCGGGTACCCGGGCTCCCTACGGATCCTCAGCCGTTCTGCCCTTGCTGCCCTTCCTGCCCGCTCTGCCCGCTCTGCCCGCCCTGTTCGTTCACCAGACGCTCCATCAGGGCGAGCGACTCCGTGTTGTACGACGCGACGATCGCGTGCGCGCCCGGGGCGTCCCGGCGGGCCAGGGCGTCCACGAGGTCGCAGTGCCCCGACCACAGGTGCCCCTTCAGATCGCCGGCGCGACGCAGATACGGCACCGCGCACATCCAGGACTGCAGGCGGAGCCGGTGGAAGAAGTCCGAGAGGTACGCGTTGCCGAACAGGGCGGAGAGCTCCCGCCAGAAGCGCAGGTCGTAGCCGATGAGGACGTTCAGGTCACCGGCGCCTGCCGCGCGGGCCGCCTCCTCGCCACGACGGCGTACGCCGGACAGGTCCTCCGGGGAACGCGGGTCGGGCTCGGGGTGCTCGGCCAGGCCGCGGAAGATGCCGTCCGCGACGAGGCTGCGGGCCTCGATCATCGCCCGGTAGTCGGTCAGGGAGTACTCGTGGACGCGGAAGCCGCGGTGCTGGGCCGAGTCGAGCAGGCCCTGCGCGGTGAGGTCGACCAGGGCCTCGCGGACCGGGGTGGCCGACACCCCGTACCCCTCGGCGATCTCCTTGACCGTGAACTCCTGGCCCGGGGCGAGGCGGCCGCCCAGGATCTCGTCGCGCAGCGCGTCCGCGATCTGCCGGCGCAGGGTGTTGCGGGTGACGGCGGGGCCGTCTGGAGCGGGCGGCACGGGTGGGTCCCCCCGGTTCGGCTGGGTGACAGGGTGCGGGCCAGCCTATCCGGGCCCTCGCACCCCAGGGACTCCGTCCCCGGGGCCCGGCGGCCCCACGCCGCCATCCGTCCCACCGCTGCCGCGGCGCCCCCCGTTTCCCCACCCACCCGCCCACCATGGGTGGAGGGAACGCCGTCCCCTCCACCCCGTACGACCTCGCGCCGTTGTCCACCCCGGCGTCGTCGTTCATCCCGCTGGGCGGGGGGCTGGCGGGTGGGGACCCCGGCGAGGCTCCCGGTTCCGTGCGGCCTCGCGCCGTCGGGCGTCCCGTTGGGTGGGGGCTGGCGGCTGGGACCTCGGTGAGGCTCCCGGTTCCGTGCGGCCTCGCGCCGTCGGGCGTCCCGGCGTCGTCGTCCATCCCGCTGGGCGGGGGGCGGACGGGTGGGAACCTCGGCGAGGCGCTCCACCTCGTGCGGCCTCGCGCCGTCGTCCATCCCGCCGTCGCTGTCCATCCCGCCAGGGGGGCGGACGGATGGGAACCCGGCGGGTCCCGGGCCCGCACGGACCCGCACCGTCACCGTCCCACCGCGCCCGCGGCGCACCCCGGCCCCCCTGAGACCTCGCGCACCCCGGCCCCGTGAAACCCCGCGCACCCCCGCCCCTGAAACCCGGCCCCCCTGAGACCTCGCGCACCCCGGCCCCCTGAAACCCGGCCCCCTGAAACCCCGCGCACCCCCGACCCCCGCTGCAACCCGAAGGCCCCACCCCCGCTGCAACCCGAAGGTCCCACCCCCGCTGCAACCCGGGGAGAGCCGCCTACCTCGGCTCCGGCGGCCGCTGCCTGGGCATGTTCGGCCGGGCCCCCGGTGGCAGCGGAAAGCGGCCGGGGGACGGCTCCGCGGGGCGGGGGATGCCGGGGACCGAGGACTGCATGCCGAGCGGCGCGGGGCCGGAGCGGAACTCGACCATCCAGTCCGCGGTCTCGGCCCGCACCAGCTCCGTGACGTCCTCCGTGAAGCGGCGAAGAACAGACAGGCACCGCTCCGCCGCCTCGCTCGCCGTGCCCTCCGTCGGCCCGAGCACCTCGCGCACGCTCTCCGACGCCCAGTCGAACTGCAGCACCTGCAGCCGCCGCTGCACCGCCTGCGCCGTGGCGACATCCCTTATCCAGCCCGAGGTGAGGCCGAAGTACCGGTCGCAGCCGATGCAGGCCACCGCGAGGAGGAGCGCCAGGTATCCCCAGGGCGCGGCCCCGCCCGCCGCCCCGGTGAGATCCAGCAACGGAAGCGCGCCCGCGGCGACCGCCCCGAGCGCGGCGCCGCCGCGCAGCGCCCGGGCGCCCCGCCGCTTCCACACCCGGTCGGTGAGGTACCAGGCCGCGGTGCGCAGAGCACCCTGCTCGACCCAGCGGTACAGCTCGTCGAGCCGCTCCGCGGGCTCGCCCCAGTCACCGAGCGGGAACGTCCGCCCCGTGAGGTCGCCCGAGCGCACACCGTCACCCTGCCCCGCGCCCTCCTGGGGCGGTCCTTCGGGCTGCATCTCCGGCTGGCTCACCCGGCACTCCCTTATGGCTGTTACGTGTGGCTGTTACGGCGCGGCTGTTGCGGCTGGGGCTGAATGTGCAGCATCTTTCCTACCGCCCAATGGGTGGCCAAGCTCCCGTTTTCGCGGGTTTTCCGCTCAGAAGTGGGCCTTCATCAGGTATAGGAAAGCCGCCCATCTCACTCGAAAGAGTGCAGTGTGATGTGCCGGGGCAGGTACCCCCCGGACCACGTAGGCTCGAACCGAAGCGACCGAGAGACGCCAGAACAGGAGCTGATCGTGATTCCCGGTGGTGGCCAGCCCAACATGCAGCAGCTGCTCCAGCAGGCCCAGAAGATGCAGCAGGACCTCGCGAAGGCTCAGGAGGAGCTGGCGCAGACGGAGGTCGACGGCCAGGCCGGCGGCGGCCTCGTCAAGGCGACGGTGACGGGATCGGGTGAGTTGCGCGGGCTGGTGATCGACCCCAAGGCGGTCGACCCCGAGGACACCGAGACCCTCGCCGACCTGGTGGTCGCGGCGGTCCAGGCGGCGAACGAGAACGCGCAGACGCTCCAGCAGCAGAAGCTCGGCCCGCTCGCGCAGGGCCTCGGCGGCGGCAGCGGCATCCCGGGCCTCCCCTTCTAGCCCCGGCGCCAACTACCGTACGTACCAAGCGAGCGAGCACAGAAACCAGCACAGAAACCAGCACAGAAACCAGCACAGGAAAGGGACGGCTTCCGTGTACGAAGGCGTGGTCCAGGACCTCATCGACGAGTTGGGCAGGCTGCCCGGCGTCGGTCCCAAGAGCGCGCAGCGGATCGCCTTCCACATCCTGCAGGCGGAGCCCACGGACGTACGGCGTCTCGCGCAGGCCCTCATGGAGGTCAAGGCGAAGGTCCGCTTCTGCGCGACGTGCGGGAACGTGGCGCAGGAAGAGCTCTGCAACATCTGCCGCGACCCGCGCCGCGACCTGAGCGTGATCTGCGTGGTCGAGGAGCCCAAGGACGTCGTGGCGATCGAGCGCACCCGCGAGTTCCGCGGCAAGTACCACGTGCTCGGCGGCGCCATCAGCCCCATCGAGGGCGTCGGTCCCGACGACCTGCGTATACGAGAACTTCTCGCGCGGTTGGCCGACGGGACGGTCACGGAGCTGATCCTGGCCACCGATCCGAACCTGGAGGGCGAGGCCACGGCGACGTACCTCGCCCGCATGATCAAGCCCATGGGCCTGAAGGTCACCCGCCTGGCCAGCGGCCTCCCCGTCGGGGGCGACCTGGAGTACGCGGACGAGGTCACCCTCGGCCGCGCCTTCGAGGGGAGACGACTCCTAGATGTCTGACGCCACGCTGCACGCCACCGCGCAGGACCCGAACGACTTCGCGGTCCAGATCTCCGACCAGGTCGAGTCGTTCATCGTCGCGGTCACCGAGATCGCGAAGGGCGACGAGCCGGACTCGGCCGTCCCGTTCCTGCTGCTCGAGGTCTCTCAACTGCTGCTCGCCGGCGGGCGGTTGGGCGCCCACGAGGACATCGTCCCGGACGAGCGCTACGAGCCGGACCTGGGACCCGAGCCGGACGTGGACGTGCTGCGCGAGGGTCTCGCGCGGCTGCTCGACCCCGTCGACGTGTACTCCGAGGTCTTCGACCCGTACGAGCCGCGCAAGGCGCCGGTCGCCGCGCGCATCTCGGACGACCTGGCCGACGTGATCACCGACCTGCGCCACGGCATGGCCCACTACCGGGCGGGCCGGATCACCGAGGCGCTGTGGTGGTGGCAGTTCTCGTACTTCTCGAACTGGGGCTCCACGGCCTCCGCGACCCTGCGCGCCCTGCAGTCCCTGGTCGCCCACGTCCGCCTCAACCAGCCGCTGGACGACCTCGACGGCCTGGACACGGACGAGGACCTGTCCACCGCCGAGGCCACCCTCGAGGAAGAGGCGGGCAAGGTCATGGCGGAGGAGATCGCGGGCCCGCTGGGCCTGCGCCCCGTGAAGTGACCTGGCCCACTTTCCCGGTTGCTCCCACCCGGTCCGGGCATGTGCTTGATCGGGCGGCCGGAACCCCCTACCGAAACCCCGGGTGATCACCTCGTGAGCGGGACATCTCACGATGCGATATGCCCGGGGCGGATTTCGGCCGCTCGTTAAACTGAGCCGACCGCAGTACGCGTACGTACATGTGGTGACAGACGGACTGAGCGAGGAGCGCACGTGGGCCTTGTCGTGCAGAAGTACGGAGGCTCCTCCGTAGCCGATGCCGAGGGCATCAAGCGGGTCGCCAAGCGCATCGTCGACGCCAAGAAGAACGGCAACCAGGTGGTTGTCGTGGTGTCAGCGATGGGCGACACGACGGATGAGTTGATCGATCTCGCCGAGCAGGTTTCCCCGATTCCTGCCGGGCGCGAATTCGACATGCTGCTGACCGCCGGAGAGCGGATCTCCATGGCCCTGCTGGCCATGGCGATCAAAAACCTGGGCCACGAGGCCCAGTCGTTCACGGGCAGCCAGGCAGGCGTCATCACCGACTCCGTCCACAACAAAGCCCGGATCATCGACGTCACGCCGGGCCGGATCCGCGAGTCCCTGGACAAGGGCAACATCGCGATCGTCGCCGGGTTCCAGGGCGTCTCGCAGGACAAGAAGGACATCACCACCCTCGGGCGCGGTGGCTCCGACACCACGGCCGTGGCCCTCGCCGCCGCGCTGGAGGCCGAGGTCTGCGAGATCTACACCGACGTCGACGGCGTGTTCACCGCCGACCCGCGTGTGGTGAAGAAGGCGCGGAAGATCGACTGGATCTCCTTCGAGGACATGCTGGAGCTCGCCAGCTCCGGCTCGAAGGTGCTGCTCCACCGCTGCGTGGAGTACGCCCGTCGGTACAACATCCCGATCCACGTGCGGTCCAGCTTCAGCGGACTGCAGGGGACCTGGGTCAGCAACGAACCGCTCGCAGTCAGCACAGACAAGGACAAGGCCGTGGAGCAGGCGATCATCTCCGGTGTCGCGCACGACACCTCCGAGGCGAAGGTCACCGTCGTCGGCGTCCCGGACAAGCCGGGCGAGGCCGCCAAGATCTTCCGGGCCGTGGCCGACGCCGAGATCAATCTCGACATGATCGTCCAGAACGTGTCGGCGGCCGCGACCGGCCTGACCGACATCTCCTTCACGCTCCCCAAGACCGAGGGCCGCAAGGCCATCGACGCCCTGGAGAAGCAGAAGGCCAACGTCGGCTTCGAGTCGCTGCGTTACGACGACCAGATCGCCAAGATCTCGCTCGTGGGCGCCGGCATGAAGACGAACCCGGGTGTCACGGCCGGGTTCTTCGAGGCGCTCACCGACGCGGGCGTCAACATCGAGCTGATCTCCACCTCCGAGATCCGCATCTCCGTCGTCACGCGCGCCGATGACGTCAACGAGGCAGTGCGCGCCGTGCACTCCGCCTTCGGTCTCGACTCGGACTCCGACGAGGCCGTGGTCTACGGGGGCACCGGCCGCTGATGGGCCGTCCTGTTACGGCCTCCGCCGGGCGTCCGACGCTCGCGGTCGTGGGAGCGACCGGGAGCGTCGGCGCCGTGCTGTTGCAGATCCTGTCGCAGCACGCGGACATCTGGGGCGAGATCCGGCTCGTGGCCTCGGCCCGCTCGGCGGGGCGCAAGCTCGCCGTGCGCGGTGAGGAGGTCGAGGTCCTCGCCCTGGAGGAGTCGGTCTTCGACGGCGTCGACGTCGCGATGTTCGACGTGCCCGACGAGGTGGCGGCGCAGTGGGCGCCGATCGCGGCCGCCAAGGGCGTCGTGGTCGTGGACAACTCGGCGGCGTTCCGCCTCGACCCGGACGTGCCGCTGGTCGTCCCCGAGGTCAATCCGCACGCCGCGCGCGTGCGGCCGCGCGGCATCATCGCCAACCCCAACTGCACGACGATGTCGATGATCGTGGCCATCGGCGCGCTGCACGCCGAGTTCGGCCTGCGCGAGCTGGTGGTGTCGAGCTACCAGGCGGTGAGCGGGGCGGGCCGTGGCGGCGTCGAGACGCTGCGCGAACAGCTCTCGCTCGTCGCCGGTACGGATCTGGGGACCAGCCCGGGCGATGTGCGCCGCGCCGTCGGCGACCGCACCGGGCCCTTCCCCGAGCCCGTCGCGCTGAACGTGGTGCCGTGGGCCGGAACGCTGCGCGAGGACGGCTGGTCGTCGGAGGAGATGAAGGTGCGGGACGAGTCCCGCAAGATCCTCGGCCTTCCGGGTCTGCCGGTGGCCGTCACGTGTGTCCGCGTCCCGGTCGTCACCACGCACTCCCTGACCGTCCACGCCCGCTTCCAGAGCGAGGTCACCGTGGACCGTGCGCGCGAGATCCTCGCGACCGCACCCGGCGTCGTGCTCTTCGACAACCCGGCCGCCGGTGAATTCCCCACGCCCGCCGACGCGGTGGGCACCGACCCGACCTGGGTGGGCCGCGTGCGCCGCTCGCTCGACGATCCGGCCGGGCTCGAACTCTTCGTCTGCGGGGACAACTTGCGCAAGGGCGCCGCGCTGAACACGGCGCAGATCGCGGAACTGGTGGCCGCCGAGTTCGCGTGAGGTGCGTGAGGTGCGCGAGATGTGCGTGATGTGCGCCTCTCCTGGCGTCCGCCTTGCGGTCACCCCCTTCCCATATGCGGATTCGCTCGTAGGATCTGTGTAAGTTCTGTGGCCCCAGTGGTTCAGACCAGTGGTTCAGACCATGCGCTCGAAGATTTCCTCCCCGTCCTGCAACCGCGCGCAGGGCGGGGAGCGTCTTTGCGGTCGCCCTCGGGGGCGGAGCAGCGCAGAGGGCAATTGGGGCATAGGGGAAGAGTAGGTACGCATGTCGGCATTTGACGGTTCGTCATTGGTGGGGATGACGAGGTCTGTCGTAAATGAGGCGCCCGACGCGTACAACCCTGACGGGGGGAAGCGTGTCCAACTGGCGTGGCAGAAGTACTCGACTTCACAGCGGTACGAGCGTCAGGTGCGGCGGCGCTCGGCCCCGCCCTGGCCCCCCTTGTTCCCCTCGGGGCCCGGCGTCCCCGCGGGGGCCCGGCCGGCGGCATGCCGGTGATCGCCCCCATGCCCGCAGCGCGGCCGGCGCACATTCCGGCGCAGGCACAGGGCGCTGACGACGTGGCGGCCGCAGGCACCACAGTCGATCACCTCACCGAGACCTACCGCGCCCACTACCGGTCGCTGCTCGGACTCGCGGCGCTCCTCCTCGACGACACCGCCTCCTGCGAGGACGTGGTCCAGGAGGCGTTCATCCGCGTGCACTCCGCGCGCAAGCGGGTCCGTGACCCGGAGAAGACACTGGCGTACCTGCGGCAGACGGTCGTGAACCTCTCGCGTTCCACGCTGCGCCGCCGCATCCTCGGGCTGAAACTCCTCACCAAGCCGATGCCCGACATGGCGAGCGCGGAAGAGGGGGCGTACGACCTGCTGGAGCGGGACGCCCTGAAGGCGGCGCTGCGCGGGCTGCAGCGGCGCCAGCGCGAGGTCCTCGTCATGCGCTACTTCGCGGATATGACCGAGGCCCAGGTCGCCGACGCCCTAGGGATATCCCTGGGGTCCGTGAAGGCGTACGGTTCACGCGGCATCGCGGCGCTGCGCGTGGCCATGGAGGCGCCGGCATGAGCCCCACAGGCCCCCAGGGACACGGCCCGGACGGCCGGTTCAAGAAGTACGCGCAGGACGAACATGCTGGGAACGACATCGTGAACGACGGATCCCCTCGCCGGGCCGACGCGGCGGCCGACGGCGCGAGCGACCCCGACGAGCTGGAACTGCGGCGCCTGATGCGACAGGCCGTCGCCGACATCGCCCCCTCCGACGAGGCACTCGAGCACCTGCGCCGTGCGGTGCCCGCGCGCCGGGCCCGCAAGCGGCAGGCCGTGGTCGGCGTCGTCGCCGCCGGGGTGTTCGTCGCGATGGCGGTGCCCGCGGTGCTGCACGTGGCGAACACCGGCTCCGCCGGCGACCGGCCGTCCATCGCGGGACACAGCGAGACCACGCACGGCGGGGTCGGCGTGAACCCGTCCTCGTCCGGCGGCCAGGACTCCGTCGGCTCGCCGTCCACGTCCCAGGACGGCAAGGACGAGAACGGCAAGGACAAGGACGGCAAGGGCGGCGAGACCGGCTCGGACGGCACGGCCGGTTCCGGCGCGGGCGGCACGGCCGGTCCCACGCCGGGGTCCACGGCCGCGGCCTCGTCCCCGGCCTGCGACGCGACGGATCTGAACAAGGCGGTGGCGGACGTCGGCACGCCCGACGCCAGCGGCACGGTCTACGGCTCGTTCCGCGTCTCGAACGTGTCGGACGCCAACTGCACGATCGACAGCCCCGGCAGCATGGTCACCCTCGCGCAGGGCGCGGCCGACCCGACCAAGGTGAGCGTCGTCGACCACACCTCGGGCGACAAGGCGACCGGCCTGCCCGACCCGTCGACGGAGCCGAGCCAGCTGATCCTGGAGCCCGGTTCGGCGTACGAGGTGCGCTTCGCCTGGGTGCCGTCGGGGCAGTGCCCGTCGACCGGCACGGGGACCGGTGGCACCGGCGTCGGGGAGTCCCCCTCGCCGACCCCGACCTCGGGCGACACGGGCAACGGTGCCGATACGGGGACCCAGACCGGCACGTCCGACTCGGGCCTGTCGACGCAGCTCGGGTCCGAGGACACGGCCGACGGCAGCGTCGTGGTGTCGCACACCGCGGAGCCGGGCGAGCCCAGCGTCTCCGCGACGATCCCGGACGCGTGCGCCGGCACGGTGTACCGCACGGGCGCGCTGCCCGCTTCGTAGCGGTGCTTACGCCGCTTCTTCCGTCAGCCCGAGTTCCGCGTCGCGCAGCGCCTCCGCCTCGCGCCTGACCAGGCGGAACCACATGAACAGGACGAAGCCCGCGAAGACGAACCACTCGCCGGTGTAGCCGAGGTTCTGGAACGCCTTGAGGTCGAGCCCGCTGCCCTGCGGGGTGTCGGCCGGGACCGCCGTCATGGCCGCGTCGGCCTTGTCGAGGGTCACCCAGGCGTCGTAGACGTCGTACGGCACCAGGTTCACCAGGGACGCCGCGCTGATCATGCCGACCTGGCCCGCGGGCAGGCCGCCCGCGGTGGTCACCCCGTTCGAGCCCGGGGACTCGGAGGCCTGCAGGGCGCCGGTCACCGTGACGTCGCCCTGCGGCGGCGCGGGCGCCTTCGCGGCGGACGCGGTGCCGGGCAGCCAGCCGCGGACCACGGGCAGCGCCTTGCCGGTGCCGTCGACCTTCAGGAGCGTGACGACGTAGAAGCCGGTCCGTCCGTCGAGATCGCGGTCGGGGACCAGGAGCTGCTTGTCGTAGTGCCCACTCGCCGTGGCCCGCTTGCCCGAGGTGTTCTTGTCCACGGGCAGCAGCGAGGCGAGCGGTGCGGCGGCCGACTTCTTGTTGGCCGCCGTCTGCTCGGTGGCGGACCGGTGGTCCTGCACCCGGTCCTCGAAACGGCTGAGCTGCCACGAGCCCATGAAGATGCAGACGGGGATCGCGAGGAGGACGAAGAGGTTGATCCCCCACCAGCGAGGGGTCAGCAGGAACCGGTACACGCCTTCAAAGGTACGGGTCCGATGTAAAGGCCCCTCCCGCGGCCCCCGTCCGCGCGGGCTCAGCCCGGCAAGTGGCGCCGCGCGAAGTCCAGTTCGAGGCCGACCTGCTTGATGCGCTCCTCGACGACGAGCGAGCCGTGTCCCGCGTCGTACCGGTACACCTCGTGCACCGCGTCGCGGGAGGCGAGCCGGTCCACGTAGTTGTCGATCTGGCGGATCGGGCAGCGCGGGTCGTTCACCCCCGCCGAGATGTAGACCGGGGCCTTCACGTCGTCGACGTACGTGAGCGGGGAGGACGCCGTGAAGCGGTCCGGCACCTCGTCGGGGCCGCCGCCGAAGAGGGTGCGGTCCAGGGCCTTGAGGGCCTCCATCTCGTCCTCGTACGCCGCTACGTAGTCGGCGACCGGCACGGCCGCGAGGCCCACCGCCCAGGCGCCCGGCTGGGTGCCGAGGCCGAGCAGGGTCAGATAGCCGCCCCAGGAGCCGCCCGCGAGGACAAGCCGCTCGGGGTCCGCGAGCCCCGAGTCCACGGCCCATTCCCGGACCGCCGCGATGTCCTCCAGCTCGATCAGGCCGACGCGGTGCTTGAGGGCGTCGGTCCACTCCCGGCCGTAGCCGGTCGAGCCGCGGTAGTTGACCCGGACCACCGCGTACCCGTGGTCGACCCAGGCCGCCGGGCCGGCGGCGAACGCGTCCGAGTCGTGCCAGGTCGGCCCGCCGTGGATCTCGAAGACGGTCGGCAGCGGGCCGCTCGCCCCGGCCGGCTTCTGCACGAGGGCGTGGATGCGGCCGCCGGGTCCCTCGACCCAGGCGTCCTCCACGGGCACCGAGTGCGGGGCGCGCAGGCCCGGCGGATCGAGGACGACGCCGCCCGTGGTGGAGCGCACGGCCGGCGGCTCGGCGGCCGACGACCACAGGTACTCGACGCTGCCGTCGGGCCGGGCGCTGGCCCCCGACACGGAGCCGACCGGGGTCTCGACCTTCGTCAGGGCGCCGGTCGCGAATTCGTAGCGCCACAGGTCGCCGCGGGCCTCGAATTCATGGGCGATCAGCAGGGCGGAGCCGTCCGGGTACCACTCGGCGGACACGTCGCCCGGCAGCTCGAGCGCGAGCTCCGTCTCCTCGCCGGAGAGCACGTCCCACACCATCGGCTCCCAGCGGCCGCGCCGCTGGTGCCCGACGAGCAGCCGGGTGTCGCCCTCGACCGGCGCGAACCCGAGCACTTCGAGGCCCAGCTCCTCCTCGCCGCCCTTGGTGTCGTCGAGCTCGGCGACTGTCGTCCCGTCGATCCTGACCACGCGCAGCGCCGAGTGCATCGCGTCGCCGTGCTCGGTGTGCTCGATGGCGATGAGCGTGCTGTCGTGGCTGAGGTCGCCGACGCCGGCGGACTCGCGGTGCCGGTAGATCTCGACGGGCTCCGCCGCGTCAGGACCCACGACGTGGATGGTCGTCCCGGCCTCGTCCGTGGAGCGGCCGATCACGGCGGTGCGTCCGTCGCGCCCGAGGGCGAGCCCCGCCGGGTAGGAGGGTGCGAGTCCCGGCACGGCCTCCAGGTCGGCGCCGCCCGCGAACGGCTGGCGCAGCCACACCCCGAACTCGTCCCCGTCCTTGTCGCTGAACCACCAGATCCAGGCGCCGTCGGGGGACAGCACCCCGTCCGTCGTCCCGTTCGCCCGGTCCGTGGCCTGGCGCTGCTCACCGGTCGCTCTGTCCCACGCGTACAGCTCGTACGTCCCCGTCGCGTTCGACACGAACAGGGAGCGGTCCGGGGCGTCCTCGGCCCAGTCGGGCAGCGACACACGCGGCGCCCGGAAACGCTTCTCCCAGTCGGGCATGGCTTCAGCTTCGCTCATGCCCCCCATCAAACCCGATGCCGACCGCAGTCCCTAGGGCGTGTCTTCAAACTCCCGTCTGCCTCACGACGCCTGGCACGCACTCTCGCCGCACCGGGCGTAAGGCCAAGTACATCCAGTACGAGGCCTTGCACCCGGCACGCCGAGAGCACGCACCAGACGCCGCGCGGCCGCCCTGCGGGCGACGACGGGAGTTTGAAGACACGCCCTAGGGGCGCACGTCGAGCCGGATGACCGCCCGGCCCCCGTCGAGGTCCACCCGCGAGCGGGCCGGGGGTGCGCCGTCCTCCTCGTCGTCGCGCAGCACCAGCGCGCTCTGGCGTTCCTTGAGCTCGCTCTGCTTGCCGGGCGAGAACGTGGCGTGCAGCTGCTCGAAGCCGGTCGCGGAGATCTGGCTCTGCCGCTTGCGGCGTCCGGCCAGGCGCAGGCCCTGGTCGGCGAACGCGATCACGGTCAGCAGGATGACCAGGCCCGGCAGCGTGAGGAAGACGGCGAATCCCATGCGTCCAGTGTCCGGGATGCCGATCCGGCGGGGCAGGGGGAGAGTGGGAGGGATTCGCTTCCGGCGCGACCGAGGAGGAGAAACGGTCATGGCCAAGCAGAACAAGGACCCCAGGGAACAGTCCCAGAAGGCCAGGAACGACGCGGCGCAGCAGCGCGCGCAACAGGCCAAGCGGAACATCGACTCCGTCTCGGCGAAGACCCGCGGCCTGCAGCAGAAGGCGCAGTCCAGGCGGCAGGGCAACCGCTGAATCAGGCGTAACCCGGCCGGGCCGTGCATCCGAGGGGTGATCGGCCGGGTCCGCCTCGCAGGTTGCTCCCGCTCTGCTGCGACCTGCTGTGCGTCGTCCGGTGCCGGGACGGGGAGGGGGTGGATGAACTGCGCCGACGCGGTTCATCCGTGCGTCCCGGTACGGCGACGTGAGGGGAATGTACGCCCGGTCCGACCGGTCCGGAATACCTCGCGCATATATCTACGTACATGTCTACGCACAGGTCACAGCGGACCTCACGGCGCACCTCACAGCGCACGTCACAGGGGCGGGCGCGCGGGCGCCGGGCCCAGTGTCGTCGTGCCCGGCGCGGCCCGGTGACCGAGGCCCGTGCGGTACGTGTCGAGGGCTGCTTCGATGCGGCCCGTACGGCGGTACAGGTCGCCGAGGAGGCGGCACAGGTCCGCCAAGTCCCCTGCCGCGCCCGCCCGTTCGAGCAGGCTGAGGGCGTTGACGTAGTGCTCCTCGGCGTCCTCCACGGCCCCGGACTCCTGGGCGATCAGGCCGAGCAGCCGGTGCGCCCCGGCCGCGTGGACGGCGCCGCGGTCCGGGCTCAGTGCGCCGAGCAGGGAGCGCAGCAGCCGCGCGGCCTCCTCGGGGCGGCCCAACTGGCGTAGGACATCGGCGAGTTCGACCTCGACCTGCTGGGTGTAGAGCGTGGCGCGCTTGGCGGAGAGCATGTCGCGGGCCGTGCGCAGTTCCGTCTCCGCGTCGGCGAGACGCCCGGCCTGCGCGTGCACATAGCCGCGCATCCAGTGGCAGTGCGCCAACTCGGTGCGGATCTGCAGGTGTTGGTACAGCTCGGCCGCCTTCGCCAGGGACGCGTCCGCCTCCGCCACCTTTCCCTCGGCGAGCAGCGTACGGGCCACGGAGCGGTGCATCTGGGCGACGAGCGCCGGGTCGCCCACGCGCGGGGCGAGCGCGAGCGCCAGCTCCGCGGACTGCGCGGCCCGCGCGTGCGCGCCCATGTCCATGTACGGGGCGATGGACGCGGTGTAGAGCAGGACGAGCGCGTCGGGGTCGTGCAGCCCGCTCGTGTTGAGCTCGTCGAGGGCCGACTCAAGGAGGTAGCAGGCGTAGCGCAGGGCGCCGGAGAGGTAGTGGGCGACGGCGCGGGCGCGGATGACGGGCACGCGCTGGGTGAGCGGCGCTCCGGCCGCGACGAGCAGCGCGTCGGCCGCGTCGAAGTGCCCGCGCGCCTCGGCGAGTTCACCGGTCTCCAGGGCGCATTCGCCGCGCCCCAGCTCGGCCGCGGCCCGCTCCGCGTCGAGCCCGTGCCGCTCCGCGCGGGCGGCGAGCTCCGCGTAGAGCCCGGCCGCCTCGCTCGCCGCCCCGGTCGCCAGGGCCCGTTGCGCCTCGGTCAGCCGGAGCCTCAAGTCCGTGGCCAGATGGGCGGGTTGGCCGGTGGAGAGTTCCTCGTACGTCACTCCCAGGCGCTCGGCGATGTGTCGCAGGGCCGCCTCTGACGGGCGTACGCGACCGGCCTCGAGGGTGGAGATGTACGCGGGCGTGTAGGCGGGTTCGGCGACCTTGCGCTGGGTGAGGCCGCGCTCGGTGCGCAGCCGCAGGACGCGGCGGCCCACGTGCTCCGTGTCCTGCGTGGCTGGTTCTTCCGGCATGGCGTGAGTCTCACCTCTTGCCCCTCGTCACGCCAACCCCCTAGGTTGAGCGACCAGTTAAGGCAAGTTAAGTCTGCTTAACCTTCAACTTACTCGGCTTACTCACGTTACTGCGAGGTTCCCGTGCGTGTCCGCACCCCTCTGTTCGCCGCGCTCGCCGCGGGTTCCCTCGCCGTCGCCGCACTGGGCGCCGCGGGTTCGGCCACGCACGCCGCGACCGCCGGGGACACGCGCACGGTCGAGTACTTCCCGAGCGACCACGGCGCGGGCAGACACGCCCGAGTCCCCACCTCCGTACCGGAGAAGATCAGCCGCATCAGTCAGGCGCAGCCGAAGGCGCCCGGCGCGACCGCGGTCACGCCGCTGCAGGAGACGGGCCCCTCCGACGGCCGCCTCGACCTCGTGATCATCGGCGACGGCTACACGGCGGCCCAGCAGGCGGACTTCCGGGCGGACGCGCAGACCAAGCTGGACGCGATCTTCGCCATAGAGCCCTACAAGAGCTACAAAGGACTCTTCAACTTCTGGCTGGTGGACGCCGTTTCGAACGACTCGGGCGTCTCCGGCGACCCGACGAAGGACGTCGTCAAGGACACCGCCGTCAGCAGCTACTTCTTCTGCGACGACATCGAGCGGCTGCTCTGCGTCGACGAGAAGAAGGTCGACGCGTACGCGCAGCAGGCCCCGGACTCCGACATCGTCTTCGTCGTCTCGAACTCCACCAAGTACGGCGGCGCGGGCTACAGCGGACTGACCTCCACGGCCGGGCACACGGGCATCGCCACCATGTCGTCCGACAACGACCGCTCGTACCTCATAGGCGCCCATGAACTCGGCCACTCCATAGGCCTGTTGGCGGACGAGTACCAGTACGCGGGCTACGGGACGTACCCCGGCGCCGAGCCCGTCGAGCCCAACACCAGCAAGCTCACGGCCGACGCGATGAGCGCCTCGCAGTCGAAGTGGTACCGCTGGCTCGGCCAGAGCGACCCGTCGGGCGGCACCGTCGGCACGTACGAGGGCGGCGGCTACTACGAGTACGGCATCTACCGGCCGACCGCGAACTCGATCATGCGGGCCCTGGACACGGACAAGTTCAACCTCCCCGGCCGGGAAGCGATGATCGCCGGCTTCTACCGCGACGCCGACCTCCTGACCGCCCGCACCTCCACGGCCCGCACCCTGCGCACGACCGACACCCTCCGCGTCGACCTCGCCCCGCTGGCCAAGGGCCTGTCCGACGTACGCGTGCACTGGTACGTGGACGGGGTCGAGGTCACTCGCGCTGCGGGCCGACACGCGCTGAACGGGCGGGCGTTGGGGCTGCGCAAGGGTGGTGTGCACCAGGTGACGGCGACGGCGGTCGACGCGACGGCGGCGCTGCGCGACCCGGCCGCCCGCGCGGCGGCGACCAACAGCGTGACCTGGACCGTCCGCTGATTCATGCGACTCGTGTGAGTCATGTGAGGCATGTGAGTCAGATGACGAAGACCGCGGTCGTCACGGCGAACAGCAGCAGACACGTCACCGGCCAGTACAGCAGCCGGGCCGCGCTGTTGCCGCGCCAGTCGACGAGCCGGATCCGTTTGTCCGAGGTGTGCTCGACCGCGTTCAGCGCCACCAGGCCGATCACCAGGTACAGGATGAAGGAGAAGTACTCGGCGTACACCACCCCGCTGGAGCCGGTGTCGGAGCGCAGCGAGCTGTGCTGCACCGACACCACCAGCATCATCGAGCCGCAGAAGCCGATCACCGCCCACGTGCTGAAGCCGGACAGCGAGCGCCGGTCGGAGTCCTTCGTGACCACGAACAGCGACGCGAACACCAGCATGGCGATGACGGCCAGCGGGACCAGGCGGTTGAGCAGCGGGCTGAGGAAGGCGCGGGTCACGCCGATCGAGTACGAGAGCTGGGGGATCGTGTTGTCGACGGCGAGGCCCGGGCGCCCGTAGTTGGTGTGGGTGGTGCCCCGGCCGACGCTGAACGTCGAGAACTGCCGGTGCCAGTCGCTGCTGACCAGGTCGTGGTAGACGCCGTACCCCTGGTGCGTGTCCCACGGCGGGTACGCCGCGAAGTCGGGGACGAGCGTGTTCACCGCGGCGTGCTTGGGCCACATCGTCAGCCACACCACCTGCCGGTCGAGCGGGTAGTGGTCGTAGTCGAAGTACTCGCGGACCGTGGTGTTCAGCTTCCAGCCGACGACCTCCTGGCCGCCCGGTGCCGGGTCCCGGTAGATCTCCTCGCCGACACCGCCCTCGACGGCGTTGGGGAGGTCGATCTCCGCGCTCTCGGCGCCGCCCTTGGGCAGCCGCTGCCAGATGTAGCCGGTGAGCTTCACGTTGTTGCTGCTCGTGTACTGCATCGTCTCGATCATCACGCCCGTCGGGATCTGCGTACGACCGTCCGCGAGACCCTGTTTGACCAGCGCTTTCTCGGTCTGTGCCGGGGTGGAGACGGCGGTGCCGGGGATCGAGTGCAGGGAGTCGTTGACCGAGACGCACACCCAGATGAAGACCGTGGCCGCCACGCACAGCAGGCTGACGGCGCCGCTGAACAGGGCCAGCGCGCGGGGGCGGCTGGTGTCCGGCCACAGCAGCGCGCCCACCAGGGCGGCGAGGCCCAGGACGCCGCAGACGAGGGTGAGCGTGGAGCGCAGCCCCGGCCCCTGCACGTCGTGCACCGGATCGTCCATCGTGGCGGCCGCGACGGCGGCGATCACGAGGAGCACGACGGCCGCGACCGCCACCGTGATCCGTGGGCGCCCCCAGGAACGCGGGGCTTTCGGGGTCGGTGGCGGGTCGTGCGGGTCGTGCGACGTCATCGGTCGGGCACCTCGTACGCGATCGGGGACCTGACCCTCACCAGCATCCGCCCGCCCCGGCGCCCCTGCATGTCGATCACCGCCCGAGTGGCGGGGCACCGGGACCCGGGTGAGGCTGGCGGGGTGACCCGGGGGTGACGAGAGGCGTAGAGGGATGTTCGCAGCACTCGGTCGGTTCGTGGTCCGCAGGCCCTGGTGGGTCATCCTCGCCTGGGTGATCGTGGCGGCAGCCGTGATCTCGCTCGCGCCGAAACTGACGTCCAGTTCGGACGAGGCGAGCTTCCTGCCCGACAACTACGAGTCCATCAAGGCCGCCGACATCCAGGAGTCGGAGTTCCCGAAGCAGCAGAACATCGGGGCCGTCATCGTCTTCCAGCGCTCCGACGGCGAGCGCCTCACGGCGGCCGACTCGGCCGAAGTGGTGCGCGTGTCAAGGGAGTTGGCGGGCAAGGACATCCCGAAGGTCGAGGCGGTGGTGCCGGGGCAGCCGTCGCCCAACGGCCTGGTCCAGACGTCGATGGTCGCGATGCCCAAGCTGACCGACCCGGCCGACACCTCGGAGCAGGACGCGGTGAAGACGCTGCGCACCGACCTCCAACAGGAGGTGAAGGGAACGGACTTGAAGGCCGGCGTCACCGGCTCCGCGGCGACCGCGCTCGACGAGGCCGACGCGTCGGAGCGGGCCGGGATGCTGGTCGGCGTCGGCACGATCGTCATCATCATCGTGCTGCTCCTGCTGATCTTCCGCAGCCCGATCATCGCGCTGCTCCCGGTGGTCCTGATCGGCCTGATCTCGCCCCTGGCCACCGGCCTGATCGCGTCGGCCAACAAGGCCTTCGACATGAAGGCGGACTCCTCGATCCAGGAGCTGTTGACGGTCGTCCTGTTCGGCGTGGGCACGGACTACATCCTGTTCCTCCTCTTCCGCTACCGAGAGGCACTGCGCGCGGGGGAGGACTCCAAGACGGCGATGGTGCACGCCGTGGAACGGGTCGGCGAGGCCATCACCTCGGCGGCGGGCGCGGTCATCGTGGCCTTCGCGGCGCTCGCGCTCTCCACCCTCGGCATGCTCAAGTCGATGGGCCCGGCCCTTGCGATCGCGGTGTTCGTGACGCTGTGCGCGGGCCTGACGCTGGTCCCGGCCGTCGTCTCGCTCCTCGGCACCAAGGTCTTCTGGCCGTCCAAGTCCTGGAAGCAGGAGCCGCAGGGCACGGGCTTCGCGAAGCTGGGCGCGTCCATCGCCCGCCGCCCCGCCGTGTGGGCGCTGGTCTCGGCGCTCTTCATGGGCGTACTGGCGTTGGGAGCGCTCGGCTACAAGGCGAACTTCGACCTGGCCACGTCCTCGCTCCCCAAGACGAAGGAATCGATGGTCGCCCTCCAGAACCTGGAGAAGGGCTTCCCTGCGGGCACGACGGACCCGACGAGCGTGTACCTGACCTCCACGACGGACGCGCCGCTGACGCCGCTCCAGACGGCGGAGTTCCGCAAGTCCCTCTCCGGGGTGGACGGGGTCGGCACGGTGGGTGCGCCCACCCTCAGCACGAACGGCACGGCGGCCGCGTACAGCGTGATCCTCGACGACCCGCCCGCCTCCGAGGCGGCGATGGCCACGGTCAAGGACGACCTGCGCCCGGCGGCCCACGCGGACGCCCCGGACGGAACGCAGGCCGCGGTCGGCGGCATCACGGCGGTCTACGTCGACATCAACAAGGCGGTGGACCGCGACTACTCCGTGGTCTTCCCGGTGGCGGCGGTCTGCATCATGATCATCCTGGGCCTGCTGCTGCGCAGTCTGGTGGCGCCCTGGTACCTGATGCTCTCGGTGGCCCTCGGCTTCGGCGCGACGCTCGGCGCCACGTCGTTCCTCTTCACGCAGATCGGCAGCCAGCCGGGCCTGATGTTCATGCTGCCCGTGATCATGTACTTGTTCGTGGTCGCCCTGGGCACGGACTACAACATCCTCATGGTGTCGCGCCTGCGCGAGGAGGCCAGAGAGGGCAGGAACCCGCACGACGCGGCAGGCACGGCGGTCCGCCACTCGGGCCCCACGATCGCCTCGGCGGGCGTCATCCTGGCCGGCACCTTCGCCACCCTGATGCTGGCCGGCAACTCCACCCTCTCCCAGATGGGCTTCGCCCTCTCCTTCGGCATCGTGATCGCGGCCTTCGTGATGGCGATGGTCTTCACCCCGGCCCTGACGGCCCTGATCGGCCATGCGGCTTGGTGGCCGGGGCACGGGGACCGGCGGGCGGGGAGCGGGGCCGGTGACTCTGGTTCCGGTGACTCCGGTGGGGCCGACGACCCCGCTCGCACCGCCTCAGGCAGTTAGGGCGCAGCCGGAGACGCCTGTGCCTCCGGGGTCTTCGTCGGCTGCGGCTGGGGCTGCATCGGGGGGAGCACCGTGGAGACGATGTTCTGGGCCAGGTCGATGCCGAAGTTCGCGAAGGTCTGGGCCGTCAGGAGGGACATCTGGGTGGTGAGCGCCGCGCCGGAGCCGAGGACGCGGCCGTAGTCGCCCGCGGCACGGGCCTCGGCCATGTTCCGGGTCTCCTTCTTGATCGCGTCGATGGTGGCGGCGAGCAGCGGGTTCGGGCCGCGCAGGGCCGGGGAGCCGCCGGGGATGATGGCGAGGAGGTTGTCCAGGGACTTGTCGACGTCCTGCTGGGACTGTGCGATCTGCTCGGGGGTCTTGTCGCCCTGCAGGACGTCGCCCGCGAAGTTCGAGACCGTGGCGTTGGCCTGGCCGTTGGCGCCGGTGGTGTGGAAGGTCCTGGCCTGGTTGCGCATCTGCTGCTCGGTGATCGCGTTCGGGGGCGGCGGCGGGTCCATGGGGCCCTGGGCCGAGGCCGTGGGCAGCGGGCCGAGCACCGTCATCCCGCAGACGACCGCCGCGGCACATCCGAGTAGGGCCTTGCGCATCTCTCACTCACTCCGTCTCTCCGCACTGGATCACTGACTTGCCGTCAGAATCAGCGCGGACGACGCGGCCCGCCAGCCGGGGCCCGGCGGGCCTTGCGCCACTCGGCGGTACGGCCGGGCCCCGCCCCCTCACTCGGGCGCCCTACTTCAGCCCGTGCCGCCGCGCCACCATCCGCTCGCTCGCGCCCCGCGACACGAGCCGCCGCAGCGCGAACACCACCGGCGCGTTGCTGCCCACCGCGTACAGCGGCCGGGGCCGCGGCGTCTCGATGGCCGTCAGTACCTTCGCCGCGACCTTCTCGGCCGAAATCCCCTTCGCCTCATTGGAGTTGAGGGCGGCGAGCATGGTGTCGTACGCCGTGCGGAAGGGGGAGTCGGCCGCCACGTACTGCGTGCGGCGCTCGCTGATGCCGGTGGCGATCGAACCCGGCTCGACCGTCGTGATGCCGACGCCGTACGGGGAGTACTCGCGCCGCGCCGCACTCGCGAAGCCCTTCACCGCCGCCTTCGAGGCGACGTACGAGGACCGGTACGCGAGCGGGAAGCTGGCCAGCATCGAGCCGACCATCACCACCCGGCCGCGCCGCCGCTCCCGCATCCCGGGCAGCAGGAGCTGGCTGAGCCGGACCGCGCCGAAGACGTTGAGCTGGAAGAGGCGGCGCACCGCGTCCATGGGGAGCTCTTCGAAGGGGCCGCTCTGTGATTCCCCGGCGTTGTTCACGAGGACGTCGACCTCGCCCGCCGCGGCCGCGCACGCCTCGATGCTCGCCTCGTCGGCCAGGTCGAGGGCGAGGTAAGTGACGCCGGGGATGGGGGAGTTGACCTTCTCCGGGTTGCGGCTCGTGCCGTACACCTGGTACCCGCGGCCGACGAGCGCGGCGGCGACCGCCGCGCCGATGCCGGAGGACGCGCCCGTCACGAGCGCGGTCCCCGCCATCACAGGCTCCGCGCCAGGGCGCGGCCCGCGGCCCGGCCGGAGAAGATGCAGCCGCCGAGGAAGGTGCCTTCGAGCGCGTTGTAGCCGTGCACGCCGCCACCGCCGAACCCGGCGACCTCTCCCGCCGCGTACAGCCCCTCGAAGACCTCGCCGTCGGGCCGCACCACCTGCGAGTCGAGGTTCGTCTCCAGGCCGCCCAGCGTCTTGCGGGTCAGCACGTGCAGGCGTACGGCGATCAGCGGGCCCTGCGCCGGGTCGAGCAGCCGGTGCGGCTTGGCGACGCGGGTGAGGCGGTCGGGCAGGAAGGCGCGCGCGTTGCGGATCGCCATCAGCTGCAGGTCCTTGGAGTAGCCGTTCGCCACCTCCCGGTCCCGGGCCACGATCTCCCGCTCGACCTGCTCGTATGCGAGGGGGGTCGAGGGAGTGAGTTCGTTCATTCCCGCGACGAGGTCCTTGAGGTTCTTGCGTACGACGAAGTCCTCGCCGCGGTCCAGGAACGCCTGGATCGGACCCGGCGCCCCCTTCTTCACCCGCTGCAGGACCAGCTTCAGGTCCTTGCCGGTGATGTCGGGGTTCTGCTCGGACCCGGAGAGCGCGAACTCCTTCTCCACGATGGCCCGCGTCAGCACGAACCACGTGTGGTCGTACCCGGTGGAGGTGATGTGCTTGAGCGTGGCCAGCGTGTCGTGCCCGGGGAAGAGGGGTGCGGGCAGCCGCTTGCCGGTCGCGTCCAGCCACAGCGAGGACGGGCCGGGGATGATGCGGATGCCGTGGCCCGGCCAGATCGGGTCCCAGTTCTTGAGGCCCTCCGTGTAGTGCCACATGCGGTCTCGGTTGACGACGGAGGCCCCGGCGCCCTCGGTGATCTCGATCATCCGCCCGTCGACGTACGCGGGCACGCCCGTCACCATCGACTCCGGCGCCGGTCCCATGCGCTCAACGGGCCAGTTCTTCCTGACCAGTTCGTGGTTGCCGCCGATGCCGCCGGAGGTGACGACGACGGCCTGCGCCCGCAGTTCGAAGTCGCCGACGGTCTCCCGCGATGAGGCCACGCCGCGCGCCTCGCCCGACGGTTCGAGCAGCGCGCCGCGCACGCCCACCGCCGCCCCGCCCTCCACGATCAACTCGTCGACCCGGTGCCGGTACTTGAAGGTGACGAGCCCGCGCGAGGCGGCCTCGAGGACCGGCTCGCGGAACACGCGGACGACCTCGGGCCCCGTGCCCCACGTGATGTGGAAGCGCGGCACCGAGTTCCCGTGCCCGGTCGCGGTCCCGGCCCCGCGCTCGGCCCACCCCACGTTCGGCGTGACCTTCAGCCCGAGCCCGTACAGGTAGTCGCGCTTCTCCCCGGCCGCGAACTTCACGTACGCCTCGGCCCACTTGCGCGGCCAGCGGTCCTCGGACTCCCGGTCGAAGCCCGCGGACCCCAGCCAGTCGGCGAGCGCCAGCTCGTAACTGTCCTTGATGCCCATCCGGCGCTGCTCGGGGCTGTCGACGAGGAAGAGCCCGCCGAGGGACCAGAACGCCTGGCCGCCCAGATTGGCCTCGTTCTCCTGGTCGACGAGGAGCACGCGCTTGCCCGCACGGGTCAGTTCGTACGTGGCGACGAGCCCGGCGAGCCCACCCCCCACGACGATGACATCAGCCGCGTCGGCGACATCGGCACTGGCGTCACTCATCGGGTCTCCCTCGGTGTGCTGTAGGCGTTGAGTACGTTCAGGAACAGGGCCTCGCGCCGCTCGCGCACGGCCAAGTCGCCCGGCTGCAGCAGGACTTGGGCCGCGGTCCCGTCGTGCACGGCGACGAGCGCGTCGCCGAGGGCCTGCTCGTCGGGGACCGCGCGTCCGATCCGGCCGAGCGCCGCGACGAGCACGGGGACGAGCGCGTCCCGGATCGCGGCCTCCCGGGCGGCCATCACCCGGCGCAGGCCCGGATTGCGCAGGGCGTGCGCGGTGAACTCGGCGTTGATCCGGAACCAGGCGTCGTCGACCGGGTTCGCGGCGACGGCGGCCCGGACGGTGGCCTCGGGGTCGGCCGGGTCGAGCCCGGCGAGTGCGGCCCGCATGTCGTCGAGCATCCGTGCCGAGCGCTCCTCCCACAAGGCGAGGAACAGCTCGTCCAGGGAGGAGAAGTTCGAGTAGAAGGCGCCCCGGGTGAATCCGGCCCGGTCACAGACCTGCTCGACGGTGGAGCGCCCGAAGCCGACCTCCGCGAACACGTGGTGGGCCGCTTCGAGCAGCCGCTGCCGGGTCTGCGCCCGCCTTCTGGTGACCGTGCCGCCGGGCATCCGCGCCTCCTTGATCGGATACAGGAACGTATTCGATACGTTCCTGTATCCACAAGGGGTGGGAGCCGGGTGGACCCGGGGCCGGGTTCCGGGTCAGATCACGATCTCCAGCAGCGTCCACACGGCGAGCCCGAGCATGCAGAAGCCGCCGATCCGCTGCACCGTCTTCAGCGGCACCCGCTTGGCGATGAACCGCCCGGCGACCAGCGCGAGCGCGGACACGGACATGAGGGCGGCGGCGGATCCGATGGCCGTCGACCACGTCCCGTTCGTGGCGGCCAGGTTGGCGGTGGTGATCTGCGTGAGGTCGCCCCACTCGCCGATGAAGACGGCCATGAAGGCGGTGCCGAAGACGGGCCAGAACCCGGTCACGGTCTTGCCCGCGCCGTCCTCGTCGTCCTCGTCGCCCCCGCCGCGCAGCAGCATGAAGGCGCCGAACAGGAACATCAGCGCGGAGACGACCTTCACGATCCAGTCGGGCAGCAGGCCGAGCAGCGAACCCGCGCCCACGGCGATGGCGACGTGCACGGCGAAGGCGGTGGAGGTCCCGAACCAGACGTACAGCGGCTTCATCCGCGTACCCATCGCCAGCGAGGCGAACATGGTCTTGTCGGGAAGCTCGGCGAGGAAGATCAGCCCGAAGGCGGTGAGGATCGCCAGGGGGTCGAGATGCATCAGCGGGTGCTTTCTGTACGGGCCGGGTTCTCGCAACCCACCCGCTGCGCGGGGAGGACCACTCGACCCGGCAGCGGAGACACGTATCCCGTACGTGTCCGTCGTTCTGCCTGGTCGAAGGTCTCGCCCGCACGGACCGTCACGGTCCGGGCCCGGCCACCGGGAACCCGAGGGCTCCAGTGTGTCGACGACCGGTTCGCAGGGCTACTCCCCTTCGCTTGCACGTCAAGGCTACACGCCGGGCCGGGGACGACTCAGGGCCGAAGGTCCGCCGCCTTGTCGCACGTACTCGGACCCGCCTGAGTACGTGGGCTCTGTTCCGGACCCGTCCCGGCCGGAAACCCTTGAGCCATGGAACGACAGACCTCGGCCCGTGACCTGCTGCCCGGCCTCGCCCTGGCCGCGCTCGCCCTTGCCGCCTGGGCCGGCTGGCTCGGCTGGGACCAGCACCGGGACGTCCACGCCGACGGCTCGACGACCGGCCCGTACGAGGCCTGGCAGGTGATCGGCCTGCTGGTGACGCTGCTGCCCGCGGTCTGCTGGGCGGCGGCCCGTGGGCACACCGTGTCCGCCGTCGTGGGCACGACGGCGGGCCTGACCGTGGCCGCGACCTACGACTGGTCGGACGACGCCAGCGGCCTGTACGGGGTCGGCGTGGCCATGGTGATGCTGGGGAGCCTGGCGGCGACGACCGTGGTCTGCCGGGTGGTCACGTCGGTGAGGCAGGGGCGTCGGGCGCACCGCTGACGAGGTGCCCGCATGCGAGGGCCGCGGCGCGGAACAGGTGTGCCGCACCGTCGGCGCCTGTGGCGGCGCTGTTAATTTGCCCGTTATGAGAAGAATCACATTGTTCGTGGCGCTGGTCCTGGCCGTCGCCGGGGCGCTGCCGGCCGCTGCCGCGCCGGCCGCGCCGCCGCCGCCGACCAGCGCCGCTCCGGTGCTGACGGATGCGCCGGCGCCGGGTACGCCCGAGGACAAGCACCTGGGTACCTGGCTGGAGCTGGTCGAGAAGGACCCGAACCGGTACGTCCAGGAGCTGGAGGAGAGCTGCATCCAGACGGGCAGCAAGGCCTGTCGGATGACCGCGGCCGACATCGCCCGGATTCCGGGCGACTTGAAGAAGGCCTCCGAGGAGTTCCAGGCCGAGCTCGCCAGTGACCCGGAGCTGGCCGCCGAGGTGAAGCAGGAGGCCGCCGACGCCCGGCGGGCCGCCCTGCGGCACGGGCCGCACGCGCAGAACCGCAGTGCGCTGCCGAACCTGGGCAGGGTGGTCCGCACCCTGGCGGCCCACAGCAAGAACGCTGCGGTGCGCAGCATGGGCAAGCTCAACGCCGACAAGATCGGTGACTTCGCCGACAACGTCAGCAGGGCCGTCTACGCGCACAACGGGGTCAAGGAGTCCACCGCCGCGTCCATCGCGAAGATCGCGATCTACTCCACGCCGGTCATCGGGGACGTCTTCTCCCTCGGCGAGGTGATCTTCAGCAAGGACATGCCGATCGGCGAGCGGATCGAGGGCGGCGTGGTCGCCGCGGTCTCCCTGGCCGGAGCCGCCGCCGCGGTCGCCTTCCCGCCGCTGGGAGCCGCCATCGGTGTCGGCGTGGCCACCTACTACGTGGGCAAGGCCATCTGGGGCTGGCTCTGCGGCGGTGCCAAGGAAGAGGAATGGGTCATCGACCCGCCGCTGACCCCCCAGGACCTGTACGACCGCGGCGCCGACATCCGCTGGGAGACGCACCCCGTCGCCGGCCGGCAGGTCGCCGTCGAGGTCTGGGACGCGCCCCCGCGCAGCGCACCGGACTGGGCGAACCTGAGCTGGGACCCCATCCCGCCCGGCCAGGCCCATCCGCCGGTCCCCTCGTTCGTCCGGCCCGTGAACGGCTGGCTTCCCCACCCCGACGACATGACCGGCCACACCGTGACCCAGAAGCTGCTGCTGGACTCCAAGTGGTCGTCGGACAAGCGTCATCAGGACGGGCTGCTGCCGTACGAGCTGGAACAACTGGACGTGAGCGGCGGTCTGGTGCGGGAGTACGCCGTCCACCTGGGCAATACCTGGGGCGCGCAGAGCGCGGAGTTCGCCGTGTGGCAGGACGGCAAGAAGTACGAGGGACGCTGCTCGGTCCAGAAGTACCACCACCCTGTGGGCCAGCCCCAGGCCGTCGAGGTCTACTGCGGACTCGCCCCGAGCCACACGATGCACACAGTGCCCAGGGTGGTCGTCTCCGAGAACCACCCGGCCGTCGTGGAGATCGCCACCACCTATGACCTGTCCCAGGTCGAGCCTCAGTACCGGTGCACACCGGCGCCGGCCTGCATTCCCGCCGGTGCGCAGAAGACGCCGCCGCAGGGGAGCCTGCGGCTGGTCGCGAACTCGGGCACGCGCCACCAGACCGTCACCCTGGACATGGACTACAGCTACGCCATCGTCAGCCCGCCCGCCACGGCGTCCGCCCAGCCGGGCTGCTCGGGCGACCAGGTCGCGCGGGCGGAGGCGCTCGCCGCCCGGGAGAGCGCCGCCACCGGCTCCCGCCTCACCGGCGTCTGCCTCAACGACGGGATCTACGTCGGCTTCGAAGTCATGGGCGTCGACGGCGCCGCCGACCCCGGCTGGTCCACGTGCACCGACCCCAGCGCCGGCATCGCCGCGATGGACCAGGCAGCCGCCATGGGCATCACCGCCCCCGTCAGCGCCGCCTGCGTCGAGGGCCACGCCTACGGCCTGTACGACCCCGTCGCCCTTCCCCAGGGGGGCAATGTCCCCCAGAGCGGCCTCGGCGTCACCACCCGCGCGGGACGCGACAGCTAACCGTCACCGCCACAACGCCCCCAACCACACGCAAGGTTGGGGGCGTTCGGCTGCCTGACGGATTGCCTGACGGCATTCAACGAGACCCGTCACCGCGCTCGCAGCCGCAGCGGAACACCGCCGTGAGCGTGTGGTCGTGGTCGTCGAGGAGGAGCGAGGTCTCGCCCTGGGCCTTCTCCTCGTCGCCGCCGTAGGGCCTGCCGTCGAGCAGCCAGTCGACGAAGACGTGGCCGGGTTCGGGGACGGCGCTGACGTGGACGGTGTCGCCCTCGGCGTACGGGCCGGGCTCGGAGGCGGTGAGGGTGCCGTTGCCGCCCACGGTCAACAGGCCGACGGTGCGGCTGCGCGGCTCGAAGCGGGCGGTCAGCTCCATGTCGTCGGCGCCGACGTCGAGCGCGACGGTGTCGTCCTCTCCCGCGTACGACCCGTCGAGCTGCCAGCCGGCGAACCGCCAGCCGGGTGCGGCCTCGGCCTCGTACAGCAGGTCGCTGCCCTCAAGGACGCTGCCGTCGGCCTCGATGCCGCGGCGGCCCGACGCGCGGACGACCTTGCCCTTGCCGTGGGTCTTCGCGGTGACCTTCGAGGTGGGGGCCTTGCCCTTGCGGAAGACGGCGGTCAGGGTGCGGTCGCGGGCCATGCCGACGCGGGTGGTGGCCGCCTTGCCGCGCAGTTTCTTGCCGTCGAGGACCCAGTGGTCGAAGACGTATCCCTTACGTGCGTTCGCGGTGAAGGCGGCGCTGGAGCCGGGCTGGTACGGCCCGGGGCGGGCGGCGGTGATGGAGCCCGCGCCCTTGGGGGAGGCCGCGCCCTTGACCGTGCACAGGGACGGGGCGGTGCGGGCCGGGCGGTAGGCGGCGACCGCCTTGGCCGTGCGGGCGAACACGTCGACGGTGTCGGCCTCGTTGCGCTTGCCGAGCGGGACGCCGAGGGCCTCGCCGCGGTAGCGCCGGTTCGGGTTCTCGAACTGGTTGATGCGGTTGCAGGGCCCGTGCGTGGCGCGACGGCACCCGGACTCGTACGCCATGATCGTCGACCAGTCGCCGTCGCGCGGGAAGTAGCCGTTGGCCCCGTACGGCGGGGGCTGCACGGGCTGGGTGACGCGGTCGTGCGAGGCGCCCAGGTTGTGGCCGATCTCGTGGCCGAACGAGTAGTGGCCGACGGCGCTCTGCGCGACGACCGAGAAGCCGTAGTTCGTCGTACGCGGACCGGGCGACGGCGGTACGTAGCCGAGGCCGCCGTACGTCTTGCCGCCCGCGAGCACGGAGACCAGGTCGGCCCCGAACTGGTCGCGCTGGGCAAGGAGTTGGTCGGCGACCTTGTCGCCCGGGTCGGCGACGGCCCGCAGCAGCGGCTCGCCGACGGTGTCCAGGCGGGCGGGCAGCGGCCCGGTGGCGGCGGTGTGCACGAGGCGCAGGCGGACCTTGGCCCTGCTGTCGGCGAAGGCGTCGTTGGCGAGAGCGACGGCGCGGGCGGCCTGGGTGCGGATCTGCCGGTCGCCGCCGGCCTCCTTGCGGGCTGTTGGTGTGTAGCCGATCAGGACGTCGACGACGTTGATGCCCTTGGCGCCCTTGCAGTCGGGGCCCGCGAGGGGCGGGGCCGGAGCCGGTGCGGGCCGGGCGGGCGCGGACGCGGGCGGCGCGGCCAGCGGGGTCTCGTCCTCCTCGGCCATCGGCGTCAGCTCACTGATCGTCACCTGGCCGGGGCCCGCGGATTCCACCACGTACGCGTCGCCGCCCAGCATGAACTGGGCGCTGAGCACGGCGTCCCCGGGGCTCCCGTCGCAGCCGCTCTCCAGCGTGGCGACGACGTCCGCGTCCTCGGCACCGGCGACGGTCCCTGACCACATGAGCCGCCCGTCCTCGATGGCGTGCGACTCCTCCGTCACGTGGACCCGGGTGTCGTCGAAGAGCGGGAAGATCACCTCGTCACCGGGGCCGCGCCCGCACATCACGTCCACGGCGGACGCGCCCACGCGGGCGGTGCGCGAGCGGACGGCGTCGTCGCCGATCTCCTCGCGGTCGGCAGGGGCGTCGGCGGGCGACGGCGGCGTCACCACCACGGCCCCACCGGGCGGCCGCAGCCCGCGCCCGCCGCTCCCGTCGTCCGCGGCGCCGCTCACGCCGCCGGTCATCCCGAACACCACGGAGGCGGCGAGCACCGCTGCGGTCCATCTGTAACGAGCCATGCGGGGAGGGTTCCTCGCCCGGCCCGGGGGATCACGGTCGGCGGGGTCGTGTCACTCGGTGCGCCGAACGGCCGCCACGAAGGCCGACCAGGCGTGCGCCTTGAAGACGAGGGCGGGGCCGGACGGGTTCTTGGAGTCACGGACGGGGACGACGGCCTCCGGCATGTGGTCGGCGACCTCCAGGCACTCGCCGCCGTCGGTGTTGCTGTAGCTGCTCTTGCGCCAGGTCGCGGCTGTCAGATCAATGGTGGTGCGCACGGTGCTCCCTCCAGCAGTTCCCCGATGAACTCCCGCGACGCGGCGGGGGACAACGCCAGGTCACGCATCGCATCGTAGGCGAGCTGCAACCTTTCAACTCGGCTGTTGTCCTCGATGAGTTCACCGTGGACGTCGTTCTCCGTGTACGCCACCGTACGTCCGTTCGCATCACGCAGGAACATCACTTGGGTGTGCATCAGCCCGAAGGGTCCGGCCTTGAACGGCAGCACCTGGAGTACGACGTTCGGGCGCAGGGAGGCGTCCAACAGATGCTCCAGTTGGACACGTTGGGCCTGTGGATCACGTAGCCCCAGTCGCAGGACAGCCTCGGACAGGATGCTGCGGAAGTTCGGGGCGCCCTCCTTCGTCAGCAACTCGGCGCGGCCGAGGCGGGCTTCGACCTGTCGGGCCAGCTCCTCGCCCTCATGGCCACCTGCGGCAAGCAGCTCGGTCGCGTAACCCTTGCTCTGCAAGAGGCCTGGGGCGCTGCTGATCCCGAAATGCCAAAGACTGGTCGCCTCCGCCTCCAAGGACATGTACCGCCGGTACTGCTCCTTGAACTGCGTCGGGTCGTTCTGCGCCAACTCCCAGAGGGTGAGCATGAATTCGGGGGTTCCGTAGACGTCGTCCAGGGCCTGGGCCAGTTCGGGGCCGCCCAGGGTCTGACCGCCCTCCACCTTGCTGAGCTGGGACGCGTCCCATCCCGCCTTCTTGGCGAGCTGGCGCAGGCTGAGGCCGTTGCGCTGGCGCAGGATGTGGGCCTGCTCGGCGTAACGGCGGCGGGGTTCGGTGCTGCGGTCGGTGACGGTCCGTCTCATCGGCATGGGGTCGCCCTCCCTGTTGCCTTTGTTGAATTTGGCGGCCAGGAGTTGAACTTGCGCTGCTCCAGGGCGTTTTCGGCTCCGCGCGGCGGCATCCTCGTATCACCGCCCACCACGCACGGTAACCCTGCCGATGCGCTGCGCAGGGGCGAATGCTGAAGAAAGACGGGATACGCCGATGAAGACGGATAAGGGAGCGAGCGGGAAGGTGCCGGTCGGCTACTGCGACGTGTGCACTGCCTTGCGGGCCCAGCGGGATGCGGCCCACGCGGCGGGGCAGGACGGTGAAGTCGGCGTACGGGAGCGCGAGTTGGAGACGCACGGGGTCCCGGAGCCCGCCGTGCCGGTCGACGGGTGCGGGGTCTGTGCCGGGTTCGCGGACCGGCGGGCGCGGGCGCGTGCCGCGTACGACTACAGCGAGCAGACCGACATGAACGTACGGCTGCGTACGCACCTGGAGGACGAGCACGGGGTGGCGCGGCGGCAGGCGGCGCCGTCGTGAGGGCGCGGCGGCGCAGGTACCGGCGGCGGTACGACGGGGCCTTCTGGAGCGGGGTCCTCACCCTGTGCAGCGTGGGCGCGCTGCTCGCGGTGATCTGCGTCTGTGCGGCGGTTGGGCCGTTCGGCGCTCCGTGACGCTCGTTCGGAGCGCCTGACGATGCGTCAAACAGCTCGTGGGATAAACCCGTGAGCAGGAAGGACCGTTCACCGTTCCGCTGCACGAGAGGTCGACAGCATGGATTACAGGCGCGTATGGGGAGGTGCCCTGACCGCCGCCGAACCCGTCGGGGCCCGGGGCACGGCGTGCGTGCTGGCCCCCGGGCCGTATCAGAAGCAGGTCGAGAAGATGCTGGGGCTGCGCGTCGACGGGAGCCAGTCGGAGGCGGACTGCCGCGCGATCCAGGCGTTCCAGCGGCGCGAGGGCGTCACACCCGCCAACGGGTACGCGAGCCCGGCCACACGGCACATGCTGACGGTCGCCGTGGCCCGCAAGAATCCGAACGCCGCGGGCCGTTGCCCGGTCCGCAAGGGCCGCGTGGCCTGCGTCGACCTGACCCGGCAGCTGATGTGGGTGCAGCGCGGCCGCAAGGTGGTCTACGGCGCCGTACCGGTGCGCACCGGGCGCAAGGGCCTGGAGACCCGCAGGGGCTGGCACACCGTCTTCCGCAAGAAGCTGCACGAGGTCTCGGTCCTGTACCACCGCACGCCGATGCCGCACTCCCAGTACTTCTCGGGCGGCCAGGCCCTGCACGGGTCGCTGACGAACCTGTTCGTCGGGCCGGGCCTGTAGGAGATCTGGAAGCGCAGGATGAACCGGCTGGTGTCGTCGTCGGAGCCCTCGAGGAGCTTCAGCGCCTCCGCCGCGACCGTCTCCGCCTGCTCGTACAGGCCATTGAGGGTGGCGGGAACGAGGTGGAACAGACGGGCTTGGATGGCCAGTTGGCGATCCCCACTCGTCTCGGCGATGGCCAGGCTCTCCTCGGCGGGTACTGGGCGGCGATCTTCTCGCACCACAGCCGCGCCTCGGTGAACATGCCCGAGATGACCCAGTAGAACCACAGGCCCCGCATGATGACGACCGCCAGGGGACGGCTCTCGGGATCCTGGAGGCAGTGGTCGAACGCCGCCCGGATGTCGGCATGTTGGCGGTACAGGGCGCGGTAGCGGGGCACCAGGGCATCACGGAGGAAGTCCCGGTTGAAGTCCTCGGTGAGCGCGGCGAGATACCTGGCGTGCGCGCGGCGCAGCCCCGTGCTTCCCCCGTGTTCGGCCAGCATGCCGTCGCCGTACTCGCGCAGCGTGTCCAGCATCCGGTACCAGCGGCCGTCGGGCCCGATGCGCTGCACGACGGACTTGTCGACGAGCCCGACGAGCGCCTGCACCACGTCGAAGCCGGTCAACTCCCCACCTGCACAGACCTGTTCGGCCGCATCGACGTCGAAGGGCCCGCGGAAGACCGACAGGCGCGCCCACAGCAGCCGCTCGGCCGGGGTGCACAGATCGCGGCTCCAGTCGATCACGGTGCGCATCGCGCGCTGCCGCTGCCCCGATCCGCGCTGCCCGATGTCGAGGACCCGGAACCGGTCCTCGACCTGACGGTGCAGTACGTCCATGGGGACGGCCCGCAGCCAGGTCGTGGCCAGTTCGATGGCGAGCGGCAGCCCGTCCAGGCGGCGGCACAGCCGTATCACGTCGGCGCGGTTGCTGCCGTCGACGGCGAAGCCGGGCAGGACCGCGGCGGCCCGCTCCTCGAAGAGGGTCAGCGCGTCCCCGCCGTCACTGCCGATGGACATCGGGGCGGCCTGATACAGGTGCTCGGCCGGCACGTTCAGCGGGTGCCGGCTGGTGGCCAGGACCCGGGTGTCCGGGGCCCGGACGAGCAGCGCCTCCGCGAACTCGGCGCATTCCTGGGCCAGATGCTCACAGGTGTCGAGGACCACGAGCGCGGGCCCCTGACGCAAATAAGCGACGACGGCGTCCAACGGGGCGCGGGTCTCGGTCAGTCCGAGGGCCGCGGCCACGGTGTGCGCGAGCAGGGGCCGGGTCGCGCAGGGCGGACAGCTCGACGAAGTACACGCGCTCGTCGAAGACGGGGGTCAGGGTGGACGCGGCCTTCAGGGCGATGCGGGTCTTGCCGACGCCGCCCGGCCCGGTGACCGTCACCAGGCGGAACTGCCCCAGCGCCGCCCTCACTTGGGAGACGTCGTCGTGGCGCCCGATGAAGCGGGTCAGCTCGGCGGGAAGAGTGCTGGCCGTCGTACGCACTTCGTCCACTGTCACGACAGAATTGTGGCAGGCGGCCTGTCCGAGGAGTCGCGAATGGACAGTATTCACGCGATGTCCACACAGCCCTGTGGCACCGCCCCGCGACCGCCCCGCCGACAGGGCGGTCGCAGGATCGAGAGGGCGAACGGCCGGGGTCTTGGGCCGTGGGCGCCAGGAGGGGAACAGCGCCTCGCCCGCTCTCGCGGTGTGCCCTCAGAGTGCAGCGCCGGGCGGGGTCCCGTCCCGCACGCGGCGGTCTCTAGGTATACGTATCTTGCGAAACGCCGCTGGTGGTCCGGGAACTCGTTCGGTCGAGCGAGGTCCCGCACGACTCGCGCTCCCGGGGCGGGCCACGCAGGATTCCTGTGATCCCGTGCCCGCCCTTGGGAAGGACGTCGACCGTGCCCCAGCCGGACCTGAACGCAGCCGAGTGGCTGGCATCCGCCGCAACCGACCCGGCGCGACTCGTCCGCCGGTGGGAGCGTGACCCCTTGGACGTCGGACTGCTCGCGGTGGGGCGGTGGTGGGACGTGGTCCTGGCCGCGGGCACGGCCGGCCGGTCCGCGCTCGACCGCCTGACCGCGCACGGCCCGCGACCGGGCCCCGTACTGGCCGACACCGCGGGCACCCGAGTCTGCTTCCTCGTCCCGCCGGGCACCGCCGGTGCGTCCTTCCGCGCCGGTGTGCGCGTGGTCGGAGCGGGCGCCTGGCTGGTCGCCCCGCACCCCGAGGTCACCTCCCGCGGTCTGCGCTGGCTGGTGCCACCGGACGGCAGCGGAACGCTCACCGCCCCGTCCCGGCTCGCCGAAGCCCTGCCCCCCGCCTCACCGAACGGCCTCGCGCACTACGCATGAGCCATACGTTCCTACGCCTACGCCTACGCGTACGGGGTGAAGGGTGATCCCGGTACGCCACCATGTCCCGTCACCCGCGTTGTTCCCCCTGCGACCGACAGGGATCGCGACGGACGGAACGGAAGGTGCAGTGACGTATCACCTGGAGGGCCGGGGGCGGCGGTGAGTCCGACGACGAGCCGGACCATGGGCCGGTCCGTCGGTCAATGGGCAGCCCTGGAAGGTGACTTGGTGGGCCGCGAGGAGGCGGCGGCCGCACTGGAGACCCTGCTGCGCGAGCACCGGCTGGTCACCGTGACGGGCCCGGTGGGGGTGGGCAAGAGCGCTCTCGCGGAACAGGTGCTCGCGGCACTCGCGCAGCAGGGCGTGTGCACCGTCGTCCGTGTCAGGCGGCCCCAGCCGGGCCCGCGCTCGGCCGAAGAGCCCGCGTCGGCCGCGCTGGCGACGGCGATCAGCCACGACGACCCCGAGGCGGCCGTGGCAGCGCTGGCCGAACTACAGCCCCCGCACACGGACTTGACGGCACCGCTCCTCGTCGCCCTGGACGACATCGACCCGCTGCTCGATTCCTGCCTGCGCACGACGACCGTCCTCCTGCGGAAGTTCCCGACGCTACGTGTCCTGGTCACCGCCCGCCGGCCGCTGGGTGCGGCACAAGAACGCACGCTGCGCCTGAAGCCACTGAACACAGCACACGCAGCCGATCAACTCCCTCCAGCAGTAAGGCTGTTGCTCGCACAAACCCGTGAGGTGCGTCCGCACCTCATCGTGGACCCGACGGTGCTGCACACCATGGCCGCGATCTGCGACGTCCTCGGCGGCCTGCCCCTGGCCCTCGCACAGGCCGCGCAGCAACTGACCCACCTGGACCCGGACGAACTCCTGGCACGCCTGCGGTACAACCAGTGCTGGCTCACCCACCCGGACGCCGCCGTCGTCCGGCACCGCTCCCTGCGCCGGGCTCTCGGCGCGGTCTACGCACTGTGCGAGCGGCGGGACAAGGCGGTCTGGGCCCGGGCGAGCGTGTTCGAGGGCCCGTTCGCCGAGTCGGCCGCCGTGTTCCTGTGCTCGGGCGGCCGCGTGGAGGTCGACGCGGTGCGCGGCTGCCTGGCCCGGCTGGCGGCCGTGGGCGTGGTGGAACGGTGCGGCGACGAGGGCGTACCGGGAGGGCGGCGCTACGTGATGAGCCGCGCGGCCCGGGAGTTCGGCCGTGAGGCACTGTGCCGCGCGGGCGAGTCCGAAGCCGCGCTGGAACGATTCCTCATCCATGGCCGTCAGGTCGCCACCGTGGCCGGGGAACTGTGGAGCACCGGCAGCCCCGACGAGGCCGTCGCCCTGCTCAGGGCCGAACGGGCCAACATCTGGGCGCTGTTGGAGCAGACCCCCGGCGGCCCGCCGCACACACAGACCCTCGGCGAGATCGTGGCCCGGCTGTGGTTCTGGTGGACCGCCCACGACACCCGCGACCCCGGGCGGCGCCACCACTTGCTGCGTGCGCTGTGCCCGCCGCGCAGCCCGGACCTGTGGCGGGCCCCCTGGCTGGCGGGCATGCTCACCGCGCAGCACTCTCCCCGGATGGCGACCCGCCTGCTGGCGCAGACCTGGGGGCAGGCCGTCCTCGACGCGGACACCGCCGACGCCGGGCGCATCGCTCACGTGCAGGGCCTCATCGCCTGGCGCCAGGGCGACCTCACCAGCGCGGACCGCCTGCTGAGGGACGCGGCGCGCATCATCCCGGCCCACGCGTCCGACGGGCCCACCCCGGCGCTCAGCCTCGCGCTCCTGGCCGTGGCCCACGCGGCCACCGCCCCGAAGACCGCCCGCGCCCTCGCCCGCCGCGCCCTGGCCCAACCCGGCATCCTCAGCGACGCCTGGTCCGGCTTCCACGCCCGCCTCGCCCTGGCCCTGTCCGACCACCACGCGGGCCGCACGGGCCGCGCCTGGCGCCGCGCACAACGACTGACCCACGCACTCCCCGCCCACCTGACGGACTCCAGCGCAGCGTCACTACTGACCGCACTGCTCACCGCCCTCACGACAGGCACCCCCGTCGAGGCGTCCCCCGGCCCGGACCTCCTACCGGGGCCGACGCCACCACGGGCTGATGCCGGGGCGGCTGCTCGGGCGGCGTGGAACGGTCATCGTCGCGCGGAATCAACGAGATGAGCCGCCGCCGGTCTTGGCCTCGTGCAGGGCGACACCCAGCTCCCGCATGAGGGAGACCTCTTCCTCGGTCCGCAGGCTGACACCGAGATACTGCTCGGGCTCGTCGGCGTCGCAGAAGTCGTCGAAGAGCACGTGGAAGACGTGATCCAGATTCTCGAACGTCGCCGGGTCGAGCCACACATCCCGCTGCCAGGGCGGATTGGCCAGAGCCAGGACCGCAGGCACGAGGTTCACGCGGAAGTTGGCCAGGAGCAGAGAGTCCGCAGCGCTCTCGTCAGCCACGAGGCATCGCTCCTTCCGGGCCGCCCGATGCCTGCTCGGCAGTCACGAGGTATCCGGCGAAGCTGACACCCGGGCGAGCGTCCGCCCACCCGTCCGCCTTGCCGACGGAAACCAATACGGTCGTCCCCCGCACCGGGTGCTGCATCGGGGACGCGCTGCCCGAAGGGACCTCGTATCGGCAGTGCACCTCCGTGACGGTCAGGACGCGCAACGTAGTCGTCGCCCTCTCTTCCCCCGGGCCGTGGTGCTCCTCCCGAAAGTCGATCCCCGCCGCCCGCTCGTCCCCGACGACATCGGCGTAGTCCTCCGGATCGATCTCCAGCAACTGCCACGAGACGACGTCCCCGGGCGTGAAACTCTCCACAACACTGGATCTGCCAGTCATCGACCCACACCGTCAACGTCATCCCGCCATTGTCCGCCGACAGTTCCCGGGAAGCAGATCCACCCGGGGGAGGCGCGTTCTCCCCGTTGTGAGGCCTGGCCGGACTCAGCGCCGAGTACCGCCGCCGTACTCGGGGCAGGGTCCGGCGGCAGCCCTGCGCTGCGGTCCTCGGCGGCTGAGTCGCACCATCGGCAGCGAGGTCAACAGGGATCGTTGGATGGCGCGGACGGCGCGGCCTGTTCTGCCGGGCAGGGGGCGGGTGCCCGCCTCAGGCCGTGGTGGCCGGGCCGGAGGATTCGGCGGCGCGTCGGTACTCGGCGTTGATGCGTTGGGCTTCTTCGAGCTGGTCCTCGAGGATGACGATCCGGCACGCGGCCTCGACCGGGGTGCCCTGGTCGACGAGCTCACGCGCGCGGGCTGCGATCCGCAGTTGGTAGCGGGAGTACCGGCGGTGCCCGCCTTCGGAGCGCAGGGGGGTGATCAGCCGTGCCTCGCCGATGGCGCGCAGGAAGCCGGGAGTGGCACCGATCATCTCGGCGGCCCGGCCCATGGTGTAGGCGGGGTAGTCGTCGTCATCGAGACGGCCCAGCGAGTTGTCTGCTGTCATTTCACCTCTCTGTGGAACGCGTCGAGGGGCCCTGGCGCCGTACGGCACCAGGGCCCCGAAGGAACTACTACACCATCTGCCGACCATGATGCTGCGTCGGCCTCTTGTTTCCGCATGACCGTCCAGAACGCTGACGGGTGTGCGGGGATCGCGGATGCGTGACCGGAGACCACCTGCCTATCGATGTCCTGCGGTACCCGGGTTCAGTTCTGCGCCCGGGCGATCCTGATGGCGATCGATTCCTCCGTTCTTCCCTCTGGGTCATTCACTTTCGTACGGAACAACTGTCCTGCTTGTGGCGGCCCCTCATCACTGCGGGCCGCCCGGTCCGGTGGTCAGTCCCGTCGCCGACCTGCAACAACCCTGGCTTCGAAACTCCACCACCGCACCGTGATGCGAGTACTGCTGCCCGGCAGTTCGTGTCTGCCGGGCCACTCGATCCTGGCTACAACAGAAACCATAACCACGCGAGAACCCAATGTCTACTCCGGCGAGGATAGTTTTTCGGATGCCGGTTGATGAGGTAGTCGTCTCCGCCGGCGTATGGATGCGACGGTCCGGCACGCAGTGAGGGCCCGACCGGTCGTGCCGGTCGGGCCCTCACTGCGGTTCTCGTGCCGTTCGCGTACCGGCCTCGTCGTGGGTCAGGCCACGCTGCTCCCCAGCATGGCGGAGGCCCGCTGGAGCGGGCTGAGCGACGAAAGCGCGGCGGGCGCGGCGGGCGCGGCCGCCGGGACCGTACGGCAGGTGAAGCCGAGTTGGGTCATGGCCCGGACGACCTCGCCGGCACTGAAGTCACGGCGGTCCTGGCGGGTGATCACCTGGCCGACCTGCTTGACGGGGTACTGGCGGCGCCCGATGGTCACCGACTCCGACCCGTCGGTGACCGGCTCGGGCTTGACGCCCTTCATCGTCTCCAGCACGCCGGCCTTGGTCAGGTCGAACGGGAAGCGGGCGATGACACAGCGCATGAGACCTCACAGGGAGAGGAGAGGAGAGGAGAGGGGGGCGGGACCGACAGGGGCGAGCTGATTCAGCGGCTGATGTCGCGCAGGCAGATTCGGTCCGTGTATCCGGAGCTGTCACGGACGGCGGTGAGCCGGGCCAGGGTGAGCAGATCGGTGCGCCTGCCGTCTTCGTCGCAGACGAGCAGGTGCCCGACTCGGGCCCCGGCCATGACGGACAGCGCGACCTCGACCGTCATGTCGCCCCAGACCCTCGGTCCGGCTTCCTCCGCGTGCGTCGGGCGGAGCTGCTGCATCTGAACCAGCGTCAAAGGATGTCTCCTACAGAGAGGGATCAGCTTCCCGATCGCGATCACGAAGGGGCGGACACGGCAGGCCCTAGGCCGCCTTCTCGACAGGGCGCTGCTGTACGGACGCGCGCCGGCTCGCCGAAGCGGGACGGCGACGGCCCCGGGTGGCGCCGCCGCGCCGGGGGCGCTCGACCACCGGCGCGCTGATGACGACCGGAATGCCGGAGGGGGTCCGGGCGCCGGTGATGCGGTGCAGTTCCGGCTCGCCGGAGCGGACCTGGGTGACCTGCGGGCGGATCCCGGCATCCGCCATGAGGCGGACCATGCCGCGGCGCTGGTTCGGCGTGACGAGGGTGACGACGCTGCCGGACTCGCCGGCGCGGGCGGTGCGGCCGCCGCGGTGGAGGTAGTCCTTGTGGTCGGTCGGCGGGTCGACGTTGACGACGAGGTCGAGGTTGTCGACGTGGATGCCGCGCGCGGCGACGTTCGTGGCGACGAGCACCGTGACGTGCCCGGTCTTGAACTGCTTCAGGGTGCGGGTGCGCTGGGGCTGCGACTTCCCGCCGTGCAGCGCCGCGGCGCGCACACCGCTGTCGAGCAGGTCCTGGGTCAGTCGGTCGACGGCGTGTTTGGTGTCCAGAAACATGATCACGCGGCCGTCGCGGGCAGCGATCTCGGTGGTCGCGGTGTGCTTGTCGGCGCCCTGGACGTGCAGGACATGGTGCTCCATCGTCGTGACCGCTCCGGCCGACGGGTCGACCGAGTGGACGACGGGGTCGGTCAGGTAGCGGCGCACCAGGAGATCGACGTTGCGGTCCAGCGTGGCGGAGAACAGCAGGCGCTGCCCCTCGGGGCGCACCTGGTCGAGCAGTGCGGTGACCTGGGGCATGAAGCCCATGTCCGCCATCTGGTCGGCTTCGTCCAGTACGACGACGCCGACCTGGTCCAGCCGGCACTCGCCACGGTCGATGAGGTCCTTGAGACGGCCTGGGGTCGCCACCACGATCTCGGCTCCGCCGCGCAGCGCGCCGGCCTGCCGACCGATCGACATCCCGCCGACGACCGTGGCCAGGCGGAGCCTGACGGAGCGGGCGTACGGAGTGAGGGCATCGGTCACCTGCTGGGCGAGCTCGCGGGTGGGGACGAGGACCAGTCCCAGCGGTTGGCGGGGCTCGGCGCGCTGTCCGGCGATGCGGGAGAGCAGGGCGAGCCCGAAGGCGAGGGTCTTGCCGGAGCCGGTGCGCCCGCGGCCCAGGATGTCCCGGCCCGCGAGGGAGTTCGGCAGCGTGGCGCCCTGGATCGGGAACGGCACGGTGACGCCCTGTCTGCCGAGTTCGGCCAACAATTGCGCGGACATGCCGAGATCGGCGAAGTCCTCCACGGCGGGAAGCGCGGGCGTGACGGTCGCGGGGAGCGCGAACTCACCCCGCGGCGCAGCGGTCCGACGGCCACCGAAGGGACGCCCGCCCTTTCCACGGTCGGCACTGCTTCTACGGGTGCGGGTGACGCGGTCATTCGTGCGCGTGCGGTTCATACGGGAACCTTCCTCGATGCGGTGCACATCAAGGAATTCCCGCAAAAGTGAGCGGCGCAGGGAATCACAAGAATGGACCGTTGGTAAACGACGGCGAATCTGGCCGGCGAAGAAAACGCGCGGGCGAAGGGGCGCGTCTGCGGGGTGAAACCGCGGAAAATGCATACAGCTGGGGCCCGCCACCCGAAGGATGCGGGCCCCAGCTGCAAAGTGCGCGTCAGCGTCAGGCGGGAACGATGTTCTCGGCCGTCGGGCCCTTCTGGCCCTGCGCGATGTCGAAGGTCACCTTCTGGCCTTCGAGGAGCTCACGGAAGCCCTGGGCGGCAATGTTCGAGTAGTGGGCGAACACGTCGGCGCCGCCACCATCCTGCTCGATGAAGCCGAAGCCCTTTTCCGCGTTGAACCACTTCACGGTGCCATTAGCCATGTCAATCTCCTTTGGGGCAGTGCATCGGACTCCACACTCTGTGGAAACCGTGTCGCCGTGATGATTGCCCCGCCAGAAATAATGCGAAGTGCTCCGGTCCTGGAATTGGGCCGAGGCGCTTGAAATCTTGGGAACCACAACTGCAACTGAAACGACAGTAGCACGTCCCGGTGGCCGGTGCGGATCGATAATTTCGCTCCCCTCGTTGCGTCAAAACTCTTCCTCGCGCGACTGCTTAAACTCTCCCGTGGCGAACGTAGAAATTAATTCTCCCGGAGCACAACGTTTCGAATCCGCCCCTAGGGAGCCTTGCCCGAGACCGTCATGCGAGAGGGCCCTGGCTCCGTCCGCCCGGTGATCCAGACCGGCGCCACCGCCATGGACGGGATCTTCGGCACGCCTCCGCCTCCGCCCCGCCTCCGAAGCGGTAGGCACGCAGACAGACACGCACACGAAAACAGGTGAGGCACCTAGGAACGTTCCTAGGTGCCTCACCTGGTGTTTCAGCTGTCGGGGTGGCGGGATTTGAACCCACGACCTCTTCGTCCCGAACGAGGTTCGGCCGCTGTTCTTGCCTGCGAAGATGATGTTTGCACTGGTCGGCTCCCAGACGGCTCCCAGAGTCGCTGTCCGCTGGCCGAGGGCGGTGAGGTGTTCCAACAGAGGATCCGCGTGGCTGTGGACCGTGGACCACGCCCGCGCCCTGCGCGTCTCGCGGTGGATGCCACGTCGGTGATCTAGCGGGTGGCCCCGGTGTGCTCCCGCACAGTCGCCGCCGCGTTCGCCGTCGTCCCGGCCCCCGGCTCGGCGTTGTGCTTCGCGAACCCGCGCCGGCCCGGCAGGACCGCGAGGACGATCGCCGTTCCGGCGGCCATGATGATCCCGCCGATGAGGCTGGTCTGGGCGACTCCGTGGGCGAATGCCTGGTGGACGGCGTCCACGGCGGCCTGGGCCTGCTGGGGCCCGGCGGAGGGATCCTGCGCGACCCGCTGCGCGACGGCCAGGCCGGCGCCGACGGAGTCCTTGGCGGTCTCCATCGCCTCCGCCGGGAGCCGGTTGCCCACCAGGTCGGTCAGCTCGTCCCGGTAGGCCGTGCCAAGGAGAGAGCCGAGCACCGCGATGCCCAGCGCCCCGCCCAGCTCCAGCGCGGTGTCGTTGACACCGCCGCCGACTCCCAGCTCGGACTCGGGGAAGGAGCCCATGATCGTGTCGGTCGCCGGGGAGATGGCCAGTCCGAGCGCGAGGCCCAGCATCATCAGCGGCGCCAGGAAGTCCCCGTACGTCGATCCCTTGTCGATCTGCGTGAGCAGGAACATGCCCGCCGTGCCGATGGCCAGGCCGGTCACGGCCATCACCCTCACCCCCAGCTTCGGGGCGAGCACCCCGGTCAGCGCGGACCCGAGGAACACCGCACCGCCCAGCGGCAGCAGCCGTACACCCGTGTCCAGAGGGCCGTAGCCGAGGACGAACTGCAGGAACTGCGTCGAGTAGTAGATCACTGCGAACATGCCGAAGAAGAAGAACATCACCGCGAGCATCGAGCCGCTGAAGGGCCGCAGCGCGAACCTTCGGACGTTCAGCATCGGGTGCGGGTGCCGCAGCTCCCAGGCGACGAAGGCGACCAGACCGATACCGGCGACCACGGCGGCGGTGACGGGGCCGGCGCCCCAGCCGGAGTGCGGGCCCTCGATGGCGGCGTAGATCAGGGAGCCGACGGTGACGATCGAAAGGAGACCACCGACGTAGTCGATCCGGTCCATGCCCTGTGCCTTGGACGGCGGTACCAGGGCGAGCGCGCCGAACACGGCGAGGACGGCGATCGGCACGTTGATCAGGAAGGTCGAGCCCCAGGCGTGGTCCTCGAGCAGCCAGCCGGAGACCAGCGGGCCGAGGGCCACCGCAAGGCCGGAGGTCGCGGCCCAGGCGGTGATGGCCTTGGTCCGCTCGCTCCGGGGGAAGGTCGCGACCACCAGGGACAGCGTGGCCGGCATCACGACCGCGGCACCGACACCCATGATCGCGCGGGCCACGATGACCAGCGAGGTCTCGTCGACCATGCTCCCCATCACCGAACCGCCGGCGAAGAGCAGCAGGCCGAGGACCAGCGCGCCGCGTCGGCTGTACTTGTCGCCGATCGAGCCGAGCACCAGCATCAGCGCCGCGTACGGAACGGTGTAGCTGTCGACGACCCATTGCAGATCACTGCTGCTCAGGCCCAGATCGGTGGTCATGTCGGGGGCAGCGACGATCAGCGACGTGTTCGCCATCACCGTGATCAGCAGGCTCAGGCACAGCACGAGCAGCGCCAACCAGCGCCGCGTGTACGGCCCGGTCATTTTCTCCACGGGGGTGTTCGCAAGGAAGGGCATCAGTAGCTCCTGAGGGGGACGGGGTGGACGAGCGGAATCACTCGGTTGCCCGTGAGGTGAGCGGGGGACGGGCTGAGATCCCAGGGCTTCAAGATCATCGAGTGGCCGCTTCCGGGCTTGCCTCGGCGATCTGCCGGAGGGCCGCGTCGGTGTCCGCGACGGCCAGCACCTTGTTGATGTCGATGCCGGCCAGCGCGCCGGCCGCTGCGGAGGCCCCGACCTGGGCAACCGGATCGGTGACGTTGCCGGCCACCCAGACACCCGGCACCTCGGTGGTGCCGTCGACACCGGAGGCGAAAGTGCGGCCCGTCGGCAGGTCCTGAACCGGCAGACCCAGACCTTCCAGGCCCTGGGTGCGGGCCTGCATCTGCGGGGCGACCGCGAGGATGCGGCGAGCCACGACCTGTCCGTCGGCCAGGCGCACCCCGGCGAGGGCACCGTCCTCGTCGTCGACGACCTCGGTGACCGGGGTGTCGATGACGCGGATGCCGCGGGCGGCGAAGCGGGCGCGGCTGTCCTCGTCCAGGTCGGTGCCGTGGGTGAAGTAGGTCAGGTCCTCGGTCAGCTGACGGAACAACAACGCGTGGCCGATGGAGGCCGGTCCGGTGGCGAGGATGCCGATGGGCTCATCGCGCACCTCCCAGCCGTGGCAGTACGGGCAGTGCAACACACTGTGTCCCCAGTGCTCGGCGAGCCCGGGTACCTCGGGCAGCACATCCTTCAGGCCGGTGGCCACCAGGATGCGGCGGGCGGTGATGCCGCGGCCGTCGGCCAGGGTGACGGTGAACCGCAGGTCCCCGTCCGCCGACGGGGCGGCGGACTCGGCCGAGACCACCTCGCCGGACACGACGCGCCCGCCGTACTGGCGCACCTGCTCCCGGCCCCGTCGAAGGACCTCGGACGGCGGGGTGCCGTCCAGGGCGATGAGGCCGTGCACCGCCTCCGCGGGCGCGTTGCGCGGGGAGCCGCTGTCGATCACGACGACCGAGCGGCGGGAGCGGGCGAGGATCAGTGCACCGTTCAGCCCCGCGGCGCCCCCGCCGATCACCACCGCGTCGACGGTCCCCTCGGCCAGTGCGTCGCTCTCGTACGGAGGAGTCGCCACAGCCATGGCCTCCTGCGTTTCCTTGTCAGTCATGGTTCGGTCAACCCTTCGAGTTCTGGGTGTTGGAGGGGGGCAGCTGTTCAGGAAGGAAGCCGGGGATGTGGTCGGCGACCGTCTGGGGCTGTTCGAGGTGCAGGAAGCGCCCTGCGTCGGGCATTCGGACCGGGCCTTGCCGGCCTGGAAGGCGTCGCAGCGTCGGGGCGTGGAGGAGTTCGACCGCATGGGTTGCTCTTCATCGCGCCAGGTGTGCACGCGGCCTGTCCGGTGAGCTCAGGACAGTTGTGTACTGAATAGTCAGAAACCTAGATGGTTCTGTACTGAGTTGTCAAATACGGCAGGTCGACTCTCGCTCGCCACGGCGATGTCCGGAATGTCGCATCCAGGCTTGCTGGTGATCACGGGCTCGGCCAGCAGTGATGCGCCGATCAGGGTGGGGACTGTGAAGGCGGCGTTCGCGTACACCACCCACTCGGCGTGGACCAGGCAGGGGCCGGTTTGATGCAGGTGCCGGGTGTGCCGCGAGGTCAGGCGGCCAGCCGGTTGAGCTTGCGGATTTGCCTGTCGAAGGCGCGCGAGGGCACGATCCGGCGCAGGATGCTGACGCGGGTGGCCATCGAGCCCGCGGCGTACCGGAGCTTGGGCTTGGGATCGGTGGCGGCCGCGACGATCGCCTTCGCGACAACGTCCGGGTGGTCGGCGTTGCGCACGGCCGTGGCCAGCACGTCTCGGGAGGCCTCCCGCTGTGCGGCGTAGACCGGCAGGGGTGAGTCGGGCGCCATGCTGCTCGCCTCGAAACTCGTGCTCGTGTAGGCCGGCTCGACCAGCAGCATCCGGACGCCGTGCTCGCGAAGCTCGTGGTCGACGGACTCGACGTAGCCCTCGACCGCATGCTTGGTGGCGGCATAGACGGCCATGAAGGGGGCTGGGATCAGACCCAGTATCGAGGAGACGTTGACCACGCGGCCACCGCCCTGGGCGCGCATGTGGGGCAGCACTGCGTTCGTCATCCGCATCAGACCGAAGACATTGACGTCGAAGACCTCCTTGGCCTGGTTGATCGAGCTCTCCTCGCCGGCGCCGACCGCGCCCACGCCTGCGTTGTTGACCAGGACGTCGATCCGGCCGAACCGCTCGATCACCTCCTCGACCAGGGAGCGGACCGACTCGTCGCCGGCCACGTCGAGATCGAGGAACGTCACCCCGGCGAGCGGCTCGGCGTTCGCCGCGTTGCGGCTCGTGCCGACCACCGCGAAGCCGGCCCTCACGAGGGCGAGCGCTGCTGCACGCCCGATCCCGGAGGAGGCGCCCGTCACGAGGGCCACTGGGTGAGCTTTTTGCATGGTGGTTCCTTCGGTCGTGGGCATGACTTTGTCGTGCGCTGTGCGGGGCCCCCGCACTGAGGCCGACACGGTCTGCACCGGTCCTGCAAGCCCGGACCAAGCCTGTCCGGTGAGCTCAGGACAGTTATGTACTGAACAGTCAGAAACCTAGACGGTTCTGTACTAGGTTGTCAAGAATGGTGGGTCGGCCGTACCTTTTATGTATGGCGAGACCACGAAGCTTCGACCGCGACCACGTCCTCCATGCCGCCGAGCGGCAGTTCCGCACCTCGGGCTACAACGGCACAAGCGTCGACGACATCAGCGCCGCCACCGGCCTGGGCCGCGGCAGCCTCTATGCCGCGTTCGAGGGCAAGCACGGCGTGCTGCTGCAGGCGATGGCCGGGTATTCCGCCAGGCTGGGGCAGTTCGCGCCGCAGGCGCTCGCCGGACCGGACGAGGGCGCCCTGGAACGACTGCGCGGGTTCTTGCTCCGCGCCGTCGAAGGGGTGCCGCTCGCCGACGACGTACCCCCCGCCCCTGACCGGTCGGCGGCGGCCTGCTTCGCCGCCAAGATGGCCCTGGAGATCGGCGCCTCCGACTCCGAGGTGGAACGCCTGGCCAACGACTGCTTCTCCGTGGTCGCGACGGCGGTGGCCGAGTGTGTGCGAGCGGCCCAGCGCAGCGGCGACATCGACCTCGACGCGGATCCCGACGACCTTGCGTACCTTTTGCTGACCATCGTCCGCGGGATCGATGTCGTAGGCGCGTCCGGTCACAGCCCCGCCCGCCTGACCTCGATCGCGGAGAGCGCGTTCGCCTTGCTGCCTCGCCCGCGCCACCGCTGAGAAGGGCACGGCCCACCTCGTTACGCGGGCGATGGGCATGGTGCAACTGGTCGTCAGCGAGCTGGACACCGAATGGGTCGAAGCCAGGCAGCCCTTCCCGCAGGGGTTCAACACGCTGCGCTCGACAGGGAAGTTGCGTTGTCGGAGGGCCGGTTACTGGCCGGGCCGGGCCGAGTTGAGCGGGCAGTCCGTGGGGCGCTACTGCTCCCAGCCGTTCAAGGAGACCTCCGGGCCTCCATCCAGGTCGCGATATCCAGGTAGCGATGGAGCGCACCGCCTCCGATGCGGTAGTCACTCAGTTAGTCACGCACAAAGCCAGAGGCCCGGTACCGAATCCGGTACCGGGCCTCTGACCTGGTGCTTAGCTGTCGGGGTGGCGGGATTTGAACCCACGACCTCTTCGTCCCGAATGAGGTTCGGCGAAGATCGTGACCCGCTGGGTCGCTCTCTCCGGGGCTGCCCGGACTAGATCGGCTCGTCGGCGAGGTACGGGGGAGCCGGCGCGTACTGGATGGCGCGACTCACGTGCCGTATCTGTACTTTCGGCTCCTCAACGCCCCCATCGACCGTGCGTGAGAGCTGCTCGAAGCCTCCGACGCGCGGCTGCCCGAGACCGCCGCCGTACGCCGTGGGCGTCGTCGCCCCATTCGGCCACACGAACGACCTGTTACTGGATTGAGTTAGTCTAACTTGACTTAGTCTAGATTATCCTGCTGTCGTGGACACATGACACGACCCGCCGACCTCTTCGACCGGATCACCGAGTGGGCCGACCTGGAGCGCTTCGTCGCCTCGCCTGCGCCCGGTCTGCGGATCGGGATCCTCTACGGCCGTCGCCGCACCGGGAAGAGCTTCCTGCTGCGCCGCCTGTGCAGGGCGCACGGCGGGCAGTACCACATGGCCCAGGAGGAAGAGCCGCTTCCAGCACTCCAGCGGTTCGCCGATGCGGTCGCGGCGGGGCGCGGCCTCGCCTCGGGTCAGCTGCGCTTCCGGGACTGGGACGAGGGACTCCGCACCGCGCTGCGGCCGCTCCCCGGCGCGGGCGACCAGGCAGCCGCGCCGCTCCTGGTGATCGATGAGCTCCCCTACCTTCTCGCGCACCCGCTCGGCGCCCAGATTCCCTCCGCTCTCCAGGCGCTGGTCGACGAGAGCCGTGACGACCCGGAGGCCGTACGCGGCCGGGTGATCCTCTGTGGATCCGCGCTCGCGGTGATGTCGGACCTGCTCTCCGGAGCCAGGGCCCTGCGCGGCCGCGCTGAACTCGACCTGCTCCTCAAGCCCTTCGACTACCGCACCTCGGCCTCGTACTACGGGATCGAGAACACCGAAACCGCCTTCCGTGCGTACGCCTTCTTCGGTGGCACCCCCGGCTACCGCGACCTGCTCGGCGGCGCCTCTCCCCAGACCCGTTCCGACCTCGACGAGCTACTGCTCGACACCGTCTTCAACCCCAGCCATGCACTCTTCGGCGAAGCCGGATACCTGCTGCGGGAGGACCCCCGGATTCAGGACCGGGCGCTCTACCTGTCGGTCCTCGGCGCGGTCGCTGCCGGTGCGACCACCCCCTCCAAGGTTGCTGCCGCGATCGGCCGCGACCAGCGCAGCCTGCACCACCCGCTCGATGTCCTGATCACCTCGGGCTTCCTGGTCAAGGACGAGGACTTGCTGCTCCAGCGCCGCCCCGTACTGCGCCTCGCCGATCCGGTGGTACGTCTGCATCAGCTCGTCACCGTCCCACGTCTGGCAGCCTTCGAGGAGCGCAAGGCCGCTCCGGCCTGGAAGGCCGCCGCGCAGACGGTCAGCGCGCAGATCCTGGGCCCGTCCTTCGAGCAGCTGGCCCGCGAATGGACGGCCCGGTACGCCTCGGAGCGCACGAAGGGCGGCCCGACCGGCGAGATCGGCAGCACTGTGGTGAACGACAGCGCGGGCCGTGCGCAACACGAACTCGACGTCGTCGCCCTGGGCGTGGGAGAGCGCCGGCAGGCCGGTGCCCCAGTCGTCCGGGCGATCGGCGAGGCCAAGTCGTCCGACCGCGCCCGTACTCTGTCCGACCTCGAACGCCTCGACCACATCCGCAAGTTGCTGACGGCCCGCGGCGTCCACGCCGCCGACGCGAAGCTCCTTCTCTTCGGCCGCTCCGGCTTCGACGTGAACCTGACCGAGGCGGCGAGTGGCCGCCGGGATGTGGAACTGGTGGACCTGGAGCGCGTCTGGGGCGGGGAATGACATGAGGACCTGAGCGGGAGCCCGGGGAGCGGGTCGGCTCCCAGATGGCTCCCAGGGCTGGCGCTCAACCTCAACTGGGAAGGGCTTCCCCCACCAGTGCGAGCAGCCGGTGACCCGGCCGGCCCCGTCGGGGGAAGCCGGCCGCTCTCACCGTCGACGGCACCGGACACCGTCGTCCACGTCTTCGCCAGAACCTCATCCGCCCGATGCTGAACTCGACAGAGACCGCCAACCCGTCCTCGGCGGCCTCCAGCCAATGGAGGCACTGCGGTGGATCAGCTGCGGGGCCACGCCGGTGCGGTCACTTCCAGTCGCTGTCCGATGGCGCCGTCGCTGTTGGCTCCGTTTCTTGGGCGGCCGCTTGCTTGTGCTCGATGAGGGCCGTGGTACCGGCTACCACCGCAGAAAGAGCCACGGCGGCGGACAGCATGGTCGACTTACGGCTGACGTCGCCCCGCAGGCCCGCAGCCAGGAAAGCGGCGGCATCGACCGAGTCCATGACGATGTTCACCGCAAGAAACTGCTGCTGCTGGGGCCGGGTGAAACTGTCCATCCGTTGCAGTCCAAGCCCGAGAGCGGCGTTGCGGATCGCGAACATCCGCGCGTAAGGGATCGCGGGGGTACCGCTGGCCGTGAGCTGGAAAACCCGCGCGGCCAGCCGCGGGGTGAACAAGTGGGTGGCCGCGACGATGAAGCGCCCGGTCGTCAGCGCTCTGCGGGAAGGAACCAGGTGGAGGGGGAATTTGGACATGGAGAATCCTTTCAATCCGGAACGGGCCGGTCAGTTGTTCAGGAGGTGGCGGGTCAGGAATTCGACCTGGTCCGCAACGACGGCGTCGAACGCCGGCAGGCCGCTCATGCTGGGACGCTTCAGCCTGAGTCGGGGCGGCCTCGGACACCGCGGCGGCGATCGCGGCGGCGGCCTGCCCGGCTTGTTCGGGTGTCTGGGACGGCATGACCTGTAGGCGCAGTCTGGCGGAGCCGCTTGGCGCCACGGGGTATTCGACGACCACGGCCGCCACTCCGCGCGGGCTCAGATTACGGGTCCGCGCCTGCGGCCTGCGCCGAACCCGCTACCGCGATCTGCCGAAAACGCACATCGGGCACGTCCTGACCGCACTGGCCTGCAGCGTCACCCGCATCGCCGACTGGATCGCCGAACCGACCCGTCCCCGGCGGGCACCAAGCCACTTCCGCGCCCTCTGCACCGCCCCCAGCTGACCCCGGCAAGATCACCAACAGAGTCGCGGCATCGGCCCTAGGCTGAGATGGCTGCTTGCCTTCGGCTTCGCGGGAGACGGGAGTCCATTCGGCCCACTCGGTGAGGTGTTGCTGAGGGAGGGTTTTCTGCGGGGTTCAGAGCCCGGCGACGACGCGTCGTAGTGTGCCCGGCGCGATGCGCAGCATGGCGGGCATGACTTTCGTCTGACCGGGGAATGCCATGTTCCGCCTGCGTCGAAGGGCTTTCATCGTGACCGCCGTCACCTGCTCGGGAGTCAGTTTCTTCCCCGTGGCTGCGGCGTTCATGGGTGTGTCCGTGGACGGTGGGAGGACCTCGAGGACATGGGTGCCCTTCGGGGCGAGTTGACGGCGCAAGCCATCCGCGAAGCCGTGCAGGCCGGCCTTCACCGCGCCGTGGGTAGGCGCGCGAGTGGGCGAGACCAGAGCGAACCCCGAGGTGATGAACACGATCGCGTCGGGCTCTGGCCATCGCTCGAGCACTTCACCCGTCAAGTGGATGGGGGCGGTGAGGTTCAACGCCACCTCGGCATCGAGGGTCGCATTGGGGTTCTTGCCGGCGGCGTAGTCGCGTTCCTCGAACGTGCCGGCGTTGTTGACCAGTACGTCCAGACGCCCGAAGCGATCAGCGACTGCTTGCAACAGCGCTGCCCGGTCGGCCGCGTCCGTCACATCGGCCCGCACGGCCAGCGCCTGCGGGTGGGCCTGCGCGAATCGGTCCAGCGCTGCCTGCGAACGCCCGCAGACGACGACGGACGCCCCGCGCTCCACGAAGGATTGGGCGAGGCTCAAGCCGATGCCTGAGGTTCCGCCAGTGATGAGCACGGTCTGCGACATGATGTCACCCTTCGCTATTACGTACCGATTGGTACGAAACACGTTAGCACATCCGTACCGATCGGTACCGAAGGAGTAGGATGAAGAAATGACCTCGACGACACCAGCCCCTCCTGGCAGGCCTCGCGCGTTCGACATCGACGAGGCACTTGATCGTGCCGTCCTGGTGTTCTGGTCAAAGGGTTTCGAGGGCGCCAGCCTCGACGACCTCACCGAGGCGATGGGTATCAGCCGCCCCAGCCTGTACAGGGCGTTCGGCAGCAAAGAAGACCTCTTCTACAAGGCGCTGGAGCGATACACCGAGGGCCTGACCGCCTACTTCGCTCAAGCTCTGACAGAGCCCACAAGTCGAGCAGTGGCCACCGCCGTGCTTCACGGGACGGTCGAGGCGGCGACCCTGCCGGGGTTGCCCGCGGGCTGTCTTGGCGTGCTGGGTGCGTTGGCCACCGGGGATGACAGTCGCCCGGCCCGAGACGCACTCATAGCATGGCGCGAGGAGGGGATAGCCCACTTGACGCGCCGGTTTCAACAGGCGGTGGACGCCGGTGACCTTCCGCCTTCCACAGATCCTCATCTGCTTGCGGTCTACCTGAGAACAGTCGCCAATGGGATCGCCGTCCAGGCCGCGAGTGGTAGTTCCCGCCCTGAGCTGCTGCACGTCGCGAACCTCGCGTTGGGCGGCTGGCCAAAGCCGTAGTCAGCCAGTTGGCCCGGGATCCGCGCACGCACTTCGACCTTCTGTGGTTCGCGCGAGGCCGGCGTGACTGGCGAGACGCGTCCATGGATGACCGGGCGGCGTACGCGTGGTGGCGTCGTCGCGACGAGCGTGGACCTTGTCTGTAGGACACGAGCTGGGACCGGGAGGTGTCCACGGTCAACGGGCTCAAGGAACCGCCGCGACGGGTGGCGGAGCTGCGGGTGCGTCACCTGGAGCGGTATCTGATGTCGACGCGGCAGGTGTGCGGGGAGAGGTCGGCCCGCCGGAACCTGTACGAGGAGGCCATCAGTCGGCCGGCCCTCGAAAACGACGCCCTGCGCAGCGGCGCCGCCGTTCTTTCACTGCCTGCCGCAGCACGCCCGCGCCGTCCTGAATCCGACACCGCCCCCGGAGGCGTCTGGCGTGCGAAGGGACGCTGGGCGTGGCGCGCAGCCAACTACCGATGATCAACTGTTCATCAAGCTGTGCGGGCCGGCGGCATCCCGGCTCCCGCCCTTGTCACGTCGGTGCCCCAGCTGGCCGGCAGTCGTAGTGCATCCGCCGACGGGGAACCGGGTTCGGCGCAGTACGCCGCCTCCCTGTAAGCGGGTACGTCGGGGCCGGTGGCGTATCGCCTTGCTGGGGCACCGGTTACTGCCGCTCGGCGCACGAGGTGTTGTTCGACGTGATCGAAGCCGGCCGCAAGCTGGACGCCTGGCTGCGGTGGGTCCGGTTCGTCGCGGCCGCCGAGCGATGCCTGAGCGTCAGGCGCTCTCGGCGTTCACGTAGGGCTCCACGCGGCCGACGCTCTCCTTGAGGACGAGGTCGAGCAGTCCGGGGAAGCGCTGGTCCAGATCTTCCTTGCGCAGCGTGTTGAAACGGCGGGTGCCGACGTCGTGCTGCCGGATGAGACCGGCCTCGCGCAGGACGCGGAAGTGGCGGGTGAGTACGGACGCGGTGACGTCCAGGGTGAAGCCGCTGCAGGCCAGGCCGGGGGAGACGGAGAGGGTGACGACGATGGTGAGCCGGGTCTCGTCGGTCAGCGCGCTCATGATTTTGAAGAGGTCGAGGTCGTCCGTGTCGGGGTGGACGAGGGGCGACGAGGTGCGACTGGCCATGGGGAAAGGGTAACCCCCTGCCGCATGTTCGCGTTGGCGCGTACATGGGTTACAGTGAAGGCACGGATTGATCCTTCGTCCGTCATCCACCGGTTTGTCCATCACCGGCACCACGGCATGCCCCCAATGTCTTTGACGGCGCGGCGTGCCTCAAGAACGGAGCACAACCCCATGACCGCAACACAGGGGACCGAGTCCAGGACCCACCAGACCGAAACGGCCGCGGAGGCGGTCGGCCGCCTTCGTGCCACCTTCAACACCGGCGTCACCCGCCCACTGGACTGGCGCGTCAACCAGCTGCAGCGGCTGCGGGCCCTGCTGGTCGAGAACGAGCAGGAACTGATCGAGGCGCTCTGGGCGGACCTGAGGAAGAACCCCGCCGAGGCAAAGATGGAGGAGATCGACTTCACCGTCGCCGACATCGACGAGACGCTGGCGAATCTGGAGAGCTGGCTTCAGCCCCGCCCGGTGGAGGTTCCCGCCCACTTCGGTCCCACGACCACCGCCTACACCACGTACGACCCGCTCGGGGTCGTCCTGGTGATCGCTCCGTGGAACTTCCCGCTGCACCTTCTCATCGACCCCATCATCGGCGCCCTGGCCGCCGGGAACACCGTGGTGGCCAAGCCGAGCGAGATGTCGGTGCACACCTCGGCGGTCGCCTCACGCCTCCTGCGCCAGTACTTCGACGACGACGTGCTCACTGTGGTCGAGGGAGGCGCCGAGGAGACCACGGCCCTCCTGGCACAGCGCTTCGACCACATCTTCTACACCGGCAATGGCACCGTCGGCCGGATCGTCATGGCCGCGGCCGCCCAGAACCTCACCCCCGTCACGCTCGAACTCGGGGGCAAGTCGCCGGTCTTCGTGGCACCTGACGCCGACGTGGAGGAGACCGCGAAGCGGTTGGTCGGCGCCAAGTTCGGCAACGCGGGGCAGCAGTGCGTAGCCCCGGACTATGTTCTGGCCGATCCTGCCACCGCTGCCGCGCTGGTCCCCGCCCTGCGCACGGCGGTCGAGGCCCGGTTCGGCACCAGCCCGCAGACCTCGGCCGATTTCGGCCGGGTCATCAACGAGCGGCACTTCGACCGGCTCGCCGCTCTGCTGGATTCCGGCCGGGCGGCGGTGGGAGGCCAGCACGACCGTGACGACCTGTTCATCGCACCGACGGTGCTCACCGATGTCGACCCCGCGTCGCCGGTCATGCAGGAGGAGATCTTCGGTCCGATCCTCGCCGTCGTCGAAGTCGAGGACCTCGATGCCGCCATCGCCTTCATCAACGCACGCGACAAGCCCCTCGCGCTCTACGCCTTCACCGAGTCCGAGGCCGTCAAGGCGCGCCTGGTGAACGAGACGTCCTCCGGCGGCGTCGCCTGGGGCCGGCCGGTGATGCAACTGCTCATGACCGGCCTGCCCTTCGGCGGTGTCGGCGAAAGCGGCATGGGCCGATACCACGGCCGCTACTCCCTCGAGACGTTCAGCCACCTCAAGGCCGTCGCGGACGTGCCGCTCAGCTAGGCCCGCGCCTGCGTGGAGCAGGCTGTCCGATGGGCGATCGGCCGGCCGAAGTGCCTCAGGTCAGTGAGAATGAGGAGCGCTGAGATCGCTGTTGCCCGCCACCGCCGGAAGCGCGTTCCAGGTGAAGCCGTGTATCGGTCCTCTTCGCGGGGGCGCGTCGAGGGAGTCGGTCGCGGCGCGGCCTGCAGACACCTGTCCGTACCGATTCGGGCGGCGGCACCCACGACTTCGTCACCTGGCTGGCTGCTGTACGGGCGCAAGGGGCGGACGCCTCTGCTCCGGCGGGTAGTTGGCGCCTGACCGCGTCGACACGGACGCCGACGGCATGCGGCTCTCACCGCGTCCGCCGCCAACACCACCCACACTCCGATCGCGGTCCTGGAATCGCGTTGCCGTCAGCGGGCTCGCGCCTGCGCGAGGACCGCATCCGCGCCTCGGCGGGCAAGCGTGGCCCCCTGCACCCCAGGCATTTACCCCTTTTCCCTCTATTCCAGAAAGAAAGCCATGTCTGTCAATACTTCAGAAGTTTCGCCCGTCCCGTCACTTTTCTCCCCCGTCTCTCTCGGGAAGATCGAGCTCGCCAACCGCATCGTCATGGCACCGCTGACCCGGGTCCGGGCCGGTTCCTCCGGCATCCCCGGGGACCTCATGGTCGAGTACTACCGGCAGCGGGCGAGCGTCGGAATGATCATCACCGAGGGCGCCTACCCCGACCACGCGTCGCAGGGGTACGTCGGCGAGCCGGGCATCGCCACCGACGAGCAGGCGGCCGGCTGGCAGCGGGTGTTCGAGGCGGTGCACGCCGAGGGCGGCCGCATCGTCCTGCAGATCATGCACGCCGGCCGCGGCACCCACCCCGACATCAACGGCGGCCGCCGCATCCTCGCCCCCAGCGCGATCGCCATCGACAACAAGACGTTCACCGAGAAGGGCGAGCAGCCCTACCCCGTACCGGAAGCCATGACCACCGCGGAAATCCGGGCAGCCCTGGAAGACTTCGTCACCGCGGCCCGCCGGGCCATCGACGCGGGAGCGGACGGCGTGGAAATCCACGGCGCCAACGGCTACCTGCTCCAGGAGTTCCTCTCCCCGGCGGCCAACCAGCGCACCGATGAATACGGCGGCTCGCCGCAGAACCGCGCCCGCTTCGTCGTCGAGGTCGTCACGGCGGTCGCCCAGGCCGTCGGTGCCGAGCGGGTCGGGCTGCGGATCTCGCCCGAGGTCGACCTCGGGGACGTCTTCGAGACCGACCGGGACGACGTCCTGGCCACCTACGGCACCCTGCTCGACCAGCTGCGCCCGCTGGGCCTGGCCTACCTCTCCGTACTGCACGCCGAGCCGGGAGGCGACCTGGTACAGGAGCTGCGGCGGCGCTTCGCCGGCAAGCTGATCGTCAACAGCGGCCCCTTCGGGGGGCAGACCACCCGCGAGCAGGCGCTCCAGCAGATCGAGGCCGACCACGCCGACGCCGTGGCCGTGGGCCGGGCCCTCATCGCCAACCCTGACCTCGTCGAGCGCTGGCAGGGTGACCACCCGGAGAACGAGCCGCGGCCGGAACTGTTCTACGGGCCGGGCGCCGAGGGGTACACCGACTACCCCTTCCTCGAAGCGGCTTGAGGCACACGGTCACGCCTGTCCATGCGGCAGCCCCACTCGCCCATGGACAGGCGCCCGACCAGCGACACCGTGCCCGCCCCATTGAGCCCGCGATCGGAGCCGGGTGGTGTACCGAAGGGCGCCATCGCTCAAGATCAATCTCAGCGCCAACCACGGTTCCGTTGATCAAGGCCAAGCGACCGCCTCATGATGGCGTCGCTGCGCGGCCCTCAAGCGTTGCCAGAACTCCACCAACAAGACCACGCTGGGCAAGAAATCAAGCGCCTCATCTGCTGTGCTTGACTTTATGACGCCACGTTCCACCCCCGCGCCGGACTCCCCCCGATCGCCCGCGCACCGCAGCCCGCTGCGCAGGCTCACCGCCCGTGACCGCGGTGAGGTACACCGATCCGCCACTCAGCTGGAGCTCTTCTTCGACCTGTGCTTCGTCGTGGCCGTCGCCCAGGCGGGCATCGAGTTGGTGCACGCGATCGCAGAGGGCCATGCGGGCGAGGGCATCCTCAACTACGCGCTGGTGTTCTTCGCCATCTGGTGGGCGTGGATGAACTTCACGTGGTTCGCCTCGGCCTACGACAACGACGACGTGCTCTTCCGGGTCGTCACGCTGATCCAGATCGCCGGTGTGCTGGTGCTCGCGGCCTCGGTCTCCCGGGCGTTCGAGGACCACGAGTACCGGGCGGGGGTGGCGGGCTATGTGATCATGCGGCTCGCCTCGGTGTCCCAATGGTTGCGCGTGGCCAGGTCGAGTCAGGGCAGGGAGCGCAGGATGGCCCTGCGGTACGCCGGCGGGGTGGTGCTGTGCCAGATCGGCTGGATCGGCCTCGTGGTCCTGCCCAAGGACACCCTGGTCGTGGTGTTCGTGGTGATGGCGGTTCTCGAGATGTGCGTGCCGGCGTACGCGGAGAAGGTCCAGCCCACGTCCTGGCACCCCCGCCACATCGCCGAGCGGTACGGCCTGTTCACGATCATCGTGCTCGGCGAGACCATCGCGGCGGCCACGGTCGCCGTGAAGACGGGCATCGACGAGGAGGACGCGCTGGGCGAACTGCTGCCGATCGCCGCGGGCGGGCTGCTGATCATCTTCGCCGCCTGGTGGATCTACTTCGCGGTGCCGATCCACGGTCATCTGAGATCCAACAGGCAGGCGTTCCTGTGGGGTTACGGCCATTACGTCGTCTTCGCCTCGGCGGCCGCGATCGGTGCGGGTCTGGAGGTGGCGGTCGAGCAGTCCGTGGGCAAGGCGCATATCTCGACGCTGTCCGCGTCGGCGGCCGTGACCGTGCCGACGGCGCTGTATCTGCTCACCGTCTGGGCACTGCACTCGCGTTACTTCAGGGTGGGCATCGCTCAGCAGCTGGTACTGCCGACCGCGGCCCTGCTGGTGATCTGCTGCATGTTCCTGGGCGAGTGGGCGGTGCTCTCGGCCGGTCTCGTCTGCGCGCTGACGGTGGCGACCGGCGAGACGTTGACGGCGCGCGCGACGGCCCGGGAGCGCGAGACGGCGGTGCGAGCGCCGGTCGCCTGACCGGCCCGGTCCGGACGAGGGCTGCGGGTGGGTCACGCGACGCGTACCGGCGACGGATGGCTCACCGGCACCACGGTGGTGCCGGCGCCCGAGGGCGGTGCCGTCGCCGCGGTGGACGTGCGCGGCGGCAGGCCCGGCGCCCAGAAGACCGACGCGGCGGGGTCGGCCGTGGAACCCGGGACCGGGGGCCTGTACGGGGAGTTGTCGCAGGGGCGGGTGAGCTGTCCGGCGCAGGATGTCCACCGGGCCGTGCGTCTGCGGCTGGCCGAGATCGCGGCACTGTCGGTATTCGCCGAATGGATGGTGCCATGGAGGAGGTCCGGGGCCGATCGTTTGCCTCGGTCAATCTGATGCGCTCGGGGATCCGGCTGGCCAGGAAAGACACGGTCCACGGCATGGTGACTGCGGTGAGGGCGGCGAACTCGGACCAGTCGTTGTCGCGGCGGAACGCGCACGCCACGGCGATGAGCCCGGCCGCGATCCACGTCGAGGACCACAAGGCCATCGGGCGCCAGGGCCAGTAATCGGCGTACGCCGCGGGTGTCTGGCAGCGGGTCGGCGAGCTGCACGGCCCCGTACAGGCCGACGGGGGAGCCGAGCAGCAGCAGCGACGCGCCACGGCGCCCGATACGGCAGATCAGCCGTCGGCTCACGGACTCCGGCGCGCGCAGTCATGCGAGGGCCGGTCTTCACCCGCTGGCGCCCCCGCTGCTGACCGACCACCAGAAGACGTAGGACCCCGGCGCACACACCTCGCCGGGGTCCTCCAACTTCAAGATCAATCTCACCGGTAACCGCTGTACCGATGTTCCAACTGCCGCCAATTGCATCGGATGCGAACTCGCGGCGGTTCGCGATTCGTCGTCGCGGGGAGCCGCTCTCCCCTTCGTGGCCAGGGTCGTTGGGCTCAGAACGCGGTGGCGACCGTAGCGACTCGCGGTGTGTGATCGCCAGGCCCCGTCCCTCATACGACTGACGGACCAGCAGATCGCTCATCGGCTCGCACCTGATGCGGTCTTCTCGCATCCGATGCGGGTGACGGAGGGCGGTGACTCGGTGCGGATCGATGTCTCGGCGCCGGGCCTTCGCTCTCTCCGGGCTGATCAACGACCTCGGTGTCCCGACGACCGCCAGCCGCGCTGCGGCCATCCGCCAGCAGGTGCTGGAGATGCCCGCCCCCGTGGTCGCCGACGCGCTCGGCTACCACCACGTCACCCACAACACGCCTCACATCCGAGGCCGGTGGAACCTGGAGCCGGTACGCCTCCGGCGACCACCCACGGGATGGGTTCCGCGGTGCTCAGGCTGCGAGGGCGGTGCGGCCTGCGGCGTAGACGCGGGCGACCTCGACGACGCGCTTGCCGAGCTCGGCGGCGGTGGCGATGTCGGCCTTGTGTACGCCCTCGACTCCCTGGTCCTGGTTGCTCTGGGCGGCGGCGCCGAGAAAGAAGCCGAGGCGGTTGAGGTCGTTCTCGGACGCCGTGGTGGTGTTCCAGCCGGGCATCAGGCCGAGGCCGACCCACTGCATGTGGTGCTGCCCGGCGAGCACGGTGAAGTACTGCAGGGTGTTGAGCTTGTCGCCGCTCTTGCCCCCGGAGATGGTGAAACCTGCGGCGATCTTGTCCTTCCACACCTGGTTGGACCAGCGCTTGGAGCTGGCCTCGGCGAAGGCGTGGAAGACGGCGGAGGCGGTGCCCATGTAGGTGGGCGAGCCGAAGACGATCGCGTCCGAGGCGTCGAGCAGGTTCCACTGCTCCTCGGAGATCTCCTCGACGTTGATCAGGTGGGCGGTGGCGCCGGCGGTGGTCACCCCATCGCGGACGGCCTCGGCGAGGACGGCGGTGTGGCCGAAGCCGGAGTGGTAGGCGATGGAGACGACAGGGGTGGTCACGTTACTTGCTCCTTGGGATGTGCATGTCCGGCCGCGCGGGATCCGGGCCGCGCGGCCCTTGAGTGCTCTGTGTTCAGCCGGCGTTGAACGCCTCGGCGACGGTCAGCGTGTCCTCGTACTGGTGCAGGCGAACGATCCGGCCGTCCTCGACCGTCAGGTGCATGGCCGTCGGTGTGCTGAACTCCTTGCCATTGGCCGCGACGGTGTGTGTGAAGACCGCCAGCAGCGCCACGTCACCGCCGTCGACGATGATGCGCTCCAGCACGGCCTTGCTCTTGTCGTGCGCGAAGTGCGACCACATCGTGGTGAAGTACGGCGCGACCTCCTCCCGGCGGGTACGGCGCCCGGTCCAGGGCAGCGCGCCACTGCCGGGGACATGCCAGTCGATCTCCTCGGCGAACAGTTCCTGGATGCCGTCGGCGTCATGCTTTGCGAGGCGCTCCACGAACTTCTTGGCCACGGTCCGCGAGGTCTGCGTGTCGGTTGTCATCGTCCTTGTCCTTTGTCTCTTCGTTTGCGTCAGGTGTCGGTCGGGCCTCAGCCCTGGAACAGGAAGTGCGGTCGAGCCCCTCGCCGTCATGGCCCGCGCGGCTCGTACCGCCCGCCTCGCCGGTCCGGTGCCTCAGGCCCGGCCGGCCTGCGGGTTGGTGAACATGTGGTTGCCCGCCACCGCGTCCTTCGCGGGCACTTCGTCCTGCAGGACGTCCCAGTGCTCCACCACCAGGCCCTCCTCGAAGCGGAAGATGTCGACCGCCACGAGGGGCTTCTCGGTGCTGCCGGAGTACCTGCCGTGGATCATGACCAGGTCCCCCTCGGCGATGACCGCTCCCGGCTCGTACCGGACGGCGTCGGGCAGGTCCGCGATGAACGTGCGCAGCCCGGCCCTGGACGTCGGGATGACCGGGCTGTGCTGGAGGTAGTCGGGGTGCAGGTACCGGTCCAGCGCGGTGAAGTCCTTCGCGTTGAACGCGGTCGTCAGGAATTCGAGGACGGCGGCCTTGTTCCGCTCCGTCTCCGTCTTCGTTCGGCTCTGAGCCATCAGTCCTCCACAGGGGTGCCGACTAACGCGGCTTTATTGACTAACTGGACCACAATGGAAGCATGAAGTGGTCCAGTCGGTCAACAAAGCGAAGAGCTCGGGCGATGCATCCATGTCGGCACGGGGGATTGCCGACTGTTGTGGTCCACTTGGACCACAATGAGGTACGGTGAGGCCATGGGGCGAAAACGAGGCTTCGACGAGACCACCGTGCTCGATGTTGTCCGCGACCGGTTCTGGACCACCGGATTCGACGGCACGTCCACCTACGACCTCATGGATGCGACCGGCCTGGGCAAGGGCAGCATCTACAAGGCGTTCGGCAACAAGCACGACCTTTATATGCGCGTCTTCTCCGACTACTGCCAGGGCCTCGTCGCCCAGGCCCGCGAGGACCTGCGGGACGGCCCGCACGCGGTACTCACCTCGCCGATGGGCCGCCTGGAGCGCTACGTCGTCTCACTCGCCGACGCCTTCGCCGCCGAGTCCCCCCGCCGAGGGTGCTTCCTCACCAAGGTCACCGCGGACCGCGCCGGAGAGGACGACATGGTGGCGGGCACGGCCCGTCGCGCGTTCGAGGATCTCGCCGGCGCCCTCGCGTCCGCGATACGCGACGCCCAGGACGCGGGAGAAGTGGCCGAGCACGCCGACGCCACGGCCCTGGGATATCTGCTGCTGAGCGTGATCAGGGGCATCGACAACATGGCCAAGGCGGGTATCGACGCCACGACGCTCCGACAGACGGCCCAATCGGCGCTGGAGCTGATCCCCAGGGCGGACGCACCGTACGTGCGGCGCTGACATTCCCCCCTCTCGTCCGACGACGGACATGTCGCGGCGGACATGAGCAAAATGTGCAGTTTGGCTGTGGCGAAGAGCTCGCCGCCTCTCACCGGAGTCCCCATGCGTGCCATCCAGATCACCCAGTTCGGAAAGCCGGAGGACGTCGTACGCGTCGTCGATCTCCAGGAGCCGAACGCTCCCGGCGCCGGCGAGGTCAAGGTCGCGGTCGAGTTCTCACCGCTGAACCTGCACGACCTCAAGGTCGTCAGGGGCGAGCTCGGGCGGCCACCGCTCCCGCTGGTCCTGGGCAGCGAGGGTGTCGGCCGGGTTGTCGAGGCGGGCCCCGGCGTCGACACGCTCGCGGCGGGCGAGCTGGTGGTTCTGCCGCTGCTCGCCGGTGCCTGGCGCGAGCGGCTGCTGCTGCCCGCCGACGGGCTGTTCCGGCTGCCGGAAGGCAGCGTCGAGCAGTTCTCGATGCTGGGCATCAATCCGCCCACGGCCGGTCTGATCCTGAGCGAGTACGCCGACCTGAGGCCCGGGGACTGGATCGTGCAGAACGCCGCGAACTCCGGCGTCGGACGTTCCCTGATCGCCCTGGCGAAGGCCCGCGGATTCCGGACGATCAACTTCGTCCGGGACGAGTCCGTGTTCGCCGAACTGACCGCGGCCGGCGCGGACATCGTCCGCCTCGACGGCGCGACGGCGGTCGAAGAGGTTCGCACGGCGATCGGCGATGCCCGGGTCGGGCTCGCCGTCGACTCGGTGGGCGGCGACGCTCCCGCCCGCCTGCTCGACCTGCTGTCCGAGGGCGGTGCGCTCGTCAGCTACGCCTCGGCGACCGGGCAGCCGATGTCCGTCGACGCACTGACCCTGATCGGCAAGCGCGCGACGGTACACGGATTCTTCGCCGGCCATTTCGACTACGCGACAAAGGTGCTCCCCGTCATCCGCGAGGCCGCGCCCCTGGCCGCGAGCGGAGCCCTGTTCGTTCCGCTAGGCGCCGTGTTCGACCTCGATGACATCCATGCGGCGATCGAGCAGGTCGTCCGCGGTGGAAAGACCCTGCTCAAGGTGGCCCGGTCATGACGATCGAGATGCCCGAACTGTCCTACGAAGTCCTCGTCTCTGACGGCGTTCCCCGGAAGATCGATCTTCAGCTGCCGAACGGCGACGGGATCGTGTCCTCCCCGATCTCATCCACCCTGATCACCGGAGACCGTGACGCGGTCCTGGTGGACCCGCCGCTGACGCACACCCAGATCGCGCAGGTCGCCGAGGGCTTGGCGCGCTCAGGGAAGCGTCTGGCGTACGTCTACGTCACCCACGGCCACCCCGACCACTGGTTCGGCACCGCGACGCTGCTGGAACGGTTCGGCGACGCCGACAGCGTGGTGTACGCAACCGAGGGCACCATCCGGCAGATGCGCAGCCAACTGGAGAGCAAGGACAAGGGGTTCGCGAAGACCTTCCCCGGGGTCCCGGAGAACACCCCGGTTCTCGCCGTGCCCGTGCCGACCGAGGGATTCCGGCTGGAGGGCCGAGTCCTCCGGGCCGTCGAGACCGGTCACACCGACACCGACGACTCCAGCGTCCTGCACGTGCCGTCGATCGGTCTCGTCGTCGCCGGGGACGTCGTCTACAACGGCGTGCACCTGATGATGCTCGAAGGCGGTGACGGCGGCCTTCAGGCGTGGCTGGACGGCATCGACCGGCTCGCCGCACTTCATCCGCGCCACGTGGTCGCCGGCCACAAGAAGGCAGACCTGCCCGACGACCCGAAGATCCTGGACGAGACCCGGCAGTACCTGCGCGACGCGATCCGGCTCCTGGCCGGCAAGCCGGAGCCGCTGGAGTTCTTCGAGGAGATGTCGAAGCTCCACGGTGACCGGCTCAACCCTGGACCCCTTTGGTACAGCGCCCTGGGCCTGCTCGCCTGAGCCACGCCGCGTCGCCGCCCCGCGACGACAGACGCATCACCTCGACGACATACGGAGGTTGCCGACATGGCCACCCGCATGAAGATCGCGATCCTCGACGACTATCAGAACGTCGCGACGAGCCTGGCCGACTGGGGATCGCTCGTCGCCGAGGTCGTCGTTTTCACCGAGCCGTTCGCCGATGCCGACGAGGTGGTCCGTAGCCTCGCCGGGTTCGACGTGCTCGTGGCCATGCGGGAGCGCACACGATTCCCCGCCGAGGTCCTGGAGCGGCTGCCCGACCTTCGGCTCCTGGTCAGCACCGGCCCGGCCAATGCCGCCATCGACCTTACGGCCGCCCACAGACTCGGCATCACGGTGTGCGGGACCCGCTATGAGTCCCACCCCACCATCGAGCACACCTGGGCGCTGATCCTCGGTGCCACGAGAAACCTGGTCGTCGAGGCGGAGTCGATGCGCGCCGGCGGCTGGCAGGTATCGGTCGGCGAGGGGCTGCACGGCAGGACTCTCGGCATTCTGGGCCTCGGTCGCGTCGGCTCCGGAGTGGCACGGATCGGACAGGCCTTCGGAATGGACACCATCGCATGGAGTCGGAGCCTGACTCCCGAAACCGCCGCCGAGCACGGCGTGCGGGAGGTGACGAAGGAGCGACTCTTCACTGAAAGCGATGTGCTCTCGATCCACGTACCGCTCAGCAAGCAAACACGCGGGCTGGTCGGCGCGGCGGAACTCCGGTCGATGAAGCCCTCGGCCCTCCTGGTGAACACCTCACGCGGACCGGTCGTCGATGAGGTCGCCCTGATCGATGTCCTGCGTGAGGGCGCGATCCGAGCAGCCGCCCTCGACGTGTACGACACCGAGCCGCTACCCGCGGACCACCCGTTGCGGGCGCTGCCGAACGCGCTGCTCACGGGGCACGTCGGATTCGTGAACCGCGACTTGTACGAGATTTTCTATCAGGACTCCGTCGAGGACATCGCCGCGTTCCAGGCGGGTTCTCCCGTGCGGCTGATGAAGTAGGAGCCGAAGACGACGACCCGACCGACTCACACACCGCCTCTCTCCCCTGTGACGGCTCCGACGCGGTTCGTCACGGCGAACGGGATTCGGTACGCCTGCCGGCGCTTCCGCGCCGAGACCGGCACACCGCTGGTGTTCCTGCAGCATTTCCGTGGCGGCATGGATCACTGGGATCCTGCGATGACGGACGGACTGGCCGCGAACCGTCCGGTCATGCTGTTCGACAACACAGGCGTCGCAAGCTCCAGTGGCCAGACCCCGGACACCGTGGAAGAGCAGGCCGATGACGCGGCGGCGCTCTCTGCCAGTACACGGCCTGGGAAAGGCGCTGTTCTGTCACGCCACCCCTCGGGACGATGAAGAGGTCGTTCTGGTCGACTAGTCGGCTGCCCTGCAAGCAGCGGTTGCCTCGAGAACAACGAAGGCGGTCCGCGCCGCTCTCCACGGCCGGTGGACCTCAAATCCAACCACCAACGAGAAGGCTCCGACTGGTTCATCGGCTGCTTCAGTCCAGGAGTAGTCCGCTGGTAGAGCGGGACCTGGAACTGTGACCGGGGTTCGCGAACGCGCAGGTACGAGACGGCACACACAAGGCATGCCGTCCAGGCCGGACGACCGTCTGCTGGGAGACCCCGACCAAGATCTTCTCCCAGATTTCTCCCAAACGAGCTCCGGGAACGAGTCAGGGGCCCGACCCGCGATGCGGATCAGGCCCCTGACCTGGTGTTTCAGCTGTCGGGGTGGCGGGATTTGAACCCACGACCTCTTCGTCCCGAACGAAGCGCGCTGCCAAGCTGCGCTACACCCCGATGTCGTTGCTCCGCTTCCCGCACTGCTGCAGGTCGCGGCGACATCGATTACTTTAGCGGACCGGCGGCCTGAGACGAAATCCGGTTTTCGGGGCCGCGGATCTCGGGGCGGATCCGGTCGATGCCGACCAGGGCCAGGGCCAGCAGGTAGAAGGCCAGGCCGAAGATCACCGCGTTGCCGAGGACCCCTGCGTAGCCGTGGATGTCGACGTCCAGGAACGGGTACGGGTAGCGCGCCGGAGTGCCCGGCGTCATGATCGCGCCGCGGATCAGGGCGAAGGCGAAGTAGGCGAGGGGATAGAGCAGCCACAGGCCCGCGTGACGGAGGCGCAGGGTGCCGGGGCGGGTCAGCAGGAGCCAGTTCAGGACGGCACCGATGGGGGTGACCGTGTGCAGGAGCTGGTTGGAGACCGAGCGCCAGCCCGTGATCACGTGCTCCGCGTCGTCCGTCATCGAGAAGCCGCTGGAGGAGTTCGCCAGGACGAAGTGGTAGACGAGGCCCGTGATGCAGATGAAGAGGAGCGTGCCGCCCGTGACCAGGGGTGGGAGCGGCGGGCGGGCCGTCCAGGCGCGCCACGCGGAGAGGGCGAAGACGACGGCGACCAGGATGTTCGACTGGATCGTGAAGTAGCTCAGGACGCGCAACGCGCTGTTGCTGATCGAGAGGTCGATGACGATGCCGGTGGCCGCCGCCAGCGCGACGAGGGCGCGGAAGACGGCGGCCACGGGCCGGCGGTGCTGGGGCACGACTGCCTCCGCCGGTACGGAGGCGGCAGCGGGCGGCGGCGTGATCATGCGTCCACCGTAAGACCGTGGACGCAATGACGCGAAAAGGGAGTTGGCGGGAGCCAAAGGCGGTTATAGGCAGTTATAGGCAGTCATAGGCAGTTATCGAGAGGAAGGGGTCATGCCTCAGGCGTCGCGGACGTCAGCGTCAGGAGCGTCGCCTCGGGCGGGCACGCGAAGCGGACCGGGGTGTAGCGGTTGGTGCCGCAGCCGGCCGAGACGTGCAGGTACGAGCGGTTGCCCTCCGCCTCGTGCGTCGACAGGCCCTTCACGCGGTCGGTGTCCAGGTCGCAGTTGGTGACGAGGGCGCCGTAGAAGGGGATGCAGAGCTGGCCGCCGTGGGTGTGCCCGGCGAGGACCAGCGGATAGCCGTCGGACGTGAACGCGTCCAGGACCCGCAGGTACGGGGCGTGCACCACGGCCATCGTGAAGTCGGGGCCGCTCAGCGGTCCGCCGGCCACCTGTGCGTACCGGTCGCGCTTGATGTGCGGGTCGTCGAGGCCCGTCAGGCCGATCTCGACGCCCGCGACCTTCAGCACGCCCCGGGTGTTCGTGAGGTTCAGCCAGCCCGCCTCGTCGAAGCCGTCGCGCAGGCCCTCCCACGGGTTGCGGGGGACACCGACGACGGGCGCGTTCCCGTTCAGGCCGTGCTTGCCGGACGCCTTCTCCAGCAAGTAGCGCCCGGGGTTGCGGGGCTTGGGCCCGTAGTAGTCGTTCGAGCCGAAGACGTACGCACCCGGGAACTCCATCAGCGGGCCGAGCGCGTCGAGCACCTCGGGCACGCCCTCCTGGTCGGAGAGGTTGTCGCCGGTGTTGATGACGAAGTCGGGGCGCAGCCCGGCCAGCGAGCGCAGCCAGCGCTGCTTCTTGCGCTGCCCGCTGACCATGTGGATGTCGGAGACCTGCAAGACGCGGAGGGGAGCCATGCCCGCCGGGAGGACCGGGACCGTCACCCGGCGCAGTCTGAAGGAGCGGGCTTCGAAGCCCGCCGCGTAGGCGACTCCGGCGGCGCCCGCCGCCACGATGCCAGCAGAGACCTTCAGGGGAATCCCGTATCGCGCGCGCATGGCCCCATCGTGTCAGACGGGCGGGGGCCCGGAAATCGGCGGGCGCCGCCACCCCCGCACCTGCGACAATCAAGGCATGACCACGCTCAAGTCGAAGCTGCAGGACGACCTCAACGCCGCGATCAAGGGGCGTGACGCGCTGCGCTCCTCGACGCTCCGGATGACGCTCGCCGCGATCACGACCCAGGAGGTCGCGGGCAAGGAGAAGCGCGAGCTCTCCGACGACGAGGTGCAGGCCGTGATCGTCAAGGAGGCGAAGAAGCGCCGTGAGGCGGCCGAGGCCTTCGAGAAGGGCGGGCGTGCCGAGTCCGCCGCCCAGGAGAAGGCGGAGGGCGAGGTGCTCGCCGAGTACCTGCCGCAGCAGCTGACCGACGCCGAGCTGGAGCAGATCGTCGCGCAGGCGGTCGAGGAGGCGAAGGCGGCCGGTGCCGAGGGCGGCAAGGCCATGGGCCAGGTCATGAAGATCGTGAAGCCCAAGGTCGCGGACCGCGCCGAGGGCGGCCGGGTCGCCGCGACCGTCAAGCGCCTGCTCGCGGGCTGACCGCAGCACACGTACGAAGACGACGTACGACGCGACCTCCGACGTACGGAGAAGGGGCGCCTCCACAGTGGAGGCGCCCCTTCTCATGTCATGACCGGAGGGTCAGCGGGATGGTCGGGATCAGGGTCGGGATCAGCGGTCCCAGCCGCCGATCAGGCCGCCCAGCGGGTCGTTCCCCCCGTTGTTGCCGCCGTTGTTCCCGTTGTTCCCGCCGTTGTCCCCGCCGTCGCCCGGCTTGCCGTCGCCGGGCTTTCCGTCGTCGTGGCCCTTGTCCTTGTCTTTGTCCTTGTCCTTGTCCAGGTCGGGGATGCTGACGAGGGTGAAGCCGGGTGCGGGCTTGTTGGCCAGGGCGCCGGTCATGGCGCTGCGCCAGATCGGGCCCGGGGTGTCGGCGCCGAAGACCTTGTCGTGGTACCGGCCGCCGATCGTGATGTTCTCCATCTCGACCTTCTGCGTCGGGCTGCCGACCCAGACGGCGCCGGCCAGGTTCGGCGTGTAGCCGACGAACCAGGCGTTCTTCCGGGCGTCGGTGGTACCCGTCTTACCGGCGTTGGCCCGGTCCTGCAGACCGGCCTGCTTGCCCGTACCGGAGTCGGTCACGCCGCTGAGCAGCGTATTGATCTTGTCGGCGGTCTCCGTCGACATGGCGCGCGAGCACTGCGTCTTCGGCACCTCGAGCGCCTTGCCGGTGCCCGTCTCGGTGATCGACTCGATGGCGACCGGCGTGCAGTACGTGCCCTCGTTGGCGAAGGCGGCGTACGCGGACGCGATGGTCAGGGGCGACAGACCGGTCGAACCGAGGGTCATCGAGGACGGCACCTCGTCGACCTTCGTCCCGTTGCCCTGCACCACGCCCAGCTTGTCGGTCATCTGGACGACGGGGCACATGCCCGTGTCGGCGAGCATCTGCACGAAGTACGTGTTGATGGACTTCTCCATCGCCTCCTTGAGGCGATAGGGGCCGACCTCCGACTCGTTCTCGTTCTCCACCATCGCGGGGTTCGAGCGCGAGTTGACCCACGGCTTGCCGCTGCACGACTGCACCGTCGGGTACGGCATGTCGTACGGCGCCGGGTACTCCTGCGTCACCGGCGTGCCCTGCTCGAGCGCGGCCGCCGCCAGGAACGGCTTGAACGTCGAACCCGTCGGGAAGCCGTAGTTGGAGCCGCCGTACGCCGCGTTGACCGAGTAGTTGTACTCCGTCTCGTTCTTCGCGTAGCCGTAGGGCTTCGACTGGCCCATGCCGAGGATCTTGCCGGTGCCGGGCTCGACGAGTGTGACCGCCGTCGCGACGCTGTCCGACTTGTAGACGTTCTCCTTGATGGAGGCCTGCACCGAGTCCTGCGCCACCGGGTCGAGCGTGGTCTTCACCGTCAGACCGCCGCGGTTCCACACCTTGGCCCGGTCCTCCTTGGTCTTGCCGAAGACCGGGTCGGTGAGGAAGACCTTCTTCACGTAGTCGCAGAAGAACGCGGCGCCCTTGACCGACGTGATGCATCCGTTCTGCGGCTTGCTGACCTCGAGGCCGAGCGGCGACTCCTTCGCCTTGTCGGCTTCGGCCTGCGAGATGTCGTGCACCTCGGCCATGCGCTGGAGCACCACGTTGCGCCGCTTCTTCGCCTCGGCCTCGTCGTTGACGGGGTCGTAGCGGCTGGGCGACTGCACGATGCCGGCGAGCAGCGCCGACTCCTGCAGGTTCAGGTCCTTGGCCGGCTTGGAGAAGTACCGCTGGGCGGCGGCCTCGACGCCGTAGGCCTGCTCGCCGAAGTACGTGATGTTCAGGTAGTTGGCGAGGATCTTCTTCTTGCCCAGCTCTTCCTCGACCTGGATCGCGTACTTGAGCTCGCGGACCTTGCGGCCGATCGTCTGCTGCGTGGCCTGCGCGACCTTGGTCGGGTCGTCGCCCGCCTGCTCGATGAATACGTTCTTCACGTACTGCTGGGTGAGGGTGGAGGCGCCCTGGGAGACTCCGCCGTCGCGCGCGTTGGCGTTGATGGCGCGCAGGATGCCCTTCGCGTCGACCGCCCCGTGCTCGTAGAAGCGGGAGTCCTCGATCGCGACGAGGGCCTTCTGCATGTACGGCGAGATCTTGTCGAGCGGGACGACCGTGCGGTCGCGCGAGTAGACCGTGGCGATCTTGCCGCCCTGGTTGTCCAGGATCGTGGTGCGCTGGCTCAGCGGAGGCGTCTTCAAGTCGGCGGGGATCTCGTCGAATCCCTCGACCGAACCCTTGGCCGCGAGGCCGAGCGCGCCCGCGGCGGGCAGCGCGATTCCGGCGAGCACGGCTCCTGCGAGCACGCTGACACCGAGGAACTTGGCGGCCTGCTGAGCCGGCGACAGTCCGCCTCCGGCGTTGGCCGAGCGCTTCTTTCCCATGAGGGGCAGCCTACGTTCTGATTCTCCGGACAGGCGTATATGCCTTGGCCTAAGCTGCACTCAACTGTCACAGCAGTGCGGTCTCGTATCAAGACGTGGGACGACCCCGAATCGTTCCCTAGTCATTCCCACCCTCTTCCACGGGTCATCCGTGTGGGGGTCGGAAGGTGTCCGAAATCGCCTTGTGTGTCACTCGATGGCCGTTGTGGCTCAAGTGAACTGTCCCGATTTGCCGGGGTTGTTACGCATGTCTCCCGGTCACTCCGTCGGGTGATCTGCCGCTTACGCATAGTCCGTTCGGGCCATTCAAGATTGGGCCCGAAGGGGGTGTTGCGCTGTGCCCACCTTCCGTAACGTCCTCAACTGGCGGCGGTGAATATGCCGCTGCCGCCGTGGGGGAGCCTCGATTCGGGAGAGGACGGCGCCGGTATGGGCTGGGTAGTCGACTGGAGTGCGCAGGCGGCCTGCCGCACTACCGATCCGGATGAACTGTTCGTTCAAGGAGCAGCGCAGAACCGGGCGAAGGCGGTGTGCACGGGATGCCCCGTGCGGACCGAGTGCCTCGCGGACGCGCTGGACAATCGCGTCGAGTTCGGCGTGTGGGGTGGCATGACGGAGCGGGAGCGTCGCGCACTGTTGCGCAGGCGTCCGACCGTCACCTCGTGGCGCCATCTCCTTGAGACGGCACGTACGGAGTACGAGCGCGGTGCGGGCCTGTTGCCCGCGGAGCTCGAGGACGACGAGACGTACGAGAGGTACGCGGCCGTCGGCTAGCGCCGGACGGCACCACGCGCACCAGCCGACTCACGTACGACTCACACGCGCAGGACAACCAGACGCGTAGGACTCAAGACGCGTACGGCTCACGTCGCGTACGGATCACGTACGGCGTCGTGGACGGCTCAAGACACAGCTCCGGCCGGATTGCCACCGGCCGCGAGCCGGTCTCCGATGTCCCTGAGGCCTGCCAGGTCGTGCACGTCACCGGGCAGCGCCGCGACCTCGGTCACGGCGACTTCGGGATGCAGCGCGGTGAAGCGGTCACGCGTGCGCTGTTCGCGCGCGACCACCTGCATGCGCTCGGCGTGCAACTGCAGCAGTCCGGCGGTCAGTTGCTCAACGGCGGGGTCCGGGAGAGTCTCCGCTGCGGCGGGGGAGCCTGGCGCGGGAGCTTCGGCATCGGCTTCGGCATCGGCTTCGAGAGAGGTACGAACCTCTTCCTTCCCGCCCGTCTGATCCACAATGCGGCGCTCGTCAAGATTTTCTGCGGCGGCGAGCGCGCGCTGCGCGGACAGCTGGTCGGCGCCGCTGCCGTGCACCCGGTTCAGCACGAGTCCGGCCAGCGGCATCCGCTCCGCGGCCAGGCGCTCCACGAAGTACGCGGCCTCGCGCAGGGCGTCCCGCTCGGGCGCGGCGACCACGAGGAAGGCCGTGCCGGGCGCCTGCAGCAGCTTGTACGTGGCGTCGGCCCGAGTGCGGAAACCGCCGAACATCGTGTCCATCGCGGCCACGAACGTCTGCACGTCGCGCAGCAGTTGACCGCCGAGCAGCTTGCCGAGCGCGCCGGTCATCATCGACATCCCGACGTTCAGGAACTTCATGCCGGCCCGCCCGCCGACCTTCGCCGGGGCCATGAGCAGCCGGATCAGCTTGCCGTCGAGGAACGACCCGAGCCGCTTGGGCGCGTCCAGGAAGTCGAGCGCGGAGCGCGACGGCGGGGTGTCGACCACGATCAGGTCCCACTCGTCGCGGGACCGCAGCTGGCCCAGCTTCTCCATCGCCATGTACTCCTGCGTGCCCGCGAAGCCCGCCGAGAGCGACTGGTAGAAGGGGTTCGACAGGATCGCCTCCGCGCGCTCCGTGTCCGCGTGCGCCTCGACGATCTCGTCGAAGGTCCGCTTCATGTCCAGCATCATCGCGTGCAGCTCACCGCCCTCCGCGGGGCCGGTGGAGGCGATGTCCTTCACCCGGCGCGGGGTGTTGTCGAGCGAGTCGATGCCCATGGACTGGGCGAGCCTGCGGGCCGGGTCGATGGTGAGGACGACGACCTTGCGGCCGCGCTCGGCGGCGCGCAGGCCGAGGGCCGCGGCGGTGGTGGTCTTGCCGACGCCGCCACTGCCGCAGCACACCACGATCCGGGTCTGCGGGTCGTCGAGCAGCGGGTCGATGTCGAGCGAAGCGCGTGGATCCAGCGTCATGGAAACGGTCCCCTAAATCCCTTGCTGTCGCAGTTCCTCGGCGAGCGTGTACAGGCCGGACAGGTCCAACCCCTCGGTGAGCAGCGGCAGTTCGTGCAGCGGCAGTCCCGCCCCGCCGAGCTGTTCGCGCTGGGCGTGCTCGAGCGCGTACCGCTCCGCGTACTCCCCGGCCTGTGCGAGCAGCGGCCCGGCGAGCTTCTCGGCGCTGCCGAGCCCGGCCGCGGCCAGCGCCCCGGCGACGGCCGGGCGGACGCCCTCGTCGCCGACCATCGCGAGCGCGGGTTCCCCGAGAACCGCGGGCCGCACCATGTTCACCATGATCCGTCCCACGGGCAGCTGCGCGGCCCGCAGTTCACCGACCCCGTCGAGGGTCTCCTGCACCGGCATCTCCTCCAGCAGCGTCACCAAGTGCACTGCCGTCTCACGGGACTTGAGGACGCGCATCACGGCCTGGGCCTGATTGTGTATCGGCCCGATCCTGGCGAGCCCGGCGACCTCGTCGTTCACGTTCAGGAAGCGGGTGATGCGCCCGGTGGGCGGCGCGTCCATCACCACGTAGTCGTACGCGTACGCGCCCTGTTTGTCCTTGCGCCTGACGGCCTCGCACGCCTTGCCGGTCAGCAGGACGTCCCTGAGGCCCGGCGCGATGGTGGTCGCGAAGTCGATCGCGCCCAGCTTCTTCAGGGCGCGGCCCGCGCCGCCCAGCTTGTAGAACATCTGGAGGTAGTCGAGCAGCGCCAGTTCGGGATCGATGGCGAGCGCGTACACCTCCCCGCCGCCGGGCGCGACGGCGATCTTCCGCTCCTCGTACGGGAGCGCCTCCGTCTCGAAGAGCTGCGCGATGCCTTGCCTGCCCTCCACCTCCACAAGGAGAGTGCGCTTGCCCTCGGTCGCGAGGGCGAGCGCGAGTGCGGCGGCGACCGTGGTCTTTCCGGTACCGCCCTTGCCGCTGACGACCTGGAGCCTGCTCACGTATTCGAGCCTAACCAAGGAGCGGGCCGATCACGCCAGGAGGCTGCGGAACGACGCACCCCGGTCCGGCGGCTACAGTCGGCCCCATGGCAAAGAAGTGGGAATACGCGACCGTGCCGCTCCTCGTGCACGCGACGAAGCAGATCCTCGACACCTGGGGTGAGGACGGCTGGGAGCTGGTGCAGGTCGTGCAGGGGCCGAACAACCCCGAGCAGCTGGTGGCGTACCTGAAGCGGGAGAAGGCCGCGTGAGCGGGGCCGTCGAGGCGCGGCTCGCGGAGCTCGGGCTCACGCTGCCGCCCGTGGTCCCGCCGGTCGCGGCGTACCAGCCGGCCGTGCAGTCCGGTGTGTACGTGTACACGGCAGGGCAGCTGCCCATGGTCGACGGCAAGCTGCCGCTGACCGGCAAGGTCGGCGACGAGGTCACCGCCGAGCAGGCCAAGGAGCTGGCCCGCACCTGCGCGCTGAACGCGCTGGCGGCCGTGAAGTCCGTCGCCGGTGACCTGGACCGGATCGCACGCGTGGTGAAGGTCGTCGGGTTCGTGGCGTCCGCCACCGACTTCACCGGTCAGCCCGGTGTCATCAACGGCACGAGCGAGCTGCTCGGCGAGGTCCTCGGCGACAAGGGCGTGCACGCCCGCAGTGCCGTCGGCGTCGCGGTGCTGCCGCTGGACGCGCCGGTCGAGGTCGAGATCCAGGTCGAGCTCACCGAGGCGTAGGCAGCGGGTTCTGAGCAGGTGCAGCGCCTTGTGAGGCGGTGTTTCCGGTGGCGGGTGGGTCTCGAACATCCGGCCGTCACCGGTTAGCCTCCGGCCATGGCAAACGGGCAGTGGTATCCCCCCGAGTGGCCGGACCGCATCCGCGCCCTCGCCGCCGGCACGCTGGTGCCCGCGACGCCCCGGCGCGCCGCGACCGTGATGCTGCTGCGGGACGCCGCGGCCGGCCCGGAAGTGCACATGCTCCGCAGACGTACGTCGATGGCCTTCGCCGCGGGCGCCTACGCCTACCCCGGCGGCGGCGTCGACCCGCGCGACGACGACCGCGGGGTCCGCTGGGCCGGTCCCTCGCGGGAGAGCTGGGCCGAGCGTCTCGGCGTACCGGACAAGGACCCCTTCGCCGCGCAGGCCATCGTGTGCGGCGCGGTGCGCGAGACGTTCGAGGAGGCGGGCGTGCTGTTGGCCGGGCCGACCCCGGACACCGTCGTCGACGACACCACCGGTGCCGAGTGGGAGGCCGACCGGCAGGCGCTGATCGGGCGTGAGCTGTCCTTCGCCGAGTTCCTTGAGCGCCGCGGCCTCGTCCTGCGCTCCGATCTCCTTGCGGCGTGGGCGCGTTGGATCACCCCGGAGTTCGAGCCGCGCCGCTACGACACCTGGTTCTTCGTCGCCGCGCTCCCCGCGGGCCAGCGCACCAGCGACGACTCCTCCGAGGCCGACCGCACCGTCTGGATCCGCCCCGAGCAGGCCGCATCGGCGTACGACCGGGGCGAGTTGTCGATGATGCCGCCGACCGTCGCGACGCTGCGGGCCCTGATGGCGTACGACTCCGTGCGCGGCGCCCTCGGCGGTGCGACGGGCCGCGACCTCACCCCCGTACTGGCCCAAGCGCGCCTGGACGAGGGCGAGTTGGTGCTGTCCTGGCCCGGGCACGAAGAGTTCACCAAGCACATTCCGACCGGCGGGAGCCACGACCGATGAGCCACGTCCGATGACCGAAGCAGCCGCCCTGCCCGGGCAGCCGCGCGGCGGGGTGCTTTCGGGCCCCGCCACCGCCCGCGCGGTCAACGTCCTCGCGCCGAACGCGTCCGCGATGACCCTCGACGGCACCAACACCTGGATCGTCGCCGAACCCGACAGCGACCTCGCCGTCGTCGTCGACCCGGGCCCGCTGGACGACGACCACCTGAAGAACGTCATCGCCGTCGCCGAGAAGGCGGGCCGCCGCATCGGCCTGACCCTGCTCACGCACGGGCACCCCGACCATGCCGAAGGGGCGGGCAGATTCGCCGAGTTGACGGGCACGAAGGTGCGCGCGCTCGACCCGGCGCTGCGCCTCGGCGACGAGGGACTCGCGGCCGGTGACGTGGTGACGACGGGCGGCCTGGAACTGCGGGTGGTCCCCACCCCCGGCCACACGGCCGACTCGCTCTGCTTCCATCTGCCCGCGGACCAGGCGGTGTTGACCGGCGACACGATCCTGGGCCGCGGCACCACCGTGGTCGCGCACCCGGACGGCCGCCTCGGCGACTACCTGGACACGCTGCGCCGACTGCGCTCGCTGACGGTCGACGACGGCGTGCACACGGTCCTGCCCGGACACGGGCCCGTCCTCGAGGACGCCCAGGGAGCCGTCGAGTTCTACCTCGCGCACCGCGCCCACCGCCTCGCCCAGGTGGAGACCGCCGTCGAGAACGGACACACGTCGTCGTCCGAGGTCGTCGCGCACGTGTACGCCGATGTGGACCGCTCCCTGTGGCCCGCGGCCGAGCTGTCCGTCCTGGCCCAGCTCGACTACCTGCGGGAACACGGCCTGATCTAGCGCCTGATCTGATGTCTGATCTGGTGTCTGATCTGGTGCCTGATCTAGGGAGTGGGGATGTTCAGGGCGGCGAGCCTCGGCGGGTCGGCGATGATGTCGACGCCGATGACCTTGCCGTCCTGGAACGTGAAGGCCAGCACGGCGACGGCCTGACCACGGGGCGCCTGTACGAGGCCGAGGGTGTCGCCGACCAGGGCCGCGTAGGAGCCCGACGCCAACTGCCCGTAGAACGCGGCCTGTTTGGCCACGTCGAGCGCGCCGCGCAGCAACGTGGAGGCGGTGCCGCCGCCCGCGTCGACCCGCAACAGGACGTCGGGGTCCAGGAGTTCGAGCAGCGCCTCGAAGTCGCCGACTCGGGTGGCGGCGAGCCAGGCGTCGACGACGACCCGCTGCCGGGCGATGTCGGTACCGGACGGCGCGGTGGCGCCCTGGACGCGACGCCGGGCGCGGCTGGCCAGCTGGCGGGTGGCGGCGGGGGTGCGCTCGACGATCGGCGCGAGCTCCTCGAACGGCACCGCGAACATGTCGTGCAGCACGAACACGAGCCGCTCCGCGGGCGCCAGCGTGTCCATGACGACGAGCAGCGCGACCCCGACGGTGTCCGCCAGCTCGACCTCCTGGGCCGGGTCGACGGGCCGGATCACGGGGTCCGGCACGTGCACCTCGCTCGTCCCCGGGTCCAGCGGGTCCTCACGGCGCGAGGCGCGCGTACGCAGCATGTCCAGGCAGATCCGCCCGACGACGGTGGTCAGCCAGCCGCTCAGGTTCCGTACGTCGGCGGCATCGGCGCGCTGCAGCCGCAGCCAGCTCTCCTGGACCGCGTCCTCCGCCTCGCTCAGCGAACCGAGCATGCGGTACGCGACGGACCGCAGCCGCGTGCGCTCCGCCTGGAACCGGGCGGCGAGCTCGGCCGGGTCGAGCTCGGTCCGATCGGCCTCGGACTGTGTCATGCCGGATTCCCTTCCAGGCAGCGTTTCCAGTCGGCGTTCGATGCTGTGCTCGGGGCGTTACGTGCAGGGGCCCCGCCACATCGTGTGGCGGGACCCCTGCGCGAAGGTCGTACGTACGCGGTCCGCTGCTGGCAGCTGCTCCGCTCAGCGGGAACGCTTGGCGAGGCGCTCCACGTCCAGCAGGATCACGGCGCGGGCCTCCAGGCGCAGCCAGCCGCGGCCTGCGAAGTCGGCCAGCGCCTTGTTGACCGTCTCGCGCGAGGCGCCGACCAGCTGGGCCAGCTCCTCCTGCGTCAGGTCGTGCACGACGTGGATGCCCTCTTCGGACTGCACGCCGAAGCGGCGCGACAGGTCGAGGAGCGCGCGGGCGACACGGCCCGGCACGTCCGAGAAGACGAGGTCGGACATCTGGTCGTTGGTCTTGCGCAGGCGCCGGGCGACGGCGCGCAGCAGGGCGGCGGCCACCTCCGGTCGCGCGTTGAGCCAGGGCTGGAGGTCGCCGTGGCCGAGGCCGAGCAGCTTCACCTCGGTCAGCGCGCTGGCGGTCGCGGTCCGCGGACCGGGGTCGAAGAGCGACAGCTCTCCGATGAGCTCACCCGGGCCGAGCACGGCGAGCATGTTCTCCCGGCCGTCGGGGGATGTGCGGTGGAGCTTCACCTTGCCCTCGGTGACCACGTACAGGCGGTCTCCGGGGTCGCCCTCGTGGAACAGCGCGTCGCCGCGTGCGAGGGTCACCTCACTCATGGAGGCGCGGAGCTCCGCGGCCTGCTCGTCATCGAGCGCCGCGAAGAGCGGGGCGCGCCGCAGAACGTCGTCCACGAGTTTCTCTCCTATGTCGCCTGCACTGTGGGGAACTGTCGGGAAAGGTATTTCCCGCTCCCCATTTTGCCGGACGGTCCAAACAGTGTGATCAGTCACTCAGACACAAGTCTGCCGCACCTGCGTCACAACCCGAGGGGGAGGGGGCCAATCGGGGACCGATCCGGTGGCTCCGGGGCGGATGTCGGTGGTGACCTTTAGGCTGGCCGGGTGTCCAAAAAGCCGGTGACAGCGCAGGCGGAGGGGGCTGACACGGTGCCAGCCGAACATGATTCCGCTGTGGGCGAACACCCGGTTGAGCAGCCCGTGCCCGCACTTGGAGAGGCCGCGTAGCCGATGCCCGCGAAGAAGAAGACACCCACGACCAGGACACCCGCCGCCTCCGGCGCGTCCGGCGCGACGAAGACCCCCGCGGCGGATCCGACGACCCGGAAGCCGGCCCCTGCGAAGGGGACGGCCGGACGGAAGTCCGCTGCGGCGAAGGGGGCGCCTGCGGAGGCCGCGCCTGCGGAGACGGCGTCGGCGAGTGCGGCGTCGGCCAAGGCGGCGCCTGCGGAGGCTGCGTCCGCGAAGACGGCGTCGAAGGGGGCGTCCGCGAAGGGGGCGGCTGCCAAGGCGGCGCCGACCAAGACGGTGTCTGCCACGGCGGAAGCCGCGAAGGCGGGGCGCACCAAGGCGGCGCCTGCGAAGACGGCGCCTGCGAAGACGGCGTCGAAGGGGGCGTCCGCGAAGGGGGCGGCTGCCAAGGCGGCGCCGACCAAGACGGTGTCTGCCACGGCGGAAGCCGCGAAGACGGGGCGCACCAAGTCGAAGCCTGCCAAGGCGGCGCCTGCGAAGACGGCGTCCGCGAAGACGGCGTCGAAGGGGGCGTCCGCGAAGGGGGCGGCTGCCAAGGCGGCGCCGACCAAGACGGCGTCCGCCAAGACAGCGCGCACCAAGGCAGCGCCTGCGAAGACTGCACGCACCACGGCGGAGCCTGCGAATGCGGCGCCCGGCCAGGCGGGTTCCGCCAAGGCGGAAGCCCCGAAGACGGGGCGTACCAAGGCGGCGCCCGCGAAGGCGGCGTCTGCCAAGACAGCGCCTGCGAAGTCGGTGGCCGTGCGGGCGGCGTCTGCCAAGTCGCAGCCCGCCAAGACTGCGCCTGGCCAGGCGGCGGCCGCCAAGTCGGTGCCCGCGAAGACAGCGCGTACCAAGGTGGCACCCGCCAGCACGGCGCCCGCCAAGTCGGAACCCGCGAAGACGGGGCGCACTACTGCGGCGCCCGCGAAGTCCCCAGCCGCGAAGTCCCCAGCCGCGAAGTCGACGCCTGCGAAGACAGCGCGCACCAAGACGTCGCCCGCCAAGGCAGCGCCCTCCAAGACGGGGGTCGCCAAGACGCGGCCCGCCAAGGCCGCAGCCAAGAAGCCCGCAGCCGGATCCGAGACCCGTACCGCTCTGGTCCGGCGGGCCCGCAGGATTGATCGGGAGCTTGCGGAGACGTATCCGTACGCGCACCCGGAGCTGGACTTCGAGAATCCGTTCCAGCTGGTGGTCGCCACCGTGATGTCCGCCCAGACGACCGACCTGCGGGTCAATCAGACGACCCCGGCGCTGTTCGCCAAGTACCCGACCCCGGAGGACCTGGCCGCGGCGAACCCGGAGGAGGTCGAGGAGATCATCCGGCCGACCGGGTTCTTCCGGGCCAAGACGAAGTCGATCATGGGGCTCGCGAAGGCCCTGGCGGAGGACTTCGGCGGCGAGGTGCCCGGCCGCCTCGAGGACCTGGTCAAGCTGCCCGGCGTAGGACGGAAGACGGCGTTCGTCGTGCTCGGGAACGCGTTCGGGCGGCCCGGCATCACCGTGGACACCCACTTCGGCCGTCTCGTACGGCGGTGGAAGTGGACGGAGGAGACCGACCCGGACAAGGTCGAGAAGGCGATCGGCGAGCTGTTCCCGAAGAGCGAGTGGACGATGCTGAGCCACCACGTGATCTTCCACGGCCGCCGCATCTGCCACGCCCGCAAACCGGCCTGCGGCGCCTGCCCCATCGCCCCGCTCTGCCCGGCGTTCGGCGAGGGCGAGACGGACCCGGAGAAGGCGAAGAAGCTGCTGAAGTACGAGAAGGGCGGCTTCCCCGGACAGCGGCTCAAGCCGCCGCAGTCCTACCTCGACGCGGGCGGCATCCCGGCCCCGCCGCTGGGCGGCACGACGGGCTGACGGAACGAATGGGGGGTGGCCGGGCGTTGGGCCCACACGACAAGGACGGGGGCGGCGGGATGAAGCACGTGAGCGACGTGAGCGACGTGAGTGACGTGAGTGAGTCGGACGGGATCGAGTCCATCGGAGAGGTCGAGGTCGAGGTCGAGGTCGGGGGCGAGAGCGAGAGCAGAGGGCTCCGCGCGCCCTCAGGCCCCCCATCCACCCCATCCACCCCATCCATCTCATCCACCCCATCCACCTCCGCCACCCCCAAGACGCCGCACGTCCCCGACGTCACCCTGCGCCCCGAAGGACTCCCCGACTGGCTCGCCCCCGTCGAGGAAGCGGCCCGCACCCTCCGCGGCGACCAGCTCAGCCGCTTCCTGCCCCCGGAGAGCGGCGGCGGTCGCCAGTCCGCGGTCCTGGTCCTGTTCGGCGAGGGTGCCCGCGGCCCCGAGCTGCTGCTGATGGAGCGCTCCGGCTCCCTCAGATCGCACGCGGGCCAGCCCTCCTTCCCCGGCGGCGCCCTGGACCCGGAGGACGGCGACCCGCGCACCGAGGGCCCGCTGCGCGCCGCCCTGCGCGAGGCCTGGGAGGAGACGGGCCTGGACCCGCGCGGCGTCCAGCTCTTCGGCGTGCTGCCGAAGCTGTACATCCCGGTGAGCAGTTTCGTCGTCACGCCCGTACTGGGCTGGTGGCGCGAGCCCACCCCCGTGTCCGCGGTCGACCCCGCGGAGACGGCCCGCGTCTTCACCGTGCCCGTGGCCGATCTCACGGACCCGGACAACCGCGCGACGACCGTGCACCCACGCGGCCACAAGGGCCCGGCCTTCCTCGTGGAATCGGCGCTGGTCTGGGGCTTCACGGCCGGCGTGATCGACCGGATCCTGCACTACGCGGGCTGGGAGCGGCCCTGGGACCGCTCGAAGACGGTGCCGCTCGACTGGCACGCATGACAGGCTGGCCCGCATGACAGGGTGGGCGCCGTGCCGTTGCCGTCCCGGAGTTGGTCCCGGGACCCTCGGCCGGGACGTGGTGGACCGCAAGACGAGGCGAGGCCCGATTCGGTGAACGTGCTGGACATCCTGCTGCTCGCAGCCGCGGTGTGGTTCGCGATCGTCGGCTACCGCCAGGGTTTCGTCGTCGGCATCCTGTCGGTGATCGGCTTCCTGGGCGGCGGCCTCGTCGCGGTGTACGCGCTGCCCGTCATCTGGGGCGCGGCCACCGACGACGCGGAGGTGACGACGACGGTCACGGTCGTCGCCGTGGTTGTCGTGATCGTCTGTGCCTCGATCGGCCAGGCCTTCACCACGCACTTGGGCAACAAGCTGCGCAGATACATCACTTGGTCCCCGGCCCGGGCCCTCGACGCGACGGGCGGCGCCCTCGTCAACGTAGCGGCGATGCTGCTCGTCGCGTGGCTCATAGGCTCCGCCCTCGCCGGTACGACGCTGCCGACGCTCGGCAAGGAAGTGCGCAGCTCGAAGGTGCTGCTCGGGGTGTCACGGGCGCTGCCGGCGCAGGCGGACACCTGGTTCGCCGACTTCTCCTCCACGCTCGCGCAGAACGGATTCCCCCAGGTCTTCAGCCCGTTCGCGAACGAGCCGATCACCGAGGTCCCGCCGCCCGACCCGGCCCTCGCGAACAGCCCGACCGCGCTGAACGCGAAGCGCTCGATCGTCAAGGTCGTGGGCCAGGCGCCCAGTTGCGGCAAGGTCCTGGAGGGCACGGGCTTCGTCTTCTCCGACCGCCGCGTGATGACGAACGCCCACGTGGTGGGCGGCGTCGACGAGCCGACCGTGCAGATCGGCGGCGAGGGCATCAAGTACGACGCGAAGGTCGTGCTCTACGACTACAAGCGCGACATCGCCGTCCTTGACGTACCCCAACTGAAGGCGCCCCCGCTCCAGTTCGCGTCCACGGATGCCAGGCGTGGCGGCGGCGCGATCGTCGCGGGCTTCCCGGAGAACGGCGCGTACGACGTGCGCCCCGCCCGCGTCCGCGGCCGCATCGCGGCCAAGGGCCCGGACATCTACCACCGCGGCTCGGTCGAGCGCGACGTCTACTCGCTGTACGCGACGGTCCGTCAGGGCAACTCGGGAGGCCCGCTCCTGACGCCCGACGGCCGGGTGTACGGCGTGGTGTTCGCCAAGTCCCTCGACAACGCACAGACCGGCTACGCCCTGTCCGCGGACGAGATCGGCCCCGACATCGCCCAGGGCCGCACGGCCGGCCAGCAGGTCGACACGGACGCCTGCGCGCTGTAGCAGCCGGGAGGCGCGGCCGAGGGACGTGGCCGAGGGACGTGGCCCTAAGGGGTTTTGTGGCGCAGCCGCGCCGACACCCAGCGGGCTCGACGCCGCAGAATGCGCGGAATGCCCAGTTGGGGATCGTGCGCCGCGTACCCCTCCGGCGCCCCCCTCTGGGGAGAGCCCAGCGTCATCGCTGGGCGGCGATTGCGTGCTGCGTCACTGTAGTCGTGCGTCCAGCCCATACCCCGACGTGTGCCCGGGCCTCATGGTCGGTAATCGCCCTCACGGACCCCAATTGGCGTATGCGCCAGGCATTTGGCTGTTCGACGGACAGACGTTCCCGACCGCCCCGCCGAACCTCGCCGTACCTCATCGCACCTCACCGATCCGGCTCGGGATCCTTCAGCCAGTTGACCAGTTCGCTGGAGAACGCGACCGGGTCCTCCTCGTGCGGGAAGTGCCCCAGACCGTCGAACAGTCGCCAGCGGTACGGCGCTTCGACGTACTCGCCGGATCCCGCCGCGCTGCGCGTGCGCATCACCGGGTCGAGCGAGCCGTGCAGATGCAGTGTCGGCACCCGCACGGGCCGCTTCATGCGCCGGTTGAACTGGATGCCGTCGGGCCGCGCCATCGACCGCACCATCCACCGGTACGGCTCGATGGCACAGTGCGCGGTCGACGGGATGCACATGGCGCTGCGGTACGTCTCGACGGCCTCGTCGTCCGGCTGCTGCGGCCCCGACCAGTCCCGTACGAGTCTGCCGACCAACTCCCCGTCGTCCGCGACCAGGTGACGCTCCGGCAGCCAGGGCCGCTGGAAGCCCCAGATGTACGACCCGGCGGTGGTCTGCTTCATGTCCCTGAGCATGGCCGAGCGCCAGCGCCGCGGGTGCGGCATCGACGACACGGCGAGGCGGCGCACCAGCTTGGGCCGCATCACGGCCGCGGTCCACGCCAGGTACCCGCCGAGGTCGTGCCCGACGAGCGCCGCGTCGTGCTCGCCCAGCGAGCGGACGACACCGGTGATGTCGAGCGCCAGGTTCGCCGGGTCGTAACCTCGCGGCGTCCGGTCGCTGCCGCCCACGCCCCGCAGGTCCATGGCGACGGCCCGGAACCCCGCGTCGGCGAGCGTGACGAGCTGGTGCCGCCACGTCCACCAGAACTGCGGGAAGCCGTGCAGGAGCAGCACGAGCGGCCCGTCGCCCATCTCGGCGATGTGGAACCGCGCCCCGTTGGCCGCGACGTCCCGATGGGTCCAGGGACCGTCGAGGCGTACGACTGAGGAGGGCGGCTGTGCGGCCGAAGGAATGGCGGGGTCCGTCATGAAGACGAGCGTGCCACAGCCTCGATGGCCTCGGGGACGCGGTCGCCGGCCGTCACCTGACGGGGGTGCGGCTTGGCGTTCTGCAGTACGCCCGCCGTCTCCTTGAACGAGGCGGCGACCTTCTGCGGCGCCTTGCTCTTCTTGGCCTTCTTCGCGAACACGACGCCGATCAGGCCGAGGAACACGGCGAGCGCCACGCTTGCGGCGAAGGAGAGCAGGAAGCACCAGGCCAGGTTCCAGCCGCCGTTGCCGTTGTGCCCGCCGGTCCAGCTGTTGATGCCGTACGCGAGCGCGAAGCTCAGCATCGGCAGCGAGAAGATCAGCACCGCCGCGGCCACCGTGAACATGCCGCCGCTGGTCGCCCCGCGCTTCACGTCCTGCTTGAGCTGCGCCTTGGCGAGAGCGATCTCGTCGTGCACCAGCGCGGACATCTCGGTCGTCGCCGAGGCGAAGAGCTGGCCGATGCTGCGTTCGGCGCCGACCGGCCTGCCGTCGGGTGCGCTCATCGCGTACTCCCTGTTCTTGTGTCAGTGCTCCGGATGTGCGGACTTGCTGTCAGATCATGCCGGACGCCCGTCCTCGCCGCCTTCCCCGCCTGTCACTTCGGCAAGCCTGCGGTGTTCGGCGGCCTTCTTCTCGTAGATGTCGGCCATCCGGAGGTGGTAGGCGGGCTTGTCCTTCTCGTAGATGTCGGGGATGCCGTCGTTGTCCTCGTCGCGCTCCTCCTCGTCCCACAGCGCGCGGTACTTGGCGTTGCGCATCTTCAGCAGTACGCAGCTCAGGACGGCCGCGATGAGGGAGCCGAGCAGGACCGCGGCCTTGCCCTCGGCGGTGAGCCTGGCATCCCCGGAGAAGGCGAGTTCGTCGATCAACAGGGAGACGGTGAAGCCGATTCCGGCGAGGGAGGCGACGGCGAACACGTCCGGCCACGCCAGTTCGTCGGACAGGGACGCCTTGGTGAACCGGGCCGTCAGCCAGGTGCCGCCGAAGATGCCGACGGCCTTGCCGACGACGAGCCCGAGCACGATGCCGAGCGTCTCCGGCCGGGTGAAGACGTCCCCGAGCGCCCCGCCCGACACCACGACACCGGCGCTGAACAGGGCGAACAGCGGCACCGCGAACCCGGCGGACAGCGGCCGCACCAGGTGCTCGATGTGCTCACCGGGGGAGTGCTCCTCGCCCTCCTCCTTGTGGCAGCGCAGCATCAGGCCCATCGCGACACCGGCGATGGTGGCGTGGATGCCGCTGTTGTACATCAGGCCCCAGATGACCAGGGCGAGCGGAACGTAGACGTACCAGCCGCGCACGCCCTTGCGCGTCAGCAGGTAGAAGACGCCGAGGCCGACGACGGCGCCGGCGAGCGCGGCGAAGTTGATGTCGCTGGTGAAGAAGACGGCGATGATCAGGATCGCGAACAGGTCGTCGACGACGGCGAGCGTGAGCAGGAAGGCCCGCAGGGCGCTCGGCAGTGACGTACCGATGACGGCGAGGACGGCCAGCGCGAAGGCGATGTCGGTCGCGGTCGGTACGGCCCAGCCCTCCATGGAGCCGTCGCCGATCACGTTCACCAGGGTGTAGACGAGGGCGGGCACGGCCATGCCGCAGATCGCGGCGACGACGGGGAGCGCGGCGGCCTTGGGATCGCGCAGATCACCGGCGACGAGCTCGCGCTTGAGCTCGATGCCGGCGACGAAGAAGAAGATCGCGAGGAGTCCGTCGGCGGCCCAGTGCTGCAGGGACAGGTCGAGCCCGAGCGCGGAGGGCCCGATGTGGAACTGGCTGACGGTCTCGTAACTGTGCCGCAGCGCCGGGACGTTGGCCCAGACGAGGGCGGCGATCGCGGCGATGAGGAGCAGGACGCCGCCGACGGTCTCGGCCCGCAGGGCGTCGGCCACGAAGTTCCGCTCGGGCAGGGACAGGCGTCCGAGTACTTTGCGGTCGTTCTTCTGGGGCGCGCTCACGCGTGAGACCTCCGGTCGGGTACGGCTGTTGACTCGCCGACCAGACTTCCCGGCACACCCTGTGGACTTCCTGTCGCGTTCTTGACGCGCCCTTCACCCTACCGGGTGTACGCAAGGCGTACCTGGCGATCTTCACGATACGCACGAAACGGGCACCCGGCGCGCTCGCCGGGTGCCCGTTCGTCCGTCCGTACGTTGTCCCGTACGGCGGGATCAGTCCTCGCTGGGTGCCGCCGGCAGCTTCGTCTGGATCAGGTCCATGACGGAGGAGTCGGTGAGCGTGGTGACGTCACCGAGCTCCCGGTTCTCCGCGACGTCCCGCAGCAGACGGCGCATGATCTTGCCGGACCGCGTCTTGGGCAGCTCGGCGACCGGCAGGACCCGCTTGGGCTTGGCGATCGGGCCGAGCGTGGCGCCCACGTGGTTGCGCAGATCGGCGACCAGGGCTGTGTCGTCGGTGGAGTCCGCGTTCGCGGTGCCGCGCAGGATGACGAACGCGACGATCGCCTGCCCGGTGGTCTCGTCCGCGGCGCCGACGACGGCCGCCTCGGCGACGGCCGGGTGCGAGACGAGCGCCGACTCGACCTCGGTGGTCGAGATGTTGTGCCCGGACACGAGCATCACGTCGTCGACCCGGCCGAGCAGCCAGATGTCGCCGTCGTCGTCCTTCTTGGCACCGTCACCGGCGAAGTACTTGCCCTCGAAGCGCGACCAGTACGTGTCGATGAACCGCTGGTCGTCGCCCCAGATGGTGCGCAGCATCGACGGCCACGGCTCGGTCAGGACGAGGTAGCCGCCCCCGCCGTCCGGCACCTCGTGCGCCTCGTCGTCGACGACGGTCGCGGAGATACCGGGCAGCGCGCGCTGCGCCGAACCCGGCTTCGTCTCGGTCACGCCCGGCAGCGGCGAGATCATCATCGCGCCGGTCTCGGTCTGCCACCAGGTGTCCACGATGGGGCACTTGTCGCCGCCGATGTTCTTGCGGTACCAGACCCACGCCTCGGGGTTGATCGGCTCGCCGACCGACCCGAGCACGCGCAGGCTGGACAGGTCGAACTTCGCGGGGATGTCGTCGCCCCACTTCATGAACGTACGGATCGCGGTGGGCGCCGTGTACAGGATCGTGACGCCGTACTTCTGCACGATCTCCCAGAACCGGCCCTGGTGCGGGGTGTCCGGGGTGCCCTCGTAGATGACCTGCGTCGCACCGTTCGAGAGCGGTCCGTACGTGATGTACGAGTGTCCGGTGACCCAGCCGATGTCGGCGGTGCACCAGTAGACGTCGCTCTCCGGCTTGAGGTCGAAGACGGCGTGGTGCGTGTAGCTGGCCTGCGTCAGGTAGCCGCCCGAGGTGTGCAGGATGCCCTTCGGCTTACCCGTCGTGCCCGACGTGTAGAGGATGAAGAGCGGCTGCTCGGCGTCGAACGCCTGCGGCGTGTGCTCGGCCGACTGCTTGGCGACGACGTCGTGCCACCAGACGTCGCGGCCCTCGGTCCACTCCACGTCCTGCTTCGTGCGCTGCACGACGAGGACCTTGGCGACGCCCTCGACGCGGGTGAGCGCGTCGTCGACGGCCGGCTTGAGGGCCGACGGCTTGCCGCGGCGGTAGCCGCCGTCGGCCGTGATGACGACCTTGGCGTCGGCGTCCTCGATGCGCTTGGCGATGGCGTCGGCGGAGAAGCCGCCGAAGACGACCGAGTGCGCGGCGCCGATGCGGGCGCAGGCCAGCATCGAGACGACGGCCTCGGGGATCATCGGCAGATAGACGGCGACCCGGTCACCGGCCTGAACTCCCAGCTCGGTCAGGGCGTTTGCGGCCCGGCTGACCTCGTCCTTGAGCTCGGCGTAGGTGATCGCCCGGCTGTCGCCCGGCTCGCCCTCGAAGTGGATCGCGACGCGGTCGCCGTTCCCGGCCTCCACGTGCCGGTCCACGCAGTTGTACGCGACGTTCAGCTTGCCGTCGGCGAACCACTTCGCGAACGGCGGGTTCGACCAGTCAAGCGTCTCGGTCGGCTCGGTGGCCCAGGTCAGGCGGCGGGCCTGCTCGGCCCAGAAACCGAGCCGGTCAGCCTTGGCCTGCTCGTACGCCTCGCCGGTGACGTTGGCGTTCGCGGCCAGGTCAGCGGGCGGCGCAAAGCGTCGCTCCTCCTTCAGGAGGTTGGCCAGGCTTTCGTTGCTCACGGAAGTACTCCCTTTCCCAGGGTGCCCGTTGTGTCCCAAGCCACAGCTCACCAGACGCCGACCCCTGGTGACAAGGGGGGTTGGTGAATTGGTTTAGACCTGTAGACGGTTCGGCTCCCGGCCGGACCGGCCGGGAGCCACACGTTCTCACCCCTGGCACGGGGGAGGGAAAGGGTCGGTTCAGGCGCGCGTGGCGCCACTGTCCTCGTACGTGGCGGCCTCGACCTGCCCGAACACCGGGTCCGGGTCCTGCAGCAGATACGCCTGCGCCTCACCGACGTGGAAGTACATCCCGTGCAGTTCGAGAGCGCCCTGCTCCAGCGCTCTGGCCACCGACTCGTGCCTGCGCAGATGCTCCAACTGCTGGACGACGTTGGTCAGACAGAGCTGCTCGATCGCGTCGGCGGGCGCCCGCCCGGCGAGCCGCGCCCACGGCAGGCCCTTGTCGGCCATCCGCTCCAGGCTCGGGACCCCGTGCCGCAGCCAGCGCCTGAGCGGCGTGAGCGCACCGCCCTTGCCGGGCGGCGTGCTCAGCAGCGCCTGCATGGCCCCGCATCCGGAGTGCCCGCACACGGTGATGGACCGCACCTGCAGCACGTCCACGGCGTACTCGATGGCGGCGGCCACCGAGTCGTCCCCGCTCTCGGCGCCGGGCAGGGGCACCAGATTGCCCACGTTCCGTACGACGAAGAGGTCGCCGGGGCCGCTCGACGTGATCATCGAGGTGACGACCCGGGAGTCGGCACAGGTCAGGAAGAGCTGCGTCGGCTTCTGTCCCTCGCGCGCGAGGCGGGCCAGCTCACCGCGGACCAGCGGTGCCGTGTTCCGCTGGAACGCGCTGATGCCACTGGCCAGTTGATGCCCGCCGCGCCGCGGCTCGGCCGTCTCGGGGGTGGTGTGGGTGTGCGGCCGGTCGCAGTGGTGGTTGCGCCAGGGCGTCCACGGCCGGCAGCACGCGTGCGACGCGCTCGCGGGTTCGGAGATGCGGCTCCCCGAGCGTCCCGTCAGTTCCACCTGGCCTCCCTGCGACGTGTGCGTCTTCTCCCAGTCCTGCAGTGCTTCGTACGCGGCGTGGTCCATGAAGGAACCGTCCAACTCCACGACGCAGTCCGCGCCGTGGGGAACCTGGTGCAGCACGCGGCTCAGCCGCGGCACGGCGAGGAACGTCAACTGGCCGCGGACGCGCACCTGGTGGACGCCGCGCGGATCCTCCTCGTGCGTGATGCGGGTGCGGGCGAGGCGGTGCAGCGCGACGGCGACGGCGACCGCGACGCCGAGGCCCACGCCTTCGAGGACGCCGAACACGACGACGCCGAGGGTGGTCACGACGTACACCAGGACCTCACGGTGGCGGGTGACCGTGCGGATGTGGTTCAGGGACACCATCTGGATGCCGACCGCCATCACCAGGGCGGCCAGTGAGGCGAGCGGGATCAGCTCCAGGACGGGGACCAGGAGCAAGGTGGCCACACCTACCCAAACGCCGTGCAGCATCGTGGAGTTCCTGCTGACGCCTCCCGCGTTCACATTCGCCGCCGAGCGGACCGCGACCCCGGCGACGGGCAGCCCGCCGAGCGATCCGGAGACGATGTTCGCGGCGCCCTGGCCGAGCAGCTCCCGGTCCAGGTTCGAGCGGCGCGTCTTCGGCGGCAGGTCGGTCCGCGTGGAGGCGAGCCGGTCGGTGGCGACGGCCCCGAGCAGCGACTGCACGCTGCACACCAGGGTCGTCGTCAGCACGGCGGCGGCGATCCCGAGCACGGGCCCGTCCGGCAGCCCGGCCAGTGCGTGACTGCTCCAGGACGGCAGGTCGACCTCGGGCAGCGTGAGCCCGAACACCGCGGTGACCACGGTCGCGGAGCTCACGGCGACGAGCGCGGCGGGCACCTTGCGGGTGACGCGGCCGAGCCGCCCGGGGATCCGCGGCCAGGCGAACAGCACGGCCAGCGTGAGGATGCTCATGGCCACGGCCGCGGGGTGCAGGTTCGCCAACTGGGCGGGCAGCGCGGCCAGGTTGTCGAGCACGGCGCTCTCGGGGGTGCCGCCGAGGACGATGTGCAACTGGGCGACGGCGATGGTGATGCCGATGCCGGCGAGCATGCCGTGCACGACCGCGGGGCTGACGGCGAGCGCCGTCCGGGCCACCCGCAGGCAGCCGAGCCCGATCTGTGCGAGGCCCGCCATCACGGTGATGGCGCAGGTGGTCCGCCAGCCGTAGCGCTGGATCAGCTCGGCGGTGACCACGGTCAGGCCCGCGGCGGGGCCGCTGACCTGGAGCGGGGCGCCGCCCAGGAAGCCGGCGACGATCCCGCCGACGGCGGCGGCGACGAGCCCCGATTCGAGGGGCGCGCCGGTCGCCAGGGCGATGCCCAGGGACAGGGGCAGTGCGATCAGGAAGACCGCGATGGACGCCGACAGATCGGCGCCCGCGAGGTGGAAGCGGCGGCGGGGCGCCGGTGGGGGACTGTGTGCCGTGCGGGCGGCGGCTTGCGGCTCGTCCGTCCGGTCGGAGTCATCGGCACGTGTGGGTACGCAGGCTGACATGTTTTCCCGTCTCCTCCGGGGTGCAGCGCGGTCGCGGAATGTGGGGGACCCCTGAGTGGTGGGTGGGGTCGATCGCGGCCGTGGTTCACGGCGTGCAGCGGCGGGATGAAATCAACGCTCGGTAAATGGATCGTAATGCAGAGTAAAGGTTGTGGACGGATTAACCGGGCAAATGGGGTAATCATTCACCCCGGGGAGTGAATAGGAATCTTGGTCGGCTTGTCGTACAAGTTCCGTGCGGGCCTCGTGCGACGTTGGCGGAGCCGCTCGCCAGAAAGCGGGCATTTCTCGCATTCATCACCGTCTTGCAGGCCGACTCCAAGGAAGTAGGTGGGCGGAAGATGGCCGCCACCCAGAGGACCGCCACCCTGAGGATCACCGCGGCCGTCGCCGCCGCGGCGGCGTGCGCCGCCGTCCTCGCCGGGTGCGCAACCAGCGAACAGGGGGCCGCGGGCGCGCCCAAGCAGGGCGCCCCGGGCCCGAAGAAGGCCGCGGCGCCTCCTGCCAATGCCCCCGGCAGCGTGCTCCGCCTGATCGGCGACGGCTCGACCGCGTACACGGGAACGCAGCCGCGGCTGCCACGGGCCGAGCGGCTCAGACCGGGTCAGAAGCCCCCGCAGTTCGTGGTCTTCTCGTGGGACGGCGCCGGTGAGGACAGCCAGAAGCTGTTCTCCCACTTCCGCAAGGTCGCCAAGGCGAACAACGCGACCATGACGTACTTCCTCAGCGGCGTGTACATGCTCCCCGAGAAGAAGGCGGACCTGTACCACGCGCCCCAGCACTCCCCGGGCCGCTCGGACATCGGCTTCAACGACGTCAAGGGAATCCAGGACACCGTCGAGCAACTGCGCGGCGCCTGGCTCGAGGGCAACGAGATCGGCACCCACTTCAACGGCCACTTCTGCGGCAAGGGCGGCGGCGTCGGCGAGTGGTCGGTCGCCGAGTGGAAGAGCGAGATCCAGCAGGCCAAGAACTTCGTGAAGGGCTGGAAGACCAACACCGGCCTGAAGAAGGCCGCCCCGCTGCCCTTCGACTACGACAAGGAACTCGTCGGCGCCCGCACCCCCTGCCTCGAGGGGCAGCAGAACTTCATGCGCGCGGCCCGCGACCTGGGCTTCCGCTACGACACCAGCGGCGTCAACAACCAGCTGTGGCCCAAGAAGAAGAACGGCCTGTGGGACCTGTCCATGCAGCTCGTCCCCTTCCTCGGGCACTCCTACGAGCAGCTGACCATGGACTACAACTTCATGGTCAACCAGTCGGGCACGGCGACCCAGGGCGACCCCGACAAGCAGGCGTACTGGGGCGACCAGATGCGCGACAGCCTGCTCGCGGGCTTCAATCGTGCCTACAAGGGCAACCGCGCCCCGCTGATCATCGGCAACCACTTCGAGTCCTGGAACGGCGGCAACTACATGCGCGCCGTCGAGGAGACGGTCCAGGCGGTCTGCAGCAAGCCCGAGACCCGCTGCGTCTCCTTCCGGCAGCTCGCCGACTGGCTGGACGCACAGGACCCGAAGACGCTGGCCAGGCTCACCACGCTCGAGGTCGGGCAGGCGCCCAAGCAGGGCTGGCCGGCCTTCCTCGCCGACAAGCCGGCCCCGGCCCCCAAGGGGGTACCGGGCGCACCGGCCGCCAAGTCCTAGGCTCTGTCGGTCGGTTGAGCGTCACGCGGACGCGGTGACGCTCTCCTGAAGCACGAACCCGGGGTCGACCTGAGCCGCCAGGTCGGCCCCCGTCTTCTCATTGCCCCAGCTCTGCGCGTTCTTCAGGTGGAAGTGCACCATCTGCCGCGTGTAGCGCTCCCAGTCGCGGGCCTCGTACGTCGCGTCGGCGGCGGCCTGGAGGGTGCGCAGAGCCGCCCTGTTGGTCTCCTCCAGGAGCTCGAAGCGCGGCGGGCGCCCCTTCTCCATGGCGCGCACCCAGTCCGAGTGCCCGACGGTCACGAGCAGGTCGTCGCCGACCTCCGAGCGCAGGAAGTCGAGGTCGTCCTCGCCCTGCACCTTGTTCCCCACGACCTTCAGGGCGATGCCGAAGTCCCGTGCGTACTCCTTGTACTGGCGATAGACCGAGACTCCCTTCCGTGTCGGCTCGGCGACGAGGAACGTCATGTCGAAGCGGGTGAACATGCCGGAGGCGAAGGAGTCGGAGCCCGCGGTCATGTCGACCACCACGTACTCGCCGCGGCCGTCGACGAGGTGGTTCAGGCACAGCTCCACCGCTCCGGTCTTGGAGTGGTAGCAGGCGACACCGAGGTCGGCCTCGGTGAAGGGTCCGGTGACCATCAAACGCACGGCGTCGTCGTCGAGTTCCACGGATCGGGCGCACGCGTCGTACACCGGATTGTTCTCGCGCACGCGCAGCAGCCGCGAGCCTTCTCCGGGCGGCGTCGTCTTGATCATCGTGTCGGCCGAGGCGATCCGCGGGTTCGAGCCGCGCAGATAGTCCTTGATGAGCGGCAGCCGCGCGCCCATGGCGGGCAGTTCGGCGGCGACGTCGTCGTCGAGCCCGAGCGCGGCCCCGAGGTGCTGGTTGATGTCGGCGTCGACGGCGACGACGGGGGAGCCGGTGGTGGCGAGGTGACGGATGAAGAGCGAGGACAGCGTGGTCTTGCCGCTGCCGCCCTTCCCCACGAAAGCGATCTTCATGTTCACGTAGGGTAGCGGTGTCGTCGCGATGCGTGTCCTGCTCGCGTGAAGAAGACCACTCCTTCGTGGGGCGCGGGCCCCGGGCCCGTACTGTCGTACTCATGAGTACGACAGCCGATCCCCTGGCCGCTCTCGGGACGCTCCCCGGCGTGAGCGACTCCGTGGACTCCGTGCGCAAGGCCGTGGACCGGGTCTACGGACACCGGGTCATGCGGCGTCGCAGCAACGAGGTCACCTCAGAGGCCGCGCTGCGCGGCGCGCGCGGCAGTGCGGCGCTGTCCGGCGCCGACTGGGCACTCGAAGAGGTGCGCCGGCGCTCGGACTTCAGTGGTGCGGCAGGCGACGAGGAGGCGCGCACGGTCGGCGCGGCCCTACGGCTGACCGCCGAGGCGGGTCAACTCCTGTCCATCTGGCGGCAGTCGCCGCTGCGGGTCCTCGCGCGGCTGCACCTGGTCGCGGCCGCCGACCAGTCGGACGCGGTGGGTCGCCCGCGCACGCCGGGCGAGCCCGTCGACGAACCGCTCGTCGAGCTTCCGGTGCCGGGTGCGGACGAGGTGGCGGGCCGCCTCGAAGGGCTCGCCCAGCTGATCATCGCGGGGAGCTCGGCGCCCGCCCTGGTGAGCGCCGCCGTGGTGCACGGCGAGCTCCTCGCGCTGCGCCCCTTCGGTTCCCACAACGGCCTGGTCGCGCGCGCGGCCGAGCGCATCGTCCTGGTGGGCAGCGGTCTCGACCCGAAGTCCATCTGCCCGGCCGAGGTGGGATACGCGGAGCTGGGGCGCGCCGCCTATGTGGCCGCGCTCGAGGGCTATGTCTCCGGTACGCCGGAGGGGATGGCGGCGTGGATCGCCCACTGCGGCAAGGCGGTTGAGCTCGGGGTGCGGGAGTCGACCGCGGTGTGCGAGGCGCTGCAGCGCGGCGCCGCGTAGGACGTCAGAAGGCCGGAAGGTCCCTGGAACAAGGGTGCGGCGGTACGAGTTCTCGTACCGCCGCTGGCATGATTCGCCGGGTTACCAAGCGTCCTCGATGTGTTGCCCATCAGGTCGGGAGCTTCGCCCGTCACCTGGTGCGGCTGGCCCGTAATCGACGGGTCGACGTCGCGTGGGTGCCCGGTGTTCATGCTTCGGTCCGTGGGGCCTTGGTTGCGTTTAAAGGTGATCCTCTCGGATGTCCTTGGTCTCGCGGGCCGTTGACTCCTTTGTACTCCTCCCGTGGAGGAAGCGGAAGCCCTGGCCGCACTTCTTTACTTTTACGTTCAAATAGGGGTGAATCGGGCGCCGTTCTCGCGAGCCTTCTTAGGAGGTGCCCGAGGTGCCTTAAGAAGCGCTCAGCGCGCGGCGCCTGCTGGCGTACCAGACCAGGCCTGCGGTGGCGGCCGCGGCACCTACGGCGGCCGCCGCGACGAGCGCCGGACGCGACGGAGCGGAGAGGTTCGGCAGCCGCTGCTTGAGCCGTACCGGCTGATGGAAGTCGAGAATCGGCCACTCGCGCGCGAGTGCCTCGCGGCGCAGCGCCCGGTCCGGATTGACCGCGTGCGGGTGCCCCACCGCGCTCAGCATGGGGATGTCGGTTGCCGAGTCGCTGTACGCGTAGCAGCGTGCGAGGTCGTACCCCTCGGTGCGGGCGAGCTCCTCGACGGCCTCCGCCTTGGTCGGCCCGTAGGCGTAGTACTCCACCTCGCCCGTGAAGCAGCCGTCGTCGCCGACCACCATGCGCGTGGCCACCACCCGGTCCGCGCCGAGCAGTTCACCGATCGGCTCGACGACCTCGGCGCCCGAGGTGGAGACGATGACGACGTCGCGTCCTGCCGTGTGGTGCTCCTCGATGAGGGACGCTGCCTCGTCGTAGATGATCGGGTCGATCAGGTCGTGCAGCGTCTCAGCGACGATCTCCTTCACCTGCTGCACGTTCCACCCGCGGCACAGGGCCGAGAGGTACTCGCGCATCCGCTCCATCTGGTCGTGATCGGCGCCGCCGGCCAGGAAGACGAACTGCGCGTACGCGGTGCGCAACACGGCCCTGCGGTTGATCAGCCCGCCTTGGTAGAACGATTTGCTGAAGGTGAGCGTGCTCGACTTGGCGATGACCGTCTTGTCCAGGTCAAAGAACGCCGCTGTGCGAGGCATGGAGTGGGTCAAGGAGTGGTTTTCCACGAGGTCGAGCATAGGCGCCCACCATTCGGCGTAAGCTGTGGCGCGTGGGTTTGCCTGAGAAGGCTCTCGGGTACACCATGGAAGTCACGGATCGTTCGCGACCGTGCTAACCCGGTCTGGCTCCTCCCCCCCCGAGTCGGACCGTGGGGACGACCCCCGCTCTCCCCCCCGGCGGGGGTCGTCGCATGTCCGGACCCGTTTTCGGGTCCTTTTTTCTTGCCTCCGGACGGGCAACTCCCGCTCTGTGCGCGGGAGTTGCTCCGCAGCCGACTCGTCACTCTGCGTGACGGTGGGGCTGCTCTGCGGAAGTTCCGCCCTCCACTTCGAGGCGTCACCGGTTTGGGTGATGGGGATATTCACAAGCCTTCTCCCGTCCACAGTTATTGACCAAGATCCACACGATTTCCGGGATCGCTGCACGGTGATTCCGCACGCGAAGTTCGGACCGGTGTTCATGGCCGGTTCGTTATGGCCGGGCGCGTTGGGGCGGCCGGTATTCGGCGCTTGCCGCGCCGGGCTTCGCGGCGGACCGGGTCGCCCGCGGGTGCGGGCGAGTGCGCGACGAAGGGGGATCGGATCGTGACGGGAGCGATGGGGTGTGACGCGCGAGGTGCGCCGCTGATCGTGACGGAGGACGTGGAGCTGCTGGACGACCTGCTGCGTCTGTGCGCCGCGGCGGGTGTGCGGCCGGAGGTCGGGCACGGGGCGCCCGAGGGCAGGGGCCGGTGGGAGGCGGCGCCGCTGGTGCTGGTCGGGGACGACGCCGCGGGACGGCTCGGCGGGGTGGCTCGACGGCGCGGAGTCGTTCTGGTTGGGCGTGATCAGGACGATTCCGGGGTGTGGCGGCGGGCCGTGGAGGTCGGCGCCGACCACGTGCTGATGCTCCCGGACGGCGAGCAGTGGCTGATGGACCGGATCGCTGATGTCGCGGAGGGCGTGGGGCGGCCCGCGCTCACCGTCGGCGTCATCGGGGGCCGGGGCGGCGCCGGCGCGTCGACGCTGGCCTGCGCCCTTGCGGTGGCGTCCGCGCGGGCCGGGCGGCGCACGCTCCTGGTCGACGCGGACCCGCTGGGCGGCGGACTCGACGTACTGCTGGGCGCGGAGGCGGTGGACGGGCTGCGCTGGCCGGCGTTCGCCCAGTCGCGGGGCCGGGTCGGCAGCACCGCGCTGGAGGAGTCGCTGCCGTTCCTGCGTGATCTGCGGCTGCTCAGTTGGGACCGGGGTGAGCCGGCCGCGGTGCCGCCGGAGGCCGTGCGTGCGGTGCTCGCGGCGGGCCGGCGCCGGGGCGGGGCCGTCGTGGTGGACCTGCCCCGGCGCGTCGACTCCGGGTCGCTGGAGGCGCTCGCCCAGCTCGACCTGGGGCTGCTGGTCGTGCCCCCGGAGCTGCGGGCCGTGGCGGCGGCCCGGCGCGTGGCCGGGGCGGTGGGCATGGTGCTGCGGGACCTGCGGGTGGTGACGGCTCCCGCGCGCGGGGCGGGTGCGCTGCTCGAGGCGGACGAGGTGGCGCGACTCCTCGGGCTGCCGCTTGCGGGTGAACTGCCGCTGGACGGGCGGGTGTTGGCGGGTCCGGCTGCGGACTTCGGCGGGGCGATGGGGCGGTTCTGCGCGGCGTTCTGGGAGCGGATGCCAGTGGATGTGCAGGAGGAGCTGGAGGAGAGGGGTGGGGGTTGGTGAGCACGGTGGTCGGGGTGCGGATGCTGGACGGGGTCCGGCAGTGGCTCGCGGAGAACGGGGCGGAGGCGACCCCCGCGCGCGTGACCGAGGCGTTGCGGGCCCAGGGGCGGATTCTCGGGGACGCCGAAGTTCTGGGCGCCGCTGGCGAGTTGAGGTCGGAGCTGGTGGGTGCGGGGCCGCTCGAACCGTTGCTCGCGGACGCGTCCGTGACGGACGTCCTGGTGTCGGCGCCGGACGAGGTGTGGGTCGACCGGGGCGGGGGCCTGGAGCCGGCCGGGGTGCGGTTCGAGAGCGCCGCTGCCGTGCGGCGGTTGGCGCAGCGGCTCGCCGCCGTGGCGGGGCGTCGCCTGGACGACGCACGGCCCTGGGTGGACGCGCGGCTGCCCGACGGGACCCGGCTGCACGCGGTGCTGCCGCCGGTCGCGGTGGGCTGCACGTGCCTGTCGCTGCGGGTCGTGCGACCGCGGGCGTTCACCCTCGGGGAACTGGTGACGGCGGGGACGGTGCCGCCCGGCGGCGACCGGGTCCTTCGGGCGCTCATCGAGGCGCGACTGTCGTACCTGATCAGTGGGGGCACGGGCAGCGGGAAGACGACGCTGCTCAGCGCGCTGCTCGGGCTCGTCGGGCCGCAGGAGCGGATCGTACTGGCCGAGGATTCCGCCGAGTTGAGGCCGGACCATCCGCATGTGGTGCGGCTCGAGGCGCGGCCCGCCAACCAGGAGGGCGCCGGGGCCGTGGACCTGGCGGACCTGGTGCGGCAGGCGCTGCGGATGCGGCCCGACCGGCTCGTGGTCGGCGAGGTGCGGGGCGCCGAGGTCGTGTCGCTGCTGACCGCGCTCAACACAGGGCATCAAGGCGGTTCGGGGACCGTCCATGCCAATGCCGCGAGCGACGTACCGGCTCGGCTGGAGGCCCTGGGGACGGCGGCGGGGCTCGATCGGGCAGCGCTGCACAGCCAGTTGGCGGCCGCGGTGTCCGTCGTGCTGCATCTCGTACGGGACCGGGGCGGGCGGCGTCGGGTTGCACAGGTGCACGTGCTGGAGCGGGACGCGGCCGGGTGGGTGCGGGCCGTGTCGGCTCTGGAGTGGGGCGAGCGCGGGTTCGTGCCGGGCGCGGGGTGGGCGCGGCTCGGGGAGTTGCTGGGGGTGCGGGCGCTGTGAGGAGCGGAGCGGTGGTGGGCGCGGTCGTGGCGGCGCTGGGCGTGTGGGCGGTGGTGTGGGCCGTGGCGCGTCGTGATGCCGAAGTGCGGCGGGTGCGGGCGGTGTTGGGGGCGCGGCCGGCCGCAGGGCCGGGGCGGGGTTGGCGGTGCGGTGTCGAGCGGTGGTGGCGGCGGGCTCGGGCGCGGCCCGAATGGGGCTGTGTGGTCGGCGGGTTGGCGATCGGGCTGGCCGGCGCCTCGGTGCTGCCGCTCGTGCTGGGGGTCTGCGCCGTGCCCGGTGCGGCGCGGATGCGGCGGGCCCGGCAGGCGCGGCGGGCTCGGGAGCGGCGCGGGGACGCGGTGATCCGGCTGTGCGGCCTCGTCGCGGGAGAGGTGCGGGCGGGGCGGCAGCCGGGCCAGGCGCTCGTGGTGGGGGTCCGGGAGTCGGGCGCGCTGTCCGGTGCGGGCGGGGCGGCGGTGATCGCCGCCGCACGGTTCGGCGGGGACGTGCCCGGTGCGCTGCGGGAGGCGGGGCGGGAGCCGGGCGCGGAAGGGCTGCACGGACTCGCGGCGTGCTGGCGGGTGGCCGTGGACCGGGGTGCCGGGCTCGCGGCGGGTCTTGAGCGGCTCGCCGGTGCACTGCGGGCGGAGCGGGATCAACGGGCGGACCTCAGAGCCCAATTGGCCGGCCCGTGGTCGACCGTGGTGATGCTCGCCGGGTTGCCGGTGCTGGGGTTGTTGCTCGGCTCGGCCCTGGGGGCGCGGCCGTTGCGGGTGCTGTTGCACACCGGGGCCGGGGTGGGGTGCCTGGTGGTGGGCGGGGCGTTGGAGGCGGCGGGGTTGTGGTGGGCCGGGCGGATTGTGCGTGGGGCGGAGGCGTGAGGTGGGGGGCGGCGGCCTGGTGGTGACGGCTGCTCGGGGGTGACGGCTGCTCGGGGGTGACGGCTGGTTCTTGGTCTCCGGGTTTGGTGCCTGGGTTTGGTGCCCCGGCTTGGCGTCTGGGTCCGGTGTCCGGGTCCGGCGTCCGGGCTCGGCGTCCGGGCTCGGATCGGTTCAGGGAGGTGGGAGTCGATGGAAGTTGTCCACAGGCTGGGGGCAGTGCTGTGCGTCGCGGCGTTCGCGGTGCTGCTGATGCGAGAGGTCCGGGCGTGGCGGCGGGAGCGGGCCGTTCTGCGGCGGGTGCGGCTGGTCCTGGCGGCGGCCGCGGTGCGCACGGAGCGGCGGTCGTGGGAGGTGCCCGTCACGGCACGGCGGTGGGTGCCGGTGGCCGGAGCGGTGAGCGCCGGGCATGTGCTCGTCGGCGGGGTGCCCGGGCTGTTGCTGGGGGCAGTCGCGGGTGCGGCCGTGTGGCGGTGGTGGCGGGGCAGGGAGGCGCGGGCCGGCGTGGGCGCGGACGCCGAGGCCGCGCGGGTCGAGGCGGGGAAGCAACTTTCGCTCGCCGCAGATCTGTTGGCCGCCTGTGTCGCAGCCGGTGCCGGACCCGTGGAGGCCGCGAGGGCGGTGGGGGAGTCGGTGGGCGGGCCGGTCGGGCGGGCGATGGCGCGAGGCGCGGCGCAGGTCCGCCTCGGGGGTGAACCGGGCCTGGCATGGAGGGAGTTGGCGGCGATACCGGGGGCCGAGGCGCTGGTGCGGCTGCTGGAGCGGGCGGGTGAGTCCGGGGCCCCGGCGGCGGCTCCCGTGGCGCAGATCGCCGCCGAGTGCAGAGCCGAGCGGGGGCGCAGGGCGACGGCCGTGGCACGCCGGGCGGCCGTGGTCATCACGGCTCCGGTCGGGCTGTGCTTCCTGCCCGCGTTCCTGGTGATCGGGGTGCTGCCGGTGGTGATCGGCCTCGCGGACGGAGTGCTGGGCGGTCGGTGAGTGAAGTGAACGGTACGGATTTTCAAGGGGGTTGTGATGACAGGCAAGGGGGTTGTGATGACAGGAACGCGCAAGGGACGGGTGTACGGCCGGTTGTGCAAGGGTGCTCGGCGATGGGTGCGGACGGTGCGCTCGGCACGTCGGGACGCGGGGATGGTCAGTGCCGAGTACGCCGTGGGGCTGCTCGCGGCGGTGGCCTTCGCCGGAGTGCTGTACCAGGTGGTGAGCAGCGACGCGGTGCAGTCCGCGCTGCAGTCCATGGTGGCGAAGGCACTCCATGGGTCGTTCTGAGCCGCGGCGCCGACGGGGCCGGCGGGGCCGTGACCGGGGCTTCGTGACGGCGGAGGCGGCCGTGGTGCTGCCGGTGCTCGTGGCGTTCACGATGGCCCTGGTCTGGGTGGTGCTGGCCGCGTCCGCGCAGATCAGGTGCGTGGACGCGGCGCGGGCCGGGGCTCGGGCCGTGGCCCGCCAGGAGTCGCGCGGGGCCGCGTTGGCCGCCGCGCGCGAGGCGGCTCCGCCCGACGCGCGGATCGAGGTGAGCCGTGAGGGGGACCTGGTCCGGGTGACGGTACGGGCGCGGTCGGTGGGGCCGGGGCCGCTCGGCGTCGAGTTGGACGCGCAGGCCGTGGCGGCGGCCGAGGAGACGGCGGGCGAGACATGAGGAGACGCGGACGCGGGACAGGGGAGCGGGGCAAGGGACGCGGTGGGCCGTGGGGCGGTTGGGCCGGGGCGGACCGGGGTTCGGCGACGGTGTGGGCGGCCGTGGCCCTGGCCGCGGTCGGGGTGGTCTTCGGCGGCGTCCTGGCCATGGCAAGGGCGGTCGAGGCGCGCCACCGGGCAGGCGGTGCGGCCGACTTGGCGGCGCTCGCGGCGGCCGATCACTGGATGGAGGGCAACGCGGACGCGTGCGCCCTGGCCGGGAGAGTCGCCCGGGCACAGGGGGCGAGGGTGGTGCGGTGCGCGGTCCACGGGGAGGTGTCCGAGGTGACCGCGGGAGCGGGGAGCGGGGTGTTCGCGGCCGAGGTGAAGGCACGGGCGGGACCTGCGGGACCGTTGCCGCCGGGAGCGGGAGGGGGCTCTGCGGGGCGTGTGCCGCCGGGGGTTGGACGGCAGCCGGATGGCACGGGTGTCTCTGCGATGCGAGTGCTGTTCGGGGTCGGAGAGGTCCCTGTGAGGTGGAGGAGTTCAGAGGCCGGAAGGAGCTCTGCGAGGTGGAGGAGTTCAGAGGCCGGAAGGAGCTCTGCGAGGTGGAGGAAGTCAGAGGCCGGGGAGGGCTCTGCAAGGTGGGCGGGGCTCAGGGCTGTTGCAGGAGGGCGGGGCCCTCTCCTGGAAGCCGGGAGCAGGTACGGGTATGCCCTACGACCCCTACGACCCCTACAGCCTCTACGGCGCTTCCTGCAGGAGCGTGGTGAGGAGTCGGACCGCGCCCCTCTTGTGCAGCGGGTCGTTGCCGTTGCCGCACTTGGGGGACTGGATGCAGGACGGGCAGCCGGCCTCGCACTCGCAGGAGGCGATGGCCTCGCGGGTGGCGGTCAGCCACTCCCGGGCGGTGTGGAAGGCGCGTTCGGCGAAGCCCGCCCCGCCGGGATGGCCGTCGTAGACGAAGACGGTGGGGAGCAACGTGTCGGGGTGGAGGGGGATCGAGACGCCGCCGATGTCCCAGCGGTCGCAGGTGGCGAAGAGGGGGAGCATGCCGATGGAGGCGTGTTCGGCCGCGTGGAGGGCGCCGCCGAGGATCTCGGGGTTCACCCGGGCGGCGTCCAGCTGGTCCTCCGTGACCGTCCACCACACCGCGCGGGTGCGCAGCGTGCGGGGAGGGAGGTCGAGCTTGGTCTCGCCGAGGACCTCGCCGGTGATGAGGCGGCGTCGGAGATAGCCGACCACCTGGTTCGTGACCTCCACCGAGCCGTAGCACAACCGGCCCTGGCCCCACGGGACTTCGACGTCGGTCTCCAGGATGGAGATCGCCGTGGTGTCCCGGGCGGTCGTCGAATAGGTGGGGTTGGCCGGTTCGACCAGGGCGACGTTGTCGTCGAGGTCGAGCTGCTTGACCACATACGTGCGGCCCTGGTGGAGGTGGACCGCGCCGTCGTGCACCGTCGTGTGGGCGGACCCCGCGTCGACCGTGCCGAGGAGCCGGCCCGTGCTCGCCTCGACGATCTGGACCGGGCTGCCGCCCTCGCCGCGGATGTCCGCGAGGTCGGCGGCGGACTCGCGGCGGGTCCAGTGCCAGGCCTTCGTGCCGCCGCGGCGGCGCAGCAGTTTCGCGGCTTCCAGCTGCGGGAGCAGGTTGCCGCTCGCCGGGCCGAACAGGTCCAGGTCCGGTTCAGTCAGTGGAAGTTCCGCGGCGGCCGCGCACAGGTGCGGGGCCAGGACGTACGGGTTGTCGGGGTCCAGGACCGTCGACTCGACCGGCTGGTCGAACAGGGCCTCGGGGTGGTGGACGAGATACGTGTCCAGGGGGTCGTCGCGGGCCACGAGGACGGCGAGGGCGCCCTGCCCTGCCCGGCCCGCGCGGCCCGCCTGCTGCCACAGGGAGGCGCGGGTGCCCGGGTAGCCGGCGATGACGACGGCGTCCAACCCCGAGACGTCGATGCCGAGTTCGAGGGCGGTGGTGGCGGCGAGGCCGAGGAGTTCACCGGAGTGCAGGGCCGCTTCGAGGGCGCGGCGTTCTTCGGAAAGGTAGCCGCCGCGATAGGCGGCGACGCGGCGGGCGAGCGAGCGGTCGATCTCGGAGAGGCGTTCCTGGGCGATCACCGAGATCAGCTCGGCGCCTCGTCGGGAGCGTACGAAGGCGACCGAGCGGACGCCCTGGACGGTCAGGTCCGTGAGCAGGTCGGCGGTTTCGGCGGTGGCGGTGCGCCGCACGGGAGCGCCCTTCTCGCCCTGCATCTCGGTGAGGGGAGGTTCCCAGAGGGCGAAGACGAGTTCGCCGCGGGGTGAGGCGTCGTCGGCGACCTCCACGACGGGCAGGCCCGTCAACCGGCGGGCGGCGACGGCCGGTTCGGCCGCCGTGGCGGAGGCGAGGAGGAAGACGGGCTCGGAGCCGTAGCGGGCGCAGAGTCTGCGCAGGCGGCGCAGGACCTGGGCGACGTGCGAGCCGAAGACGCCGCGGTAGGTGTGGCACTCGTCGATGACGACGTACTTGAGGGCTTTGAGGAAGGAGGACCAGCGCGGGTGGGAGGGCAATATCCCGCGGTGCAGCATGTCGGGGTTGGTCAGGACGTAGTTGCCGAACTGACGTACCCATTCGCGTTCCTCGAAGGGGGTGTCGCCGTCGTAGACCGCGGGACGGACCGCCGTGCCCAGAGGTTGTGAAAGTTCCTTCACCGATCGGCACTGGTCCGCTGCCAGGGCCTTGGTCGGGGCGAGGTAGAGCGCGGTGGCGCCGCGCCCGTTCGGTGCCTCGGAGCCGTCGAGGAGGGTCGACAGGACGGGCGTGAGGTAGGCGAGCGACTTGCCCGAGGCCGTGCCTGTGGCGACGATCACCGACTCGCCGTCCAGGGCGTGCTCCGCCGCTTGTGCCTGGTGGGCCCAGGGATGCTCGATCCCGGCCGCCTGCACGGCCGCGATCACCTCGGCACGGATCCGGTCCGGCCAGACTGCATGACGGCCGGGGCGAGGGGGCAAGTGCTCCGTATGAGTGATGCGGGCAGCCCTGCTCGGACCCGAGGCGAGCCGCTCCAGGACCGCACCGGGAGAGGGGCGGGAAGCACGATCGGCGGCAGTCGTCGAGGGTCGTTCGGATCGGTGATTCTTGGCCATCACCGCCGAGTGTGTCACTGGCGTGACGGACAATGCTTCCAAGGCGTCGTGCACGCCTGCTGGTAAGTGATTGAATGCCATCGCGGCTGGCGAACCGTCCCGGGGGATCAAGCCGAGGTATCCCCGAGGGGCGACCGCTCGATAGCAAGGTGCTGGAGGATCCGTGGACCTGTCCCTGTCGACCCGTACCGTCGGCGATCGTACGGTCGTCGAGGTCGGTGGCGAAATCGATGTATATACCGCGCCCAAGCTGCGCGAGCAGCTGGTCGAGCTGGTGAACGACGGCAGTTTCCACCTTGTCGTCGACATGGAGGGCGTGGACTTCCTCGACTCCACCGGGCTCGGCGTGCTGGTCGGCGGCCTGAAGCGGGTGCGTGCCCACGAGGGCTCGCTGCGCCTGGTCTGCAACCAGGAGCGCATTCTCAAGATCTTCCGTATCACCGGCCTGACCAAGGTGTTCCCGATCCACACCTCGGTCGAGGAAGCCGTCGCGGCGACCGACTGATCCGGTCGGATCCAGTCGATCCAGTCGATCCGGTCGATCCGGTTGATGCAGTAGAGGGGGATCGGGCGGCCGTTGGCCGGCCCGGTCCCCGAGAGCACGCCCGTACGTCCGAGGGGGATGCATGGCCACCGTCGAACTCCGCTTCAGCCCTCTGCCCGAGCACGTCCGCACGGCCCGCCTCGTGGCGGCCGCGGTGGCGCGCAGGGCGGGCGTGGACGAGGCCGTGCTCGACGAGGTCAGGCTCGCCGTCGGTGAGGCGTGCACCCGCGCCGTGGGGCTGCACCAGAGCAGCGGTGTCGCGGCGCCGGTGCGGGTGGCGTTGATCGAGGACGAGAAGCAGTTCTCGATCGAGGTCGGTGACGAGGCGCCTCGGGTGCCCGCCGAGGTGCCCGGAGCCCGTGGCGCCGCCGACGATCTCGAGGCGGAGGGTGAGGACGAGATGGGCCTCGCCGTCATCAGTGGTCTCGTGGACGACGTCGAGGTCACGGCGGACGCGGAGGGCGGTCTCATTCGGATGAGCTGGCCGACGGCGCCGGTGCCGCTGGCGTAGCCCCTTCGGGCTTCTTGTGCTTCTTTTCTCAAGGTCCTGCACGCCTTCCTGGCGGGCGGGACCTTTTCGTATTCCAGGATCACTGATCCTGGATCACTGATGCTGGATCAGCATTTCTAGATCGCCGTTCCTAGATCGCTATTCCTAGATCGTCGTATCTGGATCATCGTCGGTGATTACTAATGCCTCGGGGGGATTAGCGGCCGTTGATCTCCGTGCGTTGATCAGGGGTTTATCGATCATTTGCGGGGTAGAAAACAATTCCGTTTACCGCGCCCTGTTTTGATCAGGTCGCGCTCCCTACAATCCGTCCACATCTTGAGCTCAGCCCAAGCGTCAAGGAGGACGAATGGCGGAGCCCTCTACCCCCTCACATCTCGCAGCCGCAGTTCTGACGGACGACAACCGTCTGATCGTGATCGTCATCGGAGTCGTCGCGCTCGCGGCGCTCGCCGTCGCCGGAGTCCTGGTGCGCCAGGTGCTCGCGGCCGGTGAGGGCACGGATTCCATGAAGGAGATCGCGGCCGCGGTCCAGGAAGGCGCGAAAGCCTATCTGGGACGGCAGTTGCGTACGCTCGGCGTATTCGCCGTCGTGGTGTTCTTCCTGCTCATGCTGCTTCCAGCGGACGGCTGGGATCAGCGGGCCGGGCGTTCGATCTTCTTCTTGATCGGCGCCGTGTTCTCGGCGATCACCGGCTATATCGGAATGTGGCTCGCGGTACGCAGTAATGTGCGTGTGGCGGCTGCGGCCAGGGAAGCGACCCCGGCGGAAGGCGAGCCCGAAAAGGATCTCACTTCCGTAGCGCATCACGCCATGAAGATCGCTTTCCGTACGGGCGGCGTCGTCGGCATGTTCACGGTGGGGCTCGGCCTGCTCGGCGCCTCCGTCGTCGTGCTCGTCTACGCGGCCGACGCGCCCAAGGTCCTGGAGGGATTCGGGCTCGGGGCCGCGCTGATCGCGATGTTCATGCGTGTCGGAGGCGGCATCTTCACCAAGGCCGCCGACGTCGGCGCCGACCTGGTCGGCAAGGTCGAGAAGGGCATTCCGGAGGACGATCCGCGCAATGCCGCGACCATCGCCGACAACGTGGGCGACAACGTCGGAGACTGCGCGGGAATGGCCGCCGACCTCTTCGAGTCCTACGCCGTCACGCTCGTCGCCGCGCTGATCCTCGGCAAGGCGGCCTTCGGCGACGCCGGGCTCGCGTTCCCGCTGATCGTGCCCGCGATCGGCGTCCTCACGGCGATGATCGGCATCTTCGCCGTGGCGCCCAGGCGCAGTGACCGCTCCGGAATGAGCGCGATCAACCGCGGCTTCTTCATCTCCGCGGTGATCTCGCTCGTGCTGGTCGCCGTGGCCGTGTTCGTCTATCTGCCGAGCACGTACGCCGACCTGGACGGCGTCACCGACGCGGCGATCCGCTCGCACGACGGCGATCCGCGGGTCCTCGCGGTCGTCGCGGTGGCGATCGGCATCGTGCTGGCCGCGCTGATCCAGCAGCTCACCGGGTACTTCACGGAGACGACCCGGCGCCCGGTCAAGGACATCGGCAAGACGTCGCTGACCGGTCCGGCCACCGTCGTGCTCGCGGGTATTTCCCTCGGGCTCGAATCGGCCGTCTACACCGCGCTGTTGATCGGGCTCGGCGTGTACGGGGCGTTCCTGCTCGGCGGTACGTCGATCATGCTCGCGCTGTTCGCGGTCGCGCTGGCCGGTACCGGGCTGCTGACCACCGTCGGCGTCATCGTCGCGATGGACACCTTCGGGCCGGTCTCCGACAACGCGCAGGGCATCGCCGAGATGTCCGGCGACGTGACGGGCGCGGGCGCGCAGGTGCTCACCGACCTGGACGCCGTCGGCAACACGACGAAGGCCATCACCAAGGGCATCGCCATCGCCACGGCCGTCCTGGCGGCGTCCGCGCTCTTCGGCTCGTACCGGGACGCGATCCTCACGGCGGCGCACGACGTCGGCGAGAAGGTCGGCGACGGCGGGCCGATGAACCTGGTGATGGACATCTCGCAGCCGAACAACCTGGTGGGCCTCATCGCGGGCGCCGCGGTGGTGTTCCTGTTCTCCGGGCTCGCCATCAACGCCGTGTCGCGGTCGGCCGGTTCGGTGGTCTACGAGGTGCGCCGGCAGTTCCGCGAGCACCCCGGGATCATGGACTACACGGAGAAGCCGGAGTACGGACGCGTCGTCGACATCTGTACGAAGGACGCGCTGCGGGAGCTGGCGACGCCCGGCCTGCTCGCCGTCCTGGCGCCGATCGCGGTCGGCTTCACGCTCGGCGTGGGCGCGCTCGGCGCGTATCTCGCCGGGGCCATCGGCACGGGCACGCTGATGGCCGTCTTCCTCGCCAACTCCGGTGGCGCGTGGGACAACGCGAAGAAGCTCGTCGAGGACGGGCACCACGGCGGCAAGGGCAGCGAGGCGCACGCGGCCACCGTCATCGGTGACACGGTCGGCGACCCGTTCAAGGACACGGCCGGGCCCGCCATCAACCCGCTCCTGAAAGTGATGAACCTCGTCGCGCTGCTCATCGCGCCCGCGGTCGTCAAGTTCAGCTACGGCGACGACGCGAACGTCGCCGTGCGGGTCGTGGTCGCCGTCGTCGCGCTCGTCGTCATCGTCGGCGCGGTGTACGTGTCCAAGCGGCGCGGCATCGCGGTCAGCGACGACGAGGGGAACGACGAGGGCCGGTCCGGGCAGGTGCCCAAGCAGGCGGATCCGGCTCCGGTGGCGCCGTCACGCACGTAGCGGCGCAGGAACTCGGACGCTCAACAGGTGGGCGGGCAGCGGAGCTTGACGGGCTGTCCGCCCACCACCATGTGAGGTTTCTGCCCCCTTCTCCCGTGAGCCTTCTCTCCCTTGGTGCAAATGGCTGCTAAAGGTCAAGAAAGCGGTCCTTTGGGACACCCGAGGTGCGATGGTCGTGTGCCCGGCGTGTAAGTTCCGGGGCCGAGAGCCATGGAAGGGACCGATCCGGTGAACAAGAAGCTTGCAGCCGCACTGTCCGGCGGTGCGGTACTGGTACTGGCGCTGTCCGGCTGCAGCGACGACGGCAACAAGAAGCTGGACTCGTGGGCCAAGCAGGTCTGTGACGCGGTCCAGCCGCAGGCCAAGAAGATCGAGGACGCCAACGCCGCGATCCAGAAGGAGACCTCGGACAACAGCTCGCCCGCCGACGTCCAGAAGACGGACTCGAAGGCGTTCAAGGACATGTCCGACGCGTACAAGGCGATCGGTGACGCCGTCGACACGGCCGGGGCCCCGCCCGTCGACGACGGCAAGACGAAGCAGCAGGACGCCGTCAAGGAGCTCGACAAGATCTCGACGTCGTACGCCGATCTGCAGAAGCAGGTCGACAAGCTGGACACCGACGACCAGGCGAAGTTCGCCGAGGGCCTCAAGGGGATCGCGGGCGAGCTGGACAAGCTGAGCCAGTCCGGCAGCGACGCCCTGAAGAACCTGGAGGAGGGCGACGTGGGCAAGGCCATGGCCAAGCAGGAGAGCTGCAAGAGCGCTTCCGCTTCGCCGTCGGCCTCCTAGTACCCCGCAGTACTTACCTGCGCCCCCGCTGTCCGGCACCGGGGGCGCAGGCGTTTCCGGGTGACAATGGAGGGGTGAGTGCTACCCCCGCCCCCGCCCTGCCCGCCGCCGACCGCCCCGACGTCGCCGCCTCGCTGCGCGCCGCCCTGCTGAGTGCCGAGTTCAGTGCTGACGGGCTGCTCGAACTGCTCGGGGCGCCTGCCTACGCGGCGCTTGCGCGGAGCGAGACCGTGCCCGCCCTGCGTGCCACCCGGGGGGACTCGCCCCTGGAGATGCTCGTGCGGCTGTTCCTGCTGCAGCAGCCCGTGCCGCGCGGGCTGCTCGTCGACGTGCTGCCCCTGGACGCCTGCCTCGAGAGCGGGTGGCTGACATCGAGCGGTGGCAGCGGTGGCAGCGGTGACAGCGGTGACGAGGTCGCCGCTACCGTCGACGTACGGCCGTACGGCGGGCCCGACGGCGAGGACTGGTTCATCGTGTCCGACCTGGGATGCGCGGTCGGCGGCGCCGGTGGCATCGGCAGCAAGGACGAGGGCGTCGTGCTCGGCGTCGGCGGGGCGTCCACGACGCTCGCCGGGATCACCGTCCGTACGCCCGTCGCATCGGCGCTCGACCTCGGCACCGGTTCCGGCATCCAGGCGCTGCACGCCGCCCAGCACGCCACGCGGGTCACGGCGACCGACCTCAACTCCCGTGCCCTGCACATCACCGCGCTCACCCTCGCGCTGTCGGGCGCGCCCGCCGCCGATCTGCGTGAGGGTTCGCTGTACGAGCCCGTCGAGGGCGAGGCCGACGCGACGTACGACCTGATCGTGTCGAACCCGCCCTTCGTGATCTCGCCGGGGGCGCGGCTGACGTACCGCGACGGCGGCATGGGCGGGGACGATCTGTGCCGCTCGGTCGTTCAGGGAGCGGGGGCGCATCTGAACGAGGGGGGATACGCACAGTTCCTGGCCAACTGGCAGCACGTGGAGGGCGAGGAGTGGACCGACCGGCTGCGCTCGTGGGTGCCGCGCGGGTGCGACGCCTGGATCGTGCAGCGCGAGGTGCAGGACGTCACGCAGTACGCGGAGTTGTGGCTGCGCGACGCCGGTGACCACCGCACCGACCCGGCGGAGTACGCGGCGCGGTACGACGCGTGGCTCGACGAGTTCGAGGCGCGCAAGGTGCGGGCCGTCGGCTTCGGCTGGATCACGCTCAGGAAGTCGGACGCCGCCGAGCCGTCCGTCGTCGTCGAGGAGTGGCCGCACCCCGTCGAGCAGCCGCTCGGGGACACCGTGCGGGCGCACTTCGAGCGGATCGACTGGCTGCGGGCGCACGACGACGCGGCGCTGCTCGAGTCGTCCTTCAAGCTCTCCGGTGAGGTCGTGCAGGAGCAGGTCGGCCTGCCGGGCGCCGAGGACCCGGAGCACGTCGTGCTGCGCCAGGGGCGCGGGATGCGGCGGGCGACGAAGGTGGACACGGTCGGCGCCGGGTTCGCGGGCGTGTGCGACGGGACGCTGAGCGCCGGGCGGATCCTGGACGCCATCGCCCAACTCATGGGCGAGGAGCCGGTGTTGCTCCGTGACCGCACGCCGGCGCAGATCCGCACGCTGGTCGAGCAGGGCTTCCTGGAGCCTGTCACCCCGGTCGGCTAGCGGCTCTTTTCCTTGCGCTCCACGGGAGTTCACCCCGGGTTCCCCTTCCCCTGTCAGCCTCTGCGGCTGAACGCAATGGGGAGGCGCGAGGCGATGGAGAGTGCACCTGCGGTCTTCGCGGGGACGGTGTTCGCGCTGTTCGGCGCGGGGCTCGTCGTATGGACGGGGGCGCGCACGGCGCACCGGCAGCCGGTGGCGTACGGCGCCCGCCCGGTGGCGTCGGCGGTGCTCGCCGGGGCGGCCGGGGTGGGCTGCCTGGCGCTCGCGGCGTGGTGTTTCGGCCAGATGTGAGCGCCTGAGGCCCGACGCGGAGCGGGTACGAGAACGGCGCCCACCCGGATCCACCGGGTGGGCGCCGTCGTCGTACGGGCCGGACAGCCCTCAGCCGCGCAGCACGCGGCCCTGGGAGTCCGTGCGGTCGTTGCTCGTGAAGAACAGGATCGCGTCGATCAGGGCCCAGATGCCGAGGCCGCCGCAGGTCAGCAGCTGGGCGACGCCGACGCCCGCGTTGCCGACGTAGAAGCGGCCGATGCCCAGACCGCCCAGGAAGAGCTGCAGCAGACCCGCGGTGATCTTCGACTTCTCGGAGTACGGGCGACCCTGCGGGTCGTAGCCGAAGGGGGCGTTGGGGTCGGCCGGTCCGGGCTGAGCGGGGTACGACATGGGTGTGCTCCTAGGGGACAGCGAAAGGGCACGACGAAGCGTGCGCCAGAGCGGATGTGTGAGGCAGACGCGCGGTGGGGACGTAGCGCTGGCCTCGGAAGGCCCAAAGTTAAGGGACGGCACACCGGGAACGGACGGTCTCGGGGTGGATCGTGGCGGGTTTGTGACCTGTGGGGCGTCTGTGCTGGTTGACGGCGGGTCAGACCACGTTGCGCAGCACGGTCCAGGCGACGGCGGCGAGCAGGATCGCGGCCTGCGTGCGCCGGCTGAACGACGGTCGCCAGCGCCGCCCCCGCAGCCCTTCGTAGGCCCAACGGCCCAGCAGGGCAAGGGCGAACGGGGCGGCGAGCAGCAGCGCCCTGTTGTCGCCCCAGGCCGCCGCGAACTGACCGTGCATCAGGTCGTAGACCATGCGCGTGCCGCCGCAGGCCGGGCACCACAGGCCCGTCACCAGATGGAACGGGCAGCGCGGGAGCCACTGCCCCGGCGCGTGCGGATCGGTCCCGTACAGGTACAGCGCGCCTGCCACTCCGGCGGCGAGCACCCCCAGGGGGGCCGCCGCCGGGTGGCGCAGCAGGGCCGGAGCGCGATCAGCCGCGGAGGACACGGCCGTTGGAGTCCGTGGTGTTGCTGCTGGTCAGCAGGATGATGCCGTCGATCAGGGCCCAGATGCCGAGGCCGCCGCAGGTGAACAGCTGGGCGAGGCCGATGCCGACGTTGCCGATGTAGAAGCGGCCGACGCCGAAGCCGCCCAGGAAGAGCTGCAGCACACCCGCGACGATCTTCGACTTGTCGGAGTAGGGGCGGCCGTAAGGGTCGTAGCCGAACGGCGCGTTGGGGTCGTAGCCCACCGGCATGCCGGGCGCACCCTGGGGCGGATAGCCCGCGCCGGCCGGGGCCGAGCCGGGGTAGGGGTAGCCGTAGCCGGGCTGGCCGCCCTGCGGGGGCTGGCCGGGGGCGCCGTAGCCGGGCTGGGGAGCGCCCTGCTGGGGATAGCCGTACGGGTTCCCGCCCGGCTGCTCCTGCGGGGGCTGCTGGCCGTAGGGGTTGCTGTCGGACATCGGATGCTCCTGGATGGGGACGGCCTTCGGGGACGAGCCGGAGGCTTCCCTTGGGCTCCCCCAGCCGACCGCCATCTTGTCAGGAGCAAATAAGGAAGGGGAGACAGGGAGTCGGATCGCAGCGCAATGGGGACACTCGTGACAGGAACGTCGCAGGAACGTCGCAGGAACGTGGCACGCCCAGTGATTCTTCGGACACCCCCGGGTACCCGGAGGCGAGGCGTCCGCTCCTCGGTCCGGGGGCAGGATCACGAGGAGTCGGGTTACCGTTCCGAGTGGCTGCTGCGTGCTTTTCCCGTTTGACACACCGGCGGGAGGTACCGTCACACTCCGCAGCAGTGCCGTAGCGAACCACAGTGACGGCCCCGAACCGCCGACCGGAGAGAAGAGCGAAGTTGTCCCCGACCAGCGAGACCGCACAGGGCGGCCGCCGACTCGTCATCGTCGAGTCGCCCGCCAAGGCGAAGACGATCAAGGGCTACCTCGGCCCTGGGTACGTCGTCGAAGCGAGCGTCGGGCACATCCGCGACCTCCCCAACGGCGCGGCCGAGGTCCCCGAGAAGTACACCGGCGAGGTGCGCCGCCTCGGCGTCGACGTCGAGAACGACTTCGAGCCGATCTACGTCGTCAACGCTGACAAGAAGGCGCAGGTCAAGAAGCTCAAGGACCTGCTGAAGGACTCCACCGAACTCTTCCTGGCCACCGATGAGGACCGCGAGGGCGAAGCCATCGCGTGGCACCTCCTGGAGGTCCTGAAGCCCAAGGTCCCCGTCCACCGGATGGTCTTCCACGAGATCACCAAGGACGCGATCCGCGCCGCCGTCGCCAACCCGCGCGAGCTGAACACGCGGATGGTCGACGCCCAGGAGACCCGCCGCATCCTCGACCGTCTCTACGGCTACGAGGTCTCGCCGGTCCTGTGGAAGAAGGTCATGCCGCGTCTGTCGGCGGGCCGCGTCCAGTCGGTGGCCACCCGCCTCGTCGTCGAGCGGGAGCGCGAGCGCATCGCCTTCCGCTCCGCCGAGTACTGGGACCTGACCGGCACGTTCGCGACGGGCCGCGCCGGTGACCCCTCCGACCCGTCGTCGCTGGTCGCACGGCTGAGCGCGGTCGACGGCAAGCGCATCGCGCAGGGCCGCGACTTCGACTCGCTCGGCCAGATCAAGGGCGGCAACTCGGCGAACACGCTGCACCTCGACGAGGCGAACGCCCGCGCGCTCGCCGCCGCCCTGGAGAACACGTCGTTCTCCGTGCGCTCCGTCGAGTCCAAGCCGTACCGCCGCTCGCCCTACGCACCGTTCCGTACGACGACGATGCAGCAGGAGGCCTCGCGCAAGCTGGGCTTCGGCGCGAAGGCCACCATGCAGGTGGCGCAGAAGCTGTACGAGAACGGCTTCATCACCTACATGCGTACGGACTCCACGACCCTGTCGGACACGGCGGTCTCCGCCGCTCGCGCCCAGGTCACGCAGTTGTACGGCGCCGACTACCTGCCGGACAAGCCGCGCACGTACGCGGGCAAGGTGAAGAACGCGCAGGAGGCGCACGAGGCGATCCGTCCCTCGGGCGACCGCTTCCGTACGCCTGCCGAGACCGGGCTGACCGGCGACCAGTTCAAGCTCTATGAGCTGATCTGGAAGCGGACCGTCGCCTCGCAGATGAAGGACGCGGTCGGCAACAGCGTCACCGTGAAGATCGGCGGCGCGTCGAGCGACGGCCGCGACGCCGAGTTCAGCGCGTCCGGCAAGACCATCACCTTCCACGGGTTCCTGAAGGCGTACGTCGAAGGCGCCGACGACCCGAACGCGGAGCTGGACGACCGCGAGCGCCGCCTGCCGCAGGTCTCCGAGGGCGACCCGCTGTCCGCCGAGGAGCTCTCGGTCGACGGCCACGCGACCAAGCCGCCGGCCCGCTACACCGAGGCCTCGCTGGTCAAGGAGCTGGAAGAGCGCGAGATCGGGCGTCCTTCCACGTATGCGTCGATCATCGGCACCATTCTCGACCGCGGCTACGTCTTCAAGAAGGGGACGGCCCTGGTGCCCTCCTTCTTGTCGTTCGCCGTCGTCAACCTGCTCGAGAAGCACTTCGGGCGGCTCGTCGACTACGACTTCACCGCCAAGATGGAGGACGACCTCGACCGCATCGCGCGGGGCGAGGCGCAGGCGGTGCCGTGGCTGAAGCGGTTCTACTTCGGCGAGGGCTCGGGCGACACGAGCGCGGCCGACGCGGGCAACGGTGACGGTGACCACCTCGGCGGCCTCAAGGAGCTCGTGACCGACCTGGGCGCGATCGACGCCCGCGAGGTCTCGTCGTTCCCCGTCGGCAACGACATCGTGCTGCGCGTGGGCCGCTACGGCCCGTACGTCGAGCGCGGCGAGCGCGACTCCGAGAACCACCAGCGCGCGGACGTGCCCGAGGACCTCGCCCCCGACGAGCTCTCCGTCGAGTACGCGGAGGAGCTGCTCGCCAAGCCGAGCGGTGACTTCGAGCTGGGCACCGACCCCGAGTCGGGCCACCAGATCGTCGCCAAGGACGGGCGCTACGGTCCCTACGTCACCGAGGTGCTCCCCGAGGGCACCCCGAAGACCGGGAAGAACGCGGTGAAGCCGCGGACCGCCTCGCTCTTCAAGACCATGTCGCTCGACACGGTGACCCTTGCCGACGCCCTGAAGCTGATGTCGCTGCCGCGCGTGGTGGGCGCCGACGCCGAGGGCGTCGAGATCACCGCGCAGAACGGGCGGTACGGGCCGTACCTGAAGAAGGGCACGGACTCGCGGTCGCTGACCTCCGAGGACCAGCTCTTCACGATCACGCTCGAAGAGGCCCTGGAGATCTACTCCCAGCCCAAGCAGCGCGGCCGCGCGGCCGCCAAGCCGCCGCTGAAGGAGCTGGGCACCGACCCGGTGAGCGAGAAGCCCGTCGTGGTGAAGGACGGCCGCTTCGGTCCGTACGTCACCGACGGCGAGACCAACGCGACGCTGCGGTCCGGCGACTCCGTCGAGGACATCACGCCGGAGCGCGGCTTCGAGCTGCTCGCGGAGAAGCGGGCGAAGGGGCCGGCCAAGAAGAAGACGGCCGCGAAGAAGGCTCCGGCCAAGAAGGCCGCCGCCAAGAAGACGACCACGGCCAAGAAGACGGCTGCGAAGAAGACCGCGGCCAAGAAGACGACCGCGGCGAAGAAGGCTCCGGCCAAGAAGGCGGCCGCCGCGGAGCAGTAGGGATTTACGGGCATCAGATCGGGCGCCTCCGAAGCCGTACGCGGCAACGGGGGCGCCCGTTTGTTCGGGCGGCCCCTCGGAGTGTCGGTCGGTCCCGATAGGCTGGACGAATGACCCGTGCCGAGCAGCCAACGGCCCCCCACACGGCCCCAGACGACGCCCTGGTAGCGGACTCCCGAGAGCGCGCCGTGCGTGCGCTGTTGCGCGTCCCGCAGTTGAAGCGACTGTGGTCCGCGCAGCTCGTCGGTGGGGTCGGTGATGTGCTCGGGCTGCTTGTGCTCGTGGTGCTCGCGCTCCAGGCGGCCATTTCCGAGGGCTCGTTCGGCGGTGGGTACCGGGGAGTCGCCGTGGCCGTCGCCGCGGTGTTCGGTGCCCGGATCCTGTCGACGCTGCTGTTCGGGGCCGTGCTCCTCGGGCCGCTGACCTCGCTGACCACGCCCGGCGGACCGCTCGACCGGCGCTGGACCATGGTCGGCGCCGACGGGCTGCGTGCCGCACTGCTGATCGTCGCCCCCCTGTGGATCGACTGGACTCCGGACAACGCACTGGCGCTGATCCTCGTGACGGCCTTCGTCATCGGGGTCGCCGAGCGGTTCTGGACCGTCGCCAAGGAGAGCGCGGCGCCCGCACTGCTGCCCGCGCCGCCGCTGGAGGGCGCGGCCGTGCGGCCGCTGCCGGACCACATGGAGGCGCTGCGCCGGCTCTCGCTGCGGACTTCTTTTGTCGCGATCCCGCTGGCCGCCGCCGTGCTCGTCGTTGTCACCCTCGTGCAGAACCTGATCGGCGCGGGCGTCGACTGGTTCGCGCTGCACCAGGTGGCGCTGTCGTCGTACGTGGGCGCCGGGCTCTTCGCCGCTTCCCTTTCTGTCGTCTTCTTCCTCGAACTGCCGGACGCGCAGACCCCGCGCGCGCGGTCGCCGCTGGAGGGGCTGCGTCGGCCGAAGACCGGCGCGGGTGTCGACAAGGGGCGCACGGGCGCCATTCCGCTGCTCGTGCTCGCCTGCGCCGCCGTCGCCGGGGCGGTCTCCGCCGCCGTCGCCGTGTCCGTGCTGCAGGCCAAGGACCTGGGTGGCGGGCCCGTCACCTTCGGGCTGCTCGTGCTCGGCCTGACCGGCGGCACGGTCGTCGGCATCCGCTCGGCGCCCACCGTGCTGCCGTCGCTCTCGCGGCGCCGGCTGCTCGCGCTCGTCATCGCGCTGACCGGCCTCGCGCTGCTCGCCGCCGGGCTGGTCCCGGACGTGACCACGGTGATCCTGCTCGTCGCGGTGGCCGGTGTCGCCGCGGGCATCGCCGCCCACACCGGGCACGCGCTGCTCGACCAGGAGACCGAGGAGTACCGGCGGGCCCGCGTCACCGAGCACCTCCAGGCCGTCGTACGCGTCGCCATCGCGCTCGGCGCCCTGATCGCGCCGCTGGTCGCCGCGCTGATCGGGCCGCACCGCCTGGAGAACGGCAAGTTCGTGTTCGCGCACGGCGGCGCCGCATTCACGCTGATGCTGGTCGGCGCGCTGCTGCTGCCCGTCGCCGCGCTGGTGCTCGCCAAGGCCGACGACCGCAGTGGCGTACCGCTGCGCCAGGACCTGAAGGACGCGCTGCTCGGGGGGAACGATCCGGCGCAGGCCCCCGCCGCGACCGGCTACTTCATCGCCCTGGAGGGCGGGGACGGCGCCGGGAAGTCGACGCAGTCCGAGGCGCTCGCCGAGTGGATCCGGGCCAAGGGCCACGAGGTCGTCGTCACGCGCGAGCCGGGCGCGACGCCCGTCGGCAAGCGGCTGCGCTCGATCCTCCTCGACGTCTCGTCGGCCGGTCTGTCCCACCGCGCCGAGGCACTGCTGTACGCCGCCGACCGCGCCGAGCACGTCGACACCGTCGTCCGCCCCGCCCTGGAGCGCGGCGCCGTCGTCATCTCCGACCGGTACATCGACTCGTCCGTCGCCTATCAGGGCGCGGGCCGCGACCTGTCGCCGACCGAGGTCGCCCGGATCAACCGCTGGGCCACGAGTGGTCTCGTACCGCATCTGACGGTCCTGCTCGACGTCGATCCGGAGGCCGCGCGCGAGCGGTTCACCGAGGCGCCGGACCGGCTCGAGTCGGAGCCGATGGAGTTCCACGCGCGCGTGCGCTCCGGTTTCCTGACGCTGGCGGCCGGGGATCCCGGGCGCTACCTCGTGGTGGACGCGGGCCAGGAGCCGGAGGCCGTCACCACCGTCATCCGGCACCGTCTCGACGTACTCCTGCCGCTCTCCGAAGCCGAGATCAAGGCGCAGGAAGAGGCCAGGAAGGCCGCCGAGGAAGAGGCCCGCAGGAAGGCCGAGGAAGAGGCCGCCCGCAAGGCCGAGGAGGAGCGGATCGAGCGCGAGCGCCAGGAGCAGCTCGCCAAGCTCCGCGCCGAGGAGGAGGAGCGCAAGCGCCGCGAGCTCGAAGAGGCGCAGCGCATCGAGGCCGAGCGCCAGGCGGAGGAGGCCCGGCAGCGTGCCGAGGAGGCCCGCAAGAAGGCCGAGATCGAGCAGGCCCGGCTCCTCGCCGAGGAGCAGCAGCGGGCCGCCGAGGAGGAGCGCCGCCGCAAGCAGGCCGAGGAGGAGGCGCGGCTTCGGGCCGAGGCCGAGGAGCGGCGCCTGGAGAAGCAGCGCAAGGCCGAGGAGGCGTTGCTGCGCGCGGAGGAGGCGCGTCGGCTCGCTGCCGAGGCGGCGGCTTCCGCGACCAGTACGACGCAGCTGCGCCGGATCGAGGAACCCCGGGCCGAACGCCAGGCCCAGGCCGAACCCCGGGTCCCGGACAACGAGACGACCGTGCCGACGCCGGTGGTGCGGCCGGAGCCTTCCGCGGCGGAGGAGACCGCGGTGCTGCCGCCGGTCCGTGACGCGGAGGAGACCACGGTCCTGCCGCAGGTCCGCGACGCGGAGGAGACGGCCCAGCTGCCGCGTCCTCCGGCCGACGCGGGTGCCGACGAGGGCACGGACAAGGTCCCGCCGGGGTACTTCCGCGACGAGCGGCCCGCCTCCGCCTCCCCGCACGGCGCCAACGACCGTACGGCCGAGCTGCCGCAGGTCGACGAAGAGGGCCGCCCGCGCCGCCGTCCCCGTTCGGACTGGGCGGAGGAGACGCCGCTGGACGACCTCCCGTCGCTGGCCGACGAACTGCTCGGCGGTCAGGACGGCGACGAGGACGAGGGCCGGGGCGGGCGCCGACCCACGCCCTAGGGTGTGTCTTCAAACTCCCTCCCCCAGCTAACGCTGGGAGGTGCCCCCAGCCTCACGACGCCTGGCACGCACTCTCGCCGCACCGGGCGTAAGGCCAAGTACATCCAGTACGAGGCCTTGCACCCGGCACGCCGAGAGCACGCACCAGACGCCGCGCGGCCGCCCTGCGGGCGACGACGGGAGTTTGAAGACACGCCCTAGGTCCTGAACTCCAGAGTCAAGGAGGCCGGATCGGACGTCGGCGTTCAAGCGATGTCAGTGGCGACCGGCACAATGGCGGGAGTTCGAGAAAGGGCGGTATCCCCATGGCCGTATGGGACGACCTGGTGGGTCAGGAGCGCGTGACCGCGACGCTGGACGCGGCCGCGCGGGACGCGGACGCCCTGGTGACCGCCGTCGTGTCCGGGACCCCGCCGCCCGAGGCGTCGAAGATGACGCACGCCTGGCTGTTCACGGGGCCGCCGGGCGCGGGCCGGGTCACGGCGGCGCGGGCCTTCGCCGCCGCGCTCCAGTGCGTGTCCCCGGACCGGGCGCTCGGCGGCGCCCCCGGCTGCGGGTTCTGCGACGGCTGCCACACGGCGCTGCTCGGCACGCACGCGGACGTCTCGACGGTGGCCGCGGTCGGCACGCAGATCCTGGCCGACGACATGCGCGACACGGTCCGCAAGTCGTACACGTCGCCGGCGGGCGGCCGCTGGCAGGTGATCCTCGTCGAGGACGCCGAGCGGCTGAACGAGAAGTCGGCGAACGCGGTGCTGAAGGCCGTCGAGGAGCCCGCCCCCCGCACCGTCTGGCTGCTCTGCGCCCCCTCCGTCGAGGACGTGCTGCCCACGATCCGCTCCCGCTGCCGGCTGCTGACGCTGTCCACCCCGGCCGTGGGTGCCGTCGCCGACATGCTCGTACGACGTGACGGGATCGAGCCGGACGTCGCCGCGGCCGCCGCCCGGGCCACCCAGGGACACATCGACCGGGCCCGGCGCCTGGCCACGGACCCGCGCGCGCGGGAGCGCAGGGCCGCCGTCCTGAAGGTGCCGCTGCGCGTCGAGGAGATCGGTGGCTGCCTCAAGGCGGCGCAGGAGCTGGTCGACGCGGCGGCCGAGGACTCCAAGCAGCTCGCCGAAGAGGTCGACACGAAGGAGACCGAGGAGCTGAAGGCGGCGCTCGGTGCGCAGAGCGGCGGACGCATGCCGCGCGGCACGGCCGGAGTGATGAAGGACCTGGAGGACAAGCAGAAGCGGCGCCGCACGCGCTCGCAGCGCGACAGCCTCGACCTGGCGCTCACCGAGCTGACGGGCGTGTACCGGGACGTGCTCGCGATGCAGCTCGGCTCGCGGGTGGAGCTGGCGAACACGGAGATCCAGGACACGCTGGAGCGCCTCGCGCGCGGCTCGTCGCCGGAGTCGACGCTGCGGCGCATCGAGGCGATCGGCGCGTGCCGGGTGGCGCTGGACAGGAACGTGGCGCCGTTGCTCGCGGTGGAGGCGATGACGGTGGCGCTGCGGGCGGGGTGAGGCCCGCAGTGGTTGCTACTCGATGTGACCGACGTGCCGCGGAGCGTTACTCTCGCCCGATGTACTCCAGGCGCCACCCCCGCACCCTGATCGCCGCCGCCGGGCTGTTGCTGACCGGTGTTTCCGCCCTGTCTGCCCTGTCCGGCTGTTCGCCCGCCGCGGAGCACACGTCGCTCGCCGCGCTGCCCAGTTCCGACCAGGCCCGCCTTGGCGCCTACTACGACCAGAGCCCGAAGTGGCGTGACTGCGGTGCGCCCGGGTTCCAGTGCGCCACGCTCAAGGCGCCGCTCGACTACGACAAGCCGTCCGCGGGCGACATCGACCTCGCCGTCTCCCGCAAGAAGGCCGCGGGCCCCGGCAAGCGCCTCGGTTCGCTGCTCGTCAACCCGGGCGGCCCCGGCGGCTCCGCGGTCGGCTACCTCCAGGCGTACGCGGGCATCGGCTACCCCGAGAAGGTGCGGGCTGCGTACGACATGGTTGCCGTCGACCCGCGCGGAGTGGCCCGCAGCGCGCCCGTCACCTGCCTCGACGGCAAGCAGATGGACGCGTACACGCAGACCGACGTGACCCCCGACGACAGCGGCGAACAGGGTCAACTCTCCGCCGCCTTCAAGAAGTTCGCGCACGGCTGCGAGACGGCCGACAAGGCCTCCGAGCGGGTCCTGCCGCACGTCTCCACCGTCGAGGCGGCCCGCGACATGGACCTCGTACGCGCGGCGCTCGGCGACGAGAAGCTGAACTACGTCGGGGCGTCCTACGGCACGTTCCTCGGGGCGACGTACGCGGGCCTGTACCCGGAGCGGGTCGGCCGGCTCGTGCTCGACGGGGCGATGGACCCGTCCCTGGACGCGCGCGAGCTGAACCGGCAGCAGACCGCCGGGTTCGAGACCGCGTTCACCTCCTTCTCGAAGGACTGCGTGAACCGGGCCGACTGCCCGCTGGGCACTGGCACGCCGGACCAGGCGGGACAGCGGCTCAAGGAGTTCTTCACCAGCCTCGACCGGGCGCCGATCGGCACCGGCGACCCCGACGGCCGCAAGCTCGGCGAGGCGCTCGCCACCACCGGCGTGATCGCCGCGATGTACGACGAAGGGGCCTGGCCGCAGCTGCGGGACGCGCTCGCCACGGCGATGAAGCGGAAGGACGGCTCGGGCCTGCTCGCCCTGTCCGACAGCTACTACGAGCGCGACCCCGACGGCACGTACACGAACCTGATGTTCGCCAACGCCGCCGTGAACTGCCTGGACCAGCCCCCGTCCTTCACCTCGCCCGCCGAGGTCGAGTCCGCCGTGGCCGACTTCGAGAAGGCGTCCCCGGTGTTCGGCGCGGGCCTCGCCTGGTCCTCCCTGAACTGCGCCTACTGGCCGGTGCGCCCGACCGGCGAGGCGCACCGCATCACCGCCGACGGCGCCGCCCCCATCGTCGTGGTCGGCACCACCCGCGACCCGGCGACCCCCTACCCGTGGGCCCAGTCCCTCGCCGCCCAGCTGTCCTCGGGCCGCCTGCTCACCTACGACGGCGACGGCCACACGGCGTACGGCCGCGGCAGCGACTGCGTCGACGGGGCGATCGACACCTACCTGCTGACCGGCACCCCGCCGAAGGACGGAAAGCGCTGCTCATAGGGGTCGGCCGTGCCCCGCGGGCTGCTCCGCGCCGGCCATAAAGGCTGTGCGGAGCACCCCTGGGGAGCGTGTAGGATTGGCGACGTTGCTGACGCACTCCGGTGCGCGCGGCGGCGCCGCCTTAGCTCAGATGGCCAGAGCAACGCACTCGTAATGCGTAGGTCTCGGGTTCGAATCCCGAAGGCGGCTCAGTGAAGGAAGCCAGGTCGGACATTGTCCGGGCTGGCTTCCTTCGTTTCGGGGAGCGGTTTCGAGCCGGCCAAAGGCCCGTCCCCAACCGGGGAAATCGAGGCGAAAGCGGTGCTTCCTACGCTGCGGGCATGAATTTCTCGGTCCCGGTGGCCGCCCCTGTGCGGGGTGCCCTTCAGCTTCGTCCGTTTCGTGGGCTGCGTTATGTGCAGGAGCGGGCCGGCAGTGTCGGTGCGCTGGCCGCGGTCACCGCCGACGGGGTGGGGGACGTGGAGCCCGGTGATCCGTTCCACATCGTGCGGCTCGTTCTGCCGCGCGGGCGGACCTCGGCCGATCGCACCGCTCATGCCGTGCGCACCCTGAGCCACTGGCTGTCGGAGGGCGTCATCGCCGCCGACCCCGAGCCCGCGCTGTACGTGTGCGAGCAGCGGGGGGACGGTTTCGTGCAGTGCGGGATCGTGGGGGCGCTGCGGCTGCCGCGGCACGGGGACGACGTGGTGCTGCCGCACGAGGACGTGTTCGAGCACGTCGTGGAGGACCGGGCCGCCGTACTGCGGGCCACCGCCGCCCAGTTGGAGCCGATGCTGCTCGCCTACCAGGGGGAGGAGGGGCCGGACGGGGCCGGGGGCGTCATCGAGCGGACCGTGCGGCGGCCCGCGCTGGTGAGTGCCGTCATGGACGACGGGGTGCGGCATCGGCTCTGGGCGGTGACGGACCCGGCGGAGCTGGCGCGGATCGATGCCGATCTGTCGCGGCGGCAGGCGTTGATCGTCGACGGGCATCATCGGTGGGCCACCTATTTGCGAGTACGGGACGAGGTGGGGGGCCACAACTTGCCTGGTATCACGTCCAACTCGCCTGACATTGAGCAGAGTTGGGACTTTGGGCTCGCTCTGCTCGTTGATACCGCGCGGTATCCGTTTCGCGTACGGGCCATCCATCGCGTGCTCCGGCGGCTGCCCGTGGCGCGGGCCCTCGAGGCGGTCGAGGGGGCGTTCCGGGTGCGGGAGGTGCGGGGGGAAGTGCCGGATGCGTTGGAGGCGTTGGCCGAGGCCGGCTCGGGCGGGGGGAACGCCCTGTTGCTGGCGGGTGGTGCGGCCCGTGTGTTCCATCTGCTCGATCGGGCCGATCCCGCGCTGCTCGCCCGGACCGTGCCGCGCGACCGGCCCGCGGCCTGGCGGGAGTTGGACGCCACCGTGCTGCACAGCACGCTGCTCGACCATGTGTGGGGCGTACCGGACGAGCCCGATGAGATCGCCTACGTGCATGACGCGGGCGCCGCGGTCGAGCAGGCCCTGCGGGAGGGCGGGACGGCCGTGCTGATGCGGCCCGTGGGGGAGCGGACCGTACGGGAGTTGGCCGGGGCGGGGGTGCGGCTGCCGCGCAAGTCGACGTCCTTCGGGCCCAAGCCCGCCACCGGACTCGTCATGCGGAGTCTCACCCTGCCGTAAGGCCTGCCGTGGAACGTGCCGGAGGGGGCCGTCTCGCCTGGTGCGAGGCGGCCCCCTCGTGGTCACGCCGCCTGCGCGCCCTCCACGTACCGGCTCTCCAGCAGGCCGTCCAGATAGTGCGCCCGCATCGCCGCGCGCTGGATCTTGCCGCTCGTGGTGCGCAGCACCGCGCCGCGCCTGACCAGGGCCACCGCCGCGGGCCTGACGCTGAAGTCGCGGGCGATGCCGCCCCTGATCCGGGCGGCGAGGCGCGGGAGTTCGTCGGCGCCGACCGAGCCGCGCACCTCGTGGACGACGACCAGTTGTTCCTCCGTGCCGCCGTCCGGCGTGGCGACCGGGATGGCGAAGGCCGCGCCGAACAGGCCGACCAGCTCCGGGTGCACGCGGCGCAGGGCGTGTTCGACGTCCTGCGGGTAGATGTTGCGGCCGCGCAGGATCAGCATCTCCTTGATGCGGCCGGTGACGTAGATCTCGTTGTCGTGGAGGGTGCCGAGGTCGCCGGTGCGGACGTACCCGGCGTCCCCGTCGAGCGTGCTGACGCCGAACGTGTCGCGGGTGGCGTCCGCGCGGCCCCAGTAGCCCTGCGCGACGCTCGCGCCGCGCAGCCAGATCTCGCCGACGCGGCCCGCGGGCAGCGCCTCGCGGGTGGCCGGGTCCACGATCCGCACGGCGAACTCCTCGGCGGTGCCGCAGCTGACCACGTCACGGCCGGGCAGGTCCTCGGTCACCGGGCGGAACTCGTGCTGTTCCAGGCCGGATTCGTCGACGCGGGTGACGGCGAGTTCGCGCGGCCCGGTGCCCGAGATGAACACGGTCGCCTCGGCCATGCCGTAGCAGGGCGCCATGGTGTCGCTGCGGAAGCCGGCCGGGGCGAAGCGCTTGGCGAACGCGGTGAGGGTGGAGGCCTGCACCGGCTCCGAGCCGTTGGCCGCGAACCGCCAGCAGGACAGGTCGAGTTCGGCGAGCTGCTCGTCGGTGATCTGCCGTGCGCACAGCTCGTACGCGAAGTTGGGCGCGGCCGACCAGTTGATCTCGTACTTGTCGATCATCTTCAGCCACCAGTGCGGCCGCTTCAGGAACGTCGTCGGGCTCATCAGGACGCAGGAGCCGCCGAGCAGCAGTGGCGGCAGCAGGATCGCGAGCAGCCCCATGTCGTGGTACTGCGGGATCCACGAGCCGAAGCGGGTGGTGCGGTCCAGGCCGAACGCGGAGCTGAGCGCTGCCGAATTGTGCAGCAGGTTCCCGTGGTCGACCATCACGCCCTTCGGGTCGGACGTGGAGCCCGACGTGTACTGGAGCAGGGCGAGGGTGTCCTGGTCGACGTCCGGGACCTGCCAGGCGTCGGCGTGCGCGTCGGTGAAGTCGGGACCGTCCGTGACGGCGCAGGTGATCTCGCGGCCGGGGTCGGACGTCGCCCAGTCGAGGACGTTCGCGGCGACGGCCTCGCTGGTGAGGACGGCGGCGACGGCCGCGTTCTCGACGATGGAGTCCACGCGGCGGCGCTGGTGGCTGTACTGGCCGGGCAGCGAGGACGGGACGGCGACCATGCCCGCGTAGAGGCAGCCGACGAACGCGGCCGCGAACTGCAGGCTCTCCGGGTACAGGAGCAGCACCCGGTCGCCGGGCGCGTACCTCTCCTGGAGCCAGCCCGCTATCTTGCGGGCCTCGTGGTCGAGTCTGGCGTACGACCACGTCTCGTCCCCGTCAGGGGAGTTCGGGTCGCGGACGAAGATGACGGCCGGGTCGTCCGGGGTGACGTGGGCGTTCGTACGGATGCGGGCCGTGGCGCTGCGGGCCTGCAGAAGCGTGTGGTCGTCCTTGAGCATGAGGTCCCCAGGGGTAGCAGGAAACGGAGGGTCGGCGGCGGGCGCGGTCACCAGTCGGTGGCCTCGCCCAGGGCCAGCAGGTCGTCCAGGTCGTCGCTGTCGACCAGGGGCGCGGTGGCCACGGGGGCGTCCGGGTCGTCGACCGCCGCGGTGAGCAACTGCACGTAGGAGTCGAGGAGTTGGCGGATCGTGGATTCGTCGAAGAGGTCGGTGGCGTAGCGGAAGACGGCGGTCAGCGAGGTCTCGCTCTGCCGCATCTCCACGTTCAGGTCGAACTGGCCCTCCAGTTGCGGTACGTCGATCAGCTCGACGCGCAGCCCCGCGTACTCGGTGTCCGTACCGCGGGACGCCGCCTCCGTGACCCGCATCAGGAGGGGTTCGAGGCGGCCGGGCGCGACCATCGTGAACACCATGCGGACGGGCGGGTTCTGGCCGCTGTACGGTTCTTCGCCCGCGAGCAGCGCGTACGGGTACCCGATGTGCTTCATGGCCCGCATCACCTGGCGTTGTGCCGTGTTGGCGGCCTGCCCGAAGGTGGTCGTGTCGGTGAAGTGGGCCGGCAGGACGAGGGTGTTGACGAGATAGCCGACGACCTCGCGCATGCCCGGGCCGCTGCGGGTGGTCGTCGGGCAGCCGATGAGGAAGTCGCGCCGCCCGCTGTAGCGGTGCACAAGGGACTGGAAGACGCCGAGTGTCAGGGCGAACGGGGTCACCCCCGCCCGCTTGGCGGCCTCGCGCAGCCGGGGCAGCAGCTCGTCGGGGATGCGGGCCTCGCAGGTCGCGCCGTTGAAGACGGCCGGCGGCCGCGGGGTGCGCGGCCGGTCGGAGGGCAGCTCGGCAGCGGACGCCCCCGCGCAGAACTCCTCCCAGAACGCGACCAGTTGCTCGCGGCGCGGGCCGCCGAGGAGCTGCTGTTCGCCCTGCACGTAGTCGTCGTAGCCGCGGGTCAGGGGCGGGGGCGCCGTGTCCGTCGCGTAGGCGTCGAGCAGGTCCTGGAGCAGCAGCCACTGGGAGGTGGCGTCGGTGACGATGTGGTGCGTGGAGACGACGAGCACGTGGTCGTCGGGGGCGAGGCGCAGCAGCAGGGCGCGGCACGTGCCCTCGTCGCTCAGGTCGAACGGGGTGTCCCCGAACTCCTTGACGTACTTGGCCAGTTGGGAGTCGTCCGTGGTGGCCGGGACCTCCCGGACCTGGAGGGGGACCAGGTCCGGGAGTCCGATCACGCGCTGCGGGCCCGCCGCGGTCTCGGTGAAGGTGGAGCGCAGCACGTCGTGCCGCTCCACCACCGCGCGCAGCGCACGCCGCAGCCGCGCCTCGTCGAGGCCGCCGCGCACCCGCAGGGCGGCCTGGACGTTGTAGGCGGGGCTGTCGGGCGCCATCCGGTACAGGAACCAGAGCGCTTCCTGTCCGATGGACAGGGCCCGGTCGTCGGGCTTCGCCGGGGCGGTCACCGAGCGGCGAGTTCGGAGTGGATGTGGGCGGTGAGCGCGTCGATCGTGGGGTGGTCCCAGGCGAGGGTGGCCTCGACGAGGATGCCGAACTCGTCCTCCACGTCGCCGCACAGGGTCAGCGCGTACACGGAGTCGAGGCCTATCTCGACGAGCAGGTCGTCGTGGGCGATGTCCCCCGGCTTGACGTCGAGGAAGTAGGCGACGCGGTCGGTGAGCCAGGTGCGGATGGTCTCGACGGTGGCCGTGCTCGCGGTCGCGGAAGTGGTCGAGGTCGTGGTGTCGGCGGTGGCCATGAGGAGGCTCCTGGTGATGTGAAGGGTGTGGAAATTGGTGGGGTAGGGCTTCTGGTCCGGATACGGGTAGGGGTTCGGGTAGGCGGCGGGACGGCTAGGCGCGCGCCAGCCGCGAACGGTCGAGGTCGTAGCCCGCACGGTCTTCCTCCCTCGCGGTGAGTTCGGCGAACAGGCGCTGTTCCACCGCGTCGGGCAGCGCGCCCACGTCGTGGCCGAGGCGCCCGGCGATCCGGGTGAGGACGCCGGTCAGCCAGGCGTCGTCGCGCAGGAACGCGTCCACGCCGTTCTGGTTGTGCAGCCATACGCCGATGCACGCGGCGGCCATCGACAGGTGTGCGTACCGGTCGGCGAGGGCGAAGCCGGAGCGGCCCGCGACCACCGAGTGCTCGCTCGGCGGCAGCGCGCGGCAGCGGCGGCCGAGGTCGTCGAGGTCGGCGCGGAGCAGGGCGGTGAGCCGGGCGGCGGCCGGCGGCAGCGCGGCGACGGCGGTGCGGTCGTGGAGCAGCGCGGTGAGCTGGTCGGCGCCGCGCGAGGTGAGTTCGAGCGCCTGGTAGTCGATGTCGTCGAGCGGCGCCGCCAGGTCGAAGAGCGCGGCGGGCGGCCGCTCGGCGGAGCCCCAGCTGGCGGCGGCGAGCCGGGGCAGCTGCGGCAGCGTCGTGGCCTGGCAGACCGCGGCGTTGGCGTGGGCGAAGGTGATGGCGGGCAGATCGCGGAAGAACTTCTGGAAGATGCCGTAACGGCCGTCGCGCCAGTACGAGTTGGCGCCCAGCAGGGTGCCGAGGGTCTGCGACGACCGGTGCAGGACCTTGGGCACGACGTACTTGTTGACGGCGGTGATGACGCTGGTCTGGCCGGGCAGGACGTGCAGGGCGCGGCACGCCACCGTCGCCGTGCAGTCGCCCGCGAGCAGGTCGAGGAAGGCGCCGACCAGGGTGGCCCTGGCGTGCGGCAGGTCGGCGACCCGGCGGCCGTACAGGGCGCGGTCCAGGGCGAAGCGGGTCACCGTGCGCAGCTGGGTGTCGGCGGTGCCGACCATCATGCCGGGCAGCACGGCGCGGGTGGTCTGGAAGGCGCGCAGGACGGTCTCCATCGCGCTGCCGACCGGGCCGACGGGCGCGTCGGCGGGGACGGTCAGGCCGTTGAAGTCGGCGCCCCCGATCAGGCAGCCGCGCAGGCCGACGGTGGGGAAGCGGTAGTCCCGGTGCAGCCGGTCGGCCGGGGCGTCCGTGAGGTCCACCCACAGGTGGGAGTGGCTGCGGTTGCCGGGGCCCGCGCCGGTGCGGGCGAGCAGCACGACGGCGTCGGCGCGGCCCAGGTTGTTCACGATCTGCTTGCGGCCGTTGATGACGTAGTGGCTGCCGTCGGCGGAGGGCGTCGCGGTCAGGTCGGTGCGGGTGAAGTCGTTGCCGTGCGGCAATTCGTTGTAGCCCGCTGCGGTCTTGCCGCCGGACAGCAGGATGTGCGCCATCCGCTTCTGCTGGACGTCGCTGCCCGCGGTCCACATCGCCGAGCCGGAGATGTAGTTGGTGAAGCCGTACCCGAGGGCCAGGGTGGGGTCGCGGCGGGAGACCGTGCGCATCATCCGCATCAGGCGGTCGATCCGGGTCAGGCGCCCGCCGAGCCGACGCGGCACGTACTCCGCGTTGAACCCGTAGGCGTCCAGGGCCGCTTCGCCCGCGGGCAGGATCTCCGCGCGCTCGTCGGCGGCGAGGACCGCGTCGAAGCCCAGCGGGTTGTCCGGGTCGTGGGCGTCGCCGAGCGCTCTCTCCAGGACGTCGGGGCCGCCGGGCACGGGGCTCTTCAGGACGTCGGGGCCGCCGGGGACGTCGTTCGTGGTGGTCATGACGCCTCCTGGGCGGGGGAGTCCGCCGCCTCGGCGAGCGGGAAGGGCAGCAGGGAGAACATCTCGCCGCTCTCGTACTGGTCGACGAGGTGCGGCATCAGCCGGTCGAGCACCGCCGAGCCGTCCGTCCCGTCCTCGGGCAGCGTCCCCGGCGTGAGGCGATCGGCGAGGCGGGTCAGGGCGGCCTCCACCCACAGGCCGTCTCGCCACAGGCCGGCGGTCGCGGGGGTGTCGGCGGCGACGGTGGCCCGGTTGCGCAGCCATACCTGGAGGCAGGCCGCGGCGGCGGAGCACAGGGTGTAGCGGTGTGCCAGGTCGAAGGCGGCGGCGGGCACGTCGCGGGGGCTCGGCCGGTGGGCGGCCATCCGCTCGTGCGTCGTGTCGCTGATGTGCAGCAGCCGCTCGGCGACGGCGAGCAGGGACTGCGGGGCATCGCCGGACGCCGCCAACTCCCGCAGTTCTACGAGGCTTTGGGGCAGGGACGCCGCGACGCTGTTGCCGGTGCGCGAGGTCAGCAGCAGCCGGGCCGGGTCGAAGGCGGGTGTCGGCGCGTCGAGGGTGGCCGCCGCGGCCAGGCCCTCGGCGTCGGTGCGCCCGGCGCGGTAGCCGCGGGCCAGGGCGGCGAACTGGTTGATCAGGGCGTTCAGATTGACCAGCGTGTTGCCGTCGAAGATGCCGACGATCCGGTGGTCGCGCTCCAGCTTGGCGAACAGGCCGTGCGCGAACTCCTCGCTGAGGAAGGAGCGGGCGCCCAGGAACTGGCCCATGGCGGAGATCAGTTCGTCGACGGTGGTCGGCACCAGGTACTTCACCGCGGCCGACGAGACGCTCATCTCCTCGGTCAGGGTGTGCACGCCCCGCGCGGCGACCAGCGTGACCGCCTCCACGGCGAGCAGATCGGCGTAGGCCTCGGTCAGTGCGCGGTGCGCCTGCGGCAGATCGATGAGCCGCTTGCCGTACAGCCGGTGCTCCAGGCCGAACTGCGTCGCGATGCGCAGCGCACGGTCACCGGCGCCGAGGGAGAGCGCGGCGCAGATCGTCCGGGTGATCTGCAGGCTGCGCAGGACCGTCTCGATGCCCTCGCCCTCCGCGCCGATCAGCGCGGAGGCGGGCACGACGGCGCCGTCGAAGGCGATGCCGCTGATGTCGGCGCCCCGGATGCCGTGGGTTTTGGCGGCAGGCAGGCAGGTGTAACTGCCCTTCGCCAGTTGGGACTTGTCGGCAAGGAGCAGGCTGTAGCCGCGGGTGCCGCCCGTCGGCGAGGTGCGGGCGAGGACGCAGACCAGGTCCGAGCGGGTCGCGTTGTTGATGAGCCACTTCTCGCCGTCGAGCCGGTAGCCGCCCGCCGCGTCCTGCGTCTCTTCCGCCGGGGTGGCGGTCAGCTCGCCGGAGAGCAGGTCGCTTCCGTGGGCGCGCTCGGTCAGGCCCCAGGAGACGACGGCGCCGTCGGCGATGCGCTTGCCCAACTCCCTTGCCTGGTCGTCCGATCCGCCGACCCAGGTGCTCACCGCGCCCAGATAGGTCTTGGTGTGCGCGATCGCCACGGTCAGATCGCGCCGGGCCACCACCCGCACCAGCTGGAGCAGATCCTCGTAGCTGTCGAGGGCGCCGCCGTGCCGTGCGGGCACGTAGTGCGCGGGCAGGCCGAGCGCGTCGAGGCGGGCCACGGCGTCCGTGGGAAACGCCTCGGCGGCGTCGAGTTCACGCAGCCGGGCCGCGAAGAACGGCAGGTCCCTGCGGGCGGGATGACCGAGGGAGCGGTCGAAGCCGCCGGCCCGGTCGTACGGCGCGTACCGCCGCGGGGGTGCGAGTTGAGGTTTCGTCACGACTCCACCTGAATCTGAGAATGCGAACACTCCGGGATTTCTGAATGGCCCCAGTCTTGGTCACCACAAGGAGCGCTGTCGCAGGATCGCGGTGTCAGGAAGCTGCGCCTGCATCTGCCTGCCAGCACGGAACCCGTTACCTCCACCGAAGGCGAACTAGTGTCTCCACTGCACGCCTAACAGGTGAGAGGGAATCCATGCCGAAAACATTTGATTCGGGGATTCTGGGGACGATCGGCAAGACACCTCTGGTGAAACTGGAGAGAGTGTTCCCCGAGGGGCACTCGCAATTCTTTGCCAAGATCGAGCGGTTCAACCCAGGTGGCAGCATCAAGGACCGAAGCGGCCTCAACATGCTTCTCGAGGCGCTGCGCAACGGCGACATCACGCCGGGGCGTTCGGTGGTCGTGGAATCGAGCTCGGGGAATCTGGCGGTCGGCCTCGCGCAGATCTGCCGGTACTTCGATCTGCGGTTCATCTGTGTGGTCGACGCCAAGACCACGGAGCAGAACCTCGCCATCATGCGGGCCTACGGGGCCGAGGTGGAGGTGGTCGACAAGCGGGACGCGGCGACCGGTGAGTTCCTGCCGGTGCGGCTGCGCAGGGTGCGCGAGCTCGTGGCGAGCATCCCGCACGCGTACTCGCCCAACCAGTACGCGAACCTGTCCAACCCGCGGGCCCACGAACGGACCATGCGGGAGATCGTGGAGGCGCTCGACGGGCGGCTCGACTACCTCTTCTGCTCGGTCAGCACGTTCGGCACGCTGCGCGGCTGCGCGGACCACCTCCGCAAGGAGGGGCTGCGCACCAAGGTCGTGGCGGTCGACGCCCAGGGCAGCGCCATCTTCGGCCAACTGCCCACCCGGCGGCTCATCCCGGGCCACGGCGCCTCCGTCGTGCCGGCCCTGATGGACCCGTCCGCGGCCCACGAGGTGGTGCACGTCTCCGACCTCGACTGCGTGGTGGGCTGCCGCCGTCTGGTGGCCCGCGAGGCGATCCTGGCCGGCGGCTCCTCCGGGGCGACGCTCGCCGCGGCGGAGCGGATGCTGCCGCACATCCCGGCCGGCTCGGTCAGCGCGCTGATATTCCCCGACGGCGGTGACCGCTATCTCGACACCGTCTATTCCGACGAATGGGTGCGCGAACACTTCGGTGAAGTGTCGCATCTGTGGAAGGACTGAAACGCCCGATGCTCGTACTGCGCAAGGCAGACGTAGAGAAAATACTCGGCGGAAGGGAGAAGGAGCACATCGAACTGGTCCGGCAGACCTATGCCCTGCACGACAAAGGCGCGACGGCCGTACCGCACTCCATCTTCCTGCGCTTTCCCGACGAGCCCGCGAACCGCATCATCGGACTCCCGTCCTATCGCGGTGGCGAGAACCCGGCCGCGGGACTCAAGTGGATTTCCTCGTTCCCCGCGAACATTCACTCCGGAATAGCCAGGGCCAGCGCCGTGATGGTGCTCAACTCGCTGCGCACCGGACACCCCGAGGCGCTGCTCGAAGCCTCCCTGATCTCGGCCGCGCGGACCGCCGCGAGCGCCGCGCTCGCCGCCGACATCCTCACCGAGGGGCGCCGCCCGACGGGCGTCTCGCTCATCGGCTGCGGCGTCATCAACCTGGAGATCCTGCGCTACCTGAAGGCCGCCGTCGACACGCTCGGCGCGGTCACGGTCTTCGACACCTCGCGGCTGCGCGCCGAGGAGTTCGCCCGCCGCTGCCAGGAGGTCCTGCCGGACGCCGCGATCACCCTCGCCGACAGCATCGAGGACGCCCTCGCCGCCCAGCGCCTCGTCTCGTTCGCCACCAACGCGGGCGAACCGCACGTGGACCTGACGGCCGCCGAGCCCGGCACCGTCGTCCTGCACGTCTCGCTGCGCGACATCGACCCGCTCTCCATCAACGGCGCGCACAACATCGTCGACGACGCGGACCACGTCTGCCGCGAGCGCACCTCGCTGCACCTGACCGAGCAGATCACCGGCGGCCGCGCCTTCATCGACGCGTCCATCGGCCAACTCATCAACGGCACCGCGCAGTTCACGCCCGACCCGGACAAGGTCACCGTCTACTCGCCGTTCGGCCTCGGCGTCCTCGACCTGGCACTCGCCGTCGACGTGCACGACACGGCCCGCGAGCTCGGCATCGGTGTGGAGGTCACGGACTTCCTGTCCTGACCCGCAGCACCCCGTCCAGTCATCCCTTCCGTACGTCCATGAGGAGAACCATGTCCGAGCAGTCCGCCGCCCCCACGCAGCGCGTCGTCCTGAACGCCGAGGAGCAGTACTCGATCTGGCCCGCCGACCGTGAGCTGCCGGCCGGCTGGAGCGCCGAGGGCACCGAGGGCACCCGCGAGGAGTGCCTCGCCCGCATCGACGAGGTGTGGACCGACATGCGTCCGCTGAGCCTGCGCCGCCGCATGGAGGGCCAGGCCGCAGCTGCCTGAACTCCCGTCGCCTGAACGGCACTTCTACGCACCGTCCAGTACGTCAGGTCATTGAAGGAGCACCTGTTGAACGCCGCACAGTTGCCGGGGAAAACCCTGAGCGGAACTGTCCCGCCCACCCTGCCCGCGCTCTTCGCCGCGCAGGCGGACCGCACGCCCGACGCGGCTGCCGTGCTGGACGGCCCACGCACGACGACCTACCGGGACCTGGCCCACGCCGCCGGGCGCACCGCGCGCCTCCTGCGCTCGCAGGGCGTGGGCCCGGGCTCCCTGGTCGGGGTCTGCCTCCCCCGGGGCACCGAACTCATCGCCACGCTCCTCGGGGTGTGGCAGTCCGGAGCGGCCTATCTGCCGCTCGACGCCTCCCATCCGCACGAGCGCCTGAGATCGCTCATATCCCAGGCCGGTGCCCGACTCGTGGTCACCACCGGCGACTTGCGCGGGCCGCTCGGGGAGGACGGCCCGCGCGTCCTGACCACCGAAGAGCTGACCACCGAAGAGCTGACCGACGCCGGCATCACGGACCCGGACCTCGCCGTCGACCCGTCCTCGCTCGCGTACACCATCTTCACGTCCGGTTCCACGGGCGCCCCCAAGGGCGTCCAGATCACCCACGAGGGCATCGCGAACCGGGTCGCCTGGGCCGTGCGCGCACAGCGGCTCGGGGCCGGCGACCGGATCCTGTTCAAGACGTCCGTCGGCTTCGACGCGGCGGGCTGGGAGATCTTCGCGCCGCTGGTGAGCGGCGGCAGCGTCGTCGTCGCGCCGGACGGTGCCGAGAAGGACGCGGCCGCTCTGCTGAGGGCCGTCGCCGACGGCGGTGTCACCGTGCTGCAGCTGGTGCCGTCCGTGCTGCGCCTGCTGGTCGAGGAGCCGGACTGGGAAGGGTGCGGCGCGCTGCGTCTGCTCGCCTCGGCGGGCGAACCGCTGCACGCCGAACTGGTCGAGCAGGTACGGGCGTTGGCCGGTCCAGGACTCGAGGTCTGGAACACGTACGGTCCGACGGAGTGCTCGATCGACATCACCGCGCACAAGGTCGACCCGGCGCAGACGTCCGGGCCCGTCCCGATCGGCCGCCCGCTCACCGGGATGCGGGTCCTCGTCCTCGGCGCCGACGGCAGCCTCGCCCCCAAGGGCGTCACCGGCGAGCTGTACGCGGGCGGCGTCGGCGTCGCCCAGGGCTACGCGGGCCGCCCCGACCTCACGGCCGAGCGCTTCGTGCCCGACCCGTACGGCCCGCCCGGCGCCCGCCTCTACCGCACCGGCGACCTGGTGCGCTGGAACGCGGCGGGGCTCCTGGAGTACCAGGGCCGCGCCGACGGACAGCTCAAGGTCAACGGCGTCCGCATCGAGCCCGGCGAGATCGAGGCCCAGCTCACCGCGCACCCCGAGGTCACGGGCGCGGCCGTCGTCGCGTTCCGCACCGAGGGCGAAGAGCTGCGCATCGGCGCCGCCGTCACCACGCGCGCCGAGCTGACCTCCAGCGACCTGCGCAGGTTCCTGCGCACCCGGCTGCCCGACAGCCACGTGCCGTCGCTGTTCCGCACGTTCGACGAGCTGCCCCTGACCCCGAACGGAAAGGTCGACCGCAAGGTCCTGACCGCCGCCCTGGAAGAGGGCGACGACCTCACCGGGCAGGGCGCCTACATCGCCCCGCGCAATGCCGCCGAGGAGAAGGTCGCCGAGGTGTGGGCGGCGCTCCTCGGCCGCGAGAAGATCAGCGCCACCGACGACTTCTTCGCCCTGGGCGGCACGTCGCTGCAGCTCACCCGGCTCGCGGCCCGGCTGCGCGCCACCGGTGTCACGCTGTCCATGCGCGGCCTGTTCAGCGCCACCACGGTCGAGGCGCAGGCGAAGCTGATCGGCGCGCAGGACGGCGACAGCGCCCCGATCCCGGTCGTCAGTGCCGTCGATCGCGCGGGCCCGCTGCCCCTCTCGTCCGGGCAGCGCCGGCTGTGGTTCCTGGACCGGATGAACCCCGGCAGCCGCGAGTGGGTCGCCCCGCTGATCCTGCGCCTGCCCGCCACGACCACGCCGGACGAGCTGCAGGCCGCGCTCACCGCGCTCGGCGGCCGCCACGAGGCGCTGCGCACGCGGTACGTCGACGAGGGCGGCGAGCCCCGTCAACTGATCGGCGCCGCGCACCCGGTGGAGCTGCGGGTCGTCGACACCGGGCGCGAGCAGCTCGCCGAGCGCTTCGAGGAGCAGTTCGGGCGCGGCTTCGACCTGGCCACGGGGCCGCTGTGGCGGGCGCTGCTCGCCCGGATCCCCGGCGAGGACCACGTCCTGCTCGTCACCCTGCACCACATCGCCTGCGACGGCTGGTCCACGGTCGTCCTGGAGCGCGAACTGCGGGAGCTGTGCGCCGCCGCCCGCGAGGGGCGCACCCCCCGACTCCCCGCTGTCGCCGTGCAGTACGCGGACTACGCGTCCTGGCAGTCCGGGCGGCAGACCGACGAGTTCGTCGCGGGCGAGCTGGCCCACTGGCGCACCGCCCTCGACGGGATCGCGCCCCTCGACCTGCCCGCCGACCGCCCCCGGCCCGCCGAGCGTGACCCGCGCGGCGCGGTCGTGCCGCTGCGCATCGAGCCCGAACTGGCGGCGGCGGTCGAGGAGTTGAGCCGCAAGAACGCGGCCACTCCGTTCATGACCCTCGTCACCGCGTTCGCGACGGTGCTCGCGCGGCAGACCGGGCAGTGGGACGTGCCCGTCGGCACCCCCGTCGCCGGACGCACCAGGGCCGAGCTGTCCGGCACGGTCGGCTTCTTCCTCAACTCCCTCGTGGTGCGCTGCGGCCTCGGCCCCGAGCTGCGGTTCGACGAGGCCCTCGGCCGGGTGCGGGCCGCGGCCACCGCCGCCTTCGCCCACCAGGAACTCCCCTTCGACCGCCTGGTCGACGAGGTGCAGACCGAGCGCGACCTGTCCCGCACACCGCTCTACCAGGTCGCCTTCGACATGCACAGCGAGGGCGTCACCAGCATCGCCACCGACGCCGCGGACCTGCACGCGTTCGCGCAGTCGTGGGCGGTCGCCAAGACGGACCTGTCGGTCTTCGTCGGACGCTCGGCGGACGGCTCCCTGGAGGGCGTCCTCGAGTACGCGGTCTCGCTGTTCGACGCCGCGACCGTGGAGCGCGTACGCGAGCAGTTCGTGCGCCTCCTCGAAGAGGTGACCGTCGACCCGTCGGCGCGCCTGGCCGATGTGCCGCTGCTGTCCGCCGCGGAGCACCACCTGATCCGTACCGAGTGGAACGACACCGCCGCCGACTTCGGCACCGCGACCGTGTGCGCGCGCTTCGAGGAGCAGGCCGCCCGCACGCCGGAGGCGCCCGCGATCGGCTTCGCCGGGTCCGACGGGTCGACCGTCACGTACGCCCAGCTCGACGCGCGCGCCAACCAGGTCGCGCACCACCTGCGGGCCTCGGGCGTCGGCCCGGGCGCCGTGGCCGGTGTGCTCCTGGACCGCGGCCCGAACCTGGTGGCGAGCCTGCTCGGGGTGTGGAAGGCGGGTGCGGCCTACGTGCCGATCGACCCGTCGTACCCGGCCGAGCGCATCGCGTCGATGCTGGACAGCGCGGGCGCGGCCACGGCCGTCACACATTCCTCGTACGCCGACCGCTTCGGCGGCGACCTCGATCTGATCCTGGTCGACCGGCACGGGCCGCTGCTCGACGCGCAGCCGCGGACCGCGCTGCCGCGCACGGATGACGCCGACGCCCTGGCGTACGTCATCTTCACGTCGGGCTCGACGGGCCGCCCCAAGGGCGTCGCCGTCACCCACCGCGGCCTCGCCAACCACGTCGCCTGGGCCGCCCGCGACCTGGCCTCGCGCGGCACGCGCGGCGCGCCGCTGTTCTCCTCGGTCGCCTTCGACCTGGTCGTCCCCAACCTGTGGGCACCGCTCGTCACCGGCCAGCGCGTCCACACGATCCCGCAGGAGACCGAAACCGCCGATCTGGCACGGGAGTTGGTGGCCGCCGGCCCCTTCAGCTTCATCAAGCTGACGCCGGGGCACGTGGAGGTGCTCGCGGCCCGGTTGACCGCCGACGAGGCTTCGGCGCTCGCGCCGGTCCTGGTGATCGCCGGTGAGGCGCTGACGCGTACGACCGTCGAGCGGTGGCGGGCCCTGGCCCCGGACACCGAGCTCATCAACGAGTACGGGCCGACCGAGGCGTCCGTCGGCACCTGCGTCTTCCCTGTCACTGCGGAAGAGGCCGGTGAAGTCATGCCCATCGGGCGGCCGTTGCCGAACATGACGATGTACGTCCTCGACGAGCGGCTCGCTCTCGCACCCATCGGCGTACCGGGCGAGCTGTACGTCGGCGGCACGGGTGTCGCGCGCGGCTACGCGGGCCGCCCGGACCTGACGGCGGAGCGCTTCGTGCCCGACCCGTTCGGGCCCGCGGGCTCGCGGCTCTACCGGACCGGTGACCTCGCCCGTACCCGCCCCGACGGCGCCGTGGAGTTCCTCGGCCGTCTCGACGACCAGGTGAAGATCCGTGGCTATCGCATCGAACCCGGCGAGATCCAGACCGTCGTCGCCGAGCACCCGGCGGTTCGTGAGGCGGTCGTGGTGGCGCGTGAAACGGCGGCTGGTGACCAGCAGCTCGTCGCGTACTACGTCCCGCGGGACGGCGCGGACGTGACCTCGGCCGAGGAGCTCGCGGCGCACTGTGCCGCACGGCTCCCGGAGTACATGCTCCCCGACCACTACGTCCCGCTGGCCGCCATCCCCCTCAACGCCAACGGCAAGACGGACCGGCGTGCCCTGCCCTCGCCGGACGCCGGCGGCGCCGCTGCCCCGCAGGACCGGGTCGCGCCGCGCACGCCCACCGAGGTGCGCGTCGCGGAGATCTGGACCGAGCTCCTCGCCGTCGAGCCCGGCGTGAGCGACAGCTTCTTCCACTCCGGCGGCAACTCGATCCTGGCGATCCGGCTGATCTCCCGCATCCAGGAGGAGTTCGACATCGACTTCGCGGTCAGGGCGGTCTTCGAGGGCCCGACGGTGGCCCAGCTGGCGGTGGCCGTGGAGAAGGCGATCCTGGCCGAGTTCGACGAGGAGTTCGACGAGGACGACGCGAGCGGCCCGGCCTCGCCCGAACTCGCCGTGTCCTCCGACGTGTTGGACCCCGACGCCGCGGCGGACGCCGCCGATCCGTCCGGCATCGCCGACCCGGTGGAGCGCGAGGAGCCCGCCCCACGCGACGACCCGTCCGGCTCCGCGGAACTCCCGGACACCGACGACCCGTCGGGCCTCGCCCCCGCCCGTCCCACCCCCGCGACCAACACTCCCGCGCTCAACACCCCCGCGATCAACGGCCACGCGCCCGTCAAGGAGACAGCATGAGTACCGGTGCCATCACGCCCCCGGGCATCGACACGGAGGACGCGCGCGCCGCGCTCGTGCGGCAGCGGCTCGCCGGCGGGCGGCGGCGCGGGCGCAGGAACGGGATACCCAAGGCGGACCGGAGCGCCCCGCTGCACCTGTCCTACGGGCAGGAGCAGATGTGGTTCCTCAACCGCCTCGACCCCGACAGCACCCAGTACCTCGTCCCGCTGCTCGTCCGGCTGACCGGGGCCCTCGACGCCGGCGTCCTGGCCGAGGCCTGGCAGCGGCTCACCGACCGGCACGAGATCCTGCGCACCCGCTACGGGCTGCACGGCGACGAGCCGGTGCAGATCGTCTCCGCGCGGGAGCGGGTCACGCTGCCGCTGGAGGACCTCACGCAGCTGCCCGGTGCCGAGCGCGAGGGGCGGGTGCGCAGCGCCGTCACCGGTGAGCTGTTCGTGCCGTTCGACCTGGAGCGCGACCTGCCGGTGCGGGCCCGTCTGTTCCGGCTCGGCGACGAGGAGCACGTGCTAGCCGTCGTCTTCCACCACATCGCCTGCGACGCCTGGTCCACCGAGGTCGTCGGGCAGGAGCTCAGCGCCCTGTACGCCGCCCTCGTGCGCGGCGAGGAGCCCGAACTCGCCGAAGTCGCCGTGCAGTACGCCGACTTCGCCGCCTGGCAGCGCGCCGAGATGTCCGGCTCCACCCTGGAGCGGCACCTCGACTACTGGAAGGGGAAGCTCGCGGGCGTCGCTCCCCTCGAACTGCCCACCGACCGGCCGCGCAAGGCCGTCCGCGACGCGGCGGGCGACACCGTCGCCTTCTCCGTGCCCGCCGAACTGGCCACGCGCATCCAGGAGTTCGCGCAGGAGCGCGCCGCCACCCCGTTCATGGTCGTGCTCGCCGCCTTCCAGGGCCTGCTGGCCCGGCACACCGGCTCCGCCGACGTCACGGTGGGCACGGTCGTGTCCGGGCGCGGCCGCCCCGAGCTGCAGGGCATGCTCGGCTACGGCATCAACACCCTCGCCCTGCGCGGTACTTGGGGCGAAGGCACCTCCTTCGGTGAGCTCGTCGCCGCCACCAAGGACACCGTCCTCGGCGCCTTCGACCACCAGGGCGTCCCGTTCGCCCAGCTGATCGACGCCGTGCAGCCCGAGCGCGACCTGTCCCGCAACCCGCTCTTCGACGTCGCCCTGACCATGCACGGCGAGCGCACCAGCTCCTTCGCCCTGCCGGGCATCGCCGCCGAGCCGTTCGCCGCCGAGGGCGACGCCGCCAAGTACGACCTCGACCTCCAGCTCCGCCAGGACGCCGACGGCACCCTGCACGGGCACCTGGAGTACGCCGTCGAGCTGTTCGACCGGGCCACCGCCGAGCGCCTCACCGGCCACCTGGTCCGCCTGCTCGACGCGGCGACCGCACGGCCCGACGCCGACCTGGGCAGCCTCTCCTTCCTCGGCGAGGACGAGATCCGCCTGCTCACGCAGGGCGCGGCCGTCACCGGCGAGGTCACCGACACCGTGCACCGGGCCTTCGAGGAGCAGGCGGCCCGCACGCCGGACGCCGTCGCCGTCCACGTCGCCGGTGAGGAGCTCACGTACGCCGAGCTCAACGAGCGCGCCAACCGCATCGCCCACCACCTCGTCGGTCTCGGCGTCGGCCAGGAGACCCTGGTCGGCGTCTGCCTGGAGCGCGGCACGGACCTGATGCCGGCGCTGCTCGGCGTGCTCAAGGCGGGCGGCGCCTATCTGCCGCTCGACCCGTCGCAGCCCGCCGACCGCATCGGCTACATGCTCGCCGACGCCGCCGCCCCCGTCGTGATCACCGAGACCGCCCACGCGGAGCTCCTGAACGGCCTGCACGACGGGCCCGTCCTCGTCCTCGACGGGGCGGACGACCGGGCCGCGCTCGCCGCCGAGCCGGCCACGAACCCGGCCGCCCGCTCCGACGCCGACAGCCTGATCTACGTCATCTACACCTCGGGTTCCACCGGCCGCCCCAAGGGCGTCGGCCTCACCCACGCCAATGTGCGGCGCCTGTTCACGGTCACCGCGCACCAGACCGGGTTCCACGCCGACGACGTGTGGACGCTGTTCCACTCCTACGCCTTCGACTTCTCCGTGTGGGAGATGTGGGGCGCGCTGCTGCACGGCGGCCGCCTCGTCGTCGTACCGAAGGACGTCGCGCGCGACCCGTCCGCCTTCCTCGACCTGCTCGTCGAGCAGCGGGTGACGGTGCTCAACCAGACGCCGTCCGCGTTCCGCGCCCTGGTCGCCGCCGCCCGCGAGGGCGACCCGCGCATCGACGAACTGGCCCTGCGCACCGTCGTGTTCGGCGGCGAGAAGCTCGAAGTGGCCGACCTGCGGCCGTGGGCGGGACGGCTCGGCCTGAGCGCGCCGACGCTCGTCAACATGTACGGCATCACGGAGACCACCGTGCATGTCACGTACTACGTCCTCGACGAGGACGACCTCGCCGAGGGCTCCGTCAGCCCCGTCGGCGTCCCCCTCGACGACCTCGCCGTCCGCATCCTCGACGCGCACGGCAACCTGGCGCCGATCGGCGTCCCCGGCGAGATCCACGTCGCGGGCCGCGGCGTCGCCCGCGGCTACCTGGGCCGCGCCGCGCTGACCGCCGAGCGGTTCGTGCCCGATCCGTTCGGGGCGCCCGGCGAGCGCCTGTACCGCAGCGGCGACGTCGCGCGCCGCCTTGCCGACGGCAGCCTGGAGTTCCTGGGCCGCAACGACGCCCAGGTCAAGATCCGCGGCTTCCGCATCGAGCTCGGCGAGATCAACGCCGCGCTGTCCGGGCAGGACGGGGTGCGCGACGCCGTCGTCCTGGTCCGCGAGGACACCCCGGGCGACAAGCAGCTCGTCGCGTACGTGGTGCCCGCCGACGACTCGGTCCCGGACACCGCGGAGCTGCGCGCCGCGCTCGCCCGTGAGCTGCCCGAATACATGGTCCCGGCGACGTTCGTCCCCCTCGACGTGCTGCCGCTGACCGTCAACGGCAAGCTCGACACCAAGGCCCTGCCCGCCCCCGCCGCGCGGATCGCGGGCGCCGAGTACACGGCGCCGCGCACCGACCTGGAGGAGCGCACCGCCGCGGTCTGGGGCGAGGTCCTCGGCGTCGACCGGGTCGGCGTCCACGACAGCTTCTTCGACCTGGGCGGGCACTCGCTGCGCGCCATCAACCTGGCGGGCCGGCTGCGCGAGGCCGGGCTCGACGTCAGCGTGCGCGACCTGTTCGAGCACCGCACGGTGGCCCTGCTGTGCGAGCAGCTCGCCGACCGGGCCCCGGTCACCGCCACCCACGGCGTCCGCCCCTTCGCCCTCGTCACGGACGAGGACCGCGCGCGCCTGCCCGAGGGCGTCGTGGACGCGTACCCGATGTCGCAGGTCCAGATCGGCATGGTCGTCGAGATGCTCAGCGACAGCGGCCGTCACCCGTACCACAACGTCACCTCCTTCCGGATCCCCGACAACCGCTCCTTCGACATCGGGGCGCTGCGCGCGTCGGTCGCCTCGGCCGTCGCCCGGCACGAGGTCCTGCGCACCTCCTTCGACCTCAACTCCTACGACGTACCGATGCAGTTGGTGCACGGCAGCGTCGAACTCCCGGTGCAGGGACGGGATCTGCGCGGCCTGGACGACGAGGCGGTGCGCGACGCGCTGCGCGCCTTCACCCTGGAGGAGCGCTCGCGGCTCATCCCGCTGGACAGCGCGCCGCAGCTGCGCCTGTACGGCACGGCCTGCGACGACGGCAGCTGGTGGCTGACGATCACCGAGTGCCACGCGATCCTCGACGGCTGGAGCCACCACTCCCTCCTGATGGAGATCGTCGAGGGCTACCACCGGGCCCGTGACGGGCAGCCGGTGGACGCCCCGGCCGCGCCCGCCGTGCGGTTCGCCGACTTCATCGCCGCCGAGGTCGCCTCCCGCGAGACCGGCGACGACCGCGCCTACTGGACCGGGATCATCGAGGGCCACGCCCCGTTCGCCCTGCCCGAGGCCTGGGCGGGCGACGGCGTCGCGGGCGCCCCGCACCGCGTCAAGGTCCCCTTCCACGACCTGGAGCCGCGCCTGCGCGCCCTGGCGTCCACGGCCGGGACCTCGCTCAAGAGCGTGCTGCACGCCGCGCACCTGAAGGTGCTCAGCACGGTCACCGGCGACGAGCGCTTCTTCACCGGCCTGGTGTGCAACGCCCGCCCCGAGGCCCTCGGCGCCGACGGCCTGTACGGCATGCACCTCAACACGCTGCCGTTCGCCTTCGACGGCGCCTTCGGCAGCTGGCGCGACCTGGTGCGCCGGGTCTTCGAGCGCGAGGTCGAGCTGTGGCCGCACCGCGGCTATCCGATGCCCGACATCCAGCGGCAGGCCGAGTCCGACACACCCGGGCAGCGCCTGGTCTCCGTCCGCTTCAGCTACCACGACTTCGACCAGGTCGACCGCGCGCAGGTCGACTACCTGGCGAGCATCGACGACAGCCCCACCGAGTTCCCGCTCGGCGTCTCGGCCCGCCTCGGCCACCTGTTCCTGACCGGCGGCCGCAAGCACGTGTCCGCCGAGGCCCTGGAGCGCCTCGCGGGCACCCTGCGCGAGGTCCTCGAGGCGATGGCCGCCGACCCGGAGGGCGACGCGAGCGCCTCGTACCTCCCGGCCGCCACCCGGCTCTCGCTCCTCGACCACGGCACGGGCGAGGACGCCGACTTCGGCGACGCGACCGTGTGCGCCCGCTTCGAGACGCAGGCCGCCCGCACCCCGGACGCGCCCGCCGTCTCGCTGGGGACGACCACATGGACGTACGCCGAACTGGACGCCCGCGCCAACCAGGTCGCGCACCACCTGCGCGCCTCGGGCGTCAGCGGCCCGGGTGCCGTCGTCGGCGTGCTGCTCGACCGCGGCCCCGACCTCCTCGCCGGCCTGCTCGGCGTGTGGAAGGCGGGTGCGGCCTACGTGCCGATCGACCCGTCCTACCCGGCCGAGCGCATCGCCTCCATGCTGGACAGCGCGGGCGCGGCCACGGCCCTGACGCACTCCGCCTACGCCGACCGCTTCGGCGCCGGCATCGGCGTACTGGCCCTGGACCGCGACGAGTTGACCCTCGACGCGCAGCCGCAGACGCCTCTTCGGCGCACCGACGACGCCGACGCCTTGGCGTACGTCATCTTCACGTCGGGCTCGACGGGCCGCCCCAAGGGCGTCGCCGTCACCCACCGCGGACTGGCGAACCACGTCGCCTGGGCGGCGCGGGACCTGGCGTCCCGGGGCACGACCGGCGCGCCGCTGTTCTCGTCCGTCGCCTTCGACCTGGTCGTCCCCAACCTGTGGGCGCCGCTGGTCACCGGCCAGCAGGTGCACACGATCGCCCAGGACACCGACACGGCCGATCTGGCACGGGAGTTGGCGGCCGCCGGCCCCTTCAGCTTCATCAAGCTGACCCCCGGCCACGTCGACGTCCTGGCCTCGCAGCTCAGCCCGGAAGAGGCCGCCGCGCTCGCGCCGGTCCTCGTCGTCGCCGGTGAGGCGCTGACCCGTACGACCGTCGAGCGGTGGCGGGCCCTCGCGCCGCAGACCGAGCTCATCAACGAGTACGGGCCCACCGAGGCGTCCGTCGGCACCTGCGTCTTCCCGGTCACGGAGGCCGAGACCGGTGAGGTCATGCCCATCGGGCGGCCGTTGCCGAACATGACGATGTACGTCCTGGACGCGCGGCTCGACCAGGTCGCGGTCGGTGTCGCCGGTGAGCTGTACGTCGGCGGGACCGGTGTGGCGCGCGGCTACGCGGGCCGCCCGGACCTGACGGCGGAGCGCTTCGTGCCCGACCCGTTCGGGCCCGCGGGCTCGCGGCTCTACCGGACCGGTGACCTCGCCCGCACGCGTCCCGACGGCGCCGTGGAGTTCCTCGGCCGTCTCGACGACCAGGTGAAGATCCGCGGCTACCGCATCGAACCCGGCGAGATCCAGACCGTCGTCGCCGAGCACCCGGCGGTGCGCGAGGCGGTCGTCGTCCCGCGCGAGACGGCGCACGGCGACCTCCAACTCGTCGCCTACTACGTGCCGTTGACGGCGGGCGCGAGCGTCGCCGGGCTCGCCGAGCACACCGGCGCCCGGCTGCCCGACTACATGCTCCCGGCCGTCTTCGTCGCCCTCGACGAGATCCCCCTCAACGCCAACGGCAAGACCGACAAGCGCGCCCTGCCCGCACCGGACGAGGCCGACGTCGACGGCGCATCGACGTACGTCGCGCCCCGCACCATCACCGAGGCGCAGGTCGCCGCGATCTGGTCGCAGGTCCTCGGCCTGGAGCGGGTCGGCGTCCTGGACGGCTTCTTCGACCTCGGCGGCCACTCCATCCGCGCCGTCGCCCTGGTCGGCGCCCTGCGCGCCGCCGGGTTCGACGTCGGCGTGCGGGAGGTCTTCGAGTACCGCACGGTCGCCGAGCTGAGCGAGTTCCTCACCGGGCGCCCGGCGCCCGCCGAGGCCGCCCCGCCGGTCGAGCCGTTCGCGCTGCTCGCCGACGAGGACCGCGTGCGCCTTCCCGTGGACGTCGTGGACGCGTACCCGATGTCGCAGGTCCAGCTCGGCATGCTCGTCGAGATGCTGGCCGACGACGCGAAGCGGGTCTACCTCAACGTCGCCTCGTTCCGCATCACCGACGGCACCCCGTTCGACGCGGACGCCCTGCGCGCCGCCCTCGACGTGGTCACCGGCCGGCACGAGATGCTGCGGACCTCCTTCGACCTGGACGCGTTCACCACGCCGCTCCAGATCGTCCACCCGACTGCCCGTGTTCCGCTGGCCGTTGAGGACCTGCGGCAGCTGTCGGATGCAGCCCGCGAGCTGCGGGTGCGCGACATCATGGGCGAGGAGCGGACCCGGGGTCTCGACCTCGCCGCGGCCCCGCTGCTGCGGATGACCGCCCAGGTGGAGGCCGACGACTCGTGGCGCCTCGTCGTCACCGTTTCGCACGCCATCACCGAGGGCTGGAGCCACCGCGCCCTCCTGATGGAGCTCCTCGACGTCTACCGCGCCCTGCGCGAAGGGCGTGACCCGGCCCCCGTCGAGGCGCCCCCGGTGCGCTACGCCGACTTCATCGCGGCCGAACTGGCCTCCCTGGACTCGGCCGACGACCGGCAGTACTGGCAGGACGTCATCGGCCGGTACGCGCCGTTCGCGCTGCCCGCGGCCTGGGCCGGCGACACCACCAGGCCGAGCGAGAAGTACCGCCTCGCCGTGCCCGTGCACGACCTGGAGCCGCGCCTGCGCGGCCTCGCCACCCAGGCCCAGGTGTCGTTCAAGAGCGTGCTGCTCGCCGCACACCTGAAGGTCATGAGCACCCTCACCGAGGAGGACGGCTTCTTCAGCGGCCTGGTGTGCAGCGCCCGGCCCGAGTCGCCCGGCGCGGAGCGCGTCTACGGCATGTACCTCAACACCCTGCCGTTCGCCCTCGACCGCACCGCGGGCAGCTGGACGGACCTGGTCCGTCAGGTCTTCGCCCGCGAGGCCGAGGTCTGGGACCGCCGCCGCTTCCCGATGCCCGTCATCCAGCGCGACGCGGGCAGCGGACGACTCCTCCAAGTCCGGTTCAGCTACCAGGACTTCGATCACGTCGACAACAAGCTCGTCGACGCCGGGGCCAGCGGTGGCGAGGGCGGCACCGAGTTCGCGCTCGCGGTCTCCGCCGTCTCCGGGCACCTGCTGCTCACCACCCACACCCACGCCCTGGACCGCGAGCGGGGCGAGCGCCTGACCGCCCTGTACCGGCAGGTCCTGGAGTCCATGGCCGCCGACCCGGAGGCGAGCGCCCAGGACACGTACCTGCCCGCCGATGACCGGGAGTGGCTGCTCGCGCAGAACGACACGGCCCGCGACTTCCCCGAAGCGACCGTCCTGCAGCGCTTCGAGGAGCAGGCCGCCCGCACGCCCGACGCCGTCGCCGTACGGCACGCGGGCGGCGAGGTCTCGTACGCCCAACTCGACGCCAGAGCGACGCGGTTCGCGTACCGGCTGCGCGCCGCGGGCGTCGGCGCCGAGTCCACCGTCGGCGTCCTGCTCGACCGGAGCCCCGACCTGCTCGCGACGCTGCTCGCGGTGTGGAAGGCGGGCGGCGCCTACGTGCCGATCGACCCGTCGTACCCGGCCGAGCGCATCGCCTCCATGCTGGACAGCGCGGCCGCGTCGCTCGCCGTCACGCAGGAGGCCTACGCGGACCTGTTCCCCGACGCCGTGTCGGTCCTGGATGTCGCCGAACTGGCCGTGCAGGACGGTGAGTTCGGGGCCGTGGCCCGGGTCGACGACCCCGAGCGGCTCGCCTACGTCATCTTCACCTCCGGCTCCACCGGGCGGCCCAAGGGCGTCCAGGTCCCGCACCGGGGCCTGGCCAACCACGTGGCCTGGGCCGCGGAGGAGCTCGCCACGCGCGGCACGGGCGGTGCGCCGCTGTTCTCCTCGGTCGCCTTCGACCTGGTCGTCCCCAACCTGTGGGGGCCGCTGGTCACCGGCCAGGCCGTGCACGTCGTCCCGCAGGACACGCTGCCCGCCGACCTGTCGACCGCGCTGCTCGACGGTGGCCCGTACAGCTTCATCAAGCTGACCCCCGGCCACCTCGACATCCTCACCGAGCAGCTCACCACCGAGCAGGTCGACCGGCTCAGCCAGGTCTACGTCGTCGCCGGTGAGGCCCTGCCGGGCGCCACCGCCAACCGGTCCCTGGAGGTCCTCGGCTCCGGCCGCATGATCAACGAGTACGGCCCGACGGAGGCGTCCGTCGGCTCCACCGTCCACCCCGTCACCGGCCACGTCGCGCTCGACGTCGTCCCGATCGGCCGTCCGCTGCCGAACATGACGACGTACGTCCTGGACGCGGCGATGCGCGAGGTGCCGGCCGGCGTCCTCGGCGAGCTGTACGTCGGCGGCACGGGTGTGGCGCGCGGCTACGCGGGACGCCCGGACCTGACGGCGGAGCGCTTCGTGCCCGACCCGTACGGGCCCGCGGGCAGCCGCCTGTACCGCACGGGCGACCGGGTCCGGATGCTCGCGGACGGGAACATCGAGTTCCTCGGCCGCCTCGACGACCAGGTCAAGATCCGCGGCTACCGCGTCGAACTCGGCGAGGTCCAGGCCGTGTTGGCGGCCCACGCGGCGGTGAAGGACGCGGTCGTCGCCGTGCACGAGCCCACCCCGGGCGACAAGCGCCTCGTCGCGTACCTGGTGCCCGCAGAGGGGCAGCAGCTGCCGGAGGCCTCGGTCCTCGCCGAGGACTGCGGGGCGCTGCTGCCGGAGTACATGGTGCCGTCGGCGTTCGTCGCCCTGGACGTCATCCCGCTCAACGCCAACGGCAAGGTCGACCGCAAGGCGCTCGCCGCGCCCGACCGTGCGGCGATGCGCACCGGCCGCGACTTCGTGGCCCCGCGCACCGACACCGAGCGCATGCTGGCCAAGATCTGGTCCGAGGTGCTCGGCGTCGACGAGATCGGCGTGCACGACGAGTTCTTCGAGCTCGGCGGGCACTCGATCCTGATGATCCAGGTGCTCGCGGCGGCCCGCCGCGAGGGCCTCGCCGTCTCGGTCTGGCGGATGTACCAGCACGGCACGCTCATCGACCTGGCCGCAGCCATCGACGAAGACACGGCGGCGGCCGCCGCCGAGGAGGCCGCCAAGGCCGCCGCGGCCGCACCCGCCCAGGTCGAGGTCCCGGCCGAACTGCTCGCCTCCCTGCTCAAGCAGGCCGCGGGCGGCGACGCCACCCGCCTCGCGGAGGGCCCGCTCGCCCAGGTCGCGGCGCTGCTCGGCACCGGCGCCGAGGCCGACACCAAGGCCGGCACCAAGGCCGAGGAGCCGATCGTGCTCGACGACCTGGAGTCCCTCATGGCCGAGCACCAGGTGCCCGGCGTGAGCCTGGCCCTGCTCGGCGCCGACGGCTCCGTCCGCACCCACGCGGCCGGTGTCCTCGCGGTGGACGGCGAGGCGCCGGTGACCCCGGACGCGCTGTTCCAGGTCGGCTCGATCAGCAAGCACGTCACGGCGTTCGCGACGCTGCGGCTCGTGGCCGAAGGACGTATCGCCCTGGACGACTCCATCGCTACGCACCTGACGTCATGGCACCTCGACGAGCTCGACTCCGCACCCGGAGAGGTGACCGTCCGGCATCTGCTCGGGCATACCGCGGGGCTCGCCCGGCACCGCAGCGTCGGCTTCGCGCCGGACGGTGAAGTGCCCACGCTGCTCGACCTGTTGGAGGGCTCCGGGGGCGTCTCGACGCCGCGGGTGCGGCGCCAGCTCGTGCCCGGCTCCACGTTCCGCAAGTCCAGCACCCACTACTGGGTCCTCCAGCAGCTCCTGGAGGACGTCACGGGAGAGTCGTTCCAGGACCTCGCGCACCGCCTGGTCCTCGCGCCGCTCGCCATGACGGGCAGCAGCTTCGACCAGGACTTCCCGAAGACCTCGGGGCGTCCGGTCGCGCTCGGCCACCACGTCAAGGGCGTTGCCATGGAAGGGGGTTGGCGCGACCGCGCCCACCTCGCCGCCGCCGGTCTGTGGACCACGGCCGAGGACCTCGCGAAGCTCGCCCGGCAGGTACGGGCCTGCCTCCTCGGCCACGACGGGGCCCTGCTGCCCCGGACCGTCGCCCAGGAACTGCTCGCCACCCACCCGGGCAGCTTCTACGGCCTCGGCACCATCGTCGACGACACCGGCAGCGACGCCGAGTTCGGCCACGGCGGCGAACCCGCCGGCTACTGGAACCTCTCGCTCTCCCACCTCGGCAGCGGCGTCGGCCTGGTCGCCCTCACCAACTCCGACGCCGGGAAGGGCGTCGTCAAGCACCTGACCGCCCGCCTCGGCAAGGCCGAAGAGGCCTTCGGCAAGGGCGAGTTGATGGCGGACTGGGTGGCCGCGGGCACCGGCTCCGCCGCGCCCGCCGACCACCCGCTGCTCAGCCCCGTCGTCACCGACGAGGAGCGCGCATGACCACCCACGGCCGCCGAACGGCCACCCCCACCCAGGAGGACCCTGTGCACCACCCCCGCACACGCCACCTCATCTCCGTCGACGACCTCACCGACGACGACCTGCGCACCCTCGTCGCCGACGGCGTCGCCTTCCACCGGGCGCACCAGGAAGCCCGCAGGAGCGGCGAGAAGCCGCTCCGGGACCAGGTCGTCGGCATCTACTTCAGCAAGACGTCCACCCGGACCCGCACCGCGTTCTCCAGCGGCGCCCTGCGCCTGGGCGCCTCCCTGATCACGTACGGGCCCGGCGACCTCCAGCTGAACACCGGCGAGACCAGCGAGGACACCGGCGCCGTGCTCTCCCGGATGCTCGACGTCCTCGTGGCCCGCACCGCGGGCGACGAGGCGGAGATGCGGGCCTGGGCGAGCCAGCAGAGGATGTCCGTCGTCAACGCGATGAGCGCCGGCGAACACCCCACGCAGGCGCTCACCGACCTCACCACCCTCAGCCTGCGCTTCGGCCGCCTGGAAGGCCTGCGCGTCCTGTACGTGGGGGAGGGCAACAACTCGGCGTCCGCCCTCGCCCTCGCGCTCAGCCGCTTCCCCGGCGCCGAGCTGGAGCTGCGCACCCCGCCCGGCTACGGGCTCGACCCGGCCTACCTCGCCCGCGCCCAGGCCCATGCGGCCCGCAGCGGGGCGAGCGTGCGCGAACGGCACGACATGGCGGACCTGCCCGGCGGCTTCGACGCGATCTACACCACGCGCTGGCAGACCACGGGCACCAGCAAGGCCGACCCGGACTGGCGGGACGTCTTCGCCCCGTTCCAGGTCGGCGAGGCCCTGTGGGAGACCAGCCCCAAGGCCGTGTTCCTGCACGACCTGCCCGCGCACCGCGGCGACGAGGTCACCGCCGAGGTGCTCGACGGGCCGCAGAGCATCGCCTTCGAGCAGGCCGAGAACAAGATGCACAGCGCCATGGCCGTCCTCAAGTGGTGCCGAGCGGGCGGCTCGGCCGCACCGGGAGAGTGAGCGTCACCGACGACCGGACGGTCCCCGCCGACGCGCAGGCGAAGGGGCCGGATCCGGTCCCGCTGCGCCGCAACCGCGACTACCTGATGCTGTGGAGCGGCGCCGGGCTCACCCTGCTCGGCTCCCGCGCCACCTCCGTCGCCTACCCGCTGCTGCTGATCTGGTCCACCGGCTCGGCGGCGGCGGGGGCGGTGGCCGGATTCGCGGCCCAACTCCCGCAACTGCTCGTGCAGTTGCCCGCGGGTGCGCTCGTCGACCGGTGGAACAGACGACGCACGATGCTCGTGTGCAGCGCGGGCTGCGCCCTGTCCACCACCAGCGTGGTGGTGGCGGTCGCGGCGGGGGAGATCCATCTGGCGCACCTGGCCGCGGCCTCGTTCGCCGAGGGCTCCCTGATGGTCTGCTACCGCCTCGCCGAACGGGCCTGCGTCCGGCACGTCGTCCCCGCCGCGCAGCTGACCGCCGCGCTGTCCGGGAACGAGGCGCGGGGGCGGGCCGCGGGACTGCTCGGGCAGCCGCTCGGCAGCGCCGCGTTCGCCGCCGCCCGCTGGTCGCCGTTCCTGCTCGGCGCCGTCGCGCACCTGCTGTCGCTGCTCGCCGTGCTGTTCGTCAAGGCACCGTGCAGCGCGCAGGCAGCCGGCGCCCGGCGCAGGCTCGGCCCCGAGATCGCCGAAGGGCTGCGCTGGCTGTGGCGGCGCCGCTTCCTGCGCAGGATCACGCTGCTGATCTCCGGCAGCAACGTGATCTTCCAGGCGCTCGCGCTGCTGCCCGCCTTCGTCCTGTACGAGGACGGACTCTCGCCCGCGACGGTCGGCGTGATCGCGGCGATCAGCGGGGCGGGCGGTGCGATCGGCGCCCTGGGCGGCGGCTGGGGCATGCGCCGCATCGGCCTGGTCGGCCTCGTCCGCGGGGCGCTCGTGGCGTGGGCGCTGCTCGTGCCCGCGCTCGCCCTGACCCGCTCGCCCCTGCTCCTCGGAGCACTGCTCGCCGGAATGAGCCTGGTGGGCGGCGCCGTCAACGTCGCCGGCGGCGTCCACCAGGTCCGCACCACGCCCGACGCGCTCCAGGGCCGCGTCAACAGCGCGCTGCAGCTGGCCGGTTCGGGCGCCAACGCGCTCGGCGCGCTCGCCGGGGGAGTGCTCCTCGACTCCCTCGGCGCGGGCCGCACCGCCGTCCTGCTCGGCGCGGCGATGGGCGCCCTCGCGCTCGTCGCGGTGGCCTCGGCGCTGACCCGGCTGCTCGCCACCGAGGAAGCCACCGAGGAAGCCACCGAAGAAGCCTCGATCGAAGAACACGTACAAGAAGGAGAACGCACCTCATGAACGCGACCCCCAGCTGGACCCCGCTGGTCATCACCCCGCAGAGCGCCGGGGTCGAGGCCTCGGCCGCCGGGCTGCTCAAGGTGATCGGCGACACCGCCACCATCGACGACCAGCTCGTCAAGGAGAAGGCGCTGATCTTCCGCGGCTTCGGCGTCACGCAGGAGGAACTCGACCCGGTCATGGACGAGTTGCTGCCCAACCGGCTCGCCTACGTCCACGGCAACTCGCCGCGCACCAAGGTCGGCAAGAACGTCTACACGTCCACGGAGTACCCGCAGGAGTTCACCATCTCGATGCACAACGAGATGAGTTACGCCCACGCGTGGCCGGCCCGGCTGCTCTTCTTCTGCCAGAAGGCCGCCGAGACCGGGGGCGCGACCCCGGTGACGGATTCCGCGCTCTGGTTCGAGTCCCTGGACCCGGAGGTCAGGGAGGCGTTCAAGGACGGCGTCTGCTACCAGCAGAACCTGCACGACGGCCTCGGCCTCGGCAAGAGCTGGCAGGACACCTTCGAGACCGACGACCGCGCCGAGGTCGAGGCCTTCCTCGGGCAGACCGGCGCCCAGTGGGAGTGGAAGCGGGACGGTTCGCTGCGGGTGCGCCAGATCCGGCCCGCGACCGCCGTGCACCCGGTGACCGGCGCCGAGGTCTGGTTCAACCAGTCCGACCAGTGGCACCCGGCGGGCCTCGGCGACGACACCGCGGCCGCCCTCGCGCAGATCATGCCGGCCGACGAACTGCCGCAGTCCGTCACGTTCGCCGACGGCACGCCCATCCCCGACGAGTACGTCATCCAGATCCGCGACCGGGGCCTGGCCGCCGCCGTGAACTGCGACTGGCACACCGGCGATCTGATGCTCATCGACAACATGCTGGTCTCGCACGGCCGCCGGCCCTTCACCGGGACCCGCCGCGTGCTCGTCGCGATGTCCGACTGAGGCCCGGTGAGTACCGCTGAGCGCGAATACCGCGCCCTGTGCGACAGCGGTGGCGTCCATCTCTGGCAGGGCGCCACGCACACCCCGCCGTCCACGGCCGACCTGCGGCTCCTCTCCGCCGCCGAGCGCGCGGTGATGCACCGCAGGTCACGCCAGGACGGACTGCGCTACGCGGGCGCCCACATCGCCGTACGCCGGGTGCTCGCCCGGTATCTGGGGGTGGCGCCCGCGGGCATCAGGTTCGGCACGACGCCGTGCCCGTCGTGCGCGGACCCCCGGCACGGCAGGCCCGTCGTCGAGGCGCCGCGCACCGGCCTGGAGTTCAACCTGTCCCACGCGGGCCCGCACTGGGCCCTCGCGGTCACGTGCGCGGGACAGGTCGGCGTCGACGTTGAAGTGGCGGGGGGGGGGGGGGGCCCCCCCCCCCCCCCCCCCCGCCCCGGCCCCCCCCCGGCCCGGGCCCCCGCCCGCGGCCCGGCACCCCCCCCCAAAACCCCACAAGACACCCCGATTGGAGCCCGCCCCCCCCC
>NZ_JBITJZ010000003.1:0-116730 GCF_044460595.1 Streptomyces sp. NPDC050085 | reverse complement strand
GCCCGGGGGGCCCGGCGGGGGCCGCGGGGGGGGGGGGGGGGGGGGGGGGGGGGGGGGGGGGGGGGGGGGGGGGGGGGGGGGGGGGGCCCGCCCCCCGCCGCGGACGGCCGGTCCGACAGCGCGGGCGGCGCCGCGTCGCTCGTCCTGTCACCGGCCGAACTCACCCATCTGGACAGCCTGTTGGACGACGGCGCCCGCCAGGCCGCCTTCCTGCGGTGCTGGACCCGCAAGGAGGCAGTCGTGAAGGCGATCGGCGTCGGCATCACCGGGGACCTCACGTCCCTGGAAGTCCACCCCGAGGACCCGGGACCCCTCGTCGTGTCCAGCACGGACGGCGGCGACTGGCTCGTCCAGGACGTGCCGAGCCGCTCCGACCTGTTCGTGGCGCTCGCCAGGCCCGCGAGCAGCGCGGGCCCCGTCGTCCTGCGCACCCAGGAATCCACGCTGACCCACTCCCTGCTCGAACCCTTCGCCTCCTCCAGGAGCTGACCCCACCACCATGACCACCCACGCGATCTCCACCTCAACATCCGTACGGGCAGCGGGAGTCGACCTCCCCGGTTACCTGCCCAAGGTCTTCCTCGCGCCGGACCCCGCCGTCGAGGTCGGCGCGTACATCGAAGAACACCGGGCGGGCATCCGTGCTGCCCTCACCGAACGCGGTGCCGTCCTGCTGCGCGGCTTCGCGGTCGACGGCGTCGACGGCTTCAACGGCTCCGTGCACGCCCTGTCGGGCACCCCGCCGCTGACGTACGCGGAACGCTCCTCGCCGCGCTCCACGATCAAGGGGCAGGTGTACACCTCGACCGACTACCCGGCGGACGAGGAGATCTTCCTGCACAACGAGAACTCGTACCAGTCGGTCTGGCCGCAGACCCTGTACTTCTTCTGCCTCGAGCCCGCCCACACCCTCGGTGCGACCCCGCTCGCCGACATCCGTGCCGTGCACGCGGCCATCGACCCCGACGTACGCGAGGAGTTCACCCGGCGCCGCTGGCGCGTGGTGCGCAACTTCCACGAGGACTTCGGGGTGCCGTGGCAGCAGGCCTTCAACACCGATGACCGGGCGCAGGTCGCCGCGTACTGCGCGAGCAAGGGCATCGACGTGGAGTGGACCGCGGGCGGCCTGCGCACCACGGCGGTGCGCGACGCGGTGCACCGGCACCCGGTGACGGGGGAGACGGTGTGGTTCAACCACATCACGTTCTTCCACGTCAGCACGGTCGCCCCCGATGTGCGCGACGGCCTCCTGGAGATCTTCGCGCCCGAGGACCTGCCCACCAACTCCTACTACGGGGACGGGGCGCCGATCCCGGACGACGTCGTCGCGCACCTGCGCCAGTGCTACCGGGACGCCTCCACCCGCTTCGACTGGGAGCGGCACGACGTCCTCGTCGTCGACAACATGCTGGCCGCGCACGCCCGCGAGCCCTTCACCGGGCCGCGCAAGATCGCCGTCGCGATGGCCGAGCCGTCCGACGCCTGACCCGCCACATGGCTCCGCCGCCGTACCCGGCACACGGGTACGGCGGCGGATTCATGCACCCCCCGGGGGATTTAGGAGTGCATGTCCGACCTTGCCGCACCGCGTGAACTCAGCTGTGCGGCAAGGAGATTGACGGCGTCGGCCGACTTTCGGGGCCTCGGCCTGCGGGTGTGGTAGACGAACGCCGGCGGCAGGTTCCCCCACACCGTGCGGCCCGGCACCACCTCTTCGAAGGACGTGCCGAGCATCCGCCGGAAGCGCCGCGCGGACGCCAGGCACGTCGCGTGCACATAGCCGAAGGTGGTGAACGCCCCTTGCGGAGCGAGGACTTGACGTACGGAGTCCAGCGTCGCGCGCTGCACAGGGCGGGCCAGGGACGCCCACGGCAGCCCGCTGATGACGACGTCCGCCGCACCGAACCCGCACTCGGCGAGCAGCCGCGGCAGCGCCGCCGCCTCCGCGTTCAGGACCTGCACGCGCGGATGGCGGGCGGCGAGCGCCGAGGCGAGCCGGGGGTTGATCTCCACGGCCAGATGGTGGCCGCGGCCGCCGAGGAGTTCCTGGATCACCCCGGTGAACGCGCCGGTCCCCGGCCCGAGTTCGACGACCACGGGGTCACCGGACTCGGGCACGGGCACCGCCACCTCGGTGGCGAGCCGGCGTGAACTGGGAGCCATGGCACCGACCTGCTGGGGGCAGCGCAGGAACTCTCTGAACATCGACCCGGGCGCCCCGGTCTCACTCGTCAACGTCTGCTGCCTCTCGGGCTCGTAGGGATCGGTACGTGTCCGGACACGGCCCGGGGACTACTCGCGCATTCCCGCCAGCTCCACCGGCCGGGTGCGCAGGGCGAACGACGCGGGCAGGGTGGCCGCGAGGACCGCCAGGAGGGCGCTCGCGGCGATCACCGCGCCCACCGTCGGCCAGGGCACGACGACCGCGGACCACACGTCGAGCAGGCCGAGGGCGCTCCACACGCCGAGCAGGTTCACCGCCGAGACCGCGGCACCGAGCACCGCGCCGACCACGACGACCATCACCGACTCCACGGCGACCAGGCGCAGCACCTGCGCCTTCGTCGCGCCCGTCAGACGCAGCGCGGCGAGGTCGCGGACCCGGTCGGTGGTGGCCATCACCAGCGTGTTGGCCAGCGCGATGCCCGTGTAGACCAGGGCGATGGCCAGGATCATCAGCAGGCCGAGCCGGGTCGACTCGCTGGAGGCCGGGTAGTGCGCGTCGACCCACTGCCCGGCGCCGAGCACCTCGACGCCGCTCGCCGCACCCGCGGCCTTCAACTGCCGTTCCGCAGCGGCCCGGTCGGCATCTCCTGCGACCTTGACGTCGACGCGGTCGACGCCCGCACCCGCGGCGTTGTGCGCGGTGACGTAGACCCCGTTGTTGCCGGTGCCGACCGCGAGGACCGCGGCGATGCGCAGGCTCACCTTGCGGCCGTCGCCCAGCCAGACGGGCACCTGCTGCCCGACGCGGGTGGTCAGCCACTCCTCGTTGACGACGATGCTGTGGTCGTCCAGGTCGCTCAACTTCCCGGCCACGACCGGGAGATGGGCCACCTTCGCCAGGTCGGCGCCGCTGTCGACCGCCCGCGCCTCCGAGCGGACCAGGGCCGTGCCCTCTTCCATCACGGTCACCCCGGTCGTCCGGGACGTGCTGACCGTGACGCCCGGCACGTCCCGGGCCGCCCGGACGAACCCGGCGGGCAGCGCGCGGCCCGCGTCACCCGCCGAGGCCACGTAGTCCGCCCGCATCTGTGTGCGGGCCTCGGCGGCCTTCGCCTCGTTGATGGTGGCCGTCGTGCCCATCAGGGAGCAGGCGAGCGCCACGGTGATGATGACCGGCGCGGCCACGGCCGCCGTCCTGCGCACCCCGGCAGCCGCGTTCTCCCGGGCCAGCATGCCCACGGCGCCCGGCAGCCGGGCGGGCAGCCAGGTGAGCAGCCGGGTCAGCGGCCGCACCAGAACCGGCGCGAGGAGCGCGAACGCCACGATGAGCAGCATGGGCTGCGTGATGTACGTCTTGCGCTTCAGTACGTCGCCCGGGTTCTCCACGAGCGCCATGACCAGCAGGCCGAGGCCCGTGAGCAGGACGGCCGCGGCGATCAGCCGGCGGCTCCACGGCATGGTGCCGCTGTCCACCGCGGACTCGCGCAGGGCCGCCGTGGGACCGGTGCGGCCCGCACGGAACGACGCCACGACGACCCCGCACAGGGCCACGAACAGGCCCGTCCAGAAGGCGACATGGAGCGGCCAGGTCTGCTCGCCGATCCGGAACCAGGCCGGGGCGATGCCCTGCCCCGACATCCACGAGGCGAGCCGCGGCGCACCCCACCGGCCGAGCAGGCACCCGGCGCCCGACGCGAGGACCCCGATCACCACGGCCTCCGCGTACACCATGCGCCGCACCTGACCGGGCGTCGCGCCCGCCATCCGCAACAGCCCGAACTCGCGCCTGCGCTGCGCCACCGCGAAGGTGAACGTCGAGGCCACCACGAACACCGACACGAACGCGGTGATGCCGGCCGCGGTGCCGAGCAGCGCGTTCACCGAGACCAGGGCCTCCTTGTCGCGGTCCGGGTCGGGGTCGGCGCGGCGCCGGTCGTCGCCGGTGAGCACGGTCATGCCCGAGCCGGCGCCGAGGGCCGCACGGACCGCCGCCGGAGCCGCGTCCACCGTGACCCGGTCGATGCGCGGGGTCAGGCGCGCGGCCTCGGCGGCGGTGAAGAACACGGCCGACTCGAACCCGGCCGCCTGCACCGTGCCGACCACCGTGCGGGTGCCGGTGCCCTCGGGCGTGGCGACCTCGATCCGGTCCCCGGTACGCGTCTGCGCGCCGGGCCCGGTGGTGACGACGACCTCGCCGGGCGCTGTGGGGGCGCGTCCGGAGGAGAGCCGGTAGGGCGTGGCCGCGGCGATCGCCCACGAGTGGCCCACGGGCGCGGCGTCGACGCCGAGCCGCCGCTCCGCGTCGGACACCCCGACGGGGAACGTACGGTCCTCGGCGGTGGCGCCCACCGCCTTCAGCCGGTCCGCCAACTCCTGCGGTACGGCACGGGGGTTGGTCAGCGTCGACGTCCGCTCGCCGATCTGCGTGTCGGCCGTCAGCTCGTCCGTGCCCTGGACGACGACCCGCGCCTCGGCGAACCGCTCCGTGCCCCGCTCCGGCGCGTCGAACGTCGCCGCGAGCGCGAGCCCCGTGGTGGCGATGAGCCCCACGCCGAGCGCGAGCGCCACGAAGGAGCCGACGAAGGTGACCCAGCGGGTGCGCATTCCGCGCAGCGCGAGACTCAGCACGACGCCACCGCCGCGGCCTTCGAGGGGAGGGCGCTCAGCGCGGTCATGCGGTGCGCGACCTGCTCCGCGGTCGGCGTGTACAGCTCGCCCTGGACCGTGCCGTCGGCGAGGAAGAGGACCCGGTCCGCGTAGGACGCGGCGACCGGGTCGTGCGTCACCATGATCACCGTCTGGCCGCGGTCGACCATCGCGCGCAGCAGCGTAAGCACTTCGCGGCTCGTCGTGGAGTCGAGGGCGCCGGTCGGCTCGTCGCCGAACAGCACCTCCGGCTTGGTGACCAGGGCGCGGGCGAGCGCCACGCGCTGCTGCTGGCCGCCCGACATCTCGCTGGGCCGGTGTCCGGCCCGCTCGCGCAGGCCCACCTTCTCCAGGACCTCGAGGACCTCGGCCCGCTTGGGGCGGCGGCCCGCGAGCCGCAGCGGCAGACCGACGTTCTGCTCCGCGGTCAGCGCGGGCAGCAGGTTGAAGGCCTGGAAGACGAAGCCGATGCGCTGCCGTCGCAGCAGCGTCAGCTTCTTCTCGCTCAGCCGGGTCAGATCGGTCTCCCCGAGGAAGACCTGACCCGAGGTCGGCCGGTCGAGCCCCGCGGTGCACTGCAGCAGGGTCGACTTGCCGGAGCCCGACGGGCCCATGACGGCGGTGAAGGTGCCCCGGGGGATGTCGAGGCCGACCTGGTCGAGGGCGGTGACTGCACTGTCGCCTGACCCGTAGGACCGGGTCACGGAGCGGAGCCGGACGGCTGCTTGATTCATGGTGTCCACTCAATCGGGCCCGCCCGACGGTGACATCGCAGCGGGACGGAGTCTTGTAGGTGGAGGTAGCTCCACCTTCCTGTGCACGATGGCTGCACCCGGCACCGAAAAGCAGGAGCGTCGGGCGGCAGGAACCTGCACCGGCAACGTCCTGCCCGCGCACCACCCGCCCGGGGCGCGGGAACCGACGGATCATGACGAGGACGGGGTCCGCCAGGGGCCGTGCCACGACAGGGTGAGGGTGGATTCGCATGGGCGTCGCAGGAACCGGGAGCGTCGCAGGAACCGGGAGCGCCACCGGCGCAGGTGTCAGGAGCCGCTGGTTCCGGCGCTACCCCACCGCGGACGGGGCCGTCCGCCTGCGGCTCGTCGGGTTTCCGCACGCGGGCGGCACCGCGACCCTCTTCCACGGCTGGGCGGCCCGGCTGCCGCGCGGCGTCGAACTGCTCGCCACCCAGTACCCGGGCCGCCAGGAGCGGCTCGCCGAACCCTGCGCCGAGTCCATGGACGAGCTGGCCGACCGCATCACCGACGCCCTCGAAGACGTCCTCGCACCCGAACCCGGCGTCCCCCTCGCCCTGTTCGGGCACAGCCTCGGCTCCGCCGTCGCCTACGAGGTGGCGCGCCGCCTCGACGAGCGGCACGGCATCGTCCCCGAGCGGGTCGTCGTCTCCGGGCGCGGCGCCCCCCACACCGAACGCGGCGGCACGCTGCACCTCCTCGACGACGACCGCCTGATCGCCTCCGCCCGGGGCCTGGGCGACCTGGGCTCCGCCGTCTACGACGATCCCGACCTGCGCCCGCTCCTGCTGCCCTCGCTGCGCGGCGACTTCCGCCTCATCGAGTCCTACCGGCCCACCGAACCGGCCCCGCTGCGCGCCCCGATCACCGCGGTCGGCGGCGCCGGCGACCCGGGCTGCTCCCTCGCCGACCTGCTGTCCTGGCGGCCGCTGACCACGTCCTCGTACGAGCACCAGGTCTTTCCCGGCGACCACTTCTACCTCGTACCGAAGGAGGCGGAACTCCTGACGTACCTCAACGCGCGGTGGTGAGCCCCGCGTTGGCCTGGGCGTTCCTGCTCCTGCGGTACGAGAGCAGCATCGGCAGGGAGCTGGTCAGCAGCAGTGCGGCGGACGCCGCGGCGAGCACGCCCGAGCCGCCCCACTTCTGCCAGGAGCCGCCCGCGAGAAGGCCGACCGCCACGCAACTGGGCGCCCACAGCAGGCTGCCGAGCAGCGACAGGGCGAGGTAGCGGGCCCAGGGCACGCCCGCCGCGCCGCACATCACGGGCACGAGCGTGCGCAGCGCCGCGTTGAACCGGCCGAGCAGCACGGCCCGTGCGCTGTACGTGCCGACGGTGTGCAGCGCCGCACGGTAGCTGCGCGAACCGGTCACCCGGGCCGGCAGGTTCGCGGCGAGCCGGGGCCCCCACCGCCGCCCCACCAGATGACCGACCACATTGCCCGCGAGCGCGCCGAGCACCGCCATCGCGATGGCCGCGGGCACCGAAAGGGCACCGTGGTGCGCGAGCACCCCGCTCGCCATCAGCGCGGTCTGCGAAGGGAGCAGCATGCCGAGCAGCGGCAGCGCGGGCTCCGCCATGGGAAGCAGGAAGACGATCAGCAGCGTCAGCCACGCGGGCACAGCCGCCAACTGTTCCTGGATCCAGGCCATTTCGGTCCCCTCGCCGTGCCGTAGCCCCGAGACCCGGGGCCTCCACAGCACATCGCGCGGGGGCGGGCGCGCACATCGCAGCTGGGACCAGTTCCCGCCGACAGTCAGCGCCCACCCCGATGGTGGACCTAGCTGGGTGGTCCGGGCCGGAAAGGTCTCATAACGTGCGGCCCATGCACTCCCCGACGATCTGGACCCGGCTGCACCTGCGCCGCTACGTGCTCAGCGGCTGGCCCTGGCGCGCGGCCCTGTACCTGCTCAGCAGCGTCCCGCTGGGCCTCGCCACCCTGCTCACCCTGGTGCTGCTCGCCGTCGCGGGCGGCGTGCTGACCGTGGTCGTCGTCGGCCTCCCGCTGCTCCTCGTGCTCGTCCTCACCGGGGTGCCGCTGGCCTCCCTCGAACGCCGCAGGCTGCTCCTGATCGACAGCGAGCCGCTCGCCGATCCGCACCGCGACCCCGACCGCACCGGGCTCACGGCCTGGCTGCGGACGCGGCTGCAGGAGCGCGCCACCTGGCGCGAGCTCGGCTACGCGGTGCTCTTCGGCTTCCTGCTGTGGCCCCTGGAAGCGCTCGTCGTGGGCTCGGTCCTCCTCGTCTGCGGCGGGCTGCTCGCGACGCCCGTGATGATGGCGGCCGACGGCGAGGAGGCCCGCGTCCTCAAGATGTGGATCGTGGACAGCTGGCCCGGAGCCCTCGGCGCGGCCCTCGCCGGAGCACTGCTGCTGCCCGTCTTCGCGTATCCGCTCGGTGCGATCGCCGCGGGCCGGGCCGCCCTGACCCGCTTCCTGCTGGCCTCGCCGACCGGCGAACTCAACTCCCGCATCAAGGAGTTGGGCCGCTCGCGCGTCCGCCTCGTGGACGCCTTCGAGGCCGAGCGGCGCCGGATCGAGCGGGATCTGCACGACGGGGCGCAGCAGCGGCTCGTCGCCCTGTCCATGACGCTCGGCCTGGCCCGGCTCGACGCGCCCGACGGGCCGCTCGCCCCGCTGCTCGCCAAGGCGCAGGACGAGGCGGCCACCGCCCTCGTCGAGATCAGGGAGCTCATCCGCGGCATCCACCCCCAAGTCCTCACCGACCGGGGCCTGGTGGCGGCCGTCGAGGACCTCGCGGACCGGTCGGCGGTCCCCGTGGACGTGGACCTCGAGCTGCCCCAGCGGCCCCCGGAGGCGATCGAGACGGCCGTGTACTTCGCCGTCAGCGAGGCCCTGGCCAACGTCGCCAAGCACAGCGGCGCGAGCCGCGCCGCCGTGCGCGGCCGCCTGGAGAAGGGGCAGTTGGTGGTGGAGGTCGAGGACGACGGCCACGGCGGCGCGGACACCGGCCGCGGCACGGGCCTGCAGGGTGTCACCGATCGTGTCTCGGTCCTGGACGGCCGCCTGCTAGTGTCCAGTCCGCCCGGCGGGCCCACCGTGTTCCGTCTGCAAGTCCCCTGCTCAACCGCCTGATCTCACCGCCTGATCGAGGAACTGGAACTGATGCTGCGCATCGTGCTGGCCGAGGACAGCGTTCTGCTGCGCGAAGGACTCGTCGGCCTCATGGAGCGTTTCGGCCACCAGGTGGTGGCCGCCGTCGGCACCGCGGACGAACTCACCGAGGCCGTCACCGCGCACACCCCCGACATCGTCGTGACCGACGTACGGATGCCGCCCGGCTTCTCCGACGAGGGACTGCGCGCCGCCATCGAGCTGCGCCGCCGCCGACCCGGGCTGCCGATCCTGGTGCTCAGCCAGTACGTCCAGCGGACCTACGCAGAGGACCTGCTCGACTCGTCCGACGGCACCGGCGTCGGCTATCTCCTGAAGGAACGCATCGGCCACGTCGAGGAGTTCATCGACGGCCTGCACCGGGTCGCCGAGGGCGGCACCGTCGTCGACCCCGAGGTGGTGCGCCAGTTGATCAGGCACCGCCGCGACCCGCTGGCCCGGCTCACGGCGCGCGAGCAGGAGGTGCTCGCGCTGATGGCGGAGGGCAAGTCGAACGCGTCGATCGCCGCGGCCATGGTGGTGAGCGAGGGCACGGTCAGCAAGCACTTCGGCTCCATCCTCACCAAGCTCGACCTGTCCCTCGACGACACGACCAACCGGCGCGTCCTCGCGGTCCTGGCTTATCTGCGGGGCTGAACCAACCGGCGTACTACGCGGTCAGCCAGCCGCGTTGGGCCGCGAGTGCGCCCAGCTGGAAGCGGCTGCGGGCGCCCAGCTTGGTCATCAGCTCGGCGGTGATCCGCCGGCTCGTGCGCACCGAGACCCCGAGCTTGCGGGCGATCACCTCGTCGGTGAGGCCGCCCGCCAGCAGGCCGAGCACCGCACTCTCCTCGTCGCTCAACTCCCGTGTCCCGCCCGGCGTCCGCTCCTGGCCGAACCGGGACGCCTGCCGCCACACCTGCTCGAACAGCGCCCGCAGCGCGGCCACCGGGCCCGGGCTCGACAGCAGGAACGCACCCCGGTCCGGCTGGTCCGGGTCCAGCGGCACCAGCGCCTTGCTCCGGTCCCAGATCAGCATCCTGAGCGGCAGCTGCGGCGCGGTCCTGACCTGCCCGCCCTGCTCGCTCAGCCACTGCGCGTACTCGGTGGTCGGCCGGTCGTTGCGGATGCTGTGCGCGTAGACGCACCGCACGTGCACGGACCGCTCCAGGAGCATCCGGTCGAGCGGCCGTGCCGCGTGCAGCCGGTCGGCGGGCTGCGCACCGCCGGGCAGCAGGGCCTCGGCCTCCTGGCGGCACTCCTGGCTGACCTTTTCGATGCAGGCCTGAATCGCGTCGGGGCCACTGGCGAGCTGCACCGATTCGATTTCTGCGCCACGGGCCGCTCCCCGGTATTCGGAGATGAGCTTTTCTGCCGCCGATTTACTCTCGGAGAGGGACAGCTGGAGTCGGAGCAATTCCCGCTCCTGGGACTGGACGAGTGATCTGAGGCCGAGTTCCGGATCGACCGCCCGGGTGCCGCCGCTGCGCTCCTGCGACGACTGCACGAGGGCCAGGCCCGTGAGCTCGTCGAGGGCGCCCGCGGCCCGGTCGAGCTCCCATCCGAGCTGCTCCGCCATGTCCTGCGCGCTCGCGCCCGGCTGCCTCAGCAGAGCACGGTAGGCGCGTTCCGCATCCACCCCGACGCCAATCTCCTTGAGCACGCTCGACCCCTCCTCGCTCGACTTCGAAGTGAGCATAGGACGCGGCTGTATCGACTCATTTTTCCCGGCCGGAGACGGAAAAAATCGAAGAGAAATAGCGGCGACAATTCGCTGGGGTACGGTTTGGTCCAGCTGAAGGGATCAGCGACGGAGGGGATTAGGGAACATGCAGAAGAAGACGGGTTTCGTCGTGTCGGTGCTCGGTGCGGTCGCGGTCAACATCGCGCTCCTGAGCGGCACGGCGGGCGCCGACGACCTGCCCTGGACGGGGCCGGACCCGGACGCCGCCGCGACGAGCGTGACGTCCCTGGTGAGCGAGACGCTGGCGACCCTCGGCGCCGACGACGACCTGCCCTGGACCAAGTAGCCCGGGCGGTACGGAAGTTCGGGCGGCCCGGCGTCAACGGGTGGCCAGGAGGTGCTCGAGCGGCACCGGCCGGCCCTCGGCGACGGCGCCGCCCGCCACCTCGATGAGCCGGGCGGTGCGCTCCTGCCACGAGGACGCCGACAGCAGGGTGAAGGCCTCATGGGCCCGCCGCAGCCGGTCCACCGCCGCGGGCTCGCCCCGCAGGGCCTCGGAGCAGGCCCGGTCGGTCTCGATCCGGGCCTGCAGGAACCGGTCGCCGACGTCCTTGGCGGCGGTGAACGCCTCGCGCAGCGTGGACTCGGAGGCCCCCGGCTGCCCCTGGCGCCACTGGGCCTCACCGAGGGCGCGCAGCGCGTACGCCTCGCCGAGCCGGTCGCCCTGGGCGCGGGTGAGCTCGATGACCTCGTGGCAGGTCCCGACCACCTCGCGCAGATCGCCGATCCGCAAGTACGCCTCGGCGAGCCGGTAGACGTTCTGCGCCCGGCTGCGCACCGAGCCGGTCTCGGCGCTCGCCGTGATGGCCTGGCGGGTCAGCGCGATCCCGGTGTCGTTGTTGCCGCGCTCCAGCTCGATCTGCGCCAGCAGGCCGAGCGCGTGCGCGGCGCTGACCGGGTCGTCGGTCGCCCGGAAGCGGGTGAGCGCGGCCCGGCAGTGCTCGGCCGCGCCGTCGAGGTCGCCGCGGAAGCGGGCGCACAGGGCGAGGTTGCGCAGCACCACGGCCCGCTCGTGCGGGTCGTCCGAGAGGTCGAGCAGTTCCATCGCGGAGGTCAGCAGGCCGTCGGCGTCCTGGTAGCGGCGCTGGTAGATGGCGAGTGAGCCGAGCGAGCGCAGCATGACGGTGGCGCCGAGGGTGTCGCCGGCGATCCTGGCGCTCTCCAGGGCGGTGTGCGAGGCCTGCTGCCAGTCCTCCTGGTAGTTGCGCATCTCGAAGAGCGGCACGGTGCGCGCGGTCAGCTCCCAGGCGTGGGCGGCCGCGCCGCGTCGCGCCGCGGCGGCCACCATGCTGAGGATGGCGTCGCGCTCGGACTCGAACCACTCCAGCGGATCGGCGAGCAGCTCCGCCACCGCGTCCTCCGGCAGATCATGGCCGAGCAGGGCCCGGTGGCGGGGCAAGTGCCCGGCACCGTAAAGGAGTTGATGTGCGCGGTCGGCGAGCGAGAGCAGGGTGCCGTACGTGCGCTCCAGGGCGTCCGCGCGCACCTGGTCGCCGTCCTCCTCGTGCGCGCGCTCCCGGGCGAACAGGCGCAGCAGCTCGTGGAAGCGGAACCGGGCGGGCGAGTGCGTCCGCGCCATGCCGACCTCCAACAGCTGGGCGTCCACCAGCTGTTCGAGCAGGTCCTCGGCCTTGGTGAGGTCCACGTCCAGCACGGCGGCGCCCGCCCACGCGGCGAAACCCGCCACCGGGAGCAGCGCGAGCCGCCGGAACAGCGCGGCCGCCTCGGGCGACAACTCCCGGTAGCTGAGCCAGAATCCGGCCCGCACGCCGCCGTCGGACGAGCTGAGCACGTCGAGCCGGCCCGCCCCGTCCTCCAGGCGCGCGGCCAGCCGGTGCAGCGACCGGTAGGGCCGCGGCGTGAGCCGGCCCGCCGCGATGCGCAGGGCCAGCGGCAGATGTCCGCACAGCTCCGCGAGGCGCGCCGCGGCCTCGGGCTCGGCGGCGACCCGGTCCCGCCCGATCACGGTGGCGAGCATCCGGTCGGCCTCGTGCGCCGTCATCACGTTCAGCTGGATCTGAACGGCCCCGTAATCGCTGATCAGTTCGTCCAGCGGATCCCGGCTGGTGATCAGTACGAGGCACTGGCCGCGCCCCGGCAGCAGCGGCTGTATCTGCGGGAACGAGCGCACGTCGTCCAGGACGATGAGCAGCTTCCGGTTCTTCAGCAGGGAGCGGTACAGCGCGGAGCGCTCCTGGAGCCCGGCCGGTATCTGCGCACTGGACACTCCGAGCCCGCGCAGTGCCTGGTCGAGGACGGACAGGGACGACAGCGGCCGGTTGGACTCGTGATAGCCGTGTACGTCGATGAAGAGCTGCCCGTCGGGGAAGCGGTCGGCGATGCGGTTCGCCCAGTGCACGACCAGGGCGCTCTTGCCGATGCCGCTCACCCCGGTGACGACGGCCACGGCGAGTGCGGAGCCGTCGGCGCTGCGGGACAGCAGCGCGTCGAGCGCCTCGGTCTCCGGCTCGCGCCCGGTGAACGTGGACAGCGCGAGCGGCAGTTGGGCGGGCGCCCCGCCGCCGGGCCCGGACTGCGGCGCGGCGGGCGCGACGAGTGCGGCGGGTGCGACAGGGGCCGGGGTCGGTGTCGGTGTCGGTCCCGGAGGTGGCGCGACCTCGGACTCGGTGAACGCCTCGGAGTCGTCGGCGCCCTGCAGGATCCGGCGGTGCATCTCCTGGAGCACGGGCCCCGGTTCGATGCCGAGCTCGTCGACGAGCGCCCGGCGTCCCTCGCGGTAGACCTGGAGCGCCTCGGCCCGCCGGCCGGCCAGGTGGTGGGCCTGCATCAGGTGCGCCCTGGCCTGCTCGCGCAGCGGGTTCTCCTTGACCAGCGCCGTGAGTTCCGCGCCGACCTTGTGGTGGTGGCCGAGCCCGAGCTGGAGCGCTGCGTACTCCTCGCACACATCGAGGCGGAATTCGGCCAGCTGGCCGGAAACATCATCGATGTGCGCGCCGGAGAGCCCGTCGAGTGCGGGCCCCCGCCACAGGGCGAGAGCGTGCTCGAACAACGCGGCGGCCTCCTCGGCCTGTTCGCTGTGAGCCGCCACCATTCGGGCTCTCGCCACCGACTGGTTCAGGTCCTTCAGGTCGATATAGCAGTGCGCGGAGTGAAGGATGTACCCAGGATGGCTGGTTTCGATCAATTCGGCGACCGAAGAGGTCTCTGCGGCCACGGAGGCCTCGCGGAAGATTCTTCGCAACGACGTAATGCAGATAGCGATTTGGTTCCGCGCGGTGGCCGGCGGGTCCCCCTGCCATACCGCCTCGGTGAGGCTGTCCACGGAGACGACCCGGTCGCTGGAGAGCAACAACGTGGCCAGAACCGACCGTTGACGTGCGCTGCTGATCCGGATCGGCCGGTCGGCGACGGCCGCCTCAAGAGGTCCGAGCAGTCTGAAGCAAACCCTGTCGCTCACAGTGAATTCACATCCCCGTCGGCCGTGCGATGCCTTCCCGCCCCGTTGTCCCCCAACGCGAAAGGACGCCTCGTATGTCTGCGGCCGAGGCGACTTCTCGCATTGCGGAAATGAAAGAACCGCACCTCTAATGATCATCAAAGGGTGCGCAAAGTCAACCGCGTTCACGGACTGCTGATGATCCACCCGCCCCTTTGCTCCTCAATTTGCTGTATTGGTCAACGACTTACCCGGTCGCGTGCTCGACTACGGTGGGAGCGCCGACGGGAGGGGTTGCGCGTGATCGGGGTCGAGGCGTCCAAGGCCGAGGAGTTCGAGGAGCTGCGGCCGCTGCTGTTCTCGATCGCCTACCGGATCCTGGGCAGTGTGGGCGAGGCCGAGGACGCGGTGCAGGAGACCTGGCTGCGCTACGACGCGGTGGCGACCCGCCCCGAGTCGGCCAAGGCGTACCTGTCGACCGCCGTGACCCGGATCTCGATCGACGTGCTGCGCTCCGCGCGGGTGCGGCGCGAGGCGTACACCGGGCCCTGGTTCCCCGAGCCGCTGCTGAGCGATCCGTACCAGGACCCTGAGCGGGCGGCGGAGCTCGCGGACTCCGTGTCGACGGCGGCGCTGCTGCTGCTCGAGCGGCTCAGCCCGCTGGAGCGCGCGGTGTTCGTGCTGCGGGAGGTGTTCGCGTTCGGGTTCGACGACGTGGCCGCGGCGGTCGGACGTTCGCAGGACTCGTGCCGCCAACTGCTCGTACGGGCGCGCCGGCACATGGCGGAGGGGCGGGCGCGGTACGACGCGGACCGGCAGGAACGGCAGAAGCTCGCGGACCGGTTCTTCGACGCGCTCAGGGACGGCGACGTGGGCGGCCTGCGCGAACTCCTCGCCGCCGACGTCCAGTTCGCCGGGGACGGCGGCGGCAAGGCCCCGGCCCTGGCCAGGACCCTGGTCGGCGCGGACGGCGTGGCCAAGATCCTCGGCACCGTCTTCCCCCAGATGTCCCGGATCGACATGTCGCTCGAGCCGTGCGAGCTCAACGGCGAGCCCGGCGCGATCGTCCGCGACCGGCAGGGCCGGGTGCTGCACACCATGAGCCTCGACGTCGCCGACGGCCGCATCCGGGCCGTCCGCATCGTCGTCAACCCCGACAAGCTCGGCCACCTCGGCCCGGTCGGCGACGCCTGGGCCACCGACCGCGAGCTGAAGGAGCTCCGCAGGGCAGCCCACGCGGACGGGGCCTGAGCGCCCGGGCATTCCCGGGCGCTGAGCCGAACGGCCGCCGCGGGGGTGTGGCGCGGGACGAGCGGTGGGATTGCTTGCCCATGCCCATGCCCATGCCGAAGCCGATGCCCCTGCCTCGTCGCGTACTCCCTCTGCTCCTCCTGGTCACCCTGCTGACCACCGGGTTCGCCGCGCCGCCCTGCCCCGACCCGGCCGCGGTCGCCCGCGCGAAGGAGCTGGCCACGCCCGGCATGAGCGGCGCCAACGACTGGGGCTGCCGGCCGTCGCGGCGCCATCCGCGCCCGGTGGTCCTCGTGCACGGCACGTTCGCGAACGGGACCGTGTGGGCGGACGCCGTGCCCCGGTTCACGCGGGCCGGGTACTGCGTCTTCGTCCTCGACTACGGAAAGACCGGCGCACCCGGCATGTACGGGATGGGGCCGATCGCCGACTCCGCGAAGGAACTCGCCGCGTTCGTCGACGGGGTGCGGGCCGCCACCGGCGCCGGACGCGTCGACATCGTGGGGCACTCGCAGGGCGGCATGATGCCCCGCCAGTACATGAGGTTCGAGGGCGGGGCACGCCGCGTGCACACCCTGGTGGGACTCGCCCCGTCCAACCGCGGCACCACCCTCGACCTGCGCGACGCCCTCGCCGACGAGCGGCCCGAACTGGCCGCGGCCGAGCAGACCCTGTTCGCCTTCGCCCCCTGCCAGGCCTGCACCGAACAGCTCGCCGGTTCGGACTTCCTCACGAAGCTCAACGCGGGCGGCCCGACCCTGCCCGGCGTCACCTACGCCGTCGCCGCCACCAAGTACGACTTCGTCGTGACGCCGTACAAGTCCCAGTTCCTGCCCGGGAGTTCACCCCGGGTCCACAACCAGCTCGTCCAGGACGCCTGCCTCTTCGACTTCGCCCTGCACAGCACCATCCAGAACGACCCGGTGGCGCTGCGCTTCGCCCTGAACGCGCTCGACCCCGCGCACGCCGAACCCTTGAGCTGTTCCGCGTGAAACATTTCCGGGGCCCCACCGCATCTAACAGGTGTAGGTGACGGCGGACGGAGGGGGAGAGCGCCGGGATGAGACGGTCGCTTGAAGGGGCGTTCCGGGAGTTCGCGGAGGCCAGGACGGGCCAGCTGTACCGGTCCGCGTGCCTGTTGACCAGCGGCGACACCCATCTCGCCGAGGATCTGGTGCAGGACACGCTCGGCCGGATGTACGTCGTGTGGGGGCGGCCCGCGGTGCGCCGCGGCAACCCCGCGGCATACGCGCAGACCGTACTGGTCCGCGCGTTCCTGGGCCACCAGCGCCGCCGCTCGGCGGGCGAACGGCCCTCGGACGCGATTCCGGAGGCGGCCGCCGCCGGGAGCGGGGACGCCTCGCTGCGCGTGACGCTCCTGGACGCGCTGCGCCGGCTGCCGCCGAAGGACCGGGCGGTCGTGGTGCTGCGCTACTGGGAGGACCGGTCGATCGAGGAGACCGCGGACGCCCTGCACGTCAGCTCGGCCGCCGTGCGCACCCGCAGCACCCGGGCCCTGGCCCGGCTGCGCGAGCAACTCGGCGGCAGCATCGGCGAGTTCGCCGCGCATTGACCAAGACAACGACAGGGGAGTGGTCGACGTGTCCGCAGCGGACGACGGTCGTGAGGGGTTCGAGGACGGGCTCGGGGTGGCGCTGCGCCGCACCGGGGAGGGTTTCACCGCCGAAGGAGGGCAGCTGGTCGACGTCGGAGTGCAGCGCGGCCGCCGCCGGCTGCGGCGCAGGCGGGCTGGTGCCGTCACCGGCAGCGTGGCGGCGCTCGCGATCGTCGGGCTCGGCGCGTCGTACGCCGCAGGCGCCTTCGGCTCGGACGCCAAGACCCTGAGCGGGGTCGCGGCGAAGCCGAGCGCGTCGCAGAGCAAGACACCGGGGGAGAAGGGGAAGCCGGGCAAGAAGGGCGCCCACGGCACCGGTCCCCAGCTCAGCAAGGAGAAGGTCATCGCCGTACTCGAAGGGCTGCTGCCCAAGGGGACGGTCAGCGAGGCGGACGGGCGGGGCACCGCCGACCAGCTCGGCCCGTCCGCGCGCCTCGTGTTCGACGACGGTCACGGCAAGAGCGCGATCGGCGTCAGCGTCGGCGCGGTCGACCCGGACGGCAGTGACGCCTCGGACCGCCTGCAGTGCCCCGACAAGCGGTTCATCCCGTACGACTCGTGCACCATGGACAGGCAGCCCGACGGCTCCGCGCTGCTGCTGATGCGCGGCTACGAATACCCGGACAAGCGCGTCGAGACCAAGCTGTGGCACGCCTTCCTGATGACGCCCGAGGGCTACACCGTCGACGCGAGCGAGTGGAACGCGGCGGCGGAGAAGGACGCCCCGATCTCCAGGCCCGAACCGGCCCTGAGCATCGCTCAGTTGAAGACCCTCGTCACGTCGGACAAGTGGCGGCCCGTGATGGAGGCGATCGGTGAGGCGGCGCCCGAGCCGCTCGCGCAGCCGCCGGCGCAGGGCACCGACGCGGAGTCGATCCAGAAGAAGCTCACGGCACTGCTGCCCGGCCGGGTGCACGTCACCGCCAAGGGCGGGCAGGACGCCGGATACGCGTACCTGGTCGTCGACGACGGCAAGGGCGAGACGCTCGTCCAGATCAACGTGCAGTCCGGCATGGGAGACGTCCGCAAGGACCTGTTCGGGCACGGCGCGCAGAAGCTGCCGGACGGCACGCTGGTGGTCACGCGCCAGGGGCCGGGCGACGACAAGGGCGGCGCGGGCATCGTGATGTGGACCGCGGACACGCTGCGCGAGGACGGGTTCCGGGTCGTGGTGTCCGCGTTCAACTCGGGCTCGCAGTCGACGGACGCCACCCGCTCGCAACCGGCCCTGACCATGGACGAGTTGAAGAAGATCGCCCTGTCGCAGACGTGGCAGCAGGGCTGACGCGAGCCGCTCACTTGGCGTCGGCGTAACACTCCACCGTCGCCACCGAGAACGGGAACCGCACCGGCGTCTCACCGAACGCGAGGCGCCCCGCGAGCAACGAGGCCTCCCGAATGGCCTCGGTGACGCGGGGCGCCTCGCTCTCGGGACAGTGCACGATCACCTCGTCGTGCTGGAAGAACACCAACTCGGCCGTCATCGCGGCCAGTTCGCGGCGGAGCGCGGCCAGCATCAGCAGGGCCCAGTCGGCGGCGCTGCCCTGGACCACGAAGTTCCGGGTGAAGCGGCCCCGGGCGCGGGAGTCCGAGGACGCGTACCCGTACACCGCGCCGCCGCCCGGTTCGTCCTGGGGCAGGCCCGCCTCCTCCGTGTCGGCGGCGCCCACCGCGGGCGGGCACGTCCGCCCGAGCCAGGTGCGCACCAGGCGCCCCTCCTCACCGGCCCGCGCCGCCTCGTCGACGTACGCGACCGCGGCCGGGAAGCGGCGGCGCAACAGCGCCAGGTTCTTCAGGCCGTCGCCGGAGGTCTGCCCGTATATGGCGCCGAGCACGGCGATCTTCGCCTGGTCGCGGTCGCCGGAGAAGGCCCGGTCCGACACCGACTGGTACAAATCACCGCTCTGCCCCGCGACCTCCATGAACGCCGGGTCGCGGGAGATCGCGGCCAGCACCCGCGGCTCCATCTGCGCGGCGTCCGCGACGACGAGCCGCCGGCCCGGGTCGGCGACCACGGCCCGCCGGATGACCTTCGGGATCTGCAGCGCACCGCCCCCGTTCGTCGTCCAGCGCCCGGTCACCGTGCCGCCCGGCAGGTACTCGGGTCTGAACCGCCCCTCCCGCACCCAGTCCTGCAGCCAGGACCAGCCGTGCGCGGTATAGATCCGGTACAGCTTCTTGTACGCGATCAGCGGCTTCACGGCGGGATGGTCGAGCGACTCGATCTCCCAGCGCCGGGTCGACGTCACCTTGATCCCGGCCCCGGCGAACGCCTTCACCACGTCCGCGGGCAGGTCGGGCCGCACGCGCCGCCCGAACGCCTCCGACACGTCATCGGCCAGCTCGGCGAGCCGCCGCGGCTCCCCGCCACCCCCGTACCGCTCGCCCAGCAGCTCGTGCAGCACGTCACGGTGCACGTCGGCCCGCCACGGCAGCCCCGCCGCGTGCATCTCTGCGGCGACCAGCATCCCCGCCGACTCCGCGGCGGTGAGCAGGTGCATCCGCTCGGGCAGCCCCGTCGCCCCATGTCTGCGCTGCTGATCCGCATAGACCTCGACGAGATCGGCCAGGGTGACGTCCACGGGCGGGCGCGGCTCGAACAGCGGGGACTGGGAGCCGGGTGCGGCGACGCGCGGCGGCGGGTCGGGCGGGACGAGCGTGTGTCTGAGGCGGGCCAGGGCCGCGGCCGCCGAGCGGGGTTCGCCGTGCCGCCCCTCGTGCCCGAGCAGCAGGTTCTCCGCCGCCTCGATGTCGTAACAGCGCTCGACCCGCACCCCCGCCGCGCGCAGCCGCGGGTACACCGCATGCGTTTCGCGCCACACCCAGCGGGTCACCTCGGGCCGGGAGCGGACCGCCTCGACGAGATCGGGCTCCCGGACGACCGGCCCCGCGGGCAGCCCGTCGCCGCCCAGCGGCACGACGTCGGCGCCGCCGGACTCGGTGGGGGCGAGCGCCCAGCGTCCGGTCACACGGCCGAGTGTCACACCCGCCACTGACAACGCCGGGGAACCGGCTCAGCGCGGCAGCGCCTCCACATAGGCCGAGACAGCCGCCCGCGGAGCCCGCCCCAACAGCTCCCGCAGCGCACCCCGCTCCGCGTCGCCGATTCCCGAGCCGTCCATGAACCCGCCCGCGATCGCCGAGTACGTCCCCACGAGCATCGGCACCTGGAACGGCAGTGCGCCGGACCCCGCGAGCCGCGCACGGGCCCCGGCGAGCGTCCCCGGCACATAGCGGGCACCGGCGGCCTCGGCCAACTCGCCGCCGCCCAGAGCCACTTCACCCACCAGCTCGTACGTCTTCCCCGTATGCGCCTGCGGATCGAGCGCCACCCGCACCGCCACCTCCGCGAGATCATCACGGGCCACCGCCGCAAGGCGCCCCGTCCCGAGCGGCGCGGTGATGGTGCCATCGGCGTCGGGCGCGGCGAGGAAGGAGAGCAGCTCGGCGTAGAGCCCGTTGCGCAGCACGGTCCAGCCGAGACCGGACTCCCGCAGCCGCCGCTCGGTCCACCGGTGGGCGAGGGCGTACGGCAGATGGTCCCCGTCGCCCGAAAGGCTCGTGTAAACAACATGCCGCACGCCGCTCTTCTCGGCCGCGTCGATCGCCGCCCCGTGCCGGGCGACGACCTCGTCGTCCTCGCCGTACCCGGCGGAGATCAGCAGCAGGGTGTCGACCCCGGCGAACCCCGCCGCCAGCGTCGCCGGCTCGTCGAAGTCGATCCGCCGTCGCCCGGCCCCGGCCGCACGCGTGCCGAGCACCACGTCGTCGCGGCCCTCGAGCCGCCCCGCGATCAGCTTGCCCAGTTCGCCGGAAGCGCCCGTGACCAGCAGCATGGAAGATCCCCCTCGGAATGCGTCGGTGTGCCTGCTGAGACCATCGTGGGGGCGCGGGCGGCTGCGCGTAAGCAGGCACTTTGATGTCGGTCGGGCACATCGCGGTAACCATCCCCCGCTCAGAGGTCCGTCGCCCCCGGACAACGGCGGCGGAGTTCGCTGAGGACGCCCTCTGGCCAGGCGTCGAAGTCGTACTCCAAGACGTACGAAGCAGAGTCCAGCACCATCTCGTTGACCTCCACGACGTCACCGTTCTCCTCGAACGCGACGCGGCAGACCAGGATCACCGGTGTACCGACGGCGAGCGGGAGTTCGGCGAGGCGGGCGTAGATACCACCGGGCCCGGAGTCGGAGTGCGTGACAGCGGTGCCTGCCACGAGGGCGGACGGCAGGTACGACGTGGAGAACAGCACAGGCTTGCCGTCGAGGACGAAGCGGCGTCTGCGGACGCAGACCGTCGTCCGGGTGCGGCATCCATGGGCACGGAGACCTGATCCGGAGCGGGCTCCTCGCCCACCGTCACTCGGTCGACCACCAGATCGCGTTCGTCTCCGAGGTCCGCAGACCACACCGAACGCCCTGCACCCCACCGCTCGTGGGCAAGACGCTGGACGCCACGACGTCGGATCGGCCTGAAGGCGCGTACGAAGACGCCCGCCCCTTTGCGGGCCTCCGTGAGCCCCTCACTCTGCAGGACCGACAACGCCTGGCGGACGGTCATGCGCGCCACGCCATGGGTGGCCATCAGCTCGTTCTCGCCCGGCAGCCGGTCCCCTGGCACTCGGCGCCCGTGAGCGGGACCGGCTTCACTGCACCGGGTGCGGGGCCGTGTGGCAAGCTGACCATGCCGGAGCGATCAACGTCCTGCGCAGAGCGAGTGACCCCGACATCACCCTGGACACCCCGCACTGGCGGGTGAAGCAGATCCTGCGGGAACGTACCGATCGCCGACGGTCCGGACTGCCGGACTGCCGGACCAGGACTTCAGCACTCGGTGGTCGTGCCGGTGCGGAGAGCGAAACATCCCGCCAAGCCCCCTGGCGGGCAAAGGCAAGGAAGCAGGCACATCGATGTCAGTCGGGCACACAGAGGTAACCACCCGGGCGACGACCACCCCCGAACCCGTGGTCACCTGCGAGGACCACGACGACTGCGGGATCCGTGACGTCCTGGACCGGCTCGGTGACAAGTGGTCGGTGCTGGTCGTCGTCGAACTCGCCTCGGGCGTACGGCGGTTCAGGGAGCTGCAGCGCGCCGTGACCGACATCTCGCAGCGCATGCTGACGCTGACGGTGCGCCGCCTGGAGCGGGACGGGCTGGTCACGCGCACCGTGTACGCGACGGTCCCGCCGCAGGTCGAGTACGAGCTGACCGAGATGGGCCACAGCCTCACCCACCTCATCAAGGGCCTCGCCGACTGGTCCCGCGACCACAAGCCCGCCATCACCGCGGCCCGCGCCGCCTGGGACGCGCAGTGAGCGACAGCACCGTCGAGCGCGCCTTCGCCGCCGCCCTGTACGAGACCGCGGACACCCGGAACATCGACCTGGGCGCCTCCCTGCTCGCCGCCGACCCGTCCGCCGACGCCGAACTCGACGCCAGGGGGCGGGAGTTCGTGCGCCGGGCGTGGGAGCGCGGCTGGCAGCCCGCCGATCTGCTCCGCATGGTCGTACGGGAGGACGGCCTCGACGACGCCCATCTGCGCCTCGCCGCCCGCCTCGTCCGTGCGGAGACCGCCCGCTACGACGGGCTCCCGCCGCGCTGGCCGGCCCAGCTCGCCGAAGCGCCGGACGGCGACGGACCGGCCCGCACGGACCGCTTCTCCGCCGCCACCGTCGCCCTGGAGCTGTACCGGTTGCTGCTCCGCCTCCCCGCGATCGAGCCGGTCGGCCCGGTGCCGGGGGAGACGGTCACCGCCCCGGTCGCCGGCGAGCCGCGCACGCTCGCCCGGATCCGCGCCCTGCTCGCCAAGGCGGAGGCGACCGGGTACCCGCCGGAGGCCGAGGCGCTCACCGCCAAGGCGCAGGAGCTGATGGCCCGCCACTCGGTCGACGAGGCGGTGCTGGCCTCCCGTACGCACGCGAAGGACACCCCGGGCGCGTGCCGGATCGGCGTGGACGCCCCGTACGAGACGGCGAAGGCGGTGCTGCTCGACGCGGTGGCGACCGCGAACCGCTGCCGGGCGGTGTGGAACAGCGCGTTCGGCTTCTCGACCGTCGTCGGCTTCGAGGCGGACCTGGAGGTCGTGGAGCTGCTGTACACGTCCTTGCTGGTGCAGGCCGACTCCGCGATGACGCGGGCCGAGGCGGAGCAGCGGGCGGGCGGCAGGAAGCGCACGAAGTCGTTCCGGCAGTCGTTCCTGGCCGCGTACGCCCATCGGATCGGTACGCGCCTCGGGGAGGTCGCCGGTCAAGTGGTCGGTGGGGAGGGCGAGTTGCTGCCGGTGCTCGCCGCGCGGGACGTGGCCGTGGCGGGCCGCGCCGAGGAGATGTTCCCCGAGACGGTGACGACCCGGATGAGGGGCGTCACCGACGGGGCGGGCTGGGACGAGGGTGCGTCCGCGGCGGACCGGGCCCGACTCGGTGACGCGTCTGCCGGGCAGGGGCCGCGCGGCCGTCTGCGACCCGGTGGGGGCTGATCGCGCAGCAGGGCGTGCATCTCAGGGGCGCGGGGAACTGCGCGACCAGCCACGACGGCGCAGCAGCCGCGACGAAAGAGAAGCCCCTACGGCGAGAAGGCGGGCCCCGTCACACGCGACCCGCGGCCCTCTCGATCCGGTCCAGCAGACGGTGGTGCCGCGCCGCGTGCGCAAAGTCCGGCACCACGGACGTGTCCTCGGCCAGGTCCCGCCGGATCTGCGCATAGGTCGCACCCACGTTGTACGCCACCGTGCCCCGCAGCGCGGCGAGCGCCGGGTCGAAGTACCGCTCGGGAACGGTGAGTTCGGCGAGCGCGGTGTCGGATCCGCGGGCCCCGGCGAGGGCGTACTCGCCCATCTGCAGGTGCCCGTGGTCGCCGGTGACGACGAGGTCACCGTCGGTGCCGTTGATCTCCCAGCGGAAGTTGGTGCCGCGCGAGGTGCCGCCCCGGTAGTGCACGGAGGCCACCGCCCCGGAGGAGAGCACCCCGCCGATCGCCAGCTGGTCGGCGACGTCGGGCCGGTGGACCGTGCCGGTGCTGGGGTCGAGGAGCTCCCGGCGGCGGGTGGCGGTGACCGCGCTGACCTCGTCGAAGTCGCCGAGCACCGAGATCAGCCCGTCCAGGGCGTGCCCGAACGGGATGGTGAGCATGTTCGCTCCGGAGGTGCGGTCCAGCAGATAGGCGCCGCCTTCGGGGAACTCGGCTCCCCAGCCGCGCCCCGACCCCACCAGGGTGGTGGAGAGCACCTCGCCGACGTACCCGTCCGCGACCAGGTCGCGCAGATGGCGCACCAGTGGGGCGGAGCGCGCCTGCAGCCCGGCGAAGGTGCGCAGCCGGCGTGCGGCGGCGAAGGAGGCCAGCTCCTCGGCCTCGGCGGGCCCGGTGCCGAGCGGCCACTCGGACAGCACCGTCTTCCCGGCGGCCAGGGCGGAGCGGATGATCTCCCGGTGGTCCGGCACCTTGACGGTGACGACGACCAGGTCGACGTCGTCCGCGGCGGCCAGTTCGGCGGCGCTCCCGTACGCCTGGTCGACCCCGTGCTTCTCGGCGGCGGCCTTGGCGGAATCGGCGCTGCTGGCGGACAGGGCCCGCACCTCGAAGCCGTCGAGCAGCCGCAGCGCGGGCAGATGGCCGATGGAGGCCCAGCCGCGCCGGGCGGAGAGGCCGACGATGCCGACGCCGATGGGGGGCTGCGGGGATGACGGCATGGCGTACTCCTTCGTAGAACGGGACGGGGAGGGCGAGCTAGACTGTTCGACGAACAGCGAACACCGGGAGTGTACGCACAACGTCGAACACTCGGCAAGATCGAAAAGAGCAGGAGGGGCATTCATGGCCACAGAGGCGGACACGGCGGCGACGAGCCACCGGCCGATGCCGGCCCACATCCACCCCGCGGACGTGTCCCTGGAGACCGCGCTGCTCGCCCTCGCCGACCCGGTGCGCCGCACCCTCGTACGGGACCTGGCGGGGTCCCCCGACTTCTCGCGCACCTGCGGCACCTTCGACGTGCCGGTCACCAAGGCGACGCTGAGCAGGCACTTCTCCGTGCTGCGCGAGTCGGGCCTGCTGGAGCAGCGGGACTCGGGAGCGAAGCGGTTCAACCGGCTGCGGCGCGCGGAGTTCGACGAGCGCTTCCCGGGGCTCCTCGACCTGGTGCTCCGCGAGTGCGCGGCGGGCCGACCGAAATCGGATGCCTGATCGCTCTTGGGGTTAATGCCCGTATTCTGGCGAGGTGAGCTGGTTCCGGGCGCTGAAGGACACCACCCGCTCGGGCCTGAAGGTCGAGCGGAAGCGCCTGGAACCCCTGATCGCCCTGCGCGGGGCCGCGGGCCTCGCGATCGTCGTGTCGATCAGCCTCACCCTGTTCGGTCCCGCGGTGGCGGCGGGCTCCGCGTTCGGCGCGTACCAGGCGGCCATCGCCACGTTCCAGCGCAGCTGGCGCCCGCGCCCCGAGCTCGCCCTGGCCTCCGGCGCGAGCCTCGGCGTCTCGACGTTCATCGGCTACCTCACCGGCTCGCACCTCTTCCTGTTCCTGCCGCTGCTCGCGCTGTGGACCTTCCTGGCGGGCCTGGCCTGGGCCGCGGGCCCGACGATCGGCATCATCGCCTCGTCGAACGTCGCGATGATGCTCGTCACGATCACCCTGCCGACCACGATCCTCGAGGCCGCGGGCCACGCCGCGATGATGGCCTTCGGCGGCGTGGTCCAGGCGGCCCTGGTGATCCTCTTTCCCGTACGCCGATGGGGAGCCCAGCGCGACGCGCTCGCCGACGCGCTCGCCGCCGAGGCCGACTACGCGCGCCGCCTGCGGCACGACCCGGTCGCCCCGTTCGACCCGCAGCCGCTGATGCTGGCCCGCAGCGCCGCCGCGCTCACCCCGCGCCAGGCCCGCACGCGCCCCGCCCAACTGCACGGCGCCCGCGGCCTCGCCGAGCGCATCCGGCCCGTCCTCGCCTCCCTCGCCGACCCGGCCGTCGGCGTCCCCGAGGACGGGCCCGAGCGCGCCCGGGTCCGCGAACTGCTCGCCGCCGCCGGCTCGATCCTGGACGCCGCGGCCCGGGCGATCCGCCACGGCACCCCGGTCGACATCCCCGCGGGCGCGATCGCGGCGTTCCGCACCCCGGACACGGGCGCGATCCTCTCGGGGCCGCCCCACCGGGCGGCGACGCGGCTCGGCTCCCTGCTGCGGGACGTGGTCGAGACGGCGGGCGGCGTCGAGCCCGCGCACACCGGCCCCCTCGCCCCGCTGTACGCCACCGCCGACTGGGCCCACGGCCTGCGCCACCGGTCCCGGCCCGGCACGGGCGGCCAGTCGGGTCTCCAGCGCCCGAGCCTGCTGCGCCTCCTCCCGGTCGTCGTCAGAGCCGTCCGCAAAGAGGCCCGCCCCGGCTCCCCGGTCCTGCGCCACGCCACCCGCGTCTGCGCGGTCGCCGTATCGGGCTACCTCATCGGCAACGCCCTCCCGCTCGGCCACGGTTACTGGGCCCCGATGTCGGCCGTCATGGTGATGCGCCCCGACTTCTCCCAGACGTACTCCCGTGCCGTCGCCCGGTTCGGCGGCACCCTCGTCGGCGTCGTCCTCGCCACCGCAGTCGTCCAACTCGCCAACCCCGGAACGGAGTTGTCCGCCGCCCTCGCCGTCCTGTGCGCGGGCCTGATGTACCTGCTGATGCGCACGGGCCAGCTCGCCGCCCAGGCCTGCGTCGCCTCGTACGTCGTCTTCCTGCTCGGCATGGGCGGCCAGACCTGGGACCAGACGGTGCCCGAGCGCGTCGTACTGACCCTCGTCGGCGGCCTGCTCGCCATGCTGTCCTACGCGCTCTACCCGGCCTGGGAGACCCCGCGCCTGCGCACGAAGCTGGCCGACTGGCTCGTCGCGCTCGGCGAGTACGCGACCGCGGTCGTCGGCCACTACGCCCGGCCCGCGGGCCCCGCCTGCCCCGACGTCCGCGCGGCCCTGCTCAGGGCGCGGGACGCGCACATCGCCTGGGAGGAGGCCGCGGCCCGCGCGAAGACCGAGCCCGTACGCCACCGGGGCCTGTCCCGCGCCGCCGCCGACGACGCCGCGCACGCCCTGCACCGCCTGGGCCGCGTGGCGATGCTGATGGAGGCCCATCTGCCCGAGCGCGACGCCACCCCGGTCCCCGCCGCGGCCGCCCTCGCCGACGCCCTGCGCTCCGCGACCCGCGACGGCGCCAGGGCCGTGCGCGAACGCCGGGTCCCCGACTGGAAGCCGGTCCGCGAGGCGCTGGACGCCTGGGACGGCGAGGGCGTGCCCGACCGGGTGGTGCGCCGGGGCGCGGGCATGCTCCTGGACACGCTCGGGGAACTCTCGGACGCGCTCGACACCGACGAACCGCCGATGACGGTGAAGTCACCGGAAAAGGCGGATGGGCCGCGCCCCTCGTAGGAGCGCGGCCCATCGGCGTACGGACGGCCCGTCGGCGTATGCCCGTCGGCGTACGGCGGAGGATCAGCCGGTCGGCAGCCCCGACGGCAGCCCGGTCGGCAGCCCCGTCGGCAGGTTCCCGTCCTTCGACTTGGTGAAGGTGTCCGTGGTCCCGGCGTCCCAGGAGACCTTCATCGTCGTGCCGTCGTTGGACTCGACCGCGCCCATGGTGCGGTCGTTGTTCCCGTCCGCGCACGTGAGGGTCAGCATCGGCTTCCCGGTGTCGGCCAGGGTCCCGGTGCACAGGTGCCCGGCCGAGCTCAGCGACGCCTGCTTGCCGCCGATGACGAGCACGACCGGCTGCCCGGACGTGGTCGCGCTCCAGATGCCCTCGGTGTCCTTGACGGACCCGGCCGAGCCGGAGTCGCCGGACCCCGAGGACGCGGACCCGTCGGGCGCCTGGGACGAGCCGGACGACCCGCTGTCGGACGCCTTGTCCTTGCCGCCGTCGTCGCTGCTGCAGCCGCTCACGGCGAGCGCCGCCACGACGGCAGCGGCCCCCGCGATGGCCCGAATGTTCCTGATGCGCACAACATCCCCCTACGTCACTGCTGTTGCTGCTGAATCGCCGCAGCAAGTTACCAGCCGTCACCGGCAGGACCTGTGGACACCCGGCGCGAATCCGGCGTGCGCTTGCTCACGTTCGGAAGGCCCGTCGCCCTATTGAAAACGACAGCCATTTTCATATAATGGCTGCATCGACTTCCGAGAGGAGCGCTGACCGTCATGAAGAACGGAATCCACCCCGCGTACGCCCCCGTCGTCTTCCGGGACCGGGCCGCGAACCACGCCTTCCTCACCCGCTCGACCCTGCCGGCCGGGCGGACCACCGAGACGATCGAGTGGGAGGACGGGCGCACGTACCCCGTCTTCGACGTGGAGATCTCGAACGTGAGCCACCCCTTCTACACCGGCAACCAGCGGGTCCTGGACACCGCGGGCCGGGTGGAGCGCTTCGAGCGCCGCTACGGGAGGCGGTCGCAGGCGTGAGCCGAACCCCCGTCATGATCGACGGCGGCCCGCACGCGGATGCGCGTGCGGGCCGCCGTCGACGAACGGGTCGAAAGTTGAAAGGGGACGCGCCCTAGAACGGGAACCGCGACCTGCCGTGCTGCACGGAGATCCACTTCTGCGTGGTGAAGGCCTCCACCGTCGCCTCCCCGTTCAGGCGGCCGATCCCCGAGCGCTTCTCGCCGCCGAAGGCGACCAGCGGCTCGTCGTGCACGGTGCCGTCGTTGACGTGGATCATGCCCGTGTCGATCTGCTGGGCGAACGCCACGCCCCGCTCCACGTCGCCCGTGTGCACGGCCCCGCTCAGCCCGTACGGGGTGTCGTTGGCGATCCGCACGCCCTCCTCGTCCCCGTCGAACGGGATGAGCAGGGCGACGGGCCCGAAGATCTCCTGGCGCAGCACGGGCGAGTCGGCGGGCAGCCCGGTCAGCACGACCGGCTCGACCAGGTTCCCCTCGACGCCGCCGCGTACGAGCGCGGTCGCGCCCTCGGCGATCGCCTGCTCCACGACGCCCGAAATGGCGTCCGCCTGCGCCGAGTTGATGACCGGGCCGATGACGGTCTCCGGGTCGCGCGGGTCGCCCGACTTCAGGGTCTTCACCTTGGCGACGAACTTCTCCGTGAACTCCTTCTCGACCTTGCGGTCGACGAGGATCCGGTTCGCGGCCATGCAGACCTGGCCCTGGTGGACGTAGCGGCTGAAGACGGCCGCGTCGACCGCGTAGTCGATGTCGGCGTCGTCGAGCACGGTCAGCGCGCTGTTGCCGCCGAGTTCGAGCACGGCCTGCTTGAACTGCGAGGCGCACACCGTCGCGACGTGCTGCCCGACCTTGTCGGAGCCGGTGAAGGAGATGACCTTCGGCACGGGGTGCGTCAGGAGCGCGTCACCGATCTCGGCGATGTCCGTGATGACGACGTTCAGCAGACCGGCCGGCAGGCCCGCGTCCTCGAAGATCTTCGCGACCAGGGAGCCACCGCAGATCGGTGTGTTCTGGTGCGGCTTGAGCACGACGCCGTTGCCCAACGCCAGTGCCGGGGCAACGGACTTGAGGGAGAGCAGGAACGGGAAGTTGAAGGGGGAGATGACGCCCACGACACCGACCGGCACCCGGTAGACCCGGTTCTCCTTGCCGTCCACGGGGGAGGGGATGACCCGGCCCTGCGGGCGAAGGGCCAGCTGGATCGACTCGCGCAGGAACTCCTTGGCCAGGTGCAGCTCGAAGCCCGCCTTGACGCGCGTGCCGCCGAGCTCGTCGATGATCGCCTCGGCTATCTCGCCCTCGCGCTCCTCGATGAGGCGCAGGGCCCGCTCGAAGACGAGGCGCCGGGTGTACGCGTTGGTCGCCGCCCACTCCTTCTGCGCGCGCTCGGCGGCCCGGTACGCCTCGTCGACCTCGTCGGCCGAGGCGACGGTGATGGAGGCGAGCTTCTCCCCGTTGTACGGGTTGAAGTCGATGATGTCCCAAGAGCCGCGCCCGGAGCGCCACGTGCCGTCGATGTACTGCCGGTCCAGTTCCGTGAAGTACGCGTGCGAGGACTGTGACGTCATGGGGAGATCCCTTGCTGAAGCGCCGGACACCTGATGAGACGTCATCGTACGACCGATCCCGGTCAGTTGAGACACGAGATCGATCAACTGCCGTTGTATCTACGCGAATTCGCTCAGGATCCGCCGCAGCAGCACCAGACTCTCCTGCGGCGAGGGGCATTCGTCCTGCAGTTGCGCCATCGCCTTCTCGTACTGGGTGACGTCCTCGCGCTTGTCGAGATACAGGGCACTGGTGAGCTGTTCCAGGAACACGACGTCGGAAAGGTCCGACTCGGGGAACGAGAGCAGCGTGAACGTGCCGGACTCGCCGGAGTGCCAGCCGTGGCTGAACGGCATGACCTGCAGCGTCAGATGGGGCAGCTCGGCCACCTCGATCAGATGCTCCAGCTGCCCGCGCATCACCTCGCGCGAGCCGTGCTCGCGGCGCAACGCCCCCTCGTCCAGGACGAGTTGGATGTCCGGCGCCCGCTCGGCCACCAGCAGCTTCTGCCGCTCGAGCCGCAGCGCCACCCGCCGTTCGACGTCCTCCCGCGAGGCGCCCCGCATGCCGCGCTCGACGACCGCGTGCGCATACGCCTCGGTCTGCAGCAGACCGTGCACGAACTGGGCCTCGTACCCGCGGATGACCGACGCGGCGCCCTCCAGGCCGACGTACGTCTGGAACCAGCCGGGCAGGACGTCGTTGTAACTGTGCCACCAGCCCGCGACGTTGGCCTCCTTCACGAGTGAGAGCAGCGCACCGCGCTCGGCCTCGTCGCTGACCCCGTACAGGGTCAGCAGGTCCTCGACGTCCCTCGCCTTGAAGCTCACCCGTCCCAACTCCAAGCGGCTGATCTTCGATTCGGAGGCGCGGATCGAGTAGCCGGCGGCCTCTCTCGTGATGCCGCGCGATTCCCGCAGGCGCCGCAGTTGCGAGCCCAACAGAATGCGCCGCACCACAGATCCGCTCGTCTCCCCAGCGGCCACGTCTCGCCCTCCCCATCGGTTCAGGGGCCGAAGTCTGCCACTAAAACGCTCCTGCCCGTACTCGTTCGGTTACAGAAACGGAAAGATCACGAAAGAGCTCCGCAAGAAGTCGTAGGAAGAAATGAGCAAGAAGTGGTACGGGAACGACCAAGTCCGGCGCGTGCACGTGCATCTGCCCTTGCATCCGATGTACGCATTCGGAACGATGGTCGCCACCACCGCTCGCTATGCACTGCGAATCTCGGGGAGTGCCTCGCATGGGGACGAACGGATCGACCATGCTCGAGCCTTTCGACGCGTTAAGGCAGAGCCTGCCTCCACTCGACCCCTCTGCCGTCTCCAGCGCCGCCTCCTGCGCCCTGCCCGCCCGCTACGAAGCGGTGCGCAGCGCACGGGAGTTCGCCCGCAGGACGCTCGCCGACTGGGACGTGCCGGAGCGCTTCGACGACATCTGCCTGGTCGTGTCGGAGCTGGTCACCAACGCCCTGCGGCACGCGCTGCCCGCGGATACGCCCTACGACCAGGACCCGCCGGTGCGGCTGCACTTGATGCGCTGGGCCTCGCGGGTGGTGTGCGCGGTGCGCGACCCCAGCAACGACAGCCCGGTGGCCGGGGACGGCGAGGACGTCGTGGACGACTTCTCGGCGGAGTCCGGACGCGGCCTGTTCCTCGTCGACTCGTTCAGCGACAGCTGGGGCTGGCATCCGCTGGCCGGTGCGCTGAGCGGGAAAGTGGTCTGGGCCCTGTTCAGACTGTGAAGCCGGGCCCGTCCCAACGTACGGACGGGTAGGGCGAGTTGAGCCCAGAAGTCTACGCGCGTTCAAGCGCTCGGGCGTCAGGCGCCCGCTATCAGGTGGTCGAACTCGCCGTCCTTCACGCCGAGCAGCATGGCCTCTATCTCGGCCGGCGTGTAGACGAGGGCGGGCCCGTCGGGAAAGTTCGAGTTGCGTACGGCGACCCGGCCCCCGGGCAGTTTGGCGAACTCCACGCAGGATCCCTGGGAGTTGCTGTGCCTGCTCTTCTGCCAGACCACTCCGTGCAGTTCCGTGGCCGCCATGCCGTTGTACACGTGGTGCACGGTTCGCTCCCGGTGGTGCTGTAAGTGCCGCAACTGTGAACTGGTCCTGTGACTGGTGTGAATGCAGAGGTCAACTGCCCCAACTGTCCAGGATCATAGCTGCGTTCATATGCCGCTGCATGGGCAGATGCACGTGCACGCGGGGTGGTCCCGCGGTTACAGCTCAGCAGCTGAAGAAGGAGACGCGTTCCGCGGCCTTTCGGCTCCCGTCCGAGCGCGTCCGCGTATGGCGGTCAGGATCTGACCTACATGCCCCGTAGCTTCATCCGTGTCGGAACGAGCCGATGGCACAGACGAGAGGCGGCCCCCATGGTCATGCACGTGAACCCCGAAGCCCGCGGCGACGAGCGCGGGGCGCTGCTCGCCTTCATCGCCGAGCAGCGGGGCGGCGTCCGCCGGGCCCTGCTCGGTCTCACCGACGAGCAGGCGACCTCGAGGCCGAGCGCCAGCGAGCTCTCCCTCGCGGGTCTGCTCAAGCACGTGGCCGAGGTCGAGCAGGGCTGGATCGCACGCGCCCAGCAGATCGCCCCTGACACCCAGCGCACCGAGGCGGACTGGGGCGACAGCTTCCGGCTCGTCGGCGACGAGTCGGTCAAGGAAGTCCTCGACTACTACGACGACGTCGCCCGCCGCACCGAGGAGTTCTTCCGGGCGGCGCCGAGCCTCGACGACACGTTCCCGCTGCCGCCCGACCCGTGGTTCTTCGGCTGCCCCGCGGTCTCGGTGCGCTGGCTCGGCCTGCACCTGATCCGCGAGACGGCCCGGCACGCGGGCCACGCGGACATCATCCGCGAGTCCCTGGACGGCAAGACCGCCTTCGAGCTGGTCGCACTCGCCCAGCAGCAGTGAGCGCCGCGCCCCGAGGTCCTACGCTGGGTCCCATGTCAGCGATCCGCCTCCTGGTCCTCGGGGCCGTGCGCCAGCACGGCAGCGCGCACGGCTACCAAGTACGCAACGACCTGGAGTACTGGGGCGCCCACGAGTGGTCGAACGCCAAGCCCGGCTCGATCTACCACGCCCTGAAGCAGATGGCGAAGCAAGGGCTGCTGCTCGCGCACGAGATCGCCCCGTCGACGGCCGGCGGCCCGCCGCGCACCGAGTACGAGCTCACGCAGCGGGGCACCGAGGAGTACCTGACCCTGCTCCGTGAGTCCCTGACCTCGTACGACCAGCGGCCCGACATCCTCACGGCCGCGCTCGGCTTCATGGTGGACCTGCCGCGCGAGGAGGCCCTCGGGCTGCTGAAGGAGCGGGTGCGCCGGATCGAGCAGTGGCGCTCCTCCGTCACCGGGTACTACACGCCCGAGGAAGGCCCGGGGCAGCTCGGCCACATCGGCGAGATCATGAACTACTGGGTCCACTCCGCCGACACGGGCGCCGAGTGGACCCAGGGCCTGATCGCCCGCATCGAGGCCGGCGCGTACACCTTCGCGGGCGAGGGCGACCCCTTCGTCGGAATCCTCGCGGACGGGCAGGAGAACCCGTACGCGCCTCAGTGATGGAACCCGGTGGCCGCGTCCCGGTCCCGGGTGAACGGGTGCGGCTGGCGCCGCAGTTCGGGCAGCAGCCGCGTCATGTCCTCCACCAACAGCTCCGCGAGGTCCGACGAGAAGCCGTTGCGGCACACCACCCGGAGCACCGCCAGGTCCTCGCGATGCGCGGGGAAGGTGTACGCGGGCACGAGCCAGCCCCGCTCCCGCAGCCGCCGCGACACGTCGAACACGTCGTACGCCGACACGTCCGGCGCCGTCGTGAACGCGAAGACCGGCAACTCGTCCCCCCGGGTGAGGAGTTGGAAGTCGCCGAGCGCCTCGATGCGTTCGGCGAGCCCGCGGGCCACGTTCCGCGTGGCCTGCTGCACGGCCCGGTAGCCGTCGCGGCCGAGCCGCAGGAACGTGTAGTACTGCGCGACGACCTGGGCCCCGGGGCGCGAGAAGTTCAGGGCGAAGGTCGGCATGTCGCCGCCCAAGTAGTTGACGCGGAAGACGAGTTCCTCCGGCAGCGCGTCCGCCGTGCGCCACAGCGCCCAGCCGACCCCGGGGTACACAAGGCCGTACTTGTGCCCCGACGTGTTGATCGAGGCGACCCGCGGCAGCCGGAAGTCCCACACCAGATCCGGGTCGAGGAACGGCGCCACCATCGCCCCCGACGCCCCGTCCACGTGCACGGGGATGTCGAGCCCGGTCCGCTCCTGCAGGGCGTCAAGTGCCGCGCACAGCTCGGCGATCGGCTCGTAGGACCCGTCGAAGGTGGAGCCGAGGATGCCGACGACCCCGATCGTGTTCTCGTCGCACAGCTCGGCCGCGGCCGCCGGGTCCAGATGGAACCGGTCGCCCTCCATCGGCACCTGCCGTGCCTCCACCTCCCAGAAGTTGCAGAACTTCTCCCAGCAGACCTGCACGTTCACGCCCATGACGAGATTGGGCCGGGCGTCGCGCGACGGATACCGGTCGGCGTTCTTCTGCGCCCAGCGCCGCTTGAGCGCCATCCCCGCGAGCATGCACGCCTCGCTGGACCCGGTCGTCGAACAGCCCACGGCGGCCGCCGGATCGGGCGCGTTCCACAGGTCGGCGAGCATCGCCACGCAGCGCTTCTCCAGCTCGGCGGTGCGCGGGTACTCGTCCTTGTCGATCATGTTCTTGTCCCGGCACTCCGCCATGAGGACACCGGCCTGCGGCTCCATCCACGTCGTGACGAACGTGGCCAGGTTGAGCCGTGAATTGCCGTCCAGCATCAGCTCGTCGTGGACGAGTTGGTACGCCGTCGAGGGCGCGAGCGGCCCGCCCGGCAGCCGGTGCTTGGGCGGGGCGTGCGTCATGCCGGCCGTCGGATTGGCCTCGCCGTAGAAGGGGTTGACGGCGAGGGGCCGCTCGTCGGGCTTGTCGGACGGACTCTGGTGCAGCGGCGGCATGGGTGTGACTCCTTTGCGTAACTCCCCCATGGCTCAAGGGGATTCAGGTCGCGATCAGCGCAACGGCGTGCCGTCCTCCGACAGTTGCATCTGCGGCCGCCCGGTCACCAGCAGCCATGCGGGCAGTGACGCGATGCACATCAGGGCGAGGATCGCGGGCGAGGAGACGAGCACCGCGGCCGTGAACAGGCTGACCCAGCCCTGCCGGGTGATCGCGAGCAGCATGCCGAGGACCCCGGCGGCGATGCCCACCGACACGTTCACGCCGGGGACGAGCGCATGCGCGCACAGCCCGAACGCGGCGCCGATGAACACGGCGGGGAAGATCCGCCCGCCCCGGAACCCACAGGACGCGGCGACCAGCAGCGCGGCCAGCTTCACGACGGTCATCACGGCGAACCGCCCGGCCGACCAGCCGTCCGGGTCCGCGGCCAGCTCGCCCACCTCGTGCAGCCCCTTGAAGAGCGTCAGGTGCCCGCCGAGCGCACCGAGCAGCCCGAGCACGAGCCCGCCCAGCGGCAGCATCAGCATCGGGTGCTTCAGGCCCCAGAAGGCCCGGTGCACGTACGGGAAGAGGTACACGGCGGCCATGCCGAGCACGGCGGCCGCGCACGCCACGACGATCGCGGAGAGCAGGTCGGCCCAGCCGGGCCGCCCGAACGACGGCAGGCCCAGGTCGAAGGAGGGCGAGGCGACCAGCGTCGTCGTCAGCGCGCCCGCGGAGGCGGCGAGCAGCGGCGCGAAGAGGTTGTCCCAGAGCGAGCCCCTGATCGGCATCGGCCGGCCGGCGAGCGCCTCGGAGACGACGAGCGCGGCCGCGACCGGCGTGCCGAACAGGGCGCCGAGCGTCGCGGCCGAGGCGAGCGAGACCCACAGCGTGCCCGGCGCCTTCGGCAGCAGCTTCGTACCGAGCCAGAACGCCACCGCGACGTTGGTGGCGATGATCGGGTTCTCCGGGCCGAGGCTCGGGCCGCCCGCGAGCATCAGGGCCGTCGCGACGACCAGGCCCGGCAGCACGTACGGCGCGAGCGGCTTCTCCCCGCCGAGGCCGAGCGTCGCCGGGTCGGGCCCGGCGTGCCCGGGCGCCTTCCAGACCACGAGGCCGACCAGTACGCCCGTGGCGGTCAGCATCACGATCATCCACAGGGACGAGTACCCGCCGATCCCGAGCGCGTCCGGCAGATCGCCCCACAGCACGTCCTGCAGCTTCTCGGCGACGCCGCTGACCGCGAGGAACAGCAGGCTGCAGCCGATGCCCACGGCGAGCGCGGGCACGACCAGCGGCAGCAGCGTGCGGGCGGACACCGCGGGGGGCGTCGCGGCGTCGTCGGCGGGAGTGCTCACGGCGTCACCCTAAGCGGACATACGCCACATAACACCCGGAGGGCTCGAGCCGAACCGGCTTGCACCTCACGCCACGTGAGGACCCAAGCTGAACCCATGAGCGCGACGAACTACTCGGTGGGCCAGGTCGCCGGATACGCCGGCGTCACGGTGCGCACCCTGCACCACTACGACGAGATCGGCCTGCTCGTCCCGAGCGAGCGCAACCACGCGGGCCACCGCCGCTACAGCGAGCACGACCTGGACCGGCTCCAGCAGGTCCTCTTCTACCGGGAGCTCGGCTTCCCGCTGGACGAGGTCCAGACCCTGCTCGACGACCCGTCGACGGACCCGCGCGCCCACCTGCGGCGCCAGCACGAGGTGCTGATCGCCCGCATCGAGAAGCTGCAGAAGATGGCCGAGGCCGTCGAGAACGCCATGGAGGCACAGAAAATGGGAATCCAGCTCACCCCCGAGGAGCGCTTCGAGGTCTTCGGCGACAAGGACCCCGAGCAGTACCAGCAGGAGGCCGAGGAGCGCTGGGGCGGCACCGAGGCGTACGCCGAGTCGCAGCGGCGCGCGGCCACGTACACCAAGGAGGACTGGCAGCGCATCCAGGCCGAGGTCGACGACTGGGGCACGCGCTACGCCGCCCTCGTCGCGTCCGGTGCCCCGGCCGAGGGCGAGGCCGCCATGGACCTGGCCGAGGAGCACCGGCTGCACACGACGCGCTGGTACTTCGACGTCTCGTACGAGATGCACGTCTGCTTCGGCGACATGTACGTGGCCGACGAGCGCTTCAAGGCGTTCTACGACGCCATGGGCGAGGGCGTCGCCGAGCACCTGCGCGACGCGATCCACGCGAACGCGGTCCGGCACACCCCGTGAGCCCGGCTCACACCATGGGCTCCTGGGCGATCACGACGGCGGTCCCGTACGCGCACACCTCCGCGGCCCCGTCCATCGCCTCGGTCACGTCGAAGCGGAACATGAGCACGGCGTTGGCGCCCCGCGCCTTCGCCTGCTCCACCAGCCGCTCCATGGCCTGATTCCGCGTCTCGACCAGCGTCTTCGTGAGCCCCTTGAGCTCGCCGCCGATCATCGACTTCAGACCGGCGCCGATCTGACTGCCGAGGTGCCGGGACCGGACGGTCAGCCCGAACACCTCCCCGATGACCTGCTGCACCCGGTACCCGGGGACGTCGTTCGTGGTGACGACGAGCACATCCGCCTGCGGATTCTGGCCGCCGCCGAAGTCTTCGATACCCATACCGACAGGTTTGCCACAGTTGACGCACAGTGCATCCTGGGAGAGCCACTGGAACCTGGCACGGCCGGGCGGCGTTGATAACTTTGCACCGCCCTTGCTCAAGCTTCTCTAGCCCCCTCAGGAGTCCGGACCCGTGATGACGCTTGCTCTCGGACCAAGCTGGCTGGACCCGGACCACCTGCTGAACACGTACAGCATCTGGGGCCTGCTGCTGATCGTGTTCGCCGAGTCGGGCCTGCTGATCGGCTTCTTCCTGCCGGGCGACTCGCTGCTGTTCACCTGCGGCCTGCTGATCACCGCGGGCACCCTGGACTTCCCGCTGTGGGGGGCGATCGCCCTGATCTGCGTCGCCGCGATCCTCGGCGACCAGGCGGGGTACGTCTTCGGCAAGAAGGTCGGTCCCTCGCTGTTCAAGCGCCCGGACTCCAAGATCTTCAAGCAGGAGAACGTGACGAAGGCGCACGAGTTCTTCGAGAAGTACGGCCCCAAGTCCCTGGTCCTGGCCCGCTTCGTGCCGATCGTGCGCACGTTCACGCCGATCATCGCGGGCGTCTCCGGCATGCGGTACCGCTCGTTCATCACGTTCAACGTGATCGGCGGCGTCCTGTGGGGCGCGGGCGTGACCCTGCTCGGCTCCTGGCTGGGCAACATCGAGTTCGTGCACAAGAACATCGAGGCGATCCTGATCCTGATCGTCCTCGTCTCGGTGGTGCCGATCGCGATCGAGTTCCTGCGGGCCCGCAGCAAGGCGAAGAAGGCCGAGCCGGCCGAGACCGGCGCCCCTTCACAGACCCCGGGCCAGCGCGGCCGCCACGCGAAGCGGTAGGAGTAGGAGCCTGCCGGGCCGCTAGAAACCCCGGGTCCGCTTGGCCGCGCGGCGGCCGGACGCCCCGGGGGAGCGGATGAACAGGCGGGAGATCTCGCTTCCCAGGTTCACCCCGATCGCGATCGCCATGGCCAGCGCGGCCGCCTTGGACAGCGAGGCGAGGCCCTTGTTCATGTCGTTCTGGGCGATCGCGAGCAGCCCGAAGTACGTCGCCGAACCGGGCAGCAGCGGGCCGATCGCCGCCGTGACGTAGGGCAGCGCCGACGCGAAGCGGTACCGCGAGAACAGCTGGCCGAAGAGGCCGACGAGCCCGGCCGCGGCCGCCGTGGAGGCCACCGGCGAGATCTCTCCGGCGTAGTGCATGGCCCCGTAGACCACCCAGGCCACACCCCCGTTGAGGGTCACGGCCAGCACGGTCGACCGCTCCTGCTGCAGCAGCACGGCGAACGCGAGCGACAGCGCCATCGACGAGACGATCTGCCAGTACGGCCGGTCCTGCGACACCAGCGCCGCCTCGGGGTTGAGGCTGGCGTGCAGCTGCACACCGACGTACAGCATGATCAGCACGCCCACGACGATGCCGACGAAGAAGTACATGACTTCCAGGAGCCGGGCCGCCGCCGTGATGTAGAAGCCGGTCAGACCGTCCTGCACACCGGCCACGAGCGCCCGCCCGGGCAGCAGCGCGAACAGACCACCGGTGATCACCGCGGAAGCCCGTACGTCCACATGGGCGAGCGTGAGCAGCAGCCCTATCCCCGCGGGCGGCATCGCGGCGACCGTGAACTGGTAGAACTCCGGGAACCCGCGCCCCGCGCACAGCCACGCGAGCCGGTCGCCCAGCATCGCGCCGATCGCCGCCGCGACGAACACGACGAGGTCACCGCCGACGAGGATCGAGGCGGCACCGGCGAGCAGCCCGTTCGCCGCGGTGAGCGCCCAGCCGGGATAGGGGTGCCGGTTGCGCCGGATCTCGGCGAGCGTGCGGTACGCCTCCTCCAGCGTGACGCCCCCGGCCTCGTCGTACTCGTCGCTGATGTCGTCGACGAGCCGGAACACGGCCGCGAGCCGCGTGTAGTCCGTACCGCGGCGCCGCACGGTCCGCGAGGCCGTCACCGGATCGTCCACGAGCGACGGCTGGAACGTGATCGACAGCAGCGTGAAGGTGACGGTCGGCTCGCACCGGTCGAGCCCGTAGGACCGGCACACGGCGAACATCGCCGCCTCCACGTCCTCGGCGCCCTCGCCCCCGGCGAGCAGCAACTCCCCGATGCGCAGCGTCAGGTCGAGCACGCGCGGCACGGCGGGCCCGGCGTCGTCCTCCTTGTGCACCTTCTCCGGCGCGGGCCGCTCGGCCACCGGCAGCCGCAGCATGGTCCGCATCCGGTCCTGCCAGGGCGCCTCCTTGGTCAGCTTGACCATGGGGATGCCGTGCGGCGGGGTGAACGCGGGCGACTGCCGGGCGCTGTACGTCCTCGGCGGCGTGAACGCCGAGCCCTCGGAGTCCGCGGGCTCGGCGGGCGGCGCACTGAACCCGTCGGGAAGGGCGAACTCCGAGGTGGTCGACGACTCCTCGTCCGCCACCGGAGCCGGCGCCACGACCCCCACGGGCTGCGTGAACGCGCTGCGCGCCTCGTCGGACTGAGGCTTCCGGTCCTCCGCCTCGGACTCCCGCTCCGTCACCTCTGCCGATCCTCGCCCTTCGCACGACTGGGGTTCGCGACTGCCTCTGGTACGCCTCTACCTCTCGTAGGCCTCAGTATGCGCACGAATACGCGAACAGGCCGCGCGACCCATGGTGGGGATCCCGCGGCCTGTTCATGAACTCCGGGGCTGTCAGTGACCGCCCTGGTCCTGCGCGCGCTTGTAGGAACGCTCGATCTCGGCCTCGGCCTCGGTGCGTCCCACCCAGTCGGCGCCCTCGACGGACTTGCCGGGCTCCAGGTCCTTGTAGACCTCGAAGAAGTGCTGGATCTCCAGGCGGTCGAACTCGGAGACGTGGTGGATGTCGCGCAGGTGCTCCATCCGCGGGTCCGTCGCCGGGACGCACAGCAGCTTGTCGTCGCCGCCGGCCTCGTCCGTCATCCGGAACATGCCGATCGCGCGGCACTTGATGAGGCAGCCCGGGAACGTCGGCTCGTCCAGGATGACCAGCGCGTCCAGCGGGTCGCCGTCCTCACCGAGCGTGTTCTCGACGAACCCGTAGTCCGTCGGGTAGGCGGTCGAGGTGAACAGACGACGGTCGAGGCGGATGCGACCGGACTCGTGGTCGACCTCGTACTTGTTCCGCGATCCCTTCGGGATCTCGATCGTGACGTCGAACTCCACCGGTGGCTCCTCCATGATCAACACATACGACTGGTGGTTAAGTGTCCCTCACGCAGGTGTGTGATCGCGAAAGGGGCTGGTCCGCGGTGCCGGAGCTGAAGGCTTCGCAGCTCGTTACGGGCGTTGCGAAGACCAAGACCAGGCAGTTCACGGTGGGCGCGACGGCGGTGGGTCTCGCCTTCGCGGCTGTCGTGGCGGCCACGGCCGGTCCCTGGGACTCTTCGGGTCAGCGTAAGGCCGAGTCGGACCGGGCCGCGTCCCAGGAGGGCGGGGGTGGCGCAGATCACGGCCGTACGACGCCCCGCGCACCCTCCGCGGCACCGAGCGCCCCGGCCGTCCTCGCGGCCCCCGGTTCCTCCGTCCCCGGCCCGACCCGGAGCGCTCTGGCGGACGTACTGGACCCGCTCCTGAAGGACTCCGCGCTCGGCACGCACCGCACCGCCGCGGTCGTCGACGCCGTCACCGGAAAGAGGCTCTACGGAAAGTCCTCGGGTGACGCCCTGACACCCGCGTCCACGACCAAGCTCGCCACCGCCGTGGCCGCCCTGACCGCGGCGGGCCCCGACCACCGCATCGCCACCCGCACGGCCCTCGAGAAGGACGCCGGCGGCTCACGGGAACTCGTACTCATCGGCGGCGGCGACCCCACCCTGACGGCCCGCGAGAAGAATCCTTACGGTGCCGCCAGCCTGCGCACTCTCGCCGACGAGACCGCGAAGTCCCTCAAGGCCGCGGGCACCACCGAGGTCACGCTCTCCTACGACGCCTCGCTGTACTCCGGGACGCCCTGGCACCCCATCGGCCCCAACGAGAACCTCGCCCAGGTCACCGCCCTGATGGCCGACGAGGGCCGCACCGACGGCTCGAACAGCGGCCCGGCCCCGCGCACCGGCGACCCGGCGGCCGCGGCGGCGCAGAAGTTCGCGGGCCTGCTGCACGACCGCGGCATCAGGACCAAGGGCGACCCGGGGCCGAGCAAGGCCTCCGGGCAGGCCGAGGACGTCGCGAAGGTCGAGTCGCCGCCGCTGTCCGCCCTCGTCGAGCGCATGCTGACCAACAGCGACAACGACATCGCCGAGGCCCTCGCCCGGCAGACCGCCGTCGCCGCCGGCGAGAGCCACGACTTCGACGGCGCGGGCCAGGCCGTCAAGAAGCAGCTGGCCAAGCTCCGACTCCCGCTCTCCGGCGCCCACTTCGCCGACGGCAGCGGCCTCGACCGCGCCGACAAGGTCTCCGCCGACCTGCTCACCGGACTGCTCGCCAAGGCCGCCGCCACCACCCACCCCGAACTGCGCTCCGTCCTCACCGGGCTGCCCGTCGCCGGCTTCACCGGCACCCTCAGCGACCGCTACGGGGACGCGGCCGACGCCTCCGGCACCGGCCTCGTCCGCGCCAAGACCGGCACCCTCACCGGCGTGAACACCCTGGCCGGCACGGTCGTCGACGCCGACGGCCGCCTCCTCGCCTTCGCGTTCATGACGCAGGGCGCCCCCGGACCCCAGTCGGCCCAGGCGGGCCTGGACCGGCTCGCCTCGGCCGTGGCCAACTGCGGCTGCCGCTGAGAGTCAGGGTCCGGTCAGGGTTCAACCCCCTCCGCGTACCCAAAGGGTCACGTACCGTTGACGCATGACGAGCTTCGGCAGTGCGGCTTCGGCAGGAATGGTCGACTGGAACCTCGCGGTGGCGACGGCGACCCGACTCGTGAGGCCCGGCCCGGAGGTGAGCCGGGACGAGGCGCGCGCCGTCGTCGCGGAGCTGCGCCGGCACGCCAAGGCGTCCGAGGAGCACGTGCGCGCGTACACGCGCATGGCGACGGACTTCGACGGGGCGCACGACACCCCCGTCCTCGTCGTCGACCGTCCCGGCTGGGTGAAGGCCAACGTCGCGGGCTTCCGCGAGATCCTCAAGCCGCTGCTCGAGAAGATGGAGGAGCGCCGCGGCGGAGGGCCCGGCGGCGCCGTGCTCGGCGCGGTCGGCGGCAAGGTCACCGGCGTCGAACTCGGCATGCTGCTGTCCTTCCTGTCCTCCCGCGTCCTCGGCCAGTACGAGACCTTCGCCCCCGCCACCCGCGACCTGCCGGCCGCGCCGAACGGCGGCGGCAGGCTGCTGCTCGTAGCGCCGAACATCGTGCACGTCGAGCGTGAACTCGACGTGGATCCCCATGACTTCAGGCTCTGGGTCTGCCTGCACGAGGAGACGCACCGCACCCAGTTCACGGCCGTGCCCTGGCTGCGCGACCACCTCGAGGGCGAAATCCAGTCGTTCCTCGCGGAGACCGAGGTCGACCCGACGACGTTCCTCGAGCGCATCCGCGAGGCCGCCCAGTCGCTGGCCGGCGGACGCCCCGAGGGCGACGTCGAGGAGGGTGCCGACGGTGGCCGCTCGCTCGTCGAGCTCGTCCAGTCCCCGGCGCAGCGCGAGATCCTGGCCCGGCTCACCGCCGTCATGTCCCTGCTCGAAGGCCACGCGGACTACGTGATGGACGGCGTGGGCCCCGCCGTCGTGCCCTCGGTGGGGGAGATCCGCGAGAAGTTCAAGGAGCGCAGGCAGAAGGGCGCCTCCCGGCTCGACCTGGCGCTGCGCAAGCTCCTCGGCCTCGACGCCAAACTGCGCCAGTACCGCGACGGCGAGAAGTTCGTCCGCGCGGTCGTCGACCAGGTCGGCATGGACGGCTTCAACCGCGTGTGGACCTCGCCCAACACGCTCCCGACGAAGGCGGAGATCGCCAAACCGGCGGACTGGGTCGCGCGGGTGCACAACAAGACGGACGGCGCTCACGACGCTCCGTGAGGCACGCCCAAAATTGCTCAGGATCACCCATCCGAGGGACCGTAGGCCGTGGGTAGGCGTGCAATGCTCAGGGAACAGCTCGTCTCTGTCACCATCGACACACTCTGCGTGACCGAAGTCACCGAGTCACCGTTGAGCGACTCAGCCGTTCTAGTTGATTCCTAGTTGGCGCCCCATCCCCCCAGACAACGGAATGAAGGGAACCGGACATGGGTCCCCATCCTGCGGTCGCGGCGATACGCCTGGCGGTCCGCCGCGTCCTCCACGACATCCTCAATGAACACCCCGCAGGCCCCGCGAGTCCCGGACCATTGGTGCTCGTCGCCTGCTCCGGCGGCGCCGACTCCATGGCGCTCGCCTCGGCCCTCGCCTTCGAAGCCCCCAAACTCGGCATCCGCGCCGGTGGCATCACCGTCGACCACGGTCTGCAGCCCGGCTCCGACACCCGCGCCGAGGACGTCGTGCTGCGCCTGACCGCCCTCGGCCTGACCCCCGCCGAGTCCGTCGCCGTCCGGGTCGGCCGCGAAGGAGGGCCCGAAGCCGCCGCGCGCGACGCCCGCTACGCCGCCCTGGACGATGCCGCCGAGCGCCACGGCGCCGCCGCCGTCCTGCTCGGCCACACCCGCGACGACCAGGCGGAGACCGTCCTGCTCGGCCTCGCCCGCGGCTCCGGCATCCGCTCCCTGTCGGGCATGGCGCCCGTCTCCGGGGGACCGGGGGCCGTCCGCCGTTACCGCCGCCCCTTCCTCAAGCTCGACCGGCAGACCGCCCGCAAGGCCTGCCTCGTCCAGCACCTGCCCGTGTGGGACGACCCGCACAACACCGACCCGGCCTATACGAGGTCGAGGCTGCGCCACGAGGGCCTGCCCGCCCTGGAGAAGGCGCTCGGCAAAGGAGTCGTCGAGGCCCTCGCCCGTACGGCCCAGCTGTCCCGGGACGACGCCGACGCCCTGGACACCTGGGCCCAGCAGGCCGCCGATTCCGTGCGGGACGCGGCCGGGCTCCTCGAATGCGCCAAGCTCTACGCGCTGCCGCCCGCCGTGCGCCGCCGCATCCTGCGCAAGGCCGCCATCGAGGCCGGCGCTCCCGCGGGCGCCCTCTTCGCCCGCCACATCGAAGAGGTCGACCGCCTGATCACCGGCTGGCGCGGCCAGGGGGAGATCAATCTCCCGGGCAAAGTCGTCGCCCAGCGGCAGGGTGGCAGACTGGTCATCCGGCAAGGCTGACTCGACGGCTCACGTCGCGGCGGCCGGTGGGACGACCGAAAGTGATGCGGGTGGACGCGAAAGACATGGGCACCGACCTTCAGTCGGTGCTCATCACCAAGGAAGAGATCGACGCGAAGCTGGCCGAGCTGGCCGCGAAGGTCGACGTGGAGTACGCGGGCAAGGACCTGCTGATCGTCGGGGTGCTCAAGGGCGCCGTGATGGTCATGGCGGACCTGGCGCGTGCCCTGTCCACCCCCGTCACGATGGACTGGATGGCGGTGTCCTCGTACGGCGCGGGCACCCAGTCCTCCGGCGTCGTGCGGATCCTCAAGGACCTCGACACCGACATCAAGGGCAAGCACGTCCTGATCGTCGAGGACATCATCGACTCCGGACTGACGCTGTCCTGGCTGCTCACCAACCTCGGCTCGCGCGAGCCCGCCTCCCTCGAGGTGTGCACGCTGCTGCGCAAGCCCGAGGCGGCCAAGGTGTCCATCGACGTGAAGTGGGTCGGCTTCGACATTCCGAACGAGTTCGTCGTCGGATACGGCCTGGACTACGCGGAGAAGTACCGGAACCTGCCGTTCGTCGGCACGCTCGCCCCGCACGTCTACGGCGGCTGAGCGCCCGTCAGGCAGGTTCGCAGCGGCGGGAACCCTCCGGGATGTCCCGCCGTTGGAGCATGCGAAGGCGCGTTTGTCGGTCGTCCCGTGCGGCGTCGGGTGACAATGCTGGGGTACCGTCCGAAGAACAGTTCTTCAAACAGCTTCAAACAGCCTTATCAAACTCACTATGGCAGGAGGGACGGGGCGTCATCGCTCCGTATGGATGGACGTGAAGCGATACTTCCGTGGGCCGGTCATGTGGATCGTGCTGGCCGTCCTTGCCGTGGTCGTGTTGATGCAGGTCGTCGGTTCGTCCGGCGGCTACAAGACGGTGGACACCGGCCAGGTCATTCAGGCCATCGACGACAACAAGGTGCAGTCGGCCAAGCTGACGACCGGCGATGAGAACACCATCAAGGTGGAGCTCAAGGACGGTCAGAAGGTCGACGGCGCGAGCAAGATTCAGGCGAGCTACATCGGCGACCAGGGCGTCGAAGTGGCCAAGGACCTGCAGGCCAAGTTCGAGGACAAGCAGATCCCCGACGGGTACACCGTTTCCCCGTCGAAGCAGAACCCCTTCGTGGGCATCCTGCTGTCGCTGCTGCCCTTCGTCCTCATCGTGGTCGTCTTCCTGTTCCTGATGAACCAGATGCAGGGCGGCGGCTCCCGAGTCATGCAGTTCGGGAAGTCCAAGGCCAAGCTCATCACCAAGGACACCCCGAAGACGACGTTCGCCGACGTCGCCGGTTCGGACGAGGCCGTCGAGGAGCTCCACGAGATCAAGGAGTTCCTGCAGGAGCCGGCCAAGTTCCAGGCCGTCGGCGCCAAGATTCCCAAGGGCGTGCTGCTGTACGGCCCGCCCGGTACGGGCAAGACGCTGCTCGCGCGTGCCGTCGCGGGCGAGGCGGGCGTCCCGTTCTACTCGATCTCCGGTTCCGACTTCGTCGAGATGTTCGTCGGTGTCGGTGCCTCCCGAGTCCGTGACCTCTTCGAGCAGGCCAAGGCGAACGCGCCGGCGATCGTCTTCGTCGACGAGATCGACGCGGTCGGCCGGCACCGTGGCGCAGGCCTCGGCGGCGGTCACGACGAGCGCGAGCAGACGCTCAACCAGCTGCTCGTCGAGATGGACGGCTTCGACGTGAAGGGCGGCGTCATCCTGATCGCCGCCACGAACCGGCCGGACATCCTCGACCCGGCGCTGCTGCGCCCGGGCCGCTTCGACCGGCAGATCGCGGTCGACCGCCCGGACATGCAGGGCCGTCTGGAGATCCTCAAGGTCCACCAGAAGGGCAAGCCGGTCGCGCCCGACGTCGACCTCTCCGCCGTCGCTCGCCGTACGCCCGGCTTCACGGGTGCCGATCTGTCGAACGTGCTGAACGAGGCGGCGCTGCTGACCGCCCGCTCGGACCGCAAGCTGATCGACAACCTGATGCTGGACGAGGCGATCGACCGTGTGGTCGCGGGCCCGCAGAAGCGGACCCGGATCATGTCGGACAAGGAGAAGAAGATCACCGCGTACCACGAGGGCGGGCACGCCCTGGTCGCGGCGGCTTCGCCGAACTCCGACCCGGTCCACAAGATCACGATCCTGTCCCGCGGCCGTGCGCTCGGGTACACGATGGTGCTCCCGGACGAGGACAAGTACTCCACCACGCGCAACGAGATGCTGGACCAGCTCGCGTACATGCTGGGCGGCCGCGCGGCCGAGGAGCTCGTCTTCCACGACCCGACGACCGGCGCTGCGAACGACATCGAGAAGGCCACCGGTACGGCCCGCGCGATGGTCACGCAGTACGGCATGACCGAGCGTCTCGGTGCCATCAAGTTCGGTGGCGACAACACCGAGCCGTTCCTGGGCCGCGAGATGGGTCACCAGCGCGACTACTCGGAAGAGGTCGCCGCGCTGGTCGACGAAGAGGTCAAGAAGCTCATCGAGACCGCGCACAACGAGGCGTGGGAGATCCTGGTCGAGAACCGCGACGTCCTGGACAACCTGGTCCTCGCGCTGCTCGAGAAGGAGACGCTGAACAAGGAGCAGATCGCCGAGATCTTCGCCCCGATCGTGAAGCGCCCGGCCCGCCCCGCGTGGACCGGCTCCTCCCGCCGCACCCCCTCGACCCGCCCGCCGGTGCTCTCCCCCAAGGAGCTCTCACTGACGAACGGGGCGAACGGATCGTCGGCCGCCATCGAGACCACCACCCCGGTGGACACGGTGAAGGACGAGCGCCCCGAGAGCTGACCCGGTCCCCGGAGGATCTCCTCCGACCCGGAATGCAAGCCGCGTCCCCCACGCTTTACGGTGTGGGGGACGCGGCTTTTTGCGCTGCCGCGCCGGTTCATACGAGGGAGAACACCAGATGACCGACCCGGTGACGCTGGACGGCGAGGGCCCGATCGGCGAGTTCGACGAGAAGCGGGCCGAGGACGCCGTGCGCGAGCTGCTCATCGCGGTCGGCGAGGACCCGGACCGCGAGGGCCTGCGGGAGACGCCGGCGCGGGTCGCGCGCGCGTACAGGGAGATATTCGCCGGGCTGTGGCAGAAGCCCGAGGACGTCCTGACGACGACGTTCGACCTGGGCCACGACGAGATGGTGCTGGTCAAGGACATCGAGGTGCAGAGCTCGTGCGAGCACCACCTGGTGCCGTTCGTGGGCGTCGCGCACGTCGGCTACATCCCGTCCACCGACGGCAAGATCACGGGCCTGTCGAAGCTGGCCCGTCTCGTCGACGTCTACGCCCGCCGCCCGCAGGTCCAGGAGCGTCTGACGACCCAGATCGCGGACTCCCTGATGGAGATCCTGGAGCCGCGCGGCGTCATCGTGGTCGTCGAGTGCGAGCACATGTGCATGACGATGCGGGGCGTGCGCAAGCCGGGAGCGAAGACCATCACGTCAGCGGTGCGCGGGCAGCTGCGGGATCCGGCCACCCGGGCCGAGGCGATGAGCCTGATCATCGGGCGCTGAGGCGCTGAGGCGCTGAGCCCCTGCGGCGCCGGCCGGATCAGGCCGCCGGCGCCGTGCCCTCCGTGTCGTCGTCCTCCGGGAGCTTGCAGACGCGCTCCAGGAACAGTGCGGCCGCTATCACCGCGATCCCGGCGAGGACCGAGAAGCCCGCGTAGATCGCCTGGTCGCGGCGGGCCGGGATGTCCAGGGACTCCAGGAGGAACGCGCCGGTGCCGCCGTACATGCCCGCCACCAGCGCGGCGACCAGGGCGCTCGCCTGACCGAAGACGAGGGCGCGGGCGGCCATCATCGGGTCGACTCCCTTGGCCCCCGGTCGGCGCTCGCGCTGGGCGCGCAGCCGGGAGCGCAGCGAGAGCGCCGTCGCGAGCAGGACGACGGCGATCACGGCGAGCACGATGGGCGCGGCCAGCGGCACCCGCGGCAGCGTGCCGACCGAGTCCCACAGGCGGGCGCCGGCCCAGGACAGCACTCCCGCGACCAAGAAGAGGCCGAGCAGAGTCCTGATGCGCAGTTGCTTCATCCCCGTTGATCGCCCCTCTTGTGCCCCTCGTGTATCCACGGCCTGCCCGCTAGACCTTAACGACTACTCGGGCAGTCGGAGTTCCAGGTCGACGCGCGGTGCGACACCGGCGCGGGTGACGGAGTCCAGGAGCTGGGCGACGGCGCCGCGGCCGGGCAGCTGGGCCTCGGGCTCCACGTCGTGCCAGGGCGCCAGGACGAACGCGCGCTCGTGGGCCCGCGGGTGCGGCAGCGTGAGGACCGGGTCGTCCGAGACGACATCGGCGTACGCCACGATGTCGACGTCGATGGTGCGCGGGCCCCAGCGCTCGTCCCGTACGCGGTCGAAGGCCTCCTCGACGGCGTGGGCGCGCTCCAGGAGGGAAGAGGGCGGCAGCGTCGTCTTCAGGACCACCACCGCGTTGAAGTACGAGGGCTGGCTGCCCGGGTCGACGCCCCACGGCTCCGTCTCGTAGACGGGAGAGACGGCTTTGACGCGGACGCCGGGGGTGTCCTCCAGGGCGTCGATGGCGCCCTGCAGGGTCTCCAGGCGGTTGCCCAGGTTCGAGCCGAGGGCGATCACGGCGCGCTTGGGGTTGGAGAGCGTGGTGTCGGCGGCGTCCACCTGCTCCACCACGGAGGACGGCACCGGCTGGACGGTCGGGTCGAACTGAGTCTTGTTCATACTCGGCTCCGGGTGATGGTGACGGTCACGTCGTCGAAGGGCACGGTGATCGGGGCGTCCGGCTTGTGGACGCAGACCTCGACCTCCTGCACCCCCTCGTGCTTCAGGCACGCCTGGGCGATGCGCTCCGCGAGCGTCTCGATGAGGTCGACCGGCTCGCCCTCGACGACGGCCACGACCTCCTCCGCCACGATGCCGTAGTGCACGGTCTTCGCCAGGTCGTCGTCGGCCGCCGCCGCTCGGGTGTCAAGGCCGAGTACCAGGTCCACGATGAAGGTCTGGCCTTCCTCGCGCTCCTTGGGGAAGACGCCATGGTGCCCGCGGGCCTTGAGGCCGCGCAGCGCGACACGATCCACGCGAATCACTCCTGCAGTCGTCGGTAGTGGCCGGTCCCGTCGATGTGCGGTCGACGCGATGGCCTCCATCGAATCTACCTGCGAGCACTGACATCCCCCGCCCGTGGGGGCTATGGACAGACGGGCTCGCGGCTGGTAGCCGCCCATACCCAGGTGGCCGGGAAACCAACCCGGGGCCGGGATTTCGGACCCTTTCAGGGGCGCCTACCCACTCAGGAGGGTGAGCCGTCGTCGTCGGCGTTGCCCATCTCACCCAGTTCGTCGGAGTCGTCGTCCGACTCCGCGAGGACGGGGGAGGCGTGGTGCGACCAGAGCTTCCAGCCGTCGCGGGTGCGCCGGAACACGTTGGTGGCGACCACGCGCTGCCCCACCAGCGGGCCGAGCTCCTCGCCCTCGTCGGGGGCGGGGCCGCCGCTGAGGATGTTCTCCGTGCAGGTCACCAGGGCGGTGTCGGCGACGACGCTGATGTGCACGTCGGTCAGGAAGAACTGGATGTACTCGGTGTTCGCCATGATCAGCGCGTAGCTGCGGAGCACTTCGCCGCGGCCCGTCAGCACCGGCCAGCCCGGGTGCACGCAGCTGATCGAGGTGTCCTCGGCGTCGTCCGGGTCCGCGTCCTCGGCGTACGCGACGTCCTCGGGCGCCAGCCACAGCGAGGTGAGTTCCTCGAAGTCGCCGCGCTCCATGGCCTCGTAGAAGGCGCGGTTGGCGTCGTCGACGGCCTGGGTGTCGGTACTGGTCACAGGGCTCCCTCGACCGCGCGAGCGACGCGGACGGCGTCGGCGGTGGCCCGCACCTCGTGGACGCGCACGGCCCAGGCACCGGCGTGCGCGGCGATCGCGGAGACCGCGGCGGTGGCGGCGTCGCGCTCGCGTGCGGGCGGCGGGGCGCCCTCCTCGCCGGCCAGTACGTGTCCGAGGAACCGCTTGCGGGAGGCCGCGACCAGGATCGGGTGGCCGAGGGCGCGCAGCCGGTCGAGGTGGGCGAGGAGGGAGAGGTCGTGCTCGGCCTCCTTGGAGAAGCCGAGACCGGGGTCGACGACGATGTGCTCGGGGGCGATGCCGCCCGCGATCACGGCCTCCACGCGCGCGTGCAGCTCGCTGACGACTTCGGAGACGACGTCCTCGTAGGTGCCGCGAACGGTGGCGCCCTCCAGGAAGCCCCGCCAGTGCATCACCACGAACGGGGCGCCCGCGGCGGCGACGACCGGGACCATCTGCGGGTCGGCGAGGCCGCCGCTCACGTCGTTGACCAGTACCGCGCCCGCGGCCAGGGCCTGCTCGGCGACGCTGGCGCGCATGGTGTCGACGGAGACCGTGACGCCTTCGGCGGCGAGTCCGCGTACGACGGGGACGACGCGCTTGAGCTCCTCGTCCTCGTCGACGCGGGTGGCGCCGGGGCGGGTGGACTCGCCGCCGACGTCCACCAGGTCCGCGCCCTGTTCGACAAGGTCGAGGCCGTGCTTGACGGCACGGGTGGTGTCGAACCAGCGGCCGCCGTCCGAGAAGGAGTCGGGCGTCACATTGACGACCCCCATGACCGCGCAGCGGTCCCAGACGGGGAGGTGGGCTACGTGGCCGCGGTGGACCTGCGACGTGCTCATGGCTTCCAGCCTAGGGCCGGATCGGGGTGAGCAGTGACGGGAGTCAGGCGGCCCGGACCTCACGCTCCTGGTGGTCGTGGGTGCAGGGGCGCGGCTGCGGGGCGCGGTGGCGCAGTACGCGCGGCATCCGCATGTTCACGAAGCCCTCCGCCTGCATGGCGGCCCAGCCGATCCTGGGGAGGTCCTTCGTGGAGCGGTAGACCACGAAGCGGGGCTCCCAGCTGGGGCGGAACTTGGCGTTGAACTTGTAGAGCGACTCGATCTGGAACCAGCGCGAGAGGAACACGAGGAGACCGCGCCAGGCGCGAAGCACCGGGCCCGCGCCGATCTTCTCGCCGCGGGCGAGCGCCGAACGGAACATCGCGAAGTTGAGCGAGACGCGAGTGATGCCCAGCCTCGGGGCGGCCTGGAGGGAGGCCACGATGAGCAGTTCGTTCATCCCCGGGTCGGCGCTGCGGTCGCGGCGCATCAGGTCGAGGGAGACGCCGTCGGTGCCCCAGGGGACGAAGTGGAGGACGGCCTTGAGGTCTCCGTAGGGACCCGGTTCGCCCTCGTCGCTCTTGTGCGCCGTCGCGATCAAACACGCGCCGTCCGCCTCGTCCCCGATGCGGCCGAGCGCCATGGAGAAGCCGCGCTCGGTGTCGGTGCCGCGCCAGTCCTCGGCGGCGCGGCGGATGCGGGCCAGCTCGCCGGGGGCGAGGTCACGGATGCGCCGGACCCGCGTCTCGTAGCCATTGCGCTCGATCCTTTTGACCATCTGGCGCACGTTGCGCATCGCCCGCCCGGTCAGGGAGAAATCCGCGACGCTCACCACCGCCTCGTCGCCCAGCTCGAGGGCGTCCAGGCCGGTCTCGCGGGTCCACACCTCGCCGCCCGTCTCGGAGCAGCCCATGACGGCCGGCGTCCAGGAGTGGGCCCGGGCCTCGTCCATGAAGCGCTCGATGGCGCCGGGCCAGGCCTCCACGTCGCCGATGGGGTCGCCGCTGGCGAGCATCACGCCGGAGACGACGCGGTAGCAGACGGCCGCCTTGCCGCTGGGCGAGAACACCACGCCCTTGTCGCGGCGGAGTGCGAAGTGCCCGAGGGAGTCACGGGAGCCGTGCTTCTCCAGGAGGGCGCGCAGTTTGGCCTCGTCGTCCTGGGTGAGGCGGGCCGCCGGGTGCTCGGGGCGGAACGCGAAGTAGATCGTGGTGAGAGCCGTGACCATGCCGAGGGCGCCGAGCGAGAAGGCCACCGTGTTCGACGTGCGGCCCGCGTAGTCGAGCGGGCCGTCGATGCCGAACAGGCCGTACAGGACGTGCGCCAGGCGGTCGGACAGGCTCGGGTCGCCGACGAGGCGGTGCGGGTGCGCGCTGACGATGACGAGGCCGAGCAGGATCGAACCGGCGCCCATCAGTACGAAGTTGGCCAGCGCCCGCCAGCGGCTGCGCGGGTCGGGCAGCGCGTCGAACTGGTCCCGGTGCCGGGCCAGGAGCCAGAGCAGGGCCAGCGGGATGAGGACGCCGAGCAGCGAGTGCCGGTACCCGAACTGGGCGCAGGCGCCGAGCGGCAGCAGCACCACGGCGGCCCGCCAGGCCCGCCGCTTGTGGCGCCGCAGCCCGTGCGCGAGCAGGAGCAGCAGGACGCCGCTGCTGAGCGCGAGGGCCGCGGCGAACGGCCCGAACGTGCCCGGCAGCACCTCGGCGATCGTGTGCATCCTGCTGTGCCTGAAGCGCGGGAAGACTCCGGCCGCGATGTCCAGGAGCCCGACCAGGATGCAGGCCCGGGCGATCAGGGTCGGCACGGCCTGGGGACGGGGGCCGCGCATCACACGCCTCATCCGGCTCGGAACCCCTCGCGAGTTTTCCGCATCTATCCTGACGAACATCGCATTCCCGTAGTTCTGCGAGAAACGTGAACGCGGTGCCAAACCTGGCATCCGCGACTTGCGACCTCTAGGACGAGGGGAGGGGGAGGCGGGTTCACTCTCCGCAGGAAATTCGCCGCAAAGGGTGCGGCAAGGGCGGGGAAAGCTGCCCCGGCGTCCCGTGGGCGGCCGTCAACTCGTAGGTAGGAAGCGACCCATGGGTCTCACGAGCCATAAAGTGCTGGCACTCGCGGTGCTGCTCGCCGTGGTGCTGTTCGTCGGCACCGTGCTGCTGTGGCCACGTCTGGCGAATCGTTCCTGGAAGTCGGTCACCGGCCGCGTGGGACTGCTGCTCGCCACCCAACTGATGATCTTCGCGGCGGTGGGACTCGCCGCCAACCAGTCCTTCGGCTTCTACGCGACCTGGGCCGACCTCTTCGGACAGGAGCAGGGCCAGGGCGTGGTGACCGACCACGACCTGGCGACCTCCCGCGGGCCCGTGCGCGTGGTGTCCACCCAGGCCGTCGCCGTCACCGGAGGGTCGCGGCCGACCATCGGCGGGCAGATCCAGAAGGTCGACATCGTCGGCCGTACGTCGCACATCGCCGCGCCCGCGTACGTCTACCTGCCGCCGGAGTACTTCCAGCCGCAGTACGCCCACCGCACCTTCCCCGCGTCCGTCGTCCTGACCGGCTACCCCGGCACCGCGGAGGCGCTCATCAAGGGCCTGCACTACCCGCAGACCGCTCACGGCCTGGCCCGTCAGGGCAAGATGCAGCCGATGATCCTGGTGATGATGCGGCCGAGCGTGGCGCCGCCGCGCGACACCGAGTGCGTCGACGTGCCGGGCGGCCCGCAGACCGAGTCGTTCTTCGCCAAGGACCTGCCCGCCGAGCTCGGCTCCCACTACCGGACCGCGAAGAGGTGGGGCGTCGTCGGCGACTCGACGGGCGGCTACTGCGCCCTGAAGCTGGCCATGCACCACCCCGGTGTCTACGGAGCGGGCGCCGGACTGTCCGCGTACTACAAGGCGGCCGAGGACCCGACGACGGGCGACCTCTTCCACGGGGACGCCGCCTTGAAGAACCGCGCGAACCTGATGTGGAGCCTGGAGCACCGGCCGGCGCCCGACACGTCCCTCCTGGTGACCAGCAGCAAGCACGGCGAGTGGAACTACTCGCGCACCGTGAAGTTCATCAAGAAGGTGAAGTCGCCCACGCGCGTGTCGTCGATCATCCTCAACAGCGGTGGGCACAACTTCAATACGTGGAAGCGCGAGATACCGGCGACGCTGCAATGGCTCAGCCAGCGGCTCAGCGACAAGTAGCCACAAGCCACAACCAGGGCCTGCTAGGGCCTACTTGGGTCGACTAGAGATCAGTTGGGCTACCAGGGCTACTTGACGAGGGGCGCCACCGTCTCCAGCTCGACCTCCGCGCGCGGGATGTCCCGTGCGTCCGCGGCCGTCGAGCGGCGCAGCGCCTCGTGCAGCCGTGCCGGGGTCAGTACGCCCAGGAAGCGGCCCTCCGAGCGCTCGTCGATGACCGCGATCCAGCCCGCGTCGTGCTGCAGCATCGTCGCGAACGCCTGCTTCAGGGAGGCGCCGACCGGCAGCCAGGCCTCCATGCGGCGGGCGTGATCGCGTACGGTGTCGCCCTTCTTCGCCGCTACGCGCGCGTGCTCGGCGGAGATCCAGCCGTGCAGGTTGTTGTCGTTGTCCAGGACGACGGCCCAGCGGGCGTCGAGCTCCGCGGGCAGCGGGTCGTCGAGGTGCACGACGGGCGGCTGCTCCAGGTCGCCCTCCTCGATCGGGGTGACCGAGAGGCGCTTGAGGCCGCGGTCCGCGCCGACGAAATCGGCCACGTAGTCGGTGGCGGGGGCGCCGAGGACGGCGGAGGGGGTGTCGTACTGCTCGATGCGGCCCTGTCCGTAGACGGCGATCCGGTCGCCGAGGCGGACGGCCTCCTCGATGTCGTGCGTGACGAACAGCACGGTCTTGCCGAGGGTCTGCTGAAGGCGCAGGAACTCGGTCTGCAGGTGGTCGCGCACCACCGGGTCGACCGCGCCGAACGGTTCGTCCATCAGCAGCACCGGCGGATCGGCAGCCAACGCCCTTGCCACGCCCACCCGTTGGCGCTGGCCGCCCGAGAGCTGCTCGGGGTAGCGCTCGCCGAACGTCTTCGGGTCCAGGCCCACCAGGTCCAGCAACTCGGCCGCGCGCTCACGGGCCTTGGCGCGCTTGACGCCGAGCAGGTGCGGCACCGTCGCGGTGTTGTCCAGGACCGTCTTGTGCGGGAAGAGGCCCACCTGCTGGATGACGTATCCGATGCGCCGCCGCAGTTGGACCGGGTCGATGGTGGATATGTCGTCGCCGTCGAGGAGTATCCGGCCCCCGGTGGGTTCGATGAGCCGGTTGACCATTTTCATCGTGGTGGTCTTGCCGCAGCCCGACGGGCCGACGAGCGTGACCAGTTCGCCCTCGTTCACCTCGAAGGACAGGTCGTCGACGGCAGTGGTGCCGTCCGCGTACCGCTTGCTGACGTGCTCGAACCGGATCATGGGACCCCATTCTGCCGGGCGGCCACCGCGAAGGGGACGCCCGGGCAAGGCAGTCATGTGAAGGGAATGTTGCGGCGAGGGGGCGGGTATCGGCCATTGTCAGTGGTGCCCGCTAGGGTCGGCGACAGTCAAAAACGTGCGTGCACGAGTGCGGACGGCTGACATACGTTCGGGGATACGGGGGAGGCGGGCGAGGTGAGCGAGCAGAACTGCCTGGTGGCGAATGACTGGGTGTGCGGGGAGTATCTGCGCACCCGCAGCCAGGAATTGGTCGACGCGTCGGTCCAGCATGTGGGAATCACCGTCGCCTCGGTGGCGATAGGTGTCCTGATCGCCTTCCCGCTCGCGCTGCTCGCCCACCGCAAGCGCGCTTTCGCGGGGCCGGTGCTCGGCGTGACGACCGTGTTCTACTCGATTCCCTCGCTCGCGATGTTCTCGCTGCTTCTGCCCCTTTTCGGGCTTTCGATCTCGCTGGTGATCACCGGCCTCGTGCTGTATTCGCTGACGATTCTCGTGCGCAACATATTGGCGGGTCTGCAGTCCGTGCCCGAAGAGGCCACGGAGGCCGCGCGCGGTATGGGGTACGGGTCGCTGCGGCTGCTGTGGGAGGTCGAACTGCCGTTGGCACTCCCGGCGTTGCTGGCCGGTGTCCGGATCGCCACGGTGTCCACGGTGGCGCTGACGACGGTCGGCGCGATCGTCGACTACGGCGGCCTCGGCACGCTGATCCTCGACGGCCTCCGCAGCGACTTCAAGGCCCAGGTGCTCACCGCCTCGGTGCTGTGCGTGGTGCTCGCGATCGCCGCGGACCTGCTGCTGCTCGGCCTGCAGCGGTGGCTGACGCCGTGGACGCGCCTGGCGCCCGCGCGCCCGCGTGGACCCCGAATACGCAAGGCCACGGCGCCTGTTGAGCCGGAGAAGGTGGGATGAACGCGATATCGGGGGCCTACGACTGGCTGACCACGGGGGCCAACTGGCAGGGCGAGAAGGGGGTGTGGCACCGCCTGGCCGAGCACCTGTACTTCAGCGGTGTCGCGCTCGGCGTCGCCTGTCTGATCGCACTGCCGCTCGCCTTGTGGCTCGGGCACCTCGGCAAGGGCGGCACCCTCGCGATCAACCTCTCGAACGTGGGGCGTGCGGTGCCGACGCTGGCCGTCCTCGTGCTGCTCACGCTCACCCCGCTCGGCCGCCACGGCGACCTGCCGACGCTGATCGCGCTGGTGCTGTTCGCGGTACCGCCGCTGCTCACCAATGCGTACGTGGGCATGCGCGAGGTCGACCGGTCGGTGGTGGAGGCGGCGCGCGGCATGGGCATGAGCGGGCGCCAGGTGTTCACCCGGGTCGAACTGCCGCTGGCGTACCCGCTGTTGATGACGGGCCTGCGCTCGGCGGCGGTGCAGGTGATCGCGACGGCGACGCTGGCGGCGATGGCCGGCGAGGGCGGGCTCGGACGCATCATCACCGCGGGGTTCAGCTTGCAGAACACGCCGCAGGTGGTCGCCGGTGCGCTGCTCGTGGCGGCGCTCGCGCTGCTCGTGGAGGGCGTGTTCGTGGCGGTGGGGCGGGCGCTCGACCCCATGCGGGGCCGGGCGTGACACGGATTTGTCGGGACTTTGGCAGCGGGACTTCCGCCGGTGCCACCAGAGCATCGAGCCACCAGAGCATCAAGCCACCAGAGCATCGAGCCACAGGGCAACTAGGAGAGCGATGAACAGCACGACGCACGGCAAGGCGCGCCGCATGGCCCTGGCGGCCGTGGCGGTGGGAGCACTGACCGCGGCCCTCACCGCGTGCGGTGGCGACAGCCTCGAGGGCAAGGACGACGGCGGCAGCAGCGCGGGCGGCGGCAAGAAGGGCAAGGTCGTCGTCGGCGCCGCGAGTTTCACCGAGGCGAAGGTGCTCGGTGAGCTGTACCGGCAGATATTGGACGACGCCGGTTACGACGCGTCGGTCAAGACCGTCGAGAACCGTGAGATCTACGAGCCCCAGCTCGCCAAGGGCGCCATCGACGTGGTGCCCGAATACGCGGCGACGCTCGCCGAATTCCTGAACCTGAAGAAGAACGGCACGGATGCGAAGCCCGTCGCGTCCAGCGATGTCACGGCCACGGTCGCCGCGCTGCGCAAGCTGGCGGAGCCGGAGGGGCTGAAGGTTCTGGACGCGGGCGGGGCCGTCGACCAGAACGCTTTCGCGGTGAGCGAGTCCTTCGCCAAGAAGCACAACCTCAAGACGCTTTCCGATCTCGGCAAGTCGGGCCAGAAGGTCAAGATCGCGGCCGGTGACGAATGCGAGGCAAGGCCGTTCTGCGCACCGGGTCTGAAGAAGACGTACGGGATCGACGTCACCGGAATCGACCCCAAGGGCGTCGGTACCACGCAGTCCAAGCAGGCCGTGAAGAACGGACAGGACCAGCTGGTCCTGACGACCACGACCGACGCGACGCTGAAGAACTTCGGTCTCGTCCTTCTTGAGGACGACAAGAAGCTGCAGAACGCGGACAACATCATTCCGGTTGTGAATGCCAAGGACGCCGGCGACCAGGGGATAGCGGACGTTCTGGGGAAGCTGACGAAGGCGCTCACGACGGACGATCTCGTCGAGTTGAACCGCAAGGTCGACGCCGAGCGGCAGAAGGAAGCGGATGTCGCCAAGGACTACCTGGAGTCCAAGGGCCTCATCGGTAAGTGATCTTCATGTCGCGAGATCGCCGGAGACGTCACTGGTGAGACCGCCGGAGGCATCGCCGGTGACGCCGCGGGCGGGATTGCGGTGAGGGAGCGGTGACCGTCGGTGCGGAAGGACAGCGGAAGGGCAGCAGAAGGTCGGCAGAAGGGCAGCAGAAGGTCGGCAGAAGGGCAGTGGGCGCGTAAGTGGTCGTCTTCTGCCCGGAGTTCGGTGTTTCTGTGACGCCTGTGCCCGGAATTTGCCGGGCGGGGCTTCGCGATTCGCCTACGCGCGGTAAGTTTCTGGCCATGCCACGTGGACGTCACCGCCATTCCCCACCCCTGCACCGCCTGCTGCCCCCCTCGGTGATCGCCGGCGTGCCCCTCGTCTGCGCGGGCGGCGTCTGGCTGGCCGACGATCCGCTCGTGCTGCGCGGTGTCACGGCGGCCGCCGCGGCCGCCGCCGTGATCGGGGCGTTCGTGATGCGCCGCTGGGACCGGCTCGCGGGCAAGCAGGTCGCCGAGCTGACCCGGGGTGCCGCGAGCGAGCGCTGGCGGCACGAGGAGGCCGTGGCCGAACTGGAGGGCGACCTCGAGGAGTCGAGGGAGCTGCGCACCAAGCTCGAGGGCAGGCTGCGGACGAAGCGGGCCGAACTGGCGGCGCTGCGCAACGAGCACGCGGCACTGCTGCGGCGGTACGCGAACGCGGAGACGGAGCGGGCCAGCGCCCTGGAGGGTCGCCGCCGCCTCGCGATAGAGGCCGCGGCGCCGGCCAGGGCGCTGCCGCCCGCGCCGACGCCCCCGGGGCCGGGCGGCGGGGTCACCCCGACGCTCTACCTGCGGGCGAACGCGGCACTCGACCGGCTCGCCCGCCCGGCATCCGCAGCTCCCGCTGCCCCCAAGGCCGCTGCCGCCCCGGCGGAGGAGGCCGATTCGCAGGGGAAGTCCCGTGCGGCGTCCGGCCACTTCACCGTGCCGGCCGCCGCGACGGTGGTGCCCGCGGCGCCTGCGCGCAAGGTGCTCCAGGGCGGGTTCGACTTCTTCGGCACGCACGGCTCCGCCGAGAGCTCCGCCGCGGCGCCGGATGACCTGGCCCAGGAAGATCTGGCCCAGCGGGACCTGGCCCAGCGGGACCTGGCCCAGCAGGACCTGGCGGATGTCGTCGGCGAAGAGGTGCTCGCCGAGCGGGACGCCGAGGACCAGGACGCTCAGGGCAAGGAAGTCATCGATCTCACCGCTCACGACGAGACGGAGCAGATCGACGTGGGCGGGCTGAGGTCGGCGCTGCAGGCCTGACCCCTGCCGCCCGACGCCTGCGCCCGGCGCCTGCGCCTGCCGCCCGACGCCTGTCGCCCGACCCCCTGCCCCGCTCCCGGGTTCAGGGGGTTTTGCTCTCAGGGGGTTTTGCTCATCCATCGATCGGGCCGAGCGTCCCTGCGCCCCGTCCGCGACCGGTCGGCCTGCGCCCGCAACAGTTCCGTCGCCTCCTGTACGTCCCTCAGGCGGGCGGTCACCGTCTTGTTGGCCCCCGTGTCGAGGTGCAGCCCCGCGACCCGCCAGACGCGCTCCCAGGGGCCCTGAGTGAGGCGCACGCTCTGCACCTTGGCGTGCGGGACCAGCGAGACATGGCGCTGCAACAGGCCCTGGCGCGCGGCGAAGACGGTCTCCGTGACCGAGACGCCGTACCCCCGCCACCAGACCGGCACGCACCAACGGCCGCGCCGCGGCGCCGGGGTGAAGTCGGCCGGCTTGGGCACCGCGACGCCCGGCAGGATCCGCGCGATGACGTCCTCGGCGTGCTCGCGCGCGGCCACCGGGACCAGGACGCTGTTCGCGGACCCCGCGACGTGCAGCTCCACGCGGACCCAGCCGCGGCGCCGCCACAGCAGCGGCTCGACGACCCGCACGGTCTGCACCCGGCCGGGCGGCACCGTCTCGTGCACCCGGTCGAGGAGTCCGTGGTCGATGCGGATCCCGTCGGGGGACTCGCCGATCGTCCAGTCGTACTCCTTGATGAACCGGCCCGCGCTGTTGGTGAACGCCCCGCCGACCAGCGGCACTCCGACCGCGATCACTGTCCACAGGTTGTGGGTGGCGAACCACAGGAAGGCCGGGACGCCGATCGCGGCCAGCAGCAGCGCCCAGGGCGCGCCCGTCAGCATCAGTGCCACCGCGAGCATGCGCGGGGGCGTGTGCAGCAGCCGCTGCGCCGGCGCCTCGCCCACTTCGTGGACGGACTCGGGGGCGAACCCGGCCGCGCGGGCGAGGAGTTCGGCACGCAGGTCGCGTGCTTCCTTCTCTCCCAGATAGGCGAGTTCGTCCTTCTTGTCGGTGCCTACTACGTCGAGTTTCAGCTTGGCCACGCCTACGAAGCGCGCAAGAAGCGGCTGAGTGACGTCGACGGCCTGGATGCGGTCGAGCCGGATGTGGGCGGTGCGGCGGAACAACAGGCCGGTACGGATGCGCAGTTCGGTGTCCGTGACCGCGAAGTGCGTGAACCACCAGGTGAGGAAGCCGTACAGGGCGGCCGCCGGAACCAGCACGGCGAGCCCGATCGTCAGGGTGGTGGCGGTCAGCCTGGCCAGCTGGCGCTGCGCCTGGTCCATGTCGTGGACGGCCCAGCCGAGCAGCACGGCTATCGGCGCCCAGGCCCGGCGCAGCGGCGTCACGGGGTGCAGGCGCCGCTCTCGTACGCTCTCGGGGCCTGCCAGGTCCGTGACGTCCTCCGCGCCCTCTGCGTCCTCGGGGACGCGCGAGGCCGTCACAGGCCCGCCGATCGGGCCTCGCCGAGCTCGGTCAGCCGGTCGCGCAGCCGCTCCGCCTCGGCCGGTACGAGGCCGGGGATCGTCGCGTCGGAGGCGGCGGCCGCGGTGTGCAACTGCAGGCTGGCCAGGCCGAACTTCCGCTCCAGCGGGCCCGAGGTCACCTCGACCAGCTGCATGCGCCCGTACGGCACGATCGTTTCCTCACGCCACAGCACGCCGCGGCTGATCAGCAGGTCGTCGATGCGCTCCGCGTAGCGCCACGAGTGCCAGTTGCGCCCCAGCATCCGCCAGCCCCAGCCGAACGCGGCCAGCGGGACGAGCGCGAGGGCCGCCCACGCGGGACCGGCGAAGAGCCCCAGCAGGACGGCGAGCGCCAGCGCGGGCAGCAGCAGCCACAGCGCCAGCAGCAGCCTGCGCAGCTTCAGCAGACCCGGCGGCAGTCCCGTCCACTCCGGTCCGCCCCCGGACGCCGCGTCGCCGCTGTCCGTGGGCTCCGCGGCCCCCGCAGTCCCCGTTGCCCCTGTTCCCATGGACCCACCCTACGTAGGAGAGACTGTTCGCATGACGCCCACGACTCAGGCCACGGTCGGCATCGGTGGTGCCGCGGAGAGCACCGACATGGTGCTCAACATCGGTCCACAGCACCCCTCCACCCACGGTGTGCTGCGCCTGCGTCTCGTGCTCGACGGCGAGCGCATCCAGCACGCGGAGCCGGTCATCGGCTACATGCACCGCGGTGCGGAGAAGCTCTTCGAAGCGCGCGACTACCGGCAGATCGTGATGCTGGCCAACCGCCACGACTGGCTGTCCGCCTTCTCGAACGAGCTGGGGGTCGTGCTCGCCGTCGAGCGGATGCTGGGCATGGAGGTTCCCGAGCGGGCCGTCTGGCTGCGAACCCTGCTCGCCGAGCTGAACCGGGTGCTGAACCATCTGATGTTTCTGGGTTCGTACCCACTCGAACTGGGCGGAATCACTCCCGTCTTCCACGCCTTCCGTGAGCGCGAGGAACTCCAGAACGTCATGGAGGAGGTCTCCGGCGGGCGCATGCACTACATGTTCAACCGCGTCGGCGGCCTCAAGGAGGACCTGCCGCTGGGCTGGACCACGCGCGCGCGGGAGGCCGTCGCCTCCGTGCGCTCCCGGATGGACGTCTACGACAACCTCGTCCTCGGCAACGAGATCTTCCGGGGCCGCACGCGCGGCGTCGGAGTCCTGTCCGCCGAGGCCGCGCACGCCTACGGAGTCAGCGGCCCGATCGCCCGCGCCTCCGGCGTCGACTTCGACCTGCGGCGCGACGAGCCGTACCTCGCCTACGGGGAGCTGCAGGACACCCTGAAGGTCGTCACGCGGCAAGAAGGCGACTGCCTGGCCCGCTTCGAGTGCCTCCTGGAGCAGAGCCACAACGCGCTCGACCTCGCCGACGCCGCCCTCGACCGCCTCGCCGAACTCCCGCCGGGCCCGGTCAACCAGCGCCTCCCGAAGGTCCTCAAGGCGCCCGAGGGCCACACGTACGCGTGGACCGAGAACCCGCTCGGCATCAACGGCTACTACCTCGTCTCCAAGGGTGAGAAGACGCCGTACCGGCTCAAGCTGCGCTCCGCCTCCTACAACAACATCCAGGCGCTGACCGAGCTGCTCCCGGGCACCCTCGTCGCCGACATGGTGGCGATCCTCGGGTCACTGTTCTTCGTCGTCGGCGACATCGACAAGTAGGGCATCGACAAGTAGGGCATCGACACGTAGGGCATCGACACGTAGGGCATCGACACGTAGGGCGTCGACAAGCAGGGCATCGACAAGTGGGCCGTTCGCCGGGACGCCCACGGGTTCCAGCAGCCAGCCGAAGTCGCCGAGGCCGCCGCGCGCCGTCAGCTCCGCGGCCTCTCCCGCCCGCGCCAGCGCCCGCACGTACGCCGCCGGGTCCTGGGACGCCAGCGACAGCGGCGGGCGCCCCGCAGCGACGCCCAGGGCCCGCAGAGCGGCGCGCTGCGAAACGATCCGGGCCCCGGGTGTCACCGCGCACGCGTCCAGCGCCACATGGGCCGTGATGTCGCAGGAGCCGTCGGGCACCGGCGCCGTCTCGCGGCCCTTGCGGAAGCCGGTGAGCGTGCCGAACGGCGGGCGCGACCCGCGCGCGTGGGCGTAGTCCACGGCGACCGCGAGACCGCGCTCCAGCGTGCCGACCGCCGCCGCCCACGCCTCGTCGCGCGGCAGGCCGACCTCGGCGCGAAGGCCCGACCGGCCCGACCGGTCCGGCCGGCCCGACTCGTCCGGCAGCGGCCACCAGGCGTCCAGCCACTGCCGCAGCGGGGCGTCGAGCGGCCCGGGAGCGAGCGCCTCCGTGCCGTCCTCCTGGACGAGGACGAGGCGGGCGGCGCCGTCCTCGTCGGTCTCGACGACCTCCAGGGGCACGTTGTCGAGCCACTCGTTCGCGAAGAGGAGGCCCTGGATCCCGGCGGGCGGCTCGGCCCGCCACTCGATCCGGTGGTCGAGTCCGGCTGGAGGCCCGGCCACCTCCACCGCGTACGCACGCACGCGTGCCGCCACTCCTTCGGGCAGCACCTGAAGGACGCCGGAAACGAGTTCTCCGCGGCCCGCCGCCATGTCGACGAACGCCAGCTCCGCGGGGGCCCCGAGCGCAGCGTCGACCCGGCACAGCAACGCGGCCACGGCCTGCGTGAACAGCGCCGACGCGTGCACCGACGTACGGAAGTGACCGGCGGGTCCCTCGGGCCCGCGGTAGAAGCCGCGCGGGCCGTACAGCGCCTCTTGTGCGGCCTCGCGCCACCCGCGCATCTCGCCCTCTCGTACGTTCTCCACGGCCGAAGGCTATGCGTAGGGGGCGCAGGCGCCTCCACCTTGGGGAGTACGCGCGCCGGGCGCGGATCGGTCCTCCGGTTGACCCCTGCACGCTGCAGGCTTCCCTACTCTGGGTTACGTGCAGCGTCTCTACGACTTCCTCCGCAGACACCCGACATGGGTCGACGGCTTCTGGGCCGTGATCCTGTTCGGGATGTCCGTGGTGGGCGCGGCCGGAACCGGTGGCCCGCCGCGGGGGAACGCGGCGGCGACGCTCGTCTTCGCCGCCCTGCTCAGCGTGGTCGTCACGCTGCGCCGCCGGATGCCGGAGCGGATGCTGATCCTCGCGCTGGTCGCGGGCCTCGGCCAGCTGGTCCTCGACGCGGAGACCAACCCGTCGGACTTCGCGATGCTGGTCATCGTCTACACGTGCGCGGCGAACGGGGCGCGGTGGTCGTCCCGGCTCGCCCTCGCCGGCGGCCTGTGCGCGGCGCCGCTCGCGCAGCTGCGCTGGCCCGAGGAGCAGGCCGGCGGTGCGGGCCAGATCGCCATCACGGTCTTCACGATGGTGCCGTTCGTCCTCGCCTGGGTCCTCGGCGACTCGCTGCGCACCCGCCGCGCCTACCTGGCGCAGCTCGAGGAGCGCGCCGCCCGTCTGGAGCGCGAGCGCGAGGCCCAGTCGAAGGTCGCGGTCGCGGCCGAACGGGCGCGCATCGCCCGCGAGTTGCACGACGTCGTCGCGCACAACGTGTCGGTGATGGTGGTGCAGGCCGACGGCGCCGCCTACGTCCTCGACCAGGCGCCCGACCAGGCCAAGAAGGCCCTGGAGACCATCTCGGGCACCGGCCGGCAGGCGCTCGCCGAGATGCGCCGCCTGCTCGGCGTGCTGCGCACCGGCGAGCACGAGGAGGGCGGCGAGTACGTGCCGCAGCCCGACGTCGAGCAGATCGAGGACCTCGTCGAGCAGGTGCGCACCGCGGGCCTCCCGGTCGACTTCAAGGTCGAGGGCACCCCGCGCCCGCTGCCCAGCGGCGTCGAGCTGACCGCGTACCGCATCGTCCAGGAAGCCCTCACCAACACCCGCAAGCACGGCGGCGCGAACGCGGGCGCGAGCGTCCGCCTCGTCTACTTCGACGACGGCCTCGGCCTGCTCGTCGAGGACGACGGCAAGGGCGCCCCGCACGAGCTGTACGAGGACGGCGGAGCGGACGGCCGCGGCCACGGGCTCATCGGGATGCGCGAGCGCGTCGGTATGGTCGGCGGCACGCTGGACGCGGGCCCGCGCCCCGGCGGAGGCTTCCGCATCAGCGCCCTGCTGCCGCTCAAGCCCGCGCACTGACACGTTCCAGTGCACACAAAGCCACCAGCCGCCCACGAGATGTGAGGACCCGCCCGATGTCGATCAAGGTCATGCTCGTCGACGACCAGGTGCTGCTGCGCACCGGCTTCCGGATGGTGCTCGCCGCCCAGCCGGACATGGAGGTCGTCGCCGAGGCGGGCGACGGCGTCGAGGCCCTGGAGGTGCTGCGCGCGACCTCGGTGGACGTGGTCCTCATGGACGTACGCATGCCGAAGCTGGACGGCGTGGAGACGACCCGGCGCATCTGTCAGGACCCGAACGCGCCCAAGGTGCTGATCCTGACCACGTTCGACCTCGACGAGTACGCGTTCTCCGGGCTGAAGGCGGGCGCCTCCGGGTTCATGCTCAAGGACGTGCCGCCCGGCGAGCTGCTCACCGCGATCCGCGCCGTGCACAGCGGCGACGCGGTGGTCGCGCCGTCGACGACGCGGCGGCTGCTCGACCGGTTCGCGCCGATGCTGCCCTCCGGCACGAAGGAGCCGCAGCACAAGCAGTTGGAGCGGCTCACCGAGCGCGAGCGCGAGGTGATGATCCTGGTCGCCCAGGGCCTGTCGAACGGCGAGATCGCGGCCCGCCTCGTGCTGTCGGAGGCCACGGTGAAGACGCACGTCGGCCGCATCCTCACCAAGCTGGAACTGCGCGACCGCGTCCAGGTCGTCGTCCTCGCCTACGAGACGGGGCTCGTCCGCGCGGGCGGCCACGGCTGAGAGGCCGCGCGGGCGCTCAGCGCAGCACCCCCTCGATGAAGTCGCCGCCCAGGCGCGAGACGACGCTCAGATCCAACTGGTGCTGTACGTAACGCCCTTGGCGGCGCGTCGTGATCAGGCCCGCCTTCTTGAGCACCGAAAGGTGCCGGGATATCTCAGGTGCCGTCATGCCGTGCGCGTCGGCCAGCTCGCTCGTCGTGTACGAACCGCGCGCCAGGTGGCGGCAGAGCCGCATCCGCACCGGGTGGGCCAGTGCCGACATGCGCCGCGTCAGCTGCTCGACGGACGGCGGCGCCGTGGGGCCCGGCGAGGAGACCGGGTACATGATCACCGGCTGCCAGTCCGCCCGGTGCAGCACCCACAGGTGCGGCCAGCCCAGGCTGGTCGGCGTCAGTACGAGGATGCCGTCCTCCGTCGCCGTGAAGCCTTCGGTGATCTTGTCCACGACGACGGTGTGCCCCGCCTCGTCGAGCGAGACCGCCGCGGACGTCTCCTGAAGGGCGGCACCGAGCCCCTTGCGGCGCACCAGCTCCGTCTTGTGCCGCGCGTCGGCCGCCAACTGGTGCTGCACGCGCGCCCATACGTCCGAGAAGAACGCCTCGTCGCAGTCCTGCAGCAGCTCGCGGAACCAGGACCTGACGGCGGGCGGATCGTCCAACAGGCGCTGGGTGAACCGCACTTGGTGCGCCCCGCGCGTGGCCGCGAGCTCCAGGGCGCGCTCCCGGGTCCGCGGGTCGTCGAGCCGGCTCACCGTCCGGCTCGCATAGGTCGACTGGCAGGTGAACTCCAGGGCCGCGTCCACGAACTGCTCGTCCGACAGCTTGTCGAGCAGGTCGAGCTCCTCGGCCAGCGTCGCCCCGGGAGCCGTCCGCCGCCCGGGGATCCCGGCCGACGGCGTGAAGACGTCCGAGAACGTCGTGCGCCACAGGAAGTCCGCGTCGCACAGCCGGTCCGCCAGGCACGGATCCAGGCGTGTGGACACGCTCGTCGTCCACCCCTGCAGCCCCGGGTGGTGCGCGGGCTCGGCCAGCGCGTGCAGCGCCATGCCGAGCTCGGCCAGGGGCGAGGGCACGACCTTGACCTGCTCGGGCGCCAGGCCCGCGATGTCGATGCGCACGCTCATGACCCCATGGTGCACGCCGCCACTGACAGCCGGGGCGTCGATTGACGGCTCCCGTCAATCGACGTGACCGGGCCGCGGCCGCCGGAGCACTCTCGTTGTCGTAGGCCCCGAAGCGCAGCAAAAGAGCGCGCAGTGAAGCAAAAAAGGCAGATAAGCAAATAAGGCAGATAACGGGGCTCAGCGCGACAATCAGGGGAGAGGTGTTCGCCATGAACGTCAACCAGCAGTACGCCCTCGACGTCTACCGGGCCGCACAGCGCGGCGAGCAGCCGGGACCGGCGCCCGGTCTGCACGACTGGGCCGCCGTCCGTGAACTGCGCGACTACCGCCGCTTCGAGGCGGTCCTGGCCGGCCGCCCGGCCCGCGGCCGGATCCGGGAGGCGCTCGCCCGCCGCTTCTCCGCACACCGCGGCCACACCGCGGGCTGCTGACCGGCGGCTATGCCAGACGCCGCACGAAGTCCGCGACGGCCGCGCGGACGTCGTCGGCGCTCCACGAAAGACCCGGCCCGCCGACCGTCACCTCGGTGACCGCGAGACCGGGCGGACCGTCCGCGAACCAGCGCCCGAACAGCGACGTCTTCGTCTCCTCGGCCTGCTCGACGGCGGCCTGCGTCAGCACCTGGGCGTCCTGGGCCAGCCACACCTGGAACTGGTGGGTGTGCGGCGCCTCGGGATGCACGCGGAAGAACGGCATCCCGGCCTGCGCGAACCCGTCCCGCAGTGCCTGCGCGACCACGCGCGCGTGCGCCACGTACTCCGGCAGCCGCGGCAGCTCCCGCTGCAGGCCCGCAAGGGCCGCGATCGCCGCGGGGAACTGCTGGAAGACCTGCCCTCCGTAGCGGTGCCGCCACGCTCGCGCCTCGTCGATCACCGTCTGCGGGCCCGCGAGCACCGCGCCGCTGATGCCGCCGAGCGACTTGTAGAACGACACGTAGACGCTGTCGGCGAGCGCCGCGATCTCGTCCAGCGGCCGGCCGAAGTGCGTCGTGCACTCCCACAGCCGGGCCCCGTCGAAGTGCACCACCGCGTCACGCGCGCGTGCCGCCTCGCAGACCTCCTCGAGCTCCTCCCAAGTAGGAAGCACGAAACCGGCGTCCCTGAGCGGCAGTTCGAGCATCAGCGTGCCGAACGGCTCGTCCAGGGCGTGCACCTCGTCCGCCGTCGGCAGCCGCGGCTCGGTCGTCGGGTGCACCGTGCGCAGGCCCGACACCGTGGTGAGCGCTTCCCGCTCGTGCACCTCCGGGTGACCCAGCGGATGCAGCGCCACCGTCGCGTTGCCGGTGCGGCCCGCCCAGCAGCGCAGCGCGACCTGCTGCGCCATCGTGCCGGTCGGGAAGAACGCGGCCGCCTCCTTGCCGAGCAGCCCGGCGACCTTCGCCTCCAGGTCGGCGACGATGCCGTTCCCGTAGAGGTCGATGTCGGCCTCCGGGTCGGCCACCTCCCGCGCCTCCTGGGCGAGCTGCGCGAGCCGCTCGCCCAGCGTCGTCACCGGCGGCCGGTGCGCCAGCGAGCGCTCCGCGCCCCGCCACGCGGCAAGGCGCCGAGCGGTCTGCCGCTCTTCCTCGGTCTCGTACGTTCCGCTCATCCTCGGATCATGTCGTACGGGCGTGCGCTTGCCCACAGCATTCAGGCGGCCGGGGCCCCCGCACCCAGATAGCGTTAACATGACGAGAAATCGTCCGGTACCCCGAGCGGACTGGAACGGAAGGCCCTCGCCTCGTGACACCTCCGAACCCGCGATCCGAACCCACCGATCCCAGCGAACGTCCCGCCCGCCTCACGGTCGGCGTCGTCGGCGCGGGCCGTGTGGGCCCCGCGCTCGCCGCCTCGCTGCAGCTGGCGGGGCACCGCCCCGTCGCCGTCTCCGGGGTCTCCGACGCCTCGGTGCGCAGAGCGGCCGCACTGCTGCCCGACGTGCCCCTCGTGCCGCCCGCCGAGGTCCTCGCCCGCGCCGAGCTGGTGCTGCTGACCGTCCCGGACGACGTGCTGCCGAGCCTCGTCGAAGGCTTCGTGGAGACCGGCTCGATCCGCCCGGGACAACTGCTCGTGCACACCTCGGGCCGGTACGGCACCAAGGTCCTCGACCCGGCCCTGCGCGCGGGCGCCCTGCCGCTGGCGCTGCACCCCGCGATGACGTTCACCGGCACCGCGATCGACGTCCAGCGGCTGGCCGGCTGCTCGTTCGGGGTGACCGCGCCCGAGGAGCTGCGGCTCGCGGCCGAGGCCCTGGTCATCGAGATGGGCGGCGAGCCCGAGTGGATCGCAGAGGAGATGCGGCCGCTGTACCACGCGGCCCTCGCGCTCGGCGCGAACCACCTGGTCACGCTGGTCGCCGAGGCCATGGAGCTGCTCCGTGACGCGGGCGTCTCCGCACCCGACCGGATGCTCGGCCCGCTGCTCGGCGCGGCCCTCGACAACGCGCTCAGGTCCGGCGACGCAGCCCTGACGGGACCGGTCGCGCGCGGCGACGCCGGCACCGTCGCCGCCCACGTGAGCGAACTGCGCAAGCACGCCCCCGGCACCGTCGCCGGATATCTCGCGATGGCCCGCGCGACCGCCGACCGCGCCCTCGCGCACGGCCTACTCAAGCCGGAGCTCGCCGAGGACCTGCTCGGCGTCCTCGCGACCGGCGCGGAGGACCACCGATGACGACGGCTCTGCTGCACAAGGGCGAGGAACTGCGGGCACGCGCGCGTAGCGGGCAGCGCGTCGTCGTCATGACGATGGGCGCCCTGCACGAGGGCCACGCCACCTTGATCCGTACGGCACGCGAGCGCGCGGGCGCGGACGGCGAAGTGGTCGTCACCGTCTTCGTGAACCCGCTCCAGTTCGGCGCGGGCGAGGACCTCGACCGCTACCCGCGCACCCTCGACGCCGACGTCAAGATCGCCGAACAGGCGGGCGCGGACGCCGTGTTCGCGCCGTCCGCGGACGAGGTCTACCCCGGCGGGCAGCCCCAGGTGCGCATCACGGCGGGCCCGATGGGCGAGCGCCTCGAAGGCGCCGTGCGCCCCGGCCACTTCGACGGCATGCTCACCGTCGTCGCCAAGCTGCTGCACCTCACGCGCGCGGACGTCGCCCTCTTCGGCCAGAAGGACGCCCAGCAACTCGCCCTGATCCGCCGCATGGTGCGCGACCTGAACTTCGACGTGGAGATCGCCGCCGTCCCCACGGTCCGCGAGGACGACGGCCTGGCCCTGTCCTCCCGCAACCGCTACCTCTCCGCGGACGAGCGCCGCAGCGCACTCGCCCTGTCCCGCGCCCTGTTCGCGGGCCGCGACCGGCACGCCGCACAGGAAGCACTCCGCGCGCGTGCCGCCGAAAACCCCACCACGCGCGCGCGTGCCGAGGCCCTGGGCGCGCTCGGCGAGGCCCGCGCCGCCGCCGACGCCCACGCCGTCGCGTCCCCGGGCCGCCCCGCCGCCGTCCTCGCCGCGGCCCGCCAGGTCCTGGACGGGGCCGCGCGCCTGCAACCCCCGGTCGAACTCGACTACTTGGCCCTGGTCGACCCGGCCGACTTCACCGCCGTACGCGACGACTTCGAGGGCGAGGCCGTCCTCGCCGTCGCCGCGCGCGTGGGCACGACCCGGCTGATCGACAACCTGCCTCTGACCTTCGGAGCCCGCTCATGAACTCCACCGGTACCGGTATACGTCTGCACGCCCCCGCCCCCGGCTGGTCCATCGCCGCCGATGTCGTGGTCGTCGGCTCCGGCGTGGCCGGGCTGACCGCCGCTCTGCGCTGCGAGGCCGCGGGCCTGAAGACGGTCGTCGTCACCAAGGCCCGCCTCGACGACGGCTCCACGCGCTGGGCCCAGGGCGGCATCGCGGCCGCGCTCGGCGACGGCGACACCCCCGAGCAGCACCTGGACGACACCCTGGTCGCGGGCGTGGGCCTGTGCGACGAGCACGCCGTACGCACCCTGGTCACCGAGGGCCCCGACGCCGTACGCCGCCTGATCGCGACCGGCGCCCGCTTCGACGAGGCCGAGGACGGCTCGCTCGACCTGACCCGCGAGGGCGGTCACCACCGCCGCCGCATCGCGCACGCGGGCGGCGACGCCTCGGGCGCCGAGGTCTCCCGCGCCCTGGTCGAGGCGGTACGGGCGCGTGGTCTCGGCACGGTCGAGAACGCCCTGGTGCTCGACCTGTTGACGGACGCCGACGGCCGCACCGCCGGTGTCTCCCTGCACGTCATGGGGGAGGGCCAGCACGACGGCGTCGGCGCGGTCCTCGCCCCCGCCGTCGTCCTCGCGACCGGCGGCATGGGCCAGGTCTTCTCCGCGACCACCAACCCCCACGTGTCGACCGGCGACGGCGTCGCCCTCGCCCTGCGCGCGGGCGCCGAGGTCAGCGACCTGGAGTTCGTCCAGTTCCACCCGACCGTGCTCTTCCTGGGCGCGGACGCCGAGGGCCAGCAGCCGCTCGTCTCCGAAGCCGTACGCGGCGAAGGCGCCCACCTCGTGGACGCGGACGGCGTGCGCTTCATGGTGGGCCAGCACGAACTCGCCGAACTGGCGCCCCGCGACGTCGTCGCCAAGGGCATCACGCGCCGCATGCAGGAACAGGGCGCCGACCACATGTACCTCGACGCCCGGCACTTCGGCGCCGACATGTGGGAGCACCGCTTCCCCACGGTCCTCGCCGCCTGCCGCGCCCACGGCATCGACCCGATCACCGAGCCCATCCCGATCGCCCCTGCCGCGCACTTCGCCTCCGGGGGCGTCCGCACCGACCTGCACGGCCGCACCACGGTGCCCGGCCTGTACGCGTGCGGCGAGGTCGCCTGCACCGGCGTCCACGGCGCGAACCGCCTGGCCTCCAACTCCCTTCTGGAGGGCCTGGTCTACGCGGAGCGCATCGCGGACGACATCAAGCGGCAGCACGAGGAGAACCACCTCCACGCGCGCGTGCCCGCGCCCGTCCCGCACCCGCAGACCCCGACGCACCCGCTGCTGCCCGCCGAGGCCCGCTTCGCGATCCAGCGCGTGATGACGCGGGGCGCGGGCGTGCTGCGCTCCGCCGACTCGCTCGCGGAGGCGGCCGCCCAGCTCGGCCGCATCCACGCCGAGGCCGCGGGCGCCCTCGCGGAGAACGGCAAGACGGCGGAGCCCGGCGTCGACACCTGGGAGGCCACGAACCTCCTGTGCGTGGCCCGCGTCCTGGTCGCCGCGGCCCGCCGCCGCGAGGAGACCCGCGGCTGCCACTGGCGCGAGGACCACGCGGACCGCGACGACACGAACTGGCGCCGCCACATCGTCGTACGCCTGAATCCCGATCGCACTCTGGCCACACACACCACACCGACCGCAGACTTCCCGGCAACGGCTACCACCCCTCAGGAGCAGTGACCGACGTGAGTGCCACTTCCGACCTTCCCCTGGCCGACGCAGACGGCGCCGGCTGCGGCGACAACTGTGCCTGTGCGCACGGGGATTCCGACGACGCCATGGAGTGCGGCCTCGACCCGTCGCTCGCCAAGCTGCTGCTCGAGGCGGGCCTGCACCCGGTCGAGGTCGAGGACATCGCCCACCTGGCGATCGCCGAGGACCTCGACGGCGGCGTGGACGTCACGACGGTCGCCACGATCGCCGAGGACGCCGTCGCCACCGCGGACTTCACGGCCCGCGAGGCGGGCGTCGTGGCGGGCCTGCGCGTCGCCGAGGCGATCATCTCCGTAGTGGCCACGGACGAGTTCGAGGTCGAGCGCCACGCGGAGGACGGCGACCAGGTGGAGGCCGGCCAGAAGCTGCTGTCCGTCACCACCCGCACCCGCGACCTGCTCACCGCCGAGCGCAGCGCACTCAACCTCCTGTGCCGCCTCTCCGGCATCGCGACGGCCACGCGCGCGTGGGCGGACGCCCTGGACGGCACGAAGGCGAAGGTCCGCGACACCCGCAAGACCACCCCGGGCCTGCGCTCCCTGGAGAAGTACGCGGTCCGCATGGGCGGCGGCGTCAACCACCGCATGTCCCTGTCGGACGCGGCCCTGGTCAAGGACAACCACGTCGTGGCGGCGGGCGGCGTGGCCCAGGCCTTCCAGGCCGTACGCGACCGCTTCCCGGGCCTCGCGATCGAGGTCGAGGTCGACACCCTCCACCAGCTGCGCGAGGTCCTCGACGCGGGCGCCGACCTGATCCTCCTGGACAACTTCACGCCGGGCGAGACGGAAGAGGCGGTCGCCCTCACGGACGGCCGCGCCCTCCTGGAGTCGTCGGGCCGCCTCACCCTCGAGAACGCCGCTACGTACGCGAAGACGGGCGTCGACTACCTCGCGGTCGGAGCCCTGACGCACTCGTCCCCGATCCTGGACATCGGCCTGGACCTCCGTGAGGCGACGGCCTGATGCTGCTCACCATCGACGTGGGCAACACCCACACCGTCCTCGGCCTGTTCGACGGCGAGGACATCGTCGAGCACTGGCGCATCTCCACGGACGCGCGCCGCACCGCCGACGAACTCGCGGTCCTGCTCCAGGGCCTGATGGGCATGCACCCGCTGCTCGGCGACGAACTCGGCGACGGCATCGACGGCATCGCCATCTGCTCGACCGTCCCCTCCGTCCTGCACGAACTGCGCGAGGTGACCCGCCGCTACTACGGCGACGTCCCCGCCGTCCTGGTCGAGCCCGGCATCAAGACCGGCGTCCCGATCCTCATGGACAACCCCAAGGAGGTCGGCGCCGACCGCATCATCAACGCGGTCGCGGCCGTCGAGCTGTACGGGGGCCCCGCGATCGTCGTCGACTTCGGTACGGCGACGACGTTCGACGCGGTGTCCGCGCGCGGCGAGTACACCGGAGGTGTGATCGCCCCCGGCATCGAGATCTCCGTCGAGGCGCTCGGCGTCCGCGGCGCGCAACTGCGCAAGATCGAACTGGCCCGCCCGCGCAGCGTCATCGGCAAGAACACGGTCGAGGCCATGCAGTCCGGCATCGTCTACGGTTTCGCGGGCCAGGTCGACGGCGTCGTGCACCGGATGGCCAAGGAGCTCGCGGCCGACCCGGACGACGTCACCGTCATCGCGACGGGCGGCCTCGCGCCGATGGTCCTCGGCGAGGCCTCGGTCATCGACGAGCACGAGCCGTGGCTGACCCTGATCGGGCTGCGGCTCGTGTACGAGCGGAACGTCAGCCGGCTGTAGGCGCGCCCGGGAATTGCCGGTTAAGCCGATTTGTCCGTAATAGGCCGTATCGTCACCCCATGCCCACGCCCTACGGAAACCGCGGCGGCATGGCGTTCGGTGCAGAAGAGCTGCGTGTGCTCCGACGCGCCCTCGCCCTCGCCCTCCACCCCAGCCCCGCCTCGGACGAGGACGTCCGGGACTGGCTCCGACTCGCGGAGTCGGTCGACGAGACCGTGCAGGAGGGCGCCCGCCTGCGGGCCTTCCTGCTGGCCGACCTCGACCGGTACCGGGCCGCCCTGCCCGGCTCCGTCACCGGCTATCTGAGCCTGCTCGAAGAGGCGCTCGCTGCGGGCCACAAGCCCGGCGCCGACGACCTCGCCGCCCTGCGCGCACTGCGCGGCAACCCGGCGGCGGCGACGCTGCTCGACCGCTGCCGCACCCTGGCCGAACAGGGCGTGCGGGACCGGCTCGAGGCCCGTCACCTGAGGCGCGTCCCCGCCTCCCGTACGCACCTGCTCGCGCTGCCCGGCGGCCTCGCGGACGCCGGACAGCAGCCCGCGCAGCCGAGGCCCGGCACCCCGCCCAAGCCGGTGCCCACCCCGGCCGAGGTGTTCCCGCCCAAGCGGCGCCCGGTCCAGCCGGCTGAGCCCCCGGCCCCGCCGCAGCAACTGGCCGCGGGCTAGCTACTCTGGGGGCATGGACTACGTCTCCGCGCTCGTGCCCCCGGTAGTGATGGCCGTGTTCTTCATCGGTCTGATCGTGACGATCGTGAAGTCGCAGGGCGGCGACAAGAAGGCCAAGGAGGACGCGGCCGTGGATGCCGCGATCGCCCGCGCCGAGGCCGCCCGTCAGGGCGGCGCCGCGCAGTAACCGGCGCAGGCCGGCACTGGACCGAAGCGACAGACAGGGGCGCCCACCGGGCGCCCCTTTTGTCATTGATTACAACCGTTCGCCACGTCCGCCGTTGAATTACCGACTTCTCCCACTATTGTGCTGCTCGTGCCGCGCCCCTTGGGAGAACTCGAAGACGCAGTCATGACGCGGGTGTGGAAGTGGAACCGCCCGGTGACGGTGAGGGAAGTCCTGGAGGACCTCCAGCAGGAACGGTCCATCGCCTACACGACGGTCATGACCGTATTGGACAATCTCCATCAGAAGGGCTGGGTGCGCCGCGAGGCGGAAGGCCGGGCCTATCGATATGAAGCCGTCTCCACCCGCGCCGCCTACTCGGCCGCACTGATGAACGAGGCGTGGGCGCAGAGCGACAACCCCGCCGCCGCGCTCGTCGCCTTCTTCGGCATGATGTCGCCCCAGCAGCGCGAAGCGCTCAGAGACGCGATGCGCATCGTTCAGCCCGAAGTGCCGGCCGAAGTCCCGTCAGGACCCGGGCAAGCGGCCGAGGAGCCCGGGCGATAGCGTCCGCTCATGCCAGCAGAGCCCCGCGAAGTCTTCACAAGCTCCGAATCGCCCGGTAAAGCACTCACCGTACGCAGGGCACGGACCGCCGATGTCCCCGCGGTGCGCCGACTGCTCGACGCGTACAGCCGACAGGGCATCCTGCTCGACAAAGCCACCGTCACGCTTTACGAGTCCATCCAGGAGTTCTGGGTCGCGGAACGTGACGACAACGCGGAGGTCGTCGGCTGCGGCGCGCTGCACGTCATGTGGGAAGACCTGGCGGAAGTCCGCACTCTCGCGGTGAATCCACAGGTCAAGGGTGCCGGTGTCGGTCATCAGGTCCTGGAGAAGCTGCTGCAGACCGCGCGCTGGATCGGCGTTCGCCGGGTTTTCTGTCTCACCTTCGAAGTGGAGTTCTTCGCCAAGCACGGCTTCGTGGAGATCGGTGAGACGCCCGTCGATACCGTTGACACCGATGTCTACAGCGAGCTGCTGCGTTCCTATGACGAGGGTGTCGCGGAGTTCCTCGGTCTCGAACGAGTGAAACCGAACACCTTGGGCAACAGCCGGATGCTTCTGCATCTGTGATCGCCGCCGTCCGGTATTCCGGCAAGCACCCGCGACCCGGCCCCTATGTCCGAAACGCGCATGTTTTCGGCCCGAACGGGCAGCGTTCAACTCCGGGATCTCTCCGGATCTCAGCCAGGGGTTTGTGTTTTTCCGGGAAAAGCGGTTTGCTTTCCGACGTACTGCAGTACTGCATATAACAAGGGGACGGCGAAACAGCGGCCGTGGTCGCAGGGGGGCCGGCCCTTCAGATATCGATGAAAGGAAATCCGGTGGCACAGAAGGTTCAGGTCCTTCTTGTCGATGACCTCGACGGCGGCGAGGCGGACGAGACCGTGACGTTCGCGCTCGACGGCAAGACGTACGAGATCGACCTCACCACCGCCAACGCGGACAAGCTCCGTGGGCTCCTCGATGCGTACGTCAAGGGTGGTCGGCGCACCGGTGGCCGCACCGCCGGCGGCCGGGGGAAGGCGCGCGCCGCGTCCGGTGGCAACCAGGACACCGCGCAGATCCGCGCCTGGGCGAAGGAGAACGGGCACGACGTGAACGACCGTGGCCGCGTTCCCCAGGCGATCCGCGAGGCCTACGAGAAGGCCAACGGCTGATTCGTCGGCGCCATTTGTGCGCGGCGCAGTCGGGCCCGGTGGCAGTGGGTCGCCGCCGTGTCCACGAGTCGTACGAGATCGGGGGCGCCCCCACCGCCCCCCACGACCGACCAGGTCGAGGCGTCGGCCATGCCCGTCATGCCGGTCATGGCGGACACCGTCGTCAGAGCCGGCAGCACCGGCTCCACCTCGCGTCCGGGCTCCGGGGGCCGCACCCACACAGCGGCCTCCTGCGAGCCGGTCCAGCCCGGAGGCGTCGGCGCGTCGATGAATGCGCCCGCCCCGACGGCGACGAGGTCCAGGGGCAGTGAGCCCCACTCCAGCCAGTCGAGCAGACCCGGCAGTTCGTCGGCGCTGCCCGCGGCGACCAGCAACTGCATCGTTTCCCCGTGTACGGCCACCGGTGACCGGGGATCGAGTCTGCGCAGCATCGCGAAGCCGGCGTCGGCCGGCACCTCCAGGACGTCGAACCGCAGGCCCGTGCACAGCCGTGCGCCGTCGGGGCCGCTCGTCGTGGCCCAGCCGAGTTCATCCTCGTACCACTGCTGAACCGGATCGGATCCGGCCCCGTCGACGGGCCGCCGCGGTGCCGGGAAGGTGGTGCCGGAGGTGGGGACCATGCCAGGAGCAACCGCCGCGAGCACTCCGGGGTTACGCACTGTGGCACTGTGGAAGCACAGCGTGTCCGGAATAGGGGCGTACGGGGGTGTTGGGCGGCGCAAGGGTGTTCGCCCGTAGCGGAGGGAACCGGCGCGCGCCGCATGGAGTGTCAGTCCGTGCGGGTAAGACATCCCTAGTGGGAGGGGCGACACGTGCGGGTCGGGCATCTTGCGTTCGCCATCGGCGTAGTGATGGTGAGGGTATCTGCCTGGCCTGCGGGAACATCGTCTCGCACCATCGGGTTGAGCAGGTTGTCGGCGTTCGGGGGCAGGAGACTGGCCAGGAAGGGGTCCGGGTGTCGGCAGTTGGAATGAGCGGTCCCCGCTTGCGGGACTAAGCTGCGGAAGGACAGGGAGGGGACCGACCCCTTTACTGCCTGACCGCTCTGAGGAGCGATTAACGATGTTCGAGAGGTTCACCGACCGCGCGCGGCGGGTTGTCGTCCTGGCTCAGGAAGAAGCCCGGATGCTCAACCACAACTACATCGGCACCGAGCACATCCTCCTGGGCCTGATCCACGAGGGTGAGGGTGTCGCCGCTAAGGCCCTGGAGAGCCTCGGGATTTCGCTCGAGGCGGTCCGCCAGCAGGTGGAGGAGATCATCGGCCAGGGCCAGCAGGCCCCGTCCGGGCACATCCCCTTCACCCCCCGTGCCAAGAAGGTCCTGGAGCTGTCGCTCCGCGAGGCCCTTCAGCTGGGCCACAACTACATCGGCACGGAGCACATCCTGCTCGGCCTGATCCGCGAGGGCGAGGGCGTCGCCGCCCAGGTCCTGGTCAAGCTGGGCGCCGATCTCAACCGGGTGCGGCAGCAGGTCATCCAGCTGCTCTCCGGTTACCAGGGCAAGGAGACCGCCACCGCCGGCGGTCCTGCCGAGGGCACGCCCTCCACGTCCCTGGTGCTCGACCAGTTCGGCCGCAACCTCACGCAGGCCGCTCGTGAGTCCAAGCTCGACCCGGTCATCGGGCGCGAGAAGGAGATCGAGCGCGTCATGCAGGTGCTGTCGCGCCGCACCAAGAACAACCCGGTCCTGATCGGTGAGCCCGGCGTCGGCAAGACCGCCGTCGTCGAGGGCCTCGCGCAGGCCATCGTCAAGGGCGAGGTGCCCGAGACCCTCAAGGACAAGCACCTCTACACCCTCGACCTCGGTGCGCTGGTCGCCGGTTCCCGCTACCGCGGTGACTTCGAGGAGCGCCTGAAGAAGGTCCTCAAGGAGATCCGCACCCGCGGCGACATCATCCTGTTCATCGACGAGCTCCACACGCTCGTGGGTGCGGGTGCCGCCGAAGGTGCCATCGACGCGGCCTCCATCCTCAAGCCGATGCTGGCCCGCGGTGAGCTCCAGACCATCGGTGCGACCACGCTCGACGAGTACCGCAAGCACCTGGAGAAGGACGCCGCTCTCGAGCGCCGCTTCCAGCCGATCCAGGTCGCGGAGCCGTCGCTGCCGCACACGATCGAGATCCTGAAGGGGCTGCGCGACCGGTACGAGGCGCACCACCGTGTGTCCATCACCGACGAGGCCCTCGTGCAGGCGGCCACCCTGGCCGACCGGTACATCTCGGACCGCTTCCTGCCGGACAAGGCGATCGACCTGATCGACGAGGCCGGTTCCCGGATGCGCATCCGCCGGATGACCGCGCCGCCGGACCTCCGCGAGTTCGACGAGAAGATCGCGGGCGTGCGTCGCGACAAGGAGTCGGCCATCGACTCCCAGGACTTCGAGAAGGCGGCGTCTCTCCGCGACAAGGAGAAGCAGCTGCTCGCGGCGAAGGCCAAGCGCGAGAAGGAGTGGAAGGCCGGCGACATGGACGTCGTCGCCGAGGTCGACGGCGAGCTGATCGCCGAGGTCCTCGCGACCGCCACCGGCATCCCGGTCTTCAAGCTGACCGAGGAGGAGTCCTCGCGTCTGCTGCGCATGGAGGACGAGCTCCACAAGCGCGTCATCGGCCAGAAGGACGCCGTCAAGGCGCTCTCGAAGGCGATCCGTCGTACGCGGGCCGGTCTGAAGGACCCGAAGCGTCCCGGTGGTTCGTTCATCTTCGCGGGCCCGTCCGGTGTCGGTAAGACGGAGCTCAGCAAGGCTCTCGCCGAGTTCCTCTTCGGTGACGAGGACGCGCTGATCTCGCTCGACATGTCGGAGTTCTCCGAGAAGCACACGGTCTCGCGTCTCTTCGGTTCGCCCCCCGGTTACGTGGGCTACGAAGAGGGCGGCCAGCTGACCGAGAAGGTGCGCCGCAAGCCGTTCTCCGTCGTGCTCTTCGACGAGGTCGAGAAGGCCCACCCGGACATCTTCAACTCGCTGCTGCAGATTCTGGAGGACGGTCGTCTGACCGACTCCCAGGGTCGTGTCGTGGACTTCAAGAACACGGTCATCATCATGACGACCAACCTTGGAACCCGTGACATCTCGAAGGGCTTCAACCTGGGCTTCGCGGCGCAGGGCGACACGAAGTCCAACTACGAGCGCATGAAGAACAAGGTCTCGGACGAGCTCAAGCAGCACTTCCGCCCCGAGTTCCTCAACCGTGTGGACGACGTCGTCGTCTTCCCGCAGCTGACCCAGGAAGACATCCTCGCGATCGTCGACCTGATGATCGGCAAGGTGGACGAGCGCCTCAAGGACCGCGACATGGGCCTCGAGCTCTCGCAGTCCGCGAAGGAGCTGCTGTCGAAGAAGGGTTACGACCCGGTTCTCGGCGCGCGGCCGCTGCGTCGCACGATCCAGCGCGAGGTCGAGGACACGCTCTCGGAGAAGATCCTCTTCGGCGAGCTGCGTCCGGGCCACATCGTGGTCGTCGACACGGAGGGCGAGGGCGAGAACAAGACCTTCACCTTCCGCGGCGAGGAGAAGTCGGCACTGCCGGACGTTCCTCCGATCGAGGACGCGGCCGCGGGCGGCTCCGCGGGGCCGAACCTGAGCAAGGAGGCGTAGCCCCTTTGGGGTGAGCCCGAGTACGGGTGGGCCCGCACTGTCCTGATGGACGGTGCGGGCCCACCCGTTTGTCGTGCGGGGCGGTTCAGCGCTGGTCGATCGTGATCTCGGCGTCCGGGAACAGCGGCGCGTACCGGTCGGCCGGGAACGTCCTGCCCGGGGCCGTCTGCAGGACCACGTGGCGTACGTACGGGAAGCGCGCGGGCAGGGCGGACAGGTCTTCGGTGCCGTGCAGGGACGCCAGGCGGAGGACCTCGATGCGGGGGAGCGCGGGCAGGGTCGTGAGCGAGGCCGGGTGGTCGTGCAGCAGGACGCCGTTGAGGTAGAGGTGGGTCAGGGCGGGGAGTTCGGCGACGTACTCCCAGTCGGAGGCGGTCGGTGCGGTGGTGAGGCGGCCGAGGCTGAGTGTGGTCAGGGTCGGCCAGTGGTGCAGGCCGCGCAGGCCCGTCCGGTCGGTGGTGCCCCGGCCCAGGAACAGGAACTCCAGCGGGGCCTCGACGGGCAGGCCGTCGGCCAGGGAGTCACCGGGCAGCTCCTGGTCGAGGGAGAGGCGCTTCAGCTTGCGGAGTCCGGTCAGTCCCGTGAGGTCCGCGGTGCGGGAGAACGCCAGGTCGGTGAGGGGGAGTTCGGCGAGGCGGCCGAGCCCCGTGGCGTTCGGGCAGTCACTCATCCACAGCCCGCCCAGCGCGGGGAACGCGGTCAGGGCTCCGAGGTCGCGGAGCTCCGCGTTGTCCCGCAGGTCGAGGAGCGTCACCGCGGCGCGGTCCGGGAGCGCGGCGGCGAAGTCGGCCAACCGGTGCGGGCCGTGGAGGGTCAGCTCGTGCCAGGGGCGCATCCGGCGCAGTGCCGCGTACTGCTCGGTGGTCTCGATCCGGAGGACCAGGTCGGTCCGCCCGAGGTGGTCCAGGACCTCGGCCGCGTACTCCACGGGGTTGAACCGGGGCCAGGTGCCCGCCAGTTGGCGTCGTACGTCCAGGGACGGGTGGGCGCGCAGGCGGCGCAGGACGCCGAGGGCGCCCGCGGGTTCCGTCGCACCGAGGATCGACGCGGTGATCGCCACGCCGTGCGCCTCCTCGTCCGTCAGGCCGTCCGGGCCCGGCAGCAGCTCCAGGACGAGGGGGCCCGCCTCGGCGAGCGCCTTCGCGTCGTCGGCGGTGCGCGGGGGGATCAGGCGGGCCGCGCGGTCCTCGACGTGGGTGCGCACCGACGGGGCCAGCGTCGTCGCGTGCTCCAGGCACGCCAGGGCCAGCAGGGTCAGGCGCGGACGGTCGTGGGAGAGGAGTTCGCGCAGCATCGCGTCGCGTTCGGCGGGGCGGGCGTGGGCCACGGCCAGGCGGATCGCGTCCTCGCCCGACGGATCGTCGGCCAGGTTCTGGACGAACGGCAGGGCGTGGCCCTCGTCCACCGCGTACCGGGCGCCCAGGTAGTCCTGGAACGTGCGGTGCACGAAGTCGACGACTCCCTCGGCGGGCTGGCGCAGCAGGCCGCTGCGCAGCAGGAGCGTGGCGAGGACCGTCGTGGCGTCGCCGAGCGCCGCGGCCGCCGCCACCGCCGGGAGGCGGCGCTCCAGGAGGGCCGTGGCGTTGTCCCGGCTCATCTCGCTGCGGCCGCTGAGGATGAGCGCGTACGCGAGGTGCTGGAGGAGCTCCAGTTGGACCGCCTCGCCCAACTCGGGCCCTGCGGTGCCGCGTTCGCGGTCGCGGCGGGTGAGCAGCATCGACAGCGCGGCGTCGTACAGCTCCACGCGGTCCGTGGGCAGATAGCTGTGGCGCTCGCGGTGCAGGGCGCAGATCAGGCCGCACATCAGGGGGTTGGTGGCGAGCCGGGCCAGATCGCGTTTGGTGCGCAGGGCGTCGAGGAGCGGCGGCGCGTACGCGGCGGCGTCGGCCGCGGTGTGCCAGCGCTCGACGAACGTGGTGACGTCGGCGGCCCGCATCGGCGGCAGCAGCAGTTCGCGAAAGCCCTGGTCGGCGAGGTAGCCGGGGCGTACGGCGGTGGGCCGGGAGGTCAGCAGCCAGCGGTTGCCCGGGTGGGCGGCGATCAGGCCGGTCAGCCAGTCGCGGGCCCGGTGCCGGTCGACCGTCGCGATCTCGTCGAGGCCGTCGACGAGGACCAGGGCCCGGCCGGCGTCGAGCACGCGCTCGGCCCAGCCGTCCGGGGCGGTCAGCGGGCAGCCGACGGCCGACAGGAACGCGGCGGGCGCGGGCAGCTGCCCGGCACGTATGAGCGTACGCAGGGGGAGCACGAAGGGGATGCGGTCGCGGGCGGCCGCGGCGGTGACGGCGAGCCACTGCACGAGGGTCGTCTTGCCGGATCCCGCCTCGCCGCGCAGCAGTACGCGGTCGTGTCCCTGCTCGAAGGCGTCCTCGGCGCGCAGCCGCTCGGGCATCGTGCCGCGGCCGTCGTCGTCGAACGTGTCGCCGAGGCCGCCGAAGGAGTGCTGCGGGGCGGCCGCGGTCGCCTCCAGGCTCAGATACGCCACCTCCAGCGGCCAGCGGTCGGGTGCGTCCCGCAGGTCGATGCCGTAGATGGTGAGATGCCGGTGGCGCTGGGCGACGTAGCGGAGATAGCGCTCCTCGAAGGCGCCGTCCCTGGCGCCGGCCGGTGGCAGGCGGCGGATCAACTCATCGGTCCTGGCCAGTAGTTGGGCCAGGTCGCGACTCTGCTCCACGAGCGTGCGGGCCACGAAGGGCGACCGCTGCGTGAAGAAGTGCAGGATGTGCAGGCACGCCCACTCGGTGAGCGTGGCGAGGAAGAGGTCCGCGTCCGTGGACAGGCCGAGGGCGGGCGCCGCGCGGCGCAGGGTGCGGGCGAGCTCGCGGTGGCCGAGCCGGACGGCCTGGACGTCGTCCATGTCGAGGTCGCCCAGGGAGTGCAGGGTGCGGGCGAGCGCGAGCACGACCGCTTCGCTCTCGTCGTACGGGAACGGGGGCTCGCCGGGGCCTTCGAGGGCGGCGCCCACCAGTTTCCGGGCGAGGCGCTCGACGTCCCGGTCGGTCAGGGTGCGCTTCTCGCCCCGGAAGGAGACCAGGGAGGAGAGCCGCACGGCCCGGTCGGTGAGGCCCGCGCCGGGGCCCTCCTGGACGAAGAGTCTGCGCAGCGCAGGGACGAGGACGCTCGATGCCAGCCGAGTGCCGAGGACAGCGGGATCCATGGCCCGGGAGCGTAGCCCCGATCACACCCGCCGGGGGTTCGATCTTGCCCACCGGTGACATGAGGCACAGGCGATTTGTCCGGTACTAGGGGAAATAGTGGATCGGGGGGCTCGCTGGGGAGTCGTTACGTGGTCGATGGGTTCTGGTGATTTGTCCGAATTGGGTTGGGTGGGGTCCGGGGGCGCGTGCGAGGCCTCGGGGCAAGCCCGTGATGTGGGCTTAAACGAGAGATCAGGGGATAAATCCGGCGGACCAAGGTCTCGGTCGTCCCGGTGTCAAGGGACCGCGATCCCCGCGCGGAGGTACGAGTCCGCGTAGTAGATCGGCGTTTTGGGGCCGGGTGGGGGTGGGGGTTACCAAGGGATGGCCGACCCGGTGCCACGAGGACGTGTGCCGGGTCCCTTCATGTCCACCGGGTCCGCTCGAAACACCCGGAGGGCGGCAGGGCCCCCAGGCCCGCAGGACCCCCTTGTCCCCGAAGCTCTAAGAGGTCTCCCGCATGTCAAAGCGCACCACGTCCCACCATTCCGGTACGTCGATCCTCCGCAAGCGCGCCGCTGTCGTGGCCGCGGGCCTCGGGGTGTCGGCGGCGCTGGGGACCGGGGCCGCGTTCGCCGCAGACACCGCGTCGACGTCCGCCCTGCCGGGCGTGGCCGCCGCCTCCATAGAGGCGCAGGCCACCGCGCAGGCGAAGAAGTCCGCTTCCTGGATCGACCCGGTCAAGAACTACACGCTCTCCGCGGGCTACGCCCAGGGCGGCAGCATGTGGGCCACCGGCAAGCACTCCGGCCAGGACTTCGCCGTCCCGGTCGGCACGAACGTGATGGCCGTGCACGGCGGCACCGTCGTCAAGGCAGGACCGAACGGCGCCGGTGACGGCCCGGCGTACGGCAACGCCGTCGTCATCAAGCACAGCAACGGCACGTACTCGCAGTACGCGCACCTGTCGCGGATCGACGTGCGGGTCGGCCAGACCGTCGCCACGGGCCAGCACATCGCGCTGTCCGGCAACACCGGCAACTCCAGCGGCCCGCACCTGCACTTCGAGATCCGTACGACGCCGAACTACGGCTCGGCCGTGAACCCGGTGGCGTTCATGAACTCCAAGGGCGTCCGCGTCTGACGGACCCCCTGTGGGACGACCCCGGTGCTCAGCCCTCGTGGGCCTGGGTGACCAGCTCGGTGGCGACCTCGAGGACGGCCTTGCGCTTCTCCTCCAGGTCGCCTTCGACGTCCTTGAGCACGAACATCCCCGCGTGCATGGAGAACAGGGCGCTGAAGCAGCGCACCCGGTTGGTCATCGTCACGTCCTCGGGCAGCAGGTGGTCGAGGAGGGCCTTCATCCGGTCCTTGAAGTTCTCGCCGATGCTCAGCTCGCGCATCTGCGCCTGGTTCTCCTGCATGAAGCGGAAGAGCGGGGCCGCGTTGGCCAGCGCGATGCCGTAGCGGGTGAGGATCTCCTGCTTGGTCTCCAGGGTCCTGGGCTGCTCGCCCGCCCACGTGATCAGCTCGTCGATCGGCGTCATCAGGTCCTCGAAGAGGCTGACGACGATGTCTTCCTTGGTCTTGAAGTGGTAGTAGAGCGCGGCCTTGGTGACCCCCAGGCGCTCCGCGATCTCCCGCAGCGAGGTCTTCTCGTACCCCTGCTCGGAGATCAGCTCGAGGGCCACGTCCTGGATGCGCTGGCGGGTGTTCCCGCGCCGCTGCTGCGGCTTGCTGCTGCTGCCCGTGACCATCGCATGCCCCGTTCCTGGGAGTTCCCTTGGAGTGGCCCCCCTGGGAGAAAACTTACTTGACGCCCGGCTAGTTACCGCTCTACCTTCCTCATTGTAAGCAACTAGCCGGGCGGCAAGTAAGTCCCGGATCGCTTTCTCCGAACCGGCTATAGGGGGAGTTGAGGGTCATGGCGCAGGCAGCGGCGACAGCGGCGAAACAGGACCAGGGGCAGGCGAACGCGAAGCAGCCGCGCAGTGTGCGCGTGGTGCTCATGGCGCTGATGATGGCCATGCTGCTCGCCATGCTCGACAACATGATCGTGGGCACTGCGATGCCGACGATCGTCGGAGAGCTCGGCGGGCTCGCGCACCTGTCCTGGGTGGTCACCGCCTATACGCTCGCCACCGCCGCCTCCACTCCCATCTGGGGCAAGGTCGGCGACATGTACGGCAGGAAGGGCGCCTTCCTGACCTCCATCGTGATCTTCCTGGTCGGCTCCGCGCTCAGCGGCATGGCCCAGGACATGGGGCAGCTGATCGGCTTCCGCGCCATCCAGGGTCTGGGTGCCGGCGGTCTGATGGTCGGCGTCATGGCGATCATCGGTGACCTGATCCCGCCCCGGGAGCGCGGCAAGTACCAGGGCATGATGGCCGGCGTCATGGCGCTCGCGATGATCGGCGGACCGCTGGTCGGCGGCACCATCACCGACCACCTCGGCTGGCGCTGGGCGTTCTACATCAACCTGCCGATCGGTGCCGTCGCGCTGATCATGATCACCGCGGTCCTGCACCTGCCGAAGAAGCGCTCCGCGGCCAAGATCGACTACTTCGGCGCCGGGCTGCTCACCGTCGGCATCACCTCGATCGTGCTGGTCACGACCTGGGGCGGGTCCGAGTACGCCTGGGGCTCCGCGATGATCATGGAGCTCATCGGCATCGGCGTCGCCGCGCTCGTCGGGTTCGTGTTCTGGCAGACCAAGGCCGCCGAGCCGATCCTGCCGCTGCACATCTTCCGCAGCCGCAACTTCACGCTGATGTCCCTGATCGGCTTCATCACCGGCTTCGTGATGTTCGGCGCCGTGCTCTTCCTGCCGCTCTACCAGCAGGCCGTGCAGGGTGCGTCCGCGACCAACTCCGGTCTGCTGCTGCTCCCGATGCTGCTCGCGATGATGGTCGTCTCGCTGGTCGCGGGCCGGGTCACCACGAACACCGGCAAGTACAAGGTCTTCCCCGTCGTCGGCAGCGTGCTGATGGTGGCCGGCCTGTTCCTGCTCGCGCAGATGGACACGGGCACCTCGCGCTTCACCTCCGGCGTGTACATGGCCGTGCTCGGCGCCGGCATGGGTTGCCTGATGCAGATCACGATGCTGGTCGCGCAGAACAGCGTGGAGATGAAGGACATGGGCGTCGCCTCGTCCTCGACGACGCTCTTCCGCACCCTCGGCTCGTCGTTCGGCGTCGCCATCATGGGCGCGCTGTTCAACAACAGGGTGACCGACGTCATGACCGAGCGGGCCGGGGCGCTCGGCGGGAAGGTCACCGAGCAGTCGGCGCAACTGGACGCGGAGCACCTGAAGATGCTCCCGGCGCCGGCCCGCGAGGCCTACCAGTTCGCGGTCTCCTCCGGTACGCACTCCGCGTTCCTGCTGGGCTCGATCGTGGCGATCGGCGCGATGGTCGCGGCGTGGTTCGTCAAGGAGGTCACGCTGCGCGGTGCGGGTCCGCAGAAGCAGGACGGTGACGGTGCCGAGCCGGGTCGGGGCGATGCGGCCGCCGCCGAGTCCGGCCGCGGTGAGGTGGCCGACAACAAGCCGGTCGAGGGTGGTGCGGCTGGGGACGCCGCGCGGAGTGGTGAGACGGTGACAGAGTCCGTCTGAGCGGACCGCTCCCTCAACCGCCCTCGGCTCTTTCGGCCCCGGCGCCCCTGCGCGCCGGGGCCGTTGCCTTTTCCGCTACGTGCTTTTCCTCTACGCGTATTTCCTCTACGTGCATTTCATCCGGTACGTGCATTTCATCCGGCTTGCTGGAACGCGAGCCGCCTGCGGTGCCCCGGAGTCTCTGCCGCGACCGAGGCCGCGAGCAGCGCCGCGGGGATCGCAAGGGTCGCCGCCACCGGGAGCGTCCCCGCGAGGGGCAGCAGGCACAGGGTGAGCGCGGCCGTCGCGAGCCGGATCAGGACGACCTGCTCCCGTACGCCCGTGAAGGACGCCCGGACGAGGGCCGTCGCGGCGAGGAAGACGCCGGTGCCGCCGAGGACGCAGGCGGCGAGCGCGCCGTTGAGGTGGTGGCCCGTGGTGGAGACGGCCGTGCCGACCGCGCCGCCGGTGACGGCCAGGGCCAGTTGGATGGGCAGGTGCCCGAAGACGTACGCGTGCATGTGGCGGCCGCCCGAGGCGAGCGCCTCGTGGGCGCCGGGCCGCGTGCTCGACGCGCTGAAGTACGACCACCACAGGCCGGCCGAGAGGGCGAAGGCGGCCGCGGCGTTGAGCGCCGCCATGGGGGCGGTGTGCGCCTTGACCAGGCCGTTGGTGAAGCCGAGCACGCTCTCGCCGATGACGATGATGGTGAACAGGCCGAACCGCTCGCGCAGGTGCTCCGCGTCGCCCGTGCTGTCGCCGAGCCGCCGCCCGGCGAGCAGCGGCAGGATCAGCTCGCCCGCCATGGCGACGCCCCAAGTGACGTAGCGCGCGGTCCCGTTGAGGGCGAAGGTCGCCGTGAGCCAGATCGATCCGGTGAGCGCCGAGCCCGTCAGGTACGCCGTCGTGATGCGGCGCAGGCGGGGCTCGCTGCGCAGGTCCCAGAGGTAGAGCGCGGCGACGCCCGCCCGCGCGCCCAGGTACGCGACGACGAACCCGGCGTCGGCGCCGCGCCCGTGGCCGACCCCGCCCAGGAAGACGGCCATCCCGGCCACCGCGGCGAGCCCCGCCGTGGTGAGCAGGCGCTGGACGGTCCGGTCGCGGTCCGCGCGGTTGGCGCGGACCGCGTACAGGACCCAGGTCCACCACAGCGGTACGAACAGCGCGGCCGCGGCGGCGATCGACGCCGCGTGCGGATGGCTGCCGATGCGGTGGGTGGTCTGGCCGACGGCCGCCACGAACACCAGGTCGCCGAAGAGCTCGAACCAGGTGGCGCGGCGGGGCAACTCCTGCTCAACGGCTGACAGTTGGGTCATGGCGGGAGAGTAACCCGGCCGGTCAGCGGCCCGTCGGGAGATTCGCCCCGCCCGTGCAGTCCAGGACCACGCCCGTGATGAAGCCGTTCGTGGCAAGGGAGTTGATGGCCTGCGCCACCTCCTGCGGCCTGCCGACCCGGCCCACCGGGGTCGTCGCCGCGAGCCCCGCGAAGAGCTCCTTGCGCTGCTGCTCGGGGACCCGGTCCCACCAGGGGGTGTCGATGACGCCGGGCGACACCGCGTTGATGCGGCGGGGGGCGAGCTCGACGGCGAGGGGCGGGATCATCGCCTCCAGTGCGCCGTTGATCGCGGCCAGGCCCGAGGTGCCGGCGAACGCGGCGCGGGCCGAGGCGGCGGTGATGAGCGTGACCGAGGCGTGCTCGGTCAGATGCGGCAACGCGGCCTGGAGGATGCGCAGTTGGGGCCAGAACTTGGCGTCGAAGCCCTGCGCGAGCTCGGCCAGGTCGAGCCCGTCGAAGGGGCCGCTGCCCGCGGCGCCGCTGACCGCGAGGACCAGGTGGTCGATCGGGGCGGTGTCCGCGAAGAAGGCCTCGACGTCCTGCTGGTCCGTGGCGTCCATGCGGTACGTGGCGGTCTTGCCGCCGATCCGGGCGGCCGCCTCGTCGAGCTTGGCCTGGTCGCGGCCGGTGATGGTGACCTCGGCGCCGCCGTGTGCGAAGAGGGCGGCGGTGGCCTCGCCGATGCCGGAGGAGCCGCCCATGACGACGGCGTGGCCGGTGGTGGTGTCAGTGGTGTCAGCGGTGCTGGGAGTGCTGGAGGTGCTGGGGGTGCCGGAAGGTGTTGCAGCAGCCATGGTGACTCTGTCCTTTTCCCCTTGCGGGCTCTTGAGTTGTCGTGAGGCGCTGTGAGTGCCTTGTCGAGACTGCCGGTCTCGGTAAGTAGAGTATTGTCGAGACTCACGGTCTCGTCAATGGGATTCTCGGGGAATTGAGGTGGCAGCGATGAGCGCTGAGCGGGCCCATACGGGCCGCCGTCGCAACGAAGAGGCACGCCGCGCGGTGCTCGACGCCGCGCTGCGCCTGCTCGCCCAGGCGGACGGCACCCCGGTCGGGGTCGACGCCATCGCCCGCGAGGCAGGCGTCGGCAAGCAGACGCTGTACCGGTGGTGGCCCTCCAAGGGGGCGGTGCTCCTCGACGCGCTGACGGACCAGGCGGAGAGGCAGGTGCCGTCGGCGGCGTCCGGGTCACTGCGCGAGGAACTGCGGGCGGTGGTGGCCGCCACGTTCGAGGCGGCGCACTCGGAGCCGACCGGGCCCGCGCTGCGCACGCTGGTCAGGGAGGCGGCCCGCGACCCCCATCTCGCCGAACTGATGCGGGAGTTCACCGGGCTGCGCAGGGCCGCGCTGCGCGAGGTGCTCGCGCGCGGGCAGGCCAGGGGCGAGCTGGCGGCCGACGGCGACCTGGATCTGATGGTGGATCAGATCTACGGGGTGTTCTGGTACCGCTTCCTGCTCGGGCACGCCCCGCTGGGCGCCGAGGAGGCGGAGCGGCTCGCCGACTCCCTCGTACGACAAGGGAGTTGAGGCGCTACCGGAAGGCGCTACCGGAAGGCGGTCACCGGAAGGCGGTCACCGGAGGTCCGTCACCGAGGGTCGGGCAGCTGCAGCATCGGGAAGCTTCCGGTGTTCGTCGGCGCGTGCTCGGGCAGCCACAGCACGGCGACCGCGCCCTCGGCCGGGGTCTCCTGATCGGCGCCGGGCGGCCGTACGTTGCGGAACGTCAGGCGGGCGCCGAGCACCTGCGCCTGCCCCGCCGCGATCGTCAGGCCGAGGCCGTGGCCGTGGCCCGCGCGGTCGGCGGCGCCGGTGCGGAAGCGGCTCGGGCCGTCCTCGAGGAGGTCCTCGGGGAAGCCGGGGCCGTGGTCGCGTACCCGTATGACACGGCCCTCGACGCTGACCTCGATCGGCGGCCGGGCGTGCTTGGCGGAGTTGGCGAGGAGGTTGAGCAGGATCCGCTCCAGGCGGCGCGGGTCGGTGGTCACCTCGGACTCATGGATGACGCGCACGGAGACGCCGTCGGCGGCGCGGGCCGCGATCCGGCGCTCCACGAACTCGCCCAGCATGATGTCCTGCAGCTCGGCCCGCTCGGCGGCGCTGTCGAGCCGCGCCACTTCGAGCACGTCCTCGACGAGGGTGCGCATCGCCTGCGCACGGTCCTTGACCAGCTCACTGGGGCGCCCCGGCGGCAGCAGCTCGGCGGCGGTGAGCAGCCCGGTGACCGGGGTGCGCAGCTCGTGCGCGATGTCGGCGGTGACCCGTCTCTCGGCCTCGAGGCGCTGCTTGAGCGCGTCCGCCATGGCGTCCACGGCGAGCGCCAGATCGTCGGTCTCGTCGCGCACGACACCGCCGATGGCCTCCCGGACGCGCACCTCGGTGCGGCCCTGCGCGACCTCGCGGGCGGCGCCGGCCGCCTTGCGCAGGCGGCGCGAGAGCTGGCCGCCGATGAGCACGCCGAGCGCGCTGCCGCCGAAGACGACCGAGATGGAGCCGATGAGCAGGGCCTGGTCCAGGTCGTTCATGACGGTGGCGCTGCGGTCGGTGAAGCGGGTGTGCACCGAGAGCAGGTCGCCGTTGCTCAGCGGGACCGCGGCCCAGATGTCGGGCACGCCGCTGGACGACTCCGAGACGTAGGTGGCGCGGCGCCCGTCGAGTGCCTTGGCGCGCAGGGCCGCGGGCATCGTCGGATCGTTGACCTTGAAGCCGACGGGCAGATTGCCGCCGGGCCGCCCCTGGTACTGGCGCTGCACGAACTGGATCCGCTCGTCCTGTACGTCGCGTGCGTTGTCCAGCATCGAGACGCGTGCCGCGTTGTGCACGACGAGGCTGAGGGCGATGGCGACGAGCGCGCCGACCAGCGCGATCGCCACGCTGATCTTCCAGCGCACTCCGGTCCGCAGGCTGCGCCGCAGCCGCCGGGGCAGCAGCGTGCGCAGGGTGGTGCGGGGGCGTGCGGCGACGTGGTCCACGCCGGGCGCGCCGGGAGTGCGCGTGACCGTGGCGCGGGTACCCCCGGCCGCAGCGTCGTCCACGGTCCCCCTCATGTCCACTTCTCCATCAGACCCACCCGAGTCGACCCGCTCAAGCCTTCAGTTTGTAGCCGAAGCCACGGACCGTCTCGATCCGGTCCTGGCCGATCTTCGTACGCAGTCGCTGCACGTGGACGTCGACGACGCGGGTGTCCCCGCCCCACCCGTAGTCCCACACGCGCTCCAGGAGCTTGTCACGCGAGAGCACGGTGCCGGGGGCCGAGGAGAACTCCAGGAGCAGCCGCATCTCGGTCGGCGTCAGGGCCACCGGGGCACCGTCCTTCCTGACCTCCATGCCCTCCGTGTCGATCTCCAGATCGCCGAAGTTCAGGACGCCGCCCGCCGCCGATGGCGCTTCCTCGGTGGCGCCGGAACCCGCCGCCGACGGCCCGCCCGCGTGGCCGAAGCGGCGCAGCACGGCGCGGATCCGGGCGACGAGGACGGCCCCGTCGAACGGCTTGGTCACGTAGTCGTCGGCCCCGGCCTCCAGGCCGAGGACGACGTCGATGGAGTCGGCCCGTGCGGACAGCATGATCACCGGCACGGTCGACTCGTCCCGGATGCGACGGCACAGGGAGACCCCGTCCAGGCCCGGCACCATGACATCCAGCAGGGCGATGTCGGGCCGGTCGGCGCGGAACGCCTCGAGGCCCGCGAGCCCGTCGGGCATGGCGGTGACCACGAAGCCGTCGCGCTCCAGAGCGAGCTGGGTGGCCTCGCGGATGACGTCGTCGTCCTCGACGAACAGCACGTGGGTCTGCTCACCCATGGGTTCTCCGTCCGTTCATGGTGCGCTCAGCGCGCCGTCGCTGGGGACGGGGGAGGCCCCGTCGACGGCATGGCTGTAGTCGGTGTGTATGCGGTTCTGCAGGGCGAAGCGGTCCGTGCTCCAGCGGTACGTGAGGACCTCCTCGCCCGACGGAGAGGCCACCGAGTCACCCTTCTCGTACACCTGCTTGGTGACCACGAGATCACCCCGGTCGATCTCCGCGTAGACCGGGGGTTCCTCGGCCTGGAAGACATTCTGGTACTTTCCGCCCTCGTCGCGATACACGTACGTACCGATGCCGACGGCATCACCGCAGGTCATCACGTTGACCACGACATCGTTCGCCGCACCGCCAGTCAGGTTGCCGTACGACACGTCGACCGGGTACTCGTTGGCCACGCAGGGCTTGAGGTCGCGCTTGATGTCGGTGCTGACCTTGGGGTCGTCCTGCACCAGACGCACCGCGTTCACCGACTGCGGGGTCTTGGTGGGTGCGGGGCTCGCGGTCGCGGCCGGCGCGGTCGACGCCACCGGATCCGAACGCGCGGGCCCTTCGTCCCGGGCGCCCGTGCCCCCGGCCGAACAGGCCGCGAGCACACTGGCAAAAAGCCCGAGGGCGGCGAGCCCGGCGATCGCCGAACTCCCCGCCTTCAAGACCCGCAGGGCCCTACGAGAGGCACGTATGCCTAGGCCGCGCAACGCTCCCGCTCCTCACGTTCGAGCGCGCGGGCGTCCAGGTCACGGCTCTCCAGCTCCTCACGGAGCCGGGCCAGGGCCCGGTGCAGCGTGCTCTTCACGGTTCCGGCCGACATTCCGAGAGCGGCGGCCGTCTCCTCTGTGGACATCTGCTCCCAGTGTCGCAGCACCACGACACTGCGCTGCTTCGGAGCCAGCACCTTCATCACGTCCATCAGCAGGGCACGGTCCGCGTGCTGCTCCGTGGAGTCGTCCACGACGGACTCCGGCAGCTGCTCGGTCGGCACCTCGTCCAGCTTCCGCGCCCGCCACCACTCGGTCCGCGTGTTGATCATGACCCGACGCAGGTAGGCATCGGCGAGCCGCTTGTCCGCTATGCCGTCCCAGCGCCCGTACGTCCGCACGAGCGCGGTCTGCAGCAGGTCCTGGGCGTCGACGGGGTCCGGGACCAGTCGCCGGGCGCTGCGCAGCAGAGCGTCCTGCCGCGTCCTGACGTACTCCTCGAACTCGAGCACCTCGCCGCCGTGCGCCATGATCAACCGCCTCCCGTTTTCTGCCAGTCCCCGTTTGTGTGTCCGCACCGGTCGTGTGCGGCTACGAGGAAAAAGCTACGGAGGCGTTGTCACGGCGTTGTCCGCTCCAGCCTTCGACGAACGCACGGCTGTCCGTCGGTTGTGTAACGAACCTGGGGGCAGCCGTGGAAGAGCCTGAGAAACAGGGCCGGTTCAGCTCGTCGGCAACCGGTAGAGCCCGCCCGCGAGCGGCTCCACCAACCCGTCGCTGACCAGCCCGTCCAGCGCACGGGCCCGCTGCACCGGCTCGTCCCATACGCGGTCCAGCGCGGCCTGCGGAACCGGAGCGACCGCCTCCCGCAGGACGGCCAGCAACTTGCCGCGCACCTGACGGTCCGTCCCGGCGTACGTCTGCCCGCGCCGCGCGGGACCGTCGTGCGCGGGCTTGCCGGCGAGCCGCCACGCGCACATGGCGGCGATCGGACACCGATGGCACTGCTCGTTCTTCGCGGTGCACACCAGAGCGCCCAACTCCATCGAGGCGGCGGCCCACTTGGCGGCGACGCCCTCGTCCTCGGGCAGCAGCGCGCGGGCCAGCTTGCGCTCGGCGGCGGTGGTGGCGTTCGGCGGGTACTGGGCGCCGGCCACCGCGCGGGCCAGGACCCGCCGCACGTTCGTGTCGAGCACGGCGTGCCGCTGTCCGTACGCGAACGAGGCGACGGCCGCGGCCGTGTACTCGCCGATCCCGGGCAGCGCGAGCAACTGCGCATGGCTCGTCGGCACGTCGCCGCCGTGCCGTTCCGTTATGGCGACGGCGGCACCGTGCAGGCGCAGGGCGCGGCGCGGGTAGCCGAGCCGGCCCCAGGCGCGTACGGCCTCGCCGGGTGCTTCCTTGGCGAGGTCCGCGGGGCGCGGCCACCGGGCGATCCACTGCTCGTACACGGGCAGGACCCGGCTCACCGGGGTCTGCTGGAGCATGAACTCGCTGACCATCACGCCCCACGGGCCTGCGTCGGGGCGGCGCCAGGGCAGGTCTCGGGCGTGGTCGTCGAACCAGTCGATGACGGGTTCGTGAAGATCGGAGCGGCCGGGGACGTTCTCGGGGGTCTTCGTGAGCGCAGTCATGGCACCCCAAATCCTGCCACGCCGACGCTCCGCTGAGCGCGCACCGCCCTGGGGCCTGTTCCTGCGGTGAGCCGGGGGTACGGGTTTCTGACCGGGGTTGGGCTGGGCGCCTGTTTGAAAGGTGACCCGGCGCTTGTGTCTTCGACCGGGGTCGGGCTGGGCCCTTGTTGTATCGCGCACCCGGCGCTCGGGGGCCGCCTTGCCCACCCGTGCCGCCCCAAGGCGGCAGACTGCCCAAGGCGGGGGCGGGGTGACCGGATGCCCAGGGGCGGGGGCGCCCCGCAGCCGGAGGCGGGGCGGGCGCAGCCCGCATCGAAGGGTGCGGTCCCACCGGCGGTTGGCCGCTCGGCGACCTGAGGGGACGTGTCGGGGTGCCCCCGCAGGACACCGCAGGGACCGTACCCGGGATGCCGCGCCGTAGGCGCACGAGCAGCAGTAACCGGAGCCCGGCCGAGGAGGTACCCCGACACGGCCCCGCCCCACGACGAAAGCAACAGCGCACCGAACCCGGCCAAGCCCCACAACCCCTGACGATCGGCAGGGGCAGGGGGGTCGTGGGCGCTTGTACCGTCGGTGGGGTGACCATCCGACGCCGAGCAGTCCTCGCGGATCTGGCGCTCTGGGCTGCGCTGGCCCTGCCGGTGCTCGCCGTCCGGCAGCTGCGTCTGCACGAACCCGGCCCCGCCTGGCAGCAGCTCACCGGCCTCGCCGTACTCGCCGCCGCCACCGCGGCACACCGCCGCCACCCCGCCACCGCCTTCGTCCTGGCGGCCACCCCGGCCCTGGCCATCGCGTCGTCCCTGTTCACCCTCTCCTACGGCCCCGCCCTCGCCGCCTTCGCGTACCTGATGGGCCTGCGCTCCCCGGCCGTACGCCCCGCCCTGCTCGCCTTCGCCGCCCTCGCCACCACCGGCACGGCCAAGATCGTCCTCCGCCAGGTGGACCCGGCCGCGGAGTGGCTCGTCCTCATGGGCACGCTCCTGTTCGGCGCGGTCTTCCCCTGGCTCATCGGCCGCTACTGGCGCCAGAGCCGCGAACTGACCGCCGCGGGCTGGGCCAGAGCCGAGCAACTGGAGCGCGAGCACCGCATCGTCGCCGACCGGGCCAGGCTGCGCGAACGGGCCAGGATCGCCCAGGACATGCACGACTCCCTGGGCCACGAACTGAGCCTGATCGCCCTGCGCGCGGGCGCCCTCCAGGTCACCCCGGGCCTCGCCGACAAGCACCGCACGGCCGCGGCCGAACTCCGCTCCGCCGCCTCCGACGCGACCGACCGGCTGCACGGCATCATCGGCCTGCTGCGCGAGGAGGACGACGAACAGGCCCCGCTCGCCCCACCCGGCGAGAGCATCGCGGACCTCGTGGAACGGGCGGCGGGTTCGGGCCTCCCGGTCCGCCTCCTCGGCACCCCGGCCCCCACCGACCGCACCGCGCACCGCACCGCCTACCGCGTCGTCCAGGAAGCCCTCACGAACGCCGCCAAGTACGCGCCGGGCGCCCCCGTCACCGTAGAGGCGACGGACACGACGCTCACGGTCACCAACTCCCGCCCGCCACACGCACCCCCGCCCGGGGACGGCACCGGCAGCGGCACAGGGCTCCTGGGCCTGCGCGCGCGGATCACCGCACTCGGCGGCACCTTCGACGCGGGCCCGCACAAGGGCGGCTTCCGGGTCAGGGCCCACCTGCCCGCACCAGGCACGACGCCGCCCCCCGCGCGAAACGGCGCGGGCTTCGTGCAGGCCCGCCGCACCGCAAGACGCCGCGTGGGCCTGGCGTTCGGCGCGGCGGCGGTCGCGGGAACCGTGCTGATCGGCGGGGCGTTCACCTGGTACGCGTACTCGAAGACCCACGCCGTCCTCACTCCGCACGCGTACGCGCAGCTGCGCATCGGCATGCCCCTGGCCGACGCGGAGCCGAGCCTGCCCGAGCGCGAGATCAGCGACCCGCCCGTCGAGCGCGCCCCCACGCCACCGCCCGCGCACGCGGACTGCCGCTACTACCGGGCGAGCGGCGAACTCTTCGTGACCGTCGACCACTTCAGGCTCTGCTTCGACACGACGGGCACGGACCACGAACTGGTCGACAAGGCCGTCATCCCCAAGGCGGGCACGTCGGACCAGGTGCAGGAGGAGGAACGGGAATGGGCGCGATGACAAGGATGACAAGGACGGGAACGGGCGCGATGAGAAGGATGACAAGAACGGGAACGGGCGCTGTGAAGTGGGCTCGGTGATCAGGGTCCTCCTCGCCGACGACGAGGCGATGGTCCGCGCGGGCGTCAGCGCGATCCTCGCGGCGGGCGGCGACTTCGAGGTCGTCGCCGAGGCCGCCGACGGCCGCGAGGCGGTGACGCTCGCCCAGGCACACCGCCCCGACGTGGCCCTGCTCGACATCCGCATGCCACGCCTGGACGGCCTCGCGGCGGCCGAGGAGATCACGGCCACGGTGCCGGGCACGGCGGTGGCGATGCTGACGACGTTCTCCGAGGACGCGTACGTCGCGCGGGCGCTCGGCGGCGGCGCGACCGGCTTCCTGCTCAAGTCGGGCGACCCGCACGAACTGATGGCAGGCGTAAGGGCGGTGGCCGACGGCGCCGCGTTCCTGTCGCCGAAGGTGGCCCGGCACGTCATCGACGGCCTCGGCGGCGGCCGCCTCACGCGCGAGGCCTCGGCCCGCAGCCGCGTCGAGTCGCTGACGCCGCGCGAGCGCGAGGTCCTGGCCCTGGTCGGCGCGGGCCTGTCGAACCCGGAGATCGCCGGGCGCCTGCACCTCGTGGAGGGCACGGTGAAGGCGTACGTCAGCGCGGTCCTCGACCGCTTGGAGGTCAAGAACCGCGTACAGGCGGCGATCGTGGCGTACGAGGCGGGCTTGCTGACGTAGTGCTGAGCTGATGTCAGGAACCGCCTCGCGCCGCCCCGTTCACCGCTGGTGCGCCCCGTTCAGCGCCGGTGCGCCCCGCCCCCGGACGGCCCGGGCCCCGCGAACCACCGCGCGAGCCCGTTCCCCGACCCCCGCATCGCCTCCGCGACCCGCGCCCCCGGACGCGTACACAGTCGTACGACGACGAGGGCGACCAGCGTGCCGAGCAGCAGGCCGACGGCGACGTCGTGCGGGTAGTGGACGCCTACGAAGACGCGCGAGAACGCCATCAGGATCGCCATCGGCACGGTGAACCAGCCGATCTTCGGCCAGGCGAGCGCGAGCCCGACGGCTGCCGCGGCGGCGATCGTGGCGTGGTTGCTGGGGAACGACCAGTCGCCGTAGGCCGGGCAGTCCACCAGTGACGGCAGCGCGCCAGAGACGGCCCGGCAGGGGCGTTCCTCGTCGATCCCCGATTTGATCAACTCGCTGCACACGTACGCCACCGCGGTGGCCAGCGGCGCGAGCACCGCGACGGCGAGGGCCCGCGGGTCGCCGCGCCGCGCCCGCCACCAGGCGGCGACGAAGAGCACGGCGAACAGCAGCAGCCCCAGTTCCGTCCACACCTCCATCAGGTGCTGGAACCACGAAGGAGTGTCGTGGGCGAATTCGGTGATGTCGCGATAGAGATCGGAGTCGATGGTTCCCATGGTGACGGACAGTACGCAATCACCGGGGGCCGTCACATCCCGCGATGGTCGCGACCCGCACCTGACGAAAGACAGGGGTCAACGGGCCGCCCGCGCCCTGCGCGACCACTGCACGACGCCTGCGCGTGATGATGATCCGGAAAACTTGATGGGCGAGGCGGCGGGTGGGGACCGGACAACGGCCCGATCTCTCGTAAGGTTTGAGCCGTGGGATCTCTGCGCAATCCGATCGGGCCGCTTCCCTCCTCCATCTACTGGCGTAGGAGGGTCGTTCTGGCGTCCGTCGTCGCGCTCCTCGCACTGCTGGTCGTATGGATCGTCAACTTGGGCGGTGGCGGCGGGAAACCCGGCGCCGACGGCTCCAACGGCAAGCATCCGACCGACGCCATCACGCCGGGTCCGTCCGGCACGGGCCCCGCGATCAGCGAACACCCGGGCGGGCGCGACGAGTCGGGCGGTTCGGCATCGGGTGACGGCTCGTCCTCCGGTTCCGGCGACGGCTCGGGCGACTCCGCGGGATCCGGCTCCGACGACTCGGCGGGCGGCGACGCGGGCGACGGCAGCGGCACCTCGTCCGGCGACCAGGTCCCGGCGGGCTCGAGCCTGCCCGACTGCACGGCGGGCGGGGTGAGTCTCGCGGTGCGCAGCCTGCACAACTCGTACGCGCCCGGGGACAAGCCCCAGTTCGAACTGGCCGTCAAGAACACGACGGACAAGACCTGCAAGGTCGACCTCGGCGCGAAGACCGCGGTCGTGACGATCACCAAGGCGGACGGCGACACGAAGTACTGGTCGTCCGAGGACTGCCCGGCCGGGTCCGGCAGCCTGCTGCTCCGGGTTCCCGCGGGCGGCAAGGTCACGCACACGCTGACGTGGGACCGCAGGCCGAGTGCTCCGCAGTGTGCGACTCCGCCCGCGGGGTCCGCGGGGCCGGGGACCTACCTGGTCGAGGTCAAGGGGGCCCAACTGGCCGGGACCCAGACGTCGTTCGTGCTCAAGGCGGACTAGAGGCGGGCCAGTGGGGTGAGCCCGGGCCGGGCTCACCCGGGCTGGATCTGCTGGATCTGCTGGGTCTAGACGTACCGCTCCAGGATCGAAGACTCCGCCAGTCGTGACAGGCCCTCGCGCACGCTGCGCGCCCGCGCCTCGCCCACCCCGTCCACCGTCTGCAGGTCGTCCACGCTCGCGGCGAGCAGCTTCTGCAGGCCGCCGAAGTGCTCCACCAGGCGGTCGATGATCGCGCCGGGCAGCCGCGGGACCTTCGCGAGCAGCCGGAAGCCGCGCGGGGAGACCACCGAGTCCAGTGCCTCGGGGGAGCCGGTGTAGCCCAACGCCCGCGCCACGATGGGCAGTTCGAGCAGTTCGGCGTGGGTGAGGGAGTCCAGCTCGGCCAGCGCCTCGTCGACCGTGCGGGACCGCTTGGCCGTGGGCTCGGGCACGTAGTCCCGGACGACGAGCTCGCGCTCGGGCTCGACGCCGGCGATCAACTCGTCCAGCTGCAGCGCCAGGAGCCGCCCGTCCGTGCCCAACTCGACGACGTACTCGGCGATTTCGGTGGCGATGCGGCGCACCATTTCCAGGCGCTGCGCGACCGCGGTGACGTCGCGGACCGTGACCAGGTCCTCGATCTCCAACGCCGACAGCGTGCCCGCGACCTCGTCGAGGCGGAGCTTGTACCGCTCGAGCGTCGCCAGGGCCTGGTTCGCACGGGACAGGATCGCCGCCGAGTCCTCCAGGACGCGGCGCTGTCCGTCCACGTACAGGGCGATCAGGCGCATCGACTGGGAGACCGAGACGACGGGGTAGCCGACCTGCTTGCTGACCCGGTCCGCGGTGCGGTGGCGGGTGCCGGTCTCCTCGGTGGGGATCGTCGGGTCCGGGACCAGCTGGACGCCGGCCCGCAGGATCTTGTCCAGGTTCGACGAGACGACGATGCCGCCGTCGAGCTTGCACAGCTCGCGCAGGCGCGTGGCCGTGAACTCGACGTCGAGGACGAAGCCGCCCGTGCACATCGACTCGACCGTCTTGTCGGAGCCGAGGACGATGAGCCCTCCCGTGTTCCCCCGGAGGATGCGCTCGAGGCCGTCGCGCAGGCCGGTACCGGGCGCCACCGCGCTCAGTGCGGCGCGCATCAGCGCGTCCGCACCGGAGCTCCCCGAGGACTTGCCGGGAGCTGCCGCCCGGTCATTGGCTGCCACTGCACTCCTCCGGATCGCAGACTCTTCAGGCGCCGCCCTGGAGTCCGTCGCGTTCGTACGCACGGGCGAGACCAGGGCAAAGTCTACCGGCGCTCCTCCGTCTCCCGTGGGGCCTCTCGGCGACGGCTCTTCGGCAGCACCCGCAGCGCGTCCCCTATATCGGCGACTTCCAGGACCTTCATACCGGGCGGGATCTTGCCGGGGTCGCCCGGGACCAGGGCGTGCGTGAACCCGAGCCGGTGCGCCTCGGCGAGCCGGCGCTGGACGCCCGTGACCCGTCTGACCTCGCCCGCGAGGCCTACTTCTCCGATCGCCACCAGGTTCTTCGGCAGCGGGGTGTCGCTCGCCGCGCTCGCCAGGGCCAGCGCGATGGCGAGGTCCGCGGCCGGCTCGGAGAGCTTCACGCCGCCGACCGTCGCCGAGTAGATGTCCCGCTTGCCCAACGCGCTGATCCTGCCGCGCTGTTCGAGCACGGCCAGCATCATCGAGACGCGGGAGGTCTCCAGGCCCGAGGTGGTGCGCCGGGGGGAGGGGATCTGCGAGTCGACGGTGAGGGCCTGCACCTCGGCGACGAGCGGGCGGCGGCCCTCCAGGGTCACCGTCAGACACGTGCCGGGCACCGGCTCGTCGCGCCGGGTCAGGAACAGGCCGCTCGGGTCGGCCAGGCCCGTGATGCCCTCGTCGTGCAGCTCGAAGCAGCCGACCTCGTCCGTCGTCCCGTACCGGTTCTTCACGCCGCGGACCAGGCGCAGGCGCGCGTGGCGGTCGCCCTCGAAGTTCAGGACGACGTCGACCAGGTGCTCCAGGAGGCGCGGGCCCGCGATCGTGCCCTCCTTGGTGACGTGGCCCACGAGGAGGGTGGACATGCCGCGCTCCTTGGAGGCGCGGATGAGGGCCCCGGCCACCTCGCGGACCTGGGCCATGCCGCCGGGCGCCCCGTCGATCTCCGGAGAGGCGACCGTCTGGACGGAGTCCATGATCAGCAACGACGGCTTCACCGCGTCCAAGTGCCCGAGAACGGCGGAGAGATCGGTCTCGGCCGCCAGGTACAGGTGGTCGTCGATGGCGTGGATGCGGTCCGCGCGCAGCCGCACCTGGGACGCCGACTCCTCGCCCGTCACGTACAGCGTCTTGTGCTCCTCGCTCGCCGACTTGGCGGCGACGTCGAGCAGCAGCGTGGACTTGCCGACGCCGGGCTCGCCCGCGAGCAGCACCACCGCGCCGGGGACGAGGCCGCCGCCGAGCACGCGGTCCAGCTCGGGCACGCCGGTGGAGCGGGCCGTGGCCTGTCTGCCGTCGACCTCGCCGATGGGCACGGCGGACGTCGTGACGCGGCCGGGGGCCGTCGTGCGCACCGCGGGCGCGCCGTACTCCTCGATCGTCCCCCACGCCTGGCACTCGGCGCAGCGGCCCAGCCACTTGGCCGTCTGCCAGCCGCACTCCGTGCAGCGGTACGACGGACGGTCCTTCGCGGATTTCGTGCGGGCAGCCATGGACGGAACCGTAACCGCCGCCACTGACAATCCAGGCGGCGCGATCGCCGACGGTCGCCCCGCGTAGCCGCACTGGCCACGGAATATGAGGTTCCTGTCCCCTTTTGAGGGATCGTTTCACCCGTAAGGATTAAAAGTGCTCAAGGGGGCGGAAGGGGCCCATGCCCGCCGCCTACGGTCGCACGGGTGATGAGCAGCAGGCCGGAATCCCCCACGCACACCACCGGCGCACACCGGGCGCACCGCGCCGGGGCGAGGCGGTCGGTACCGCGCGCTGTGCCGCAGCGCCCGCCCGCTCGCTACGAGCCGTATCTGGACGGCCTGTTCACGTACTGCCTCTCGGTGCTCTGCGACCACGAGGAGGCGACCGCCGCTCTCGGTGACGCCCTCGCCCTCGCCGAGCGCCGCGGCTCGCGCGCCCCCGACGCCGAAGGGGACCGCAGGGCCTGGCTGTACGCGCTCGCCCGCTGGTCCTGTCTGCGCCGCCTGGCCGAGGCCAAGCGCAGGCGGCAGGGGGCGCACGCCACCGGCAGGAGCGCCCCCGAGCCCGCGCCGAGCCCCGCCTCCGAGGACGCGCTGCTCAAGGAGGAGCGCCGCCGCCAACTCGCCCTGCTCGCCTGGCCGGAGGCCGCCGGCACCACCCCCGAGCAGCGCGAGGCGCTCGAACTGGCCGTGCGGCACCAGCTCCCCGCGCGCGAGGTCGCCGCCGTCCTCGGCACCGACCCCGGCATCACGCGCGAACTGCTGTCGGCCGCGGCCTGCGAGGTCGAGCGCACGCGCGCGGCCCTGGCCGTCGTCGAGACCGGCACCTGCCCCGCCGTCAACCGGCTCACCGGCGACAACCAGCTGCTCCTGTCCGCCGCCCTGCGCCGTGAGCTCGTCCGGCACGTCGACGACTGCCCGCGCTGCCGGCGCACCGCCGAGCGCGCCGTCCCCGGCGCCTGGCCCGGCACCTCCGTGACGCCCGCCGCGCTGCCCCTCGTCGAGGCCCCGCGCCCGGCCCTGCACCACGCGATGCACGCCCCGCACCCCTCCGGCGCGCCGCGCTTCGACCGGAGCGGCTTCCCGATGGACCCCAAGGACCGCGCGGCCCGGCGCGACCGGCTGCGCGCGCGTGCCGTGACGACCACGGTGGTCGCCACCGTGGTCGCCGCCCCCGTGCTCGCCCTGTGGGCCGCCTACAGGGGGGCGCCGCACACCGGAGAGGGCACGGACGGGCGCACGATCAGCGCCGGCGAGCTGGGCGGCCCCGACGGCATGAGCGGGGAGCACGCGGGAGACGCGTACGAGAACGCAGGCAACGCCAGCACCACCCCCGACCCCCGCTTCACGGCGGGCAGCCGCTCACCCGACGTCTCCGTAGAGGTGATTTCGCCGCCCACGCGCGCGGGGACGGGCCCCGGCCGGCTCACCGTGGAGGCACAGCCCAGTGGCGACACGACGCTCATCACGCTGACGGCGTCCGGGAGTTCGGCCGTGCACTGGTCCGCGTACACCGGAGCGGACTGGCTGTATCTGAGCAGCTCGTCGGGAACGCTGCAGCCCGGTGAGTCGTTCACGATCCAGGTGTACGTCGATCACGACCGCGAACCGGAGGGGCACTGGGGCGCGCGCGTCGCCATCGACCCGTCCGGTGCTGTCATCTCCATTGAGGGGTACGGGAGTTCGGGCCATGGCCATCCCGGCCCCGGGCCTGGTACGGGCGGCCCCGATCCGGATCCGACGCCGTCCGACTCCGCGCCCTCCGCGCCCTCTACGCCGACCGATCCGAGTACCGGCCCGAGCGATCCGGCCACCCCTACGGACCCCGACCCCTCGACGTCCGAGCCCGAACCGACGCCGAGCGACTCCACGCCCGCGCCCTCGGACTCGACGGGGTCCGGGGACCCGACGTCGCCGCCGCAGTCCCCGTAAGCCGTCGGTGTGTTCTCAGACGTTCGGGTCCGCCGGGTGCGGGGCGACGAGGGGCAGGCCCTTGGGCAGGGCGGCGAGGCGCTCCTCGCACAGCTCGACCAGCTTGTCGTAGCCGGCCTGACCCATCAGCTCGGTCAGCTCCGGGCGGTACGAGACGTAGACCGGGTCGCCCGCGCCGTGCGCCGAGGTCGCCGACGTGCACCACCAGTGCAGGTCGTGGCCGCCGGGGCCCCAGCCCCTGCGGTCGTACTCGCCGATCGAGACCTGCAGGATGCGGGTGTCGTCGGGGCGGTCGATCCACTCGTACGTCCGCCGGACCGGCAGCTGCCAGCACACGTCCGGCTTGGTCTCCAGCGGCTCCCGGCCTTCCTTGATCGCGAGGATGTGGAGCGAGCAGCCCGCGCCGCCCTTGAAGCCGGGGCGGTTCTGGAAGATGCACGAGCCGTTGTACGGGCGGGTCTGGCGCTCCCCGTCCTCGTCCTTCGACACCCAGCCGGTCTCCGTACCGACGTCGTGGTGCTGCCAGATGTCGGGAGTCAGCCGCGCGACGTATCCGGCTACGCGCTTCTCGTCGTCCTCGTCCGAGAAGTGCGCCCCGAGCGTGCAGCAGCCGTCGTCCGCGCGGCCCGCCTGGATGCCCTGGCAGCCGCTGCCGAAGATGCAGGTCCAGCGAGAGGTCAGCCAGGTCAGATCGCAGCGGAAGACCTGCTCGTCGTCCGCCGGATCCGGGAACTCGACCCAGGCGCGCGGGAAATCGATCCCCTTCTCGTCCGAGGACGGCGGCCGTGACTGTTGCGCCTGCTGCGCCTGCTGCTTCTGCTGCGTTTGCTGAGTCTGCTGGTTCGTCTGCTTCTGCTTTGCCTGCTTCGTCTGCTTTGCCGACTTGGACTTCTTGTCGCTCTTGTCGGCCTTGGCCTTTTTCGTCTTTGGCACGGCTCCAGAGTACGGGCGTCGCGGCTCCCGGGAGGACTCCCGCTGCCCTCTCGGCGCAGAGGCGGTCGCGTGGGCGCAGTAGCGTTCCCTATATGAGACTCGGTGTCCTCGACGTGGGTTCGAATACGGTTCATCTGCTCGTGGTGGACGCGCACAGGGGTGCCCGTCCGCTGCCCGCGCACTCGCACAAGGCCGAGCTGCGACTCGCCCAACTCCTCGACGAGCGCGGGGCGATCGGGCCCGAGGGCGTCGAGCGGCTGGTCGGCACGGTTCGGGGTGCCCTGGAGGCCGCCGAGGACAAGGGGGTCGAGGATCTGCTGCCGTTCGCCACGTCCGCCGTGCGGGAGGCGAGCAACGCGGACGAGGTGCTGGCCCGGGTGAAGGCCGAGACCGGGGTCGAGCTGCGGGTGCTGAGCGGGGCGGAGGAGGCGCGGCTCACGTTCCTCGCGGCGCGGCGCTGGTTCGGCTGGTCCGCGGGCAAGTTGCTGGTGCTCGACATCGGTGGCGGCTCGCTGGAGATCGCGTACGGGATCGACGAGGAGCCCGACGCGGCGGTGTCGCTGCCGCTCGGGGCCGGGCGGTTGACGGCCGCGTGGCTGCCCGCGGATCCGGCGGAGCCGGAGGATGTGCGGGCGTTGCGGCGGCATGTGCGGGCGCAGATCGCGCGGACGGTGGGGGAGTTCAGCCGGTTCGGGGCGCCCGACCATGTGGTGGCTACGTCGAAGACGTTCAAGCAGTTGGCGCGGTTGGCCGGGGCGGCGCGCTCGACCGAAGGGCTTTATGTCCAGAGGGAGTTGAAGCGGAAGTCGTTGGAGGACTGGGTGCCGAGGCTGGCGGCGATGACGGTCGCGGAGCGGGCCGAGCTTCCCGGGGTCTCCGAGGGGCGGGCGGGGCAGCTCCTGGCGGGGGCGCTCGTCGCGGAGGGGGCGATGGACCTGTTCGGGGTTGAGACGCTGGAGGTCTGTCCCTGGGCCCTGCGGGAGGGCGTGATTCTGCGCCGACTCGATCACTTGCCGGGGGTGTGAGGTCCTGGCTGGGTCGGTGGGCTGTTGCTCTGGTGGTGGGGCCGGGGGGTTGACTGCTGATACCCGGCCGGGTTCGATGCGCTGCCGGTCTGATGGTGGGGCGGGGTTGGGCTGCTGATACCCGGCCGGGTTCGTTGCGCTGCCGGTCTGATGGTGGGGCGGGGCCGGGCTGCTGATATCCGGCCGGGTTCGGTGCGCCGTCGCTGGGATCGTGGGGCGGGGCCGTGTCGGGGTACCTCCTCGGCCGGGCTCCGGTTACTGCTGCTCGTGCGCCTACGGCGCGGCGTCCCGGGTTGGGTGCCTGCGGTGTCCTGCGGGGGCACCCCGACACGTCCCCTCCCGTCGTCGAGCGTCTGACCCCCGGTGGGGCCGCACCACCGGTCCGGGCTGCGCCCGCCCCGCCTTCGGCTGCGGGGCGCCCCCGCCTCTGGGTATCCGGTCACCCCCGCCCCCGCCTTGGGCAGTCTGCCGCCTGGGGCGGCAGGGTGGGCAAGGCGGCCCCCGAGCGCCGGGTGCGCGATACAACAAGGGCCCAGCCCGACCCCGGTCGGAGACACAAGCGCCGGGCAACCGTTCAAACAGGGGCCCAGCCCGACCCCGGTCGGAGACACAAGCGCCGGGCAACCGTTCAAACAAGGGCCCCGTCCCGACCCCGGTCGAAGACTCGAACTCCGGGTGACCGTTCAAACAGGGGGCCGCCCCCACCCCGGTCGAACCGACACCGCGTTCCGGCCAAGCCTCCGAGGCCCCCAGGGACCACCTCCCCGTGGTCGCGCGAGGGACCGTACTCTGTGTCCGTGGCAGAACCAGTGGTGCGCATCCCGGATGCGAAGGTCGCCCTGTCCACGGCCTCCGTGTACCCGGAGTCGACAGCAACGGCCTTCGAGATCGCCGCGCGCCTGGGTTACGACGGCGTAGAGGTCATGGTGTGGACCGACCCCGTCAGCCAGGACATCGAGGCGCTGCGCCGGCTCAGCGACTACCACCAGATCCCGATCCTGGCCGTACACGCGCCGTGTCTGCTGATCACGCAGCGGGTCTGGTCGACCGACCCCTGGGTGAAGCTGCAGCGCGCGCGAGCCGCGGCGGAGAAACTCGGGGCGTCGACCGTGGTCGTCCATCCCCCCTTCCGCTGGCAGCGCCAGTACGCCCGGGACTTCGTCAGCGGCATCTGGCGCATGGCGGACGAGACGGATGTGCGGTTCGCCGTGGAGAACATGTACCCGTGGCGCTACCGGGACCGGGAGATGCTCGCGTACGCCCCCGACTGGGACGTCACGAAGGACGACTACCGGCACTTCACGGTCGATCTCAGCCACACCGCGACGGCCAGGACCGACGCGATGCAGATGATCGACCGGATGGGCGACCGCCTCGGTCACGTCCACCTCGCCGACGGGAACGGGTCGAACAAGGACGAGCACCTGGTCCCCGGGCGCGGCACCCAGCCCTGCGCCGAGTTGCTGGAGCGCCTCGCCACCAGCGGGTTCGACGGCCACGTCGTCATCGAGGTCAACACACGCCGCGCCATGTCCAGCGCAGAACGCGAGGCCGATCTCGCCGAGGCCCTCGCCTTCACCCGCCTGCATCTCGCCTCGGCGGTCCGGGTCCCGCGTTCATGAGCGAGCCCGTACGACGGCGCGGCCGCCCCGCCCGGGCGGAGCACGCGGACGGCCCCGGCACCCGGGACCGCATCCTCGCCGCGGCGCGGGTGGAGTTCGCCGAGCGCGGCTACGAGAAGACCTCGGTGCGCGGCATCGCCAAGGCCGCCGGGGTCGACTCCGCCCTGGTGCACCACTACTTCGGGACCAAGGAGCAGGTGTTCGCCGCGTCGATCGAGGTGGCGTTCGCGCCCGCGCTCGATGCTCCCGCCGCGGTCGAGGACGGCCCGCTGGACGACGTGGGGGAGCGCCTGACCCGGTTCATCTTCGGCATCTGGGAGAACCCGGCGACCCGCGCCCCGCTGCTCGCCATCGTGCGCTCGGCGGTCAACAACGAGGCGGCGGCCGCGGTCTTCCGCAAGCTCATCACCGCCCAGTTGCTCGGCCGGGTCGCCCGCCGCCTCGACGTGCCGGACGCGGAGGCCGACCTGCGGGTCAGCCTGGCGGCGGCCCAGCTGGTGGGCACCGCCATGCTGCGCTACGTGATCAAGGTGGAGCCCCTGGCATCGGCCGAGCCGGAGGACGTCATCTCCCGGATCGCGCCCGTGGTGCAGGGGCATCTGACTGGCCGGACCTGAGACGGCCGTCCCGCAATCCGGACACCCTGTCCGGATCTTGGAGCCGCGGCGTACGCTCGTACACGGTCTTCACCGACCTACGCAGTCAGCCCTACGCAGTCATTCCGAACTGCCCGAAGGAGCGAGCGACGATGCCCGAGCTGAGGTCCCGCACAGTCACCCACGGCCGCAACATGGCGGGCGCACGCGCCCTTATGCGCGCCTCCGGTGTACCCGGTGCGGACATCGGCCGGAAGCCGATCATCGCCGTCGCCAACTCCTTCACCGAGTTCGTCCCCGGCCACACGCACCTGGCACCCGTCGGCCGCATCGTCAGCGACGCCGTGCGCGAAGCGGGCGGCATCCCGCGCGAGTTCAACACCATCGCCGTGGACGACGGCATCGCGATGGGCCACGGCGGCATGCTGTACTCCCTGCCGTCCCGCGATCTGATCGCCGACTCCGTCGAGTACATGGTCGAGGCCCACTGCGCGGACGCCCTCATCTGCATCTCGAACTGCGACAAGATCACCCCCGGCATGCTGATGGCGGCGCTCCGCCTCAACATCCCGACGGTCTTCGTCTCCGGCGGCCCGATGGAGGCCGGCAAGGCCACCCTCGTCGACGGCACGGTCCGCAAGCTCGACCTGGTCAACGCGATCAGTGACGCGGTGAACGAGAACATCTCGGACGAGGACATCCTCCGTATCGAGGAGAACGCCTGCCCGACCTGCGGCTCCTGTTCCGGCATGTTCACCGCCAACTCGATGAACTGCCTGACCGAGGCCATCGGCCTCTCCCTGCCGGGCAACGGCTCGGTGCTCGCCACGCACACCGCCCGCAAGGCCCTGTACGAGCGCGCGGGCGCGACGGTCGTCGAGCTCACCAAGCGGTACTACGACGAGGACGACGACTCCGTCCTGCCGCGCAGCATCGCCACCCACGCGGCGTTCGAGAACGCGATGGCGCTCGACATCTCCATGGGCGGCTCCACGAACACGATCCTGCACCTGCTCGCCGCCGCCCAGGAGGCCGAGGTCGGCTACGACCTCACCGACATGGACGCCGTCTCGCGCCGCGTCCCGTGCCTGGCCAAGGTCGCCCCGAACGCGGCGCCCACGACCACGTACTACATGGAGGACGTGCACCGCGCGGGCGGCATCCCGGCCCTCCTCGGCGAGCTCTACCGCGGCGGTCTGCTCAACGAGGACGTGCACACCGTCCACAGCCGCTCGATCAAGGAGTGGCTCGACACCTGGGACATCCGCGGCGGCAGCGCCAGCGACGAGGCCGTCGAGCTGTGGCACGCGGCCCCCGGCTGCGTCCGCTCCGCCGAGGCGTTCTCCACCTCCGAGCGCTGGGACACCCTCGACACGGACGCGGCGGGCGGCTGCATCCGCGACGTCGCCCACGCGTACTCCAAGGACGGCGGCCTCGCGGTCCTCAAGGGGAACCTGGCGGTGGACGGCTGCGTCGTGAAGACCGCCGGCGTCGACGAGTCCATCTGGACCTTCGAGGGCCCGGCCGTCGTCTGCGAGTCGCAGGAGGAGGCCGTCGAGAAGATCCTGCTCAAGCAGGTCAAGGAGGGCGACGTCGTCGTCATCCGCTACGAGGGCCCCAAGGGCGGCCCCGGCATGCAGGAGATGCTGTACCCGACCTCGTACCTGAAGGGCCGGGGTCTGGGGAAGGCCTGCGCGCTGGTGACCGACGGCCGTTTCTCCGGCGGCACTTCGGGCCTGTCCATCGGCCACGCCTCGCCCGAGGCGGCCGCGGGCGGCACGATCGCGCTCGTCGAGGACGGCGACCGCATCCGCATCGACATCCCGAACCGCACCATCGAACTGCTCGTCGCGGACGAGGAGTTGGCGGCCCGCCGCGACGCTCTCGACGGGGTGTACGCGCCGAAGAACCGTCAGCGCAAGGTCTCCGCGGCCCTGCGTGCGTACGCGGCGATGGCCACCAGCGCCGACAAGGGCGCGGTCCGCGACGTCTCGAAGCTCGGCTGAACCACCCTCCGGACAAAGGGCCTACCAGTCTTCGGGGTGGCTTCCGTCCACCCCGAAGACCGTCCCGTCCGGCGCGCTCGCGTACACCCGCCCGTCGGCCACGACCGGCACCGGCAGTCCCGGCACCACCCGGTCGTGCCGGGCGGCCGGACGCAGCCGGGTCTGCCCGAGGGCCGTGCCGGTGCGCAGGTCCGTGGCGATGAGGCGGCCGTCGGGGGACGTCACGTAGACCCGGCCGCCCGTGTCGACCGCGGGCGCCGAACCCCGGCTCACCGACGTCTCCGAACGCCACACCTGCTTGCCCGACACCAGATCCTGCGCCACCAGGGCCCCGCCCGCGGCCAGCAGATAGGCCTTGCCCTGACGTACCGTCACTGCTGCATCGGACAGCGGCAGTTGGAGCGGTACGCGCCGTGCGGCCGCTCCGTCCTTCACTCGGTGCCCGACCAGCGCCACGGCCCGGTTCTCCGTGTCGAGCCGCGTGCACCACAGCACCCCGTCGGTCACCCCGACCGGCGTCACCGAACCTGCTGACCGCTGCTGCCAGCGGACCGTGCCGGTCCGCGGATCCACCGCGGTCACCACGGAGTCCACGCCGTCCGCCGCCACCGTCGTCGCGTAGGCCAGGTCCCCACCCACGTACGAGAGCGCCGGCTGGTCCAGTCGGAGCGGGCGCTGCCAGCGCTGCTCGCCCGTCGCGCCGTCGACCGCGGTCACCGTCCCGTCGGGCGCGGCGAGCAGCACGGTGTCACCCACCGGCTGCACCTGCCCCTGGTACGCCGAGATCCCCATCGACCAGCGCGTCCTGCCCGTCGCCGGGTCGAGCGCGAGGAGACGGGAGCTGTCCGGCGTGACGACCTGGAGCAGGCCGCCCGACAGGACCGGCGCGGGCGCGGGTGCGTCACCTGCCGTGCCCTCCGCCGCCTTGCGCAGCCACAGCACCGTGCCGTCCAGCGGATCGACGGACGCGGCGAGCACCCCGGGCGCGGTGCAGAGCAGGGCCTTCTTCCCGTACGAGCACACGGGCGCGGCCCCCGAACCGAGCAGCCGGTTCCAGGCGTGGAACGCGCCGGGCGCGGCGGCCGGTGTCTCCTGCCCGCCCGCGCTGTCGTCGGCGGTCGGCAGCAGGACCGGAGTCAGCGCGAGCGCCCCGGCAAGGACCAGGGCACCGGTGAGCGCGACGGCGACGCGACGGCTGATGCGGATCCGGGACCGTACCGGTTCCGGTTCGGGTTCGCTTTCCGGTTCCGGTTCCGGTTCCGTCTTCACTGAACTACCCGGCACACCCGCGGACTTGGACGCCTCCCACAACGGCTCCGACGGCTCCCGCTGCGCAGGTATGAACGCCCCGGACGTCGTGGCGTCGAACGCCTGCGTGTCGTAGCGCCCCGCCATCCGGCGCACCTCGGCCATCAACTCGTCGGGCGTCGGCCGGTCCTCCGGCTCCTTGGCCAGACAGCGCAGCACCAGCGGAGCCAGCTCGCCGGGCACCCCGGTCACATCGGGCTCGTCGTGCACGACCTGGTACGCGACCAGGTACGGGCTGTCGGAGTCGAAGGGCCCGCGCCCGGTCGCCGCGTGCACCAGGACCGAGCCGAGCGCGAACACGTCGGCGGCCGGGCCGACTTCGCGCGGGCGACGGAACTGCTCCGGTGCCATGAACGGCGGCGTACCGATCAACTTGCCGGTCTCCGTGCGCAGTTCACTGTCCTTCGGCCGCGAGATCCCGAAGTCGATCACCTTCGCGCTGTCCTCGGCGAGCAGTACGTTGCTCGGCTTCAGGTCGCGGTGCACGACCCCGGCGCGATGGATGTCCCGCAGCGCCTCGGCGAGCCCCGCCGTGAGGTGCCGCAGCTGTGCGGGCGTCAGCGGCCCGTTCCGCTTGACGTGGTCGGCGAGGGTGAGTCCCGGGATGAACAGCGTGGCCATCCAGGGCCGTTCGGCATCCGGGTCGGCGTCCACGACGGGCGCCGTGAAGGCCCCGCTGACCCGCCGCGCGGCCGCCACCTCCTGCCGGAACCGCCCCCGGAACTCGGGGTCCCGCGCGAACTCGGCGTGCACCACCTTCACCGCGAGGGGCAGCCCCGCCGCCGACCGTGCCAGATGGACGACTCCCATGCCGCCCGCGCCCAGACGTTCCTCGAGCCGATAGTGCCCGGCATACTCCGGAAGTTCCGCTTCCGCACCGGGTCCGCTCCTTGGCCGAGACGGCATGTCCACCCCCGTGGATCTCTGTGCACGCGCGAAGCACGGAGCCTAGTCGATGGTTCGTACGAGACAGGCGAGGCTTGCTAGCCTCCGAGCCGAACGCGAACCGGCTCGGCCAAGCTGAGCACAGTGATTTCAACGGGACCTCAACGAACGCTGAACGAGGCCCCGTTCGACGGGGGAGCCCACCACATGAACGCAGATGGCATAGCAACGAGCACGGCAGCGACCACGTACCCGGTCGCCCCCGGCTACAACGTGAACGTACGCAGCGGCCCCGGCACCCAGTACCGCCTGATCCGCAAGCTGCCCCTGGGCGCGCGCGTCACGATCGGCTGCCAGAAGCCGGGCGAGACGGTCACCGGCCCGTACGGCACCACGAAGATCTGGGACTGCATCGGCGCGGGCGAGTACATCTCGGACGCGTACGTGAAGACGGGCAGTGACGGCTACGTCGCACCCCGCTGCTCCTGAGCCCGCCCGAGCCCGCCTGCCCGAGGACACCGCCCGCCCCGGTGATAATCGAAGGGTGAGCGACGAAACCGGCACCGGCACCCCCAGCACCACGCCCGCCCCCGGCCCCCGCCCCGAAGAGATCCGTTTCTTCGGGACGACCTGGCTGGACCACAGCGGGAACTACGCGCTGCGCCGCGTCGGCGTCGGCATCGGCGCGCTCGTCGCCGCCGCGGCGGGCTGCTTCGTGCTGCGCTTCGCGTACCAGGGCCTGGCGATCGCGGACGTCGGCTCGTTCGTGAACGTCCTGGTCGTCGTCATGTTCGCCGTGTGCAGCGCCTTCGCCTTCAGCCGCACCCTGTCGGGCTTCTCCGAGCGCCCCGACCCGGAGCGCCAGGCGTCCCTGCGCGGCTTCCTCGCCATCGGCTTCGTCGGCGTCCTGGTCGCGTACGCGCTGCGCTGCCTGACGGAGGCCCCGGGCGAGAAGCTCCGCAGGAAGGAGTACGAGACCGCGGTCGAGCAGTACGAGCGGCGCACCACCCGGCGCACGGGCAACCCGTCGAAGAAGGCCGCGGCCAAGAAGAAGCGCAAGGCCTGACGGCCCCCTGACAGCCGGTCCCGCCCCGGTCAGGATGGGGCCATGACGGACGATCCCCGGGGCGCCGACTTCGCCCTCTCCTTCGACTCGGTCGCCGCCGAGTACGCCACGGCCCGGCCCAGCTACCCGCCCGCGCTCTTCGACGCCGTCGAGGAACTGGCGGGCCTGCCGCTCCAGGGCGCCCGCACCGTCGACGTCGGCGCGGGCACCGGCATCGCCACCCGCCTGCTGCGCGAGCGCGGCGCCGACGTCATCGCCGTCGAACCGGGCCCCGGCATGGGCGCCCAGCTCCGCCGTGACCTGCCCGACGTCCCCCTCCTGCGTGCCCTCGGCGACGCGCTCCCGCTCGCCGACGCCACCGCCGACCTCGTCACGTACGCCCAGTCCTGGCACTGGACGGACCCGGCCCGCTCGGTCCCCGAGGCGCTGCGCGTCCTGCGGCCCGGCGGCGCCCTGGCCCTGTGGTGGAACGTGCCCGACCCGGACGTCGACTGGACCTCCGCCCAGGAGGCCCGCCTCCAGGACCGCCTGCCCGGCTACCACCGCCACGGCATATCCGCCGACGCCTCCCGCATCATCACCGAGCTCGGCCTCACCTCGGCGCCCGTGCCCGCCTTCCGCACGCTGCACTGGACCCGCCGCATCACCGTCGACCAGCACCTGGCCCACCTCGCCAGCCGCTCCTACTTCGTCGTGATGGGCCCCGACGCGTCGAAGCCGGTCCTGGAGGACGAGCGAGCCCACCTGCTGCGCCACTTCCCCGACGGCATGGTCGAGGACGCGTACGCCGTGCACCTCACGGTGGTCCGACGCCCTTGACGGGTCCTGCCCCCGGGAGCAATATTCATCATGTGATGAATAAAACCTCGGGCTCTCCTGAAGAATCCGCCAGGGAACCCGTCACCACCGGACCTGCCGCCACGGGACCCGTCACTACTGGTCCCGCCGTCCACGCCGCGGGCCTCACCGTCGTCCGAGGCCCGCGCGCCGTCCTGCGCGGCCTGGACTTCACCGTCCCGCGCGGCCGGATCACCGGCCTGCTGGGCCCGTCCGGCTGCGGCAAGTCGACCCTGATGCGCGCCCTCGTCGGCACCCAGGCCAAGGTCACCGGCACCCTCCAGGTGCTCGGCCGCCCCGCGGGTCACCCGTCCCTGCGCTCCCGCGTCGGCTACGTCACCCAAGCCCCGTCCGTCTACCTCGACCTGACGGTGCGTCAGAACATCGACTACTTCGCTGCGATCCTCGACCCGGGACGCGCCGCGGCCGAGCGCCGCCGCACGGACGTCGACCGCGTCCTCACCGACGTAGACCTCGCATCCCACGCCGACGCCCTCGCCGGAAACCTCTCCGGCGGCCAACTCGGCCGCGTCTCCCTCGCCGTCGCCCTCCTCGGCACCCCCGAACTCCTCGTCCTCGACGAACCCACCGTCGGCCTCGACCCGGTCCTGCGCCGAGACCTGTGGAACCTCTTCCACGACCTCGCCACCACCCGCGGCACCACCCTCCTAATCTCCTCCCACGTCATGGACGAGGCCGAGCGCTGCCACCGCCTGCTCCTCATGCGCGAGGGCGAACTGCTGGCCGACGACACCCCCGACGCCCTGCGCGACAGCACCGGCTCGCCCACGGTCGAAGGCGCCTTCCTCCACCTCGTGGACGCGGCGAACGCCACCCACTGAAGTCCGACGAGCCCGACGGGACGGACCGACCGCCATGAACACCCACCGCACCACCGCCACCGCGACCCGCGTCCTGCGCCAGCTCCGCCACGACCCGCGCTCGATCGCGCTCATGCTCCTGGTCCCCTGCGTGATGCTGCTCCTCCTGCGCTACGTCTTCGACGGCAGCCCGCAGACCTTCGACTCCATCGGCGCCTCGCTCCTCGGCATCTTCCCGCTGATCACGATGTTCCTGGTGACCTCGATCGCCACCCTGCGCGAACGCACCAGCGGCACCCTGGAACGCCTCCTCGCGATGCCCCTCGCCAAGGCCGACCTGATCGCGGGCTACGCCCTGGCCTTCGGCGTGCTCGCCGTCATCCAGTCGGCCCTGGCCACGGGCCTCGCACTCTGGGTCCTCGACCTGCACGTCACGGGCTCCGCCTGGCTCCTCCTCCTGGTGGCGCTCCTCGACGCCCTGCTCGGCACGGCCCTCGGCCTCTTCGTCTCGGCCTTCGCGGCATCCGAGTTCCAGGCGGTCCAGTTCATGCCGGCGGTGATCTTCCCCCAGCTCCTGCTGTGCGGCCTGTTCACCGCCCGCGACAAGATGCAGCCCGTCCTGGAGGCGATCTCGAACGTCCTCCCCATGTCCTACGCGGTCGACGGCATGAACCAGGTCCTACGCCACACGGACCTCACCGCGACCTACCTCCGCGACGCCCTGATCGTCGCGGGCTGCGCCGTCCTCGTCCTGGCCCTGGGAGCGGCCACCCTGCGTCGCCGCACGGCCTGACCCCGTCCGACCGGCGGACACCCCGGCGGGGCGGGGCCGACCCGGTGCGAGGATGCCTCCATGAGCCAGACGAGCCAGCAATCGCGCCACAAGGTCGCCGTCCTCGGCACGGGCAAGATCGGTGAAGCCCTGCTCAGCGGAATGATCCGCGGCGGCTGGGCCCCGGCGGACCTCATGGTCACGACCCGCCGCCCGGAGCGCGCCGAGGAACTCCGCACCCGCTACGGCGTCACCCCGGTGACGAACCAGGAGGCGGCCAAGCAGGCGGACACCCTGATCCTCACGGTCAAGCCCCAGGACATGGGCACGCTCCTCACGGAACTGGCCCCGCACGTCCCGGCCGGCCGCCTGATCATCAGCGGCGCGGCCGGCATCCCGACCACCTTCTTCGAGGAGAAGCTGGCACCGGGCACCCCCGTGGTCCGCGTCATGACGAACACGCCCGCCCTGGTCGACGAGGCGATGTCCGTCATCTCGGCAGGCACCCACGCCACGGCGGCCCACCTCACCCACGCCGAGGAGATCTTCGGCTCGGTCGGCAAGACGCTCCGCGTCCCGGAGTCCCAGCAGGACGCCTGCACGGCCCTGTCCGGCTCGGGTCCCGCCTACTTCTTCTACCTGGTCGAAGCGATGACGGACGCCGGCATCCTGCTCGGCCTGCCCCGCGACAAGGCCCACGACCTCATCGTCCAGTCCGCCATCGGCGCGGCCACGATGCTCCGCGACAGCGGCGAACACCCGGTCAAGCTCCGCGAGAACGTCACGTCCCCCGCGGGTACGACCATCAACGCCATCCGGGAGCTCGAGAACCACGGCGTCCGCGCCGCCCTCATCGCCGCCCTCGAAGCGGCCCGCGACCGCAGCCGCGAACTGGCCTCCGGCAACAACAGCTGACCCGCCGCACGGCCCGGGGCTGAAGTTGACACGCACCGGGCTGATCCGTAGTGTTCTCCGAGTTGTCCGGCGTGAGCGCCGACCCCGGTCGGTCCCCGGACAGCCATTCCGCAAGACCACTCAATCGCCTGACGGCTTATGCACATCTGTCGTCATGCCGTTTGCGCGCGCTTTTGCGAAATGAGGAATCCACGTTCGAAAGAGCGGGACCCCGATTAGGTCGGGGGCCAGGAATCCGCTAACGTCTCACTCGTCGGAACGGCCCAACAGCCGGGAAGACAAAGCCCCCTGACTGGGAATCAGGCCCGAAAGGATCTGATAGAGTCGGACTCGCCGGAAAGCCGAAAGGCCGGAAAGCGAAGCAAGACCCCGAG
>NZ_JBITJZ010000002.1:127470-887852 GCF_044460595.1 Streptomyces sp. NPDC050085 | reverse complement strand
CTCAAGTCCCGGCGGGAGGAGGCGAGTCCGGTGGCGATGGCGGGGGCACGGCCGTGGATGGAGTGCATCCCGTACGTGTTCATGTAGTACGGGAAGCGCGAGGAACAGCCGATGCCGGAGACGAAGACGATGTTCTCCTTCGCCAGACCCAGCTCGGGCATGAAGCCCTGCACGGCGGCCAGGACCGCGTAGTCACCGCAGCCGGGGCACCAGCGCACCTCCTGATCCGACTTGAAGTCCTTCATGGACTGCTTGGCCTCGGCCTTGGGGACGAGGGAGAGAAGCGTCTTCGCGGTCCCCGTCTCCTCCGTGGTCGTCGTCTCAGCCATCGATGGCCTCCTTGAGAGCCGTGGCGAGCTGCTCAGCCTTGAACGGCATTCCGTTGACCTGGTTGTACGAGTGGGCGTCGACCAGGTACTTCGCCCGGATGAGCGTGGCGAGCTGACCGAGGTTCATCTCGGGGATCACCACCTTGTCGTAACGCTTCAGGACCTCGCCCAGATTCCGCGGGAAGGGGTTGAGGTGGCGCAGATGGGCCTGCGCGATCGACTCACCGGCGGCGCGCAGTCGGCGGACGGCCGCGGTGATGGGGCCGTAGGTCGAACCCCAGCCCAGGACAAGGGTGTTGGCGCCGTGCGGGTCGTCGACCTCGATGTCCGGCACCCGGATCCCGTCGACCTTCGCCTGCCGGGTGCGGACCATGAAGTCGTGGTTGGCCGGGTCGTAGGAGATGTTCCCGGTCCCGTCCTGCTTCTCGATGCCACCGATGCGGTGCTCGAGGCCCGGCGTGCCCGGGATCGCCCACGGCCGCGCCAAGGTCTCCGGATCACGCTTGTACGGCCAGAAGACTTCGGTGCCGTCCTCGGTGGTGTGGTTCGGACCGGTCGCGAACTGCACACGCAGGTCAGGGAGTTCATCGATCTCCGGGATGCGCCACGGCTCGGAGCCGTTGGCCAGGTAGCCGTCGGACAGGAGCAGGACCGGGGTGCGGTAGGTGACCGCGATCCGGGCCGCTTCCATCGCCGCGTCGAAGCAGTCCGCCGGGGTGCACGGGGCGACGATCGGCACCGGGGCCTCGCCGTTGCGCCCGTACATCGCCTGCAGCAGATCCGCCTGCTCGGTCTTGGTCGGCAGCCCCGTCGACGGGCCGCCGCGCTGGATGTCCACCACCAACAACGGCAGTTCAAGGCTTACGGCCAGCCCGATCGTCTCCGACTTCAGCGCCACACCGGGACCGCTGGTCGTGGTCACCGCGAGGGAGCCGCCGAACGCCGCACCCAGCGCCGCCCCGATCCCGGCGATCTCATCCTCCGCCTGGAAGGTACGCACACCGAAGTTCTTGTGCTTGGACAGCTCGTGCAGGATGTCGGAGGCCGGAGTGATCGGATACGAGCCCAGATACAGCGGCAGATCCGCCTGCCTGGACGCCGCGATCAACCCGTACGACAGCGCCAGGTTCCCCGAGATGTTGCGATACGTACCCGTCGGGAACGCCGTCGCCGCCGGCGCCACCTCATAGGAGACCGCGAAGTCCTCGGTCGTCTCACCGAAGTTCCAACCCGCATGAAACGCCGCCAAGTTGGCCTTCATGATCTCGGGCTTCTTCGCGAACTTCTGCTTGAGGAACTTCTCCGTGCCCTCGGTGGGCCGGTGATACATCCACGACAACAGCCCCAGCGCGAACATGTTCTTGCTGCGCTCGGCCTCCTTGCGCGACAGCGCGAACTCCTTCAGCGCCTCCACCGTCAGCGTCGTCAACGGCACCGGATGCACGTGATACCCGTCCAGCGAACCGTCCTCCAGCGGCGACGCCTCGTAACCCACCTTCGACATCGCCCGTTTGGTGAACTCGTCCGTGTTGACGATCACTTCCGCGCCCCGCGGCACATCCGCGATGTTCGCCTTCAACGCCGCCGGGTTCATCGCCACCAGCACGTTCGGCGCGTCCCCGGGGGTCAGGATGTCGTGATCGGCGAAATGCAGCTGGAACGACGAGACACCCGGCAGCGTGCCCGCGGGCGCCCGGATCTCGGCCGGGAAGTTCGGCAGCGTCGAAAGGTCATTGCCGAACGACGCCGTCTCCGAGGTGAAACGGTCACCCGTCAGCTGCATACCGTCACCGGAGTCACCCGCGAACCGGATGACCACCCGGTCCAGGCGCCGTACGTCCTTGCTCGATCCACCCGCTGTGCGCTGCTCGCCGACCACCGCGCTGTCGGCCCCGTCGGCCTGCTCGGCTGGGCTACTGACCTGGCTGGTCACTGAACTGGACCTCCCTCGAGGCGGCTGTTCGGGCAGGGCCGTCCCGACGGCCTTCCCGAGGCCCACCCTACGTCCGTAAGGGGAGCCTTCCTCCGATCGTTCGCATGATGGACCCCGGAATGAGACGGCATGTCGTCCCGTTTCGCCATGATCTGTCAGCCCCCCGGAGCGGTGTCCGCAGACTTCTGGAAGACGCTCGCTGCTGGTCCTTTGGTTCTAGGTCCGGATCCCGGAGACCCCTGATATCTGACAGGGTGTCAGTTGATCAGGAGTTGAGGTAGGTCAGGACGGCCAGAACGCGTCGGTGATCCCCGTCACTCTGGGACAGGCCCAGCTTCAGGAAGATGTTGCTCACGTGCTTCTCGACCGCGCCGTCGCTCACCACGAGCTGCCGCGCGATCGCCGAGTTCGTCCGCCCCTCCGCCATCAGGCCGAGGACCTCGCGCTCGCGCGGGGTCAGGTTCGCCAGCACGTCCTGCTTACGACTGCGCCCGAGCAACTGCGCGACCACCTCCGGGTCCAGCGCCGTGCCGCCCTCCGCGACGCGGACGACGGCGTCCACGAACTCCCGCACCTCGGCGACGCGGTCCTTGAGCAGATAGCCGACGCCGTGGCTCGAACCGGCGAGCAGCTCCGTGGCGTACTGCTCCTCCACGTACTGCGAAAGGACCAGGACCCCGAGCCCGGGGAACCGGCCGCGCAGCTGCACCGCCGCGCGCACGCCCTCGTCCGTGTGTGTCGGAGGCATCCGGACGTCCGCGACGACCACGTCGGGGAGCTGGTCCTGCGCCCCCAGATCCGTGATCGTCTTGACCAGTGCCTCCCCGTCGCCGACCCCGGCGACGACCTCGTGCCCCCGGTCGGTCAGCAGCCGGGTCAGGCCCTCCCTGAGCAGCACTGAATCCTCGGCGATGACCACCCGCACCGTGTCCTCCACGTTTCTCGGCCCCCCAGTGCCCCGGTGACCTGTGCACCGGGAGCAGTTCTGACAGGCCCAGCATTCCACGCGGCAGGGGAAGGGGAGCCCGAAATGACCGCCCTGACTGTGGGAACGCGCAAAGCCCCGGGCGCGCGGAGCACCCGGGGCTGTGAAAGGTTCAGGCGCGGCGCCACGGCAGCTCCGCGGTCACCCGCGTCGGACCCGCCAGGGGCGAGTCCACCAGCAGGATTCCGTCCACCGCGTCGAGCCGCTCGGCGAGACCGGCGAGGCCGGAGCCGCGGGACACGTCGGCGCCGCCGATCCCGTTGTCGGTGACCTGGAGCATCAGCCGGTCCGCGGTGCGCCACACGTCGACCGTGGCCCGGGTCGCCCGGCTGTGCTTGCTGACGTTCTGGAGGAGTTCGGAGACCGTGAAGTAGGCGATGCCCTCGATCGCGGGCGCGGGCCGCGCGGGCAGGTCGACCTCCACCGTGACGGGCACCGTGCAGCGCGAGGCCACCGACGACAGGGCCGCGTCCAGGCCGCGGTCGGTCAGGACCGCCGGGTGGATGCCGCGGGCCAGGTCGCGCAGCTCCTGCAGGGCCGTCTTCACCTCGCCGTGCGCCTCGTCGACCATGCGGGCCGCGGCCTCGGGGTCCTCGGTGAGCTTCTCCTTGGCCAGGCCCAGGTCCATCGCCAGGTTCACCAGGCGGGCCTGGGCGCCGTCGTGCAGATCGCGCTCGATGCGCCGCAGGTCCGCGGCGGCCGTGTCGACCACGACGCCCCGGTCCGACTCCAGCTCCACGACGCGGGTCGCCAGCTGCGAGGGGCCGAGCAGCCCGGCGACCAGCACCCGGTCCACCGTCGTCAGGGCCCGGATCACCCACGGTGTGGCGAGCGTGATGAGCAGTCCGACGAACGCGGTCAGGGCGATCTCGAAGGGGTTGTTCAGGTACACGGAGTGGTGGTCGTCGCCGTACAGCTGCAGGCCGGCCTGGCCCGCGTACATCGGGAAGACCCACTGCCACAGGGGGTACGTCAGCAGCGCCCAGCCCGTCGTCCACAGCGACAGGGCCACGGAGAACGCGAACGTCGCCCACGGGAAGTGCAGCACCGTGTACAGCAGGTGCCGCCACGAGACACCGCTCTTGAGCGTCGCGCCCATCCAGGCCAGCGGGCCGCCCTTGCGCGGCCGCACCGGCTCCGGCGAAGCGACCTCGAGGCCGAGCAGACCCCGCGCCCGCACCCGCTCCAGGACACCGAAACCGCGCGCCCCGGCCAGGGCCGCCGCGAGCACCGGCACCCCGATGAACGTGACGAGCAGGCCCGCGCCGAGCGACACCATCGTCACCGACCAGGTGAAGGCCATGATGGCGACCGGCAGGCTCAGCAGCAGATAGGCCAGCTCGCGCCAGGTGCGCGCCTCGATCGGTGCGCGCAGGCCGGCCGGCAGTCGGCCGAGCCCGCGTCGCTGCGGGCGGGGCTCGTAGTCGTCGTCGTACGAGTACGCGCTCCGGTAGCCGTACTGATCCGTGGCCATGGTGCCGTCCGTTTCTGCTCGGTGTCGCGTGTCAGTCGCCTGTCACGGGGGCCGCTGCTCTGCCGCTCTGCTTCCAGGGTCCTCGGGGGCGCGGCCCCCGGCCATGCGGCCGGTCGGCGTCTTCGACCGGGGGTTTTCCCTACCCCTGGGAGCCGTGGGACCCCTGGGACGCCTGGGCAGGGCCCGTGGTCCGGTCGCGCCAGGGCAGTTCGGCGGTGACCGTCGTGCCCGCGCCCTCCGGCGAGTCCACGACGAACAGGCCGTCGACCGCGCCGAGCCGCTCCGCGAGCCCGGACATGCCGGTCCCCTTGTCCAGGCTTGCGCCGCCCTGCCCGTCGTCGCGGACCTGGATGAGCAGCCGGTCGTCGGACCGCCACACGTCCACGCTCGCCTGCGTGGCACGGCTGTGCTTGCTGACGTTCTGGAGGAGTTCGGAGACCGTGAAGTAGGCGATGCCCTCGATCGCCTCGGCGGGGCGCCCGGGCAGCTCGGCCGTCACCTTCACCGGCACCGTGCAGCGCGAGGCCACCGACGACAGGGCCGCGTCCAGGCCGCGGTCGGTGAGCACCGCCGGGTGGATGCCGCGGGCCAGGTCCCTCAACTCCTGCAGCGCGAGCTTCACTTCACCGTGCGCCTCGCCGACCATCGCGGCCGCCGCCTCGGGGTCTTCGAGGAGCTTCTCCTTGGCGAGGCCGAGACCCATGGCCAGATTGACCAGGCGGGCCTGGGCGCCGTCGTGCAGATCGCGCTCGATGCGCCGCAGGTCCGCGGCGGCCGTGTCGACCACGACGCCCCGGTCCGACTCCAGCTCGGCGATCCGCCGCTCCAGCTCGTCGGAGGGCGAGAGCAGGCCGCGCACCATGGCCCGGTCCGCGTTGGTCAGGCCGCGCGCGATGAACGGCAGCACGGGCCACAGCACGAAAAGGCCGGTCAGCGTGACGACGAACGTGAGGATCCCCCAGGGCAGCCGGATCAGCTCGTAGAGCATCGCGCGCCAGCCCACCGAGTCCTTCAGCCCGTTCCACAGCCAGCCGAAGAAGCCGTCGCCGCGCTGCCGGGGCAGCGGACTGGGCTCGTCGACCTGCACCCCGAGCAGCGCCCTGGCCCGCCCGCGCTCCGCCTTGCCGAGCTGCCGCGCCCCCATGAGGGCGGCCGCGATCAGCGGCAGCCCGATGACGGTGACGGTCAGCCCGGCGCCGAGCGCCAGCATCGTGAGCGCGTACACGAAACCGAGGACCGCGAGCGGGAAGCTGGACAGGAGATACGCGATCTCCTTCCAGGTGTGTCTGTCGTACGCGAAGCGCACGGGCGGCAGCGCCTGGCGGTCGCCGCCCTCGGCCGCGGGAGCGTGGAGTGGATCGGTCATAAACGAAAGGGTGCCCTGCGCGCGAGGGACGGCGCCATGAGGCGGACTGCCCGGGACGAACGGGGGATAACCCCACCCCGCCGGGGCTTCGCTTCGCACCGGCCTGCTTACCGTCTCTTTAACAGGCCCTAGACTCCCGTGCGTACAGATCGTCGAACACGATGCACCAACCCATCCACTCATCCCATCCACGAACACGCGAGGGGCGCTGAGACGTGACCGTCATGGCGGCGGACTACTTCCGGTCGTACTCGGTGGTCGGGCTGCTGGCCGTCGTCGGCGTGCTCTTCGTCGCCGTGGCCTTCGGTGCGGGACGCCTGCTGCGTCCAGTGGTGCCCACCCCGGAGAAACTCCTCACGTACGAGTGCGGCGTCGACCCCGTCGGCGAGGGCTGGGCGCACACCCAGGTCCGCTACTACGTGTACGCGTTCCTCTACGTGATCTTCGCAGTCGACTCGATCTTCCTCTTCCCCTGGGCCACGGTCTTCGCCGCACCGGGATACGGCGCGGCGACGCTCGTCGAGATGTTCCTCTTCCTCGGCTTCCTCGCCGTCGGCCTGCTGTACGCATACAAGAAGGGCGTCCTTACGTGGGCGTGACCCCCGAGCCCGTGCCCGAAGCCGTCCCCGAATCCGTGCCCGTCCTGCTGCCGGAGCCGAAGCGGCTCGGCGTGCTCTCGCGCCTGGCCCCCGAGCCGATGAAGGTGGTCCTCAACTGGGGCCGCCGCTACTCGCTCTGGGTCTTCAACTTCGGCCTCGCCTGCTGCGCCATCGAGTTCATCGCCGCGTCCATGGCGCGGCACGACTTCATCCGGCTCGGCGTCATCCCGTTCGCCCCCGGCCCGCGCCAGGCGGACCTGATGGTCGTCTCGGGGACCGTGACCGACAAGATGGCCCCGGCCGTGAAGCGCCTGTACGAGCAGATGCCCGAGCCGAAGTACGTCATCTCCTTCGGCGCCTGCTCCAACTGCGGCGGCCCGTACTGGGACTCGTACTCGGTGACCAAGGGCGTCGACCAGATCATCCCCGTCGACGTGTACGTGCCCGGCTGCCCGCCCCGTCCCGAGGCGCTGCTCCAGGGCATCCTCAAGCTCCAGGAGAAGATCGCCCGAGAGTCGCTCGGCGAGCGGTACGCCTCCGCCGACGCGGCGGCCGGCCGTCCCTCCACGGCAGCGCTGAGCAGCGGTCTGGTGCAGCCGCCGAAGCCGTCTTCTTCGGAGGGTGCCCGATGAGCTGGCTCCCGGACCCCGTCGAGGAGCTGTTCGGCGCGGAGGCGACGGTCGAGGAGGCGTACGACCTGCTGACGGTGGACGTCCCGGCCGCCGCGTGGATCGCGGCTCTCGAGACGGCCCGTACGCGCCTCGGGTGCACGTACTTCGACTGGCTGAGCGCGGTCGACGAACCCGGCACCGGCTTCCGCGTGTGCGCACACGTCGCCGCCGTCGCGCCCGGTTCCGTACGCCGTCTGCTGCTGCGCACGACCGTGCCGCACGAGGCACCGGTCCTCGCCTCCGCGGTCGAGGTGTACGCGGGTGCGGCCTGGCACGAGCGCGAGACGCACGAGATGTTCGGCGTCGACTTCACGGACCACCCGGGGCTCGACCCGCTGCTGTTGCCCGAGGGCTTCGAAGGGCACCCGCTGCGCAAGGACTTCGTGCTCGCGGCGCGCGTCGCGAAGGCGTGGCCGGGCGCGAAGGAGCCGGGGGAGTCCGCGGCTGGTGGAGGGCACGGCGGCCCCAAGCGACGCCAGATGCTCCCGCCCGGCGTGCCCGACCCGAACGAATGGGGCCCGATGAAGGGCCAGCTGCCACCTGCGCCTGCGCGTCCTGCGCGGGGGGCGCGGGCGGCGGGTGCCGGTGCGGGCGCAGGTTCCGGTGCGGGCGCGGGAGTTGGTGCCGCGGGTCGTGCTGGTCGTGAGGGTCGTGCGGGGGGTGCTCCGGGGGAGCGTCCGGCGCGGCGGACCCGCTCGGCGAGCGAGGGCTCGGCGAGCCAGACGGCGACCCCGGCGACTCCGGGGACCCCGGCTACTCCGGGGATCCCGGTTACTCCAGAGGCCCTGGCGACTCCTGGGACCCCCGCTACTCCGGGGACCCCGGTTACTCCAGAGGCCCCGGCGACTCCGGGGACCCCGGTTACTCCAGAGGCCCCGGCGACTCCGGGGACCCCGGTTACTCCAGAGGCCCCGGCGACTCCGGGGACCCCGGTTACTCCAGAGGCCCCGGCGACTCCGGGGATCCCGGTTACTCCAGAGGCCCCGGCGACTTCAGGAACCCCCGCCACTTCAGAGACCCCGGCCACTTCAGAGGCCCCGGCTGTCCCAGAGGCCTCGGCCACTTCGGAGACGCCCTCCGCAGAGGAACGTCCCGCCCGTCCGGCCCGGCGTGCCCGCAGCGCGTCCGACGGCTCGGCTTCGCAGCGGACGGCGCCCGCGACCCCGGGGTCCGAGGGCGAGATCCCGGACGCACCGGCCGCACCGGCAGCGCAACCCGCGGCGGCACCCCGCTCGAGCGACGCGCCCTGGCACCACGCCAAGCCCGCGTTCGACGAGCAACCGAAACCCGCCCGGGCCACGCCCGCACCCGAGCCGACAACTGAGCCGGGCCCCGAGGCCGAGCCCGAAGCCCGCGCCGAGCCCGAAGCCCGCGCCGGCACCGAGCCCGGTACGGAACCCGCTACCGAACCCGCTACCGAACCCGGCACCGACGACACGACCCCCGACGGAGGCACCCAGTGAACGACGCTCTCGACGTCGCCCTGCGCCTCGTCGTCGTCTTCGTCGCCTTCCTGGTGCTGCCCCTGATCGTCGGCCAGACCGAGCACAAGGTCATGGCCCACATGCAGGGCCGGCTCGGGCCGATGTACGCGGGCGGCTTCCACGGCTGGGCCCAACTCGTCGCCGACGGCGTCAAGTTCGCGCAGAAGGAGGACGTGGTCCCGGCCGAGGCCGACCGCCGCATCTTCCAACTCGCCCCCGCCGTCGCCCTGTTGCCGTACCTCCTCGTCCTGCTGGCCATCCCGGTCGGCCCGGGCGACGGCGCGGTCGGCCAGGTCATCGACGCGGGCATCTTCTTCGTACTCGCGGTGATGGGCGTCGGCGTGCTCGGCGCGCTGATGGCCGGCTGGGCCAGCGCCAACAAGTTCTCCCTGCTCGGCGGTCTGCGTACGGCCGCACAGCTGCTCGCGTACGAACTGCCCATGCTGCTCGCGGCCGCGTCCGTCGCCATGGCGGCGGGCACGGTCTCCCTGCCCGGCATCCTCGACGCCTTCGAGTGGTGGTGGCTGCCCTGGCAGATCGTCGGCGCCCTCGTCTTCTTCGTCGCGGGCCTCGCCGAACTGCAACGCCCGCCCTTCGACATGCCGGTCGCCGACTCCGAGATCATCTTCGGCGCGTACACCGAGTACACGGGTCTGCGCTTCGCCCTCTTCCTGCTCGCCGAGTACGCGGGCATCGTCGTCCTGTGCGGCCTGACCACCGTCCTCTTCCTCGGCGGCTGGCACGGCCCCTGGGGCGCCGACGGCCTCGGCTGGGTCTGGACCCTGCTCAAGACCGCGGTCCTGGCCTTCATCGTGATCTGGCTGCGCGTCTCGTACCCCCGACTCCGCGAGGACCAGCTCCAGAAACTCTCCTGGACCCTCCTCGTCCCCCTCGCCCTCGCGCAGATCGCGCTCACCGGCATCGTGAAGGTGGCGATCAACTGATGCCCCCGATCCCTGGCTCCGGCCTCGCCAAGGGCCTCGCCGTCACCCTCCGCACGATGACGAAGAAGACCGTCACCGAGCAGTACCCCGAGGTCCAGCCCGAACTCCCGCCCCGCACCCGCGGCGTGATCGGCCTCTTCGAGGAGAATTGCACGGTCTGCATGCTGTGCGCCCGCGAGTGCCCCGACTGGTGCATCTACATCGACTCCCACAAGGAGACGGTGCCGCCCGCGGTGGAAGGCGGACGCGAGCGCAGCCGCAACGTCCTCGACCGCTTCGCCATCGACTTCTCCCTCTGCATGTACTGCGGCATCTGCATCGAGGTGTGCCCCTTCGACGCGCTGTTCTGGTCCCCGGAGTTCGAGTACGCCGAGACGGACATCCACGAACTCACCCACGAGCGCGACAAGCTCCGCGAGTGGATGTGGACGGTCCCGTCCCCGCCCGCCCTCGACCCGTCGGCCGAGGAACCGAAGGAGATCGCGGCGGCCCGCAAGGCAGCCGAGAAGCTGGCGGCGGCGCAGGCCCCCGACACGTCCGGAGAGGAGGGCACCGGATGATCCCCGCCATGACCCCCGCCATGACCCCCGCAGCACTGGCGGCGTCGGCCGCCGAGAGCCACGGGGCCCACGGGTTCCTGTCCCCGACGGGCGTCGAGATCGCCTTCCTCCTCGTCGGCCTGGTCACCTTCGGCGCCGCGATCGTCACCGTCACCACGAAGCAGCTGGTGCACGCCGCCCTGTGGCTGGTCGTCGCCCTCGGTGGCCTCGCCGTCGAGTACCTCCTGCTCACCGCCGAGTTCATCGCGTGGGTGCAGGTATTGATCTACGTAGGTTCCGTCGTCGTCCTCCTCCTGTTCGGGTTGATGCTGACGCGAGCCCCCATCGGCCGCTCCCCGGACGCGGACAGCCCCAACCGCTGGGCCGCCCTGACCGTGGCCGTCGCCTCCGCCGCCGCCCTGGTCTGGGTCGTCGTCGACGCCTTCCGCACGACCTGGATCGACCTGGACGGTGCGGCCGCCGCGACCGAGGGTGCCCGGGGCAGCACGGCCGTGACCGGCTCGATCCTGTTCCGCCACTGGGTGCTGCCGTTCGAAGCCCTCTCGGTGCTGCTCCTCGCGGCCCTGGTCGGCGCGATCGTCCTGTCCCGCAAGAAGAACGCGGCCGAGACCGGGAACTCCGCGACCGGCAACCCTGCGACCGGCAACTCCGCGACCGGCAACTCCGCGACCGGCAGCTCCGTCGCACGGGAGGGCAACCGCTGATGCACCTCGCCTATCCCGCCGTCCTGTCCTCCCTCCTCTTCTGCACGGGCCTGTACGGAGTCCTGGCCCGCCGCAACGCGATCCTGGTCCTGATGTCGGTCGAGCTGATGCTCAACGCCGTCAACCTCAACCTGGTCGCCTTCGACGTCTGGCTGCGCGACGCCCTCCACTCCGGCCAGGCCCTGACCCTGTTCACCATCGCCATCGCCGCCGCCGAGATCGGCATCGGCCTGGCGATCGTCCTGGCCGTCTACCGCAACCGCGGCACGTCGGACATCGACAAGCTCCGCGACGCCGCCGAACCGCACGACCCGGACGACGATCCGGACGACGAGCCGCACGACCCGTCCGACGACACCGCGGCCGCCGACGCCCAGGCCGGCCCGGCGGACAAGGACAAGAAGGCCGAGGCCACCGCGTGACCACCACGACCCTCGCCGTCCTCGTCCCCCTCCTGCCGTTCCTCGGCGCCGCCGCCGGACTGCTGCTCGGCCGCACGGCCCCCGCCTTCGTCCGCCCGCTCGCCGTCCTGCCGACGCTCGCCGCGCTGATCCTCGCCGTCGTCGTCGCGGTCCGGCAGGGCGGCGGCACGGGCAACGGCACCACGGCCCTCGACGCGCACACCGAGCTCACCCCGACCGGCTCCGTGCCGATCGAACTCGCCCTGCACGTCGACGGCTTCGCCGCCCTCGTCGCCGTCCTGGTCGCCCTGGTCGCGACCTGCGTCCAGCTCTACTCGACGGGCTATCTGCGCGACGACCCGCGCTACCCCTCGTACGCCGCTCTCGTCTCGCTCTTCACCTCCGCGATGCTCCTGGTCGTCTACACCGGCGACCTGATCGTTCTGCTCGTCGGCTGGGAAGTCATGGGCATCTGCTCGTACTTCCTCGTCGGCCACTACTGGGAGACCTCCGAGGCGCGGGCCGCCTCCCTCAAGGCCTTCCTTGTCACGAAGCTCGGCGACGTCCCCTTTCTGATCGGCCTGTTCGCGCTCGCCACGGACGCGGGCTCGTTCCGCATCACGACGGTCCTGGGCAAGGCCACCAGCGAGGGCGGCCTCGACCACCCGACCCTGATCGCCCTCCTGCTGCTCGCCGGCGTCGCGGGCAAGTCGGCCCAGTTCCCGCTGCACACCTGGCTGCCCGACGCGATGGCGGGCCCCACGCCCGTCTCCGCGCTGATCCACGCCGCGACGATGGTCGCCGCCGGTGTCTACTTCGTCGCCCGTCTCCTCCCGGTCTTCGCCGCCTCGCAGGCGGCCCTGATCGTGCTGGCCGTCATGGCCGCCGTGACCATGGCCGGCTCGGCCCTCGCCGCGCTCGCACAGGACGACATCAAGCGCGTCCTCGCGTACTCGACGGTCGGCCAGCTCGGCTACATGACCGGCGCCCTGGCCGTCGGCGACCGCGACGCCGCCGTCTTCCACCTCCTCACCCACGGCGCCTTCAAGGCGCTGCTGTTCCTCGCGGCAGGCGTGATCATCCACGCCGCCGGCACCAACTCCCTTGCCGCGATGTCCCGGATGGGCCACCTGCGCGACCGCGTGCCCGACGCCTTCTGGACGATGACCGTGGCGCTGCTCGCGCTCGCCGCGATCCCGCCCTTCAGCGGCTTCTTCTCCAAGGAGGCCGTCCTCGGCGCCGCCGAGCACACCGCCACCGGCCACGAGAACGGCGTCCCCGTCGCGTCCGGCTGGATCGTCCTGATCGCCGGCCTGGTCACGGCCCTGCTCACCGCCGCCTACGCGACCCGCCTGTGGCTGCTCGTGTTCAACGGCCGTGGAGCCGAAGCCCCCGACCACGGCAAGCAGCCGGTCGCGATGAACGCCGTCCTGTGGGTCCTGGCGATCCCCTCCCTCGGATTCGGTCTGGCCACGGGCGTGCTGCCCGACTGGTTCGACGGCCGCTCCCTCACCCCGACCCTGACCACCTCGGTCCTGGGCACGGGCTTCGCGCTCGTCGGCGGCCTGGTGACGTACGCGGCCTGGCGCAGCTCCATCGCGACGCCGGCGGCACACCGCACCCCGATCGGTGCCGTCGCGATCGACACCGAGCAGGGCGACGGCGGCCTGGTCGAGGCCGAGGCCATCGCGAGCCACGCCCCCGCGTACGGCGATGTCGCGAGCGCACCCGACCCGGCCGACCCCGGGCGGCTGCTGCTCGGCCCGCTGCACCGCCACGCCGCCGTCGGCTTCCACCTCGACGCCGTCTACGCGACGCTCTTCGTCCGCCCCGTCCAGGCCGCGGCCGCCCTGGTCCGCTTCCTGGACCGCGCGGTCGTCGACACCTACGTGCGCGCGGCGGCCGAGACCCCGAAGGCGCTCGGCTGGGCCGTGCGCCGCGCCCAGACCGGCAACGTGCAGACCTACCTCAGCGCACTGCTCGCAGGCACCGTCGTCCTGGTGGTCGCCGTCGTCCTCGTCGCCACCGCCGGAGCGTGAGCAGCCGTGATCGATATCAGCGAATCCGTGATGCAGTTCCTTCTCGCATTGATCGTCGTCGGCCCGCTCATCGGCGCCGTCCTCGCCCTTCTCCCCGCCCCGCCCGGGCTGAAGGGGAAGTCCCCTGACCAGGCCGTGCTCCGCCACGGCGTGACCGTGACCGGCGCGATCCTGATCGCCGCGATCGTCCTCGCGCTGGGCTTCGACCACGACGCCCCCGTCCAGGCACAGCAGATGCAGGCCACGACGGACATCAGCTGGATCCCCGCGCTCGACGTGCGGATCCACCTCGGCATCGACGGCATCTCCCTCCCCCTCCTGGTGCTCACGGCGCTGCTGACGTTCCTGTGCGCGCTGTACTCCTACTTCAAGATGCCGACAGGGCCCTCGCCCAAGGCATTCGTGGCCCTGATCCTGCTTCTGGAATCGGGCACGCTCGCGACCTTCGCCGTCCTCGACCTCCTCCTCTTCTTCCTCGCGTTCGAGATGGTCCTCATCCCGATGTACTTCCTCATCGCGCGCTGGGGCGGAGCCGAACGGCAGGCCGCCGCTTGGAAGTTCATCCTCTTCACCCTGCTCGGCTCGGTCGTGATGCTCCTCGGCATTCTCCTTATCGGTGTTAAGTCGGGCACGTTCGACATCATGGCACTCGCCACTGACAACGGCCGGGGCCTGACCACATCCGTGCAGGTCATCGCCGTTCTGGCGATCGGGATCGGGCTCGCCGTGAAGACCCCGATGTGGCCGCTGCACAGCTGGCTGCCGGACGCGCACACCGCCGCCCCGACCGTCGGTTCGGTCCTCCTCGCCGGCGTGCTGCTGAAGATGGGTACGTACGGGTTCGTCCGGATCCTGCTCCCCATCGCGCCCGACGGGATGCGGACCTTCGCCCCGTACCTCGCCGCGTTCGCCGTCGTCGGGATCATCTACGGATCCCTGGCCTGCCTGAACCTCGCGAAGCAGGGTGCGAAGGGCGACCTCAAGCGCCTGATCGCGTACTCCTCCGTCGGTCACATGGGCTTCGTCCTGCTCGGCATCGCGACCATGACCCCGACCGGCGTGAACGGCGCGCTGTTCGCCAACATCGCCCACGGCCTCATCACCGGCCTCCTCTTCTTCCTCGTCGGCGCGCTCAAGGACCGGGCCGGCACCAGCGACCTCGACGCCCTCGCGGAGCAGGGCGGCATGGCCCTGTACGGCAAGGCCCCGCGCCTCGGCGGCCTGCTCGCGTTCGCCGCCGTCGCCTCGCTCGGACTGCCGGGCCTCGCCGGATTCTGGGGCGAGATGCTCGCGCTGTTCGGCGCGTTCAAGCCCGCGGACGACCTCAGCCGCCCGGCGTTCCTCGTCTTCATGGCGATCGCCGCGTTCGGCACGCTGCTCACCGCCGCGTACATGCTCATCGTGGTCCGCCGCGTCTGCATGGGCCCGCGCGACCAGGAAGCCCCGGCTCTCACCGACGTACGCGGGTACGAGTTCGCCGCCTGGACCCCGCTCGTCGCCCTCACCGTCCTCGCGGGCCTGTGGCCCGCAGCGCTGCTCGGCCTCACGAACCCGGCCGTGCAGAAGCTCCTCGCAGGAGGCCTCCAGTGATCGCCGTCGCCGCGCCCTCCGTGGCGTCCCTCGTCCAGTCCGTCGACTGGGTCGCGATCGCGCCGCCGACGATCGCGGCGGCCGTCGCCCTCGTCGTCCTCGTCGCGGACCTGTTCCTCGACGAGCGCCGCAAGCCGGTCCTCGGCCGGCTCTCCGTCGCGGGCCTGGCCGCGGCCGCGCTCGCCCTGATCCCGCTGATCAGTGACGCGGACGACGGCCGTTCGACGTTCTGCCTCACCAACACCTCGTACGACGCCTGCAGTTACACGGCGGACCGCTTCACGCTCGTCATCCAGTTCCTGGTTCTCGCGGGCGCCCTGCTCACCGCGCTGCTCTCGATCAGCACCCTGAAGGACGCGAAGAACGCGAACAAGCCCCTCCCCGAAGGGGAGTTCTGGTTCCTCCTCCTGTCCTCCGCCGCGGGCGCCGCCCTCCTGCCCGCCTCCCGCGACCTCGCCACGCTCGTCGTCGCCCTGGAAGTCGCCTCGCTGCCCGCGTTCGCCCTCGTGGGGCTCAAGCGCGACGACAAGCGGTCCTCCGACGCAGCCCTGAAGTTCTTCCTGTCCTCGGTCACGGCGACCGCCGTCATGCTCCTCGGTGTGAGCTTCGTGTACGCGACCACGGGCAGCCTGCACCTCACCCGCATCGCCTCCGAACTCACCCACGTGGACGGCCAGTTCCACACCCTCGCCCAGGCGGGAGTGGCCCTCACCCTCGTGGGTTTCGCGTTCAAGACGGCCGCTGTGCCGTTCCACTTCTGGGTACCCGACACCTACGTAGGCGCGCCGCTCCCGATCGCCGCCTACTTGTCGGTCATCGGCAAGGCCGTCGGCTTCTCCGGCCTCATCCTCGTCACGGTCGTCGCGTTCCCGTCGTACGCCGATGTCTGGGGCCCGGCGCTCGCCGCACTCGCCGCACTGACGATGACCGCCGGCAACGTCGCCGCCCTGCGCCAGCAGGCCACGCGCGCGTACAGCGCCGTACGCCTCCTCGCCTGGTCCTCCGTCGGACAGGCCGGCTACCTCCTGGTGCCGATCGCCGCCGCCGCGTACTCCGACGACCCGCAGAAGTCGATCGGCTCCACCCTCGCGTACGCCCTCATGTACGCCGCCGTGAACCTCGGCGCCTTCACGGTGGCCGCCCTCGTCGCCCGTACGAAGCCCCTGAACCGCCTCAGCGACTACCGGGGCCTGTACGCCTCCCGGCCGCTCGCCGCGCTCGCCCTGGGCTTCTTCCTGCTGTGCCTGGCCGGCCTGCCGCCGGGCATCATCGGCCTGTTCGCGAAGGTCACCGTCTTCTCGGCGGCCGTCGACGCAGGCCTGGGCTGGCTCGCCGTCGTCATGGCCGTGAACGTCGTCATCGCGCTCTTCTACTACCTCCAGTGGACCGCGACCCTCTTCCGCACCCCTGAGGGCGAGCCCGCCGCGTACCGCGCCTCCATGCCGCTCACCGCCGCGATCGCCGCCACGGCCGCCGTCGGAGTGGCCCTGTCCGGGGCTCCACAATTGATCCTCCACTTTGTGGAGAGTGGACTGTTCTCGTGACGCAGCAGACGACCAAAGCTCCTATTTGGTACGTTTCTGGGTCGCCTCAAACAGGGGCATCCCCCCGAGTCACCCTTCCCAGGAGCAACAGCGTGCTGAGCGGTTTCAAGGACTTCATACTTCGCGGCAACATCGTCTCGATGGCGGTGGGCCTCGCGGTCGGATCGGCGTTCACCGCCCTCGTGACGGCCTTCACCGCCGCGTTCATCACCCCGCTGCTGGGCTGGGCCACCGGCTCCATAGGTAACTACTCGGACGCGTACTTCACGCTCGAAGGCGTCAAGTTCCCCTACGGGAAGCTCATCAACGCCGGCATCGCCTTCGTGATCACCGCCGCGGTGCTCTACTTCTTGATCATCGTGCCCATGATGAAGATCACGGCCCGCGCCGAGCGCAACAAGCCGGTCGACATCAAGGCCGCCCTGCGCGACTGCCCCCGCTGCTACAGCCAGATCCCCGGCATCGCCACGCGCTGCGCGCACTGCACCAGCGAGATCCCGGCCGACGAGAAGGCGCTGGAGATCGCGGGCCTGCTGCCCGATCCCCGCTGATCCCCGCCGAGCCTCGTCGGGCCCTGCTGATCCCCGCCGAGCCCCGCCGAGCCGGGCAGGCCCCACCGATCCGCCCGCACCCGTACGGCCTACACGCGCACCCCGCGCCCCCGGTGCGCACAAGGGAACTAGTCCTCTTCGTCTGGCGTTGACCAGTACGGGAGGTTCCACTGGAGTCGGCCGCCGCAGTCACCTGCAGCGGCCCGCACCCGACCCGCGGGTCCAGTGGAAACAGTAGAAAGCAAGCAGTGGGTTCCCCTGCCGCACCATCAGGAGGGCGTACCGTGCACCGCCGGCACAACGGGTTGAAGACAGCCGTACTCCTCGGGGGACTGTCCGCCCTCATTCTCGTCATCGGCAGCTTCTTCGGCCGCATGGGGCTCGTCATCGGCCTCGTCGTCGCGATCGGGACGAACGCGTACGCGTACTGGAACAGCGACAAGCTGGCCCTGCGCGCCATGCGCGCGCGCCCGGTGAGCGAGTTCGAGGCACCCGCGCTCTACCGGATGGTGCGCGAGCTCTCCACACAGGCCAAGCAGCCCATGCCGCGCCTGTACATCTCCCCGACGGAGGCGCCGAACGCGTTCGCGACAGGCCGCAACCCGCGCAATGCGGCGGTCTGCTGCACCGAGGGAATCCTGCGCATCCTGGACGAGCGCGAGCTGCGCGGCGTCATCGGGCACGAGCTCAGCCATGTCTACAACCGCGACATCCTGATCTCGTCGGTCGCCGGCGCCCTCGCCTCCGTGATCATGTTCCTGGTCAACTTCGCGTGGCTGATCCCGGTCGGCCGCTCGAACGACGACGACGGCCCCGGCATCTTCGGGATGATGCTGATGATGCTCCTGGGCCCGCTCGCCGCCTCCGTCATCCAGCTCGCCATCAGCCGCTCCAGGGAGTACGAGGCGGACGCCTCGGGCGCCCAGCTGACCGGGGACCCGCTGGCCCTGGCCAGCGCCCTGCGCAAGCTCGACGCCGGCACGAAGCAGCTGCCGCTGCCCCCCGAGCGCCAGATCGAGACGGCGAGCCACATGATGATCGCCAATCCCTTCCGCCCCGGCCAGGGAATGTCGAAGTTGTTCTCCACGCACCCGCCCATGGCGGAGCGCATCGCCCGTCTCGAGCAGATGGCAGGTCGACAGCAGTGAAGACGATTCTGAACGTCATATGGCTGGTCCTGAGCGGCTTCTGGCTGTTCCTCGGCTACCTGCTCGCGGGGGTGCTGCTGTGCATCACGATCATCGGGATCCCCTTCGGCATCGCGGCATTCAGGATCGGCATCTACGCCCTGTGGCCCTTTGGGTACACGACAGTTGAGCGCAGGGACGCGGGCGCGCCCTCCTGCGTCGGCAACGTGCTGTGGCTGATCCTGGCGGGCTGGTGGCTCACCCTGGCCCACATCTTCACCGGCATCGCGCTGTGCCTCACGATCATCGGCATCCCGTTCGGCATCGCCAACTTCAAGTTGATCCCGGTGTCGTTGATGCCGCTGGGCCGCGAGATCGTCCGCACGGACCAGCCGTTCGCCCAGGCCCGCGCCTACTAGAGCCTCCTGGACCGGAGACGCCCCGCAACCACACCACGCCTATTTGCCGTCCTTAAGGGCAGCAGTGCAGCAGTACAGCAGTACAGGCAAGACAACAGACACACGCACTGCGCATCCCAAGTACGGCAGAAGGGCAGAACACGGCATGGGCGTCATCAGCTGGATCATCCTCGGCCTGCTCGCCGGTGCCATCGCCAAGTTCCTGCTCCCGGGCCGCGACCCGGGCGGCCTGATCGGCACCACGTTCATCGGCATCGCGGGGGCCTTCATCGGCGGCTGGATATCGTCGCGCTGGCTCGACCGCCCGATCACCAAGGACTTCTACGACACGGCGACCTGGGTCTCCGCGATCGGCGGCGCGCTGGTGCTCCTGATCGTCTACCGCGTCTTCTTCGGCGACTCCCGCAGCCGCCGCTGAGCCGCAGCCGGCAGCAAGAAGGGGCGGCACCCGGACCGGGTGCCGCCCCTTCGCACGCGTACAACTACCCCTATCCCTACCGGTAGTTCACGAACTGCAGCGCGAAGTCGAAGTCCTTGCCCTTGAGGAGGGCGATGATGGCCTGCAGGTCGTCACGGCTCTTGGAGCTGACGCGCAGCTCCTCGCCCTGCACCTGCGCCTTGACGCCCTTGGGGCCCTCGTCGCGGATGATCTTCGCCACCTTCTTGGCGTTCTCCTGGGAGATGCCCTCCTCGATGGAGGCGAAGATCTTGTACTCCTTGCCGGACAGCTGCGGCTCACCGGCGTCCAGCGACTTCAGCGAGATGCCCCGCTTGATCAGCTTGGACTGGAAGACGTCGAGGATGGCCTTGACGCGCTCCTCGGAGTTGGCCTCCATCAGGATCTTCTCGCCGGACCAGGAGATGGAGGCGCCGACGTTCTTGAAGTCGTAGCGCTGCGAGATTTCCTTGGCGGCCTGGTTGAGGGCGTTGTCGACCTCCTGCCGCTCGACCTTCGAGACGATGTCGAAACTGGAGTCGGCCATGTCCTGTGGCTCCTTGTATCGGGGACTGTCGGGGACTGATCGGGGTCCGGACCGGGGTCCGGAAGGGGATCAGGCGGCCCGATCGGGTTCTGGTCGGGTCTGGTCGGGCGCGCACCGGAGCGTTGCGCCGCGTGCAAAGCCTAGCCACCGCCCCGGGCCCGACCGTCGATCAATCGGGTGGCGAAGCACCCCTGTGCATCGGGTATTGTTTACGTCGTTGCCAGCGAGCACCGCCGAACAGCGGAGCCCGAGGCAGCAAACCCAAGGCGGTGTGCCCGAGCGGCCAAAGGGAGCAGACTGTAAATCTGCCGGCTCAGCCTTCCCAGGTTCGAATCCTGGCGCCGCCACACTTGGGAGAAGCCCCCTCCGGATTCCGGAGGGGGCTTCGTCGTGTCCGGGGTCAGCCCGTCGGCTCCAGACCACTCCAGGTGCGCCCGCCGTCCGCGGCCCACGCGTCGAGCAGTTGCCGAGCCTGCTGCTCGGGAGCGGCGAGCCAGATCTGCTGCGATCCGCCGTGTGTCGGCGTACTGACCTCGCCCCAGTCGACCGTGCCCTCGCTGCAGCAGGAGCAGAGCACGTGGAAACCACTGGCCGGCTCGGCGCCGAAGTCCTGCGCGAAGAAGGAGGCCACCAAGGCGTCCACATCGGACGCTTCCGGAGCGTTCACGGTGACGTGCAACGTCGGCAGCGGCGAGGCCTCGAAGAGCAGCAGCTCGTCGAAGACCGCGAACGTTTGGCCATTGAACGTCCGCTCGCCCGTCGGCTCCCCGTCGTGCACGACGATCTCGCCGAACCGGCGGCCCTTGGTCGCGGGCACGTTCATCACCCGCCCACGCGTCGGACAGAGCCGCTCGATCCACACGACTTCCCGCTCTCCGTCCGTGTGCAGCCGCACGCACGCCGTCCCGAAGGCGCCGTTGATCTCTCCCTCGCCCCCGGGCAAGGTGATCCCGAAGCCCTCCCAGGCGTCGCGAGCGGTGACCCAGTCCCGCTGGATGGTGGCTGCGACGCCCAGGTTCCAGAACGCTGGGTCCTGCTCGCCCCGGGGCGAACGCGCGGCGGCTTCCCGGCCCAGCTCGTGGGCCTTCGCCCAGTCCCGCAGGAACTTGTAGGCGAGGGCCGCGTCGTACCACCAAGCCGCGCTGGGCTCTTCGTCCGGAAAGTGCGCGAGGACCTGCTCGTACAGCTGGGCGGAGCGCAACCAGTCCTCCGCGTCCCATGCCTCCCGGGCCTGCTTCAATACGGCCTTGGCCTCGGCCTTCTCCATGCGTCTTGCCCCTCCCATCGGCAGGCGAGGAGTGTCGCACGCGCACCGGCAGGCTCACCGGCCACCGGCCACCGGCCACCGGCTTCCCTGACCTGGGGATCCTCCCGTCAGGCCAGATCCCGCCGTCGCCCCACCGGGCTCAGGAACAGATAGACCCCCGGCAGCAGCGCCGCCGCGCACACCGTCCACAGGGCCGCGTGCGTCCCGGCGTACGTGGCGAGCAGGCCCGCGGTGAGTGCGCCGAGCGGGAGGGCGCCCCAGGAGACGAAGCGGACCGTGGCCATGACCCGGGACAGGAGCTGTGGCGGGGACTGCGTCTGGCGGTAGGTGCGCGTGGTGATCGAGCCGATGACGCTGCCGAAGGCGAAGCCCGCGTTGGCCAGGGCGAACCAGTACGCGTCGCCCGCGGACGTGGTCAGCGGCGCGAGGAGCATCAGCGTGCCGCCCGCCAGGTCGGCCCCGATGATGCCCCACGCGGTGCCGAAGCGGCGCGTGACCCGGACCGCGACGGCGGACCCGGCGAGCGCGCCGACGCCGTCCATGGCGAGGACCAGACCGAGTTGTACGGAGTTCAGGCCGGCCTCGCGGACCAGATAGAGCGGGGTGAGGGCGATCAGGGCCGCGTTGAGGAAGTTCGCGGCGGTCGCCCAGAACATGCAGGGCCGCATCACCGGATGCCGCAGCACGTACCGCAGGCCCTCGCGGATCAGCCGCAGCGCGCCGTCTCCCGTGGGTGCGGCGGGGCGCCGCTCGGGCAGGGTGCGCAGCAGCACGGCGGAGGCCAGGTAGCTGCCCGCGTCGACGACCAGCGCGCCCACCGGGCCCGTCGCCCCGACGAGGAGGCCGCCCAGGGAGGGCCCGCCGGTCTCGGTGACGGCGTGCGTGCCGGACATCAGGCTGTTGCGCGCCGCGAGTTGCCCGCCGGGCACGACGGCGGGCAGGAACGTCGAGTTGCCGATGTCGAACAGCACCGTCGCCGCGCCCGTGACCAGCGCCGCCAGCAGGAGATGCGGGTAGGTGAGCCGGTCGAGCCACCAGGCCAGGGGGAGCGACCCGAGCGCGACGAACCGTACGAGATCGAGCGCGACCTGGAGCCTGCGCAGCGGGACGCGCTGGGCGACCACCCCGGCCGGGAGGCTGAGCAGCAACCAGGAGATCTGCCCCGCGGCAGCGAGCAGAGCGGCCTCGAAGGCGCTGACGTGCAGCACTGTGAGGGCGACCAGCGGCAGGGCCAGCGTGGTGACGGCGCTGCCCGCGTTGCTGACGGTGGCGGCGGCCCAGTAGCGCCAGAAGACGCCTGCGCCCGAGCCGTCCGAGTCGCGTGAGTCGCGTGAGTCGCGTGAGCCGTCTGAACCGTCGGCAGTGCGCCGCCGTCCGAGGTCAGGGACTGCCTCAGTCTCGGCCATATGATGCCCCCCGGTGGGTCTCTTTTGGGAACTCACTTGAGATCCGAGTAAGTTCCTATCCGAAACTGACCCGAAGGCGCAAGATGGTTCCGACGATCAAATGCCGTAGGGACGAGAGGGCAGGGAGTCATGGTGAGGTCGGTGCCCGAGCGGGACGCCGCCTGTGCGATCGCGCAGGCCGCCGCCGTGGTCGGCGACTGGTGGAGCCTGCTCCTGGTCCGCGAGACCGCCCGCGGGCACCACCGATTCGACGCGCTCCAGCAGGAGTTGGGGATCTCCCGCAAGGTGCTCACCGAGCGCCTCGCGCACCTCGTGGAGGCGGAGGTCCTGGAGAAGGTGCCGTACCAGAGCGGTCCCGTCCGCTACGAGTACCGGCTCACGGACAGCGGCCGCGGACTGCTGCCCGTCCTGCTGTCGATGCAGGACTGGGCGGACCGCTGGGTCTTCGGCGACGGCTCGCTCAGCGGAACGGCCGACGAGGAGAGCGAGCAGGCCCGGCGGGTGGCCGGCCTGGTGGGGGAGCGGCTGCCGCGCCTCGAGCTGCCGGGCCACCGCGACGGCGAGTCACTGGACCCGGTGGCCGGCGATGCCGCGGCCACCGTCCTGTTCTGCTACCCCGCGACCGGTCGCCCGAGCCCGCTGCCGGACGGCTGGGCGAACATTCCCGGCACCGTCGGCTGCACCCTGGAGAACCGCCTGTTCCGGGACGCGTACGACGAGTTCCGCGCCGCGGGCGCCGAGGTGCGCGGCGTGAGCACTCAACGCCCGGACGAGCAGCGGGTGTTCGCCGTCGAGGAGGGCATCCCCTTCACCCTGCTCTCCGACGTCGACCTGCGCCTGGCCGCCGCCCTGCGCCTGCCGGTGTTCCGTGCGGGGCAGGCGCTGCGCCTCAAGCGGGCCGTGCTGGTCGTGGACCGTGACCGGGTGGTGCGCCAGGCCCGTTTCCCGGTCACGGACATCCCGGGCGCGGTGCGCGAGGCGCTCGAGGCCGTACGTTCCTGAAGGATCCGCGGTCGTACGTTCCTGAAGCGGCCGCACATCCGCTCCCGAAGGGGTCGCACATCCGCTCCTGAAGGGGTCGCGCATCCGCTCCTGAAGGGGTCGCACATCCGCTCCTGAAAGGGGGGGCGTACGTTCCCGAAGGGGCCGTGCGTTCCCGCTACTTCCCGCGCCGCCCCCGCCGCACCTCGAGCCCGTCCATCAGACAGTCGAGGCCGTCCAGGAACTTGTCCCCGCGGACGCCGTCCGCCGCCGCGTCCTTCTGGGCCTCGAAGCGCTGCTTGTACCGCGGGTAGCTCTGTACGGCGCGCTCGGCGGCGGGCAGCAGCTGCTCGACCCACTCCTGCTCGGACTTGCCGCTGCGCGCGACCAGCGACAACCAGGCCGCCTCGCTGGTGGCCATGCCGAGGACGAACGAGTAGACCGTGCTCGAGGCGTAGTCGCCCTCCTCCAGCGTGAATCCTGCGGTCTCGAAGAGAGCGAGCATGTCCTCGAAGACCTGCATCATGTTGGGCCCGAGATAGGAGAGGCCCACCTGGCCGAAGACGGACGCCGTCCACGGGTGGCGCACGATCACCGTGCGCAGGCTCTGCGCGCACGCGGTCAGCGCGGCCCGCCAGTCACCGCCCTCCGCCAGGACCGGAACCTCCGCCTCGGCGAAGATCGCGTCGACGACCAGCTCGATCAGCTCGTCCTTGTTGGAGACGTGCGTGTAGAGGGAGGTCGCGCCCGCGTTCAGGCGCGTACCGAGCTTGCGCATGCTCAGGGCCTCCAGGCCCTCCTCGTCCAGGAGCCGCACGGCCTCCGTGACGATCTGGTCCCGGCTCAGCGCCGGCTGCTCGCGCCGCCTGCGGTCGGTGCGCGTCCACACCGACGGCAGTCCCTGCCCCTCGGTACCCCCGGCTCCCTTGGCTGCCATGGAAATCCGGCTCCCTTCCTCACGCTCGTGGCCTTCTGGCCTCCTGGCCTTGTGACCTCGGACCTCGTGACCTCGTCACCCGCCGCCCGAGCGTATCGCGTTCGACGCACATCGTACGTATCGACCGTACAGCGTGCGGACTCTTGCGCACAGTGTTCGGTGTCCGTACAGTGTGCGGTGTTGGGAACGCCGTACGGGGTTCCCGGGGAGACCTTTCGGAGGGGTTCAGATGGAAACGGCGACAGTGCAGGCGACCGAAGGGGCACGCAACCCGCGTCGCTGGCTGATCCTGATCGTGCTCTGCCTCAGCACCCTGGTGCTGGTCATCGACAACATGGTGCTCACCGTCGCCGTCCCGCCCATCGCCGAGGACCTCACGGCGAGCGCCCAGGACGTGCAGTGGATCCTCGAGTCGTACATGCTCGTCTTCGCCGGACTGCTGCTCACCTCGGGCAGCCTCTCCGACCGCTTCGGCCGCCGGAAGGTGATGATCATCGGGCTCGCGCTCTTCGGAGCCGCGTCCCTGGTGGCGACCGTCGCGAGCAGTCCCGGACAGCTGATCGCGGCCCGCGTCCTGATGGGCGTCGGCGGCGCGCTGATCATGCCGAGCACGCTCTCCATCCTCATCACCGTCTTCGACGAGGACGAGCGGCCCAAGGCCATCGGCGCCTGGAGCGCCGTCGCGATGGTCGGTCTCGTCGGCGGTCCGGTCCTCGGCGGCGCGCTGATCGCGCACTTCTGGTGGGGCTCGGTCTTCCTGATCAACATCCCGATCGCCGCGCTCGCCATCGTCGCCGCGATGATCCTGATGCCCGAGTCCAAGGGCCCCTGGCGCAAGGCCGACCCGATCGGCATGATCCTCTCCGTCATCGGCATGACCGCGCTCGTGTGGACCATCAACGAGTTCCCCAAGGGCGGCCTGAGCCACACCGGCACCCTCGTCTCGCTGATCGTCGCCGTCGCCTCCATCGCGGCCTTCGTCGCCTGGGAGCTGCGCACCGACTCCCCGATGGTGCCGCTCGCCCTGTTCCGCAACCGCGTCTTCACCGGCGCCAGCTTCTCGCTCGTCCTGCTGACCTTCGCCAACGGCGGCCTGATGCTGGTCCTCACCCAGTACCTGCAGTACGTGATGGGGTACACGCCCTCCGAGACCGGCCTCGCGTTCACCCCGCTGGCCATCGGCTCGCTGCTCTTCAACGGGATCGGCGCCGCGCTCGCCAAGAAGGTCGGCAACCGTGCCCTCGCCGTCACCGGCCTCCTGGTCATCGCCGCCGGGTTCGCGGTCCTGTCCAACATCTCGCCCGACGCCGGGTTCTGGACGCTCGCCGCCGCCATGACCCTCATGGGCGCCGGTGCCGGTCTCGCGATGCCGGCCACGATCGCCGCCCTGATGGGCGCGGTCCCCGCCGAGCACGCCGGAGTCGGCTCCGCCCTCAACGACACCATCCAGCAGGCCGGCGCCGCCCTCGGCGTCGCGGTCCTCGGCGCGGTCCTCTCCCACAGCTACACCGGGGCGATGCCCGGCTCGGCCCCGGCGCCGGCCCGCCACTCGGTCTCCGAGGCGCTGGTCATGGCCGCGGCCAGGGCCGACTCCGGGCTTGCCGCCGCCGCGAAGGAGGCCTTCACCACCGCGATGTCCGCCAGCTTCCTGGCCGGTGCGGCCGGGGTCGTCGGCGCCGCGCTCGTCGCCTTCTGCCTGATCCGCGGCGGCAAGGAGACCCCCGCCCCGGCGACCGCCGAGCAGGCCGAGGACATGGAGATCGCCGCCTGATCAACTGCCTGCCCGACTGCCTGACCCCGCACCAGGAAACCCCCTCAGGAACCTTCCTGAGGGGGTTTCAGCAGGTGCCTGCACCGAACACGACGCAGACTGAGTCCATGCCGACCGCTTCTTCTTCCGTGTCCCGCCGCCGACGCTGCCCCGAGTGCCGCCGCGAGATCGCCGTCGTCGGGGGCCGGTTCGCCCGCCACGATCCCCCCGGCGCCCGCGCCGCGGGCGAACTGGTCTCCTGCCCGGGATCCCGCCGGACGGCCCAGCTCGGCGCGGTGCAGGACGCGCTCGACGGATACGTGGTCCCGCACGTGCCGGGTCAACTGCCGCTGTTCTGAGCACGTTCGTACGTACGTTCCTGGAGGCGCGTACGTTTCTGGAGATACGCGTTCCTGGAGGTACGCGATCTCGTGGCCCGGGACTGCCCCGGGCCGGGCCGGGCCGGGTCGAGCCGGACCGGGGCGGATCAGTTCCCGGCGACCGACTTCACAGCCACCGTCACCGGCGTCGACCCGGAGACCAGCTCGAGCGTCAGACCGGCCGTCGCGGGCGTCTCGAGCAGCTCGGCCAGGACCGCGGCCACGTCGTCCCGGGACACGGCCCCGCGCCCGGTGGACGCCTCGAGCCGCACGAGCCCGGTGCCCGCGTCGTTCGTCAGCGAACCGGGCCGCAGCACCGTCCAGTCGAGGCCCGTGCGGCGGCGTACGTCGTCGTCGGCCGCGCCCTTGGCCCGCAGGTACACGTCGAAGATGTCGTCGCCCGCGTGCGCGGCGTCCGCGCCCATCGACGACACGACGACGTACCGGCGCACCCCGGCCCGCTCCGCCGCGTCCGCGAACAGCACGGCCGCGTCCCGGTCCACGGTGTCCTTGCGGTCCGCGCCGCTGCCCGGGCCCGCGCCCGCCGCGAAGACGGCCGCGTCCGCGCCCTGCAGCTTGGCCGCGACCTCCTCCAGGGAGGCGGCCTCCAGGTCGCACAGGACCGGCTCCGCGCCCGCGGCCCGCAGGTCGTCGCCCTGCTCCGCTCTGCGGATGATCCCCGCCACCTCGTCCCCGCGCGCCGACAGCAGCCGCTCGAGCCGCAGCGCGATCTGACCATGACCCCCAGCGATGACAATGCGCATGCCTTCGACCGTACGCCCGCCGGTGACGGTTGACCGCGCAACCATGCGGGGCCCTCGTGGGTCACACCACTACCGCGGCATATTTCCGGCCCGCGGACCTCATCGGGAGCCAGTCATCAGCGTCATACGTAACACCACCCTCACCGCCGCGGGCTGCACGGCCCTGCTGCTCGCCACGACCGCCGCCTGCGGCACCGTGGAGAACCTCACCGCGGCCCAGAAGATCGACCGGGCCGCCGACAAGCTCGGCGAACGCACGTCCCTGTCCGTGGAGTTGGGCGTCGACGCGACGCCCGCCGCCCTGACGAAGCTCGCCGGTGAGTCCGACGGCGAGAGCCTGCCGCCCGAGATGGCCAAGGCGCTCACGAAGTCCCGGATCACCTTCTCCGTACGCTCCAAGAAGCCGCTCGCCGACTCCGGCTCGAAGGACATCGTCGGCGCGGGCCTGAAGTTCACCGGGCCCGACGGGGTCGTCGCCGAGTACCGGATGGTCGGCGACTACGCCTACTACCGCATGAACCTCGACGCCTTCTCCGACCTCGCGGGCTTCCCGGCGCCCACCGCCGACGAGCTGCCGCCCGGCAAGGACGGCGAGCTGGCCAGGACCGTCATCGACGGCAAGTGGGTCAAGTTCAAGACCGACGACCTGACCAAGGACCTCGAGAAGAACGCGAAGGGCGACAAGAAGACGCCGTCCAAGGGCTCTTCGGACGAGGCCCTGGACTCCGCCACCCAGAAGAAGATCATGAAGGCGGTGCGCGGCGCTCTCCAGCACAACGTCACCTTCGCGGACAAGGGCAGCAAGGACGGCACCGACCACGCCACCGCCACGGCGCCCTTCCGCACGCTCCTGACGGACATGGTCGACAAGCTGCGCCCGCTCGCCGACGAGCTGCCCGACGGCGCCGAACTGCCCACGGCGAAGGACCTGAAGGACGCCCCGAACAAGAAGGTCGCCGTCGACTTCGCCATCAAGGACGGCGCCCTGACCCGCGTCTCCATGGACGTCGCCACGCTCGCGGACGACGCCAAGGGCGTAAAGGCCCCGCTGTACCTGAACTTCGGCGAGGCCTCCGACATCACGGCCCCGTCCGGCGCCAAGGAGATCCCGGCGGACGCCCTCCTGGCGGGCAGCCTGTTCGGCCTGGGCGCCACCGGCGGCTCGGAGTCCTTCGACTCGATGGACGAGGACTTCTGAGCTCGCTGGGCCCTCTGAGCCCTCTGAGCCCTCTGAGCCCTCTGAGCCCTCTGGGCCCTCTGAGCTCTCTGGGCCTCTGATCCCTTTGAGCTCCGTGAGTCTTTGAACCCTCTGAGTCTCCGAGTCTCCGAGTCTCCGAGTCTCCGTGTCTCCGTGTCTCCGAGTCCCTGAGGCACGCGCGCGTGGCAGCTCATACGCCGCTACGCGCGCGTGCTCACCTCACACGCATCCCGCAGCTCCCCGAGTGGGGCTGCCCCTCAAGCCGGGTTGCCGCCCCCGTACTTGGCGGCCCGCCCCTGCCGCGGCAGGTCGAGCGCCACCGCCGCCGCCGAGTCGCAGTACTCGCGCACCGCACTGGTCCGCGCCACCACGCGCCCCCGGTGCACGACGATCCGGCTGTACGCGAGCGACAGCGCCCCCGCGAGGCGTTCACCCCGCACCGCGAGCAACTCCGCGGGAAACCCCGCCTCCAGACGCACCTCCGGCAGCCCGAGCGCGGCCCTGGCCCCCGAACTGACCGCCGCGTACGCGTCCTCGGCCCGCATCCCGTACTGCGACGCCAGCAGGTAGGCGGCCTCCAGCGGATCGCCCCGGCCCACCGGATTGGCCACGTCCCGCAGCGCCCCGCTGCCCGCGGCCACCCGTACCCCGGCCGCCCGCAGCAGCCGCACGGGGGCGACCCCGCGGCCGTCCACGCCCGCGCATCCGCCCTGCGGGAGGCACACGACCGTCACCCCGGCCGCCGCGAGCGCGTCCGCGACCCGCCGGGCCGCCTCACCGGGCACCCGCGCGAGCCCGCCCAGCGGCCCCAGCGTGACCCCGGAACGCAGCCCGCCCGCAGCGGCCGCGAGCCGCCCGAGCCGCGCCGGGTCCGTCCCGTCCGTGTGCAGATCGACCGGACAGCCGTGCTCGGCGGCGACCTCAAGCACCGCCTCTACGTAGCCAGTTGGATCGGGATCCAGGTCGGGGCAACCGCCTACTACGGAGGCGCCCATCTTCACCGCGTCCCGCAGCATCGCGAGCCCGTTCGCACCGGCGAGCCCGGTCAGCAGCCGAGGCATCGCCACCGTCCGCAGATCCGCGAGCCCCATCAGCGAACGCCGCGCCTTCAAGGCGGCCTCCATGGAATCGAGGCCCTCCATGTCGCCGATCCGCACATGGGAGCGCAACGCGGTGGCCCCGTGCCCGAGTTGCAGCAGAGCCGACTCGGTGGCCCGACGCTGGACGTCCTCCGCGTCGTACGAGACGGGCCCCTCGCTGTCCGCGGACAGGGCCGAGTCGCCGTGCGCGTGCGGTTCCGCGGGGGCGGGCAGCAGAAGGTGGCCGGAGAGGTCCACGCGCGAGCCGGCCGCGGTGAGGCTGCCGGCCGTGCCGACCGCCTCGATGCGCCCGCCACCGAGCCGCACGTCCACGGTCCTGCCGTCGGTCAACCGGGCGCCGCACAGCAGCAGGCCGGAGCCGTCGGGCAGGTCCTCGGGTGAGCCGGGGGAGGGGGGCTGCTGCGGTGGGCTGTCGGGCATCGCGCTCCTGAGGGCTCGGGCAAGATCACGCAGGGTGGGTCGAGCCTAGGGCGGCGACGAGGGAGCTTCGGGGAACGCCGAAATAGTCGTACAGATGGGGTCCGTGTGGCGGCTGTGCCGCCTGCCCGAAACGGATTTGGGCGATCGGCGGGCAACCGTGTAATGTCTTCATCGCTCGCCCCAATAGCTCAGTCGGTAGAGCGTCTCCATGGTAAGGAGAAGGTCTGCGGTTCGATTCCGCATTGGGGCTCTGGTGCACACGTCGTTCGCAGCGTGAGCATCACAGCGGTGTAGCTCAGTCGGTAGAGCAAGCGGCTCATAATCGCTGTGTCACCGGTTCAAGTCCGGTCACCGCTACTGACAGTAGCCGATTGTGGGGTCGGTCCTTCGATCGGCTACTCTTTTATGCGTTCAACCCTGTCCCATCCGTTCGTCAAGGAGCACTCACGTGGCTGCCACCGACGTCCGCCCGAAGATCACGCTGGCCTGCGTGGAGTGCAAGGAGCGGAACTACATCACCAAGAAGAACCGGCGTAACGACCCGGATCGTCTGGAGATGAAGAAGCACTGCCCGCGTTGCAATGCGCACACCGCGCACCGCGAGACGCGATAAACAAGGCTCGTACACGAGGCCGTCCCCGTCAGGGGGCGGCCTCGTGTCGTTGGCCGGCCTTGTTCACCACCCTGTTCAACCCTGTTCAACCACCTCGTTCTCACACCCAGGAGGTGCCGAGTCCATGGCGCTCGACCAGTCCTTCGTGGGGCGGACCTACCCGCCCACCGCCCCGTACGAGGTCGGCCTGGAGAAGATCCGCGAGTTCGCCGAGGCGGTGGGCGACGCGAACCCCGCCTACGCCGACCGCGAGGCCGCCCGGGCGCTCGGCCACCCCGATGTGATCGCCCCGCCGACCTTTGTGTTCGCGATCACGTTCAAGGCCGCCGGTGACGTCGTCCACGACCCGGAGCTCGGGCTCGACTACAGCCGCGTCGTGCACGGCGACCAGAAGTTCGCCTACACGCGCCCCGTGCACGCGGGCGACCGGCTGAGCGTCACCTCGACGATCGAGGCCATCAAGTCCCTTGCGGGCAACGACATCATCGACGTCCGCGGCGAGGTCCACGACGAGGCCGGCGAGCACGTCGTGACCGCCTGGACGAAGCTCGTCTCGCGCGCCGCAGAGGAGGCCTGATCGCCATGGCGACGACCATCAAGTACGACGAGGTCGAGGTCGGCACCGAGCTGCCGCCGCAGACTTTCTCTGTGACGCGCGCCACGCTCGTGCAGTACGCGGGTGCCTCCGGGGACTTCAACCCGATCCACTGGAACGAGAAGTTCGCGGTCGAGGTCGGTCTGCCGGACGTGATCGCGCACGGCATGTTCACCATGGCCGAGGCGATCCGCGTCGTCACCGACTGGACCGGCGACCCGGCCGCCGTCGTCGAGTACGGCGTGCGCTTCACCAAGCCGGTCGTCGTCCCGAACGACGACAAGGGCGCCGAGATCGAGGTCTCCGCCAAGGTCGCGGTCAAGCTCGACGACCACCGCGTCCGGGTCGACCTGGTCGCCATGAGTGCCGGCCAGAAGGTGCTCGGGATGTCGCGCGCTGTCGTTCAGCTGGTCTGACCGCGGCTCGACCGCCGTCTATGTAGCTGTGAGTAAGGGGCGTCCTCCTGGGAGGGCGCCCCTTACCGTGTCTCTGCTCACAGTGGGGGTTGACTTAGGTAGTGATTGGCCACTAACTTACTCGCATGGTCAGGATGAGTGCGGAGGAGCGACGCGAGAGCGTCATTCGTGCGGCGATGATCGAATTCGCCCGCGGCGGCTACCGGGGCACGTCCACCGAGGCGATCGCCAAGCGGGTGGGTGTCTCGCAGCCGTACCTGTTCCGGCTCTTCCCGGGCAAGCAGGCCATCTTCCTCGCGGCGGCCCGGCACTGCTGCGAGCGCACCACCGAGGTGTTCCGGAAGGCGGCCGAGGGGCTGGAGGGCGCCAAGGTCGAAGAGGCCCTCGGCGGCGCCTACTTGTCGCTGATCGCGGACGAGCCCGACATGCTGCTCATGCAGATGCAGATCTACGTGGCGGTGGCCGCCGCGGAAGCGTCCGGGGAAGCGGAGTTCGGCGAAGAGATCCGGCGCCTGTGGATGGAGATGTACGACGCGGTCCTGCTGGCGATGGGGGCGGACGTCGAGCAGACGACCGGCTTCCTCGCCGACGGGATGCTGATCAACGTCCTGGTGTCGTTGGGATTCCCGCCCGGTCACCGGGTGTGGGCCGGCTGCTTCAAGCCGCAGCTGTTCGAGTAGCGACGAGTGGCCGCAAGTGGCACCGAGTGGCCGCAAGTAGCAACGAGTAGCTGCAAGTGGCAACGAGGGCGAGAGCGCAACAACTGCTGAACAGCAGCACGTAGCAAGCAGTAGTAACCGGTAATCGGTAAGCGCCATGCATGTGGCACGGGGGTGCGCACTTTTGTCCCCGCAAAAGTTAGTCATCAATAACTAACCTCAGGGATCTCAAGGGGAAGCAATGTCACAGCCGACAGCAACATCCGGGCGCGGGAGCGCCGTCTGGGCCCTCGTCATCACCAGCATCGCCGGATTCATGGCGGCCCTCGACAACCTCGTCGTCACCACCGCCCTGCCGTCCATCCGCCAGGACCTCGGCGGCGCCCTCGACGACCTCGAGTGGACGGTCAGCGCCTACACGCTCACCTTCGCCGTCCTGCTGATGTTCGGTGCGGCGCTCGGCGACCGCTTCGGGCGCAGGCGCCTCTTCCTGGTCGGCATCACGATCTTCACCGGGGCCTCGGCCGCCGCGGCCATGTCCACCGGGATCGGCGCCCTGATCGCCGCCCGCGCGGTGCAGGGCGTCGGCGGCGCGATCATGATGCCCCTGACGCTCACCCTGCTCAGCGCCGCCGTCCCGGCAGCCAAGCGCGGCATGGCGTTCGGCATCTGGGGTGCTGCCAACGGACTCGCGGTCGCCTCCGGACCCCTCATCGGCGGCACCCTCACCGAGCACGTCTCCTGGCACTGGATCTTCTGGCTGAACGTCCCTGTCGGCCTCCTCCTGCTGCCGCTCGCCCGGCTGCGCCTCAAGGAGTCCCGCGGCACCGGAGCCCCGCTCGACATCACCGGCACCCTGCTCGCCAGCGGCGGCCTCTTCGGGATCGTGTACGGCCTGGTCCGCGCGCCCATCGTCGGCTGGACCGACGCCGTCGTGCTGACCGGACTGTTCGCCGGTACGGCGCTGCTCGCCGGATTCGTTTACCACGGCATCCGCAGCAAGAACCCCATGCTCCCCATGCGCCTCTTCCGCTCCCGCGCCTTCGCCGGGGTCAACGCCGCGAGCCTGCTGATGTTCCTCGGGATGTTCGGCTCGATCTTCCTGCTCAGCCAGTTCCTGCAGGGCGTACTCGGCTACTCGCCCACCGAGGCGGGCCTCAGGATGCTGCCCTGGACCGGCATGCCGATGATCGTCGCGCCGATCGCCGGATATCTGTCCGACCGGATCAGCGGCCGCACGATCGCCGCCACCGGCCTGTTCCTGCAGGCGATCGGGCTCGGCTGGTTCGCCACCGTGATCTCCGCCGACGTCTCGTACGCGGCCCAGCTGCCGGCCCTGATCGTCAGCGGCATCGGCATGGCCCTGTACTTCGCCCCGGCCTCCAACCTGGTCATGTCCAGCGTCAGGCCCGAGGAACAGGGCATCGCCTCCGGCTCCAACAACGCCCTGCGCGAGGTCGGCGGCGCGCTCGGCATCGCCGTCATGTCGTCGATCTTCTCGGCGCAGGGCGGCTACGACAGCGCACAGCACTTCGTGAACGGCATCGAGCCCGCGCTGTGGGTGGGCGCCGCGGTGGTCGCCGTGGGCGGCGCGGCCGCGCTGTTCATCCCGGGGAAGGGCCGCACCGCGACCGTGGTCCGGGACACCGACTCCGAGCCCGCCCCGGTCCTGGAGAGCGTCTGACACCTGCGGATACGCACACGGGCACGGGCGTAGGTGCAGACGCAGCACAGGCACCGGACGCGGACACAGACGCAGACACGAAATCGGACCCGTACCCGTACCCGGACTCGGACACCAAGGGAGCACGTCATGCCGACCCTGCCCTGGACCACCCCGAACATCCCGCCCACGCGCGCGGAGGCCACCGTCTTCGCCTCCCGCTTCGAGACCCGCACCCTGTGGGGCGCCCTGAAGTTCTTCCTCCGTACGCCCACGATCTGGCGCCAGGTGGGCAGGGCCCCCGGCGCGTACGGCGCCACCTTGAAGGCCAAGCCCTTCCGGCGCACCTTCTGGACGCTCTCCGTCTGGGAGTCGCCCCGGGCCCTCAAGGACTTCGCGGCGTCCGCGCCGCACGGGCCGATCGCGGCGAGCCTGCGCGGACAGATGAAGGACGCGGAGTTCCTCACCTGGAAGACGACGACCGACGAGCTGCCCCTCGACTGGAAGGACGTCATGCGGCGCTTCGTATGACGCCCGCCACGGTCACCCCGTCGCCGACACCCGCTACGAGAACGGCCCCGCCCGAGCGGCGGGGCCGTTCTCGTACCCTGGTGCGCGTGCAGGAACTCCACGACGCCCCCCTCGCCCCCCTGACCACCTTCCGGCTCGGCGGCCCCGCCACCCGGCTGCTCACCGCGACGACCGACGCAGAGGTGGTCGACGCGGTGCGCGCGGCCGACGCCGCCGGCACGCCGCTGCTGATCATCGGTGGCGGCAGCAACCTCGTGATCGGCGACAAGGGCTTCGCGGGCACCGCCCTGCGCATCGCCACCAAGGGCTTCGAACTCGACGGTACGAAGCTGGAGTTGGCGGCCGGTGAGGTGTGGACGGGCGCCGTCGGGCGCACCGTGGAGGCCGGTCTCGCGGGCATCGAGTGCCTCGCCGGAATCCCCGGCTCCGCCGGCGCGACGCCGATCCAGAACGTGGGGGCGTACGGCCAGGAGGTCTCCTCCACGATCACCGAGGTGATCGCGTACGACCGCACGGCCGGTGAGACGGTCGCGATCCCGAACGCCGAGTGCGCCTTCTCGTACCGCCACAGCCGCTTCAAGGCCGAACCCGATCGCTACGTAGTGCTGCGCGTGCGCTTCGAGCTCGAGGACGCCGGTGGGCTGAGCGCGCCGATCAAGTACGCCGAGACGGCCCGCGCCCTGGGTGTCGAGGCGGGCGACCGCGTGCCCGCCGCGGCGGCGCGCGAGACCGTCCTGAAGCTGCGCGCGGGCAAGGGCATGGTGCTCGACCCGGAAGACCACGACACGTGGTCGGCGGGGTCGTTCTTCACCAACCCGATCCTCACGGAGGCGGAGTTCTCGGCCTTCCACGCGCGCGTGGCCGAGCGCATGGGCCCCGACGTGCAGGCGCCCGCGTTCCCGGCGGGGGAGGGGCTGACGAAGACCTCCGCGGCCTGGCTCATCGACAAGGCGGGCTTCACCAAGGGGTACGGCACGGGCCCGGCCCGCATCTCCACCAAGCACACCCTCGCCCTCACCAACCGCGGCGAGGCCACGACGGAGGACCTGCTCGCGCTCGCCCGCGAGGTCGTCGCGGGGGTCCGCGAGGCCTTCGGCGTCACCCTGGTCAATGAGCCGGTGACCGTCGGCGTAAGTCTCTGAGCTGCAATTTCTCATTGACCGCAGGGGGTTTCGCCCCTGATAGTGGCGGCGTCGAGACGATCGACGTGCACATCAGGGGTGGGAACCACACATGCAGGAGAACGACGGGCAGTCCGTGCTGCCCGCATACGAGCGTGCCCAAGTGCTGCTGCGCGCCGGGGAGTTGGGGCAGGCGCGCGCCGAGGCGCGGACGGGCCTCGACGAGCACGGGCCGCACGCGGGGCTCTACGCGGTCCTGGGCCGCGCCCACGCGGCGGAGGACGAGGACGACCACGACAGCGCCGCGGAGCGCGCCTACCGGGCCGGGCTCGAGGCCTTCCCGGACGATCTGGACCTGCTCGCCGCGTACGCCGAGTTCGGACTCGCCGGTGACGTGATGGAACAGCCGGGGCGTGTGGCACGCGGCCGTAAGGCGGCGGACCGGCTGAGAGAGCTCGCCCCGGACTCGCCGCAGGCGCGGCAGGCCGGCTCCGGCCCCGGGCCCAAGCCGCCCTCCGAGGCCCGGGTGCAGCGCCATGACGTCCGTACCGCGCTGGCGCCGGGGGTCACCGCGAGCGCTGCCGCCGAAGCAGCCGCCGAGGCCGCTGCGGCGTGGCCGTACGACCGGCGCCTGGCCGTGCGTGCCGCGACGCTGGCCGAGCTGGCCCGGCCAGTGGCGGCACCCGCGCGCGTGGTGGTGCGCAGCCCGTACCTGACGGCTCTGCTCCTGGCCGTGGCGGTCTCCGCGCTGCTGCTCACGGTGACCGCGCTGGAGCTTCCGTCGTGGACCCTGCTCGCCGTCCTCCTGCTGACCGCCCCCGTACGGCACGAACAGATGCTGCTGCGCCGGGCGCGCCGCCGGGCGCAGGCCGGGCTGCCGGTCGAGCACCGCGAGCCCGCGCCGGGCGCACCGGAGATTCCGGGAGTGAGTCCTCGGCAGAAGCTGATGGCGGCGGGCGCGGCACTGATCCTGGTGGCGTCGGCGGGCGGCTCGGCCGCCTGGGGCCATGCGCGGAGCACCGCGTATCCGCACTACGAGGCGTCCGTTCCGCGGTCCTTCCACGGGATGCAGCTGAGTCAGGACGACCCCTTGGGCGACTACTTGGAGTCCTCCATGGAGGAGACCACGCTGCCGCCAGGAGCCCATCCGTTCTCGGGCCTCTACAGGGACGAGGATTCCGGCGACTCGATCACCCTTGTAGGGGCGACGGGTGACCTGCACGCCGAAGATCCCGACGACTTGTTCCTCGCCGCGGAGGACGGCCTGGGCGAGGGGACGGTGGACTTCTGGAGCATCGACCCGGGGCCGCTCGGCGGCCGGGCGGAGTGCACGAGTCTGCGCACCGGCTCGGGCACGCAGGGCATGTGCACCTGGCTCGACAAGGGCAGCGTGGGCACGGTGATCACCCGGATCACCGGTTCCGACGACCGTGCGGCCCTGGCCCGGCTCACCCGCGAACTGCGCCGGGCCACCCTCAGGCCCACCGAGCGGGGCGCGGCCTAGTACGCCACCCCCACCCCCTGCTTCACCGTCCCCGCGTCGTCGATCATGGCCAGCATCGCGTGGGCCACGTCCGCGCGGGCGATGAAGCGGCCCGAGCGCGGGAAGCCGCCCACGACCTGCCGGTACGAGCCGGTCAGCGGCTTGTCCTGGAGGCGGGGCGGGCGTACCGACGTCCAGTCCGTCGCGCTGGCCGCCAACTCGGCCTCCATGGCGGCCAGATCGACGTACACGTCCTTCAGGATGCGGGTGATCATCCCGTACATGGCGCGGTCGAGGAGCGGCGAGTCCGCGGGCTGCGGGCCGACCGGGCCCGCGCTCACCACGAGCAGCCGGCGCGTGCCCTCCGCCTCCATGGCCCGCAGGACGCTGCGCGTCAACCGGGTCGTGATCCCCGCGTCGGCCTTCTTGCGGGCCCCGAGCCCGGACAGCACCGCGTCACGGCCGGCGACCGCGGGGCGCAGCGAGGCGGGGTCCGACAGATCGCCCCGGAACACCTCGAGGCGCTCACCGGTCACGGTGAACGCGGCCGGGTCCCGCACCACCGCGGTGACCTCGTGCCCGGCCGCCAGGGCCTGTTTGACGATCTCCTGTCCGATGCCGCCGGTCGCACCGAAAACCGTGAGCTTCATGGCGTACCTCCAGGTGCGCGCGAAGAGAGTGAGCGAGAGAAGAGAGTGTGCGAGAGAAGCAGTGGGTGAGTATTCACTCACCCCTGTTCACCCTTAGAGTGAGTGAGTACTCACCTCACGTCAAGCTTGGTTGGAGACCCCATGGACCAGAAGTCGGACCTGAAGCCGGCCCGTGTCCGCATCGTCGACGCGGCCCACGACCTGATGCTGAACATCGGTCTCGCCCGCACCACGACCAAGCAGATCGCCAAGGCGGCCGGCTGTTCCGAAGCAGCGCTCTACAAGTACTTCGCCAACAAGGAGGAGCTCTTCGTGACGGTGCTCAACGAGCGCCTCCCGAGACTGGGTTCGCTCCTGGGCCGCCTCCTTACGGAGGCCGTGGGGAACACGGACCGTACGGTCGAGGAGAACCTCACCGACATCGCCCACGAAGCAGCGCTCTTCTACGAGCAGACGTTCCCGATGGCCGCGTCCCTGTATGCGGAGCCCCAGCTCAAGCTCCGCCACGAAGAGGTCATGCGCGAACTGGGCACCGGGCCGCACAAGCCGATCCAGGGACTCGACGCCTACTTGAGCGCCGAGCAGCAGGCGGGCCGCATCAGCGCCGAAGCCGACACGTATGCGGCCGCCTCCCTCCTCCTGGGCGCCTGCGCCCAGCGCGCCTTCGCCTACGAGATGTCCCCGGACCGCAAACCACCGCAGTCGCTGGACGAGTTCGCGGCGGGCATCGCCCGCACCCTGCTCAGGGGGATCGCCTAGAGCGGGCCGGAGCGGCTCAGGCCGCCAGCCACTCCTCGACCCCGCTCAGCAGCTTCTCCTTGACGTCCACGGGCGCCGCGGAGCCCCGTACCGACTGCCGGGCCAGCTCGGCCAGTTCGGCGTCGGAGAAGCCGTGGTGACGGCGGGCGATGTCGTACTGGGCGGCCAGGCGCGAACCGAACAGGAGCGGGTCGTCGGCGCCCAGCGCCATCGGCACCCCGGCCTCGAAGAGCGTGCGCAGCGGCACGTCCTCGGGCTTCTCGTACACGCCGAGCGCGACGTTCGAGGCCGGGCACACCTCGCAGGTCACGCCCTTGTCCGCGAGCCGCTTGAGCAGGCGCGGGTCCTCGGCGGCCCGCACCCCGTGCCCGATCCGCCCGGCGCCCAGGTCGTCGAGGCAGTCCCGCACCGAAGAGGGCCCGGTCAGCTCGCCCCCGTGCGGCGCCGCGAGGAGACCGCCCTCCCGCGCGATGGCGAAGGCCCGGTCGAAGTCCCGCGCCATGCCCCGCCGTTCGTCGTTCGAGAGCCCGAACCCGACGATGCCCCGGTCCGCGTACCGCACCGCGAGCCGCGCCAGCGTACGGGCGTCCAGCGGGTGCTTCATCCGGTTCGCGGCGACGAGCACCCGCATCCCGAGCCCGGTCTCGCGCGAAGCGCTGTCGACGGCGTCGAGGATGATCTCCAGGGCCGGGATCAGCCCGCCCAGCCTCGGCGCGTACGACGTCGGATCGACCTGGATCTCCAGCCACCCGGACCCGTCGGCGATGTCCTCCTCGGCGGCCTCGCGCACCAGGCGCCGAATGTCCTCGGGCTCCCGCAGGCAGGAACGCGCCGCATCGTAGAGCCGCTGGAACCGGAACCACCCGCGCTCGTCCGTGGCCCGCAGCTTCGGCGGCTCCGCGCTGGTCAACGCCTCCGGCAGCCGCACGCCGTACTTGTCGGCGAGCTCGAGCAGGGTCGTGGGCCGCATCGACCCGGTGAAATGCAGATGCAGATGGGCCTTCGGCAACTGACGTACATCACGTGCTACACGCTCCATCCCAAGATCCTGCCGTACGCACCCGCAGTCCCGGTAGCGCCTTTCCACCATCGGGACACCGCCCGAACGAAGAAACGGGCCGCCTCCTTAAGGAGGCGGCCCGTTCACGCAGTGCTCGCGACTCAGTCGCGCGCCTCGGCCAGCAGCTTCTGGATGCGCGAGACACCCTCGACGAGGTCCTCGTCACCCAGCGCGTACGAGAGGCGCAGGTACCCCGGCGTACCGAAGGCCTCGCCCGGAACCACGGCGACCTCGGCCTCCTCCAGGATGAGCGCCGCCAGCTCGACGGAGTCCTGCGGCCGCTTGCCGCGGATCTCCTTGCCGAGCAGCCCCTTCACCGAGGGGTACGCGTAGAAGGCACCCTCGGGCTCCGGGCAGACGACGCCGTCGATCTCGTTCAGCATCCGCACGATCGTCTGACGACGCCGGTCGAAGGCCTCGCGCATCTTCTCCACGGCGGTCAGATCGCCGGACACGGCGGCGAGAGCGGCGGCCTGCGCCACGTTCGAGACGTTCGACGTGGCGTGCGACTGCAGGTTCGTCGCCGCCTTCACGACGTCCTTCGGGCCGATGATCCACCCCACGCGCCAGCCGGTCATCGCGTACGTCTTCGCGACACCGTTGACCACGATGCACTTGTCGCGCAGCTCCGGAAGGATCGCGGGCAGCGACGTGAACGTGGCGTCCCCGTAGACGAGGTGCTCGTAGATCTCGTCCGTCATGACCCACAGACCGTGCTCCACGGCCCAGCGGCCGATCGCCTCGGCGTCGGCCTCGCTGTACACGGCGCCCGTCGGGTTCGACGGCGAGACGAACAGCACGACCTTCGTGCGCTCCGTGCGCGCGGCCTCCAACTGCTCGACGGAGACGCGGTATCCGGTCGTCTCGTCGGCCACGACGTCCACCGGGACACCGCCCGCGAGACGGATCGACTCCGGGTACGTCGTCCAGTACGGCGCCGGGACGATGACCTCGTCGCCCGGGTCGAGGATCGCGGCGAACGCCTCGTAGATGGCCTGCTTGCCGCCGTTGGTCACCAGGACCTGCGAGGCGTCGACCTCGTAACCGGAGTCGCGCAGCGTCTTCGCGGCGATCGCGGACTTCAGCTCGGGCAGACCGCCGGCCGGCGTGTAGCGGTGGAACTTCGGGTTCTTGCAGGCCTCGATGGCCGCCTCGACCACGTAGTCGGGCGTCGGGAAGTCGGGCTCACCGGCACCGAAGCCGATCACCGGACGCCCGGCGGCCTTGAGGGCCTTGGCCTTGGCGTCGACGGCGAGGGTCGCCGACTCGGAGATGGAGCCGATGCGCGCGGAGACCCGGCGCTCGGTGGGGGACGAACCAGCGGACGGAGAAGGAGTTGCAGCGCTCATAACCCCATCGTTCCAGACCGGAAACCCGCCCGGCACACGGGTTTCCAAGACCATCGGATCCACTGTTGATCCCGCTGTTGATCCACTTCCCGTCGCCATTCGTTCGACGGGGCGCCGCAGAGCACGTACACTCACTGCTCGTTGGCCTTCACCGGCCGCTCCCACTCATCGCACTCCGTGCGTCCGGGCGGATGCGGTACGTTGGGGGAAACAAAGGGTCGTAGCTCAATTGGTAGAGCACTGGTCTCCAAAACCAGCGGTTGGGGGTTCAAGTCCCTCCGGCCCTGCTACACACACCTTCGCCAGGATGTGTGCGCATGTACGTACTGCAATGCACCGCCGTGCGGCTCATACCGGGCGCGGCACGGCCACGACCCGGAATCAGGTGAGGACGCGTGACGGACGCCGTGGGCTCCATCGACATGCCTGATGCCCAGGATGAGGCGCCGGAGTCCAAGAAGAAGGCCCGCAAGGGCGGCAAGCGCGGCAAGAAGGGTCCCTTCGGCCGCCTCGCACTCTTCTACCGCCAGATCGTCGCGGAGCTCCGCAAGGTCGTCTGGCCGACTCGCAATCAGCTTTCGACGTACACCACCGTGGTGATCGTGTTCGTCGTCATCATGATCGGTCTGGTGACCGTGATTGACTATGGCTTCAGCCATCTCATCAAGTACGTCTTCGGCTAAACCGCCGAAAGCGGAGGGCGCCCTCACCGGCGCCCCTTTCGCGCGTTCCACCCCTATGTATCCAGGAAGAAGCAGCCACCGTGTCTGACCCGAACCTGAACGACGCCATCGAGTCGGCGGAGTCCGTGGAGGACCAGCTCGACATCGTCGAGGCGGCGGATGCCGAGGACCCGGACCAGGCCGAGGCTGCCGACATCGCCGCCGGTGAGCCCGCCGAGGAAGCCGCTCTCGAGGTCGAGGCCGACGGTGGCAACGACGACGCCGAGGACGCCGAGGACGAGGCCGTCGAGGCCGAGATCGAGGCCGAGGAAGCCGTCCAGGAGCAGGTCGACCCCGTCACGGCCCTGCGCGACGAGCTGCGCGGCCTGCCCGGCGAGTGGTACGTGATCCACACCTACGCGGGCTACGAGAAGCGCGTGAAGGCGAACCTGGAGCAGCGTGCCGTCTCGCTGAACGTCGAGGACTTCATCTACCAGGCCGAGGTCCCCGAGGAAGAGATCGTCCAGATCAAGAACGGCGAGCGCAAGAACGTCCGGCAGAACAAGCTGCCCGGTTACGTTCTCGTCCGCATGGATCTGACGAACGAGTCCTGGGGCGTCGTCCGCAACACTCCTGGCGTCACCGGCTTCGTGGGCAACGCCTACGACCCGTACCCGCTGACCCTGGACGAGATCGTCAAGATGCTCGCCCCGGAGGCCGAGGAGAAGGCCGCTCGCGAGGCCGCCGAGGCCGAGGGCAAGCCGGCTCCGGCCCGCAAGGTCACCGTCGAGGTCCTGGACTTCGAGGTCGGCGACTCGGTCACCGTCACCGACGGCCCGTTCGCGACGCTGCAGGCCACGATCAACGAGATCAACGCCGACTCGAAGAAGGTCAAGGGCCTCGTCGAGATCTTCGGTCGCGAGACCCCGGTCGAGCTCAGCTTCGACCAGATCCAGAAGAACTAGTACGTACTAGCAGCTTCAGGGCACACCGCTTCCGAACAGGTCAGATGGGCTCTCAAAAGCCTGTCTGACCTGCTCGGTTTTTAGCCGCGCATGGATACCCGTTATCGTTGTGCGGTATGCCTCCATCCGGATGATCCGGACGATCATTCACAGTGATGGCGGCTGAACACTCTCACTAAGACCCGGAGAGAGAGCACATGCCTCCCAAGAAGAAGAAGGTCACGGGGCTCATCAAGCTCCAGATCCAGGCCGGCGCCGCCAACCCGGCTCCGCCGGTCGGCCCCGCGCTGGGCCAGCACGGCGTCAACATCATGGAGTTCTGCAAGGCCTACAACGCCGCGACCGAGTCGCAGCGCGGTTGGGTCATCCCGGTGGAGATCACGGTCTACGAAGACCGCTCCTTCACCTTCATCACCAAGACCCCGCCGGCCGCGAAGATGATCCTCAAGGCCGCTGGTGTCGAGAAGGGCTCGGGCGAGCCGCACAAGACCAAGGTCGCCAAGATCACCGAGGCGCAGGTCCGCGAGATCGCCACGACCAAGATGCCCGACCTCAACGCCAACGACCTGGACGCCGCGTCCAAGATCATCGCTGGCACCGCCCGCTCCATGGGCATCACGGTCGAGGGCTGACCACCAACTCGTAGGTACATCCGTGGAAGGGCCTGCTCGGCCCGGACCACGACTCCTCAGAACACACAGGAGAAGCAGTGAGCAAGCGCAGCAAGTCTCTCCGCGCTGCGGACGCCAAGATCGAAGCGGACAAGCTCTACGCCCCGCTCGAGGCCGTCCGTCTCGCCAAGGAGACCTCCACGTCGAAGTTCGACGGCACCGTCGAGGTCGCCTTCCGCCTGGGCGTTGACCCGCGCAAGGCCGACCAGATGGTCCGTGGCACCGTGAACCTTCCGCACGGCACCGGCAAGACCGCCCGGGTCCTGGTCTTCGCGACCGGTGACCGTGCTGCGGCCGCGGAGGCCGCCGGCGCCGACATCGTCGGCTCCGACGAGCTCATCGACGAGATCTCCAAGGGCAACCGCCTGAACGAGTTCGACGCCGTTGTCGCCACCCCGGACCTCATGGGCAAGGTCGGCCGCCTCGGCCGCGTGCTCGGTCCCCGTGGCCTGATGCCGAACCCGAAGACCGGCACCGTGACCCCGGACGTGGCCAAGGCCGTGAACGAGATCAAGGGCGGCAAGATCGAGTTCCGCGTCGACAAGCACTCGAACCTGCACTTCATCATCGGCAAGGCGTCCTTCGACGACACCAAGCTGGTGGAGAACTACGGCGCGGCCCTGGACGAGATCCTTCGTCTGAAGCCGTCGGCCGCCAAGGGCCGCTACATCAAGAAGGCCGCCATCAGCACCACGATGGGCCCCGGCATTCCGGTCGACTCGAACCGCACCCGCAACCTCCTCGTCGAGGAGGACCCGGCCGCGGTCTGAGCTGCATAGCTCGCTGAAGTCGGCGACGGGCCCCGCACCTTCCGAGGTGCGGGGCCCGTTCCTCTTTTCCGCTCCGGCAGGGGCCGGGGCTGCGCTAGCGTCGCGGGGGAGCGACCGGGGGAGCGGATGGCGTACGTACGACGGGTCCTGGGCGTCGCGGCCGCGTGCGGGCTGCTCGCGGCCTGCGGGGGACAGCCGGATGACCACAGGGACCGGGCGGCCGTGGACGCGCTGCGCACGGCTCGGCAGAAGGTCGCCGCGGCGGGTTCGGCCCGCATCGAGGCGACGATGGACACCGGCAAGAAGCTCGCCTCGCGCAGCGCCGGCACCCTCAGCTGGGCCGACGGCATCGAGGGCACGCTCACCGTGCGCGTGACCGGTGGTGAACTGGCCGCGTCCACGCGCGCGTGGGGCGGCGACCCGTCCCAGACGCGCTATCTCCCGGACGCGTACTACACGCGGATGACCGATGCCTTCGCCGCACGCCAGAAGGGCAGGCACTGGATCCGTCATCCGTACGACGAGGACGCCGACCTCACCCCCGCCGCCTCCCTCGAGGAGCTCGCGGCGGCCGGGGACGTCCACCGGGTGGGCGAGGAGACCGTCGGCTCCACCCGCACCACCCACTACCGCGGTACCTCCGGCAAGCAGCGCATCGACGTCTGGATCGACGCACGGCACCTCCTGGTGCGGCGCACGCAGAGCGCCGGCGACTTCACTAGCACCGTTCACTACCGCGACTACGGGGCCCGGGCCGCGGCCGAGCGCCCGCCCGCGCGCGACACCGTCGACTTCGACGCCGTGACGGAGGACCGCTAAATCCCCGGGTCCGTTGTCCGAGGGGTCCGATATCGTGCGGAGTACACGTGTTCCAAGGGGTGGGATTGAGATGACTGTTGTCGTACGACGCACGGTCGGCGCTGCCGCCGTGACCGCACTGCTGTGTACCGGGGCCGTGGCCTGCGGGGGCGGGGACAAGGACAGTGGGGACGGCGGGACCGCCGGGAAGAAGGTCTCCTCGCAGACCCAGTCCCACTCGCAGATCACCGAAGTGCTGACGGCCGCGTACAAGAAGACCGCGCAGGCCAAGTCCGCCAAGGTCGAGATGACGATGAAGATGCCCTCCGCGCTCGACGGCGGCGGCACCATGAAGATGTCCGGCACCATGGGCTGGGACCCGACCGTCATGGATATGACGATGAGCGGCTCCGCCTTCACCGCCGGCGATCCGGACGCGCCCGAGAGCGTCCGCATGGTCTGGCAGAACAACGTGATGTACATGGACATGGGGGCCAAGGCCGCCAAGGACATGGACGGCAAGCGCTGGATGAAGATGGACCTCGGAGCCATCGCGAAGCAGGCCGGCGACGAGAAGGCGGCCCGCCAGATGACCGGCGGCCTGGACAACATGAACCAGGACCCGGCCCAGCAGATCGCGATGCTGCTCGACTCGCCGAACCTGAAGCACGTCGGCTCCGCCACGCTCGGCGGCGTGAAGACCGAGCACTACAAGGGCAAGCTGACCGTCGACGAGATGCTGGCGAAGAACGACTCGCTGAAGGTCCTCAGCAAGTCCGAGCGCAGCGAGCTCCTGAAGAACGTCAAGAAGGCCGGCATCAAGGGCTACGACACCGAGCTGTGGGTCAACGGGGACGACCTGCCGGTGCGTATGGACGTCGTCATGAACAGCTCTCAGGGCGCCGTCGAGATCTCGGAGAAGTTCTCGGACTACGGCGCCGCGGTGAAGGTCCAGACGCCGCCCGCGAGCCAGACCTTCGACCTCATGGAGATGCTGAAGAAGATCGGCGCCGCGGCGGGCTCCGGCACCGGCTCCTCCAGCTCCTCCAGCTCCTCCGTTCCGGGTCTGGACAGCGACGTCTGAGCGGATTTGCTTGACACGCGTTCCTTCACGTAACCTTCCACAGAAGCCAAAGACCGCTGGTCGTTGCCGTGCACTCGCAAGAGAGTGCGGTGGCCGAAGGATCCGCTGAAATTGCGGACGACCCGCGCAGGTGACTGTGGAAGTGCTCCTGGATCCCTCGGGATTCGGTTGAGCTCACGCCCCGTGCGCCTGCGCCGGGGCGTTTCGTTTTCCCAGTCTCCTTCTGAGCGGTCCTCATCACCCGGAAGGAGGCCGACGCTCTATGCCGACGCCCGACAAGGCTGCCGCGGTAGCCGAGCTCACGGACAAGTTCCGCAGCTCGAACGCCGCCGTGCTGACCGAGTACCGGGGTCTCACCGTGGCCCAGCTCAAGCAGCTGCGCCGTTCGCTCGGTGAGAACTCCGAGTACGCCGTGGTGAAGAACACGCTGACCAAGATCGCGGCCAACGAGGCCGGGATCACCACGCTCGACGACCTGTTCAACGGTCCGACGGCGGTTGCCTTCGTCACCGGTGACCCGGTGGAGTCGGCGAAGGGTCTTCGTGACTTCGCCAAGGAGAACCCCAACCTCGTCATCAAGGGCGGTGTCCTTGACGGCAAGGCGCTCTCCGCCGACGAGATCAAGAAGCTTGCGGACCTCGAGTCCCGCGAGGTTCTGCTCAGCAAGCTGGCCGGCGCGTTCAAGGGCAAGCAGTCCCAGACTGCTCAGCTCTTCCAGGCGCTGCCCTCGAAGTTCGTCCGCACCGCGGAGGCGCTTCGTGCCAAGCAGGCCGAGCAGGGCGGTGCCGAGTAATTCGGCTCGCACATTGACCGCCGCCTGACGCGACGGTCGAAGCGGGCCGACAGTACGCCCGCCTACATGGACAACCGGCACCAGCCGATTTAGTGGAAGGATCGCCCATCATGGCGAAGCTCAGCCAGGAAGACCTGCTCGCCCAGTTCGAGGAGATGACCCTCATCGAGCTCTCCGAGTTCGTGAAGGCCTTCGAGGAGAAGTTCGACGTCACCGCCGCCGCGGCCGTCGCCGTTGCCGCCGGTCCGGCCCAGGGTGGCGGCGACGCCGCTGCCGCCGAGGAGCAGGACGAGTTCGACGTCATCCTCACCGGCGCCGGCGAGAAGAAGATCCAGGTCATCAAGGTCGTGCGTGAGCTGACCTCCCTGGGTCTGAAGGAGGCCAAGGACCTCGTCGACGGCACCCCGAAGCCGGTCCTCGAGAAGGTCGCCAAGGACGCTGCCGCGAAGGCCAAGGAGGCCCTCGAGGGCGCCGGCGCCTCCGTCGAGGTCAAGTAAGACCTCTTCGAGTCTGCCGACTCTTCCTCGGTGAAACTGCTCCCCCGGGAGCTGTAACGCTGACGTACCGAAGGGCGATCACCCAACTGGGTGGTCGCCTTTCGGCGTTCCCTGGCTCGCCTGCGGACGGTGCCTTGCGATGTCGGTCGCGACGAGTATGGTGATCTTCGTTGTGCCTGGCGCCACCCCTGTTCGGCCAAGAGGGGGCCTTGACGAACCGCACGCAGCGCGCAATTCTCAGGACGCGTCGTCACAACGATCCGGATCCGAGGCATGGATCGACGGCGAAGAGGGCAGTAAAGATGTGCGCTCAGCGCACAAGGCATGCCGCAGACGGTGAACGGTGAGAACAACGAGGGTCTCAAAAAACCCGCACTGGACATCAGTGGGCCTTCTGGCTACACTGTCCCTTTGCGCTGCCTGTTAGCTGCTCCCTGCCCGTCACCAGGGGCATGCCCTCGCCTGAACACAGTGGACTACATCCGCCCTGACCTGGCCAAAGACCAGATCTGAGCAATCCGTCCACCTGTCCTGGCTGGGGACCGGTACGCGCGTAGTGAGTCCGAGCCCTCGGAAGGACCCCCTCTTGGCCGCCTCGCGCAACGCCTCGACCGCGAATACGAACAACGGCGCAAGCACCGCCCCGCTGCGCATCTCTTTTGCAAAGATCAAGGAGCCCCTCGAGGTTCCGAACCTGCTCGCGCTGCAGACCGAGAGCTTTGACTGGCTGCTCGGCAACACCGCCTGGCAGAGTCGGGTCGAGGCGGCTCTGGAGTCAGGCCAGGACGTCCCCACCAAGTCCGGTCTGGAGGAGATCTTCGAGGAGATCTCCCCGATCGAGGACTTCTCCGGGTCGATGTCGCTGACCTTCCGCGACCACCGTTTCGAGCCCCCGAAGAACTCGATCGACGAGTGCAAGGAGCGCGACTTCACGTACGCGGCCCCGCTCTTCGTCACCGCTGAGTTCACGAACAACGAGACCGGCGAGATCAAGTCCCAGACGGTCTTCATGGGCGACTTCCCGCTCATGACGAACAAGGGCACCTTCGTCATCAACGGCACCGAGCGTGTCGTCGTGTCGCAGCTCGTCCGTTCGCCCGGTGTCTACTTCGACTCCTCCATCGACAAGACGTCCGACAAGGACATCTTCTCGGCCAAGATCATCCCGTCCCGGGGTGCCTGGCTGGAGATGGAGATCGACAAGCGCGACATGGTCGGTGTGCGCATCGACCGCAAGCGCAAGCAGTCCGTCACCGTCCTGCTCAAGGCTCTCGGTTGGACGACCGAGCAGATCCTCGAGGAGTTCGGCGAGTACGAGTCCATGCGCGCCACCCTGGAGAAGGACCACACCCAGGGCCAGGACGACGCGCTGCTCGACATCTACCGCAAGCTGCGCCCGGGCGAGCCGCCCACGCGCGAGGCCGCTCAGACGCTGCTCGAGAACCTCTACTTCAACCCGAAGCGCTACGACCTCGCGAAGGTCGGCCGCTACAAGGTGAACAAGAAGCTCGGCGCGGACGAGCCGCTGGACGCCGGCGTGCTCACCACCGACGACGTCATCGCGACCATCAAGTACCTGGTCAAGCTGCACGCCGGTGAGACCGAGACGGTCGGCGAGAACGGCCGGGAGATCGTCATCGAGGCCGATGACATCGACCACTTCGGCAACCGTCGTATCCGTAACGTCGGCGAGCTGATCCAGAACCAGGTCCGTACGGGTCTCGCCCGTATGGAGCGCGTCGTGCGCGAGCGCATGACGACTCAGGACGTCGAGGCGATCACGCCGCAGACCCTGATCAACATCCGGCCGGTCGTCGCCTCCATCAAGGAGTTCTTCGGCACCAGCCAGCTGTCGCAGTTCATGGACCAGAACAACCCGCTGTCGGGGCTGACGCACAAGCGTCGTCTGAACGCCCTCGGCCCGGGTGGTCTCTCCCGTGAGCGGGCCGGCTTCGAGGTCCGAGACGTGCACCCGTCCCACTACGGACGCATGTGCCCGATCGAGACCCCCGAAGGCCCGAACATCGGTCTGATCGGTTCGCTCGCCTCGTACGGCCGGATCAACCCCTTCGGCTTCATCGAGACGCCGTACCGCAAGGTCGTCGACGGCGTCGTCTCCGACGAGGTCGACTACCTCACGGCCGACGAGGAGGACCGGTTCGTCATCGCGCAGGCCAACGCGCCGCTCAATGACGAGTTCCAGTTCGTCGAGGCCCGTGTGCTGGTCCGCCGCCGTGGTGGCGAGGTCGACTACGTGCCGCCGGCCGACGTGGACTACATGGACGTCTCGCCGCGCCAGATGGTGTCGGTCGCGACCGCCATGATCCCGTTCCTCGAGCACGACGACGCCAACCGTGCCCTCATGGGCGCGAACATGATGCGTCAGGCCGTGCCGCTGATTAAGTCCGAGGCGCCGCTCGTCGGCACCGGCATGGAGTACCGCTGCGCCACCGACGCCGGCGACGTGCTCAAGGCCGAGAAGGACGGTGTGGTCCAGGAGGTCTCCGCGGACTACATCACCATCACCAACGACGACGGCACGTACACCACGTACCGCCTGCACAAGTTCTCCCGGTCGAACCAGGGCACCTCGGTCAACCAGAAGGTTGTCGTGGACGAGGGCGCCCGCGTGATCGAGGGCCAGGTCCTGGCCGACGGTCCCGCGACCGAAGAGGGCGAGATGGCCCTCGGCAAGAACCTGCTCGTGGCGTTCATGCCGTGGGAGGGTCACAACTACGAGGACGCGATCATCCTGTCGCAGCGCCTCGTGCAGGACGACGTCCTCTCCTCGATCCACATCGAGGAGCACGAGGTCGACGCCCGTGACACCAAGCTCGGCCCGGAGGAGATCACTCGGGACATCCCGAACGTGAGCGAAGAGGTCCTCGCGGACCTCGACGAGCGCGGGATCATCCGGATCGGTGCCGAGGTCGTCGCCGGCGACATCCTCGTCGGCAAGGTCACGCCCAAGGGTGAGACCGAGCTGACCCCGGAGGAGCGCCTGCTCCGCGCGATCTTCGGTGAGAAGGCGCGCGAGGTGCGCGACACCTCCCTGAAGGTGCCGCACGGTGAGATCGGCAAGGTCATCGGCGTCCGCGTCTTCGACCGTGAAGAGGGCGACGAGCTGCCGCCGGGCGTGAACCAGCTGGTTCGTGTCTACGTGGCGCAGAAGCGCAAGATCACGGACGGTGACAAGCTCGCCGGCCGCCACGGCAACAAGGGTGTTATCTCGAAGATCCTTCCGATCGAGGACATGCCGTTCCTCGAGGACGGAACTCCGGTCGACATCATCCTGAACCCGCTGGGTGTGCCGTCCCGAATGAACCCGGGACAGGTCCTGGAGATCCACCTCGGCTGGCTCGCCAGCCGCGGCTGGGACGTCTCCGGCCTCGCGGACGACTGGGCGCAGCGCCTGCAGGCCATCGGTGCCGACCAGGTCGCCCCGGGCACCAACGTCGCCACCCCCGTCTTCGACGGTGCGCGTGAGGACGAGCTCGCGGGTCTGCTGCAGCACACCATCCCGAACCGCGACGGCGAGCGCATGGTGCAGCCGACCGGTAAGGCGAGGCTGTTCGACGGCCGCTCCGGTGAGCCGTTCCCGGACCCGATCTCGATCGGGTACATGTACATCCTCAAGCTGCACCACCTGGTCGACGACAAGCTGCACGCCCGCTCGACCGGTCCGTACTCGATGATCACCCAGCAGCCGCTGGGTGGTAAGGCCCAGTTCGGTGGCCAGCGCTTCGGTGAGATGGAGGTGTGGGCGCTGGAGGCATATGGCGCCGCTTACGCCCTCCAGGAGCTGCTGACCATCAAGTCCGACGACGTCACCGGCCGCGTGAAGGTCTACGAGGCCATCGTCAAGGGCGAGAACATCCCCGAGCCCGGCATTCCCGAGTCCTTCAAGGTGCTCATCAAGGAAATGCAGTCCCTGTGCCTCAATGTGGAGGTGCTGTCCTCGGACGGCATGTCCATCGAGATGCGCGACACCGACGAGGACGTCTTCCGCGCGGCGGAGGAGCTCGGCATCGACCTGTCCCGGCGCGAGCCGAGCAGCGTCGAAGAGGTCTGACGGGAGTCAGGCCGGGGGGCTCGTGATGAGCCCCCCGGCCGGCCCCCAGACCCCCGTTTCAGACCACAGACTTACAACCCTGAGAGGGATTGACGCATAGTGCTCGACGTCAACTTCTTCGATGAGCTCCGGATCGGTCTGGCCACCGCTGACGACATCCGTCAGTGGAGCCACGGCGAGGTCAAGAAGCCCGAGACCATCAACTACCGCACCCTCAAGCCCGAAAAGGACGGACTCTTCTGCGAGAAGATCTTCGGTCCGACCCGGGACTGGGAGTGCTACTGCGGTAAGTACAAGCGTGTCCGCTTCAAGGGCATCATCTGCGAGCGCTGCGGCGTGGAGGTCACGCGCGCCAAGGTGCGTCGTGAGCGGATGGGTCACATCGAGCTGGCCGCCCCGGTCACTCACATCTGGTACTTCAAGGGCGTCCCGTCGCGTCTGGGCTACCTGCTCGACCTCGCCCCGAAGGACCTCGAGAAGGTCATCTACTTCGCGGCGTACATGATCACGTTCGTCGACGAGGAGCGTCGTACCCGCGACCTGCCCTCCCTCGAGGCGCACGTCCAGGTCGAGCGTCAGCAGGTCGAGAACCGTCGCGACTCCGACCTGGAGGCCCGCGCCAAGAAGCTCGAGACCGACCTGGCCGAGCTCGAGGCCGAGGGTGCCAAGGCCGACGTGCGCCGCAAGGTGCGCGAGGGTGCCGAGCGCGAGATGAAGCAGCTGCGCGACCGTGCGCAGCGCGAGATCGACCGCCTCGACGAGGTCTGGAACCGCTTCAAGAACCTCAAGGTCCAGGACCTCGAGGGCGACGAGCTCCTCTACCGCGAGCTGCGTGACCGCTTCGGCACGTACTTCGACGGCTCCATGGGTGCGGCTGCCCTGCAGAAGCGCCTGGAGTCCTTCGACCTCGAGGAAGAGGCCGAGCGCCTCCGCGAGATCATCCGTACCGGCAAGGGCCAGAAGAAGACCCGTGCGCTCAAGCGCCTCAAGGTCGTCTCCGCGTTCCTGCAGACCAGCAACAGCCCCAAGGGCATGGTGCTCGACTGCGTGCCGGTCATCCCGCCGGACCTGCGTCCGATGGTGCAGCTGGACGGTGGCCGCTTCGCGACCTCCGACCTGAACGACCTGTACCGCCGTGTGATCAACCGCAACAACCGCCTGAAGCGCCTTCTCGACCTCGGTGCGCCCGAGATCATCGTGAACAACGAGAAGCGCATGCTTCAGGAGGCCGTCGACGCCCTCTTCGACAACGGTCGTCGTGGTCGTCCGGTGACGGGTCCGGGTAACCGCCCGCTGAAGTCCCTCAGCGACATGCTGAAGGGTAAGCAGGGTCGTTTCCGTCAGAACCTGCTCGGTAAGCGTGTGGACTACTCCGCGCGTTCCGTCATCGTCGTCGGTCCGCAGCTGAAGCTGCACCAGTGCGGTCTGCCGAAGGCCATGGCTCTGGAGCTCTTCAAGCCGTTCGTGATGAAGCGCCTGGTCGACCTGAACCACGCGCAGAACATCAAGAGCGCCAAGCGCATGGTGGAGCGCGGCCGCACGGTCGTGTACGACGTCCTCGAAGAGGTCATCGCCGAGCACCCGGTTCTGCTGAACCGTGCTCCCACCCTGCACCGCCTCGGCATCCAGGCCTTCGAGCCGCAGCTGGTCGAGGGCAAGGCCATCCAGATCCACCCGCTCGTCTGCACCGCGTTCAACGCGGACTTCGACGGTGACCAGATGGCCGTGCACCTGCCGCTCTCCGCGGAGGCGCAGGCCGAGGCCCGCATCCTGATGCTGTCCTCGAACAACATCCTCAAGCCCGCCGACGGCCGTCCGGTGACGATGCCGACCCAGGACATGGTCCTCGGTCTGTTCTTCCTCACCACCGACGGTGAGCTCCGTGACACCAAGGGCGAGGGCCGCGCGTTCGGCTCCGTCGCCGAGGCGATCATGGCGTTCGACGCCGGCGAGCTGGCTCTGCAGTCGCAGGTCGACATCCGCTTCCCGGTGGGCACCATCCCGCCGCGTGGCTGGACGCCGCCGGTGGCCGAGGAGGGCGAGCCCGAGTACCAGGCGGGCGACAGCTTCCGTCTGCGTACGACCCTGGGCCGCGCGCTCTTCAACGAGCTGCTGCCCGAGGACTACCCGTTCGTCGACTACTCGGTGGGCAAGAAGCAGCTCTCCGAGATCGTCAACGACCTGGCCGAGCGCTACCCCAAGGTCATCGTGGCGGCGACGCTCGACAACCTGAAGGCGGCCGGCTTCTTCTGGGCGACCCGTTCCGGTGTCACCGTGGCCATCTCCGACGTCGTCGTTCCCGAGGCGAAGAAGGAGATCGTCGCGGGTTACGAGGCGCAGGACGAGAAGGTCCAGAAGCAGTACGAGCGCGGTCTCATCACGAAGGAAGAGCGCACTCAGGAGCTCATCGCGATCTGGACCAAGGCGACCAACGAGGTTGCCGAGGCGATGAACGCGAACTTCCCGAAGACCAACCCCATCTTCATGATGGTTGACTCGGGTGCCCGAGGAAACATGATGCAGATGCGTCAGATCGCCGGTATGCGTGGTCTGGTGTCGAACGCCAAGAACGAGACGATCCCGCGTCCGATCAAGGCCTCCTTCCGTGAGGGCCTGTCGGTGCTGGAGTACTTCATCTCGACGCACGGTGCTCGTAAGGGTCTGGCTGACACCGCCCTGCGTACGGCCGACTCGGGTTACCTGACCCGTCGTCTGGTCGACGTCTCGCAGGACGTCATCATTCGCGAGGAGGACTGCGGCACCGACCGTGGCCTCAAGCTCAAGATCGCCGAGCGCGGTGCCGACGGCACGCTGCGCAAGACGGACGACGTCGAGACCAGCGTCTACGCCCGCATGCTGGCCGAGGACATCGTCGTGGACGGCAAGGTCATCGCGCCGGCCAACGTCGACCTCGGTGACGTGCTCATCGACGCCCTGGTCGCCAACGGCGTGGAGGAGGTCAAGACCCGCTCGGTCCTGACCTGTGAGTCGGCGGTCGGCACCTGTGCCTTCTGCTACGGCCGTTCGCTCGCCACCGGCAAGCTGGTCGACATCGGTGAGGCGGTCGGCATCATCGCCGCCCAGTCCATCGGTGAGCCCGGTACCCAGCTGACGATGCGTACCTTCCACACCGGTGGTGTGGCCGGTGACGACATCACCCAGGGTCTGCCCCGTGTCGTCGAGCTCTTCGAGGCTCGTACGCCGAAGGGTGTCGCCCCGATCTCCGAGGCCGCGGGCCGTGTCCGCATCGAGGAGACCGAGAAGACCAAGAAGCTCGTCGTCACCCCGGACGACGGCAGCGACGAGACGGCGTTCCCGATCTCGAAGCGTGCCCGTCTGCTCGTGGGCGAGGGCGACCACGTCGAGGTCGGCCAGAAGCTGACCGTGGGTGCCACCAACCCGCACGACGTGCTCCGGATCCTCGGCCAGCGCGCGGTCCAGGTCCACCTGGTCGGCGAAGTCCAGAAGGTCTACAACTCGCAGGGCGTGTCGATCCACGACAAGCACATCGAGATCATCATCCGGCAGATGCTGCGCCGCGTGACGATCATCGAGTCCGGCGACGCGGAGCTGCTGCCGGGCGAGCTCGTCGAGCGCTCGAAGTTCGAGACCGAGAACCGTCGTGTGGTCACCGAGGGCGGTCACCCCGCCTCCGGCCGTCCGCAGCTGATGGGTATCACCAAGGCCTCGCTGGCGACGGAGTCCTGGCTGTCGGCCGCCTCCTTCCAGGAGACGACCCGAGTCCTGACGGATGCGGCGATCAACGCCAAGTCCGACAGCCTCATCGGCCTCAAGGAGAACGTCATCATCGGTAAGCTCATCCCGGCCGGTACGGGTCTGTCCCGCTACCGCAACATCCGGGTCGAGCCCACCGAAGAGGCCAAGGCCGCGATGTACTCGGCCGTCGGCTACGACGACATCGACTACTCGCCGTTCGGCACCGGCTCTGGCCAGGCCGTCCCGCTGGAGGACTACGACTACGGTCCGTACAACCAGTAGGCGAGCAGCTGCTTGAACCGCAGGGCGGTCACCCCGACGAATGTCAGGGTGGCCGCCCTGCGGCGCGTTGGCGCATGATGGAGGGGCCTTCGTACTCTTCGTACGTGGGTACGTGTCCGGGTCCGGGGGAGTGGTCTCGTGTCGAATCCGTCGTGGCAGCCGGCGCCTTGGCCGCCGCAACACAGCAACCAGCCCTCGATGCTGGCCGCACACGCCGACCGGGAGCGTGCGGTCGATGTGCTGCGGGCGGGATTCGCCGAGGGGCGGCTGCCGCAGGGGGAGTACGAGAAGCGCGTGGAGCGGGCCTATCAGGCGCGTACCGTCGGTGAGCTGAGCACGCTCGTCGCGGATCTGCCGCAGGGGCCCGTGCCGCAGCAGGCGTATCCGGTGGCGCCCGTGCCGCGGACGTTCCTGCCGGTTCCGCCGCCGCCCACGAACGGGAAGGCGATCGGCGCTCTGACCTGCGGTGTCGCCACGTTCTTCACGATGGGTCTGACCGGGATCCCGGCCGTGGTCCTCGGGCACATGGCCCGTAACGAGATCCGTCGCACGGGGGAGCAGGGCGACGGCATGGCCGTCGGCGGCCTCGTGCTCGGGTGGCTGACGATCGCGGGCTGGGCGTTGTTGCTCACATTTGTGATCGTGGCGGCGAGCACCGGAGGCTGAATCCCGGGCTGACCAGCGCCCGGCGTGTCCTGGCTGCGGGGTATTTGTTTTGACCGCAGCGTATGAGATAGGTACGCTCAGACCTTGTGCCTGGGGTGTGCCTGGGCTCCTGTGCGTGTCATCAGCCGCACGGCGAGTCCGGATCAGTCCTCTCAGTTCTGATCATGGGCCACCGCAATCTGCTGCTTCCCGCCCTTTCGGCGGGGGTCTGCAGTATTCGACACACCCGACCGCGTGGGTCGGCAAAGTTCCAGGTTAGCTTTACTATTCGGCACACAGAAACCGGAGAAGTAGTGCCTACGATCCAGCAGCTGGTCCGTAAGGGCCGGCAGGACAAGGTCGAGAAGAACAAGACGCCCGCACTCGAGGGTTCGCCCCAGCGCCGTGGCGTCTGCACGCGTGTGTTCACGACCACCCCGAAGAAGCCGAACTCGGCCCTGCGGAAGGTCGCGCGTGTGCGTCTGACCTCCGGGATCGAGGTCACGGCCTACATTCCGGGTGAGGGACACAACCTGCAGGAGCACTCCATCGTGCTCGTGCGTGGCGGCCGTGTGAAGGACCTGCCTGGTGTTCGTTACAAGATCATCCGCGGCTCGCTCGACACCCAGGGTGTCAAGAACCGCAAGCAGGCCCGCAGCCGCTACGGCGCCAAGAAGGAGAAGTAAGAATGCCTCGTAAGGGCCCCGCCCCGAAGCGCCCGGTCATCATCGACCCGGTCTACGGTTCTCCTCTGGTGACCTCCCTCATCAACAAGGTGCTGCTGAACGGCAAGCGCTCCACCGCCGAGCGCATCGTGTACGGCGCCATGGAGGGCCTGCGTGAGAAGTCGGGCAACGACCCGGTCATCACGCTGAAGCGCGCGCTCGAGAACATCAAGCCGACCCTCGAGGTCAAGTCCCGCCGTGTCGGTGGCGCGACCTACCAGGTTCCGGTTGAGGTCAAGCCCGGCCGCGCCAACACCCTCGCGCTCCGCTGGCTCGTCGGTTACTCCCGCGCCCGTCGCGAGAAGACGATGACCGAGCGTCTGACGAACGAGCTGCTCGACGCCTCGAACGGCCTCGGTGCTGCCGTCAAGAAGCGCGAGGACACGCACAAGATGGCCGAGTCCAACAAGGCCTTCGCGCACTACCGCTGGTAGTCGCTACCCACATCGAGACCGAGAGAAGACTGAAGCCTTATGGCTACCACTTCACTTGACCTGGCCAAGGTGCGCAACATCGGCATCATGGCTCACATCGACGCGGGCAAGACGACGACGACCGAGCGGATCCTGTTCTACACCGGCGTCTCGTACAAGATCGGTGAGGTCCACGACGGCGCTGCCACGATGGACTGGATGGAGCAGGAGCAGGAGCGTGGCATCACGATCACGTCCGCTGCCACCACCTGTCACTGGCCGCTCGAGAACGACGACTACACGATCAACATCATCGACACCCCCGGGCACGTCGACTTCACCGTTGAGGTGGAGCGCTCCCTGCGTGTGCTCGATGGTGCTGTGACGGTGTTCGACGGCGTCGCCGGCGTTGAGCCGCAGTCCGAGACGGTGTGGCGTCAGGCCGACCGTTACGGCGTGCCGCGCATCTGCTTCGTGAACAAGCTGGACCGCACGGGTGCCGAGTTCCACCGCTGCGTCGACATGATCGTCGACCGCCTCGGTGCGACCCCGCTCGTCATGCAGCTGCCCATCGGTGCAGAGGCCGACTTCCAGGGTGTCGTCGACCTCGTCACGATGAAGGCGTTCGTCTGGTCGGCCGAGGCCGCCAAGGGCGAGGCGTACGACATCGTCGACATCCCCGCCACGCACGTCGAGGCTGCCGAGGAGTACCGCGGCAAGCTGCTCGAGGCCGTCGCGGAGAACGACGAAGAGATGATGGAGCTGTTCCTCGAGGGCCAGGAGCCTTCGGTGGAGCAGCTGTACGCGGCCGTGCGTCGCATCACCATCGCCTCCGGCAAGGGCGGCGACACCACCGTCACCCCCGTGTTCTGTGGCACCGCGTTCAAGAACAAGGGCGTTCAGCCCCTGCTCGACGCCGTCGTGCGCTACCTGCCGACCCCGCTCGACGTCGAGGCCATCGAGGGCCACGACGTCAAGGACCCCGAGGTCGTCGTCAAGCGCAAGCCGTCGGACGAGGAGCCCCTGGCTGCCCTCGCGTTCAAGATCATGAGCGACCCGCACCTCGGCAAGCTCACCTTCGTCCGGGTTTACTCGGGCCGCCTGGAGTCCGGCACCGCCGTGCTGAACTCCGTCAAGGGCAAGAAGGAGCGCATCGGCAAGATCTACCGCATGCACGCGAACAAGCGTGAGGAGATCGAGTCGGTGGGCGCCGGTGACATCGTCGCCGTCATGGGTCTGAAGCAGACCACCACGGGCGAGACGCTCTGTGACGACAAGAACCCGGTCATCCTGGAGTCCATGGACTTCCCGGCGCCGGTCATTCAGGTCGCCATCGAGCCGAAGTCCAAGGGTGACCAGGAGAAGCTGGGTGTCGCCATCCAGCGCCTCTCGGAGGAGGACCCCTCCTTCCAGGTGCACTCGGACGAGGAGACCGGCCAGACCATCATCGGTGGTATGGGCGAGCTTCACCTCGAGGTCCTTGTCGACCGCATGAAGCGCGAGTTCAAGGTCGAGGCCAACGTCGGCAAGCCGCAGGTCGCGTACCGCGAGACGATCCGTCAGGCCGTCGAGCGCGTGGACTACACCCACAAGAAGCAGACCGGTGGTACCGGTCAGTTCGCCAAGGTGCAGATCGCGATCGAGCCGATCACCGAGTCGGACGGCCCGGCGTACGAGTTCGTGAACAAGGTCACCGGTGGCCGCATCCCCCGGGAGTACATCCCGTCGGTGGACGCGGGTGCGCAGGAGGCCATGCAGTTCGGCATCCTGGCCGGCTACGAGATGACGGGCGTCCGCGTCACGCTTCTCGACGGTGCCTACCACGAGGTCGACTCCTCCGAGCTCGCCTTCAAGATCGCCGGTTCGCAGGCCTTCAAGGAGGCCGCGCGCAAGGCCAAGCCCGTGCTGCTCGAGCCGATGATGGCCGTTGAGGTCACCACGCCCGAGGACTACATGGGTGAGGTCATCGGCGACATCAACTCCCGCCGTGGCCAGATCCAGGCCATGGAGGAGCGCAGCGGCGCTCGCGTCGTGAAGGGCCTCGTGCCCCTCTCGGAGATGTTCGGCTACGTCGGAGACCTCCGCAGCAAGACCTCGGGTCGCGCAAGCTACTCGATGCAGTTCGACTCCTACGCCGAGGTTCCCCGGAACGTCGCCGAGGAGATCATCGCGAAGGCCAAGGGCGAGTAACCCACCCGGTTTCACGCTTTAGGCTTGACACCATCCGCCGGGGTTTCGACCCCGCCCCAGGGAGAGCGACCCCGGCGGCTGGCATCCCAGCAAAGATCACCTGGCGCCGATGAGTAAGGCGTACCAGAACCACTCCACAGGAGGACCCAGTGGCGAAGGCGAAGTTCGAGCGGACTAAGCCGCACGTCAACATCGGCACCATCGGTCACATTGACCACGGTAAGACGACCCTCACGGCCGCCATTACCAAGGTGCTGCACGACGCGTACCCCGACCTGAACGAGGCCTCGGCCTTCGACCAGATCGACAAGGCTCCTGAGGAGCGCCAGCGCGGTATCACGATCTCCATCGCGCACGTCGAGTACCAGACGGAGACGCGTCACTACGCCCACGTCGACTGCCCCGGTCACGCGGACTACATCAAGAACATGATCACGGGTGCCGCGCAGATGGACGGCGCCATCCTCGTGGTCGCCGCCACCGACGGCCCGATGCCGCAGACCAAGGAGCACGTGCTCCTGGCCCGCCAGGTCGGCGTTCCGTACATCGTCGTCGCCCTGAACAAGGCCGACATGGTGGACGACGAGGAGATCCTGGAGCTCGTCGAGCTCGAGGTCCGTGAGCTCCTCTCCGAGTACGAGTTCCCGGGCGACGACGTTCCGGTCGTCAAGGTCTCGGCGCTCAAGGCGCTCGAGGGCGACAAGGAGTGGGGTGAGTCCGTCCTCAACCTGATGAAGGCTGTCGACGAGTCCATCCCGGAGCCCGAGCGTGACGTCGACAAGCCGTTCCTGATGCCGATCGAGGACGTCTTCACGATCACCGGTCGTGGCACCGTCGTCACCGGTCGTATCGAGCGCGGCATCCTCAAGGTCAACGAGACCGTCGACATCATCGGCATCAAGACCGAGAAGACCACCACCACGGTCACCGGTATCGAGATGTTCCGCAAGCTCCTCGACGAGGGCCAGGCCGGTGAGAACGTCGGTCTGCTCCTCCGTGGCATCAAGCGCGAGGACGTCGAGCGCGGCCAGGTCATCATCAAGCCGGGTTCGGTCACGCCGCACACCGAGTTCGAGGCGCAGGCGTACATCCTGTCGAAGGACGAGGGTGGCCGTCACACCCCGTTCTTCAACAACTACCGCCCGCAGTTCTACTTCCGCACCACCGACGTGACCGGCGTCGTGACCCTCCCCGAGGGCACCGAGATGGTCATGCCGGGCGACAACACTGAGATGACCGTTGAGCTCATCCAGCCCGTCGCGATGGAAGAGGGCCTGAAGTTCGCCATCCGTGAGGGTGGCCGCACCGTCGGCGCCGGCCAGGTCATCAAGATCAACAAGTAAGCTCCGCTTGCTTGTTGAGCCCCTCGGGGCTTGATGTCTGGTAGCTCCTGCGAGCTCCGAAAGGGCCCGTACGACTTCGGTCGTACGGGCCCTTTTGCATGCCCTCTCACGCCCGCGCCCGCGTCGGCCGCCACAGCCACGGCCGGGCCGCCGGGGACAGGCCCGCGACGGTCGGACCCCGCCGGTCCGCGGCCAGGGCCGGGCCGCCCACGGCCGGCGGGGCCGGGACCGGCAGCGAGCGGCCGGCCTCGAGGAGCCGGAGGCGGCCCGTGGTGTCGCGGCCGAGCAGGTAGGGCCCGGCGGCGGTCACCGGGCCGTAGCCGGGGAAGTCCGGGTCCGGGTTGCCCGGGGACAGCAGGCGGTCGGAGGCCGGCGGGCGGTAGTAGAGGCGGCTGCCCGCCGCGGCTATGGCGTCCGCGGCGACGGGCAGGCCGGTCAGTGGCGCGGGCCCTTCGGGGGTCCAGTGGTGGACGGTGTCGCGCCCGGGGGCGTAGACGTGCACCTGCCCGTCGTCGCCGATGACCGCGGTGAGGCCGTCCTGGACGGGGCCGCCGCCGAGGTCGCGCCAGGGGGACCAGGCTCCGGCGCTGTCACGGACGCGGGTGCTGAGGCCCTGGGAGGCGTTGCGTACGAAGAGGTGGACGCGGCCGTCGGGAGCGGTGAGCGCCACCGGGACGCCGGTGCGGCGGCCGCGGTCGGGGTCGTCGTCCGGCGTGCCGAGGCTCGTCCAGGGGCCGTACGCGCGGGGGCCGCGCTGCTCCAGGGCCACGATCTCGCGGACGGCCTCGGTGCCTTCGCCGCCGAGCGCGGCGAGCCGCAGGCCGAGGATCAGCCGGCGCCCGTCGGGCAGTGCGGCGTGGCCGAGGACCGGGGCGAGCGGGCCGCCGCCGAGGTCGACGGGGGCGGTGAAGTGCCCGTCGCGCACCTCGTAGCGGACCGCCCGCAGGCCGAGCACGCCGTACGCGGTGAGGCGTCCGTCGGGGGTGGGTGCGAGGGCCAGGCGCGGGCCCGGGTGGCGGTGGTGGGTGGCGCGGACCCAGCCCTTGCGGTTGGTCAGGGGGCGGTCGCCGCCCACGTTGTAGTCGCCGCAGCCCGCCGGGTTGCCGCACGGCCAGTCGGGGGCGGCGCCGTACGGGACCAGGTGCGCGGCCTTCTGGGCCAGGACCCGCGGGGGGAGGTTCTTGGGCCAGTGCCGGTTGTAGTAGCCGCGGAAGGCGGTGGCGGCGAAGGCCGGGGGGCCGCCCGGTTCCTCCTGGGCCCAGCGGATCAGGGCGGCCCAGCTGAAGCAGGCCACGGCCGTGTGGTCGGCGTGGTCCGAGTAGCCGGGCTGCTCGCTGTCGCGCAGCCGGGCGGCCCGGTCGCTGTGCTGGATGTCGGGGTCCGGGTCGAGGGTGTGCACGAGGGTCGGGCGGTAGCGCCGCAAGAGCTCCACCAGGACCGTGACCAGGGACGTGTGGTCGTACCTCTGGACCGTGCGCAGCGGCGAGCCGGCCGGGACGAAGGTGTCAAGGCGGGCACCGCGATCGCGCCACAGCGCCGGTACGCCCATGTGGCCGTCGGGGGTGTGCATCGCGAGGTCGAGATGGACCAACTCGACGCTGTGGCCCCGGTGTTGGAGACGGTCGACCTCGGCCTCGAAGCCGCTGGGCAGGCGGATCACGTCCGTGGTCCAGCGGCTGAAGACGGGCAGGCCGAGCTGGGCCGCGTACGACTGGCGCAGGCCCTGGTGGCGGGCGGCGGAGTAGGCCGCACGGTCGGCGGCGGGAGCGGGGCCGCGTCCACCCGGCACCCTGTTCCTGCCGTCGGCCTCGCCGGCGGTGACGTACACGCAGACGAGCGGGGTGCCCGCGGCGAGCACCTGCTGCGTGTCCGGGTTCATGAAGTACAGGTCGTCGTCGGGGTGGGCGAGGACCTGGAGCAGCAGGGCGCGCTCGGCCTGGGCGGCGGGGCGGCCGGTCGCGGGGGAGGGGGCGGTGGTGCGCGGCGGGTCGGCGGGGGTGAGGCGGGAGCAGGCGCCGAGCGGTCCCGCGGCGGCGAGCGCGGCGCCGGTGGCCAGCAGCCGGCGGCGGGAGACGCCGCGCTCGGCGGGCTGCTCGGGCCGGGTTATCGCAGGTCGCTGCCGCACGGTCGCCCACACTCCGTCCGCTGACGAGGCCTTCGGCCAGGTACTTCACCTGGCTGGAGCGTCACCGCGGGGACCGGATTCCATGCGCGTACGTGTTCGGTTCACCCGGACGGGGAGCCGTCAGGCGGTGTCGAAGTCCCAGCGGGCGCCGAGCAGTTCGAGCCGGTCGCGGTACTCCGCGGCGTCGGTCCACTCCGGCGGCCAGTGCGCGGTGCCGCGCCGGGCGCCCGCGAAGGCGCCGGCCAGGGCGGCGGTCGCGGCGGAGGCGCCGGAGGTGTGGGCGGCGCGGCGCAGCGCGTGGCGGGGGTGCCCGTCGACGGACAGGTACGCGTACAGAGCCCCGGCGAGGACCTCGTCGGCGGTCCAGGAGGCGCCGCCGGCGCGGCCGGGCTCCAGGTTCGGGTCCTCGTCGCGCAGGGCCCGGGCCACGTGGTCCAGGGCCTCGAGGCACTCGTCCCAGCCCTGGGAGATGTAACCCGCGGGACTCTCGGCGCCCGCCCGCGCGGCCAGCTCGCCGAGCCAGTCCGTGCGGTACGTCCGGCGGGACGCGGCCGCGTGGGCACGCAGCGCCTCGAGGAGTCCGGCGGGCTCGTGGCGGTGGGAGAGGAGGTGCACCGCGTGCGCGGCCAGGTCGCTCGCGGCGAGGGCCGTGGGGTGCCCGTGGGTCAGCGCGGCCTGCAACTGGGCTGCTCCCGACCGCTGTTCGGCGCTCAGGTACGGGGTGAGACCGACGACCGCCGCGCGTACGACGGCGGCGCAGCCCTTCGACTGCAGGGCGGAGGCGGACTGCCAGGGCACCGGTTCGGCGAGGGCGGTACAGGCGTCGACCGTGGTGCGACCGGGGGAGCGGTCGTTGTCGGGCGAGCGCAGCCAGCGCACGAGGTGGGTGCGCAGGGCGGCGGTCACGGCCGCGGGCGTCAGCCAGGGCGGTGCGGGCAGCGCGCCCCGCGTGGTGAGGCTGTGCCGCGCCTCGGCCTCCGTCAGGGGCGCCTTCACCGCGACCTCCGCGAGCGCCTCACCGACAGCGAGCGCCAGCTGCGTCTGGTCCGATACGCGGACCAACTCGCCCTCGTACAGCGGGAGTTCCATCTTCTCCCAGCTGCCGTAGGCCGCTGTGATCCGGTCCATGGGCAGGCTCGACAGGGGGCGGCCCATGGCGTCGCCGACGGCGAGTCCGAGTAGGGCGCCGCGCGCCGCGCGCCACACGCGCGGGGCGGGCGGCTGGTCGGCGAGGTCGTACAGGGCGTCGAGGCTCGGGGCGGTGGCGAGCGGGCCGGCGATCACACGGCCGGTCGGAGGCTTGGCGGCGAGCTCCCGCAGGGCCGCGGTCGGGGCGAGCCCCCGGGCCCTGGCGTCCTGGAGGCGGAGGAAGCAGGAGCTGTCGTTGACCGCCTTGGTCCCGGCGTCGCGCCGCGGGATCCGGTCGGCGGCCCCGTGCGCGCCCTCCCCGTCGGCCGCCCACACGTACTGCGTGACGGTGCCCTGCCCGTCGGCCACGGCGAGGTACTGCACGGGCAGCCCGGTGGTGGTCGCGTACCGCTCGGGGCCGCTGACGGGGTGGAACGGCAGGTCTTCCTCGAAGCGCGGGTTGATGTACTTGCGCTCGACGAACCGGGGGGCGGGGAGCTCAGGCATGCGCCCCATCATCACAACCGGACGAGCCGTGCACGCCGGGTGCACCCCGGGTTTGACCTCCGTCACACACCGGGTACTCTCTTCGGCTCGATTGGCCTGAGACATGCCCCGTATGGCAGACTGTCGGGGTTGCTCGGTTGAGTGCCGATGCTGCGCGCCTCCCGCCGGGAGGACCGGAAGCGAGTCCCACAGTACTCGTCGCCCCATCTGCCGTTCGCGGCAGCGCTGGAGCGGACGTACGGGAATCTTCCGGGAAGCTCAGCAAGGGGCGAGACCAGGCGCCTGGTGGGTTTCTTCCCCCAGCCTTGCGGCTTCGGGCCGCAGCTCCTGTAGCAGGGAATCCGTAGGGATATTTCTGACAGCGAGACTGCGACACGCCCGACCGCGTGGGTCGGAGGAAGTGTGAAACAGGGCCCCCAGGAGCCAGAGCGTTACGAGAGACAGGACTACTAAGTAGCCATGGCGGGACAGAAGATCCGCATCCGGCTCAAGGCCTACGACCACGAGGTCATCGACTCTTCGGCGAAGAAGATCGTCGAGACGGTGACTCGCACTGGTGCGTCGGTCGCGGGCCCGGTGCCGCTGCCTACCGAGAAGAACGTGTACTGCGTCATCAAGTCGCCGCACAAGTACAAGGACTCTCGCGAGCACTTCGAGATGCGCACGCACAAGCGCCTGATCGACATTCTCGACCCGACCCCCAAGACCGTTGACTCTCTGATGCGACTCGACCTCCCGGCCGGTGTCGACATCGAGATCAAGCTCTAAGGGTTGGTGATCTGAGAATGGCTAAGCAGATCAAGGGCATCCTGGGCGAGAAGCTCGGCATGACGCAGGTGTGGGACGAGAACAACCGTGTTGTTCCGGTCACCGTCGTCAAGGCCGGCCCGAACGTCGTGACCCAGGTCCGCACGAACGACGTCGACGGCTACGAGTCCGTCCAGATCGCGTTCGGCGAGATCGACCCGCGCAAGGTGAACAAGCCCCTCAAGGGCCACTTCGCCAAGGCCGACGTGACCCCGCGCCGCCACCTGGTGGAGCTCCGTACCTCCGGCGCCAGCGAGTACACGCTGGGCCAGGAGATCACTGCCGAGGTCTTCGAGTCGGGCGTCAAGGTCGACGTCACGGCGAAGAGCAAGGGCAAGGGCTTCGCCGGTGTCATGAAGCGCCACAACTTCAAGGGTGGCAAGGCGTCGCACGGTGCCCACCGTGTGCACCGTATGCCCGGTTCCATCGGTGGCTGTGCCACTCCCGGCCGTGTCTTCAAGGGCATGCGCATGGCGGGTCGCATGGGCAACGAGCGGGTCACCACCCAGAACCTGACCGTTCACGCCGTTGACGCGGAGAAGGGCCTGCTCCTCATCAAGGGCGCGGTTCCTGGTCCGAACGGCGGCCTCGTCCTGGTCCGCACCGCGGCCAAGGGGGCCTGAGGACTATGAGCACCATTGACATTCTGTCGCCCTCCGGCGACAAGACCGGGACCGTTGAGCTCCCGGCCGAGATCTTCGACGTTGAGAAGATCAGCGTTCCGCTGCTCCACCAGGTTGTCGTCGCGCAGCTGGCCGCGGCCCGTCAGGGCACGCACAAGGTCAAGCGTCGTGGCGAGGTCCGTGGTGGCGGTAAGAAGCCTTACCGCCAGAAGGGCACCGGCCGCGCGCGCCAGGGTTCGACCCGCGCTCCGCAGTTCGCGGGCGGTGGCGTCGTTCACGGCCCCACGCCGCGTGACTACTCGCAGCGGACCCCGAAGAAGATGAAGGCCGCGGCCCTGCGCCACGCCCTCACCGACCGGGCCCGCAACGCTCGCATCCACGTCGTCACCGGCGTGGTCGAGGGTGGCGTCTCCACCAAGGCCGCCAAGTCGCTGCTCGGCAAGATCTCGGAGCGCAAGAACGTGCTCCTGGTGATCGACCGTGCCGACGAGGCCTCGCTGCTCTCCGCTCGCAACCTGCCCCAGGTCCACATCCTGGAGCCGGGCCAGCTGAACACGTACGACGTTCTCGTCTCGGACGACGTGGTCTTCACCCAGGCCGCTTTCGAGTCCTTCGTGTCTGGCGCGCCGGCTGTATCGGCTGCTGACACCGAAGGGAGCGAAGCCTGATGGCTACGCGTCACCCGAGCATCGCCTCGAAGGCCGCCAAGGCCGCCAAGGCCGCGCGCGTCGCCAAGGCGAAGCGCCACGCCACCGAGGGCAAGAACACCGTCGAGACCCCGCTGAGCAAGAGCTTCACGGACCCCCGTGACGTTCTCGTCAAGCCGGTCGTCTCGGAGAAGAGCTACGCGCTTCTCGACGAGGGCAAGTACACCTTCGTCGTGGCGCCGGGCGCCAACAAGACCCAGATCAAGCAGGCCGTCGAGGCGGTCTTCTCGGTCAAGGTCACGGGCGTCAACACGCTCAACCGCCAGGGCAAGCGCAAGCGCACCCGCACCGGTTTCGGCAAGCGTGCCGACTCCAAGCGCGCGATTGTGACCCTCGCTGAGGGCGACCGTATCGACATCTTCGGCCAGGCCTCCTAACGGAGCGCCCTGGTCCGAATATCGGACGAGGACTGAGAAATGGGAATCCGCAAGTACAAGCCGACTACGCCGGGCCGTCGTGGCTCCAGCGTCGCCGACTTCGTCGAGGTCACGCGGTCCACGCCGGAGAAGTCGCTGGTCCGCCCGCTGCACAGCAAGGGCGGCCGTAACAACGCCGGTCGTGTGACCGTTCGCCACCAGGGTGGTGGCCACAAGCGCGCCTACCGCGTGATCGACTTCCGTCGTCACGACAAGGACGGCGTGCCGGCGAAGGTCGCGCACATCGAGTACGACCCGAACCGCACTGCGCGCATCGCGCTCCTGCACTACGCGGACGGCGAGAAGCGCTACATCCTCGCCCCGCGCAACCTGCAGCAGGGTGACCGGGTTGAGAACGGCCCCGCGGCCGACATCAAGCCGGGCAACAACCTTGCTCTGCGCAACATCCCGGTCGGTACCACGATCCACGCGATCGAGCTCCGTCCGGGCGGCGGCGCCAAGTTCGCCCGCTCCGCCGGTGCCTCCGTGCAGCTGCTCGCGAAGGAGGGCTCGATGGCCCACCTTCGTATGCCGTCCGGAGAGATCCGCCTGGTCGACGTGCGCTGCCGCGCCACGATCGGCGAGGTCGGCAACGCCGAGCAGTCGAACATCAACTGGGGCAAGGCCGGCCGCAAGCGCTGGCTGGGCGTTCGTCCGACCGTTCGCGGTGTGGCGATGAACCCGGTCGACCACCCGCACGGTGGTGGTGAAGGCAAGACTTCCGGTGGTCGTCACCCGGTCTCGCCGTGGGGTCAGAAGGAGGGTCGTACTCGTTCGCCGAAGAAGGCTTCGAACAAGTACATCGTCCGCCGCCGCAAGTCGAACAAGAAGCGCTAGGAGCGGGTTTAGATGCCGCGCAGTCTCAAGAAGGGACCCTTCGTTGACGGCCACCTCGTAAAGAAGGTGGACGCTCAGAACGAAGCCGGTACCAAGAACGTCATCAAGACCTGGTCCCGCCGCTCGATGATCATCCCCAGCATGCTGGGCCACACGATCGCGGTGCACAACGGCAAGACCCACATCCCGGTGTTCGTCACCGAGTCGATGGTCGGCCACAAGCTCGGCGAGTTCTCGCCGACGCGCACCTTCCGGGGTCACGTCAAGGACGACCGGAAGTCGAAGCGCCGCTAAGGCGGGGTGGAATCGACTATGACTAACACCGAAGGGACAACCATGGAAGCCAGGGCCCAGGCGCGGTACATCCGCGTCACGCCCATGAAGGCCCGCCGCGTGGTGGACCTCATCCGTGGCATGGATGCCACGGAGGCTCAGGCGGTCCTGCGTTTCGCCCCGCAGGCCGCGAGCGTGCCCGTTGGCAAGGTGCTGGACAGCGCCATCGCCAACGCTGCGCACAACTACGACCACACCGACGCCTCGTCGCTGTTCATCAGTGAGGCGTTCGTCGATGAGGGCCCGACCCTGAAGCGGTTCCGTCCGCGTGCCCAGGGCCGTGCCTACCGGATCCGTAAGCGGACCAGCCACATCACCGTGGTCGTCAGCAGCAAGGAAGGAACCCGGTAATGGGCCAGAAGGTAAACCCGCACGGGTTCCGGCTCGGTGTCACGACCGACTTCAAGTCGCGTTGGTACGCCGACAAGCTGTACAAGGACTACGTCAAGGAAGACGTCGCCATCCGTCGGATGATGACGTCCGGCATGGAGCGCGCCGGCATCTCGAAGGTGGAGATCGAGCGCACCCGTGACCGCGTGCGTGTGGACATCCACACCGCTCGTCCCGGCATCGTCATCGGCCGTCGTGGCGCCGAGGCCGACCGCATCCGCGGTGACCTCGAGAAGCTCACGGGCAAGCAGGTCCAGCTGAACATCCTCGAGGTCAAGAACCCCGAGGTCGACGCTCAGCTCGTGGCCCAGGCCGTCGCGGAGCAGCTGTCCTCCCGCGTCTCCTTCCGTCGCGCCATGCGTAAGAGCATGCAGTCGGCGATGAAGGCGGGCGCCAAGGGCATCAAGATCCAGTGTGGCGGTCGTCTCGGCGGTGCCGAGATGTCCCGTTCGGAGTTCTACCGCGAGGGCCGCGTGCCCCTGCACACGCTCCGCGCCAACGTGGACTACGGCTTCTTCGAGGCCAAGACGACCTTCGGCCGCATCGGCGTGAAGGTCTGGATCTACAAGGGCGACGTCAAGAACATCGCCGAGGTTCGCGCCGAGAACGCCGCTGCCCGCGCCGGCAACCGCCCGGCCCGTGGCGGCAACGACCGCCCGGCCGGCCGTGGTGGCCGCGGTGGCGAGCGTGGCGGTCGCGGTCGCAAGCCGCAGCAGCAGTCCGCGCCGGTTGCCGAGGCCCCCAAGGCCGACGCTCCCGCCGCTGCCGCTCCGGCTGCTGAGAGCACCGGAACGGAGGCCTGACCGAAATGCTGATCCCCCGTAGGGTCAAGCACCGCAAGCAGCACCACCCGAAGCGCAGCGGTATGTCCAAGGGTGGCACGCAGGTTGCGTTCGGCGAGTACGGCATCCAGGCGCTCACGCCGGCGTACGTGACGAACCGTCAGATCGAGGCCGCTCGTATCGCCATGACGCGTCACATCAAGCGTGGCGGCAAGGTCTGGATCAACATCTACCCGGACCGCCCCCTCACCAAGAAGCCTGCCGAGACCCGCATGGGTTCCGGTAAGGGTTCCCCGGAGTGGTGGGTCGCCAACGTCAAGCCCGGACGCGTGATGTTCGAGCTGTCGTACCCCAACGAGAAGATCGCGCGTGAGGCGCTGACTCGTGCAGCGCACAAGCTGCCGATGAAGTGCAAGATCGTTAAGCGCGAGGCAGGTGAAGCGTGATGTCGGCCGGAACCAAGGCGTCTGAGCTGCGCGAGCTGGGCAACGAGGAGCTTGTCAACAAGCTTCGCGAGGCCAAGGAAGAGCTGTTCAACCTCCGCTTCCAGGCGGCGACCGGTCAGCTCGAGAACCACGGTCGGCTCAAGGCCGTCCGCAAGGACATCGCGCGGATCTACACCCTCATGCGTGAGCGCGAGCTGGGCATCGAGACGGTGGAGAGCGCCTGATGAGCGAGAAGACTGTGACTGAAGAGACTGCTGCCGCCCGCGGCTTCCGCAAGACCCGTGAGGGCCTTGTGGTCAGCGACAAGATGGACAAGACCGTCGTCGTCGCTGTCGAGGACCGCGTCAAGCACGCGCTGTACGGCAAGGTCATCCGCCGTACGAACAAGCTCAAGGCGCACGACGAGCAGAACGCTGCCGGCGTCGGCGACCGTGTCCTCCTCATGGAGACGCGTCCGCTGTCGGCGACGAAGCGCTGGCGCGTCGTCGAGATCCTCGAGAAGGCCAAGTAGTCCCGCGGGGGCCTCGTGCCCCCGCGCTGCTCAGCTTTCGACAGGCCAAGTAATTCCTGCGGGCAAAACACCGCAGGACAGTTCCGCCAGGCTCGGCCGGGGTCCTCGCAAGAGGCCCCGGCCGGGAACCGGCAGACGATCAGGAGATAGACGTGATCCAGCAGGAGTCGCGACTTCGCGTCGCCGACAACACTGGTGCCAAGGAGATCCTTTGCATCCGTGTTCTCGGTGGCTCGGGTCGCCGCTACGCGGGCATCGGTGACGTCATCGTCGCCACCGTCAAGGACGCGATCCCCGGTGGCAACGTGAAGAAGGGTGACGTCGTCAAGGCGGTCATCGTTCGCACCGTCAAGGAGCGCCGCCGTCCGGACGGCTCGTACATCCGCTTCGACGAGAACGCCGCCGTCATTCTGAAGAACGACGGCGACCCTCGCGGCACCCGTATCTTCGGCCCGGTGGGCCGTGAGCTGCGCGAGAAGAAGTTCATGAAGATCATCTCGCTCGCGCCGGAGGTGCTGTAAGCATGAAGATCAAGAAGGGCGACCTGGTCCAGGTCATCACCGGTAAGGACAAGGGCAAGCAGGGCAAGGTCATTGCCGCTTACCCGCGCGACGAGCGCGTCCTGGTCGAGGGTGTCAACCGGGTCAAGAAGCACACCAAGGCCGGCCCCACGGCCTCCGGCTCGCAGGCCGGTGGCATCGTCACGACCGAGGCGCCGATCCACGTCTCCAACGTCCAGCTGGTCGTTGAGAAGGACGGCAACAAGGTCGTCACGCGCGTCGGCTACCGCTTCGACGACGAGGGCAACAAGATCCGCGTTGCCAAGCGGACGGGTGAGGACATCTGATGACGACCACCACCAACCCGCGTCTGAAGCAGAAGTACCGCGACGAGATCAAGGGCAAGCTGCAGGAAGAGTTCTCGTACGAGAACGTCATGCAGATCCCCGGCCTGGTCAAGATCGTGGTCAACATGGGTGTGGGTGACGCTGCGCGTGACTCGAAGCTCATGGACGGTGCTGTCCGCGACCTGACCACCATCACCGGTCAGAAGCCGGCCATCACCAAGGCCCGCAAGTCCATCGCGCAGTTCAAGCTGCGCGAGGGTCAGCCGATCGGTGCCCACGTCACGCTCCGTGGCGACCGCATGTGGGAGTTCCTGGACCGCACCCTGTCGCTCGCGCTCCCGCGCATCCGCGACTTCCGTGGTCTGTCTCCCAAGCAGTTCGACGGCCGTGGCAACTACACCTTCGGTCTCACCGAGCAGGTCATGTTCCACGAGATCGACCAGGACAAGATCGACCGCGTCCGGGGTATGGACATCACCGTGGTCACCACGGCGACCAACGACGCTGAGGGCCGCGCGCTCCTTCGTCACCTCGGCTTCCCGTTCAAGGAGGCGTAAGCGAGATGGCGAAGAAGGCTCTTATTGCCAAGGCTGCTCGTAAGCCCAAGTTCGGTGTGCGTGCCTACACCCGCTGCCAGCGCTGTGGCCGCCCGCACTCCGTGTACCGCAAGTTCGGCCTGTGCCGCGTGTGCCTTCGTGAGATGGCTCACCGTGGCGAGCTGCCGGGCGTGACCAAGAGCTCCTGGTAGTCCCCTAGTTGGGATTGCTTGGATCTCTCGGTAAGTAAAGGGTCGGCAGAGGCCCCCCTCCGGATGGCTTAGGCTAGGAGGGTTGGGCGTCTGCCGCCCTACCGACTTACTACGCCGTAGGTCCCCGCGCCGCACCCGTCCCGCCCCTGTGTGGGGAGAGGGATGGCGCATACAGGAAACCCCGGCGAGAGAGGCCGAAGGCCAATTCATGACCATGACTGATCCGATCGCAGACATGCTTACGCGTCTGCGGAACGCGAACTCGGCGTACCACGACACCGTGGCTATGCCGCACAGCAAGATCAAGTCGCACATCGCCGAGATCCTCCAGCAGGAGGGTTTCATCACCGGCTGGAAGGTCGAGGACGCCGAGGTCGGCAAGAACCTCGTCCTGGAGCTGAAGTTCGGCCCGAACCGTGAGCGTTCGATCGCCGGCATCAAGCGGATCTCCAAGCCGGGTCTGCGCGTTTACGCGAAGTCCACCAACCTGCCGAAGGTCCTCGGTGGCCTGGGCGTGGCGATCATCTCCACGTCGCACGGTCTCCTGACCGGCCAGCAGGCAGGCAAGAAGGGCGTGGGTGGGGAAGTCCTCGCCTACGTCTGGTAGCGGAAGGGAACGGAGGAAACAGCTATGTCGCGTATTGGCAAGCTCCCCATCACGGTTCCCGCCGGCGTGGACGTCACCATCGATGGCCGCACGGTCACGGTGAAGGGTTCCAAGGGCACCCTGAGCCACACCATCGTCGCGCCGATCGACATCGCCAAGGGTGAGGACGGCGTTCTCAACGTCACCCGCCCCAACGACGAGCGTCAGAACAAGGCCCTGCACGGCCTGTCCCGCACGCTGGTGGCGAACATGATCACCGGCGTGACCACGGGTTACGTGAAGAAGCTCGAGATCAGCGGTGTCGGTTACCGCGTCCTGGCGAAGGGCTCCAACCTGGAGTTCTCGCTCGGCTACAGCCACCCGATCCTGGTCGAGGCGCCCGAGGGCATCTCGTTCAAGGTCGAATCGGCGACCAAGTTCTCGGTCGAGGGCATCGACAAGCAGAAGGTCGGCGAGGTTGCGGCCAACATCCGCAAGCTGCGCAAGCCCGACCCGTACAAGGCCAAGGGCGTCAAGTACGAAGGCGAAGTCATCCGCCGCAAGGTCGGAAAGGCGGGTAAGTAAGCCATGGCATACGGTCAGAAGATTGCTAAGGGCGACGCTTACAAGCGTGCTGCCATCAAGCGGCGTCACATCCGTATCCGTAAGCACATCTCGGGTACGGCTGAGCGTCCGCGCCTGGTCGTGACGCGCTCGAACCGCAACATCGTGGCCCAGGTCATCGACGACGTTAAGGGTCACACCCTCGCGTCGGCGTCGACCCTGGACGCTTCGATCCGTGGCGGCGAGGGCGACAAGTCCACGCAGGCCAAGTCGGTCGGTGCCCTGGTCGCTGAGCGTGCCAAGGCCGCCGGTGTCGAGGCTGTCGTGTTCGACCGTGGTGGTAACCAGTACGCCGGGCGCATCGCCGCCCTGGCGGACGCCGCCCGCGAAGCCGGACTCAAGTTCTGAGTCCTGGTTCCGTAGCTAGCGGAAACAGAGAGAGGTAATTCCAATGGCTGGACCCCAGCGCCGCGGTGGCGGTGCCGGTGGCGGCGAGCGGCGGGACCGGAAGGGTCGCGACGGTGGCAACGCCGCCGCCGAGAAGACCGCGTACGTTGAGCGCGTTGTCGCGATCAACCGCGTCGCCAAGGTTGTGAAGGGTGGTCGTCGCTTCAGCTTCACCGCGCTGGTCGTGGTGGGCGACGGTGACGGCACCGTGGGTGTCGGTTACGGCAAGGCCAAGGAGGTGCCGGCCGCCATCGCCAAGGGTGTTGAGGAGGCCAAGAAGCACTTCTTCAAGGTCCCCCGTATCCAGGGCACCATCCCGCACCCGATCCAGGGTGAGAAGGCTGCCGGCGTCGTGCTGCTCAAGCCCGCGTCCCCGGGTACCGGTGTTATCGCCGGTGGTCCGGTGCGCGCCGTGCTCGAGTGCGCCGGCGTTCACGACATCCTGTCGAAGTCGCTCGGCTCCGACAACGCGATCAACATCGTGCACGCGACCGTGGCGGCCCTCAAGGGCCTGCAGCGTCCCGAGGAGATCGCGGCTCGCCGTGGTCTGCCCCTCGAGGACGTCGCCCCCGCGGCTCTGCTTCGTGCGCGTGCCGGGGCTGGTGCGTAATGGCGCAGCTCAAGATCACGCAGGTCAAGTCGTACATCGGCAGCAAGCAGAACCACCGTGACACCCTGCGTTCCCTTGGTCTCAAGGGCATCAACACGCAGGTCGTCAAGGAGGACCGCCCCGAGTTCCGCGGCATGGTGCACACCGTCCGCCACCTCGTGACGGTTGAGGAGGTCTGATCATGGCGGAGAACAACCCGCTGAAGATCCACAACCTCCGTCCGGCCCCCGGCGCCAAGACCGCCAAGACCCGTGTCGGTCGTGGTGAGGCGTCGAAGGGTAAGACGGCCGGTCGTGGTACCAAGGGCACGAAGGCCCGTTACCAGGTTCCGGAGCGCTTCGAGGGTGGCCAGATGCCCCTCCACATGCGTCTCCCGAAGCTGAAGGGCTTCAAGAACCCCTTCAAGGTCGAGTTCCAGGTCGTGAACCTGGACAAGCTCGCCTCGCTGTACCCCGAGGGTGGCGAAGTCACCGTCGAGGGTCTGGTGGAAAAGGGTGCTGTCCGTAAGAACAGCCTCGTCAAGGTCCTCGGCCAGGGCGAGATCTCCGTGGCGCTGCAGGTGACGGTCGACGCCGTCTCCGGCTCCGCCAAGGAGAAGATCACCGCCGCCGGCGGTACGGTCACCGAGCTCGTCTGAGTCCTTCAGACCACTCAGTGACATGAGCGATCCCGACCGGGGATACCCCACAAAAGGGGTATCCCCGGTTGGTCGTTCCTAGGGGGGCAGGTACGCCGGTAAGGTGGCGTCCGCTGCTGATTTCAGGGATGTCTGTGCCCCCGGCACCAATTCCCGTTCTTGGCCGTTACGTATTCGTCGAATCCTCAAGACCGTCACCTCTGACGCACGCGCGCGGGGGTCGCAGGAGGCACCGTGCTCACCGCGTTCGCCCGGGCGTTCAAGACGCCCGACCTGCGCAAGAAGCTGCTCTTCACGCTCGGCATCGTCGTGGTCTACCGGCTCGGGGCACACATCCCGATCCCCGGCATCGACTACACGAACGTCCAGACGTGCATGGACGTGGCCAACTCCAGCACCGGCTTGTTCGGTCTGGTCAACATGTTCAGCGGTGGCGCGCTGCTCCAGATCACGGTCTTCGCGCTCGGCATCATGCCGTACATCACCGCGAGCATCATTCTGCAGCTGCTCACCGTGGTGATCCCGCGCCTCGAGGCCCTCAAGAAGGAGGGTCAGGCCGGTACCGCGAAGATCACGCAGTACACGCGTTACCTGACCGTGGCGCTCGCCATCCTTCAGGGCACGGGCCTGGTCGCCACCGCCCGTACCGGCGCCCTGTTCCAGGGGTGCCCCGTCGCAAGCCAGATCGTTCCGGACCAGTCCATCTTCATCACCATCACGATGGTGATCACGATGACCGCCGGCACCTGCGTGATGATGTGGCTCGGTGAGCTGATCACCGACCGCGGCATCGGCAACGGCATGTCGATCCTGATGTTCATCTCGATCGCCGCCACCTTCCCGTCCGCCCTGTGGGCCATCAAGAAGCAGGGTTCGCTGGCCGACGGCTGGATCGAGTTCGGCACCGTCATCCTCGTCGGCCTGGTCATGGTCGGCCTGGTGGTCTTCGTCGAGCAGGCCCAGCGCCGTATCCCCGTGCAGTACGCGAAGCGCATGATCGGGCGCCGTTCCTACGGCGGTACGTCTACGTACATCCCGCTCAAGGTGAACCAGGCGGGTGTGATCCCTGTCATCTTCGCGTCGTCGCTGCTCTACATCCCTGCACTGGTCGCCCAGTTCGCCGGTGGCAACTCGTCGTGGAAGCTGTGGATCGACGACCACCTGACCAAGGGAAATCACCCGATTTACATCGTCACGTACTTCCTCCTGATCGTTTTCTTCGCGTTCTTCTACGTGGCGATCTCGTTCAACCCCGAGGAAGTCGCGGACAACATGAAGAAGTATGGTGGCTTCATCCCGGGCATCCGGGCTGGCCGACCGACCGCTGAGTACCTTTCGTACGTGCTCAATCGGATCACCTGGCCGGGTTCGCTGTACTTGGGTCTGATCGCTCTCGTACCGACGATGGCGTTGGTTGGTTTCGGGGCAAACCAGAACTTCCCGTTCGGCGGCACCAGCATCCTGATCATCGTGGGTGTTGGTCTGGAGACGGTGAAGCAGATCGAGAGCCAGCTCCAGCAGCGCAATTACGAAGGGTTCCTCCGCTGATGCGAATCGTCCTCGTCGGGCCGCCTGGTGCCGGCAAGGGAACGCAGGCCGCGTTCCTTGCCCAGAACCTGTCGATCCCGCACATCTCCACGGGCGACCTCTTCCGTGCCAACATCAGCCAGGGCACGGACCTCGGCAAGCAGGCCAAGTCGTTCATGGACGCGGGTCAGCTGGTACCGGACGAGGTCACCATTGGGATGGCCAAGGACCGCATGGAGCAGCCGGACGCCGTGAACGGCTTCCTGCTCGACGGCTTCCCTCGCAACGTCTCGCAGGCCGAGGCGCTCGACGTCGCCCTTAAGACGGACGACGTGAAGCTGGACGCGGTTCTGGACCTGGAGGTCCCCGAGGACGAGGTGGTCAAGCGCATCGCCGGCCGCCGCATCTGCCGTAACGAATCGGCGCATGTCTTCCACGTCGCGTACAAGCAGCCCCAGACCGAGGGTGTCTGTGACACCTGTGGCGGCGAGCTGTACCAGCGCGACGACGACAAGGAAGAGACCGTGCGCAAGCGGCTCGAGGTCTACCACACGCAGACCGAGCCGATCATCGACTACTACCGGGAGCAGGGGCTCGTGAAGACGATCTCCGCGCTCGGCAAGGTGGAAGAGGTCACGGCGCGGGCCATGGAGGCCCTGGGACGCTAGTCCCTCGCTGTCGCTGTACGTACCTGAGGCCGCGGTCCCCGACATGGGGGCCGCGGCCTTAGTGTTGATGGATACGTACGTAACCCTCGTACCGGATGACGGAGAGCGCAGGCCCCCATGGTGCAGATCAAGACCCCCGACCAGATTCGCAAGATGCGGGAGGCGGGGCTTGTCGTCGCGGCGATCCACGCCGCGACCCGTGAGGCGGCCGTGCCGGGCGCGACCACCAGGGATCTGGACGAGGTCGCCCGCAAGGTGATCGCCGAGCACGGCGCGAAGTCGAACTTCCTCGGGTACGGCGGCTTCCCCGCGACCATCTGCACCTCGAAGAACGAGGTCGTGGTCCACGGCATCCCGAGCGACAAGGTCGTCCTGGAGGACGGCGACATCATCTCCATCGACGCGGGCGCGATCATCGACGGCTGGCACGGCGACGCCGCGTACACCTGCTTCGTGGGCTCCGGGCACTCGGCCGAGCTCGTCGAGCTGTCGCGGGTGACCGAGGAGTCGATGTGGGCCGGCATCGCCGCGATGAAGGCGGGCAACCGGCTCGTCGACGTCTCGCGCGCGATCGAGACGTACATCCGCCGCCAGCCCAAGCCGGGCGGCGGCAAGTACGGCATCGTCGAGGACTACGGCGGCCACGGCATCGGCACCGAGATGCACATGGACCCGCACCTCCTGAACTACGTGGAGCGCCGCCGCGGCAAGGGCCCCAAGCTGGTCCCGGGCTTCTGCCTCGCGATCGAGCCGATGGTCTCCCTGGGAACTCCGAGGACGGAGGTCCTGGAGGACGACTGGACGGTCATCACGACCGACGGCACGTGGTCCTCGCACTGGGAGCACTCGGTGGCGCTGACGGAGGAGGGGCCGCTCGTGCTGACGTCTCCCGACGGGGGCAGGGCGAAGCTGGCGGAGATGGGTGTGACGGCGGCGCCGGATCCATTGGCGTAACCCGGGTATTTCCGTGCTTAGTGATCTCTGTGATAGGGCAGAATCCCTGGATTCGTCTTTCCGGGGGTACTGACGTAGACTGACTCGTCGGCTCTCGTGTATCGGCATGTCTTCATGTCAAGCGAGAGTCGATCAAGGTAGTCGATTCGAAGGGCGAAGCGTGGCCAAGAAGCAAGGTGCCATCGAGATCGAAGGCACTGTCGTCGAGTCTCTTCCGAACGCCATGTTCAAGGTGGAGCTCCAGAACGGCCACCAGGTCCTGGCACACATCAGCGGCAAGATGCGTATGCACTACATCCGCATCCTCCCTGACGACCGGGTCGTGGTGGAGCTGTCTCCGTACGACCTGACGCGTGGCCGGATCGTCTACCGGTACAAGTAGATCTTGCCCAGTCCCGCCATCTGCGCGGGCCGCCGGCAACTGACCCGGAGAACCTCACCCATGAAGGTCAAGCCGAGCGTCAAGAAGATCTGCGACAAGTGCAGGGTGATCCGCCGTCACGGTCGGGTCATGGTGATCTGCGACAACCCGCGCCACAAGCAGCGCCAGGGCTGACGCAGACCCGTTAACTGCAGTTCGTTCGCAGAGTTCGCGCGACGCAGCACATCGAGTACATACGCAGGACCCGCCGGCGACGGATCTTTCCGTCGTGGCGACACCCTCGGTCGGAGGCCGAGGACCCAGTTCGTACCAACCCTTGAAGGGGACGGCGGCTGGGAGTGGTTCTGCTACAGACCTCCGAGTATCAACAGGAGCCTTGAATGGCACGCCTTGAAGGTGTTGACCTCCCGCGCGACAAGCGCGTTGAGGTTGCCCTCACGTACGTGTTCGGTATCGGTCGCACCCGCGCCCAGCAGACGCTGGACGCCACCGGTGTGGACCGCAACATCCGCGTTCGCGACCTGAGCGAGGAAGACCTCGTCAAGATCCGCGAGTACGTGGACCAGAACTTCCAGACCGAGGGTGACCTCCGTCGCGAGATCCAGGCCGACATCCGCCGCAAGGTCGAGATCGGCTGCTACCAGGGTCTGCGCCACCGTCGTGGTCTGCCGGTCCGCGGTCAGCGCACCAGCACGAACGCCCGCACCCGCAAGGGCCCGCGTCGCGCCATCGCCGGTAAGAAGAAGCCGGGCAAGAAGTAGTCCTCAGCGGACGCTCACCAGCGGTCTTCGCTGTAGGACCGACCACCTCCCGTAGGAGAACGACATGCCCCCCAAGGGTCGTCAGGGCGCTGCCAAGAAGGTGCGCCGCAAGGAAAAGAAGAACGTTGCCCACGGGCACGCTCACATCAAGAGCACGTTCAACAACACGATCGTGTCCATCACGGACCCGACCGGCAACGTGATCTCGTGGGCCTCCGCCGGCCACGTCGGCTTCAAGGGCTCGCGCAAGTCCACGCCGTTCGCCGCGCAGATGGCCGCCGAGTCGGCTGCCCGTCGCGCGCAGGAGCACGGCATGCGCAAGGTCGACGTCTTCGTCAAGGGTCCGGGTTCCGGTCGTGAGACCGCCATCCGTTCGCTGCAGGCGACCGGCCTCGAGGTCGGCTCGATCCAGGACGTGACGCCCACGCCGCACAACGGCTGCCGTCCGCCCAAGCGTCGCCGCGTCTGACGCACGTCGCTTGACTTGAGGTTTCCGGGCGGTACGGCTCTTCGGGGCCGTATCGCCCGTACCCTTGTAACAACTCAGGGCATCAAATAGTGGGTGCCCCTGACTGAAGGAATCGCAGAATGCTGATTGCTCAGCGTCCCTCGTTGACCGAAGAGGTCGTCGACGAGTTCCGCTCCCGGTTCGTGATCGAGCCGCTGGAGCCGGGCTTCGGTTACACCCTCGGCAACTCCCTTCGCCGGACCCTTCTCTCCTCGATTCCGGGTGCGGCGGTCACGTCCATCCGCATCGACGGTGTCCTGCACGAGTTCACCACCGTGCCGGGCGTCAAGGAAGACGTCACCGACCTGATCCTCAACATCAAGCAGCTGGTCGTTTCCAGCGAGCACGATGAGCCGGTCGTGATGTACCTGCGCAAGCAGGGCCCGGGTCTGGTCACCGCCGCCGACATCGCGCCCCCGGCCGGTGTCGAGGTGCACAACCCCGACCTCGTCCTCGCCACGCTCAACGGCAAGGGCAAGCTGGAGATGGAGCTGACCGTCGAGCGCGGTCGCGGCTACGTCTCGGCCGTGCAGAACAAGCAGGTGGGCCAGGAGATCGGTCGTATTCCGGTCGACTCCATCTACTCGCCGGTTCTCAAGGTCACGTACAAGGTCGAGGCCACGCGTGTCGAGCAGCGCACCGACTTCGACAAGCTGATCGTCGACGTCGAGACCAAGCAGGCCATGCGGCCGCGTGACGCCATGGCGTCCGCCGGCAAGACGCTGGTCGAGCTGTTCGGTCTCGCCCGCGAGCTGAACATCGACGCCGAGGGCATCGACATGGGTCCGTCCCCGACGGACGCCGCGCTCGCCGCCGATCTGGCGCTGCCGATCGAGGAGCTCGAGCTCACCGTTCGGTCGTACAACTGCCTCAAGCGCGAGGGCATCCACTCCGTGGGTGAGCTCGTCGCCCGCTCCGAGGCGGACCTGCTCGACATCCGCAACTTCGGTGCGAAGTCGATCGACGAGGTCAAGGCGAAGCTGGCCGGTATGGGCCTCGCGCTGAAGGACTCGCCTCCCGGCTTCGACCCGACCGCTGCCGCCGACGCCTTCGGCGCCGACGACGACGCGGACGCCGGTTTCGTGGAGACCGAGCAGTACTGAGCAGTACTGATGTGACTGCCCGCAGACAATCCGTCTGCGGGGCCCTGACCCCGGTACCTGATACGGCCGGGGCAGACACCTAGGAGAAACACCATGCCGAAGCCTGCTAAGGGTGCCCGTCTGGGCGGCAGCGCCGCGCACGAGAAGCAGCTCCTCGCGAACCTCGCGAAGTCGCTCTTCGAGCACGGCAAGATCACGACGACCGAGGCCAAGGCCCGTCGTCTGCGCCCGTACGCGGAGCGTCTGGTCACCAAGGCGAAGAAGGGCGACCTTCACAACCGCCGTCAGGTGCTCACGGTCATCACGGACAAGAGCGTCGTGCACACGCTCTTCACCGAGATCGCCCCGCGCTACGAGAACCGTCCGGGTGGTTACACCCGTATCACCAAGATCGGTAACCGTCGTGGCGACAACGCGCCCATGGCTGTCATCGAGCTGGTCGAGGCCCTGACGGTCGCGCAGCAGGCCACTGGTGAGGCCGAGGCCGCCACCAAGCGTGCCGCCAAGGACGCCGAGGCCGCCGCTCCGGCCGCCGAGGTCGTCGAGGACGCCAAGCCGGCCGAGGCCGCCGAGGAGTCCAAGGACGCCTGAGGTTCGCCTCGCACGTTCTGATCGTGGATGGGCCCGCCCCGGGTTTTCGGGGCGGGCCCGTTCGCGTCAGGTGGGGATCACGCCGTTGCAGCGGCTGAGCCAGGTCCGGTAGGGCTTGGTGTCCGCCGGGTCGCCGGTGTGGTGGGCGATCTCGTAGGACTTGCGGACGTCGCTCGTCATGGCCCGGCCGGTCTTCGGGCCGACCACGCCGTCGGCGGTCAGGTGCCGCGAGCGCTGGTAGCGCTTGACCGCGGCCTTGGTCGCCGGGCCGAAGGCGCTGTCCACCGTGATCCTCGGGCTCTGGTACCAATTGGCCGCCACCTGAACGCACTTGACGCCGTATCCGGTCGCGCCCGGCCCGATGTCGGAGATGCCCATCATCGGTCGTACGTCGCCGAGGGACTGGGCAGCGGCCTCGTTGGTGGGCTGTGGTGCGGAGCTGCCGCAGGCCGTGAGGCCCGCGGTGAGCAGTGCGGCGGTCAGGGCGGCGGCGCCGCGCGTGGTCCACTTGTTCATCGTTCCCCCAGATCGGTCGGTGGTTCGGTCGGTCGAGCGATCGCGATGTCGGGGAGAGAGACGGCCGTCCGCGGCGCGGGAGTTGCGGGCGGGACGTCACAGGGCGTCAGTGCCTTGGTGACGAGAGTGCGACAGGAGGCATATTCCGGTGACGGACGAGGTGGCGGCCGGGTTCGTGCGCGTACGACTTGATCTGTCGTACGACGGGCGCGACTTCTCCGGCTGGGCGAAGCAGGCCGGTGGGCGGCGGACCGTGCAGGGGGAGATCGAGGACGCGCTGCGGACCGTGACGCGGTCCTCGCAGGCGTACGAGCTGACGGTGGCCGGGCGGACCGATTCCGGGGTGCACGCGCGCGGGCAGGTGGCGCATGTCGATCTGCCGGAGAGCGTGTGGGCCGAGCACGGGGAGAAGCTGCTCAAGCGGCTCGCCGGGCGGCTGTCGAAGGACGTGCGGGTGTGGTCGGCGAAGGAAGCGCCGAGCGGGTTCAACGCGCGGTTCTCGGCGATCTGGCGGCGGTACGCGTACCGCGTGACCGATCACCCCGGCGGCGTCGATCCGCTGTTGCGGGGTCATGTGCTGTGGCACGACTGGCCGTTGGACGTCGACGCGATGAACGCGGCCGCCCGGCAGCTGCTCGGCGAGCACGACTTCGCCGCCTACTGCAAGCGGCGTGAAGGGGCCACCACCATCCGGACCCTGCAGGAGCTGAGTCTCGTGCGCGGGGACGACGGGATCATCACCGCGACCGTGCGGGCCGACGCCTTCTGCCACAACATGGTGCGCTCGCTGATCGGTGCGCTGCTGTTCGTGGGCGACGGGCACCGGGACAGCGACTGGCCGGGCAAGGTGCTCGCCGCCGGGGTGCGCGACTCCGCCGTGCACGTGGTGCGCCCGCACGGGCTGACGCTGGAGGAAGTCGGTTACCCCGCCGACGAGTTGCTGGCCGCGCGCAACAAGGAGGCGCGGAACAAGCGGACGCTGCCGGGGGCGGGCTGCTGCTGACGCGGGGCTGCTGCTGAGCCCGCCCGGGTTCAGCCCGCGGTCGCCGCCGCCGAGGCCTGCGTCTCGCCGCGCCGCTTGATCTGCTGGAACGTGAACTCCTGCAGGTCGTCGCCGAGGGCGTACAGGACGGTGTCCTTCTTGGTGGCGTCCGAGCCGTTCGTCCGGCCGCCGTTGGTGAAGTACGCGTAGCGGCCCACGGCGTTCGCGGTCTGGCGGCAGACCGTCGTACGGCAGAAGTCGGGCACGCCGGAGCCGGACAGGGAGACGACCGCGCCGTCGAAGTCGTACTGTTCCTTGGCCTTGGTGGCGGCCGCCTTGGTGTCGAAGACGGCGACGCCGATCGTGACCGCGGAGCCGCTCTTGTAGTAGGTGGCGCGGATGACCTGCGTGCAGCCGTTCTTCTTGAGGACGGAGGACAGGCCCTTCGTGCCCACGGAGGCGCAGTTCGTGGTGCGGGCCGTCGCGCCCTTCTTGTACGTGCGCCCGGAGATCGTCAGCGTCTTGCCGGGGAACAGGGTGTCCGCGCTGAGCGGTGCCTTGTCCTTGGCGGCGCTGTCGATGAAGTCGTTCGGATCGAGCGGCGGCGGCGGGGTCGTCGCCTCGAACGACGGGCCCGGCGTCCGGCCTTCGGTGGGGATGTCCGCGGTGCTCGGCAGCTGGTCGGCCGGCTTGTTCCCGGCCTCGTCGTTGCTGTTCGCGGAGACCACGCCCCAGGCCACGACCGAGCCGACCGCCAGCGTCGCGACGACGGCACCGCCGATCAGCAGCCAGCGCTTCTTGCGCGCGCGTGCCTCGGAGGCCTCGGCGAGCGCTGCCCAGTCGGGGGCGCCCCCGTTGTCACCGGGGCCCCACTGGGGTCCCCCCTGCCCGAAACTCATGGGCCGCATCTTAGACGGGTGACGGGACGGGTCGAACGGGGTCCGGGATACGCCGGATACGGGTGGGAACCATCTACCGTGAACCGGGTGAAAGCTGCCGAATCGCCCATCATTGCCTGGTTGTTGCGGCCCGCGTCCCGCGCCGCGTGGGGCGCGCTGGGCGTCGTGCTCGCCGTGATCCCGGCCCATGCCGCCCTGAAGGCGCCCGGCGGGGGCATGGACAACGGGATCGTCGTGCGGGCCGCGAAGGCGTGGCTGGCCGGCGGATCCCCGTACGCCGACCGGCACTTCCTCTACTTCCCGAGCGCCGTGCTCGCCGCCGTGCCGCAGGCGCTCGTGCCAACTGCCGTGCTGCGCCTGGCCGTTCCGTGTCTGGTGACCGGTGGGCTCGTCGCCGGGTGGGCGGGGGCGCTGCGGGTGCACGGGGTGCCGTGGCGCAGCCGGTTCGCCGCCTACGGGCTGCTCGCGCTCGCCGTCGGCTTCGCGCCCTTCGCGCATCTGGTCGCCCTCGGGAACTGGACGGTGACGGCCGTCGCCGCGCTGCCCTGGGCCCTGCTGCTCGCGGTGCGCGGCCGCTGGGTCGGGGCGGGCGTCCTGCTGGGCCTCGCGCTCGCGCTGAAGCCGCTGCTCGCGCCCGTCGCCCTGCTCTTCGTCCTTGCCCGCCGGTGGGGAGGCCTCGCGGCGCTCGTCCTCGTGCCCGTCGTGGCCTCCGCGGCGGCGGCCCTCGTGATGCCGGACCCGGCGGGCTTCGTCACGCGCACGCTGCCCTTCCTGCTGCGGGGTGACGACAGCTTCGTACGGCTCTACGAGGCATCGCCCGGCGCGGTCCTCGCGCGGCTCGGCGTTCCGGCGGGGCCGGCGACGCTGCTCGCCGCGGCGGGGGCGGCGGCCGGGGTCTGGTGCGCGTGGCGGCGGTGGCGGCGGGGCGATCGCGGGGCGGGGGCCGTGTCCGAGACCACGGTGATGCTGATGCTCTCCGCCTTCCTCGTCTCCCGGCCCTCCTACGACCACTACCTCCTGGTCGTCGTGCCGCTGCTGCTCGCCGGGGCGCTGCGCGACGGTGCCGCCGGGCGTGCGCCGTGGCTGTGGTGCGCCCTGCTTCCGCAGCTGCCGGGACTTGCCTGGCCGTACCTGGACACCGGCGTACGCAGGGCCTTCCTGGACTGCGTGACCCTGTGTGTGCTGGCCGTCACGGTCGCGCGGAGCTGTGCGCGACGGCGGTCGGTTACCGTGGAAGGGACTGGGCAGACCCTGGTCCCGGAGTCGAGGGCGGACAGCGTTTTGACCCGTCCGGGGCCGCGCGGGTATTCTGCCTAGTCGTTATGCGTATCGGTTTGGTCGTTCTCAGACGAGAAGCCCATACGTAGGTTCCCTGGAGCAGTTACCAGTGGACGGCATACGGGCGCTGAACCCGGCACTGTCGTCCCCAGCTGCACGATCGCTTCAGTGATGCCATGTTTCAGCACCCATCTACTGAAGAAGAAGGCTGCGAAGTGCGTACGTACAGCCCCAAGCCCGGCGACGTGACTCGCCAGTGGCACGTCATTGACGCGCAGGACGTCGTCCTGGGCCGTCTGGCAACCACTGCCGCGAACCTCCTCCGTGGCAAGCACAAGCCGACCTATGCCCCGCACATGGACATGGGCGACTTCGTCGTCATCATCAACGCCGACAAGGTTCACCTGTCCGGCAACAAGAAGACCCAGAAGATGGCGTACCGCCACTCCGGTTACCCGGGCGGTCTGCGCTCCGTGCGCTACGACGACCTCCTGGCGAACAACCCGGAGAAGGCCGTCGAGAAGGCCATCAAGGGCATGATCCCCAAGAACACCCTGGGCCGTCAGATGCTTTCGAAGCTGAAGGTCTACTCGGGCGACCAGCACCCCCACGCTGCCCAGCAGCCGGTGCCGTTCGAGATCACCCAGGTCGCGCAGTAGTTCCGGCCACCCCCTAAGACAGAAAAGAATCTGAGGAGCATCGTGGCCGAGACCACCGCCGAGACGCCGGTCGAAGAGATCGTCGACGTCGAGAGCTACACCACCGAGTCGGACGCGCCTGTCGAGGGCGAGTACACCTCGGAGTCCAACCCCGCCCGCTTCGGTGACCCGCAGCCGGCCGCCGGCCTGGGCCGCCGCAAGAACGCCATCGCGCGCGTTCGCATCGTGCCCGGCACCGGCAAGTGGAAGGTCAACGGGCGCACGCTCGAGGACTACTTCCCGAACAAGGTCCACCAGCAGGAAGTCAACGAGCCCTTCAAGGTGCTCGAGCTCGACGGCCGCTACGACGTCATCGCCCGCATCTCGGGTGGCGGCGTCTCCGGTCAGGCCGGTGCCCTGCGCCTCGGCGTGGCCCGTGCGCTGAACGAGGCGGACGTGGACAACAACCGCCCGGCGCTGAAGAAGGCCGGTTACCTGAAGCGTGACGACCGTGCGGTCGAGCGCAAGAAGGCCGGTCTCAAGAAGGCCCGCAAGGCCCCGCAGTACAGCAAGCGCTAAATCGCTGCCTGCTTGCTTTACCCGTTCGCCCCGGCGGCACATTGCGTGCTGCCGGGGCGTTCGGCTTATGGATGACCGTTTTGTCGGCTGGGGGTCCGGGGGGTCGGCCCCCGGGTATGAGCAGTGGAGGACACCAAGTGGGACGACTCTTCGGCACGGACGGCGTGCGCGGCGTCGCCAACGCGGACCTGACGGCGGAGCTGGCGCTCGGCCTGTCGGTCGCCGCGGCGCACGTACTCGCGGAGGCGGGCACGTTCGAGGGGCACCGCCCCGTGGCGGTCGTCGGGCGTGACCCGCGTGCCTCCGGCGAGTTCCTGGAGGCCGCGGTGGTCGCGGGCCTGGCCAGCGCCGGCGTCGACGTCCTGCGCGTCGGTGTGCTGCCCACCCCCGCGGTGGCGCATCTCACCGGTGCGCTGGGAGCCGACCTCGGCGTGATGCTCTCCGCGAGCCACAACGCGATGCCGGACAACGGCATCAAGTTCTTCGCCCGCGGCGGCCACAAGCTCGCCGACGACCTCGAGGACCGCATCGAGGACGTCTACGAGCAGCACCGCACGGGCGCCCCCTGGGACCGCCCGACGGGTTCCGGCGTCGGCCGTGTGAAGTCGTACGACGAGGGGCTCGACGCCTATGTCGCGCACCTCATCGGCGTCCTGCCGAACCGGCTGGACGGCCTGAAGATCGTCCTGGACGAGGCGCACGGCGCGGCCGCCCGGGTCTCGCCCGAGGCGTTCGCGCGGGCCGGTGCCGAGATCATCACGATCGGCGCCGAGCCGGACGGCCTGAACATCAACGACGGGTGCGGCTCGACCCACCTCGACCTGCTCAAGGCCGCCGTCGTCGAGCACGGGGCCGACCTCGGCATCGCGCACGACGGGGACGCGGACCGCTGCCTCGCCGTGGACCACACGGGCTCCGAGGTCGACGGCGACCAGATCCTCGGCGTGCTGGCCCTCGCGATGCGCGAGCGCGGCGCCCTGCGCGAGGACACCGTTGTCGCGACCGTCATGTCGAACCTGGGCTTCAAGCTGGCCATGGAGCGCGAGGGCATCACCTTCGTGCAGACCGCGGTCGGCGACCGGTACGTGCTCGAGTCGATGAAGGAGCACGGCTTCGCCCTGGGCGGCGAGCAGTCGGGCCACGTCATCGTGCTCGACCACGCGACGACCGGTGACGGCACGCTGACCGGGCTGATGCTCGCGGCGCGGGTCGCGCAGACGGGCCGCAGCCTCAAGGACCTCGCGTCCGTCATGGAGCGCCTGCCGCAGGTGCTCATCAACGTGCCGGACGTCGACAAGTCCCGGGTGACGACGTCCGACGAGCTGACCTCCGCCGTCGCCGACGCCGAGCGCGAGCTGGGCGCGACCGGGCGGGTGCTGCTGCGTCCCTCGGGCACGGAGCCGCTGGTGCGCGTGATGGTCGAGGCCGCGGACATCGAGCAGGCCCGGTCGGTGGCCGGACGCCTCGCCGACGTCGTGAAGTCGGCGCTCGGCTAAGTGAGTTGGTGTTTCCTGGCGGTACGTTCGCGCTGCTTGGCCCAGAGGTACTTCTGGGTGAGGAGCGTGAGCGTGCCGGCCAGGACGATGCCGAGCAGGTTCAGCAGGAGCTGGTTCGTGGAGCCCCAGGTCTGGCCCATGTCGCCGTAGGAGAGAGCCACCGCGGCGTTGGCCGCCGCCGGCACCGTGGTCACCGAGATGGCCACGCCCACCAGGGCGCCCGACTTCGCCGAGGTGAGCGAGAGCGTGCCGGCCGCGCCCGCGAGCACGGCGACCACGAACGAGAACCAGTCGGGCGCGTACACGAAGCCCGTGTTGGGGCGGTCCGCCTCCAACTGCTTCTCGGTGAACAGGCCCACCGCGTCCATGAAGAGGCTGAAGCCCACCGTCACCGCCATCGCCACCGCGAAGCCGACGAGCAGCGCGATCAGCGAGCGCAGCGCCAGGCGCGGGGCGCGCTGCACCAGGGCCGTGCAGAACCCGGCGAGCGGCCCGAACTCGGGGCCCACCGCCATCGCGCCGACGATCAGGATCGCGTTGTCCAGGACGACGCCGCAGGCCGCGATCATCGTGGCGATGACGAGGAACGCCACGTACGTGATGGTGAGCGTCGACTCCTCGTGCGTGACGTCGGTGAGGTGCTCCCACAGGACCGCGTCCGCGCCCTCGCCCGGCGCCTCGTCCTCCGCCTTGTCGGCGCGCAGCGACAGCGACAGGTCGATGTTCTCGACGGCGATCGAGCCCGCCTTGTCGATGTCCAACTTCCGCAGCCCGCCGATGAGTTCGTCCCCGGCCTCGCGGGCGACGTCGCACATCACGACATCGCCCGCCGGGTTGCGGGCGGCGCCCGGCACCACCGCGAGATGCGTGGTGCCGATCGTGCTCTCGATCAGGCGCACCACGGCGTCCGTCTTGTCGGCCGGGGTGATCAGACGCAGATGCAGCATGGGCGTACGGTAACCGGCCCGCGGCACCCGGGCGTTCAGAGCTTGCGGAGCCGCAGCCGCTGCACCTTGTGGTCGGGGCCCTTGCGGATGACGAGGCCCGCGCGGCCGCGGGTGGGTGCCACGTTCTCCAGCAGGTTCACCTTGTTGATGGTGCGCCAGGTCGTCCGGGCGTAGTCGAGCGCTTCTTCCTCGGAGACCTGCGTGTACTTGCGGAAGTACGAGGACGGGTCCTGGAAGGCGGTGGCGCGCAGCTTGCGGAAGCGGTTGAGGTACCAGGCCTCGATGTCCTCGGCGCGCGCGTCCACGTACACGCTGAAGTCGAAGTAGTCGGCGAGGCCGACGCGGGTGCGGCCGTCCTTGCCGGGCAGGGCGGGCTGCAGCACGTTCAGGCCCTCGACGATGAGGATGTCGGGGCGGCGCACCACGAGCTTCTGGTCGGGCACGATGTCGTAGATCAGGTGCGAGTAGACGGGGGCCGTCACCTCGTCCTTGCCCGCCTTGATGTCGGCGACGAACCGGGTCAGGGCCCGGCGGTCGTACGACTCGGGGAAGCCCTTCCTGGACATCAGGCCGCGGGCCTCCAACTCCTTGGTGGGGAGCAGGAACCCGTCCGTGGTGACCCGCTCGACGCGCGGGTGCTCGGGCCAGCGCGACAGCAGGGCCTGCAGGAGGCGGGCCACCGTGGACTTGCCGACGGCGACGGAGCCGGCGACTCCTATGACGAAGGGGGTGCCGGGCTGGGCCGCGTTCTTGCCGGTGTCCCCGAGGAACGTGTTGAGCGCGCCGCGCAGGCCGTCGGTCGCGCCGACGTACAGGTTGAGGAGCCGGGACAGCGGCAGATAGATGTCGCGCACCTCGTCGAGGTCGATGACGTCGCCGAGGCCGCGCAGCTTCTCCACCTCCTCGGCGGACAGCGGCAGCGGCGTCTTGTCGCGCAGGGCGCTCCACTCGGAGCGGGTGAGGTCGACGTAGGGAGTCGCCTCCGGCTTGTGCCGGTGGGCGCTCCGCGTGGGCTCGGAGACCGGAGAGATCACAGTCCATTGTTACGGCTGTGTGGACGGGGCGGGGCGTGGGGTGCGTCACGCGCGCCCGGCGACGCCTCTCCTGCGCGGCGGGGGTGCGGCCCTAGGCTGCGTTTTATGTGCGGAATCGTGGGATACGTAGGTTCACAGTCGGCTCTCGACGTCGTCCTGGCGGGTCTGAAGCGGTTGGAGTACCGGGGCTACGACTCGGCCGGTGTGGCCGTGCTCGCGGACGGTGCCCTGGCCTCCGCGAGGAAGGCGGGCAAGCTCGCCAACCTGGAGAAGGAACTGGTCGACCGGCCGCTCCCGGCCGGCGCCACCGGCATCGGGCACACCCGCTGGGCCACCCACGGCGGCCCCACGGACGCCAACGCGCACCCGCACCTGGACAACGCGGGCCGGGTCGCCGTCGTCCACAACGGCATCATCGAGAACTTCGCCGCCCTGCGTGCCGAGCTCGCCGAGCGCGGGCACGAACTGACCTCCGAGACGGACACCGAGGTCGTGGCGCACCTGCTGGCCGAGGAGTTCTCGGGGGACCTGGCGGAGGCGATGCGGAGCGTGTGCCGCCGTCTGGAGGGCGCGTTCACGCTGGTCGCGGCGCACGCGGACGCCCCGGACGTGGTGGTGGGTGCCCGCCGGAACTCGCCGCTCGTGGTCGGCGTGGGGGAGGGCGAGGCGTTCCTGGCCTCGGACGTGGCCGCCTTCATCGCCCACACCCGGTCGGCCATCGAGCTGGGTCAGGACCAGGTCGTCGAGCTGCGCCCGGACGCGGTGACGGTGACGGACTTCGACGGGCGGGCCGCCGACGTGCGGCACTACCACGTCGACTGGGACGCCTCGGCCGCCGAGAAGGGCGGCTACGACTACTTCATGCTCAAGGAGATCGCCGAGCAGCCGAAGGCCGTGGCCGACACCCTCCTCGGGCGGATCGGCGCCGAGGGGCAGCTCACGCTCGACGAGCTGCGCATCCCGACGCAGGTGCTGCGGATGGTCGACAAGGTCGTGATCGTGGCGTGCGGGACGGCTTTCCACGCCGGGCTGATCGCCAAGTACGCCATCGAGCACTGGACGCGGATCCCGTGCGAGGTGGAGCTCGCGAGCGAGTTCCGCTACCGGGACCCGATTCTGGATGCGCGGTCGTTGGTGATCGCCATCTCCCAGTCCGGCGAGACGATGGACACGCTGATGGCGCTGCGGCACGCGCGGGAGCAGGGCGCCACGGTGCTCGCCATCTGCAACACGAACGGGTCGACGATCCCGCGCGAGTCGGACGCCGTGCTCTACACGCACGCCGGCCCCGAGGTCGCGGTCGCGTCGACCAAGGCCTTTCTGACGCAGCTCGTCGCCTGCTACCTGGTGGCGCTGTACCTCGGGCAGGTGCGGGGTACCAAGTGGGCCGACGAGATCCTCGCGGTCGTACGGGACCTGTCGCGCATCGGCGAGGAGGTCGAGCGGGTCCTGGAGACGATGGAGCCGGTGCGGGAGCTGGCGCGGTCGCTGGCCGCGCACGACACGGTGCTGTTCCTCGGGCGGCACGTCGGGTATCCCGTGGCGCTCGAGGGTGCGCTGAAGCTGAAGGAGCTGGCGTACATGCACGCCGAGGGCTTCGCGGCCGGTGAGCTCAAGCACGGGCCGATCGCGCTGATCGAGGAGGGGCTGCCGGTCGTCGTGGTGGTGCCTTCGCCGCGCGGCCGGTCCGTCCTGCACGACAAGATCGTCTCCAACATCCAGGAGATCAGGGCGCGCGGGGCGCTGACCATCGTCATCGCCGAGGAGGGCGACGAGGCCGTGGTGCCGTACGCGGACCACCTGGTGCGGGTGCCGGTGACGCCGACGCTGCTCCAGCCGCTGGTCGCGACGGTGCCGCTGCAGGTGTTCGCGTGCGAGCTGGCGACGGCGCGGGGCAACGAGGTGGACCAGCCGCGGAACCTGGCGAAGTCGGTGACGGTGGAGTAGGGCACCTGCTCCGTATGAGGTGCTGGAGGACGTAGTACGTAGTACGTGGCAGAGGGCGGCAACTCGTCCGTTGTGTACGGGAGTTGCCGCCCTCCGGGTCTTCCGGGCTTCCGGTCAGGCGCCCTGCTGCTCGTCGGGCTTCTGCTCGCGGTTCATGCCGACGGCCTTCTCGGCCGTGTTCTGGGCCTTGTCGACCTTGTCGGCGAACTTGCCGCCGGTCTTCTCGTTGATCTCTTCCTCGAGGCTGTCGGAGATCTGTCCGGCCTTCTCCTGCGCCTGGTCCTTGAACTTGTCGAATGCGCCCATCGAGGGGCTCCTTCCGGTGTCCCGGTATCCCCCTGGGGCACGACGCTACGCCGACGCCCACACCGGCGCACCACGAGTCGCTACGGACCGTAAGGTGCACGGCATGAGCATCATCGGGGTCGGTATCGACGTGGCCGAGATCGAGCGGTTCGCGGCGTCGCTGGAGCGTACGCCCGGGATGGCCGAGCGCCTTTTCCTGCCGGGTGAGCTGCTGCTGCCGGGCGGCGGGCGGCGCGGGGTCGCCTCTCTGGCGGCCCGGTTCGCGGCCAAGGAGGCGGTGGCGAAGGCGCTGGGGGCGCCTGCGGGGCTGCGCTGGACCGACGCGGAGGTGTTCGTCGAGGAGAGCGGGCAGCCGCGGCTGCGGGTGACGGGGACGGTGGCCGCGCGGGCGGCGGAGCTGGGCGTCTCGGGGTTCCACGTGTCGCTGAGTCATGACGCGGGGGTGGCGTCCGCGGTGGTGGTGGCGGAGGGGTAACTTTAGCTAGCAGAGGGGTAACTTTAGTTACCGGGATGGGCTCCCGTGAACTATGGTTGTCGTATGACGCCTGCTGAGATCACCTCTGAGATCACCTCTGGGACTGCCTCCGGGATCACCTCCGACGAACGGGCGAGCCTCGAGAAGGCCCTCTACGACGCACTGAATCCGCTGGCCGCCGCCCTTCGCTCGCGGGAGACCGGGCTTCCCGCCGAGCGGATGTGGGACGCGGAGCCGGTGGCGGTGACGCTGTCCGTGCTGGCCACGTGGAAGGTCGTCGACGCCGAGGTCAAGCGGCTGACGGCGCACGCGGCGGCCACGGCCGGTGCGTACGGGGCGAGTTACGAGCAGCTGGGCGCGGCCTGGGGCATCACGCGGCAGGGTGCTCGCAAGAAGTGGCCGGAGGCCGTCGGGCGCCAGACGGCCCGGGCGGACCGGCTTCAACTGTTCGGCGGGAGCGCCGAGTTGGTGCGGGCCGAACCCGGTGGCTGGACCTGGGCGGGGGTGGGCGCCGACGGCGTGCGCAGCGCGGCCGAGGGTGCGGCCGCGTATGAGACGCGGGAAGAGGCTGCCGCGCACGCGGGCGCTTTTCTCAAGGAGCACGCGGACGCGGCGGGCTGAGCGGCCAGGGCTGCGTCGAAAGGGGCTTTGCGGACACGCCCTAGCGCCGCACGTCGCGCCAGGCCGCTGGGACGGCCCGGGCCACGTCCTGTGCCGACACCGGTGCCCCGTCCGCCGCGAGGCGGGCGGCGAGGCCGTGCAGGTACGCGCCCGCCGACGCCGCGTCGAGCGGGCGCAGGCCCGCCGCGAGCAGCGACCCCGTCAGACCCGACAGGACGTCGCCGCTGCCCGCGGTGGCGAGCCAGGGCGTGCCCGTGGGGTTCACGCGGACCGGGGCCGAGCCGTCCGGGGGCGCGATCAGGGTCGTCGAACCCTTGAGGAGGACCGTCGCCCCGTAGCGCGCCGCCAACTCCCGTACGGACGACAGGCGTTCGGCCTCGACCTGCTCCCGGGCGGTGCCGAGGAGAGCCGCCGCCTCCCCGGCGTGCGGGGTCAGGACCGTGGGCGCCGTACGGGCCCGCACCGCCGCCGGGTCCGCGAGGCGGAGGCCGTCCGCGTCGATGAGGACCGGCACGTCCGAGGCCAGGACGTCCGCGAGGCCCGACGCGTCGTCGCCGAGGCCGGGGCCGATCACCCAGGCCTGGACGCGGCCCGCCTTCGCCGGGGGGCCGGCCGACACCAGGGCCTCGGGGAAGCGGGACAGGACCGCGTCCGCCGCCGGGCCCACGTAACGGATCGCGCCCGCGCCGCCGTGCAGGGCGCCGGCCGCGGCCAGGACCGCGGCCCCCGGGTAGCGCGCCGAGCCCGCGACGAGGCCGACCACGCCCCGCCGGTACTTGTCGCTCTCGCCGGTCGGCCGGGGCAGCAGCGCCGCCAGGTCGTCGTGCTGGAGCGCCGCCAACCCGGCGTCTGGGGCGCGGAGTTCGAGGCCGATGTCGACCAGGCGCAGCGCCCCCGCGTACGTGTGCGCCGGGTCGATCAGCAGCCCCGGCTTGTACGCGCCGAACGTGACCGTCGCATCCGCCCGCACCGCTTCGCCGCGCACCAGGCCCGAGTCCGCGTCCACGCCGCTCGGCAGGTCGACGGCGACGACGAGCCCCCTGGCGGCAGCGGCCAGTTCGGCCGCGCGGGGGCGCAGGCCGCCCTTGCCGCCGATGCCCACGATGCCGTCCATGACCAGGTCGGCCCCGGCCACCGTCGCGGGCGCGGCCGCGGACTCCGCGTCGAGCGCTCTGCCGCCCGCCGCCCGCAGCGCCGCCAGGCCGCCCGCGTGGGCCCGCTCCGGCGACAGGAGCAGCGCCGTGACGCCCGCGCCGCGCCGGGCCAGGCGCGCACCCGCGTACAGGGCGTCGCCGCCGTTGTCCCCGGAGCCGACGAGCAGCGCGATCCGCGCTCCGTACACCTTGCCGAGCAGGTCCGCGCAGGCGGCGGCGAGTCCGGCGGCCGCCCGCTGCATCAGGGCGCCCTCCGGCAGCCGCGCCATCAGTGCGCGCTCGGCGGACCTGACCGTCTCCACGTCGTAGGCAGTGCGCATGTCATCGAGTGTCCCCCACAAGGTGCGCGCGCAGCAGGTCGGCCGTCTCGGCGGGGTGCGTCGACCAGCCGTTGTGCGCCCCGGGGAATTCCGTGAGGGGCAGGCCGAGGCGGTCCGCCATGAGCGCCGCCGGGCGGTACGGGAGATGGCCCCTGGTCGCCGTGCCCGCCGCCAGGACCAACCGGCCCGCCGCCTGCGCGAGGGCGTCCAGATCGGGTGCGTACGCCGCGAAGCTGCGGTGCTCGTAGCGGATCGCGAGCGGTGCGTTCGCCAGCATGCGTGCGCCGGACTCCCTTGCGCGCTCCGTGAGTTGGCCGTGATCCGGCCGCGGCAGCAGCACCGGGCCGACCCCCTTCATGAAGCGCGCGCCCGCCGCCTGGAGGCCCTCGGCCGCCAAGGTCTCGTACACGTCCTGGAAGAACGCCAGCTGCTCGGCCGCGTCCGGCAGCACGCTCCACGACGGCGGCTCGTGCGCCAGCACCCTGCGCAGCCTGTCCGGGTGGCGGGCCAGGAGGTCGAGGGCGACGATCGCGCCGCTGGACGCGCCTGCCACGTGGGCGACTTCGCCGGGCGCGACCGCGTCCAGCAGGCGCAGCGCGTCGTCCGCGTGGGTCGCCACCCGCTGCTCGGTGTGCGGTCCGTCCAGGGTGCTGCGCGAGTAGCCGCGCGGGTCGTGCGTGAGCACCGTGAAGGTGTCCGCGAGGCGGTCGGCCACCGGGTCGAGGGCCGCCGCGTCGCCGCCCGCGCCGGGCAGCAGGAGCAGCAGCGGACCCGCGCCCCTGGTCTCGTAGTGGAGCGTCGCGCCGGGGACGCGCAGCTCGTGGGTCGCGATCAACTGTCTTTTCCCTTCGGCCAGTTGCTGAGGGCGATGTGCAGCGCCTCGACGACGTGCGGCCAGCTCGCGTCCGGTTCGCGGGAGTGCCGGAAGCCTCCCGCGAGTTCGAGGCTGACGAACCCGTGGAACGTGCTGCGCAGCAGCCGCGTCGCGTCCGTCAGCTCCGGCTCCGCCAGGTCGTAGCCCTGCAGCAGGGCGTACGTACAGGTGAGGTTGCGGCGCAGGCCCGGGTGTTCGTCGAACGCCGACGGGTCGAGGTCCTGCTGCTGCGTCGCCGCGTACCGGCCGGGGTGGCTCAGGGCGAAGTCGCGGTAGGCGTCCGCGAAGGCGAGCAGCGCGTCCCGCTTCGCCCGGCCCGCGAGCGCGTCCGCGATCCGGTCGGCGAGGTCGAGTCCGGACCGGATCGCGACCTGGGTGCGCAGGTCCGACAGGTTCCTGACGTGCGCGTACAGGCTCGCGTCCTTGACGCCGAAGCCGCGGGCGAGCGCCGCGACGGTGATGTGCTCGAAGCCGACCGAGTCGGCGAGATCGGCGGCGGCCGCCACCACCCGCTCCCGCGTGAGCCCTGCCCTGGCCATCATGGGTCCGCCCCGCCTTTCCTAATGCCCCTAGGTTTTTGCTTACGGTACCTAGGTTCTGCTGGGTTGCTCAACGGCTTTTCGGGGGACTCCGCCGCGCGGCGCACCGGCCCCGGGCCCGGCCCGGGTTTCCCTCGGCCCATGACCAGCCCCTTCGTACGCGGAGGTCTCGCGACGCTGCTCGCGCTCGCCGCCGCGCTTCCGGTGAGCCCGGCCCTCGCCGACCCCGAACCGCCGTCGTCCGCCGCCACCGTCGCTCCTTCGGCGCCCGCCGCGGGCCCGGCGCTCGTGCCCGGCATTCCGCTCACCCCGTACCACCCGTGGCAGTGGGACACCCCGGACCAGGTGCTGCCGCCGCGCGTGTACACGCCGAGCGCCGCCGAGGACGCCGTCGAGCCGTACGAGCCGCCGGTCGCGGCCGACGACGCGCTCGTCGAGTACGTGCCGCCCAGCGAGGTGCGCCGGGCGCCCGCCTGCACCCGGCAGGCCGGTCCCTACCAGCGCCAGGTCGAGCGCTGGCTGAAGCTGAAGGCCGACGGCCGTCAGTCCGCCGCCGACTGCAAGGCGATCCGCGCCTTCCAGACCAAGCAGGGCATCCGCCCGGACATCGGCTTCGCCGGGCCCGTCACCTGGTCGCGGATGCGCTGGCTGACCGCCCGCAAGAACCCGAACGCGGCGAAGAAGTGCCCCACGCGCGCGTACCGGATCGTCTGCGTCGACCTGCCGCGTCAGCTGATGTGGGTGAGCAAGGGCAAGAAGGTCGTCTTCGGGCCGGTGCCGATCCGCAGCGGCCGCGCCGGATTCGCCACCCGCGCGGGCTGGCACAAGGTCTACTGGAAGCACAAGAACCACTGGTCGACGCTGTACAACACCCCCATGCCGTACAGCCAGTTCTTCAGCCGCGGCCAGGCCTTCCACGCCATCTACGGCAGCGTGTACAACCCGCCCGGTTCGCGCGGCTGCGTGAACATGCGGCTCGCCGACGCCAAGAAGCTGTGGGGCGTGCTGAAGAAGGGCGACAACGTCTACGTATGGGGCCGCAAGCCGGGGACGTGAGCGCGGCCGCCCGGTCTCTCAGCGGGGTTGTCCGACCGCTCTGAGAGACTGGGCGCACGATGAACGAGAACGTGACTGCCCCGCTCCGCGCCCGCGCCGAGATCGACCTCGGCGCACTGAAGGCCAATGTGCGGTCCCTGCGCGCGCATGCGCCGGGGGCCGCGTTCATGGCCGTGGTGAAGGCGGACGCGTACGGGCACGGCATGATCCCGGTGGCCCGCGCCGCCAAGGAGGCGGGCGCCGAGTGGATCGGCACCGCCACCGCAGAGGAGGCGCTCGAGCTGCGGGCCGCGGGACTGCCCGGCCGCATCATGTGCTGGCTGTGGGTGCCCGGCGGGCCCTGGCGCGAGGGCATCGAGGCCGATCTCGACCTGTCGGTCAGCGGCCTGTGGGCGCTGCGCGAAGTGGTGGACGCGGCACGGGACTTGGGGCGGACGGCCCGTATCCAGCTCAAGGCCGACACGGGACTCGGGCGGAACGGATGCCTGCCCGCCGACTGGCCCGAGCTGGTGCGTGAGGCCCTTCAGGCGCAGCGGGACGGGCTCGTCACCGTGACCGGCCTGTGGTCGCACTTCGCGTGCGCCGACGAGCCGGGGCACCCGTCCATCGCCGCCCAGCTGACCCGCTTCCGCGAGATGGTGGCGTATGCGGAGGGCGAGGGCGTCACTCCGGAAGTGCGGCACATCGCCAACTCGCCGGGCACGCTCACCCTCCCCGAGACCCACTTCGACCTCGTCCGCCCCGGCATCGCCATGTACGGCATCTCGCCGAGCCCCGAGCTCGGCACGCCCGCCGACCACGGGCTTCGCCCCGTCATGACGCTGAAGGCGAACCTCGCCCTCGTGAAGCACGCACCGGGTGGACTCGGCGTCAGTTACGGGCATCACTACGTCACACCGGGCGAGACCACCCTCGGTCTGGTCCCGCTCGGCTACGCGGACGGCATCCCGCGGCACGCCTCCGGCACGGGCCCGGTCCTGATCGGCGGCAAGCGGCGCACCGTCGCGGGCCGGATCGCGATGGACCAGTTCGTCGTCGACCTCGGCGGGGACGAGCCGGCCGCGGGCGACGAGGCGGTGCTGTTCGGCCCGGGCGACGCGGGCGAGCCGACCGCCGAGGACTGGGCGGCCGCGGCGGGCACCATCGCGTACGAGATCGTCACGCGGATCGGTTCTCGAGTGCCGCGCGTCTATGTGGACGAAGCATGAGGGCATGAAGCGTCGGTGCACCGAGCGCCGGTGCGCCAGGCGTGGGCGAACGAACACGAGTGGACGAAGCACGAACCGGACGACCTGAGATGCGGACCCGCATCCCTTAGGAGGAGCGGCACGTGAGCGAGAGCAGCGCACAGGCGACGGCGGCCGTCGCCGAGGCCGCGGCTTCGGGGAACTGGCGGCGGGCCGGTCTCGCGGGCGCCGCGATAGGCGTGGTCGCCGCGGGTGCCGCCGCCGGTGTCGCCGTCGAGCGGCTGACCGTGGGCCGCGGCATGCGCCGCAAGGCCCGCCTCGCCCTCGACGCCTCGGGGCCCTACGGGTCGCTGCGCGGCGTGCCGGGCCGGGCCCGCGCCGCCGACGGCACCGAGCTGTACTACGAGGTCGACGAGGTCGAGCCGGACGGCGGCACGGGCCAGCGCAGGCGCCGCCTGTTCGGCCGCAGGACCCCCGTGCCCGTCACCGTGGTCTTCAGTCACGGCTACTGCCTGAACCAGGACTCCTGGCACTTCCAGCGCGCCGCCCTGCGCGGTGTCGTGCGCTGCGTGTACTGGGACCAGCGCAGCCACGGCCGTTCGGGCCGCGGCGCCGAGCAGCTCGAGGACGGCGTGCCCGTCTCCATCGACCGGCTCGGCGGCGACCTCAAGGCGGTGCTCGACGCGGCCGCGCCCGAGGGCCCGCTGGTGCTCGTCGGCCACTCCATGGGCGGCATGACGGTGATGGCGCTCGCCGACCAGTACCCCGAGCTGATCCGCGACCGCGTCGCGGGCGTGGCCCTTGTGGGTACGTCGTCGGGGAAGCTCGGCGAGGTCAACTACGGGCTGCCGGTGGCCGGGGTGAACGCGATCCGGCGCGTCCTGCCCGGCGTGCTCAAGGCCCTCGGCCAGCGGGCCGACCTCGTCGAGAAGGGGCGGCGGGCGACGGCCGACCTGTTCGCCGGGATCATCAAGCGGTACTCGTTCGCGACGCGGGACGTCGACCCGGCGATCGCGCGGTTCGCCGAGCGGATGATCGAGTCCACGCCGATCGACGTGGTCGCCGAGTTCTATCCGGCGTTCCAGGAGCACGACAAGACGGCCGCCCTCGCGCGCTTCGTGGAGCTGCCCGTCCTCGTCCTCGCGGGGGAGCAGGACCTGGTGACGCCGAGCGGGCACAGCGAGGCGATCGCGGAGCTGCTGCCGGAGGCCGAGTTCGTGCTCGTGCCCGACGCCGGGCACCTGGTGATGCTGGAGCACCCGGAGGTCGTCACGGACCGCCTCGCGGACGTACTGGCCCGTGCGGGAGTCAGCGACGCAGCCGCTACCGTGGGGAGCCATGGAGACACCGGCAGCACCGCACAGCCCGGCGGCTGAACCCGCCACCCCCGACCCGTCCGTTTCCACGGTCACGGTCACCGTCAACTCCCCGGACGAAATGCGGGAGTTGGGCCTGGCCCTGGCCAAACAGCTGCGCCCGGGCGACCTCGTGATGCTCACCGGGGAGCTCGGCGCCGGCAAGACGACGCTGACCCGCGGCCTCGGCGCGGGGCTCGGCGTGCGCGGCGCGGTCACCTCGCCGACGTTCGTGATCGCCCGGGTGCACCCGCCGCTCGACGAGGGGCCTGCCCTGGTGCACGTGGACGCGTACCGCCTGGGCGGCGGGCTCGACGAGATGGAGGACCTCGACCTCGACGTGTCCCTGCCGGACTCGGTGGTCGTCGTGGAGTGGGGCGACGGCAAGGTCGAGGAGCTGTCCGACGACCGGCTGCACGTGATCATCGACCGGGCGACCGGCGACACCACGGACGAGATCCGGGTGGTCACGCTGAACGGGATCGGGGACCGCTGGAGCAGCGCCGACCTGGGATCCCTCACCGGCTGAAGCCGCGGACGAGCCCCACGGGACCCCGCGGCCGAGCCCGCCGGGTCCCGTGGGGCTCTTCGGGCGTACGTATCCCGACAACGCGTCGGCAAAGTGTTGCGCGGTGCGTGTTCGGCGTGGTCACATGGATACCGGACTTAGTTAGGTCTACCTAACCACGCCTGCTCGGGAGGCGCACATGCCGGCTTCGGAACGTGACGCGGTGCCCGGGGTGTCGATGCGCGATCTGCTGGCGTCGTGCGCCGCGGCGCGGGCGGTGTCGACACCACCACCGGCTCCGCCGCGTCAGGGGTGCGAGACGCGGGGCCGCGATCCGAAGGGGCGACCCCGTCACGCCTAGGCCGCTGATCAGGGGACGACGATGACCCTGCGGCCGTACGTCGCGAACTCCCACATCGCCTTGCCGTCGGCCCGCGACTCGCGGATGCCGCCCGTCTCCTTCGTCGGGTCGGGCTCCGGCGTCGAGCCGTCCACCGCGGCGCTGAAGCCGATCGCCACCCCGGCGGCGCTCGTGAACCGCACCACGTGCTCGATCGGCTTCCCGTCCGTGCCCGTGACGGAGCCGGAGCGCGAGTCCACCACGTACTTGCCGGGCGACGGATCGACCGTGCCGGGCGTCACCTTGTACGTGCGCTGCGCCTTGCCGTCCTCGCCGACCAGCCAGACTCGGTCGCCGCCCAGCGAGTAGACGACGCGCTCGCCCTTGCCCGACTGCGCGGGCAGCGCCGTCGGGTCCGCCTTCTCCTTGGGGGAGCGGGACGACGACGCGGACGGGGAGGTGCCGGTCTTCGACTTGCCGAGGTCGGCCGGCGCGTTCGCCGACGCCTGGTACGCGAGGAAGCCGACCACGGCGAGCGCGCCCGCGGTCAGCGCGGTCACGAATCCGGTGCTGCTCCGTGCCACCAGGTGCCTGCCTCTCAAGTACGTAGCCCAGCGAAGGCTCCCCGTGACGGTAGCACCGGGGCCCGCCCCGCCCCGGTTGTCGCGAGCGCGGACGTGTCAGCCCCTGGGGAGCCGTAGGCTGTTTGCGTGCTGTTGCTCGCCTTGGATACCGCCACCCCCGCCGTCACCGTCGCCCTGCACGACGGCTCCGCCGTCGTCGCCGAGTCGAGTCAGGTCGACGCCCGCAGACACGGGGAGCTGCTGCTGCCCGCCGTCGACCGGGTGCTCGCCGAGGCCGGTGTGAAGCTCGACGCCGTGACCGGGATCGTCGTGGGCGTGGGCCCGGGACCGTACACCGGACTGCGCGTCGGCCTGATGACCGCCGACACCTTCGGGTTCGCGCTCGGTGTGCCCGTGCACGGAGTGTGCACCCTGGACGGACTCGCCTACGAGGCGTCGGCGTCCGTGGAAGGCCCCTTCGTGGTCGCCACCGACGCGCGGCGCAAGGAGGTGTACTGGGCGCGCTTCGAGAATCCGCGGACCCGGGTCACGGACGCCGCCGTCGACCGGCCCGCCGACATCGCCGAGCAGGTGGCCGGGCTGCCCGCCGTCGGCGCGGGCGCGCTGCTGTACCCGGAGACGTTCCCCGACGTGCACGGGCCCGAGCACGTGTCCGCCGCGGCGCTCGCCGCCCTCGCCGCGGAGCGGCTCGCCGCCGGTGAGGAACTCCTCGAACCGCGGCCCCTGTACCTGCGCCGCCCCGACGCCCAGGTCCCCAAGAACTACAAGGTGGTCACCCCCAAGTGACCAGTGTGGGCACCGAGTTGCGCGAGATGCGCTGGTGGGACATCGACCCCGTGCTCGCCCTGGAGAAGGAGCTCTTCCCGGACGACGCCTGGTCGCGCGGAATGTTCTGGTCCGAGCTCGCGCACGCGCGCGGTCTCGGTTCGACGCGACGGTACGTCGTCGCGTACGACAGCGACGAACGGCTCGTCGGGTACGGCGGGCTCGCCGCGTCGGGGGACCTGGCCGACGTCCAGACCATCGCCGTCGCCCGCGACCACTGGGGCACCGGGCTCGGCGCCCGGCTGCTCACCGAACTCCTGCGGCACGCCACCGCCTTCGAGGCCACCGAGGTCATGCTCGAGGTGCGCGTCGACAACACCCGGGCGCAGAAGCTCTACGAGCGCTTCGGCTTCGAGCCGATCGGCTTCCGCCGCGGCTACTACCAGCCGGGCAACGTGGACGCCCTCGTGATGCGCCTGATCACCGACCCCGTGAGTGAAGAGAAGAACCATGGCTGACGAACCGCTCGTCCTCGGCATCGAGACCTCCTGCGACGAGACCGGCGTCGGCATCGTCCACGGCACCACGCTGCTCGCCGACGCCGTCGCCTCGTCCGTCGACGAGCACGCCCGCTTCGGCGGCGTCGTGCCCGAGGTCGCCTCCCGCGCGCACCTGGAGGCGATGGTCCCGACGATCGAGCGCGCCCTGAAGGACGCGGGCGTCAGCGCCAAGGACCTCGACGGGATCTCCGTCACCGCCGGTCCCGGACTCGCGGGCGCGCTCCTGGTCGGCGTATCGGCCGCCAAGGCGTACGCGTACGCGCTCGGCAAGCCGCTCTACGGCGTCAACCACCTGGCCTCGCACATCTGCGTCGACCAGCTGGAGCACGGCCGGCTGCCCGAGCCGACGATGGCGCTCCTCGTCTCCGGCGGGCACTCCTCGCTGCTGCTCTCCAGCGACATCACCTCCGACGTACGCCCGCTCGGCGCGACCATCGACGACGCGGCGGGCGAGGCCTTCGACAAGATCGCCCGCGTGCTGAACCTCGGCTTCCCGGGTGGTCCGGTCATCGACCGGTACGCGAAGGAGGGCGACCCGAACGCGATCGCCTTCCCGCGCGGGCTCACCGGGCCGCGCGATCCCGCGTACGACTTCTCCTTCTCCGGCCTGAAGACCGCCGTGGCCCGCTGGATCGAGGCCAAGCGGGCGGCCGGTGAGGACGTGCCGGTGCGGGACGTGTCGGCTTCCTTCCAGGAGGCGGTCGTGGACGTGCTCACGCGCAAGGCCGTCCGCGCCTGCAAGGACGAGGGCGTCGACCACCTCATGATCGGCGGCGGGGTCGCCGCCAACTCCCGGCTGCGGGCCCTCGCCCAGGAGCGCTGCGAGCGCGCCGGGATCCGGCTGCGCGTGCCGCGCCCCAAGCTGTGCACGGACAACGGCGCGATGGTCGCGGCCCTCGGCGCCGAGATGGTGGCCCGCAACCGGACGCCGTCCTCGTGGGACCTGTCCGCCGACTCGTCGCTGCCGGTGACGGACACGCACGTGCCCGGCCACACCCACGACCACGACCACGTGCACGAGGTGAGCAAGGAGAACCTGTACTCGTGACAGTCGCGCTGATGTGGGAGGCCCGGGCCGTCGAGGGCCGCGGCGAGGAGCTGCTCGGCTGGGCGAAGACGCAGGTCCTGGAGCGGGAGCCGGAGCGCCGCGAGACGTTCCGGGCGCCGCAGGACCGGGTTCTCGTCATCACCTGGTGGGACGCGGAGTTCGACGCGGAGCTGCCCGAACTCCCCGAGCCGGACGCCGAGTTGGTGACGCGGGCGGTGCACAGGTGGCGGTTCGAGGCCGTCTGACGGCTGCGTGAGAACTGCCTGAGATTTCCGAAATCCTCCGGCAACCGGTTTACCGCCGTAACAATTCGGACTTACGTTCCCTGCGTGACTGAGAAGAAACGGTTCCGTGGGCGTGCGGTGAAGGCGGTGGGGATCGCCTTCGGCTGCGTCCTCGTGCTCGGCGGAGCGGGGGCCGGTTGGGTCTACTGGCACCTCGACCACAACATCCGCAGCGTCGACATCAACAGCGCGCTCGGCGACGACCGCCCCGCCCGGGCGGACCGGGCCGCCGCGTCACCGTCCCCCTCGGCGTCCGCGTCGGCGTCGGCCGCGCAGGAGGCGGTGCGGAAGGGCGTCCTCAACATCCTTGTCCTGGGCTCCGATTCACGCTCCGGCAAGGAGAACGAGAAGCTCGGCGGCGGCGACAGCGGCGGCGCCCGCTCCGACACCGCGATGGTCGTGCACCTGAACGCCGACCGCAGTCGGGCGACCGTGGTGAGCATCCCGCGCGACACCCTCGTCGAGCGCCCGTCCTGCCCGACGCAGGACGGGGGCGTTACGGCACCGGCGTACAACGCCATGTTCAACAGCGCCTATGCGGTGGGCGGCCCGGTCTGCGCGGTGAAGACCGTCGAGCAGCTCACCGGGGTCCGCATGGACCACTACCTGGAGATCGACTTCGCGGGCTTCGCCAAGCTGGTCGACGCGCTCGGCGGGGTCGACGTCACCACGGACCAGGACATCGACGACGACCTCAGCCACCTCCACCTCGACGCCGGTGACCACCACCTCGACGGCGAACAGGCCCTCGCCTTCGCCCGCACCCGGCACGGGGTGGGCGACGGCAGCGACCTCGGCCGCATCGAACTCCAGCAGCAGCTGGTGAAGTCGTTGCTGGACGAGGCCGCCGGCAGCGGCCTGCTGACCGACCCGACCCGCCTCTACCAGGTCGCCGACGCGGCCACCGGCAGCCTCACCGCGGACACCGGGCTCGACTCGCTGTCCGAACTCTCCGGTCTGGCACGGAGCTTGGGCGGTCTGTCCGCGGACGACGTGAAGACGGTGACGATGCCGGTGGTGCGGGCCCCGTCCGACGCGAACCGGGTCGTGGCGGACGAGCCGGAGGCGAGCGAGCTGTGGGAGTCGCTGCGCTGACGTACTGGCCGGCGCTGACGACGGGCCGGCGGCGACCCCGGGGCGGCGACGGGCCGGCGGCGACCGGGCGCCGCCGGAAAATTCCTCGGGCCCGTCCGGGGCGCCGCCCTATGGTTCCGGGATGAGCAACTCCGCCGCGGCCGCCGTCCTCACCACCGCCGACCTGTCCGGAGCGATCCGTGCGGTGCGCACCCTGCTGGCGCTGGCGGGCGTCGGCCACGGAGAGGTCGACGTCGAGGCCGTGATCAGCTCGCCGGACGCCCTGGCCCGCGTACGCGACGTACTGCCCGGCCTGGAATGGTGGGCGGCGGCGGGCAAGGAGCACGGTTCGTCGGACGGCGGCGACGCCCCCGCAGGCTGCCTGCCGGTCCGCGTCTTCGACTGGGGCCGCCCGCTGGACCGCGCCGAGCCCTTCGCCGCGGCCGTGGGCCCTGACCCCGCGGCCGTCCGGTGGGACCTGGACGCGTGGCCCGCGGTTCCCGAAGCGGGCCTGCCGGAGGTCTCGCAGAAGTACGCGTACCTCACGCTGACCGTGCACTCCCGTGACCTCTACCAGGACGAGCCCGCGCAGGACCACACCGTCCACGTACACGTCGAGGACCTGGACGCCGACGGCACCGACCGCGTCCACTGGCTCGCCGCACAGGTGGGCGGCCGCTTCACGGGGCGGGTGGAGCGGGCTTCCTTGTGACTGACCCGCAGGGTGTGGGCCGGCCAGGATTCGGGCGGTTCCGTCAACGATCGGCGGCAGCGGTGTACGTCAACAGGTAGCGCCAGAACAGCAGTTGACGCACCTCGCTGCCGGGCAGCAGGCGGGTCGACTCCGCCCGGATCCGCGGCAGCGTCATCTCCGGGGCGCGGACCGGTGGCCTGGGCGGGGGAGGGGCCGCGCCCCGGGCGCGCTCGGCCGCGTACACCGCGAGGCGGGTCAGCGCGTTCGCCGGGGACGCCACCAGGTCCCAGGGCGTGAGGCCCGCGTAGCAGCCGAGGATCAGGAGGCGGCCGCCGGGGGCGAGGGCGTCGCGGAAGCGGGTCAGCGTTTCGAACGGCATGTGGTGCAGGCTCGCCAGGCAGCTGATGACGTCGTAGCGGCCGGGCGGGAGGTCGGCCGTCGCGGCGTCCGCGACGTGGTAGCGCGGGCCCCCGCCGGAGGCTTCCGCCACGGCCAGCGTCGCCGGGTCCGGGTCGAGCGCGTCGACCCGGTAGCCGTGCGCGACCAGGGCGCGCGCGAAGCGGCCCGTACCGCAGCCGACGTCGAGCGCGGTCCTGCCGCCCGGCGGCAACCGGTCGAGCAGGAGGCGGTGGTAGTGGTCGTTGTGGTCGAACGGCATGGACGGGGACCCTGGCACGTACCGGGTGAGGGCCGCATAAGACTCGCCTGACCTGCGGATACGTAAGTCCGGGAAAAATCTTCGAAGAAATGCCGCGGCCGTGTCGATTCCGCGGTGTTCCATTCGACGCAGGGGTGAGAGGCCGAACAGGGCCCCACCCGATACCGAGGAGACGATCATGCCGCGCTACCTGACGATGGTCCGCATCGACGAGAAGAACGCCCCCGCCGAGGGCCCCAGCGAAGAGCTGATGCAGCGCATGGGTGCGCTCATCGAGGAGATGACCAAGGCCGGCGTGCTGCTCGACACGGCGGGTCTGACCCCGACCGCGCAGGGCAAGCGCGTGCACTACGAGAAGGGCGAGATCACCGTCACCGACGGCCCGTTCACCGAGTCCAAGGAAGTCATCGGCGGCTACGCGATCATCCAGGCGAAGGACGAGGCCGAGGTCCTCGAGTGGACCAAGAGGTTCCTGCGGGTCCACGAGGAGCACTGGACCGTCACGTCCGAGGTCCGGGAGATCATGGAGGGCTGATCGTCCGGGCGCCGGCCTTGGCCCGGCGCCCCCCAGCGGTGTCTGATGGTGGGTCGTGACCCAGCGACACGACAACACGGCCCACACCACCGACACGACGATCGACACGACGGTCGAGACCGTCTTCCGCATGGAGGCGCCGCGCATCATCGCGGCCGTCACCCGTGTCGTACGTGACGTCGGCATAGCGGAGGAACTGGCACAGGACGCGCTCGTCGCCGCCCTCGAACAGTGGCCGCAGGCGGGCGTCCCGGACAACCCGGGCGCCTGGCTCACCGCCGTCGCCCGCCGCCGCGCCGTCGACCTCGTGCGCCGCCGCGAGAACTACGCCCGCAAGCTCGAAGAGGTCGGCCGGGCAACGGAGTTCGCGTACGAGGAGCCGGACACCGCCGGTCCCGACGACATCGACGACGACCTGCTGCGCCTGGTCTTCATGAGCTGCCACCCGGTGCTGTCCGCCGAGGCCCGCGTCGCGCTCACCCTGCGCCTGCTCGGCGGCCTGACCACCCCCGAGATCGCCCGCGCGGTCCTCACCCCCGAGCCCACCGTCGCGCAGCGCATCGTCCGCGCCAAGCGCACCCTGGCCACGAAGAACGTCGCCTTCGAGGTCCCGTACGGCGCGGAGCGCGCGGCCCGGCTCGGCTCGGTCCTGGAGGTCATCTACCTCATCTTCAACGAGGGGTACGCGGCCACCGCGGGCGCCGACCACCTCCGCCCCGGCCTGTGCGAGGACGCCCTGCGCCTGGCCCGCGTCCTGCAGTCGCTCATGCCGAAGGAACCCGAAGTGCACGGCCTGGCCGCGCTGTTGGAGCTCCAGTCCTCCCGCGCGGCCGCCCGCACCGCACCCGACGGCGCGCCCGTCCTGCTCCGCGACCAGAACCGGATGCGCTGGAACAAGATGCTGATCCGCCGCGGGTTCGCCGCGCTCGGCCGGTCCGAGGCGGTGTCGACCGGGGCACCCGGCCCGTACGCCCTGCAGGCCGCGATCGCCGCGTGCCACGCCCAGGCGTACACGTACGAGGAGACCAACTGGGCCCAGATCGCCACCCTTTACGGACTTCTGGCGGCGCGCTTCCCCTCGCCGGTGGTGGAGTTGAACCGGGCCGTCGCCGTGTCGATGGTGGACGGCCCGGAGGCGGCCCTGGCACTCGTGGACGCCCTCGCCGGCGAACCGGCCCTGCGCGGCTATCACTTGCTGCCGAGTGTGCGGGGGGATCTGCTGGAGCGGCTGGGGAGGAGGGAGGAGGCGCGGGCGGAGTTCGAGTGGGCGGCCGCGTTGACGCGCAACGAACGCGAGCGGGAGTTCCTGCTGAGCAAATCCGGCCCCGCCCTGTGACGGGAGGCAGCGGGGTCCGGGGCAGAGCCCCGCGTCTCAGCGAAGAGGTGCTCCCACCAGCATGGTCGGGGCACCGGAGACCCGGGTCAGGAACACCGTCGCCGCCCGCTTCCCGAAGGGCTTCGGCATCGCCTTCCTGCGCAGCTCCTCCGGCTCCACGGCCGATCCCCGCTTCTTCACGGTCAGCACCCCGACCTCCCGCTCCCGCAGCAGCGCCTTCAACTTCTTGATGTTGAAGGGGAGTTGGTCGGTGATCTCGTACGCGGAGGCGTACGGCGTCTCCCGCAGCTCGTCCGCGGTGACGTACGCGATGGTCTCGTCGAGCAGCCCGCCGCCGACCTGCTCGGCCACCTCGGCGACCAGGTGGGCCCGGATGACGGCGCCGTCGGGTTCGTACAAGTACCGCCCCACGGGCCGCACTTCGGGGTCGGGGAGCCCGCGCCCGGCGAGCGTGTGGCCGCCGGGCAGGAGCGTGGCCCGCATTCTGCCGGGCTCCGTGCCGAACCACAGCACGGCCTCTTTCACGTCACCCCCGTCCGAGATCCACTCGGCGTCCGCCCCGGCCGGGATCGCCTCGTGCGGGATGCCGGGGGCGATCTTCAGGGCGGCGGCGCGCGGTGCGGCCAGCGCGGCCGACACGGCCCAGGACAGGGGCGGGGAGTAGGCCTCGGGGTCGAAGATGCGGCCCCGCTTCGTCGAGCGCCGCGCCGGGTCCACGAACACCGCGTCGTACGAGGACGTCTCCACCTCCGTCACGTCCGCCTCCCGCACGTCGATGAGGTCGCCGAGGCCGAGCGCCGCCGCGTTCGCCCGGGCGACGGCGCACGTGAGCGGGTCGCGGTCCACGGCGAGCACGGAGATCCCCGCGCGGGCGAGGGCGATCGCGTCGCCGCCGATGCCGCAGCACAGGTCGGCGACGGAGCGGACGCCGAGGGCCTTGAAGGACTCGGCGCGGTGCGCGGCGACGCTCGTGCGGGTGGCCTGCTCGACCCCGTTCGGCGTGAAGTACATCCGGGCCGCGTCCTCGGCACCGAACTTCGCCACCGCCCGCTGTCGCAGCCGGGCCTGCGCGAGCGCCGCCGAGACGAGCTCGGCCGGGTGCTCGCGGCGCAGCCGGGTGGCGAGCGCCAGCTCCTGGGCCGGGTCGTGGTCGCGCAGTTCGTCGAGCAGGGCCTGGCCGGGCGGGGTGAGCAGGGCGGAGAAGTCGTTCACCGCATCATTGTGGGCCAGTCGGAGGACGGTGCGCGCCCGGCCGCGGTGTCGGCCCCTGATCAGGGCCTTGAGCTGCGAGGATCCGGCGCCATGCAACTAGTACGACAAAACGACGAAACCGCCATCAAGGGGGCGCTCGAGGGGATGCGCAAGGGGTCGCCCCGCGCCCGGCGCGGGCCCGCGATCCGCGTCGTCTCGGCCGCCCTGGTCACCGCCGCGCTCGCCACCGGCTGCGCGACCGGCTCCGACAGCGACACGGTCAAGCCGGCTCCGGGTCAGCAGGCCCTGAACGCCCCGCCCGCCCGCGCCCTCGACTCGTACGCCACCAAGCTCAAGGCCCAGCAGGCGCACCGGATCGCCGCCGCCAAGCGCTGGGGCCTGGGCAAGGTGCCGCTGGCCGCGCCGAAGCCGCCCGCGAAGAAGCCCGTCATCAAGCCGCGCAAGGGCTTCGAGGTCGACGACCAGGCCGCGCTCGGTCTGCCGCCGGTCTTCACGACGATCCCCACCAAGGACCGGGTCGTCTTCCTCACCATCGACGACGGGGCCGAGAAGGACCCGGCGTTCCTGAAGATGATGAGCGACCTGCGGATCCCGTACACGGCGTTCCTGACCGACGCCGAGGTCAAGCCCGAGTACGACTACTTCAAGAAGGCGCAGAGCCTGGGCGTCACCCTCAACAACCACACGCTGCACCACCGCTACATGCCGGGCCTGTCCTACGCGCAGCAGAAGCACGAGATCTGCGGCATGCAGGACGTCATCGCGCAGAAGTACGGCAAGCGCCCGACGCTCTTCCGCCCGCCGTTCGGCAACTACAACCAGGACACCCTCAAGGCCGCGAAGGCCTGCGGCATCAAGTACGCGCCGATCTGGAACGCCGAGGCGTTCGTGGACCGTATGGACTACCGCGAGTGGGACCGGGACATCCATCCGGGCGACATCATCCTCACGCATTTCCGCGGACGGTCGGACTGGAAGGGCACGATGCCCGACATGATCCGCACGTTCATGAAGTACGTCACCGACAAGGGATACGCGGTGGCCCGCCTGGAGGACTACCTGTGACAACTCCGTGGGCGGGGGCGGCCGTTCGGCGGACCGGGGCGCGGCTTGTCGGCTGCGCCCTGGCCGTCGCGCTGCTCACCGGGTGCGCGCAGTCCGTCGACCCGATCGAGCGCATGGGCAGAAAGGCCGCACAGAAGGTCCGGCACCATCCGCGACCCGGTGCGGCCGGTGCCCCGGCCCCCGACGCCCACCGCCGGTGGGGCCTTGCGGCCCCGCTGGCCCGGGCGCCGAGACCCCCCGCCCACCGGGTGCTCCCGCCCCGGGCCGCCGGTGCGGTCCCGCCGGTGATCGACCGCGTACCGACCCGCGACAAGGTGGTCTTCCTCACCTTCGACGACGGGGCCGAGAAGGACCCCCGCTTCGTCGACATGGTCCGCGACCTGCGGCTGCCGATCTCGATGTTCCTCACGCACTCCGTCGCGGGCCCCGGCTACGACCACTTCGGCCGGCTCAGTGCCCTGGGGGCGGGCGTCGAGAACCACACCCTCACGCACCCGTTCCTGCCCGGCCTCGGTTACGTCGAGCAGCACGCGGAGATCTGCGGCCAACAGGACCGCCTCAAGGGCCGGTTCGGCACGGCCCCGCGGCTGCTGCGCCCGCCCTACGGCAACTACGACGCGGACACGCTCCGCGCCGCGGGCGCCTGCGGCATCGACGCGATCGTCCTGTGGCGCGCCTCGATGCAGATCAACGACCTCCGCTACGCCGACGACGGCGACCGCCTCCACCCCGGCGACATCGTCCTGACCCACTTCCGCGGCCCGGGCGACCTCAAGGGCACGACGCTGACCGAGATGACGACGCGCATGCTCCGCCGGATCCAGGAACAGGGCTTCACGGTGGGGAAGTTGGAGGACTACGTGTGACGCTCCGCTGGGGGCGGGGTCCTTCGGGGCCGGGCCGGTGGGGCGGCGGGTCGGCTTTCGGGTGCGGCGCCGTCGTGGCCGGTCGCCTCAACTGGTCGCCTTGAGGGGCGCGGGGAACTGCGCGCTCAGCCCCTACCGGCTCGCGCCCGGGAGTGAACCGAGACCCCCGCGGCGAGAAGCCGGATCGGGGCGCAGCCCCGTCTCAGCCGACCAGGGCGCCGAGGCCGATGACCACGGCGGCGGCGATCTGCATCCCCGCCGTGACGGGCAGTCGCACCCGCTCGGTGACGAAGGTGAACGCCGACGCGGCGATCAGCGCCGCGAGCCCGGCGTACGTCCATGCCACCGCCGTGGCGGAGGCATCCGCACCGAACAGCCAGACAGCGGCCGCGGCACACGCGACCGCGTCCACGCACAGCACGAACAGGCTCAGCGCGATGTCGCCCGCGACGGACTTGGGCGTGCGGTAATGACCGGCCATGCCAGGACCCTCGTACGGAACCCCGGACTCCACGCGCCCCGTTCCCGTACCGAGATCAAGCCGTGCCCCGACAGGGGCGCGGGGAACGGCGCGAGCAACCACGGCGAAGCCGCACGCGCGTCGAGGACCGAAGGCCCCACGGCGCAGGCGGCCACCCACCCGAGAACGCACGCCCGACAGCACGCCAGAACCCCGCACCGAGCCGCAGCCCCGCCCCGAAATCCCCCGCCGCGACGGAGGCGATTAGCAGTCCGCTTGACCGAGTGCTAATCCCGGTCATAGTCTCGGCTCTGGCACTCCCCACTGGAGAGTGCCAGACAGCGACGGGCAGGTCCGGCACCCGCGACGACGGATCCACCTGGTCGCCACCCCAGACTGTTAACCCCGTAGATCTCCGAAGGGGGAGACCGGATCGTGACGACCGCCAGCTCCAAGGTTGCCATCAAGCCGCTCGAGGACCGCATTGTGGTCCAGCCGCTCGACGCCGAGCAGACCACGGCCTCCGGCCTGGTCATTCCGGACACCGCGAAGGAGAAGCCCCAGGAGGGCGTCGTCCTCGCCGTGGGCCCGGGCCGCTTCGAGAACGGCGAGCGCCTTCCGCTCGACGTGAAGACCGGCGACATCGTGCTGTACAGCAAGTACGGCGGCACCGAGGTGAAGTACAACGGCGAGGAGTACCTCGTCCTCTCGGCTCGCGACGTGCTCGCGATCGTCGAGAAGTAATCACCTCGAAGCGAATGCTTTGAAGAGCTGCGCCCCTGGTCCCCGCTGAATGCCGGGCGGCGAGGGGCGCAGCTTCATTAACCCAGCTTTTCGAGAGGGCTGAACCGCTCCCATGGCGAAGATCCTGAAGTTCGACGAGGACGCCCGTCGCGCCCTCGAGCGCGGCGTCAACAAGCTTGCCGACACGGTCAAGGTGACGATCGGCCCCCGCGGCCGCAACGTCGTCATCGACAAGAAGTTCGGCGCCCCCACCATCACCAACGACGGTGTGACCATCGCCCGCGAGGTCGAGGTCGAGGACCCGTACGAGAACCTCGGCGCGCAGCTGGTGAAGGAGGTGGCGACCAAGACCAACGACATCGCGGGTGACGGTACGACCACCGCCACCGTGCTGGCCCAGGCCCTGGTCAAGGAAGGCCTGCGCAACGTCGCCGCCGGTGCCTCCCCGGCCGCCCTGAAGAAGGGCATCGACGCCGCGGTCAAGGCCGTGTCCGAGGACCTCCTCGCGACCGCCCGCCCGATCGACTCGAAGTCCGACATCGCCGCCGTCGCCGGTCTGTCCGCCCAGGACACCCAGGTCGGCGAGCTCATCGCCGAGGCGATGGACAAGGTCGGCAAGGACGGTGTCATCACCGTCGAGGAGTCCAACACCTTCGGCCTGGAGCTCGACTTCACCGAGGGCATGGCCTTCGACAAGGGCTACCTGTCCCCGTACTTCGTCACCGACCAGGAGCGTATGGAGGCCGTCCTCGACGACCCGTACATCCTGATCCACCAGGGCAAGATCGGGTCCATCCAGGACCTGCTCCCGCTCCTGGAGAAGGTTATCCAGGCCGGTGGCTCCAAGCCGCTGCTGATCATCGCCGAGGACGTCGAGGGCGAGGCCCTGTCGACCCTGGTCGTGAACAAGATCCGCGGCACGTTCAACGCCGTCGCCGTGAAGGCCCCGGGCTTCGGTGACCGCCGCAAGGCGATGCTGCAGGACATGGCCACCCTCACCGGTGCCACCGTCATCGCCGAGGAGGTCGGCCTCAAGCTCGACCAGGCCGGCCTGGACGTCCTCGGCACCGCGCGCCGCGTGACCATCACCAAGGACGACACCACGATCGTCGACGGTGGCGGCAACCACGACGACGTCGTCGGCCGGGTGAACCAGATCAAGGCCGAGATCGAGAACACGGACTCCGACTGGGACCGCGAGAAGCTCCAGGAGCGCCTCGCGAAGCTCGCCGGCGGCGTCTGCGTGATCAAGGTCGGTGCCGCGACCGAGGTCGAGCTCAAGGAGAAGAAGCACCGTCTGGAGGACGCCATCTCCGCGACCCGCGCCGCGGTCGAGGAGGGCATCGTCTCCGGTGGTGGCTCCGCGCTCGTCCACGCCGTCAAGGTCCTCGAGGGCAACCTCGGCAAGACCGGCGACGAGGCCACCGGTGTCGCGGTCGTGCGCCGCGCCGCCGTCGAGCCGCTGCGCTGGATCGCGGAGAACGCGGGCCTCGAGGGCTACGTGATCGTCTCCAAGGTCGCCGAGCTCGAGAAGGGCTCCGGCTACAACGCCGCGACCGGCGAGTACGGCGACCTGGTCAAGGCCGGCGTCATCGACCCGGTCAAGGTCACGCGCTCCGCCCTGGAGAACGCCGCGTCGATCGCCTCCCTGCTCCTGACGACCGAGACCCTGGTCGTCGAGAAGCCGGCCGAGGAAGAGGCCGAGGCCGGTCACGGTCACGGCCACGGTCACTCGCACTGACCCCAGCCGTAACCGGCCGAGGCCCGGCTCCCCGTCGCGGGGAGCCGGGCCTCGGCCCTTTTCGCGGGTCTACTGCGGCCCGTACTTGCGTCCCGTCCGCGACGTGATCCCGCCGAGCAGCGCGCGCGGCGTCACCTTCACCACGCCCATCAGCGCCTTGTACCGCGGATCCGGGATCGACAGCGTCCTGCCCCGGTTCAGATCGGCGAGCGCCGACGCCACCAGCTTGTCCGCGTCGAGCCACATCCACTTCGGGATGTTGTCCGTGCCCATCCCGGCCCGCTGGTGGAACTCCGTACGGACGAAGCCCGGGCACAGCGCCATCAGCCGCACCCCGCTGCCCGCCAGGTCCTTCGCCGCGCCCTGCGTGAACTGCACGACCCACGCCTTGGACGCCCCGTAGGTGCCGCGCGGCACGAACGCCGCGACCGACGCCACGTTGACCACCCCGCCGCGCCCGCGCTCGCGCATCACCGAGGTCGCCGCCGACGTCAGCCGCAGCACCGCCTCGCAGTGCACCTTCAGCATGGTCAGCTCGTCGGCCATGGGGACTTCCAGATACTGCCCCTTGTTGCCGAACCCGGCGTTGTTCACGAGCAGATCGACCGCGTTCCTACGGTCCTCGAGCCGCTCCTCGACGGCCGCGATGCCGGTGTCCGTCGCGAGGTCGGCCGTCAGCACCTCGGCCTCGATGCCGTGCCGGTCGTGCAGTTCGGTCGCCTGTTCCTGCAGCCGCTTCGTGTCGCGCGCGACGAGCACGAGGTTGTGGCCGTCCGCTGCGAGGCGCCGGGCGAACGCGGCGCCGATGCCCGCGGTGGATCCCGTGATCAGTGCCGTTGTCATGCAACAAGGTTAGTGACGCCGGTCAGTGCTGCCGGTCAGTGCTGCATCGGCTCCGCACCCTGCCCCCGGTCGACGACCACGAACTGGCCCATCATCCCCATGTCCTCGTGCCACAGCAGATGGCAGTGGTACATGTACGGCGTGTGCGGATCGGCGAACTCGGGGCCGCCGTCGAACCGCAGCGCCAGCCGCACGCTCGCGTCGCCCGGCACGAACACCGTGTCCTTGCGGCCGCGCAGCTCGGGCGGCGGCTCCCGCCCGTCCACTGAGACCACCCTGAACTGCACGCCGTGCACATGGAAGTTGTGCGGCGTCCCGTTGCCGTTGTGCACGGTCCAGACCTCCGTCGTGCCACGGGTGACGACGTCGTCGACGCGGTCCATGTCCATGCGCCGGTCGTTGATCTTTCCCATCCCCAGGTCGAAGTAGCGCCCGCGCACCGCGTCCCCCGGCTCGGGCAGCTTCAACTCGCCCAACTGGGAAGGGAGTTCGGGGGAGTGGCGGAGCGTGGCCGCCGCCCGCAGCTGCAGCACGTCGAAGGAGTCGCCCCCACCGGGGAAGTGCCGCACGTCCCCGTCGCGCGCCGGAGGGAAACTGCGCAGCACGGTCCGCTCGCCCGGCGCCATCCGCACCACGACCTCGGCCCGCTCCCCGGGCGAGAGCCGGATCCGGTCCACCGTCGCGGGCCGCTCGAGCAGCCCCCCGTCCGTCCCGACGACCGCGAAGTCCCGCCCACCGGAACCGCCTGAACCGCCTGAACCGCTGGAACTGTCGGTGAACCCGAAGTCGTACGTCCGCTCCGTCGACGCGTTCAGCAGCCGCAGCCGTACGCGCTCGTCGTGCACGACCTCGTACGGGTCGAGGGTCCCGTTGGCGAGGGTCCGGTCCCCGAGGAAGCCGTCGTACTGCGAACTCCCGTGCCCGAAGTCCAGCTTCGCGCCGTCGAACCGCACGTCCTGCACGATCACCGGCAGATCGTCGACCCCGTACCGCTTCGGCAGCGCGAGCCGCTCGCTGCGCGCGTCGTCGACCAGGAACATCCCGGCGAGCCCGCGCGCCACCTGCCCCTCGGTCCCGCCCATCGGATGCGGGTGGTACCAGAGCGTCGCAGCCGGCTGGTCGACCTTCCAGTACGGGGTCCAGCTGCCGCCCGGCGCGACCGTCTGGTGCGGGCTGCCGTCCATCCGGGCCGGCAACTGCATGCCGTGCCAGTGCAGGGTGGTCGGCTCGTCGAGGGCATTGCGGAAGCGGACCTCGACCCGCTCGCCGCGCTCGGCGCGCAGCGTGGGACCGAGGAAGCTGCCGTCGTACCCCCAGGTCGGCGTCGGCTCACCGGGCAGGAACTGCGTCCGGCCGGCCCCCGCGCGCAGTTCGAAGACGCGCCGCCCGCTCTTCTCGTCGACGTACGAGGACGCGAGCGGCGGTACCCGCAGCCGATGGCGGAAGGTGCCCCTGTCGATCGTTGCGGTCGGGCCCGCCGTGCCGGCCCCCGGACCGTGCCGCTTCGGCGACGAGGCCACCCCCGTGCACCGCACCAGCGCGACGGCCAGGACGAGGACGCCGAGCACCAGGAACACGTGCCGGGTACGCGACTGTGGTTTCCGGTCCATGGAACCGAGCGTCGCGCGGGCCCGCGGCAGCCCGCATCGGGGACGGCCCCCATGCCGCCCCTGACTCCAACTCCCTTGCTCCGCAAGGGACTTCCCGTAAGCGCCCCTTAGACGCCGTACCTACTTCGCCTGCTTCACGTGCTTCTCGTGCTTCTCGTGTTTCTCTACGTACTCCCGCGCCGCCCGCAGCTCCTCGGGGTGCAGCGCGTCCCCGGCGGCGAGCACCCGCGGCAGCAGCTCGCGCTCGGTCGTCACGGCGCGGAACGCGAACGCGACGGTCACCTCGTGGTCCGGTCGGTGCACGACCTCGATCGCGTCGCCCGCCCGGATCTCACCCGGCTCGATCACCCGCAGGTACGCGCCGGGGCGCTGGTCCTGAGTGAACCGCTTGACCCAGCCCTTCTCACCGAGGTGCCCCTGGAACGTGCGGCACGGGATCCGGCTGGAGGAGACCTCCAGGAGCAGATCGGGGCCGATCCGCCAGCGCTCGCCGATCTTCGCGCCGGTGACGTCGACGCCTTCCGTGGTGAGGTTCTCGCCGAACGAGCCGCTCGGCAGCGCCCGCCCGAGCGCCGCCTCCCAGGCGTCCAGGTCCTCGCGCGCGAACGCGTACACCGCCTGGTCGTCGCCGCCGTGGTGGCGCAGCTCGCACACCGCGTCCCCGGCGAGCCCGCTGGCACCGGTCCCCTTCGGCCCGGGCGCGCTCACCCGCACGGGACCCTCGACGGGCTGCTTGTCGATGCCGGTCACGCCCTCGGCCTGGTCGGTGTACTCGACGGCCTTGGGCCTGCCCAGATTGAGAGACAGAAGCTTCATGCCACCGCACGCTACGGGACCCGCGACCAAAGCCGCCACGCATTAATCCGCACGCTCTCCAAGTACGGCTTATGCTTGGCTCATGATCGAGGCCCGTCATCTCCGCGTCCTGCGTGCCGTCGCCACCACCGGCTCCTTCTCGGCGGCCGCCCGCGAGCTCGGCTGCACCCAGCCCGCGGTCAGCCAGCAGATGAAGGCCCTGGAGTCCTCGGCCGGCACCCCGCTGCTGATCCGCACGGGCCGCGAGATGCGCCTGACCCAGGCCGGCGAGGCCCTGGTCCGGCACGCGGCGGGCATCCTCGCCGGGCTCACCGCGGCCGAGGAGGAGGTCGCCGCGATCGCGGGCCTGCGCGCGGGCCGGGTGCGCCTGGTGTCCTTCCCCAGCGGCAGCTCGACCCTGGTCCCGACGGCGCTGGCCGCCCTGCGCGCGGAGCACCCGGGTACGCGCGTCTCGCTCGTGGAGGCCGAGCCGCCGCGCTCGGTGGAGATGCTGCGCGAGGGCGACTGCGACGTCGCGCTCGCCTTCCGATACGAGGGGCGGCGCGAAGCGCCTCAGGGGCGGGAGGGCGCCGGTGCGCACAGCGCGGAGGAGTGGGACGACCTCGTCGTGCGTCCGCTCTTCGCGGACCGCCTCGTGGGCCTGGTCCCCGAGGGGCACAGGCTGGCCTCGGCCGGCGCGAGGGGCCCCGTCACCATCGACGCCTTCGCGGACGAGTCGTGGATCGCGGGCTGCCCGCGCTGCCGCCGTCAGCTCGTCGAGGTGTGCCGGGGTGCCGGGTTCGAGCCGCGCATCGACTTCGCCACGGACGACTACCCGGCGGTGGTCGGTCTGGTCGGCGCCGGGCTCGGCGTCGCCGTGCTGCCCGAACTGGCCATCGAGTCCGTTCGGCCCAAGGGTGCACGGACAGTGACCGTCGAGCCCGCGGTGGAGCGCGAGATCGTCGCGCTCACGCTGCCCGATCTGGCCCAGGTCCCGGCGGTCGCCGCGACCCTCGACCACCTGGCGAAGGCCGCCGCCCGCTGAGCCCCGGCGCGGGCGCACCGGAGTGCGCCCACGTCCGCCGGGCTCGCGCGAATATGCAGAAACGTTCCTTCAGCTATGTGCGGCAGCGGTCGCACTCGCGCCGCCGACCGGTGCCGACGCCGTGACGAGCCGGTTGCGGGCCCGCCCCATCAGCTCTTCGCGCTCGTCCTCGGTGAGCCCGCCCCACACGCCGTACGGCTCACGCACCTGTAGGGCGTGAGCAGCGCACTCCGCGCGCACCGGGCACCTCATGCAGACCTCCTTGGCCGAGTTCTCGCGGGCGCTGCGTGCGGCCCCGCGCTCGCCCTCCGGGTGGAAGAAGAGCGAGCTGTCGACCCCGCGGCAGGCCGCGAGGAGCTGCCAGTCCCACAGATCTGCGTTCGGTCCGGGAAGGCGGGAGAAATCTGCCATTGCGTTGTCCCCTTGTAGCCGTTGTGACGCGGATACGGTGCCCATGACCGTACATCTACTGTCTAAGGAGATGAAAATATGACTCATTGCGAATCTAGCTACAGACACCAGCAAAAGGGAAGAAAAGCCGCTAAATGGGGCATAGCTTGTGATGAAACTTTGAGGGTCTGCGGCGGTGGCCCCGCTGTGTCCGGGCCCTCACGTAGAGTGCCGAACTAGGCCGTCCGACCCGTAACTCTTTCGAGTGACCGTCGTTGAGAGTGCGGAGGCGGTTGAAAGAACAAGCGCTCGGGCATCTGTCCGTATTGCTTGCTGAGTGTCGACCGCACAGGTGACGATTCGTACAAAGCCTGGAGGCTCAAGGTGACGCGCATCAGCTGCGGAGGACGGTCATGACATCCGTCCTCGTCTGCGACGACTCCCCGCTTGCCCGAGAGGCGCTTCGCCGCGCGGTCGCGACCGTGCCCGGCGTCGAGCGCGTGACGACCGCGGCCAACGGCGAGGAAGTCCTGCGCCGCTGGGGCGCCGACCGCTCGGACCTGATTCTGATGGACGTGCGCATGCCCGGTCTGGGCGGCGTCGAGACGGTCCGCCGTCTGCTCTCCGCCGACCCCGGTGCGCGCATCATCATGCTCACCGTGGCCGAGGACCTGGACGGGGTCGCGCTCGCGGTCGCCGCCGGTGCCCGTGGCTATCTGCACAAGGACGCCTCGCGCGCCGAGCTGCGGGCCACGGTCACCCAGGCGCTCGCCGACCCGACGTGGCGGCTCGCCCCGCGCAGACTGCGTTCGGCCGAGATGGGTGCCGCCCCGACGCTCACCGCGCGGGAGATCCAGGTGCTCGAGGGCATGAGCCACGGCCGGTCCAACGCGGAGATCGGGCGCGAGCTCTTCCTCTCGGAGGACACCGTGAAGACGCACGCCCGGCGTCTGTTCAAGAAGCTGGGTGCGTCCGACCGGGCGCATGCCGTCGCGCTCGGCTTCCGTTGGGGTCTGGTGCGGTAGGGCGCCGTTGGGGTGTTGCGTCCAGCCGTCTGCGGTTTTCCTGTGGCTGGGCGCCCCTGGCGGGACTGCGGCGGGCGCCGCTCCATCGTTTCGCGCGCGATGCCGCATCCTTGATGTGTGGAGTTCCTCGGGGACGACGAGTCGGGCGAGCAGGGTCAGCGAGAGGGGAGGGCGCAGGAGATGAGTTCCGGCGCACCTGTCCAGAACGCTTCAGTGGATAACGCTTCGGTGCACAACCAAGGGCGCGGTGCCACGGACGGTGCGCCGACAAGGCACCATGGACCGATGCGCGACGACGAGGCAGTGACCCGGCAGGGGGTCATCGGTACGCTCGTCGGCCGCGCCGTCGACGGCGACGAGCAGGCGACGCACGACCTGCTCGCACACGTCCACCCCCTCGCGATCCGCTACTGCCGTACGCGGCTGTCCCGACTCCCGGGCGACGCGCGGCACTTCGTGGAGGACCTCGCGCAGGAAGTCTGTGTAGCGGTGCTGCTCGCGCTGCCCCGCTACAAGGACACCGGGCGGCCCTTCGAGGCGTTCGTCTTCGCCATCGCCGCGCACAAGGTCGCCGATCTGCAGCGGGCGGCCATGCGCGGTCCCGGTTCCACCGCCGTGCCCTCCGACGAGATGCCGGAGCGGCCCGACGACTCCCTCGGGCCCGAGGAGCGGGCGCTGCTGAGCAGTGACGCCGAGTGGGCCAAGAAGCTCCTCGCCAATCTCCCGGAGAACCAGCGGGAGCTGCTGCTCCTGCGGATCGCCGTCGGGCTCACCGCGGAGGAGACCGGGCAGATGTTGGGGATGTCACCCGGAGCCGTGCGCGTCGCGCAGCACCGGGCGCTGAGCCGTCTGCGGGCGCTCGCCGAGCAGTAGCACACGATCCCGGTCGCGTACGTGTGAACGTACAAAGAAAGCCGATGATCTTGATCGTGGAATGAGACACCCCGTCTGGCCGTTAGCATGGACATCCGCACCGATCAAGGCCATTTGGGGAAGGTGTCATGACTGCAAACGGCGGTCCTTCGACTGGGGTGCCCGAGAAATTCGCGACACTCGGGCTGACCTACGACGACGTGCTGCTGCTGCCCGGCGCGTCGGAGGTCCTCCCGAACGCGGTCGACACCTCGTCCCGCATCTCCCGCAACGTGCGCGTGAACATTCCGCTGCTCTCCGCGGCGATGGACAAGGTCACCGAGGCCCGGATGGCCATCGCCATGGCCCGCCAGGGCGGCGTCGGCGTACTGCACCGCAACCTGTCCGTCGAGGACCAGGTCAACCAGGTCGACCTCGTGAAGCGCTCCGAGTCCGGCATGGTCACCGACCCGATCACCGTGCACCCCGACGCGACGCTGGCCGAGGCCGACGCGCTGTGCGCCAAGTTCCGGATCTCCGGCGTCCCGGTGACCGACCCGAACGGCAAGCTGCTCGGCATCGTCACCAACCGCGACATGGCCTTCGAGAACGACCGCACCCGGCAGGTGCGCGAGGTCATGACGCCGATGCCGCTCGTGACCGGCAAGGTCGGCATCTCCGGTGTCGACGCCATGGAGCTGCTGCGCCGCCACAAGATCGAGAAGCTTCCGCTGGTCGACGACTCCGGTGTGCTCAAGGGGCTCATCACCGTCAAGGACTTCGTCAAGGCCGAGCAGTACCCGAACGCGGCCAAGGACGCCGAGGGCCGGCTGCTCGTCGGTGCCGCCGTCGGTGCCAGCCCGGAGGCGCTCGAGCGCGCCCAGGCGCTGGCCGCCGCCGGTGTGGACTTCCTCGTCGTCGACACCTCCCACGGCCACAACAGCAACGCCCTGAGCTGGATGTCGAAGATCAAGTCCGCGGTGAACGTGGACGTGATCGGCGGGAACGTCGCGACGCGTGACGGCGCCCAGGCCCTCATCGACGCCGGTGTCGACGGCGTGAAGGTCGGCGTCGGTCCCGGCTCGATCTGCACGACCCGCGTCGTCGCCGGCATCGGCGTCCCGCAGGTCACCGCCATCTACGAGGCCGCGCTCGCGGCCCGCGCGGCCGGTGTCCCGGTCATCGGCGACGGCGGCCTGCAGTACTCCGGCGACATCGGCAAGGCGCTCGCCGCCGGTGCCTCCACCGTGATGCTGGGCAGCCTGCTCGCGGGCTGCGAGGAGTCGCCCGGCGAGCTGCTGTTCATCAACGGCAAGCAGTTCAAGTCGTACCGCGGCATGGGCTCCCTCGGTGCCATGCAGTCCCGCGGTCAGGGCCGGTCCTACTCCAAGGACCGCTACTTCCAGGCCGACATCGCCTCCGACGACAAGCTCGTGCCCGAGGGCATCGAGGGCCAGGTGCCCTACCGCGGCCCCCTGGCCAACGTGCTGCACCAGCTCGTCGGCGGTCTGCGCCAGACCATGGGCTACGTCGGCGCCGCCTCCATCGACGAGATGGAGACCAAGGGCCGCTTCGTGCGCATCACGTCCGCGGGCCTCAAGGAGAGCCACCCGCACGACATCCAGATGACGGTCGAGGCGCCGAACTACAGCCGGAAGTAGCAGTAGGCGTCATCGCAGGTCAGTGAGGCAGGGGCGGGTCCGGGATCACCGGGGCCGCCCCTTCTTCGTACGTCAGGGATACTGGACGGGCAGGCCCTAGAGGGACCCAGATGGAAAGGCGCCCCCCAACGTGACTGAGATCGAGATCGGGCGCGGCAAGCGCGGCCGCCGTGCGTACGCCTTCGACGACATCGCCGTCGTGCCGAGCCGGCGCACCCGCGACCCGAAGGAGGTCTCGATCGCCTGGCAGATCGACGCCTACCGCTTCGAGCTGCCGTTCCTGGCCGCTCCCATGGACTCCGTCGTCTCGCCCGCCACCGCGATCCGCATCGGTGAGCTCGGCGGCCTCGGCGTGCTGAACCTCGAGGGTCTGTGGACCCGGTACGAGGACCCGCAGCCGCTGCTCGACGAGATCGCCGAGCTGACTCCGGAGGCCGCCACGCGCCGCCTCCAGGAGATCTACTCCGCGCCGATCCAGGCCGACCTGATCAAGCAGCGCATCAAGGAGGTGCGCGACTCCGGCGTCGTGACCGCCGCCGCGCTGTCGCCGCAGCGCACCGCCGAGTTCTCCAAGGCCGTCGTCGACGCCGGCGTGGACATCTTCGTCATCCGCGGGACGACCGTCTCCGCCGAGCACGTGTCCGGTGCCGCCGAGCCGCTGAACCTGAAGCAGTTCATCTACGAGCTCGACGTGCCGGTGATCGTCGGCGGCTGCGCCACGTACACCGCCGCGCTGCACCTCATGCGGACCGGTGCCGCGGGTGTGCTCGTCGGGTTCGGCGGCGGCGCCGCCCACACGACGCGGAACGTGCTCGGGATCCAGGTGCCCATGGCCACCGCCGTGGCCGACGTCGCCGCCGCGCGGCGTGACTACATGGACGAGTCCGGTGGCCGGTACGTGCACGTCATCGCCGACGGTGGGGTCGGTTGGTCCGGCGACCTGCCGAAGGCCATCGCCTGCGGCGCCGACGCCGTCATGATGGGCTCGCCGCTGGCCCGTGCCACGGACGCGCCCGGGCGCGGTCACCACTGGGGCATGGAGGCCGTCCACGAGGACGTGCCGCGGGGCAAGAAGGTCGACCTGGGGACTGTCGGGACGACCGAGGAGGTTCTCACCGGGCCTTCGCACACGCCCGACGGGTCGATGAACTTCTTCGGTTCGTTGAAGCGGGCCATGGCGACGACCGGGTACAGCGAGCTCAAGGAGTTCCAGCGGGTCGAGGTCACTGTGGCCGACTCGCATCACCGTCGCTGACGCAGTGTCGTAGCCGGACATGGGTTGGGCCCCGCCGTTGTGGCGGGGCCCAACCCATTTGTTCTGCGGGGGAGTTACTGGGCGGCGCGCTTGGCGGCGCCGAACGCGGCGATGGCGCCGACGGCCAGGAACAGGTAAGTCTTGACGTCCGCCTCGTGCTTCCAGGCCTCGTTGATGATGCTGAAGTGGTCGGTGAGGGCCTCGACGAACGAGATGTTGGCCATCTCGCCGAGGGCCATCGCGTACCCGGTGAGCTGCCCGAGGTACACGGCGCCGAGCGAGAGCACCGCGCAGACGATCGGCACGGCCTGGTTGCGGCCGCCCACCTTGCCGGAGGCGAAGCCGACGATGAGGCCGACGGCCACGGCCGCGTAGCCGATCTCGTGCTCGGTGGCCTTCATGATGGCGCCGTAGATCCAGGCCGTGAGGAGGGCCAGGACCACAGCCACGACTATGCCGAGGGCCGGGTTGCCGCTGCGCCCCGCCGGAGGCGGCGGGAAGCCGTAGCCCGGCTGTTGTTGGCCCTGCTGCTGCGGGAACTGGGCGTACGGCTGCTGGGGCTGCTGCTGCGGGTAGCCGTAGCCGGGCTGCGGAGGCTGCTGCTGGGCGTACGGGTTGTTTTCCTGTGGCTGTGGCGGCTGGGTCATGCGGTCCCCCTGGAGAGTGAGCATGGGCACGGGTGTGCCCAGAGGGGCCGCAGAGTAGCAGTCAGAGGCGGTGGGCCGCGCCTGCCGGAGTGGCCCCTCTGGTGTCCAGGAGGAGTTGGGCCTTCACGGCGAGGCCCTGGAGGTCGTACGTGCGGTGGTGCTGGAGCAGGATCGTGAGGTCCGCGTCGGCCGCCGCCTCGTAGAGGGAGTCGGCGCGCGGGACCGGGCGGTCCAGCACGTTCCAGGACGGGATGTACGGGTCGTGGTAGCTGACGGACGCGCCGAGTTGCATGAGGCGGGTCGCGATCTCCTCGGCGGGGGTGGCCTGTTGGTCGGCGAGGTCGGGCTTGTAGGTGACGCCGAGGAGGAGGACGCGGGCGCCGCGGGCGGACTTGCCGTGTTCGTTCAGGAGCGCGGCCGCGCGCTGGGTGACGTAGGACGGCATGTGGTGGTTGACCTGGTGGGCCAGTTCCACCATGCGCAGGGGGCGGGTGGCGACCAGGTGCTGGGGGAGTGCGTGGCCGCCGACGCCGGGGCCGGGGCGGAAGGCCTGGAAGCCGAAGGGCTTGGTCTCCGCGCAGCGGATGACGTCCCACAGGTCGACGCCCAGGTCGTGGCAGAGGACGGCCATTTCGTTGACCAGGGCGATGTTGACGTGCCGGTAGTTGGTCTCCAGGAGGGGGACCGTCTCCGATTCGCGCAGGCCTCGGGCACGTACGACCTTGTCGGTCAGGCGGCTGTAGAAGGTGGCCGCCGATTCCGTGCAGGCCGGGGTGTAGCCGCCGATGACCTTGGGGGTCGCGGCGTAGGGGTGGGTGCGGTTGCCGGGGTCCACGCGGCCGGGGGCGTGGGCCAGGTGGAAGTCGCGGCCCGCGCGCAGGCCCGAGCCCTCTTCGAGGAGGGGGAGCAGGATCGTCTCCGTGGTGCCCGGCGGGACCGGCGACTCGATGATCACCGTCGTGTGCGGGCGGAGGTGGGCGGCCAGGGTGCGGGTCGCCTCGATGACGGGGAGGAGGGACGGGGTGCCGTCGGCGCCGGGCGGGGTCGGGGCGCAGATCACGGCGGTGCGGACGCGGGCGAGTTCGGCCGGGTTCGCGGTGGGGCGGAAGCCGGCGGCCAGCATGCGGCGGACGTCGGCGGCGGTCAGGGCCGCGCTCTCGCCCTCGCAGGGGAGGCGGCCCGCGGCGAGGTCCTGGGCGCGGTCGGGGTCGTGGCCGACGGTGGCGATCCTGGCGGCGACGGCGGCCTGGGCGAGCGGCAGGCCGAGGTGGCCGAGGCCGACGACGGCGAGATCTGCGGGCATGGCGGTTGCCGTCCTTCCCACGGAGGCGGTTCCGGCGTTAGCCGGAGCGGGACGAGTGCGCAAGCCCGGTGGACAGAACGAGCGAGCGCCCTGTCAGACTAGGAGTAAATATGACCGATATGTCTGATTGTGTGGAGGTGAGTTGCGGCATGTCGCCCCTGCATGACCCCTGAGTTGTCCACAGGCGGCGGACCGGTGGTGGCTGGAATCGGGCAGGGGGGTCAGAATCGGGACAGTGAGGCCCGGCGCCTACGACAGCGGGAGGCAGCAGTGAAGGCAGCGACACTGGGACCCGAGCAGCGTGCGGAGGCGCTCGCGGCCATGGCCGAGGGCGAGCTGGACATTCTGGTGGTGGGCGCCGGGGTGGTCGGCGCGGGGACGGCCCTGGACGCGGTGACGCGCGGCCTGTCCACCGGGCTCGTCGAGGCGCGGGACTGGGCCTCGGGCACGTCGAGCCGCTCCAGCAAGCTCATCCACGGAGGCCTGCGGTACCTGGAGATGCTGGACTTCGCCCTGGTGCGGGAGGCGCTCAAGGAGCGGGGGCTGCTCCTCGAACGGCTCGCGCCGCACCTCGTGAAGCCGGTGCCGTTCCTGTACCCCCTGCAGCACAAGGGGTGGGAGCGGCTGTACGCCGGGTCCGGTGTCGCGCTGTACGACGCCATGTCGATGGCCAAGGGGCACGGCCGCGGGCTGCCCGTGCACCGGCACCTGACGCGGCGTCACGCCCTGCGGGTCGCGCCGTGCCTGAAGAAGGACGCCCTGGTCGGGGCCCTGCAGTACTACGACGCGCAGATGGACGACGCGCGGTACGTGGCGACGCTGGTGCGCACCGCCGCCGTGTACGGGGCCAAGGTCGCCAACCGGGCGCGGGTCACCGGCTTCCTGCGCGAGGGCGAGCGGGTCGTCGGGGCGCGGGTGCAGGACGTCGAGGGCGGCGGCGAGTACGAGATCCGCGCCAAGCAGGTCGTCAACGCCACCGGCGTGTGGACCGACGACACCCAGGCCATGGTCGGCGAGCGCGGGCAGTTCCACGTGCGGGCGTCCAAGGGGATCCACCTGGTCGTGCCCAAGGACCGGATCCACTCCAGTACGGGGCTGATCCTGCGCACCGAGAAGAGCGTGCTGTTCGTGATCCCCTGGGGGCGGCACTGGATCGTGGGGACGACCGACACCGACTGGGACCTGGACAAGGCGCACCCGGCCGCCTCCAGCGCCGACATCGACTACCTGCTTGAACACGTGAACTCCGTGCTGGCGGTGCCCCTTTCGCGCGACGACGTGCAGGGCGTGTACGCGGGACTGCGGCCGCTGCTCGCCGGGGAGTCCGACGCCACCAGCAAGCTGTCGCGGGAGCACACCGTGGCGCACCCCGTGCCGGGGCTCGTGGTCGTCGCGGGCGGCAAGTACACGACGTACCGGGTGATGGCCAAGGACGCCGTCGACGAGGCCGTGCACGCGCTCGACCAGCGGGTCGCCGAATGCGTCACCGAGGACGTGCCGCTGGTCGGCGCCGAGGGGTACCGGGCGCTGTGGAACGCGCGGGCGAGGATCGCCGCGCGCACCGGCCTGCACGTCGTACGGGTCGAGCATCTGCTCAACCGGTACGGGGCGTTGGCCGAGGAGCTTCTCGAACTGGTCGCGGCCGACCCCGGGCTCGGGGCGCCGCTGGGCGGCGCGGAGGACTATCTGCGCGCCGAGGTCGTGTACGCCGCCTCGCACGAGGGCGCGCGGCATCTGGACGACGTGCTGACGCGGCGTACGCGCATCTCCATCGAGACGTTCGACCGCGGGACCCGGTCCGCCAGGGAGGCCGCCGAGTTGATGGCGCCGGTGCTCGGCTGGGACAAGGATCAGGTGGAGCGGGAGGTCGAGCACTACGAGAAGCGGGTCGAGGCCGAGCGGGAGTCCCAGTTGCAGCCCGACGACCTGACGGCCGACGCGGCCCGGCTCGGGGCACCGGACATCGTGCCCCGCTGACCCGCGCCCCCTCCCGGCGTCTACCCCAGGGCATCAACTGGTCCCCGCGTGAGGGACAATGAAGGCTCTGTCAGGGCGGGTTGCAGAGGGGACGCATGTCGGACGCGGAGCGGGCGGGCGAGGCCCGCCAGGACAAGAGCGCTCGTCAGGACTCCTCCGTCGAGGACGTATCCGACACGGGCGGCCGGCTGCTCGCCGGGCGCTACCGGCTCGGCGACGTGCTCGGCCGGGGCGGCATGGGCACCGTGTGGCGGGCCAAGGACGAGACCCTCGGGCGTACGGTCGCCGTCAAGGAGCTGCGCTTCCCGTCGAGCATCGACGAGGAGGAGAAGCGGCGGCTGATCACGCGCACGTTGCGCGAGGCGAAGGCGATCGCCCGGATCCGCAACAACGGCGCCGTCACCGTCTTCGACGTCGTCGACGAGGACGACCGGCCGTGGATCGTCATGGAGTTGGTGGAGGGCAAGTCCCTCGCCGAGGCCATCCGCGAGGACGGACTGCTCGAACCGAAGCGCGCCGCCGAGGTCGGGCTCGCCATCCTCGACGTGCTGCGCTCCGCCCACCGCGAGGGCATCCTGCACCGCGACGTGAAGCCGTCGAACGTGCTGATCGCCGAGGACGGCCGGGTCGTCCTCACGGACTTCGGCATCGCCCAGGTCGAGGGCGACCCGTCCATCACGTCCACCGGCATGCTCGTCGGCGCTCCCTCGTACATCTCGCCCGAGCGTGCCCGCGGGCACAAGCCGGGACCCGCCGCCGACATGTGGTCGCTGGGCGGGCTGCTGTACGCCGCCGTCGAGGGCGTCCCTCCGTACGACAAGGGGTCGGCGATCGCGACGCTGACCGCCGTGATGACCGAGCCGGTCGATCCGCCCAAGAACGCGGGGGCGTTGGAGCCGGTCATCTACGGGCTGCTCGCCAAGGACCCCGCGCAGCGGCTCGACGACACGGGCGCCCGCGCCCTGCTGAACGAGGTGCTGCACGCGCCCGAGCCCAAGGCCGTCGAGCCCGAGCCCGCCGACGCCACCAAGGTCGTGCCGCTGCCGCCCGCGCCGCCGCTCGACAAGCCCGCGGGCAAGGCGGGTTCGGTCGTCGCCGCGCGCAGCGAGGAGGCCGCGGAGAAGCTGCGGGGCGCCCTCAAGTCCGTACGCAAGGCTGCCGCCGCCGCGACGGCCGCGCGCGAGAAGCCGGCGCCGCCCGCCGCCACCTCGCCCGCGGGGCCCGCCGCGACCGGGCGGATTCCGGCGCAGCCGGGGACGCCGCCGCGGCCGCCGGCGGCCAAGGCGTCGCTCACGGACGTCGTGCCGCGCCGCACCCTGGTGATCATCGCGGTCGTCGTGGCGCTCGCCGTGCTCGGTGTCGTACTGGCCGTCACGCTGAACGGGGACGCCAAGGGCGGGGACAAGGCCGGTGGCGGCGGAAAGGCAGGAGCCTCCGCCGGCGTCTCCGCATCGCCGTCCGCCTCCGGTGGCGGCAAGGGCGAGGGCAAGGGCGACAACTCCGGTACGGGCAAGGGCAAGGGCAGCGAGTCCAGCGCCCCCGGGCAGGGGGCCTCGCCCGGCAGTGACGGGTCCGGTTCCGGTTCCGGGTCCGGTGTCGGGGCCGGTGCGACGACGTACAAGCACGCGCAGGGGTTCTCGATCGGTCTGCCCAAGGGGTGGAAGTACGTCACCACGGGCGGGGCCGGGGCGCGCTTCAGCGGACCGGGCGGGCAGAAGCTGCTGGTCGGCTGGACCTCGACGCCGAAGTCCGACCCGGTGAAGGACTGGCGCAACCAGGAGCAGTACATGCGCCGTTCCCAGTACGACCGCATACGCATAGCCGCGGTGGACTACCGCGGCTGGGACACGGCCGACTGGGAGTTCACCTACGTCGACGGGGGCACCAAGTGGCGTTCCGTGGACCGGGGGTTCGTGGTCAGCGGATCGCTGGGGTACGGGCTGATGTACACCGCGAAGGACGCCGACTGGGGGAGCGCGCAGCGCAAGGGGGCGTGGAAGACGTTCACGGAGACCTTCACGCCCAAGTCCTGAGCCGCCGGGTGGCGGAAAGCCGCCCGGGCTCCTGATAACTCAAGTCCTGAACCTGGAAGCGCTTCGGCACGTATCGTGAGTGCTTGCGGACCGTACGCAGCCGTATCAGGAAGCGTCGTGACGCAACAGTTCGTACAACTGGGCACATAGCGAACGGAATTGACCGGCTGGAGCGGCACGGGGAGGCATCGTGGACGAGTATGCGGGGCGGGTGCTCGCCGACCGTTACCGACTGCCCGTCCTGAACTCCGACCGGTACGACGTCACCACCGAGAGCCGCGCCTTCGACACGTACAGCGGGCAGGAAGTCCTCGTCAGGCAGGTGCCGTTGCCCGAGGTCGTCGAGGCCGAGGTGCTCGACGCCGACGGGCTGCCCGAAGGGTTCAGGCCCGGGGCGCCCGCGACCAGGGCGTCCGCCGAACCCGCCGTGGCCCGGGCCATCGAGGCCGCGCAGGCCGCCGCGCAGATACCCGACCATCCCCGGCTCGACCAGGTCTTCGACGTGTTCGCCGAGGGCGGGTCGCTGTGGATCGTCAGCGAGGTCGTCGCCGCGCGGACGCTCGCCGCCGTGCTCGAGGTGGCGCCGCTCAGCCCGTACCGGGCCGCCGAGATCGCCTCCGACGTGCTGACCGCGCTGCGGGCGCTGCATGCGCACGGGTGGGTGCACCGGAACATCACCGCCAGGACCGTGCTCGTCTGCGACGACGGGCGGGTCGTGCTGACCGGGCTGGCCGCCGGGGCCGCGGAGGAGGCCCTGTGCGGGTACGATCCTCGGCCGCAACTCGGGGGTGACGACGGGGAGTTGGAGGGCCCGGCTTCCCCTGCGTCTTCGTCCGGCCCTGTTGAAGCTGCCGCGCCGGTGCCGGTGGCTGCGCCGGATCCCGGGGACTACCGGGCCGCTCGGGCCGGGGCCATCGCCGCGTATCGCGCGGGGGCGCGGGCCGCTGCCGCGGAGGGGCGGGTCGAGGATCCTTACGGGGTGCGGGAGTCGTGGCACGGGGCTGTGCCTCGGCCCGGGCGGTCGGTTGAGGCCGTTGAGCCTGATCCCGGTGTTCAACCTGCCCGTTGGAATGAACTGCTACCTCGTGCTGAGGACTCGGGGCTCCGCCCCGGACCCCGCTCCTCAAACGCCGGAGGGGCTGGAATTGGCGGGGCTGAATTTGCCGGAGGGGCTCTAAGGGCCGAGCGTGCTCGGCAGGTGCGGATGACCGTGGTCGGGCCCGTCACCGAGCGGTGGGCTCCCGAGCAGGCCTATCCCGTGCAGGAGAGCTGGCAGTTGGCCGCCCCCGTGGGGCCCGCCACCGATCTGTGGGCCCTGGGGGCGCTGCTCTTCCGTGCCGTGCAGGGGCATGCGCCGTACCCGGAGGAGTCGACGGCGGAGCTGGTGCAGATGGTGTGCGCGGAGCCGCCCGCGTTCGCCGAGGAGTGCGGGCCGCTGCGGCCCGTCGTGGAGTCGCTGCTGCGGCAGGACCCCACCGAGCGGCTCGACTTCGAGGAACTGCGGGGCTGGCTGCGGTCGTTGGTGCGGTCCGCGCCGGAACCGGAGGCGGGGGCGAACGTCGTGCCCGCGCCCGCGTTCGACGCCGCCAAGCTGCCCATCGTGCGCCGCCGGGGCGAGCTCGTGCGGCGCAGGCGCAGGAGCAAGGGCGTGGCCGCCGCAGGGCACGCCCGGCACAAGCGGGGCCGGGAGGAGCGGGCGCCGCGCGCGCCCCGGCCGGAGCGTGCGCCGCGGCCCGCGCGTGCGCCACGGGAGCGGCGGGGTGCGCCCCGGTCCCTCGGCCGGTGGCTGCTCGTGCTGATCCTGGTCGGGCTCGTGGGCGCGGTGGCGTACGCGATGGCGTTCATGCCGAAGTCCGATGCGGGCGCGGGCGCGAAGGAGAACGCGAACTCGGTGGGCGGGGCGCCGCCCGCGCATTCGTCGTCGCCCAGTTCCTCCAGCAATCCCGGTTCTCCCCGTACGTCCGAGTCGCCCGAGAGCAAGAGCAGTTCCACGCCGTCGAGCAACGAACCGCAGTCGGACGCCGCGGCCGGGTTCACCGTGCGCAAGGACCCCGAGGGCTTCGAGGTCGCCGTGGCCAAGGGCTGGCAGCGGCAGCCGAAGAACGGGCGGGGTCAAGTCGTCTACTCCCAGGGTGACTTCGAGCTGCTCCTCGTCCCCGGGCGGGACTCCACGGCGACGTACGGCAGCGATCCGATGAAGTACCAGCGCGAGGACGAGCGCGAGCTGCAGCCGTTCCGCGACTCCACGTGGGCCACCTCCAGCGGCATGAAGTCCATCGACGTCGGCGGACGGGCCATGGCCGAGGGGCAGTTCACCTGGCAGGGGTCCGACGGGCGGGAGATGTTCGTGCGCAATCTCGCCATGGTCGTCGGCGGCAAGTACCACGTGGTGCAGGTGCGGGGCCCCGAGGCGGAGCGCGACGAGGTGACGCGGCTGTACGAGCAGGCGTCCGCCACGTACCAGTACGGCAGCTGAGGGAGTCGGAAACGGGGACGTGACGGAGCGAAACGCGTCACAGTGCGGTTTCCATGGGACCCCGCCTGTTCCGTGCGTGCCGCCCGCTCCCTAATGTGGCCCTGTCAAGACCTTTTGCGGCTTTGCGGGGGAACGTGAATCAGATGCAGGGCCAGCTCCTCGCGGGCCGCTACCGGCTGGGTGAGTCGATCGGGCGCGGTGGCATGGGGCGCGTGTGGCGCGCTCATGACGAGGTGCTGCACCGGACCGTCGCCGTCAAGGAGCTGACGGCCGCCCAGTGGGTGGCCGACAGTGATCGTGCGGTGCTTCTCGCCCGTACGCAGACGGAGGCGCGGGCCGCGGCGCGGATCAACCACCCGGCCGTCGTCACCGTGCACGACGTGCTGGAGCACGACGACCGGCCGTGGATCGTCATGGAGTTGGTCGAGGGGCCCTCGCTGGCCGATGCCGTCAAGGAGCGGGGGCGGATCGAGCCCGCGGAGGCGGCGCGGATCGGGCTGTGGACGCTCAGGGCGCTGCGGGCCGCGCACGCCGCCGGGGTGCTGCACCGGGACGTGAAGCCGGGCAACGTGCTGTTGGCGCGGGGCGGGCAGGTCAAGCTGACCGACTTCGGGATCGCGCAGGTCGAGGGGGACACGACGATCACGCGGACCGGCGAGATCGTCGGGTCCGTGGACTATCTGGCGCCCGAGCGGGTCAGCGGCGCCGAGCCGGGGCCCGCGTCCGACCTGTGGGGGCTCGGGGCGACCCTGTACACGGCGATCGAGGGGATCTCGCCGTTCCGGCGCACGTCGCCGATCAGCACCATGCAGGCCGTCATCGAGGAGGAGCCCGAGCCGCCCGAGTACGCCGGGGCGATGGGGCCCGTCATCAGCGCGCTGCTGCGCAAGGACCCGGCGGCGCGGCCGAGCGCCGACGAGGCCGAGGTGATGCTCGCCGAGGCGGCGGAGGGGCGCAGGCCCAGCGCCGCGCAGGCGTACGTGCCGACGCAGGTGCACGCGCCCGCGCCCGGGCCGCGCCCCGAGACGGCCACGTCGGTGGCGCCGCCGGTGATCCTGCCGCCGGCCGCCCGGCGGCGGCGCTGGCCCAAGGTGCTCGCGGCGGTCGTCGCGGCGCTGCTCGTCGGAGGCGGCGGCGCCGCCGGGGCGATGTACTACGCCGATCACCGTGACGACGGGTCCACGGGGCAGCACGCCTCGGGGCAGGACGGGAAGAGCGGCAGCGGCAGCAAAGACGGCAAGGGTGCGTCCAGTGGGCCCAGGGCCGGGGCCATTCCCGCGAACTGGGAGCGGGTCGACGACGTCGAGGGGTTCAGCCTGATGCTGCCGCCCGGCTGGCAGCGGCAGATGGACGGGACGCAGATCGACTACACGCCCGACGACGGGCAGCGGTTCCTGCGGATCGCCATCGACAAGCACTCGGACTGGCAGGACTCGTACCAGCACCAGCTCGACCTGGAGAAGGGGCTGAAGCCCAAGCTGCCGAAGTACGCGCGGGTGTACCTGCAGTCCAACACGTTCCGGGACAAGCCCGGTTCGCTGTGGGAGTTCACGTGGACGGCCGGGACGAAGGACGCGACGTCCGGGCCGCGCCGTGCGATCGAGCAGACCTACCGGACGGACGACGGCACCGAGTACGCCCTCTATCTGTCGGTCCCGGCGGCGGACTGGCCCAAGGCCAGGCAGCAGTTCGACGCCATGCTGCGGGGCTGGCAGCCGCCCGCCTGACCGGAACCGGACAGTCCCGCCGCACCCCCGTGAGGCATGATGGGGCGCATGGGGACCGAGGGGGGCAACGTCCGTGTGATCGGCGGGCGTTATCGGCTGGAGGCCAGGATCGGGCGGGGCGGCATGGGGGTCGTCTGGCGTGCCGACGACACGTTGCTGGGGCGGCAGGTCGCCGTCAAGGAGCTCGGGGTCGACGAGACGCTGTCCCACGACGAGCAGCGCCAGCAGCGGGAGCGGATGCTGCGCGAGGCGCGGGCCGTCGCCCAGCTGCGGCATCCCAACATCATCGTCGTGCACGACGTGATCCGGGACGAGCAACACCCGTACATCGTCATGGAGTTGATCAGCGGCGGCTCGCTCGCCGACCGGATCGCGCGGGACGGGCCCGTCGACGCCGTCGAGGCCGCGCGGATCGGCCTCAGCCTCCTCGACGCGCTGCGCGTCGCCCACGCCGCCGGGGTGCTGCACCGCGATCTCAAGCCCGCCAACGTGCTGTTGGAGGCGGGCACCGGCCGCGTCGTCCTGACCGACTTCGGCATCGCCCAGGTCGAGGGCGCCACCACGCTGACCGAGACCGGTGGGTTCGTCGGGTCGCCCGAGTACACCGCGCCGGAGCGGATGGCGGGAGAGCGGGCGGGCGCCGGGGCCGATCTGTGGTCGCTCGGCGCGCTGCTGTGCACCGCGCTGGCCGGTGAATCCCCCTTCAGGCGCGACTCGTTGGGCGGGATCCTGCACGCCGTCGTCTATGACGAGATACGTCCGCCGGCCGCCGCCGAGCCGATCGCGCCGGTGATCCTCGGCCTCCTGGAGCGCGAGCCCGCCCGGCGGCTCCGCCTCGACCAGGCCGAGCGGCTGCTGCGCGCGTACGTCGCCACGGGCGCCACTCCGCAGCCCGCCGTGCCCCAGGCGCCGTACACGCCGACGCGGCCCGACGTGCCCACGGTCCCGCGCAAGGGCCGCTCCACCCGGGTGCTCCTTGTGACCGCCGCGCTCGTCGCCGGGGTCGCCGGGGCCGGGATCGCCACCGCGGCGCTGCTCGCCCAGCGGGACGACAACTCCCCGCCAGGGCCCGCGAGTTCGGCGAGCGAGTCCTCTCGTGCGCCGTCCGCGTCCCCGTCGGGCTCCGCCTCGCCCGCGCCGACCGTCACCGTCACCAGGACCGCGCCGACCCCGTCCGGGACGCCGAGCGGGACCACGCCCGCCGGGTACCGCACCGTCACCGACGCCAAGGGGTTCAGCCTCAGGGTGCCGGACGGGTTCACGCGGTCCCTCGACGGGCCCCGCGTCTTCTACATGTCGCCGGGGAACACCTTCCGCCTCGGCATCAAGGTGGCCGCCGACGCGGGGGACGGGCCCGGTGCCGCGCAGCGCCAGGCCGCCGAGGACGGGCCGAAGAACAATCCGGGGTACCGGGACGGCTCGGTCGTCGACACCCTGCACAAGGGGCACACTGCCGCGCTGTGGGAGTTCACCTGGAACGGGTTCAGCAAGGACGAGGGAGCCCGGCGCACCGTCGACCTGTGCTGGGAGCAGGACGGGCGGCTGTACGACGTGTGGGTGTCCGCACCGGTCGGCAGGGCGGGCGAGGCGCGGGGGTACTTCGACACCGCGGTCGACTCGTTTGTGCCTTCTGCGCACAAATGACCGCGGCGGGCGCATCAGCGCGGTCACAACTGCGTGACCCAGGTGGAACGACCGGTGCCCCGCACGGTAGTCATGGACACATGAGTGACAACGGGGGCGCCTTCTCCAGCCCGAACGACCCGACGAGTTTCGGCCTGCAGCCGCCGCAGCCGGGGCCCGCCCATGTTCCGCACGAGGGCAACCCCTACGCCCAGCCGACGCAGGTCGTGCCGCCGCAGACGCAGCACGCGCAGCACACGCAGCAGGACCCGGGCGCCGGACGCCTGGTGGCCGGGCGCTACCGGCTGCTGAGCAAGCTCGGCCACGGCGGCATGGGCACCGTGTGGCGGGCCAAGGACGAGACGGTGGACCGCGAGGTCGCGGTGAAGGAGCCGCGGGTCCCCGACCACCTGCCCGACCGCGAACGGGCCAACGCGTTCGAGCGGATGCGGCGCGAGGCGCGGGCCGCGGCCCGGCTCGACCACCCCGCCGTGGTGAACGTCCACGACGTGGCCGTCGAGGACGGACAGCCGTGGATCGTCATGGAGTTCGTGCAGGGCCGCTCGATGGGTGACGCGCTGAAGGAGGGCACGCTCGGGGTGCGCGAGGCCGCGCGCATCGGCCTCGAGGTGCTCGGCGCCCTGGAGGCCGCGCACGCCGCCGGGATCCTGCACCGCGACGTGAAGCCCGACAACGTGATGCTGGGGCGGCACGACCGCGTCGTCCTGACCGACTTCGGCATCGCCCAGATCGAGGGCGAGACCAATCTGACCGACACCGGCGGCTTCGTCGGCTCGCCCGAATTCATCGCGCCCGAAAGGGTGTTGGGGCAGCGCCCCGGTCCGGCCTCCGACCTGTGGTCGCTGGGCGTCGTGCTGTACGCGGCCACGGAGGGCGTCTCCCCGTTCCGCCGCAGCAACACGCCCGCGACGCTGCAGTCCGTGCTGAACGCGACCCCGGCCGCGCCCGCCTCCGCGCAGGGCCCACTGGCCGACGCCATCAACGGGCTGCTCCAGAAGGACCCGGCCCGTCGGCCGAACGCGGCGCAGGTCCGCGCCCTGTTGGAGCGCGCCGCCGAGCCGCCCGCGGTGGCGCCGACGCAGGTCGTGCAGATCGGCGGCGCAGGTGACGGCAGGGGCGGGATCCGGCTCGGGCGCAAGGCGCTGATCGGCATCGGCGCGGGGGTCGTGGCCCTGGCCGTAGCCGCGTACCTGGTCATCGCCGATCCGTTCGCGGGGTCGTTCCCGGACGGGTGGCAGAAGAAGCGGGAGAGCGCGCTGGGCGCCACGATCGCGTCGCCCTCGGCGTACGACAAGTCCGTGGCCGACAACAGCATCGACAAGACCAAGCACTGGGTGGCGTACACCGACCCGAGCGGCGCGGTCAGCATCACGCTCAACCTGGAGAAGAAGTCCGAGGACACCCTGAACCAGATCGCCAGCTCGGCGGGCGCGCAGGCGAACAAGGACTCGGACGAGATCAACAAGGGCAACAACTCCGACATGGCCGACACGCCGGCCCCCGAGAGCAAGACCACGGAGACCACGTACAAGGGTGAGGCCTCCGCGGAGAACACCATCACCTACACGGACGACTCGGGCTCCGGCCCTCACAAGCCGCGCGAGGCGAAGGTCTTCTACTTCAAGACCGCCAAGGGCGACATGTACCGGCTCTGGATCGACTATCCGGGCAAGGGTGACTTCACCGAGCGCGGCCGCGAGGTCGCCAAGGCCGCCATCGCCAACCTAGACATCGAGAACACCTGACGTGAGCGTGTACGGGGGACAGGGCGAAGGCCGACTGATCGGCGGCCGGTACCGGCTCGTCGAGCGGATCGGCTCCGGCGGCATGGGCACCGTGTGGCGCGCCGTCGACGAACGCGTAGGACGTGACGTCGCCGTCAAGCAGCCGCGGCTGCCCGGCGATCCGCAGGGCGAGGCGCAGCGGCGCGCCTATGCCCGACTCAGCCGGGAGGCGCGGGCCGCGGCCCGGGTCGAGCATCCGTCGGCGGTCGCCATCCACGACGTCGTGGAGGAGGACCAACTGCCGTGGATCGTCATGGAGTTGGTCCGGGGCGAGTCGCTGCACGAGCTGTTGCAGCGCGGCCCGCTCGAACCGGTCGAGGCGGCCCGGATCGGTCGCGCCGTCCTCGGCGCGCTGCGGGCCGCGCACGCCAAGGGCATCGTGCACCGCGACGTGAAACCGGCGAACGTGCTGCTCGGCGAGCACGGCCGTGTCGTGCTCACCGACTTCGGCATCGCGCACATCCAGGGCGAGGAGTCGCTCACGGTGAGCGGCGAGTTCGTCGGCTCGCTCGAGTGCATCGCGCCCGAGCGGATGTCGGGGGCGGGCGCCGGACCCTCAAGTGACCTGTGGTCCTTGGGAGTTCTGCTGTACGCGGCGGTGGAGGGCTGGTCCCCGTTCCGCCGTACGACGCTGGAGTCGACGCTCGCCGCGATCCTCTCCTTCGACCCGCCGACGCCCGAACGGGCCGGTGTGCTCGGCCCGTTGATCGACCGGCTGCTCGCCAAGGACCCGGCGTCGCGACCGCAGGCGCAGGCCGTGGCGGCGGCCCTGGAGGCGGTGCTCGACCCCTCGGCCCCGGCGGTGCGCTGGGAGCCGCAGGCCGCGAAGGACGCGGGCACGGTGCGCCTGGCCAGGGTCGAGGCGCCCGAGCCCGCGCCGACCAAGGAGGGCGAGCCGGCGCAGGCCGCGCCACGGCGGTCCCGCCGCACCCCCGCGCTGGTGACGGCCGCGCTCGTCGGCGCGCTGATGGTCGGCGGCGGGGTCTGGCTCGGCACATCGCTGTCCCAGGGGGACAACGGCGACCAGCTGGGCGGATCGCAGGCCCAGGAAGGGGGCGAGACGTGGGGCGCGGAGCTGTCGCCGGACCCGCCCAACGAGCCGTCCCGGTCCCCGTCGGGCTCGGCCTCCGCCTCGCCCTCGCCCTCGTCCTCGGGCGACGACGAAGGCTGGAACTTCCACAAGGAGACCGGGGTCCGCGCCGTGATCTGGGTCCCGGTCGAACTCACCGACGTCTACCACGACCCGTCCGGCGACGGCGTCCAGTACACCGACCCCAAGAGTGACGTCACTCTGAGCCTGAAACGCTGGGCGCGCACCAGCGGTGACTCCACGGCGATCGAGTGGGCGACCAGCGTCGGGAACTCGTACGCGGACAACGGCTCCACGGACATCCACAAGACGGTCACGAAGACCAGCTTCCACGGCGAGGACGCCGCCCAGCTCGACATCACGTACACGAACGCGGACGGGAGCACCGTCACGCGGGAGATGCGCCTGTACGTCGTCGACGCACAGGGCCGCTACGACCTGGGCGTGAGCATGCCGAAGGGGGTCGGGACGTACGAGAAGCAGGGCACGGACCTCTTCAAGGGAGCCCGTGACAGGCTCCAGCTCGGCAAAGTCTCGACCGATAGAAACTAGCAGTGATCAGGACAGCAAAGCCGCTGATCAGCGGCTTTGCTGCCAGCGATCACTGGCGTGGTGTGTGTAGTCGGTGAAGGGCCATTACTGATGGGTACCGAAAGCGCCCGCTTCGGCATACGCTCCCCTGCATGACGGAGTCGCAGCCCACCCCCGAAAACGCCGAGAACGCCGAGAACACCGGGGCCCTCTTTTCCAACCCGCTGGCCGCCGCCCCCGAGGGCGCGCGCACGGCCGCCGACGTGGTCACGCCCGAGCTGGTCGCCCAGCTGACGCGGGGCGTGGTCGGTTCGGGGCGCACGGCGAACCACACGCCGTTCACCGGCGAGAAGCTCGCCGACCTGCCGGAGTCCACCCCCGAGGACGTGGCCACGGCCTTCGAGCGGGCCCGCGCCGCCCAGGAGGTCTGGGCGAAGACGCCGGTCCGGCAGCGTGCCGCGGTGCTGCTCCGCTTCCACGACCTGGTGCTCGCCCGCCAGGCCGAGGTGCTCGACCTGATCCAGCTGGAGACCGGCAAGGCGCGGCTGCACGCGCACGAAGAGGTGCAGGCCGTCGCCGTCGCGTCCCGGCACTACGGCCGCAAGGCCCCCGCGTACCTGAAGCCGAAGCGGCACACCGGCGCCGTCCCGACGCTCACCAAGGTGACCGAGCTGCGCCAGCCGCGCGGCGTCGTCGGCCAGATCGCGCCCTGGAACTACCCGCTCGAGCTGTCCGTCGGTGACGCGCTCCCCGCCTTCGTCGCGGGCAACGCGGTCGTGATGAAGCCCGACACGGAGACCTGCCTGACCGCGCTGTGGGCGCGCGACCTGCTCATAGAGGCGGGCCTGCCGCCCGAGGTGTTCCAGGTCGTCCTCGGCGAAGGCCCGGTCGTGGGGCCCGAGTTGGTCAAGCACGCCGACTACGTCTCCTTCACCGGCTCCACCCGCACCGGCCGCGAGGTCGCGCAGGGCGCTGCCGCCCGCCTGGTCGGCGTATCGCTCGAACTCGGCGGCAAGAACGCCATGTTGGTGCTCGAGGACGCCGACGTGGAGAAGGCCGCGGCCGGTGCCGTGCGCGCCTGCTTCTCGTCCGCGGGCCAACTGTGCATCTCCATCGAGCGGTTGTACGTCCACGAGTCGATCGCCGACGCGTTCGTGGAGCGGTTCGCCGCCCGTACCAGGGCGATGCGGCTCGGCAAGTCCCTCGCGTACGGCGCCGACATGGGATCGCTCGTCGGCGAGCGGCAGTTGGAGACCGTGACGCGGCACGTCGACGAGGCCGTCGCCAAGGGCGCCACGCTCGTCGCCGGTGGTGTCGCGCGCCCCGACATCGGCCCGTACTTCTTCGAGCCCACCATCCTCGACGGCGTCGAGGCACCGATGTCGATCTGCACCGAGGAAACGTTCGGCCCCGTCGTCTCCATCTACCGCTTCACGGACGAGGACGACGTCATCGCGCAGGCCAACGCGACCGCGTACGGCCTCAATTCGTCGGTGTGGACGAAGGACGCCAAGCGCGGCCACGAGGTCGCCGCCCGGCTGCGCACCGGCACGGTCAACATCAACGAGGGGTACGCGCCCGCGTACGGCAGCGTCCAGGCGCCCATGGGCGGCATGAAGGACTCGGGCCTCGGCCGCCGCCACGGCTCCGAGGGCATCCTCAAGTACACCGAGGCGCAGACCGTCGCGCACCAGCGGATCATGCCGATGGCGCCCTCGTTCGGGATGAGCGACGAGAAGTACGCGCAGTTCATGACGCGCAGCCTGGGCCTGATGAAGAAGTTCCGGCTCAAGTAGTCCGGCTCAAGCAGTTCCCGCTCCAGCAGTTCCCGCACAAGCAGCAGCCGCAGCGCCGTTCGAAGGAGAACGTGTACGTGACTGAGGACGCCTACGACTACGACGTGGTGGTCATCGGCTCCGGTTTCGGTGGCTCGGTGTCGGCCCTGCGGCTGACCGAGAAGGGCTACCGGGTCGGAGTGCTCGAAGCAGGGCGCCGGTTCACGCCGGGGACCCTCCCCAAGAACTCCTGGGACGTCAAGAACTACCTGTGGGCGCCCAGGCTCGGCATGTACGGGATCCAGCGCATCCACCTGCTGGGCAACGTCATGGTGCTGGCCGGCGCGGGCGTGGGCGGCGGCTCGCTCAACTACGCCAACACCCTCTACATACCCCCGAAGCCGTTCTTCGAGGACCCGCAGTGGAAGGACATCACTGACTGGGAAGAGGAGTTGAAGCCGTACTACGACCAGGCGCAGCGCATGCTCGGCGTCCGGCTCAACAAGACGATGACCCCGGCCGACGTGCACCTGAAGGCGGCCGCCGAGTCCCTGGGCATCGGCGACACCTTCCACATGGCGCCGGTCGGCGTCTTCTTCGGCGACGGCGACGACGCGGACGGGTCGGTGAAGGCCGCGGCGGGGCAGCAGGTCGACGACCCGTACTTCGGCGGCGCCGGACCCGCCCGCAAGGCCTGCACCGAGTGCGGCGAGTGCATGACGGGCTGCCGCCACGGCGCGAAGAACACCCTCAACGAGAACTACCTGTACCTCGCCGAGAAGGCGGGCGCCGTCGTCCACCCGATGACGACCGTGGTGTCCGTGACCGACGACTCGCGGGGCGGGTACGCGGTCGCGACCCTGCCGACCGACGACAAGAAGAAGTCCGCGGGCCGTACCTTCACGGCGCGCAAGGTCGTCGTCGCCGCGGGCACGTACGGCACGCAGACGCTGCTGCACAAGATGAAGGCGGGCGGTCAACTCCCGCACATTTCCGCGAAGTTGGGCGAGCTGACCCGCACCAACTCCGAGGCCCTGGTCGGCGCCCAGACCAACAACCGGCGCTACAGGAAGAAGCACGGCGCGGCGAAGGTCGACTTCACGCGCGGCGTCGCGATCACCTCGTCCGTCCACCCGGACGCGAACACGCACATCGAGCCGGTCCGCTACGGCCGGGGCTCGAACGCGATGGGCGGCATGTCCATCCTCCAAGTCCCGTACGCGGAAGGGTCGTCGAGGGTCGCGGGCTGGCTGGCGAACGTGGTCAAGCACCCGGGTCTGATGATGCGCTCGCTGTCCAACCACCGCTGGTCGGAGCGGACCATCATCGGCCTGGTCATGCAGTCCCTGGACAACTCGCTGACCACGTACCTGAAGCCGGACGGCGTCGGCAAGGGCCTGCTCACCGCGAAGCAGGGCCACGGCGCCCCCAACCCCAAGCAGATCAAGGCGGCTTCGGAAGGCGCCGCCGCGATCGCCGCCGAGATCAACGGCTTCGCCGGGTCGAACGTCGGCGAGCTCATGGGCACCCCGCTGACCGCGCACTTCCTCGGCGGCTGCCCCATCGGCGACAGCGCGGAGACCGGCGTCATCGACCCGTACCACCGGGTCTACGGGCACCCCGGCATCTCGGTCGTCGACGGGGCGGCGGTCTCCGCGAACCTCGGCGTGAACCCGTCGCTCACCATCACGGCGCAGGCCGAGCGCGCGATGTCGTACTGGCCCAACAAGGGCGAGGAGGACCCGCGCCCGGAGATCGGCGCGGCCTACCAGCGGCTCGCGGCCGTCGAGCCGAAGAGCCCGGCGGTCCCGGCGGAGGCGTTCGGCGCGCTGAGGCTGCCGTTCCTCGGGATGCCGTCGGTGCCGCCCAAGAAGCAGTAGCCGTACGCGAGTTGGCCCGATCCTGTCAGTCGATCCGGTCGTACGCGAAGGACCCGCACCCCCCTCCGAGTGCGGGTCCTTCGCGTATGACCGTGCGGGGCGCTTACGCCTCGTCGCTCACCTTGCGGCGACGCACGGAGTAGACGACGCCCGCACCGGCGACGACGGCGATGCCGCCGAAGAGGCCGAGGGTGGGCAGCATCGAGCTGGAGCCGGTCGAGGCGAGCGAGCCGCTGGTGAGCGGGGTGCTGCTGCTCTGCGGCGCCGGGGTGTTGCTCGGCTTCGGCTCGGGCGTGGCCGGCGGCACGTCGCCGTCGGTCTTGGTGCCCGCGGCCAGGATGTCGAAGTTCCAGGACTCGTCGTCGGGCACGTAGTAGCCGCAGACGCCCTCGGTGTCGATGCTCGTGGCGAAGGCGATGCCGGCGCCCGCACCGGCCGGGGCCTTGGCGTCGACCGCGATGCGCAGCTTGACGTCCGCGTGCTTGCCGGACGCGAGGGTGCCGGTCGCCGTGAAGTCCTCGTTGTGCTCCAGGACGTTGTCGATGTCGTGCCACTTGGAGCCGTCGGAATACTGCAGGCGCAGGTGGTCGGTGATGTCCGTGAGGTTCCTGTCGGCCGCGTACGCGAAGGCGTACACCTGCGCCCTGACCTCGGTGAAGTCCTTGTCGGTCTTGTTCGTGACGCGGTACGTGAACCCGTGCCAGCCCGAACCGGCCACGATCTTCGACGGCAGGTCACGCAGCTCGGCGAGGGTCTGCGGGCTGTCCTCGTAGTCCTTGCACTCGTCGTCGCCCGGCTCTTCCGAAGCACCGGTGGACGGGGTCGTGGAGTCGGACGGCGCCGGGGGCGTCTTGGGCGTCTCGGGCGTCTTGGTGTCGGCCGTGCCCGGCGACTCCGTCTTCGGCGTCGCGGGCGTCTCGGGCGTCTTCGGCGTCTCGGGTGTCTCGTTCGACCCGGGCGTCTCGGTCGTCTCGTTCGCCTCGGGCGTCTCCGTGGCGGCCGGGGTCTGGGTGGCGGCCGGGGTGGTGCTCTCGGCGACGGTGCCCGGCGGCTCCTCCGCGAACGCGGCCGGTGCCGACAGGAGCGCGATCGGTGCTATGGCGGCCGTCGCGGCCGCCGTCACCAGTGCGCGGCGAAGCTTCATGCAAGGACCTCGATCGTCGTTCTCGTGATTCCCGTGCTTCTTGGTTTCGCCTGTGAGACCTGTGACCCGTGATCATGGTTGCCCCAGGGCTCACAGGATCTTTATGTGAACTGGGTCACGCGTCGAGCGTCCGGGTGGCCAATGCCGCGACCTGCTCGACGGTGGATCCGGGGCAGTCCGTGCGCAGGGCCGCGGTGAACTGCCGTACCCGTGCGTCCCGTTGTGAGGTGTCGAGCGTCATGCGGAAAGTGTGGCGGGTCGCGCTGCGAGTGGCTGCTCGCCCGGTGAGGGCACGACCGAAGGGCCCCGCACGCCAATGTGCGGGGCCCTTCGCTGTCGGCTCCGACGTCAGGGCAGCGTCGGTGCCTCGAAGCGGCGCCGGGGGGTTTGCGCCGCAGGTCTGTGGTTGTTCAACTCGTCGACAACTCGCCGACAACTCATCGACGGTGCGGGGGACTTGACGCTCGGGCGTGGGGTGTCCCGGGCGTCCCGCTCAAGCTGGGGATGGGGAGAGGAGTCCGGCCGGCCCCGGGCGTCCCCGGGACCGACCGTTCTCTTGGGTGACCGGGCTGCTGTCCCCTGCCGTCCGGTCACTGCACTGGAGCGAGGTCCCACGACGTACGGCGTGACCGTGACGTCTCATCGCTCCAGCGGAGCCACGCGTGGTTTGTTTGGCCCGCCCCTGGCTGGCACGGACACCGGGACCAACGAAGCCCGTCGCGTCCGGGTCACGCGCCGTACGGGTGAGGCCGGAATCGAACTGGGGTGCGCGCCTGGGGTGCGGGCTCAGATCCGGCCCCGGCACAGCTCCAGCAGCGTCATCGCGAGCGCGGTGCCGGGCTTGCCGAGCGCCTCGCTGTAGTGACCGAGGATCTCCATCTCGCGGGACAGGTTCACGCGCCGCCCGCCCGAGGTGATGCGGGCCTCCTGGATGACGGCGGAGACGGCCATGCGTTCCTGGACGAGGCCGATGATCCGGTCGTCGAGCGCGTCGATCCGCTCGCGGGCGCCGGTGATCACGTCGGCGGCCTCGGTGGTGCGGGCGCCGGTCTTCTCGGTGGACGTGGCGGTCATGGGGGAGCTCCCTGGGTGTCGGGTGGGAGCCCCGGACCGGCAGGACCCGGATACGACAGACGCCCCGGGCCTTGTCGGCCCGGGGCGCCTGTGGAAGTCGCTTGTCAGTGGCTCAAGCAGCACGACCATGGCATCCGGCGGGCCGGCTGCCATAGGTAAAGACGAAGGTCGTCTGCGAGAACATGCGGCCGAGTATAGCCCCGGCCCGCGGCCTCGGGGACAACTGTGCCGAGCCGGTAGAATCACCAGCACGACCCCCGCTAAAGCCGCCGGAAGGCAACCCGTGTCATCAGCGACTTCCGCTGCCGCCGCCCCCGACACCGTCCTGGTCGTCGACTTCGGTGCGCAGTACGCCCAGCTCATCGCCCGCCGCGTCCGTGAGGCCCGGGTCTACAGCGAGATCGTGCCGAGCACCATGCCGGTCGCGGAGATGCTCGCCAAGAACCCGGCGGCGATCATCCTCTCCGGCGGCCCCTCGTCGGTCTACGCGGAGGGCGCCCCGCGCCTGGACCGCGCGCTCTTCGAGGCCGGCGTCCCCGTCTTCGGCATGTGCTACGGCTTCCAGCTGATGGCGACGGCTCTCGGCGGCACCGTCGACGACAACGGCGCCCGCGAGTACGGCCGCACGCCGCTGTCCGTCTCCAAGACCGACTCCACCCTCTTCGAGGGCACCCCGGCCGAGCAGCCCGTGTGGATGTCGCACGGCGACGCCTGCTCCGCCGCCCCCGAGGGCTTCACGGTGACGGCCTCCACGGACGTCGTCCCCGTCGCGGCCTTCGAGAACGACGAGAAGAAGCTGTACGGGGTCCAGTACCACCCCGAGGTCATGCACTCCACGCACGGCCAGCAGGTCCTCGAGCACTTCCTGTACCGGGGCGCGGGCATCAAGCCCACCTGGACGACGGGCAACGTGATCGAGGAGCAGGTCGAGGCGATCCGCGCCCAGGTCGGCGACAAGCGCGCCATCTGCGGCCTGTCCGGCGGCGTCGACTCGGCGGTGGCCGCGGCCCTCGTGCAGAAGGCCATCGGCTCCCAGCTGACCTGCGTGTACGTCGACCACGGCCTGATGCGCAAGGGCGAGACCGAGCAGGTCGAGAAGGACTTCGTCGCGGCGACCGGGGCGAACCTGAAGGTCGTCGACGCCAGCGAGCGCTTCCTGACCGCGCTGGCCGGGGTCTCCGACCCCGAGACCAAGCGGAAGATCATCGGCCGCGAGTTCATCCGCGTCTTCGAGCAGGCCCAGCTGGAGATCCTCCAGGAGGACGGCCCCGAGGTCGCGTTCCTGGTCCAGGGCACGCTCTACCCGGACGTCGTCGAGTCCGGCGGCGGCACCGGCACGGCGAACATCAAGTCGCACCACAACGTGGGCGGGCTCCCCGACGACATCGAGTTCCAGCTCGTCGAGCCGCTGCGCCAGCTGTTCAAGGACGAGGTCCGCGCGGTCGGCGCCGAGCTGGGGCTGCCGGACGAGATCGTCCAGCGCCAGCCGTTCCCGGGCCCGGGCCTCGGCATCCGTATCGTCGGCGAGGTCACGAAGGAGCGGCTCGACCTGCTCCGCGAGGCCGACGCCATCGCCCGCGAGGAGCTCACCGCGGCCGGCCTGGACCGCGAGATCTGGCAGTGCCCGGTCGTCCTGCTCGCGGACGTCCGCTCGGTCGGCGTCCAGGGCGACGGCCGCACCTACGGCCACCCCATCGTCCTGCGCCCCGTCTCCTCCGAGGACGCCATGACGGCGGACTGGACGCGGATGCCGTACGAGACGCTCGCGAAGATCTCCACCCGCATCACGAACGAGGTCAAGGACGTCAACCGCGTCGTCCTCGACGTGACGAGCAAGCCGCCGGGGACGATCGAGTGGGAGTAGTCCCCACTGCCGTACGCGACTGAGGGCGCCGCTCACCGGATGGTGGGCGGCGCCCTCAGTCACGTAGCGACGAAGGTCGTGTCACTCCCGCTTCATCGTGCGCACCGGACCGCCCGGGTTCCAGACCTGGACCACGAGGTACTTGTCGTCCTCGATGTACGTCCTCGTCACCTCGGTCAGCTCGGTACGGAAGAGGTGGAAGTCGTTCGGGTCGGGGACCTGGACCCGGTCCGTGTAGCGGGCGATCGTCGCCGGGTCCTCGACGAGCAGCGCACGGCCGCTGATCCGGACGTCGCCGCCGCCCATCGTCTGGCCCTCGCCCGGGTTCGCCTGGATCGCGAACCGCGGGTCGCGCAGCAGGTCGAGTGCCTTGAGCGAGCCCGGCATCATGCCGAGCCAGAACTCCCCGTTCAGGAAACGGACTTCGAGACCGGACGTGCGCGGTGAGCCGTCCTTGCGGAGGGTCGCGAGGACGTGGTGCGTGTGCTGTGCGAAGCGCTCTTCGATCGTCTTGGCGAGATCCGGTTCGGCGGTGGAGAAGGCTGCCCAGTTCGACGTCATGCGTCGAGTCTGCCCGGGATACCCGACATCCTCTGTCCGGTATCCCGGGCGTTTCGCCGCAGTCTTTTCACAGCGCGGGCCTGTCACCTTGGAGGTCACGGAGGTACCTTCCGCTCCATGTCCACGCCGCAGAACCCCGCCCCCATACCCACCGATCAGCTGCACTTCGCCATGCCGCCCGTGCACACGGACGTGGCCGACGAACGGCGCCACCGCAAAGAGCGACTGGCCGGTGCCCTGCGGATCTTCGGGCGGCTCGGGTACGAGGACGGGGTGTCGGGTCACATCACCGCGCGCGACCCGGAGTTCGAGGACTGCTACTGGGTCAATCCGTTCGGGGTGCCGTTCCGGCACGTCACCGTCAGCGACCTCGTCCTGGCCAACGGGGACGGGCAGGTGGTGGAGGGCCGCTACCACGTCAACCAGGCCGCCTTCACCGTCCACGCCGAAGTGCACCGCGCCCGCCCGGAGTTGGTGGCCGTCGCGCACTGCCACTCCACGTACGGGCGCGCGCTGTCCGCGCTCGGCGAGCTGATCGAGCCGATCACGCAGGAGGCCTGCGCCTTCTACGAGGACCACGCGCTGCTCGACGAGTACACGGGGGTGTCGGTGGACGCGGGGGAGGGCAAGCGGATCGCGGTCGCGCTCGGCCACTACAAGGCCCTCGTCCTGCGCAACCACGGGCTGCTGACCGTGGGGGACTCCGTGGACGCGGCGGCCTGGTGGTTCATCGCGCTGGAGCGGTGCTGCCAGGTGCAGCTCGCGGCGCGGGCGGCCGGGCGGCCGGTGCTGATCGACCGGCGCCAGGCGGTGGCGACCCGGGACCAGACGGGCGGGGACCTCGTCGCGTGGATCAACTACCAGAGCATGTGGCAGGACATCACGCGCAGCGAGCCGGAGCTGCTGGCGTAGCCCCCGGTCACCGGAAGTCCCGGTCACCGGAAGTCCCGTAACACCACCTGTTTCGTCAGCGCGAACTCCTCGTCCGTGAGCACCCCTTGGTGGTGCAGCTCGCCCAACTCCCGCAGTCGGCGCAGGAGTACGTCGTGGTGGTCGTGGGGTGCCACCGGCAGGGCGGGGGCGGCGCGGGGCGTCGACGGGTGCGGCAGGCGGGCGGTGACCGCGGCCGCGACGAGGGCGGTGAGCAGGTCCTTGCGGGCGTTGCCCCACAGGTCGAGGGCGTACGGGTCCTTCTCCGGCGGCAGTTTCGCGTACGCCGAGCCCTTCATCACGAAGCGCAGCACCCCGTCCTCGTAACCGGAGTTGGGCACCCAGTCGACGCCGTCGAGGTCGCCGATGGCGATGACGCGCGGGCCCGTCGCCCGCTTCACCCGGTCCGAGGTGTCGCTCCAGTCGATCCGTATCCGGCTGCCGTCGAAGGAGACCGTGCCGTCGCTGGAGCGCACCGAGACCGGCACCGCGGGGCCCGGCACGAGGTACGACTCGGCGGGCCCGTCCGGGAGTTGCTCGAGGAGCAGGGCCTGGCGGATCTCCTCGGCGAGGTACTCCGCGACGCCGGAGCGGTCCGTGTCCACGGCGAGCCGGTAGGGGTCGGCGGTGTCCGGCAGGCGGCCTCCGGTGGCCTGGAGCAGCGGGTCGGCGGCCTCGCGCAGGGTGAGGCGGAGCCGGCCGCGTTTGCGCTCGGGCTCGTAGGACACCCCGGACACGGCCGTCAGCGGCACGCTGATCTCGCCGTACGTCTGCCGCAGCAGGGCCACGCTGCGGTGCAGTCCGGGGGTGATGCGGACCGTGGTCCCGTCGAAGGCCCAGGTCCCGTCCCGCTGGATGATCTCGGCCATACGGAAATTCTCGCAGCGGCGTCAACATGCCGGTCAATCCGGACGTGTACCGTTCCTCCTCCAGAGGCGGCCCCGTGCGCCGGAGCGTGCGCCGCGTACGGCACAATTCCCTCTCATCACACGGAAGTTGACGGGCTACACAACGGGCAACACAGAGGCTGAGGGTGGGGGCGTCGCGGTGGCGGTGCAGGAAGCGCGGCAGGGGCAGGGGACGCACGGGGGCGGGTGCACGTGCGGCGACTGTCCGCACGGGGCGCGCGAGGGACACCGCAAGGCCGTCGCCGCATTCCTTGCGAAACGGGACGAGTTGGCGGGCGGGCACGGTCTGCCCGCCGCCGTCGCGCACTCCGCCGGGGCCTCCCGGCAGTGGATCTCCGACGAACTCACCGAGTCCGCCAAGGCGGTTGCCGACCGCGGACGCGAGGAGGGCGCGGCCTGGCTGGCGGGCCTGCGGCGGCGCACCCTGTACGCGGTGTGGGGCGGCGCGGGCGTCCTGCTGCTCGTGCAGGCGCTCACCGCGATCGGCGCGGGCTGGACCACCGCGCGCACGGCGGGCCTGGTGGCCGCGGTCGTGGTCGGCGGGCTGCTGAGCGGCGCCGCGTCCGTGCACAGCACCCGCGGCGGCGTCCTCGCCCCCGTGATCGGCGAGGACAACCGCCTGTCGACGTCACGCGCCGTGGCGGGCGGCTTCGTCCTGTTCGCCGTGTACGCGGTCCTCGTCCTCGCCGGTGAACTCGCGGGCGCGTCCGGCCGCCGGGAGCGCGACGCCCTCATCGACGGGCTCGAACTCGCCCGCGGGGCAGGCCTGTTGACCGTCCTCGCCGTCGTCTGCGCGGTCGCCGTCCTCGTCCGCCGGATCGTCGGCGTACGCGTCCTCGCCCAGCGACTGCAGAAGGTGCGGGCCGCCCGGCCGCGCGCCGCCGACCTGCTCACCGACGACTCCGGGCGCGGCAGCTTCACCGACGCGCAGTACGTCGCCGTGTGCGCCGCCGCCCTCGTGTGGGCCGCCGCCCGGCTCGCCCGCCGCCCCGACCGGCTGCCCGACCTGCCGTGGGCGCTCGCCGTCCTCGTGGCGGTGTCGGCGGCGACCTACCTGTGCGGCAAGTACGCCGACGGCGGCCGCCCCGTCGTCCTGTCCGTCGTGCGCGCCCGCGAGGCCGGCGACCTGGACGCCCCGATCCGCACCGGCGACGACATCGAGATCCGCGGCGCCGGGTTCGTGCCGCCGGGCGCGGGCACCGCCGACCAGCTCGCCCGGGTGGCCGTGCGCATCGGCACCGTGCACGTCCACGTGCCGCTCGTCCCCGTGCCCGGCGGCTTCACCAACCCCAGCGACACCCTGCTGACGGTGCCGGTCCCGGTGGACGTCGAGCCCGGGCGCGTAGAGGTACAGGTGATCACCGCGACGGGCGTGGAGACGAACCGGTGCGCCATCGACGTCGTGGACTGAGCCGGATCGACGTCGTGGAGCGAGCCGGTCGTCGACTGATCGGCGCACGCGGTGAGCCGGGGCGCCGTCCCGTACGTATGGTCGGGTAAAGGGCACGGGAGAGGCGCGAGAGGCGGCGGTCGGCGATGGCGCACGGCATGCGAACGGACCTGCACACCAGCTATGTCACCGGGGGCGGTGACTGGCGCGACACCATGCAGCGGTACGCCCTGGTGCCGCTGCGGATATTCCTCGGCGTGACCTTCATCTACGCCGCGTTCTACAAGCTCACCGACAGCGCCTTCTTCAAGTCGACCGGCGACGGGTCGCTGGGCGCGCAGCTGACCGGTATCCGCGACAGCCACAGTGCCGCGTTCCCCGAACTCATCGATCTGGCGCTGAAGTCCCCGGCGGGGTTCGGCTACGCCATTGCCTTCGGTGAACTGGCGGTGGGGATCGGGACGCTGCTCGGGGTTTTCGCCCGGGTGGCGGCGCTCGGGGGCGCGCTGATCTCGCTGAGCCTGTGGCTGACGGTGAGCTGGGCGGCCGATCCCTACTTCCTCGGGAACGACCTGGCCTATCTGATGGCCTGGTTGCCGCTGGTGCTGGGTGGGGCGGCGGTCTGGTCGGTCGATGCGTGGTGGCGGGAGCGGAAGGCGGACCGGCTGAGTCTGGGCTGAGTCTGGGCTGAGTCCGGGCCGAGGTCAGCGGGGGTTCGATCTGCGCAACCGTGCGGCTCGCGCGACCGTCCCCACCACCCCCGCCACACCCAGGCCCCCGCACACCAGCGGGATCACCGCGAACCACGGTGTCTCCCACGCGCCGCCCGCGTCCCCGAAGTACACGACGGCCGTCAGCATCAGGACCAGGCCCGCGATCAGGCGGCCCGGGTAGAAGTCATGCCGCACGGGACACCTCCGCCTGTCCGAGTCCGACCTCGAGGTGGATCTCCAGTTTGCCGGAGGCCTTCGAGCCGGACGGCGGGTCGAACGTGATCCGCTTCTCCTGGCCCGGGCGGATGTCGATGTCGTCCGACGTGTCGCCGGGCAGCTGGACGTCGCCGAGTCCGACCTCGATGTGCATCTCCACCGTGTCGTTCGAGTCGGCCTTCGGCAGGATGATCTTCGCCTGGCCCGCGCCGACCTCCACGTGCGTCTCCACCTTCTTCCCGTCCGCCACGTCCACCTTCGACAGGTCGAGCGTGCCCACGCCCGAGCCCACTTCGTACTGGGACTGCACGTCCGCCGCGCTCGCCGGGGTCCAGTTCGTGCGGATCCACTCGGTGGTGATGTTCGCCGGGAGCGCGGCCGACCCGGCGAGCAGGCCCGCCGTGACGATCGCCAGGACGATCGAGCCCGCCCCGGTCCGGCCGCGGAACGCGCTGATCGCGATGGAGAGGCCGAAGACGCCGAGCGCGCAGGCGAACCCCGTCTGCAGGCTGTCGCCGAGCGTGCGGGACTCCCAGGTCAGGCCCGCGCCCAGGGCGCCCGCGACGAGCGCGGCCAGGAACGTGAGGGCGCCGATGCCGCCGCGGGGTTCGCGCTTCTTCGGCGGCGCGGTCGGCCGCTTGGCGAGGGGGTCGCGCGGACCCGCGTCCTGCGGGGCTGTGTCCACCGGGTCCATCGGGTCCACCGCGTCCGCCGGGCCCCAGAAGTAGCCGGTGCCGCCGACGTACGTGCCGTCCTTCACGATCGGGTCGCGCCACCACGAGGGGGCGGGCGAGACCGGCGGCGCCTTCGCCTCCGGCGGGGCGTCGGCCACGGCCTGCGCGGCGACCGGGTCGGGGTCGGTGGTGCGGCGCTGCTGCGACCAGTAGCCCGTGCCCGCGAGCAGCAGGGCGAGGACGGCGGCGAAGGTGAGCGCCCCGCCGTTGTTCAGCATGGAGAGGAAGACGCCGCAGCCGACCAGCGCGGTGACGATGGCGGCGAGCCCGGGCCCGTCCACCCGCCCCGTGAGCAGCTTGCGGAACTCGTTCTCCTCCTCGTCGTCGTACGGCACGAAGAGCCAGGCGAAGCCGTAGAAGATCAGGCCGATGCCACCGGTCACGGCGAGCACGGCCAGGCCGATCCGGAAGATCACCGGGTCCATGTCGCAGGTCCGGCCGAGGCCGGCGCAGACCCCGCCCAGCGTCTTGTGCCGCCGGTCGCGCCGGAAGCGGCGTTCCGGGGCGGGGGCGGGGGCCGGTTCCGCTGGTTCCGCGTCGAGAGGGGCGTGCTCCGTCATACGTCCATGGTGACGGGCGCGCGGCTTCGGCGGCAGTCGGGACAACCCTGGACGGACCCTGAGATCGTCCCTGAGCCCGTTCCCGTACGGACGTGGAGATCAGGGGAGATCAGGGGAGTTTCCGGGGTCGACCCTGATGCCCGTACCCGCTGGGTCGTGTGACGATCGGTGGCATGCCGGAAGCAGCGACCGTTCCTCTCGTCGACGACCCGCGGCCGCCGCGCAAGCTCTACCGAAGCAGCGACGGACGCTGGCTCGGCGGAGTCGCGCGGGGGCTCGCCGGGCATCTCGGCCTGCCGGTCGTCTGGGTGCGCCTGGTGTTCGTCGGCCTGTTCATGGCGGACGGCCTCGGCGCCCTCCTCTACGCGGCGTTCTGGTTCTTCGTGCCGCTCGGTGTGGGCGGCGTCGGCAGCGACCGGCCGACCGTGCTCACCACGGAGACGGCCCCCGACGGGCGGCGCAGGCTGGTCGCGCGCCGCCCCGACAAGGGGCAGATCCTCGCGCTGCTGCTGATGGTCGTCGTAGCGATGATCTTCGTCCAGAACGTGAACCTGACCGGCAACACCAAGGCGTACCTGGTCCCGACCGTCCTGGTCGGCGCGGGCGTCGCCCTCGTGTGGCGCCAGGCGGACAACGCGCGCCGGGCCCGCTGGGCCGAGGTCGGCCGCCGCAGGCGCACCCTGAACCTGGCCCGCGCCGGGGCGGGCGTCGTCCTCGTCGGCACGGGCGTGACCGGCATCTTCGTGACGCAGGGCGCCACCGAGCACCTGGGCTCGATCCTCCAGGCGGCGCTCGCGGTCCTGGTCGGCATCGCGCTCCTCGCGGGCCCCTATCTGATCCGCATGACCCAGGACCTGTCCGAGGAGCGCCTGATGCGCATCCGCGCGCAGGAGCGGGCCGAAGTCGCGGCCCACGTCCACGACTCCGTGCTGCACACCCTGACCCTGATCCAGCGCAACGCGGACAGCCCCGCCGAGGTACGCCGCCTCGCCCGCGCCCAGGAGCGGGACCTGCGGGCCTGGCTGTACAAGCCGGCCGCCGCCGAGAACCCGCAGGACCCCGAGACGGTCGCCGAGGCCGTCAAGCGCAACGCGGCGGAGGTCGAGGACAAGCACGGCGTCCCGCTGGAGGTCGTGGTCGTCGGCGACTGCCCCCTCGACGACGGCATCACGGCACAGATGCAGGCCGCGAGGGAAGCGATGGTGAACGCCGCCAAGTACGGTGGCGAGGGCGGGGCCGTACAGGTCTTCGCGGAAGTCGAGACAACAGCAGAGGGAGACGAGGTTTTCGTCTCCGTGCGGGACCGCGGCCCCGGCTTCGATCTGGACTCCATCCCCGCCGACCGCATGGGCGTAAGAGAATCGATCATCGGCCGGATGGAGCGCAACGGCGGGACGGCCCGGCTGCGGGCGGTCCCGGACGGCGGCACCGAGGTCGAACTGACCATGAAGAGGGCGGAGAGGACGTCATGACCGACGAGGCAGCGGAGACCGGTCCTTCGGAGGGCGCGGGCCCCGGACGTCATGTGCGGGTGGTCCTGGTCGACGACCACCGCATGTTCCGTACGGGAGTCCAGGCGGAGATCGGCCGCACGGAGACGACGGGCGTCGAGGTGGTCGGCGAGGCCGCCGACGTCGACCAGGCGGTCACGGTGATCACGGCGACGCGCCCCGAGGTCGTGCTGCTCGACGTCCACCTCCCGGGCGGCGGCGGGGTCGAAGTCCTGCGCCGCAGCGCCCAGTTGATGGCGGACGCGGACAACCCGGTCCGCTTCCTGGCCCTTTCCGTGTCCGACGCGGCGGAGGACGTCATCGGCGTGATCCGCGGCGGCGCGCGCGGCTACGTCACGAAGACGATCACCGGCACGGACCTGGTGAACTCCATCTTCCGGGTCCAGGAAGGCGACGCGGTCTTCTCCCCGCGCCTGGCGGGCTTCGTCCTCGACGCCTTCGCCTCGACGGACGCACCGCCGGTCGACGAGGACCTCGACCGCCTCACGCAGCGCGAGCGGGAGGTCCTGCGCCTCATCGCCCGCGGATACGCGTACAAGGAGATCGCGAAGCAGCTGTTCATCTCGGTGAAGACGGTCGAGTCGCACGTCTCGGCGGTCCTCAGGAAGCTGCAACTCTCCAACCGGCACGAGCTGACGCGGTGGGCGACGGCGCGACGGCTGGTCTGAGCCGGTCGGTGCTACGGGTCCGGGGGCGTCCGGCACAGCCGTTCGCCCGCGGACCGCGGCAGGTTACGCGTGGCCGCCGTACGCGAGGCTGCAGGACGAGTAAGCGTCCTTGACGGCGCAGAGCTGGATGTAGACCGCGGTGCCCTCGTCCAGGTTTCCGGTGTTCCACTGGCTGTAGTACACCGCCGCGTGCCCCCGTGTCGTGGCGGTGCGCGACGACGTCGGAACGATCATCGACGCCTCCATCCCCCACCCGTCGGAGCCTATGTCCCCCACCTGGAACGCGTCACCGGGGATGCTGCCGACGGGGTCGGCGTTCCACACCATGACGCCTGCGTAGTTGCCGTGGTAGTACGCCGCGATGGTGAAGCCCCCTTCGGAGTCCACGCCCCCCTTGCTGAAGGTCCAGTCGGATGCCGCCGCCGCGTCACTCGCTCCGAGGGTGAGGGTGGTTCCGCCGATGAGGGCGCTTGCCGCGAGAAGCGTGGCGAGGCGGTTCCGCAGGTTCTTCTTCAATGGAGGTCTCCCAAGTGGGCCGAAAACTCTATCGATTTGATAGGACGGGATCATCACCCGCCGGAGCGTTCGTGGGCAACACATCTTTTGGGAACGCCTGTTGAGGGCCACCGGGCCACCGGGTGAACGGCGTGAGCGGTGTGAGCGGAGTCATCCGAGGAGCAGTTCGCACCACACCGTCTTGCCCACCCCGCACGCGCGGTGCTCCGCGCCCCACTTGTCCGCCAGGAGCTGTACGAGGACGAGGCCCCGCCCCGACTCGGCCGTCCCGCACGGGAGTTGGGGCCGAGGCAGCGCCTCGCCCGCGTCCGTCACCGCCAGCAGCAGCCGCCCGTCGCCCAGCGCGACCCGCGCCCGGATCTCCCGGCCCACCGGTGCCTTGGCGTGCCGGTACGCGTTCGTCGTCAGCTCGCTGAGCAGCAGCTCCGCCGTGTCGCTCACCTCCTCGGGCAGCCCCCAGGACGCGGCCTGTTCACGGAAGAGGCGGCGGGCGCGGCCGACGCTGCGGGCGTGATGGGGCAGGCGCCACTCGATGTCCTGGGGGAGTGCCGCTGGGTGACTCTTTGCTTGCATGCCGCCAGGGTTCCGGCTCGCCGCGTAACCTCGGGAGTAACGGCACATGTACGGCGGGTAGTTGTACCCGTCGAGTACCTGCTGGGCCAGGGGAGGTGCGCGTGTCGACCGAGTCGAACGCGTGGCGTTACTGCGGCAGTCAGATCAAGTTGTGGCGGACGGAGGCGGGCGTCGCGCGCGAGGCGCTGGCGGAAGAGGCCGGTTACGGCATCGAGTACGTGAAGTCCATGGAGAACGGGAGGCGTAAGCCGACGGTGCGGCTGCTCCAGATCGCGGATCAACTGTGCGGCGCAGGCGGGAAGATCGTCGCCGCGCAGGAGTACTTGAAGCCGGAGGCGCACCCCGAGCGTGCGCAGGAGTTCTTGGCGTTGGAGAAGGATGCGATCGCCTTCAGCTCGTACGAGCCGCTGCTCGTCCCCGGGTTGTTGCAGACGTCGGAGTACGCACATGCGCTGATCAGTGCGAGCTGTCCGCCGCTTGATGACGAGACTGTCGAAGAGCGCGTGACAGGCCGTCTCAAACGCCAGGGTGTGCTGGCCGAGCGCAAGAGCGTCGCGTTCAGCTTCGTCTTGTACGAGGCGGTGTTGCGTAGCGTTGTAGGTGACCGTGAGGTCATGAGGAGTCAGCTCCAACAGATCCTGGGATTGGGGCAGTTGCGGAACGTGACGATCCAGGTTCTGCCCTTCGGGCAGGCGTACGGCGTGGCGCTCCGCGGTGCCGTAGTGCTGCTGGAGTCGGTTGATCACGAGCACTACGCGTACGTGGAAGGGCCGGAGACCAGCACCCTGTACGCCGACGGGGACAAGGCCAGTGCGCTCGCTCAAGCCCATGGCATGATCCGCGTGCACGCCCTCAGCCCCGAGGGGTCGGCCAAGTTCATCAGAGAGGTGGCCGCAGAACTGTGAACGCCAGCCTGACATGGTTCAAGTCCAGCTACAGCGACGATCAGGGCGGCAACTGCCTCGAAGTCGCCCTGGAATGGCGCAAGTCCAGCTACAGCGACAGCCAGGGAGGCAACTGCGTCGAGGTCGCCGCATGCCCGGACCTCATCCACGTACGAGACTCGAAGCTCGGCGCTCAAAGCCCGACCTTCACCGCCGCCGCGCACGCCTGGAACGCATTCCTGGCGCACGCCCGCACCGCCTGAGCTCCGAGCCCCGAAACCCGAGCTCTGCTTGCAGGGAAGGGGAGTTGGGGGTTCAACCCACCTCCCACCCTCCCTCGCGTGACTTTCTGCGACCAGGTTGCAACGCACCGTCGCAACCCTCTAGCGTGCGCAAAAAGAAACGACCCCGGCCGGATGCTACGAACACCCGAGCCGAGGTCTCACCAGCAAGATCGAATAGAGGTCGATCTCATGGCTACCCAAGACCTTAGCCCTGCCCTGCCGTCCCCGTCACACCCCCTGGCCAACCCCGGCTACGGAAAACGCGGCACCCCGGACCAAGGCCCCCTCCGGCGCGACTCCTTCGCCCATCTCCCCCTCCGCGCCCGCTACCTCGCCGGGTTCATCGACGCGCTCCCCGAGCACGCCGCCATGGACGCCAAGACGCTCGCGAAGGAACAGCCCCTCTACGGCCAGGCGGCAGTCCGATCCGCGCTCAACGAGCTGTCTGTTGCCGGACATCTGCGCCGCGTACGCCGTGTCGCGGACGGCGACGTCACCCGCTGGGTGTTCCACACGTACTGGTCGCGCATCGCGCGGAGCGACGAGTGGTGGACCCGGTTCCTGGACGGTGACGTACCCGAGGTGGAGGCCTGTACCCCGCAGCCGCCCGCCCGCTCCGACGCGTATCGCCGCCTCGCCCAACTCGGCCTCCGCGACCAGCGGTTGACCCTCTCGGCGGCGGACTGCGCCGCCCTCGAACCCCTCGTCGCCGAGTGGCTGGCGCGCGAGCCCGACGGCCAGTTCCTCACGCAGGCCCTGACATCCGGCCTGCCCCCGACCGTCCACGCGCCCAGGGCCTTCGTCGCCCGCCGCCTGCGCGACAAGCTCCCGCCCGAGCGCGTACGTATGCGCTCGGTGCTTCCGTCGACACTTCCGTTGGCACCCGAGTCCGCCCACCGGACCCTCGTGGAGTGCACGGATTGCGGGCGCCCCGGGCGTCCGGAGGCGCTGCCGGGCGGGCTGTGCAGGGCGTGTCGCCCGGGTGTGACACAGGATTAATCTTGGGGCATGACCGAGATCGCCATCAGCAAGGCCCGCTCCGAGCTGGGCGACCTCGTGCGCCGTGCCGCACACGGCCGATAGACCATCGCTCTCACTGATCACGGCCACGTTGCCGCGCTTCTTGTGTCGCCCCAGGTGGTAGAGGATCTGGAGGACTCTCTCGCGATCGCCGAGCGCGAGCGGCGCAAGGCGGAGGGGGTGCTGAGTGAGGGCATGTCGCACGACGAGGTCGGTCGACTGCTGGGCTTGCGTAAGTGACGTACGGCATCATCTGGGAGCCGGAGGCGACCAGTGCCGCCGTGCGATACCTCAAGGACGACCCTTACGGCCTGGCCTCAGACCCCCGGCCAGCCAACTCGACGCCGTACGGCAGCGCTTACCGACGTCTGAGGGTCGGCGCCTATCGGGCTCTGTACGTCATCGATGACGACGTGATCCGCATCTTGGTCACCCCTGTCGGACGTACTGACCTCACATCCGAGGGTGCTGCCCTGTCGTAGAAGTGAGCGCGCAGACGGCGCGCAGCAGTGGAGAAGGGGAGAGCACATGACCGAGTCGCGCACGGCGGATCACGTGGCCGCACTGCACCGCTTCCACGCCGCGGGCAGCGGCGGCGACATGGCCGCCCTCGCGAAGGCCATCGACGAATACGTCGCCCCGGACGTGGACTTCCACGCGCCGGTCCCGATGGGGGCGAGCGGCGCGGAGGCGCTGAAGCGGGTGTGGGAGGTGCTGCTGCGGGCCTTCCCCGACATCCGGGTCACCGTCGAGGAGACGGTCGCGCAGGGCGACAAGGTCGTCACCAGGAACACGGTGACGGGCACGCACCGGGGCGAGTACCAGGGGATCGCGCCCACCGGCAGGACCGTCACCTACAGCGAGATCTTCATCTTCCGCTTCGGCGACGACGGGCGGATCGCCGAGATCCGCGGCGTCGTCGACGTCCTGGCGCAGTTGCGCCAGTTGGGCGCCCTCGACCCGCGGCCCCAAGGCGTGTCCGATTCACAGGTGCGGGGGTCAGCCGGCCGGTGAGTCGCTGACCTTGCCCACCGGGCTGACCTCCATCTTTCCGCCGTCCTCGCCGTCGGTGACGGCGAGCGTGCCGGCCGGCCACGTCAGCTTGAAGGGCTCGACCTCGTTCGGAGGCGTCACCACCAGGTCGGTCAGCCGCACGCCGGAGCCGCCGCTGTTGTTGACCGGGAACGTGATGTTGAAGGCGGCGGTGTCGCCCTCCTTGAGGATCTGCGGCACGGCTTGCTCGCCGTTGCGGTCCACGGAGAAGGTGTCGCCCAGGGACGTATTGATGTCGACACCCGGGAAGCCGCTGATGCGGCAGTCGGCGCTGCCGACGTTCTTGAAGGTGACGGTGACGACGCCGTTCGTCTCGTCCGTGGTGTTGTTGGCGGCGGTGGCGTCGAGCACGCCGGAGCGGCACAGGTCGACCTTGCCCTCGCTGGTGTCACCGGTGTTGGTGTCACCGGTGTTGGTGTCGGCGCCCTGGTCGCTCCCGCCGGTGCTGGCCCCGGCGCTCTGGCCTGCCTGGTCCGCCCCGCCGGTGCCGCCTGCCTGGTCCGCCGACGCGGTGGGGCTGGCCTGCGTGCTGCCCAACGCGTCGTCGTCGCCGTTGCAGGCGGTGAGAGCGAGGGCGAGGACGGCGGTGAGTGCTGCGCCGATGGTGGCGGTGCGCTTGCGGGAGCGGGACGTCGTACGCATGTGAATTCCCCGAGTGTTTGGCGGTCGAGTGCGGAGGTGTAGTCGCGGCCCGGAACGCGCGGCGAGCCGCTACCCCGTTTGACCTGCTGACACGTGAAGCATCTCGCCCGCCGCTCACGTCTGGTTACCGCCTCACTCACGTCCTGTCGCCGTCCCTCGCCACGGCAGCTCTACCCGGCCTCACTCCACACCCGCACCGCACTCGACGGCCAACCACCCATCACCCGCGTCAACAACCCCGCGGGTCAATACACCTAGGGCCGTCCCGGCACCAACGGGGTCAACTGCTCGATGTCGTACCGGAGTCGGAGCGCGGCGATCGCGTCCTGGTCGGGCGGGCCGCCGGCCGAGGCGATGATGTCGCCCATCTCCCGCAGGTACTGCTCGTGTCCCGCGGGTGCGACGAGGAAGAGGAGGCGGGCCGGGGAGGGCCCCGGGTTCGCGAAGGCGTGCGGGCAGCCGGCGGGTACGTACATGGCGCTTCCGGCGGCACCGCGCAGCACCTTGCGGCCCTCCCGCGACTCCCAGGTCTGCCAGTCCCGGCCGGTCCGCTCCAGCGGCTCGAACGCGAGGAGGTCGAGCTCGCCCTCAAGGACGTAGAAGACCTCCTCGGCCTCCTGGTGCAGATGTGCCCCCACGTCGAAACCGACCCCGATCTCGGCCTCGAACATCGACCACCGTGGCGTGTGTTCCACGCCGACCTTGAGCGTCATCCCGGCCGCCTCGATCCTGCGACCGGCGCCGGGGGAGAGCAGAAGTCCGTCGGTCATGGGGTGCAGCGTGCGGGGCGCCGGCCGCGGTGGGCAATGCGGCCGCGTACGTAAATTGGGCGGCACCGAGCACCCACATGTGGCTCCATGGACTGCATGATGTCCACCGATCGCCTCCTCGCCTTCGCGGCGATGTCCTTCCTCCTCATCGTGATCCCCGGCCCGAGCGTGTTGTTCGTCGTCGGCCGCGCCCTGGCGCAGGGCCGCCGGGCCGCGCTGACGACGGTCGTCGGGAACACGCTCGGCGCGTACGTCCTGGTCCTCGCCGTCGCGTTCGGCGTCGGCACGGTAGTGGAACGCTCGATCGTCGTCTTCACGACGCTGAAGCTGCTGGGTGCGGCGTACTTGGTGTACCTGGGAGTCAAGGCGATACGCCAACGCCGCTCGCTGCAAACGGTGTTCGAGAAGGGCGACGGCGACGCCTCCGGTACGCACGCCGGAACCCTGCGCACGCTCTGGGAGGGCTTCGCGGTCGGCGTCGCCAACCCCAAGACGATCGTCTTCTTCGCGGCGGTGCTCCCGCAGTTCGTCGACCGGGAGGCCGGTCACACCACCCTGCAGATGCTGCTCCTCGGCCTGGTCTTCAACGCCATCGCGGTGGCCTCCGACAGCATCTGGGGCCTCGCGGCATCCACGGCCCGCTCCTGGTTCGCCCGCTCCCCGAAGAGGCTGGCGGCGGTGGGCGGGACGGGCGGTCTTGCGATGGTGGGGCTCGGGGTGACGGTGGCGGTCACGGGGCGGGCGGAGTGAGACGCAGTCCGAGCGCAACGCCGTGCCGTGCGAAAGGGCTGAGACCGTGGGGCTGATTCTCTTTCCGGGGAACGGGGACGACGGGACCCCGGATGTGTCCTGGTCCTGCAGGGGATTTCATGAATTCCGTACGTGGCTGGCGCAGGCGGAGGGCTTCGCGCTCGCCGAGATGCGGGGCTTCGGCGGGGAGCGGGCGTGGTCCGGGGTGTCCTCGGTCCTGAAGCCGTTGCTCGACCACCCCGACACCGGGGGCGACGATCTGACGTCGGCGGACTGCGCGGCCATGGCTCCCCGCCTCGCCGAGATCGCGGCGGCCGTGCCCCGCGAGGAGCACCGGACTTCACCGCGCCCTGCCGTCCATCGGCACGCCGAGGATGCGCGCCGACTGATCGCCGTCATGGACGTGTGTGTGGCGGAACAGGTCGAACTCATCTTTCTGTGAAGGGCGATCGGACTGTCATGACGACCGAGGAGAACGCCGCTCCCGCCCGGCTCCTGACCGGAGGCGTGGCCAACGCGGGTGCCGTGTTCCGGCGGGGCGAGGCCGTGGAGCGCCCCGCGCCGCCGAACGCCGAGGCCCTGCACGCCCACCTCCTGGCGCTGCGCCGTCGCGGCTTCGATGGAGCCCCAACTCCCTTGGGGCGCAGCGCGGATGGCGACCGCGAGCGGTTGTCCTACGTGCCCGGGGACGTGGCGCTGCCGCCCTTTCCCGGCTGGGCGATGACGGACGAGGCGCTGCGGTCGGTCGGGGTGCTGTTGCGGCGGATGCACGATGCGGCGACGGAGTTTCCCGCAGATGCCGACTGGTCCCGTGACTTCGCCGACCCGGCGGGCGGGTCCGTCCTGTGCCACAACGACGTGTGCCCCGAGAACGTCGTCTTCCGCGACGGCCGCGCGGTCGCCCTCATCGACTTCGACGCGGCGGCGCCCGGCCGCCCGGTGTGGGACGTGGCCCTGACGGCGCGGTACTGGGTGCCCATGATCGACCCGGTCTCAGCGGCCGCGTCCTACCCGGAGGGACTCGACGCGCCGCGCCGCCTGGCCGTACTCGCCGATGCCTACGGCCTGTCGGCCCCGGACCGCGCCGTCCTTCCCGCCGTCGTCTCGGAGGCCGTGGCGGTCTGCCGTGCCTTCGTGGAACGCCGGGTGGCGGACGGTGACCCGGCGTTCGGCAAGGTGCTTGCGGAGCGCGGAGGTTGGGGGTGGTGGGACCGGGTGCAGGGGTGGCTCGTGGAGCGCCGCGCCGACTTCGAGGAGGCGCTCGCCCGCCCCGGCGTGGTGGAGTGAGCCGCATGGAGGAGGGTTCGTGCGCGACGTGTCGGGCAAGATGGGGCTCCGATCGGTTGGGGAGGCCCCGGGGTGGGTTACGAATTGCAGGCTGTGATCGCGGCAGACGAATTGCTGCGTGGTGCGTCGCGGGAGGTTCCTGGAGCCCGTGTGGTGTCTCTTCGGCAGGGCCTGTCGCTGATGCCGATGACCGATGAGGTCTTCGATGCTGTGACAGACGGCAGCGGCCGAGGGGACCTGGGGTTCTGGAAGCTGCCGGGAGGCTTCGAGTTGCTCCTCGCCCAGTGGTCCTCGGCAGGACCGGTCGCCTATGTGGAAGCCGAGTATTTCGGCGGAGTCGGTGAGCAACGCGCCGCCGTCTGGGCAGAAGGTTCGCTGGCACTGGGGCCGCTGGATGAGCCCGAGAAGAGGTGGTTCTCGCGTGCCGTCAGCCCGATCTCACAGGCATTGCGGCGCCTTGGCGCACGAAAGAGCCTGGGCGAGGACGAGTTCGGCGCCGTGGGACTGGATCGTCACCGAAACAACGAGGACTGGATCGAGTCCGGCACCGGCTAGGCCTGGGGGGTGGGGTCGATGGTGAAGCGCGCGGGACGGGCTGCGCGGAAGACCCCTTCGGGGCCGAGCTTACCGTCACTCACATCGGTGAATGTCGCCAACTAGCCTTGATCAAGGGCAAGTTGACCACCCTATGCTCGCGGCACATGCCACCGGCCCGCATGGGAGTCCGACATGGTCAGCCCGCCCCACGAGGCGATGCACCGCATCTTCCAGCAGGATCCCGATCTCTTCACTCGTGTCTCGCGGGTACTGGGCCTGGAGGTTCCAGCGCCCACCAAGGTCACCGTCATGCCCACGGATCTGACGGAGGCCGATCCCCTGGAGCGGCGCGTCGACACGCTTCTGAACATGGAGACGGAGGAGTTCGGGCCCTATCTGCTCGCCGTCGAGGCGCAAGGGAGCAAGCATGCCGACAAGCCCGCCACGTGGGCGTATTACATCGCCTACCTCTGGTCGAAGTACCGGCGCCCGACGACCCTGCTCGTCGTGTGCCAGGACCGGCGCACTGCGCAGTGGGCGGCGCGGCCGGTATCGAGTGGGCCTGCGGCCATCCCCGGGCTGACCGTTCAGCCCCTCGTCGTCGGGCCGCACAACATGCCCCGGATCACGAGCGCGGCCGAGGCCCGCAAGGATCCGACGCTCGCGGCCTTCTCGGCCATCACGCACGCCTACGACGAAGGGGTCGATGCCATACTGAAGGCACTCTCCACCGCCCTGCGGGACGACCCCGCGGGCCCCGCCAACCCGCTCATCGAATTCGTCGCGAAGGGCCTGAACAAGCGCCCGGCAGCACAACAGTGGAGGCATCTGATGGCCGTCGATCTGTCCTTCTACAACTCCGACATGTCGGAGGAGATCAGGGATGAGGGTCGTGCTCAGGGGGAGGCAAAAGCCGTCTTGAGGATCCTTGAGAAGCGGGGAGTCCACGTCACCGAAGAGGCTCGCGCCCGCATCACCTCATGCACCGACCTCGACGTCCTGGACCTGTGGCTCGACCGCTCCGTCACGGCCACTGAGGTTGCTGAGCTCTTCGCTGAGGACTGAGCTCAGGCGCTCGCCCGCCTCCGCGTCGCGAACAAGAACGCCCCGATGGCGATCGCCGTCACGCCCGTGCCGACGCTGATCAGGACCTGCTGGACGCCGTCGAAGGCGAAGCTGGTCGAGACGTTGACTATGATCGCGGCGGCCAGGACCAGCCAGAGCAGGGCCTTCATGGGGTGGGTTCCTTTCCCGTTGTTCCGTGCTGTCGTGTGATTCAGCTTGCCGGGATCGGGGGGCCGTTACGAGGGTGCGTTCTCCCGGAGCCATGGTGTAGCCCGCTACACCTCCCCTCCCGGCGACCTTCGCCTAGCCTTGATCGCATGCGAGACGCGGTGCGGCGGGCCGGGCTTGCCACGGGGCAGTTGGCCGTGGGGGCCGGTTTGGCGATCGTGTCCTATCTGTTCGTCGCGCTCGTGCTGTTCGCTGCCGTCGTGACCCTGCTCGTCGTCGGGGCCGGGGTGCTGCCGGAGACCGTGCTGTTGTTGCGCCGCATCGCCGGATTCAAGCGGCGCCGGGTCGCCGCGTGGACGGGGCGGGCCATCCCGGAGGCGTACGTTGCGTTGGAGGGCGGGCTCAGGGAGCGCGTGCGGCTGGCTCTCGGGGACCCGGGGACGTGGCGCGACCTGCGGTGGCTCTGCGCGCACTTCGTGTACGGCTGGCTGCTGCTGTACGTGTCCCTGCTTGTGTGGGCGGTCGGTCTCGTCGTGGACGGGGTGTGGGCGGGGATCGCGCGTCGGCCCGCCGTCGTGCTGCCACTGGTCGCTCGGCTCGCCGATCTCGACGCCGTCTGGTCGGAGGCCCTCCTCGCGCCCGCGCCAGGCGCTCAAATGGCCGACCGCATCGAGGAGTTGACCGAGAGCCGGGCCGGGGCCGTCGCCGCACACGGGGCCGAGCTGCGGCGCATCGAGCGGGATCTGCACGACGGGGCGCAGGCCAGGATCGTCGCCCTGTCCATGCGGATCGGGCTCGCCAAGCGGGCGTACGACAGGGATCCGGGCGCCGCGCGGAAGCTGATGGACGACGCGCAGGATCAGGCCGAGGAGGCTCTCGCCGAGCTGCGGCACGTCGTGCGCGGCATCCATCCGCCGATCCTCACCGACCGCGGCCTGGTGGGCGCCGTACGGGCCCTCGCGGCGAGCAGCGGCGTGGACGTGGAGGTGCGCGACCACGGAGTCGAGGGCGATCCACGCGCGCCCGCCGCCGTCGAGGCAGCCGCCTACTTCGTGGTCGCCGAGGCGCTGACGAACGTGGCCAAGCACAGTGGTGCCGAGCGGGCCATCGTCGAACTGGCGCGCCAGGCACCGGGGTTGAGGGTGTACGTGCGCGATGACGGGCGCGGGGGCGCCGATGAAGGCGGCGGGGGCAGCGGGCTCATCGGAATGCGGCGGAGGGTCGCCGCGCTCGACGGGAGCGTACGAGTGTCGAGTCCCGTCGGGGGGCCGACCGTGATCGAGGTGGAGTTGCCGTGCGTGTGGTGATCGCCGAGGACAATGCCCTGCTCAGGGAAGGGCTCGTGCTGCTGCTCAGGTCCGCGGGGCACGAGGTGGTGGCCGCCGCCGAGAGCGGGCCCGAGGTGCTGCCCGCGCTGCTCGAACACCGGCCGGACGTCGCCGTGTTGGACGTACGGATGCCGCCGGGGTTCCGGGACGAAGGGCTGCGCGCCGCACTCGAAGCGCGGAAGTCCTTGCCGGAGCTGCCTGTTCTGGTGCTCTCGCAGTACGTCGAGGAGTCGTACGCCGGCGAACTGCTCGGCCAGGGCGCCAGCGGCGTCGGATATCTGCTCAAGGACCGCGTGGGGCGGGTCGACGAGTTCCTGGACGCGCTGGCTCGGGTCGCCGGGGGCGGGACCGCGCTAGACCCGGAGGTCGTCGCCGAACTGCTCGCACGGCGTCGCGACGATCCCGTCGACTCGCTCACCCCGCGCGAGCGCGAGGTGCTGCAGCTGATGGCCGAGGGGCGGGACAACGCGACGATCGCCGCCACGCTCGTCGTCTCCGAGCGGGCCGTCAGCAAACACATTGGGAACGTCTTCGCGAAGCTCGGGCTGCCGCCGAGCGACAGCGGGCATCGGCGGGTGCTGGCCGTGCTCGCGTATCTGAACCGGACCTGAGGCCCCGAATGGGCTCAATATCCGTTACGCTCCAGCGGTGTCCGCCCCCCGAACCCGGGCAGCGTTCCTGAGCATCGGGTCGCCGATCAGGCCAACTGCTCGGCCAATTTCGCCAGTTCGGGCAGTCGCAGAACCCTGCCCCCGAAGCCGGGCAGCGGTACATGGAGCCGCCTCGTCCAGCGGGCCGGTATCGCCTCGACTCCGTACACCGCGCCCGCCAGGGTGCCCGTGACGGCCGCGACCGTGTCGGTGTCGCCGCCCAGGTCGATCGCGGCGCGCAGTGCGTCCTCGTACGAGGAGGTCGTGCGCAGGGCCCAGACCGCCGAGCCGAGGCAGGGCCAGACCGCGCCGTTGAACTCGGTGGCCAGGTCGGGGTGCCAGTCGGGGGCGAGGACCGTGGCGTAGCGGGTGCGGTGGTCGGGGTGGACGAGGTCCAGGACCTCGGGGAGTTCGGTGAGCGGGTCCGCGTCTTCGAGTGTGCGGCGGACCAGTTCGTGCAGGATCGCCGTGCCCTCCCAGGCCGCGCGGTCGCCGTGGGTGAGCGCGGCGATGCGCCGGGCGGCGTCCATGGTGGCGGTCGTGCCGTGGGTCGCGAAGTAGACGGCCGACGTCGCGGCCCTCATCAGTGAACCGTTGCCCGCCGCGCGGCCCGTGACCTGGAAGTGGATCGCGGCCGCCTCGTCCCAGGGGAGGCCGCCCGTGAGGACGTCCTCGGTCTGCAACCCGATGTCCTTGGGGCCGGCCGTCGCCCAGCGCTGGAAGCGGGCGAAGAGGTCGGCGGGAGCCAGGCCGCCGTTGTCGAGCAGCGACTCCGCGACCAGGACCGCCATCTGCGTGTCGTCCGTGGCCTCGCCCGGGTCCCAGCCACCGCCTCCGCACATCTCGTCCTCGTCCGGGCCGAGTTGAGGAGGGAAGCGGGCTGAGAAGACCCCCTCGGGGCCGAACTCGAAGGGTGCGCCGAGCGCGTCGCCCACGGCGGAGCCGATGACGGCTCCGGTGGCGCGCTGGAGGCGGGACAGCGATGAAGGGCCGGGCATCGGGTCAGCGTACGGGGTGCGGTGGGCCGCGGGCAGGGGCAGGCTGATGGTGAACAGGGCCTGTGCATGGCATCGTTGACCCGTGACCGCCTCTTTCGATGCGCCGGGCTCCGTCTACCACACGTACAACACCGTTGAAAGCGAAGTCTTCCTCGGTTCCGTCGTCCAGGGCGGGCACGTGGTGATCGAGACGCCCAGGGAGATGACGCCCGCGCTCGGGGGACTGCCGGCGGCCGCCCGGGTGTTCACCGGGCGCGACGCGGACCTGGTGGCCGTGGCCGGTGCGCTCGGGGGCGAGGGGGCGCGGGTCGTCGTGGTCTGCGGGCTCGGCGGCGTCGGCAAGACCGAACTCGCCCTGCACGCCGCGCACTTGGTGAGTGAGAGTGAGGGGCGGTTCTCCGGCGGGGTGCTATTCGTCGACCTGCTCGGATACGACCCGGAGCGCGCCGTCCGTCCGTACGATGCGCTCGCCACCCTGCTGCGTTCGCTCGGCGTGGCGGCCGAGCAGATACCGGGGGACCTCGACGGCCGGGCCGCTCTGTTCCGCACGCTCCTCAAGGCGTACGCGGACGGCGGCCGCCCCCTCCTCGTGGTCGTCGACAACGCGGCCGACGCAGCAGAGGTCAAGCCCCTGCTGCCGGGAGACGGTGGCTGTGCCGCGCTCGTCACGTCCCGGCACCGGCTCGACGGGCTCGAAGCCCGGCACGTGGCTCTGGACGTCCTGCCCCCGGAGGCCGGGGTGCGGCTCCTCGGGCTCGTCCTGCGGCAGAGCGGGGGAGGGGACGACCCGCGCATCGCGGGCGAACCCGATGCGGCCTCGCGGATCGTCGAGCTGTGCGGGCGGCTCCCGCTGGCACTGCGTATCGTCGCCGCTCGACTTGCCGACGACCCCGATCTTGAACTCGCCGAGTTCGTCGACTACTTGACCGATGCCGGAGCGCGTCTCGATGAGCTTGAGCGCGCGGACCGTACCGTGCGGGCCGCGTTCACGCTGTCGTACGGGAAGCTCTCCGGTGAGCAGGCGCGGCTGTTCCGGCTGCTGTCGCTCGCCCCTGGGGCCGACGCCTCCGAGGCGCTCGCCGCACTGCTCCTCGACACCGACGCCCGTACCGCCCGGCGGCATCTGGAGGCGCTGCGCCGGGCTCATCTCGTGGACAGCCGCGGCAGCCGGGACGAGCGCCGCTGGCGGATGCACGACCTGGTGCGCCTGTACGCCGCCGAACTCGTCTGCGCACAGCCGGAACCGGCCGCCGTGAACCGGATCCTCGACCACTACGGGCTGCGCCTGCGGGTGGCCGTGGAGCTCCTTGGCTCGGTGGCGCCGGAGGTCGTGGAGCGCGGGGCGGCCCTGGGCATCGCGGGCAAGGGCGCGGCGGTGCGATGGCTGGACCGGGAGTACCCGACGCTGCTGCACGTGCCTCAACTGGCCGCGGATCATGGGCATTTCGAACAGGCTGTGCGGATCTCTCTGGCCTTCGACGAGTACTGCCTGATGCGTGGCTACAGCGATGACTGGCGGTGGATGATCAAGCGGGCCACGGATCTGGTCGATCGTCTGCCGGAGCCGGTGCGGGGGGAGCTGAACGCGCTCGGCTCCATCCAGTACGCGGAGTTCGCCGCGTTCTGGGGAGGCGACGGTGCCGATGCCGTGGCGGCCGGAGCCCGCGCCGTCGCGGCTGCGCGAGGGGGCATGGGCCCGGCCGGTGAGGCCCGGGCCCGGCTTGCTCACGGTCGGGCCCTGCGGGCGGCGGGCCGCCGAGGCGATGCCGAGCGTCAGCTGGGGCTCGCCGCACGGCGGGCCCGGGAAGCGGGCGACACCCGCATCGAGGCGACGGCGCTGCAGATCACTGGCTATCTACTGGCCGACGACGACACCGATCAGGCGCGTGTCAACCGAGGTCTGGACTTCCTGCGCCGGGCCGCGGACCTCGGCGCCGACCACGGGCACAGCTACGTCGCGGTGTCGGCACTGACCGGCGTGTCCGAGATCCTGCGGGCTCGATCGCACCGTACGGGACGGGATGCCTCGGCCGAACTCATCGAGGCGACCACCCGTGCCCGCGACGTGGCCCGCCGCTTCGGCGACCGCCCCAGTGAGTCGCTGGCCGTCGGCTATCTCGGAGACGCGCTGCGGGACGCGGGCCGTCCGGGCGAAGCGGCCGACGCGTACCGGGGCTCCGTCGAACTGGCCCGGGAATCAGGGGACTTGCGCGGTCGGGGCATTGCCCTCAGCAAGTTGGGCGGCGTACTGGAGAGAGCGGGGCGCGCCGAGGAGGCGTTCGCCGCGCACCGTGAGGCGGCCGATCTGCTCCGGGACGCGGATTACCGGTGGAACGAGGGCGTGACCCTCGGCTACCTCGCCCGCGCTCTGCTGCGCGCGGGCGACACGGCGGGCGCGGCTGCCGCCTACCGCCGCGCGGCCGAGGCCTATCGCGTGGCCGGGCACGGCCGGGGCGTCGAGGAGGTCGGGCGCAAGCTCGCGGAACTGGAGAGCCGGATTACCGGCCCGTATCCTGAAACGCAGAGCCATATGGGCTAAATGTCCGTTACGCTCCATTCGTATGCCCCTCCGTATATCTCCTCGTACGCCCATGAGCCGTACCCCCACGAGGAACGACGGCCCCGACCCCTGGCTCGCGCAGGCCCTGCCCCGGCTGCGTGGGCTCGAACCCACCCGGAGTTATGGGTACGCCGGTGAGCTGCTGCACGATGACGGCCGCATGGACATGCAGGCCTATGGCGCGCGCGTCGGGGATCTCGCGACCCGGATCGGGGAGGCGCTCCTGGCGTACGGGGCCTCCGCCGAGGAGGCGGTCGCCGGGATGCTCGTCACCGCCGAGACGTACGGGCTGAGCTACTGCGAGCCGAGCGTCACGCTCGCCGAGGTGTCGCTGACCGCCTACGCGCCCGGCGAGCTGACCCCGCTCCACACCAGCCGCGTCATCCGCAAGCACGCGACCGATTTTCGGACCCTCGCGAGTATCCACAGGCTTGTGGATCGCATCAGCGGGCGTGCGGGGCTTTCGCTGGACGAGGCGCGGGCGCAGGCCGCCCGGATCCTCGACGTGCCCGCGCCGCGGGGGCGGTGGGCGCGGTGGCGCGTGCCGGTGCAGACCGCGTTCGTGGCCGCGGGCGTGAGCATGGTGTTCGGGGGCGGGCCGCGTACCGCCCTGTGCTCGTTCGTGGCCGGGCTGCTCGGGGCGCTGCTCAGCGGGTGGCTGGGGCGGCACGGGGTGCCCGCGTTCTACCGGTTCGCCGTGGCCTCGATGCCGGCCGCCGTCATGGCCCTCGCCGTCAGCCGGGTCGCGCCGCCGTCCGTGGTGCAGGCCATCGTGATCGCGGGGGTGATCGGGCTGCTGCCCACCGTGACCTTCGTGAGCGCCGTGCAGGACGCGCTGACCGGGCACTACCTGACCGCGATGGGGCGGTTGCTCGATGCGCTGCTCGTCTTCGCCGCCGTGGTGACGGGCGTGGTGACCGTGCTCGGGATCGGGCATCTGGTGGGCCTCGACGTGCCGATCGTGGCGTCGGCGACGCGGGCCGAGTATCTGGGCGCCCCTGCCCTGGGCGCCGTCGTTTTTGCGGTGGCTGTGGCGGCGCGGGCCCGTACTCCGCGCCGCGACTGGCTGCCCGCCGCGGCGCTCGGGCTCGGCGGGTTCGTGGTGTCCGTGGAGTTCCGGGTGCTCGGGTTCTCGTCGCTGGTCGGTACGGCGTTGGTGGCGGCGGCGGTCGGGGGCGCCGGGCATCTCGTCGCCCGGCGCCGGCGCGAGTCGGCCGTGCCGCTCGTCGTGCCGGGGATCGCGCCCTTGCTGCCCGGGGGCGCGCTCTATGTGGCCCTGGGGGCGTTGGCCTCCGGCCGGACCACGATGGGGGTCGGGGGGTTGGTCAATGTGGCCGCGGTGACGTTGGCTCTGGCTGTGGGGGTGGGGTTGTCGGGGGAGGTGGGGCAGCTGGTGCGGAGGGTTCGCGCTACCAGCCCCTCTGGGGGTACCTCCCGGCGTTAGCCGGGGGAGTTTGCGGAGCGGGGTCCGGGGCCGAGCCCCGAGACCTCAGCCGCGACCCCGGGTGCCGAACAACCGCCCCGTCCGCCTGCGCACCACCGACGCCACCCCCCTCACCCCCGGCGCCGTCCGCACCGCCAGTGACCCGGAGTGCGTCGCGTAGGGCTGGACCAGGAGGATTCCGTGGCGGCGGCTCGGGACCGCCACGCGCTGGAGGAGGCCGGGGCCGCGGACCGCGTGGGCCGTGGTGTCGCGGTGGGTGCCGTCGGCGAAGCGCAGGCGCAGACGGAGGTCGAAGGTGCCGCCGCGCGAGGCCGGCGAGGACAGGTCGAGCGGGGTCGAGGCCACCCACGTCCCGTCCTCGGCGGGCTTCTCGCTGCCCGGCCCGTCGGCGAACTCCGCCGTGCGGCGCTGGACCACCTCCCCGTCGCGCCGGTCCACGAGCTCCACGTCCACCGTGCGCGGCCCCGCGTCGGCGACCCGCCCGTACAACTCGTGCAGCCGGAGGGTGAGTTGGGTGCCCCGAGCGCCCGGGCGCAGTTCCCCGTCGACGGCGAGCGGGAGCAGGTCCGTCGGGCGGTGCAGCAGGTGGGCCAGGGAGACCTGGGGCAGATCGGCGGACCAGACCGGCGTCCCGTCGGGCGTGCGCGCGTACGGGGGCAGGAGGCGGGCCGGGCGGGCGGCGAGCTCCTTGACGCGGGGCAGGTCGCGCGGGGTCCCGGAGGCGAGGAGGAGGTGGGCGAGTACGCGGCCGGGGGCCGGTGCCGCCTCGAGGTCGGCGGGGTCGAAGGACTCCAGGTGGGCGCGGGTCCGCGTCCACCACGCGGCGCGGTACTCGGGTCCGCGCAGATCGAGTTCGCGGGCGTACATCCGCAGGGAGTGGTCGACGAAGTGGGCGCGGGACGCATGCCCCAGCGGCTTCTGGGAGGAGCCGAGGAGGATCTCGACGGCGGCGCGGTGGGCGTCGATGCGGGCCTGCCAGTTGTCGATGCCGGCCCGGTCGAGGGAGAGGGAGAGCTTTCCGGCCGCCCGGCGCACGTGCCAGACGTAGACCCGATCCGGGATCAGGGCCATGCGCGGACCCGCGGCGAGCACGCGCGCGGTGAAGACGAAGTCCTCGTAGACGAAACGGCCGTCGGGGAAGCGGATCGCGTGCGTGCGCAGGAAGTCCGTGCGGTACAGCTTGTTGACGCAGAGGGTGTCGTGAACGAGGCGCGGGTGGTCCACGGGGCGGTCGATCGCGGACGGCTTCGCGTAGAGCTCGGGCTGCCACAACACCTCGCTCCCGGACGGGAGTTCGCGCCGGACGCAGAGTCCGGCCGTGACCTGCGCGCCGTGCTCCACCGCGGCGGCGAGGAGCGCGTCCACCGCGCCCGGCGGCAGCACGTCGTCGCTGTCGAGGAACATCACGTACGGGGACGAGGCGCGGTCGATCCCGTCGTTGCGCGGGGTGCCGCAGCCGCCGCTGTTCGTGGCGCGGTGGACCACCGTCAACCGCCGCTCGCCCGCGGCCAGTTCGTCGAGGAGCGCACCGCTGCCGTCCGCCGAGCAGTCGTCGACCGCGATCACCTCGCGCACGGCGGGGCCCTGCGCGAGGGCCGAGCGCACGGCGTCGGCGACATGGGCGGCGTCGTCGTATCCGATGACGATCACCGTCACAGAAGGCGCGTCGGACTCCACGTCGATGTCCACACGGAGAGCTTAGGAGGGTTTGGGTAATTGCTCCGTAAGCATGAGGTTTTACTCTTTTGTGGCTGCCCACAGGGAACGGAAAGAGAGCCAAACCCCTCCAAGGAGAAGGCCGTTGCGCACCACCATCACGGCGACGCCCGTCCACGTCCCGGCCATCACCTCCTCGTACAGGACCGGGTACGCGAGCGCGCTGACGCCGGCCGCCGCGAGCACCAGGCACGCGACCGTGCGCTGCGTGGTGTACCGGGAGGTGAGGCAGACAGCGGAGAGGCCGAGCAGCCAGATCAGGTACTGCGGGCTGATCACCCGGCTGGTGACCGTGAACATCAGCGTGGCGCACAGCGCGGCGTCGTACGGCGTCGCCTGCGAGTACGCGCGCGCCCGCACGCGCCACCACAGCAGCAGCCCGAAGGCGACCGCGGTCAGCGCGAGCGAGAGCGTCGCCACGACACCGACGTACGGTCCGACGAACTCCATCGCCCCGTACTGGTACCGGACTTCGCCGGACCAGCCCGCCCGGCGCGCGAGCGCGAGCGCCGTCCCGCCGAGCGACTCGATCTGCACCCCGCGCCCGCCCTGCTCGCGCAGGAACGAGAACGGCGCGCGGAACGCCACCGCGAGGACCAGCAGCATCGCCGCCCCCGCCACCAGCGCGGACCCCCACGCCTGCCGTGTCGTACGTCCCCGGGGAGCGCCGAGGAGCGTCAGTGCGGGCCACACCTTCACCAGGGCGCCGAGCGCGGCGAACGTGCCCGCGACGCGCGGCGCCCGGTGCAGCGTGAGCAGGGCGAGGACGGCGAGCGCGGTGACCTCGATGTCGTAGCGGGCCAGGGGGATGTGCAGGAGCAGCGGCAGGCCCGCCGTCCACAGCCAGGCGCCGCGGCGGTCGCGGTCGCCGCGCACGAGGACGTACGTGACCAGCGCGTCGGTGGCGAGGGTGAGCGCGACGAACGCCTGGAAGTAGGTGAGGCCCGGCAGCGCCCCGGGCGCGAGCAGGACCGGGCCCGCGCCCGGCGGGTACTGCCACATCGGGTCGCCGGTGGGGAACGTGCCGTGGACGAGGGTGCCGTACCAGTGGGCGTAGAGCCCGTGCACCTCGCGCGCGACGCCGCCGACCCCGAGCGGATGCGCGTCGTCGCGCAGGAGCAGCAGGAGCATCGCGGCGCGGGTGAGCAGCCAGGCGGCGGGGAGGGCGGCGCGGGCGATGCGGCCGGGGCGGACCCAGGTGGCGTGGATGGGGGCCAGCGCCGTGGGGCGGTCCCGGCGATCCTGGCGGCCTTGGCGTTCTCGAGTGTCGACTGTCACGCTTCGGGAGCGTATGTCCCGATTGTCGGCATGTCTCGTATGTGTCGACGTATGTGCCCATGTAGGCGCCTATGCATGTGCCTACGTGAGTGCCGCGCGGTCCAGCGCTTCGGTCAGCCGGTTCAGGCGCTCCCGCAGGTCCTCGATCTCGGACAGCTCGAAGCCCGTGGCCTTCCCGATCCTGCGCGGGACCTCGGCGGCGGCCTTCTTCAGGTCGGCCCCCGCCTCCGTGAGCGTCACGTTCACCGAGCGCTCGTCCCGCGCGCTGCGCTCGCGGCGCACCAGCCCGTTCGCCTCCAGGCGCTTGAGCAGCGGGGAGAGTGTGCCCGAGTCCAGGCGCAGGCGCTCGCCGAGCCGCTTGACCGGCAGGCCCTCGTCCTTCGGGGCCTCCCACAGGGCCAGCATCACCAGGTACTGGGGGTAGGTGAGGCCGAGGTCCTTGAGGAGGGTGCGGTAGACGCTGCCGAACGCGCGCGACGCGGCGTTCAGGGAGAAGCAGATCTGCCGGTCGAGCCTCAAGTAGTCGTCAGTACTGGCCATGGGTCCAGGGTAGCCGATGGCGTCATTGAGTTGTGCACAATTGAATTGCGTGCTCTAATCAAGGCATGGACACTCTCTACACCGCAGTAGCCACCGCCACCCACGGCCGCGACGGCCGCGCCGTCTCCTCCGACGGCGTCATCGACCTCCAGCTCGGCATCCCCACCGCCATGGGCGGCAACGGCCAGGGCTCGAACCCGGAGCAGCTGTTCGCCGCCGGTTACGCCGCCTGTTTCGGCAGCGCGCTCGGTCTCGTCGGCCGCGCCGCCAAGGTCGACGTCGCCGACGCGGCCGTCACCGCCGAGGTCTCCATCGGCAAGCAGGGCGAGGGCTTCGGCCTCGCCGTCGTGCTCCGCGTCGAGCTGCCCGACTCGGTCGACGCCGAGACGGGCCGCAAGCTGGTCGAGCAGGCCCACCAGGTGTGCCCGTACTCGAACGCGACCCGGGGCAACATCGAGGTGGACCTCGTCATCGAGTAGTTCCCGGCGCTCTTCAACCCCGTCTGGGCAGGCCCCCGTTGACCCGTGCGAGCACCTCGCCGGTCCGGGGGCTCCAGGCCACCATCACTGCCTCCGGGGGCAGCCGCCGGCTCTTGTCGAGCAGCAGCCAGTGCACGTCGTAGCGGTGCGCGATGGCCATGCGTTCCGAGCGCGTGGAGGCGGGCGAGAGGTATGCGCGTACGGCGGTCAGGCGGCGCTGCCGCTCCCGCTCGTCGAGGGACGGGTCCGGCCAGGCCGGGGCGAGAAGGTTCGGGCCGTAGCCGGGCAGCGAGCGGGCCGCCCGGGAGTCGTCCGTCAGGACCACGTCGCCCGGCGGGACGTGCTGCGCCGCCCAGGTGTACGTCGGCCACATCAGGGGCTGCCGCAGACCCCACGGCACGAGGGCCCCGCCCTGCACCGTGAGGAAGCCGAGCGCGGCGCCCGCCGCCGCGAGGGCGCCGAGAGCGCGGCGCGGCCGGAGCCACGGGCGCGGCGCCGCCAGGGCGATCGCCAGGGAGAACTGGAGCGGGACCAGGGTCAGGCCCATGATCCGGCCGTACGTGTAGTGGCCCGTCGCCCAGCCGTACGCGATGGCGAGGACGTCGAGCGCGAACATCACCGCCAGGGGGTCCCGGTGGTTGCCGCGCAGCCGGCGCCACAGGACCGGAAGACCGAGCAGGGCCAGCCAGAAGCGGCCCGGCATCCCGGTGTACAGCTGCTGGTGGATGGCGTCCACGCCGGTGTCCCCGGCCAGGGACAGGACGTCGTAGTACGGCCACGCGACCGCCGTCGCCACCGCGGTGGCCGCCGTCGCCGCCCACCGCGGGCCGACGCGGGGCAGCCCGACGGCCAGGACGCCGATGGCCGCCGCCACCGCGGAGATCGGGTGGATCAGCAGGATCGCGCCGAGGAGCACGCCCAGGCCCGCGTACGACCACCAGGAACTCGCGCGGCGCAGCAGGCCCGCCCAGGCCCACGCCCAGAACGCGAGGCCGATCGCGAACGTCGACGGATAGCCGAGGTTGCCCGTCATCGAGAGCAGGCCGAGGAACCCGCTCCACCAGGCCGGCTGCGTGCCCCACAGCAGCGTCATCGCCAACAGGGCAAGCACGGGCGCCCATTGACGGGACGTCAGGGTGCGCACGAAGCGGTTCAGGCCCGTCAGGAGCACCAACAGGTTCAGCGGGCCCGCCAGCTTGACGACCTCCCAGCCGGCCAGGTGCGTGAGGCGGGCGAAGACGCCCTGCGCGACGGCGTACGGGGAGTAGTACGGGCTGCCCGCGCCCGGCAGGTCCACCGTGGGGTGGCGGGGGTGGAGCAGGCTCGCCCTGAGGCGTTCGACGACCGCCGCGTGCTGGCCGAAGTCGCAGCACACCGGCACCCGCCAGTACGCCAGCGTCATCACCAGCCAGAACAGGCCGCCGACGACGAAGAACGGCGTCGGCCGCCAGACGCGGCCGCCCCGCAGCGCGGTGGCACCCCGCACCGCGCCGCGGGTGGCCGTGGAGACGGTCATCGCATCAGCCGTTCCACGACCCGCTCGGCGGCGTGCCCGTCGTCCAGGTCGCAGTAGGCCGCGCGGAAGGCCTCGTACGCGGCCGCGTGCCGGGACGTGACCGTGTCCAACTCCCGCAGCGCGGACACCACTTCGTCCGTCGTCGACAGCAGCGGACCCGGCGCACGGTCCTCGAAGTCGAGGTAGAAGCCGCGCACCGTGTCCCGGTAGTGCTCGAGGTCGTACGTGTGGAAGAGCATCGGGCGGCCCGTGTGCGCGAAGTCGAACATCAGGGAGGAGTAGTCCGTCACCAGCACGTCGGCGATGAGCAGGAGTTCGGCGGCGCTGGGGTGCGCCGTGACGTCGCGGACGAAGGGGGCGCGGGCGCCGCCGAGGCGGCCCGTGGCGTGCGGGTGCTTGCGGACCAACAGCACGTGGTCGGCGGCCAGTTCGCGCTCGGCGGCCGCGAAGTCGAAGGCGGGCTCGTGCCGGAAGCGGCCGGGGGAGTGCGCGAGGTGGTCCCGGTACGTGGGGGCGTACAGGACGATGCGCTTGCCCGGGTCGATGCCGAGGTCGCGGCGCAGCCGCCCGGCCCGTTCACGGGCGGCGTCCGGGGCGGCGAACAGGACGTCGTTGCGCGGGGAGCCCGCCGCGAGCACCTCCCCGTCGTAGCCGAGCGCGCGCGACAGGTGCGGCGCCGACCAGCGCGACGGGGCGACCAGGACGTCCCACTGGCGGGACAGTTTCGGCAGCAGCGCCAGCTGGTCGTGGTCGGCGTACAGGGTGTCGGTGAGGTCGGCGCCGATCCGCTTGAGCGGCGTGCCGTCCCACGTCTGTACGACGGTCTGGCCCGCGCGGCGCTCGAAGAAGTCCGGCAGATGGTGGGCGGTGACGATCCGGCGGCAGCGGGCCAGGGCCGCGTACCAGTCGGCGGAGAACTCCTCGACTCCCCGTGCGGACGGCGGCACGTGGGTGCGGCCGTCGCGGGTCACCCACAGGTGCTCGACGTCGGTGCCGCGCCGCACCAGCTCCGCGTGGACCGCGCGCGGCGAGTCCCCGTCCACGTACAGGACGGCGTCGCGCAGCGGCAGCAGGCGCTGGGCCGGGTAGTGGACGGTGCGCAGGCGGTGGCGGCGGTAGGGGCCCCGGTCGGCGGAGGGCAGGGCCGGGCCCGCCTCGACGAGGAGGCGGTCGCCGAAGCGGCGGTCGAGGGTGAACTCGCGTGCGCTGGAAGGGTAGTGGCGGGGGAGCGCGGCGCCGATCGAGGTCAGGACGCGCACCGGGACACCGTCCCCGTGCCGGTCGTCGGCCTCCCTGAGGAACGCGTACCAGCGGCCCTCCCACAGCCCGGCCGGGTCGACGACCGCCCGGAAGCGGCCCTTCTCGTGGTCGGCCGGGGTGCTGATCTCCTCGGTGGTCGAGCTGTGGCGCAGCACGAACTCCGGTTCCCGCCAGCCGAGTTCGGACGCCGTTCCCTCCACGACGAGCGAGCCGTCGCCCGCCCAGCTCGCCAGGTCGGCGACCGGCTGCCGGGTCAGTTCGACGACGAGCTGCCCCTGGTCGTTGGCGGTCGCGCACAGCTCGCGCCCGGCGGCCGCGTACCGGCCGGGCGGCAGGTCAAGGGCTGCTGCGACCGAGCGCGAACTGCCGTCCGGCAGCCGGAAGTTGACCTGCCAGCGGTCGCCGTGCTGCGGCTCGACCTCCTTGGGCGCGCGGTGCGGCGGCTGCGCCACCGCCGCCAGGTCCGCGAGCGGCACCCGCACCAGGAACCGGCCGCCCGCGCACGTCACCGGACAGCCGAACTCGGTGCCCGAGTGCGGGTGCGTCAGACGCAGGGTGCGCGGCTCGCAGCCGTTCAGGAGGCGCCCCGCGAGGACCATCTCGCCGCTGTCGGCGTCGTGGTGGTGGTCGTCGGCGAGCGCCGCGTACGCCACCACCTTCAGGACGAGGCGCCCCTTGGCGTAGCCGAGGACGAGCCGGGTGCCGTCGCCGAGGTCCCGCACCAGGTGCTGCTGCGCCGAACCGTCGAGCGCGCGCAGGGCCGCCCGGCGCAGCTGCCCGTGCCCGGCGACGACGACGCCCAGGTTCCAGGTGCCCGGCCGCCACCGCCCCTTCACCTTCAGCTTCTCCGGGTCGATGGTCATCTCGAACCCGGAGTGGTCGTAACTGTGCATCTGCTGACGGGAGTCGGCCGTGGCGAACGGATCGTCCACCGTCCGGGTCGGCACGCGGCGCAGCGCCGTGCGGCTGTTCGTCGCCTTCAGCAGACCCGTCTTCACCGAGTGCCCCGGCTTGGCGGCCTCCAGGTTCTTCACGTACGCGTAGCCGCTGATCCGCAGCTTCCCGTCCGCGCCCCACGCCGTCTCGCGCACCCGCGCCACCACCGGCAGCTCGCCCTTGCCGACCTTCGTCAGGCCCTCGGGCAGCCGGTCCAGGCCCGGGAAGTCGGCGGTGCGCCGCAGCGCGCCGCGGACCGTGAACGCCCCGTCGCCCGCGAGGAGTTGGATGAGGTCGTCGAGGCGGCGTTCGCGCACCAGATGCCACTTCACCCGCAGGTCGAGCGGGAGCGAGGCGGCCACCGCCGGGTCCGCGCGCCCCAGGAAGGCGGCCGTGCCGTCGAGGAACGCCGCCCGGTACTCGGGCCCGCCCGAGGGCAGCCCGTCGAGGAAGTACACGAAGTCGTCGCGCAGGCAGGACGTGTCGTACGTGCGCTTCAGCTCGGGCCGGTCGGCGAACCGCTCGGCGAGGAAACGGCTGACGTGGTCGCAGGCCGCGATCCGGTCGCGCACGCCCCGCACGTCGCTGCGCCGCCGGGTGATGGACCCCTCGCGGACCCGCCAGTAGTAGACGTGGCCCGCCAGCACGTCGACGCTCCCCGCGAGGAAGTGCGCCGGGATCATGACCGGCGTGTCCTCGTACAACTTCCCCTCGGGGAAGGTGAATTGGTGCTGCTCCCAGAAGGTGCGGCGGAACAGCTTGTTCCAGGCGACGCGGTCGGACAGGAGCTGCGGGTCGCGGGTGATGTGCGTGCCCTCGCGCGGCCGCGTCAGCCACCGGTACTGCCAGGCCTGCTCCCGGCCGCGCTCGGTCAGCCGCCACACGTTGCCCGTCGCGAAGTCCGAGCCGGTCCGCTCCAGGCTGGCGGCCATCCGCTCGTACGCGTCGTGCGGCAGGACGTCGTCGCTGTCGACGAACGTGAGGAACCCGGTGGCCGGGTTGCTGTGCCGCACGCCGGTGTTGCGGGCCGCGCTGAGGCCTGCGTTGGGCTGGCGGACGTAGGTGAACCGGGGGTCCTGTGCGGCTCGGTCCCTGGCGATCGTGGAGCTGGCGTCGGTCGACCCGTCGTCGACCAGGACGACCTCCAGGTCGGTGAGCGTCTGGGCGGCGATCGAGTCGAGGCAGTCGGGGAGGTAGGGCTCGACGTTGTGAATCGGCACGATGACGCTGACGCGGGGCGGGATATTGGTTCGGGGCATTTAGTTGGTTTGCCCGGGTATGTGCGATATTTCGCCTCGGGTGGGCTGAGTGGGTGAGGTGGGTGTGGCCTTCCCTCGCGGGGCTCCGCCCCGGACCCCGCTCCTCAATCGCCGGAGGGGCTACTTTTTGCCAATGCCCCGTATCTCCCTAATCGTCCCCGTCCATCGCGTCCAGGGTTATCTCCGTGAGTGCCTGGACTCCGTCCTCTCGCAGAGCCACGGTGACTGGGAGCTGCTCGTCGTCGACGACGCCTCGCCCGATGCCTGTGGGGCGATCGCCGCGGAGTATGCGCGACGCGACCCGCGCGTGCACCTCGTGACGCTGGACGACCGCGTCGGCGTCGGCGGGGCCCGCACCGCCGGGGTCGCGCGGGCCGGTGGTGACTACCTCCTCTTCCTCGACGGCGACGACACGCTGCTGCCCGGCGCCCTCGCCGCGATCGACGCCGCGCTCCGCGAGGGCGGTGACCCGGACGTCCTGGTCTACGGCCACGACCGCACCGACTGGTGGGACAAGGTCTGGCGCAGCGGCGACGACTTCGAGGGCGGCGATCCGCTCGGCCTCACCCCCGCCGCCTGGAACCGTGCGATCCGGCGCGACTTCTGGACCGGGCACGGCCTCGCCTTCGCCTCCGAGGGGCCGTACGAGGACGTGGTCATGGCCCATCGCGCCGTCCTGGAGGCGGCCACGCTCGCCACGCTGCCGCGGCCCTGCGTGCGCTGGCGCCGGCGCCGGGCGGGTGCGCTCGCCGGGGCGCCGGGGCAGTACCACTTCGCCGTGGTGGAGCGCTACGGCGAGCTCCTCGACGCCGCGCCCGACGGAGCCCGCGTCTTCCCGTTCGCCGTCGCCCGCGTCCTCGACGTCCTCGACGACCCCACCCGCACCGAACCCGCCGACCGGCCCGAGCTGTTCCGCCTCGCCGCCGCCCTGCACCGCGCCCACCGACCCGCCGGGCACGCCCCCGCGGGCGCGCGCGAGCAGGCCCTCGCCGCCGGGTCCTGGTCCGCGTACCAGAAGCAGGAGAAGGCCAACAGCCGGAAGAAGGCGGTCGGTTCGAGCCTCGCGCGGCGCAAGAAGGCGCTCCGTGCCCGCGTCATGAGGGCCGCCTACCGCGCCGATCTGCGCACCGCCCGCCTCGACCCCGCCCTCGCGGTCTACGGCGCGTACTGGAACCGCGGCGTCAGCTGCAACCCCGCCGCCATCCACGCCAAGGCCCGCGAACTCGCCCCGCACATCAAGGGCGTCTTCGTCGTGTCGAGCCGGCACAAGGAGCGCGTCCCCGACGGCGTCCCCTACGTCATCGAGGGCTCGCGCCGCTACTGGCAGACCATGGCGACAGCGACGTACCTCATCAACAACTCCTCCTTCCCCGGCGGCTTCACCAAGCGGCCAGGGCAGGTCTACCTCCAGACGCACCACGGCACCCCGCTGAAGAAGATGGGCCTCGACCAGCGCCGCTACCCGGCCGGGACGCACGGCATCAGCTTCGACAAGGTGCTCGCCCACACCGACCAGTGGGACTACAGCCTGTCCAGCAACCCGCACTCCACACAGGTCTGGGAGCGGGTGTACCCGTCGGCGGCGTACGCGCCCCTGGAGCTCGGCTATCCGCGCAACGACGTCTACTTCCGTACGAGCGACGCCCGAATCCGCGACATCCGGCGGGAGTTGGGGATCGCGGACGGGCAGCGGGCCATCCTCTACGCCCCCACCCACCGCGACTACCAGAAGGGCTTCCTGCCCCGCCTCGACCTCGCCCGGTTCGCCGACGCGCTCGGCGGTGACCACGTCGTCCTCGTCCGCGCCCACTACTTCTACGGGACCGGTGCGGGGCTCGCCGACGCGCATCCCCGCCTGATCGACGTCACCGGGCACGGCCGCGTCGAGGACCTGTGCCTGGCCGCCGACGCGCTCGTCACCGACTACTCGTCCCTGATGTTCGACTACGCGTGCCTGGACCGGCCGATCGTCACGTACGCCCCGGACTGGCAGGCGTACCGGCTCGCCCGCGGCACCTACTTCGACCTGCTGTCGGGGGAGGAGGGGGACACCCCGGGCGCGGTCGCGACGACGCAGGACGAACTCGTCGAGCTGTTCCGGGACGGCGGGTGGGACACCGCGGGGACCAGGCGGCTGCGCGGGGCGTTCCGGGAGCGGTTCTGTGCGTACGACGACGGGGGCGCGGCCGAGCGCGTGGTGCGAAGGCTGTTCCTGAACGGGTGACCCCGTTTCTGAACGGGTGACGTTTGCGCGGCGCGTGCCTCGTGCGCCGCCGCGTTCGTCAGCCAGTCGTACAAGCTCGGCACATGCCGCTGAACATGCAGGTGGGAGCCGCGCGCGCCCGCGTCCTGGCCGTCGCCGTCCCCGGGGCCGTCGCACTCGTCCTCGCGCTGTGGGACGTCGACCGCGGCACGATGTGGCGCGACGAGGCCGCCACCGTCATGGTCGCCTCGCGCACCCTGCCCCAGCTGTGGCACGTGCTCGGCACGGTCGACGCGGTGCACGGCGCCTACTACCTCCTCATGCACTTCCTGCTGCCGCTGCACCCGGGCGAGGTGATGCTGCGGCTGCCGTCCGTGCTCGGCGCGAGCGCGACGGCGGGCCTGGTCGCGGCCCTCGGCGTGCGCCTGGTGCGGCCGCGGGTCGGCCTGTGGGCGGGCCTGCTGTACGCGATCGCGCCGTTCGCCCAGTACTACGCGCAGGAGGGCCGCTCCTACGCCCTGGTCGCCGCCGCCGCGGCCGCCTCGACCCTGCTGCTCGTGCGCTGCGTCGAACGGCCGTCGGCGCGGGCCTGGGCCGGATACGGGGCGGCCTGCGCCGCCACCGCCTGGCTGCACGAGTTCGCGATCCTGCTGCTCGCCGCGCACGTCGTGACCCTCGCGGTGACACGGGTGCCCGCGCGGGTGTGGCGCGGCTGGGGCGCGTCCGCCGCCTGCGCCGCGCTCCTCCTGCTGCCGCTCGTCGCCGTGACCCGCGGGCAGAGCGGGCAGGTCTCCTGGATCAGACGGCCGGGCCGGGAGGAGGCCGAGGTGCTGCTGCGCGCCACGACCGGCCACGACGGACTCCTGTACGCCGTCACGCTCGCCCTGATCGCGGTCGCCGTGTCCCGTCCGCCGCGCCGCCGGTCCGAGGGCACGTGCGGCCTGGTCGGCGTCGCGCTGCCGCTGGCCCTGGTCCCGCCGCTGATCCTGTTCGCCGTCTCCCAGTGGCATCCGCTGTACGCGTCCCGGTACACGCTCTTCGCGTTCGCCGGGGTGCCGCTCCTGGTGGCGGCGGGCGCGGAGACGCTGCTCGGGCGCGTGCCGCGGCTGGTCCCCGCTCCCGCGGTCCCGGCGCTCGCGGGCGTCGGCCTGGTCGCCGTCGCCTTCCTCGCGCAGCTCCCGCTCCAGGAACACCAGCGCTCGGCGAACGCCCGGCGCGACGACCTCGGCGCGGTCGCCCGCATGCTCGGTGACCGACTGAAGCCGGGCGACCCGCTGTTGTACCTGCCGAAGACCGGCCGCCGCTACGTGGAGGCGTACCCGGCGTCGGTCGCCGGCGTCCGCGACGTCTCGCTCCGCGTCTCCGGCGCCGCCTCCGGCACCCTGTACGGCCTCGACGTCGGCCCGCACGAACTCGCCGCCCGCATGGACTGCCTCCCCCGCGTGTGGGTCCTCTTCGACGCGGAGGCCGGCTATCCCGGCTGGCACACCACGTACACCTCCGAGAAGGCCAAACTCGCCGTCCTGGCACGGGACTTCACGCCGGTGACGCAGGTGCGGCGCAAGAGCGGGCTGTTGGTGCAGTACGTGCGGGTGGGCGGGGCGGTGCCGGGGTGCGTGGGCTGAGAGCCCGTCCTTGAGCCTCAGCACTGCTTCAGGAACGGCAGCTCGCCCCAGTGGTCGCGGACGACCGCCGCGTCGGGGCGCAGGTTCTCCCGCCGGGCGAGGCGCGCCGCCCGCTTCAGGCCCGGCGCGGGCACGCCGGGGCGGACCAGGACGCTCTGCCAGGCGGTGTCCGTGAACTGCATCCGCCCCGCCGGTACGAACCCCTGGGCGTAGGCGCGCTTCACCAGCGGCAGGGAGGTGGGCGTGGTGGCCCGCAGTCCCTTGGGGTCGTACGGGCGGCCCACCGCCACCACCATCTGTACGTCGCGGTCGGCGAGCCGCTTCGGCAGCAGCCCCCGGCCGAGATACGGGTCGGCGAGGCCGCGCAGGTCGTACACGTCGTGCCGGGCGCCCAGGCAGAACGGCATGATCCCGGCGTCACCGATCGCGACCGTGCCCCGAAATCCCTTGTCGTCCGCGACGGCCCGGCCGAGCGCTTCGTGCGCGTACTCCAGGCGGTAGCGGTAGGCGGCGATGGCGGTCAGTTCGCGCGGCGGGGTCACCGACACCAGGATCACGGCGACCGCGGCGAGCCCGAGGGCGGCCGGGGTGCGCAGCCGGTCCCCGCCCCACAGGACCGCCGTGAGCACGAGCGCCGCCACCGCCGCGAGGGCCGGGTGCCACTCGAAGGACAGGGCGGTGGCCGCCGCGAGCGCGGACGCGGCCGTGGACCAGGGCACGGTGCGCGGCGTGAGCGGCCGCACCAGGGCCACCACCGCCACCGGGAAGAGGATCTGCCAGGAGAACCGGTCCGCGTAGTTCATGGCGAGGACCGAGGCCTGGTACAGCCCGAGGTGGATGCCCGCCGCGCACACCGCGAGCACCAGCGGGGTCGCGTCGCGCAGCCGCTCCCGGTCCGCGCGCAGCAGCCACCGCCCGCCGAGCGCGGCCACCGCGAGGACGGCGGCGCCCGCCGGCGCCCACACCAGCGGGCCCGCCGCGAGCGCGGAGTCGATCCAGCCGCCGTGTCCGGTGGACTTCTGGTAGAAGGTGTTCGGGAAGAAGCGGCCGAAGTACCAGGCGCGCAGCAGCCAGTACGCGGCCAGCGCCCCGCCCGCCGCGAGCGCGAGCCACAGGTCCCTGCGGCGCCGCCCGACGGCGAGACCCCAGGCGTGGGCGACAGCGGCCAGGGCGATGCCCTCGGGGCGGCTCAACGCGAGCCCCAGAGCCGCGAGTTGACCCCACCGCGTGAGCCGCCCGTGCCGGGAGAGCAGTGCGAAGGGGGCCGCGGTGAGCAGCGCGAACGACACCGTCTCCAGACCGCTGAAGAGATGCACGAAGAACACCGGGCTCAGCAGCGCGAACGCGCACAGGGCGAGCCGCTGCCGCCGCGGCACGTCGAGCCGCGCGACCGCGACGACGTACCCGACGAGGATCGCGGCCGAGACCACCTTGAAGAACAGCTCGACCGGGATCCCGAGCAGTGCGGGGATCACGGACAGGCCCGTGTAGAGAGGATTGGTGTACGCCTCGACGCGCACCGCGGACGCCGACGGATTCCAGTTCCAGACACCGGAGTCGACGAGGTTCGCGCCGTAGCGCCAGGAGATGAAGGCGTCGTCGACGGTGTACGGGGCGAAGCACAGGGCGAGCGCGGCGCCCACCGCCGTGAGCACGGCGAACAGGGCGGGCGCGGTGTAGCGGTGAAGTCTCACGCGGGCACTGTGCGGCCTGTCTCCGGAGACGGCCAAATCGCTTTATCCGATACATCAATCGATGGGGTGATTGCGTAAAGGGCCGGAAAACTCCCGGCAATGCGGGGGAGTTGAGCTTCAGCCAAGTTGTCACCTCCGGACGGAGTGATGTTCATGAGCGGGGCTCCCGCACCGATCCCGCCCGCGCGCCCGGTCATCGGAGAATCCGAGATCCAGGCGGCCGTACGCGTCCTGCGCGGCGGCCGCGTCGTGCAGGGGCCCGAAGTCGCCGCGTTCGAGGCGGAGTTCGCCGCGCTGGTCGACGGCCGCCACTGCGTCGCCGTCAACTCGGGCACCTCCGCACTTCAGTTGACACTCCTCGCGCTCGGCATCGGCGCGGGCGACGAGGTCATCGTGCCCTCGTTCTCCTTCGCCGCCACCGCCAACGCCGTACGCCTCGTGGGCGCCGAACCGGTCTTCGCCGACATCGACCCGCGCACCTACTGCCTCGACCCGCGCGCCGTGTCCGCCCTCGTCGGCCCCCGCACCGCGGCGCTCATGCCCGTCCACCTGTACGGCCACCCCGCCGCGATGGACGAACTGACCCCGCTGGTCGAGCGCCACGGCCTCGCCGTCGTCGAGGACGCCTGCCAGGCGCACGGCGCCGCCCTGCACGCACGCCCGGTCGGCGCGCACGGCGCGGCGGGCTGCTTCAGCTTCTACCCGACCAAGAACATGCACGCCCTCGAAGGCGGCATGGTGTCGGTCGCCGACGCCGAACTCGCCCGCACACTGCGGCTGTTGCGCAACCAGGGCATGGAAGCGCGGTACGCCAACGAGATCGTCGGCGCCAACATGCGCATGACCGACGTGAACGCCGCCGTCGGCCGCGTCCAGCTGGGCAGCCTCCCCGACTGGACCGACCGCCGCCGCGCCCACGCCAAGCGCCTCGACGCGCTCATCACGGCGGACGCGGTGACCACGCCGTACGTCGCGGACGGGGCGCGCCACGTCTACCACCAATACACGGTGCGCATCGCGAACGGCCAACGCGACCACGTCCAGCGGCAGTTGGAGGCAGCGGGCATCGGCAGCGCCGTCTACTACCCCACCCCGATCCACCGCCTCGCCCCGTACGACACGGGCGACCAGCTGCCCGAGACGGACCGCGCCGCGGCCGAAGTCCTGTCCCTCCCGGTCCACCCGACGCTGACGGACCGCGAGATCGAGCGCGTCGCCGACGCGGTCAACTCCATCGCCGGGAGCCTGTGATGAGCGACGCACGACGACTGCGGGCCGGGCTCGTCGGCCTCGGCGCGATGGGCCGCAACCACGCCCGCGTCCTCGGACTGCTCGACGGCGTCGACTTCGTGGGCGCGCTCGACCCGGCGGGCGGCTCGCTGCCGAACGGCACCCCGGTGGTGCGGACCCTGGACGAACTCCTCGCCCTGCGCCTCGACTACGCCGTCGTCTCCTGCCCCACGGCGCTGCACGAGGAGACCGGCATGGCCCTCGCGGCGCACGGCGTGTGCGCACTGATCGAGAAGCCCCTCGCCCACTCGGTGGTGGCGGCCCGCCGCCTGGTCGACGCCTTCGAGACGGCGGGCCTCGTCGCCGGGGTCGGCCACATCGAGCGCTTCAACCCGGCGCTCCAGAGCCTGCGTTCACGCCTTGAGGCAGGCGAACTCGGCGAGGTGTTCCAGGTCGTCACCCGCCGCCAGGGCCCCTTCCCGCACCGCATCGCGGACGTGGGCGTGGTCAAGGACCTGGCCACGCACGACATCGACCTCACGGGGTGGGTCACGGGCCAGGAGTACGCGTCGGTCTCGGCCCGCACCCTGTCCAAGTCCGGCCGTGAGCACGAGGACATGGTGGCGGTGACGGGCGACCTCGCCGACGGCACCCTCGTCAGCCACCTGGTCAACTGGCTCAGCCCCCTCAAGGAGCGCTTCACGGCGGTGACGGGGGAGCGCGGCTGCTTCGTCGCCGACACCCTGACGGCCGACCTGACGTTCCACGCGAACGGCGCGGTCGCCACCGAGTGGGAGGCGCTCGCCGCGTTCCGCGGGGTCAGCGAGGGCGACATGATCCGCTACGCGACGCCCAAGCGGGAGCCGCTGCTCGTGGAGCACGAGCGGTTCAGGGACGCGGTGGACGGCAAGGCGGACGCGTCCGGGATCGTGACCCTGCGCGAGGGCCTGCGGACCGTCGAGGTCGCGGCGGCCGTTCTCGAGTCGGCGCGGGAGCGGGTGTCCGTACGGCTTCCGCAGGCGCGCAGGGAGGCGGCCACCGCCCGGCACTGACCGGCGAACGGGTGCGGGCGGGCGGCCGCCCGCACCCGTTCTTCGTCAGAGCCGCTGCTCCAGCAGCTCAGCCACCCGCTGTGCCGCCCGCCCGTCGCCGAAGGGCGCCCCGCGATCGACCGCGGGCACGGGACGCGTCACCGTGTCGGCCCACCGGGAGGGGCCGAGGCCCGCAGGGTCGGGCACCAGCACGTTCCACTCACCGGCCAGCGTCTCCGGCCACTCCGTCTCCGTACGCAGCGTCGTGCACGGGCGGCCCAGGAGGAACGCCTCCTTCTGGAGGCCGCCCGAGTCGGTGACGACGCCGCACGCGCCGAGGACGGCGGCGACCAGACCCGCGTACGGGAGGGGCCGGCCGACGTGGACCGCTCCCCGGGCCAGCTTCACCCCGTGCTCCTCGGCGCGGGCGAGCAGCCGGGGATGCGCCAGCAGGGCGACCGGGAGAGGGAGATCGGCGAGCGCGTCCGCCAGCGCCGCGAGGCGGGCGGGATCGTCGGTGTTCTCGGCGCGGTGCAGGGTCGCCAGGAGATGGGGCTCAACCGGGCTGATCCCGTCCGGGAGTTGAGGTGCGGGGTGGGTGCCCGCGAGCACCCCGTCCCGCATGCGCAGGCACGCGTCCACCATCACGTCCCCGGAGAGGGCCGAGCGGGCCGCGAGTCCTTCGGCGGCCAGGTGCCGCATCGCCTCCTCGGTCGGGGCGAGCAGCAGATCGGCGGCGTGGTCGGTCAGGACACGGTTGTGCTCCTCCGGCATCCGGCGGTTGAAGGAGCGCAGGCCCGCCTCCAGGTGGGCGACCCGCAGGTGCTGCTTCACCGCCGAAAGGGCGCCCGCCACCGTGGAGTTGGTGTCGCCGTAGACCAGGACCCAGTCCGGCCGTTCGGCCGCGAGCACCGGGTCGAGCGCGGCCAGCACGTTGCCCGTCTGCACCCCGTGCGTGCCCGAGCCGACGCCCAGGTGCACGTCCGGGGCGGGGATGCCGAGGCCGGTGAAGAACACGTCCGACAGGTCGGCGTCGTAGTGCTGCCCGGTGTGGACGATGACGTGCCGGTGACCGGCCCGCGTCAACGCCGCCGACACGGGCGCGAGTTTCACGAACTGGGGGCGGGCGCCGACAACGCTCAGGACCTTCATGGCGCGGGGGCCTCCTGGAGAGAGGAGCGGTAGGGCGAGGCGTCCAGTGCGGTGGTGGCCGTGGCCGCCGGGTGGTCGCGGGCGAGTCGCAGACCGAGCGGCACGGACAGCAGATCGGCGGCGACGATCCGGTCCACCCCGCCGAAGTCCGTGCCCCGCAGGGCGCGGTGCGCGGCCCGGCCGATCAGACGGGGCCGTACATGCCGGTAGACCGGCCAGAACAACCTGAGGTTCAGCACGCGGGCCAAGGCCTCGTGCCGGGCCGAGACACGGTCCAGGACGCGCTGCAGACGGCGCTTGCGCACGATGCGCCGCACGAAGCCGAGCACGGCCCGCGGTGCCGTGAACAGGACGGTGTTCTGCGTCCACTTGACCGGCGTACGGTCCTCGGCGCGCTTGACCACGTGGCAGTGGACGCGGCTCGCGTCGGGCAGCTCCGGCCACAGGTGCTTCTTCATGACGACGAGGTCGACGCTCGCCCCGTAGGACACGAGCTCGTTCACGAAGCGGCGTACCCCGGCCCTGGGCACCATCGAGCCCAGGGCCACGACGACGACGCGGGGGTGGTCCGTCACGATGCCTCCGCCAGTTCCCGCAGGCGTGCCTCCAGGGGGGCCAGCGTGGCCTCCCTGGTGTACCGCCGCGCGTACTCCCGTGCTGCCTGCCGCTCGGCGGGGGTCAGATCACGGGCCGCCTTGGCCGCCGCGACCATGGCGTCCGCCACCGCCGAGGGGTCCAGGCTGTCCGCGTTGAACCACAGCGGATAGCCGTCGAGGACGTCCCGCGCGGCGATGCCTGGGGCGTGCACCGAGACGATCGGACGGCCTGCCGCCATGTACTCGAAGACCTTTCCTGAGGTCACGTAGCGGGCTCCCGCGGCCAGGAAGACGAGGACGTCGCTGTCCTCATAGACCCCGGCCACCTCTGTTTTCGAGACGGGACCCCGGTAGCGCACCCCGTTGTCCGGGCCGCCCTCCGGGCCCAGCAGCCGCTGCCGGGCGGCCTCTTGCCCCTGTCGGAAGAACCCCAGGTGGCCGTGGACGTGGAGTTCCGCCGAGTCGAAGCCGGCGTGGGAGCGCAACCGGCGGAACGCGTCGACCATCTGCTCGACGGGCTGGACGCCGGTGATCGTGCCGAGGTACGTGAACCGCAGCGGGCGGTCGTGCCCGGTGCGGTGCTGCGGGGCATCGGTGAGGACGTCGGGATCCCAGCCGTTCGGCACGACCAGCATCCGGTCGGCCGCGTCCGGGTGGCGCCGGGCGTGCCAGCCGCGCAGTGCCTCGTTCACGAACACCGAGGCCGACGCCGACCGAAGAATGCGCCGCTCCCAGCGGTGCGAGGGGTGCCCCTCCGCCTGGGCGAGCTCTTCCGTGAACAGGTTCAGCGTCCACGAGTCCCGGTAGTCCACGACGTACGGGACACCGGTGGCCCGGTGGAAGAGCCAGGCGGCGGCGAACGAGGCGAACGGATTTCCCGTGGCGAGGACGACGTCGTAGCGGCGCCGCGTGTGCAGGGCGAGCCCGCGGGCCACGGCGGCGAGTGCCCAGGGCGAGTAGTTCTCGGGGAACAGCCGCCGCTGCGACCACTGGTGGAGCCGGTGGACCGTCTCCGGCCAGTTCCTGCGCAGCCGCCCGAACGTCCGGAGATCCTTGTTCAGCGCGTAGCTCGTCATGGCCGGACGCTCGATCCGGATGCGGGGGTCGACCGTGCCGAGCAGCTCTTCGTCGACGGTGCCCGTCACCTTGTGCAGGTACGCGACCGGGCTGGCGCACACGGTCACGTCCCAGCCCCGCTCGGCGAGATGGTTCGCGGTGGCGCGAGCCCGGTAGACACCGCTCGCGCGGGACGGCGGGAAGTAGAAGGCCAGATAGAGCACGCGCGGCGGATGTCGTCGACGGTGGGCGGTGAACACGGAGATCCAATCAGCGGGGAGGGAGGCTGTACGCCAGCGCCGGGGCGTTCGGGCCGTCCGCGAGGCGGGTGGCGTACGGGAGCGAACCGGCGTCGGTGACGACGACGAGATCCGCTCCGGTGCGGCGCGCCAACTGCCGTACGAGACGCCCTCGCAGGTCCGGGTACGCGCCGCGGTACACCGGCAGGAAGACCTTGCGGTGCAGCGGTCCGGCGACGAGCCGCTCGTAGGCCCGCTCCAGGCGGCGCACCGGAGACCGGAGGGGGCCCCGGCCCAGCGCGGCGGCGAGCAGCCGGGGCAGGCGGAACAGCAGCAGCCATTCGCAGCGCCGCGGCCCGTGCGCCATCTCCAGGGAGGACAGCGTGACGAGCTCGACCCCGGGCGCGAAGCGCTTCTTGCGCCAGTGCTCGGGGTCGGAGACGAGGACGGTCGCACCCCCTGCGGCCCTGGCCGCCTCGGCGCTCTCCTCGGTCACGGCGCGGCGCCGGTTCCCTTGTAGGGCAAGGAAGAGAACTCGCATCTCACACCTGTCGTTCGGGGGTTCGGACAGCGGCCTGGGCGGGCAAGGGCGGCGACCCGAACCAGTGCTCGTGATGGACACGGCCCACCGTCTCGTAGCCGTAGCGCTCCTCCAGGTGGAGCCGTGCGCGCGGCAGGTCGAGGCCGTGGGGGAAGCGGTCGCGCAGCCGGTGGTACCCCTCGACGATCGACTCCGCGTTCTCCTCGACGTCGATCAGGACACCGACCTGGTCCTCGATGCCGGCCAGGCTCTCCTGCGGACCGCCGCTGCGGGTCACGAGCACCGGGGTGCCCGCCGCGACGGCCTCGACGATGGTCATGCCGAACGTTTCCAGGCGGCTGGGGTGGACCAGCAGGTCGTGCTCGCGCATCAGCCGCAGCGCCTCGTCGGGAGGGACCGCCCACCGGATGGACACCGCGTGGGCGACGCCGAGTTCGGCCGCCCGCGTGCGCAGCCGGTTGGTGAGCTTGCCGCCGCCCACCATGGTCAGCCGCAGCTCGGGGTCCTCACGGTGGCACGCGGCGAAGGCTTCCAGAAGCCACATGACGCCCTTGCGTTCGATGAAGCTGCCGACGTACAGCCATCGGCGCAGAGCGGTGACCGGCACGGCGCGCGGCGCGTCGAAGGCGATCGGGTTGGGGATGGTGCCGATCTTCTCGGCATGGTGCGGAAACGCCTCGACCAGCGGGCGGCGCACCGGCTCACCCACCGCGAAGAACCCGGTGCAACGGTGCAGCACTTCGTCGTACAGCTCGCGCCCCTCGGGGTCCGCCAGCACCGCGGGCAGGAACGTGGCGTGCTCGGTGACGAAGACCCGCGCGCCGGGGCGCGCGTGCTGCAGCGCGAGCCAGCCGCCGCGCAGCCCCACGTGACCGTGCACGACGTCCGCGTCGATCGGCCGCCCGCCGAGCGCGAGGCCGAGCCAGTCCGAGTAGGCGCGCACGAACTCCGGCCACGACGACTTCTGGGGCGGAAGCACCGGCACGTGGACGAGCCGGGACCCTGCGACCCCCGGTACGGGACGCGCTACCGACGGCAGCAGCCTGCGGTGCGCCTCGCGCGCGGCGGCGTACTCCTGTTCGTCAGGGAGCGACCCCCACGAGTCGCAGTGATAGACCGTCAGTTCGCTGCAGTGCGGGGCCGTCGCCTCGACGGCCGCTTGGACGAAGGCACCGGCAAAGGGAAGTTCGGAAGTCGGATACCAGGGAGTGATCACGGCGACGTTCCTCGCCGGGTGCAGGTCCATGCGTCGTCGCCTCCACGGAGCGATGGCTCGTGTGAGCCGACAGCAGTGCGGCTCATGGAAACAGCCTTGATCGCGGCACGGGAAATTCGTGCGGCCGGACGGGTGGTTGTCCGCCGCAAGGCGTAATCGCTTCCCTCGTAAGGGCGTTGAACCCCACCGCCGTGTCCGGACGACGAAGGGTGGCAGGGTGTCGATGGCCGAGGGCGGCGAGGTGCGCGCGAGCAGAGGCCGCGTCGTCATGCTCGTGTGCAACGGGGTGAAGGGCGACTCCCGCGTCCAGAAGGCCGCGAGATCCGCGGCCGAGGCGGGCTGGGACGTGGTGCTGCTCGGCCGCTCCCCGGACTCCAAGCAGCACACGTGGCGGCTCGGCGAGGCGGAGGTGCGGCTGATTCCGGTGCCCTTGACGCTGGGCGCGGGGCCGTATCGCTACCGGCGCCCGTGGCTGCGTCGCCCGCTCGCGTACCGGCCGGGGCCGACGGCTGCCTATCAGGCCCAGCGGGTCAAGGCACGCCGGGCCGACCTGCATGTGCGCCGCTGCGCGAGCCGCATCGAAGCACGCCGCGCGGGATGGCGCGGGCTGCGCGGAAGGCTGGCCCAACTGCTGCTGATTCCCGCACGATCGGCCGCCAAGGCGCGAGCCGGATGGGTCGGGCTGCGAGGCCGGCACACCACGCGCTGGCAGGAATCACGGCGTACCTGCGACCTGCCCCTGGACCGGCTGCGGGTCGCTGTGTGGCGGGCGCTGCTGGGGCGACGCAGTTGGCGCAGGCTGTGGCCGATGCTGTGGGACTTCGAGCTCGGATACGGAAAGGTCGTGGACCGGCTGCGGCCCGACCTCATCCACGCCAACGACTTCCGGGTGCTCGGCGTCGGCGCCCGCGCCACGCTCAGGGCCCGGTCCCAGGGCCGCCCGGCGAAGCTGGTGTGGGACGCCCACGAGTTCCTGCCCGGGATCAAACCCTGGGCACTGGACGCCCGTTGGAAGCCGGCGCACATCGACCACGAGCGCGAGTACGCGCCGTACGCGGACGCGGTCGTGACCGTCTCCGGGACGCTCGCGGACCTGCTGCGCGACACGCACCGCCTGCCCCGCACGCCCGCGGTCGTGCTCAACGCGCCCGAGGCGGCCCCGGCCCCCGCGCAGGAGGGGGATCCGGTTCCCTGCATCCGGGAGACGTGCGGGGTCCGCCCCGATGTGCCACTGCTCGTCTACAGCGGCGGCGCCGTGCCACAGCGTGGCCTGGTCACGATGGTCGAGGGAATGCCGCAGCTCCCGGACGCGCACGTGGCCCTGGTGGTCCATGACACGAAGCTGGCCTACGTCCGTGAACTCAGGGCGAGAGCCGCCGAACTGGGTGCGTCGGAACGGCTGCACGTGCTGCCGTACGTGCCGTACTGGCAGGTCTCCCGCTTCCTGGCGTCGGCCGACGTCGGCGTCATCCCGATCCACCACTACCCGAACCACGAACTCGCCCTGATCACCAAGTTCTTCGAGTACTCCCACGCGCGCCTGCCCATCGTCGTCAGCGACGTGCGGACGATGGCGCGTACGGTGCGCGAGACCGGGCAGGGCGAGGTCTTCACCGCCGAGGACGTCACGGCCTACGTGGACGCGGTGCGCAAGGTGCTCGCCGCACCCGCCCGCTACCGCGCGGCCTACGACGCCCCCGGCCTCCTCGAGTCCTGGACCTGGGAGGCGCAGGCCGGGGTCCTCGACGAGGTGTACAGCGAACTGCTCCCCGACCGCCCCCGTTTCCCGCAGCGCACCACCTCCTCCCCGGAGCCGGCCCCCACCCTCATCGGAGGCAACTGACCATGCACATCTGCGTAGTGGCCCTCGGCAAGATCGGCCTGCCGCTCGCCGTCCAGTTCGCCGCCAAGGGCCATGTGGTCGTCGGCGCCGACGTCGACGAACGGGTCGTCGCACTCGTGAACGACGGCGCCGAGCCCTTCCCCGGGGAGCACGACCTCGGCCGTCGCCTCAAGCAGGCCGTGGCGGAAGGGAAGTTGAGCGCCACCACCGACACCGCGGCCGCCGTCGCGGCCGCCGACGCCGTCGTCCTCGTCGTCCCCCTGTACGTCGACGCCGACGGCACCCCCGACTTCGGCTGGATGGACGCGGCGACGAGGGACGTCGCGCGCGGCCTGCGGCCGGGGACCCTCGTCTCGTACGAGACGACGCTCCCGGTCGGTACGACGCGCACGCGCTGGGCGCCGATGCTGGAGGAGGGCTCCGGGCTGCGCGCGGGCCGCGACTTCTCGCTCGTGTTCAGCCCCGAACGGGTCCTGACGGGCCGGGTGTTCGCCGATCTGCGCCGCTATCCCAAGCTCGTGGGCGGGCTCGACGTCGCCTCGGCGCGCGCGGGCGCCGCGTTCTACGAGGACGTCCTCGACTTCGACGTACGCGACGACCTGCCGCGACCGAACGGGGTCTGGGACCTGGGTTCGGCCGAGGCCGCGGAGCTGGCCAAGCTCGCCGAGACGACGTACCGCGACGTGAACATCGGCCTCGCCAACCAGTTCGCGCGGTTCGCGGACCGGTCCGGCATCGACGTCCTGAAGGTCATCGAGGCCTGCAACTCCCAGCCGTACAGCCACATCCACCAGCCGGGCATCGCGGTCGGCGGCCACTGCATCCCCGTCTATCCGCGGATGTACCTGTGGAACGACCCCGAGGCGACGGTCGTCCGCTCGGCCCGCGAGGCCAACGCGGCGATGCCCGCGTACGCCGTGTCCCAACTGGCGCGCGCGTACGGTGACTTGGCCGGGGCCGAGGTGCTCGTGCTCGGCGCCGCGTACCGGGGCGGGGTCAAGGAGACCGCGTTCTCCGGGGTGTTCGGGGTCGTCGGCGCGCTGCGGTCGGCCGGGGCCGTGCCCTATGTCTCCGACCCGCTGTACGACGACGCGGAACTGGCCGAGCTCGCGCTCACGCCGTACGCCGGGCAGGCGGTGACCGCGATCGTGGTGCAGGCCGATCACGCGGAGTACGCGGGGCTGGGGGCGGGCGACTTCCCCGAGGCCCGTGTCCTGGTGGACGGCCGCCGGGTCACGGATCCGGGCCGGTGGGAGGGCGTGCGGCGGGTTGTGCTGGGGGCGCCCTAGCGTCTGCGGGGCCGCCGTCTCGTTCGCGTCTGCGGGCCGGTGGTCCTGCTTCGCGCAGTTCCCCGCGCCCCTGAAATGCAGGCGCTGCGCGCCGCATTTCCCCGATGAGATGCCGCACCGAAGGTGCGCATCTCAGGGGCGCGGGGAACTGCGCGAGAAGCCCCACCGGCCCGCAGCCGCCCACGAAGCCGACGGCGGCAGGCGACCAGGCGCCCCACCCCGGGCTCACCCCTCGACCAGCCCCGACGGAGTCTCCCGGTACCGGGCCCCGGAACGCCCGCAGTGCCAGACCCCGGGTGAGACCTCCTCCAGGCGCTCACCGGCCGGGCCGACCCACCCGATCCGCCGCGCCGGCACCCCCGCGACGAGCGCGAAGTCCGGGACGTCCCGGGTCACCACGGCCCCCGCCGCGACCATCGCCCAGCGCCCGATCCGCACCGGCGCCACGCACACCGAGCGCGCCCCGAGCGACGCGCCCTCGGCGACCGTCACCCCGACCGGCTCCCAGTCGGACGCCCGCTTCAACTGGCCGTCGGGGGAGACGGACCGGGGGTTGTGGTCGTTGGTGAGGACCACGGCAGGGCCGATGAAGACACCGTCCGCCAGGGTCGCGGGCTCGTACACCAACGCGTAGTTCTGGATCTTGACGTGGGCGCCGATGGTGACATCCGTACCGATGTACGCGCCGCGGCCCACCACACACCCCTCGCCGAGGCTCGCGCCCTCGCGGATCTGGGCCAACTCCCAGACGGACGTGCCGGATCCGAGCCGTGCGCTCGCGTGGACCTGGGCGCCTTCGGCGATGCGGACAGCAGGGTCATTGGCGGGGACAGGGGCAGCGGAATCGGACGTAGTCGTCTCAGTCGTCATGAACTATGCAACGAGCGGCGGGCTCAGTCGTTTGCAGGGCATGCAGAACGCCACCGGCGGTGAGCCGGACGTCAGCGTCGTCGTCGCCGTCTACAACACGATGCCGTACCTCACCGAGTGCCTGACCTCGCTCGCCGAACAGAGCATCGGGCACGAGCGGTTGGAGGTCGTCGCCGTCGACGACGGGTCGACGGACGGCAGCGGCAAGGAACTCGACCGGTTCGCCGAGCTGTACCCGGGCCTGTTCACGGTCGTGCATCAGGAGAACTCCGGCGGTCCCGCCGCACCCAGCAACCGCGCGCTCGACCTGGCCCGCGGACGGTACGTGTTCTTCGTCGGCGCCGACGACTACTTGGGCGTCGAGGCGCTGGAGCGGCTCGTCACGGCTGCGGACCGGCTCGGGTCCGACGTGGTGCTCGGCAAGATGGTCGGGGTCAACGGGCGGGACGTGCCGGGCGCCGTCTTCGAGCGGGACAGCGACGACGTCACCTTTCTCAACTCCGCGCTGGCATGGTCGATTTCGAACACCAAGCTGTTCCGGCGCGGCCACATCGAGGAGCTCGGACTGCGGTTCGACGAGGACCTGCCGGTGCTCAGCGACGAACCGTTCACGATGGAGGCCTGCTTCCGGGCCCGCCGGGTGTCCGTACGCGCCGACTACGACTACTACTTCGCGGTCCGGCGGGACGACGAGAGCAATGTGACCCTGTCCTTCCGCCGCGAGGACTGGCTCCGCGCCACCGCCCGCGCCATGGCCGTCACCGCCCGCCACACCGAACCCGGCGCGAGCCGCGACTGGATCCACCGGCGCCACTGCACCTCGGAGATGGCCCGGATCCTCGCGCCGGGCCTCCTCGACCTGCCGCTCGACACGCAGCGACGGCTCTGCGACGGACTCGGTGAACTGGTCCGCGAGCACTGCAACGAGTCCGTGATGGCCAGGCTGTCGCGCGTCGACCGGCTGTGCATGCGGCTCGCCGGGCGCGGTCACACCGACGCCGTGCTCGACGTGCTGCGGGCCGGCGCCGAGCCGCCCCTGCGCCTGGACCGCAAGCGCGCCTACGCGGCGTACCCCTCCTTCCGCGACCCCGAACTCGCCGTCCCCGACGCCTGGTTCGACGTCACGAAGGAGGTGGCGGAGCCCTGGGCCGAGCAGACCTTCGGCCCGGCGCAGGCGTGCTGGTCCGACGACGGGGAGCAGTTGGTCATCCGGGTGCGCGGGTCGCTGCCCGAGCTCGCCAGGGCCGGGGCCGAGACCGTCCGGGTGCGGGCCGAGTCGCGCAGGGGCGGGGAGCGGCAGCCGCGTACGTGCCACGTGTCGCTCACCGCGGTGGAGGACGGGACGGACCTGCAACTCACCTTCAAGGTCGGTGAGTTGTTCCCGGCGAAGGCGCCCTCCTGGGGCTCGTGCACGTTCGGCCTGAAGGTCACCGGGCTCGGCGTCACCCACGAGGTCCCGCTGACCGCCGAACTGCCCGCGCTGCGCCGCTGGCACCGGCTGCGCCCCCACCGCGTCACCGTGGCGGCCCCGGCCGCGGAGGGCAAGTACGCAGGGATGTTGACGCTTCGCGTGACGCGCGTCCCCGTACGGCAGTTGGTGAGGCGCTGCCTCGGCCCGCTGCGCCGTCGCACCTGAGTCGAGCCGCACCCGAGTCGAGAGGATCCCCCACTCCATGCATCCCTCCGCCTACGCCCACATGAAGCTCTGCGTCGAGCAGTACCTGCCCGCCGACGGCCGGCACCGCCTCGTCGACCTGGGTTCCCGCATCTCCGACAAGCAGACCAGGACCCACCGTTCGCTGCTGACCGGGCGCGACCTCGACTACATCGGCGTCGACGTGCTCGACGGGCGCAACGTCGACCGCGTGATGAAGAAGCCCTACCGGATCCCGGTCAGGTCCAAGAGCGCCGACTTCGTCATCTCAGGGCAGGCCTTCGAGCACATCCCGTTCTTCTGGGCGACGATGCTGGACATCGCGCGCGTGCTCAAGCCCGGCGGGACCGCGATCGTCACCGCGCCCTCGCGCGGGCACGTCCACGACGCGCAGGACTGCTGGCGCTACTACCCGGACGGGATGCGGGCCCTCGCCGCCTACACCGGGCTCGAACTGGTGGAGGTGCACACGGACTTCCCGCCGGTCAAGGGGATCCGGCACGACTACCCGGCCATCGACGCCAAGAACTCCTACTGGGGTGACACCGTCGGCGTCTTCCGGCGCCCGAAGAAGTACCCGGCGCTGCGGATGCGGCTCGTGCGCGGCGTGACCCGGTCGTGGGCGAACAAGGTCGGCGGTGTCGACGGCATCCCGATCCCGGCGCCGCTCGACGGGCGGGAGCTGTGCGCCCGGCCGCAGGGGGTGCCCGCGCAGGTGGGCTGAGACGGCCCCGGCCCGTCACCCGGGTGGGCCAGTACAGGTGACCGAGCGGGGGCGCGGGGGTTGGGCCCTCGATGAAGATCTTGAAACGCCCTCCCCTCGCCCCGTCCCCTCCCCTCGCCCCGTCCCCGCCGGCCGGCCCGTCCCCGTCTTCCGGCCCGGCCGTTCCCGGCGCGCGCCGGTCCGGCGCACCACCGCGCACCGGCCTCCGGCCCTGGGCCGTGCCCGCCGCGGTCGCCGCGGGCACCGCACTCGTCGGATGGCGGGCCGCCTCGCTCGGGCAGTGGCTCGTCGACGACGCCGCCGTCACCTTCGCGTACGTACGCAGCATCGGCGAGGGCCTCGGCCCCGTGCAGCAGGCCGGGGCCGGGCCCGTCGAGGGGTACTCGAACCCGGCGTGGCTCCTCCTGCTGCTCGTCGGACGGGTCCTCGGGCTCTTCGACCGGGGCGCCTGGTTCGGGGTGAGCGACCTCGTCCTGTTCCCGAAGGGGCTCGCCCTCGGCTGTGTCGCCGGGACGCTGGCCTGCGTCGCGGGCATCGCCAGGGCCGTCGTGCCCGCGCGCGCCTGGGCCGTCGCGCTCCTCACGGGCGCGCTCCTCGCCGCCTGCCGGTCCTACGTCGTGTGGAGCTTCTCGGGGCTCGAGAACGCGCTGTACGGGCTCCTCGCCGCCGCCCTCTGCCTCGTCCTCGTGCGGGGCGGCAGCGCCTGGGCGGCAGGGCTGCTCGCCGTGGCCGCCGCGCTCACCCGGCCGGACGGCGTGGTCCTCGCCGCCGCGTATCCGCTCACCGTGCTGATGCTGCGGGGACGTGGACGCGGGCGTCGTCGCCTTCGCCGGGACCTGATCGTCAACTGTGCGGTCTTCGCGGGCTGTTACGGCACCTTCCTGCTGCTGCGGCGTGCCGAGTTCGGCCTCTGGGTGCCCAACACCGCCGTCGCCAAGGCCCAAGAAGCCCCCGATCTCGCCGAGTTGAGCAAGGTCGGGGATCTGCTCGGGTACGCCGGGTGGGCCCTCGTCCTCGTCTGCGCCGCGTGCGCGGGGGTCGTCGCGGCCCGGCCGGGTCCGGGCCGCCGGGTACTCGGCGTGCTGTGCGTGCCGCTCGCGCTGACCCTGCTCGCCTATGGGGCGCTGGCGCCGGACTGGATGCCGCTCTACCGGTTCGCCACCCCGGTGTGGGTGCTCGGGTCCACCGTCGCCGCGCTCGCCGTCGTCCAGCTGTGGCGCGGGGCGCGGGCCCGGCTGTGGCTGACCGGGGCGCTGGCCTGCGCGCTCGCCCTCTCGCTCGCCGGGCAGGAGGTGCGCGGCGCCGGGTTCCGCCGCGAGCCGACCCTCTCCATGTGCTGGGTCGCCGACCGCTACGGCCGCACCTTCAACGCGTACGCCGACCGGCTCGCCCTGCGCCCCGGCGCCACCGCCGCGCTGTCCGACCTCGGCGGGACGCTGCTCACCTCGCGGCTGCGGATCGTCGACCTCGCGGGTCTGACCGACCGGCGGATCGCCGCCGCGTACGCCGCCGCCGACAAGGCCGCCGTACGCCGCTACGTGCTGACCCGGGTCCGCCCCGAACTGCTGCACGTCCATGCGGCCTGGGTCGGGCGCACGGGTCTCACCCGGGACCGGGTCACCGCCGCCGGGTACGTCCCGCTGTACCGCGAGGAGAACGGCGGCGACTACGTCCTCGCCTCCGCCGTCCCCGGCGGCCCGCGCCGGATCGCCGAGGTCCGTGCCTGGGCCGGGCCCCGGGTCGACGCGATGCGGCACGAGAAGCACGCGCTGGGCGGGCGGCTGGGGGACTGCGGGGCCAGGTTGTCGCCCGGGGAACGAGCATCCGCCGTAGCTCCGACGCGTCATGTGTCGGCTGCCAGCCCCCACGCAGCCGCACTCGGCGACGCACCCCCACCCGGCACACGCAGAGCCGAACCCATCCCCCTGGCCCCCCTGCAGGGCGCCGCCCCGGTGACGCTCGCCGGAGGTGCGACCCGATGACCACCGCCCTCGTCCCGCGGCAACACCCGCCCCGGCAGCGGCCCGCCGCGTCCCGCAACGACCGCCTCGACTCCCTCACCGGCCTGCGCTTCCTCGCCGCGTTCGCCGTGTTCACGCACCACTTCACCGGCGCGAGCCCGGCCGGTGGCGTCGCCCACGCACCCGCCCTCTTCCCCTACTCGACGATGGGCGTGAACGGCGTCGGGTTCTTCTTCGTCCTGTCCGGGTTCCTGCTGGCCTGGGGGCATCGCGCCGGAACCCCGGCCAGGGCCTTCTACTGGCGCCGGGCCGGCCGCATCCTGCCGCTGCACCTGGCCGCGACGGTGCCCTGCATCTGGGTGTTCCACGTGTGGGGCGGCGTCGCATGGGACCTGCCCAGCTTCCTGGCGTCGCTGGTGCTGATCCAGACGTGGTTCCCGGGCGTCGTCCCGATGTTCCCGGGCAACGGGGTGGCATGGACCCTCAGCGTCGAGGCCTTCTTCTACCTCCTCTTCCCGCTCGTCATCCGCGGCGCCTACCGACTCCGCACCCGCACCCTCCTCGCGCTCGCCGCCACCGGTCTCGTCGCCATGGCGGGCGTCAACTGGTGGGCGGCCACGCACCTTTCGCCGTTCCACGCCGAGTGGCTGATGCGGCATCCGCTGGCCCGGCTGCCCGAGTTCGCCCTCGGGCTCGCCCTCGCCCTCGCGGTGGGCCGCGGGCTGCGGATCCCGGTGCGGCCGGGCCCGCTCGCCGCCGTGTTCGCCGCGTACACCGTCGTGTACGTGCACCGGGACGCCTGGTTCGATCCCGCCACCGTGACCCAACTCGAAAGCTCGGTGCGGCCGTTGGTCGCCCTGTTCTCCGTCCTCGTGATCGTCGCGTACGTGCAGCGCGAGCGCGACGGGCGGCGCGGCTGGCTCTGCGCACCGGTCATGGTGCGGCTCGGCGCCTGGTCGTACGCCTTCTACCTGCTGCACCAGACCGTCAACCGGCTGATCCTCGACCACTGGGGCAGGGCCGAGCCGACGAACCTCTCCGTGTTCACGCTGCTCGGCGTCGCGAGCGTCGTCGTCGCCCTGTCCTGGGCCGCGTACACCTGTGTCGAAGAGCCCGCCCGGCGATGGTGGACGCGCCACCAACCTACGTAACGTAACAGCCAATTGACGGAGTGTGACAGGAAGGGTGAATTGCGCGTAGTGTCCCGCCCCATGGCATGGAAGAACGCCGTCAACGGCGCACTCCGGACGCTCACCGGATACCAGCTGACCCGCCCGCAGGTGCCCGCTCCGCGCGCCGCGGCACCCAAGCCCGCGGCCCCGAAGCCCGCGCCCAAGGCGAAGCCCAAGGGGCTCAATCTGCCGGTCGACTACGACGACGAGGCCAAGGAGACGATCCGCGCGGTCAAGCCGTGGACCATGACGTCCCCGGAGCGGCTCAACGCGTTCATCCTCGCCACCCGGCACGTCGTCAAGCACGGCATCCCCGGCGACATCGTCGAGTGCGGCGTGTGGCGCGGCGGTTCGATGCAGGCCTGCGCCAAGACGCTGCTGAGCTGCGGGGTCGCCGACCGCGACCTGTACCTGTTCGACACGTACGACGGGATGACGGAGCCCACCGAGGAGGACCTGCGGCGCGACGGCATGCCCGCCGCCGACATCCTCGCCCGCAACACCAAGGACAAGGCGATCTGGGCGTACGCGACCCTCGACGACGTCAAGTCCGGTTTCCAGCAGGTGCCTTACCCGGCCGAGCGGATCCACTACGTGCAGGGCAAGGTCGAGGAGACCGTGCCCGCCGAGGCCCCCGACAAGATCGCGATCCTGCGGCTCGACACCGACTGGTACGCCTCCACCAAGCACGAACTCGACCACCTCTACGACCGGTTGGTCCCCGGCGGCGTCCTCCTCATCGACGACTACGGCTACTGGCAGGGCTCGCGCCAGGCCGTCGACGAGTTCCTCGAGCAGACCGGCGAGCGGCTGCTCCTGCTCCGCATGGACGAGGGGCGCATCGCGGTCAAGCCGTGAACTGCCCGCCACCTGCGCTTACTTGATCATCGGCCCCCGCGTCGCACGACGCGGGGGCCGATCCGTGATCACCCGTATGGACCAGGCGGGGTGACCGTGACCGGCGGCACCGGTTGTTAACGAGTAGGTCCCTCAGAGGTCCGTCGAAGGTCCATCGCCGGTTCATCTCCGTTCGCCGGAAGGAATGTGCGCAGCGCATGACACCCCGCCTCACCGTCGTCGTCCCCATCTACAACGTCGAGGAGTATCTCGGCGCCTGCCTGGAGTCGCTGTCGGCGCAGACCATGCCGGACCTCGAGGTCGTGCTGGTCGACGACGGCTCGACCGACGGCAGCGGCGGAATCGCGCGCGCACACGCCGCCCGGGACTCCCGGTTCCGGCTCGTCGAGCAGTCCAACGCCGGGCTCGGCGCCGCCCGCAACACCGGCGTCCGGCACGCGAGCGGCACTCATCTCGCCTTCGTGGACAGCGACGACGTGATCCCCGACGGCGCGTACGAGCTGATGCTGAACGCCCTCGACGCGTCCGGCTCCGACTTCGTCACCGGCAACGTCTTCCGGCTGCGCGCCGACGGCTCCACCGAACAGTCGCCCATGTTCCGCAAGGCGATGGCCACCGACCGCACCGCCAGCCACGTCACCCGCGACTGGGACCTGCTCGCCGACCGCATCGCCTGCAACAAGGTGTTCCGGCGCGCCTTCTGGGACGAGCACTCCTTCGCGTTCCCCGAGGGCGTGCTGTTCGAGGACATCCCCGTCGTACTGCCCGCCCACTTCAAGGCGCGCTCCGTCGACGTCCTGTCCGAGACGGTCTACCTGTGGCGCGACCGCGACGGCTCCATCTCCAACAAGCGGGCCGTCCCGCGCGCCATCCACGACCGCACCGCCTCCTGCACGTTCGTCAGCCGTCTGCTGGGCGAGCGCGACGAGTGGAGCGAGGGCAAGCGGCGCTACGACTCCACCGTCCTCGCCGGGGACCTGTGGATGTTCATGCAGGCCCTGCCCGACGGGGACTCCGCCTACCACGAGGCGTTCCTCGACCACGCCAACGCCTTCGCGGACAGCGTCGATCCGGCCGTCCTCGACGAACTGCCGCTCGGCCTGCGCGTGCGCTGGCACCTCGTCCGCGAGCGCCGCATGACCGACCTGCTGGCCTTCATGGCGTACGAGCAGGCGAACCCGGGGACCTTCAAGGCGCGGCGCGGACTGCGCGGCCGCAAGGCCGACTTCCCCGTCCTCGCCGGGCGCCTGCCCCGCAAGGTCGCCGGCCTGGACAAGGCGGACCTGCCGCTCGACGCCCGCGTCACGCACGCCGCCTGGGAGGACGACGGGAAGCTCCGGCTCAAGGGCTACGCGTATGTCCGCAACATGCCCGCCGGCCGCATCGGCGCCCGAGCCCGCATCGCCTGGCTGCGGGCCGGCAAGCGCCGGGCGGTCCCGCTGCGGCTGCGCACCGTGCGCTCGCGCGAGGCGACGCTCTCCTCCAGGCAGGGCCTGCACAGCTACGACCGGGCCGGGTTCGAGACGGTCGTCGACCCGGCGAAGCTCGTCACCGGGCGGGCCAGCACCACCTGGAACCTGGAGCTCGGCGCGTACGCGGGCAGCCCGCTGCCGCGCACCGGGCCCGTACGGATGAGCGGCCCGTGCCCGCTACCCGTACGCCACCTCGACGACTTCCTGCGGATCGCGCCGACCCTGCAGGGCGGCCGCCTCCGGCTGCGCACCGAACGCCTTCAGGCGCGGCTCGTCGAGCACTCCGGCGACGGCGAACGGGTGCGCATCGTCGGCGAGTTGGCCGCCGGGGCGCCGGGCGGGCTCGTCGCCGTACGCGTCGAGAACTGGCGCACCAAGGAGTCCCACGACCTGCCGGTCGCCGTCGAGGGGCGGGCGTTCAGCGCCCAGGTGCCGCTCGCGCTGTTCGGCGGCGCCGAGGGGGCCGCCGAACCCTGGGGCGTCGGCCTCGTCCGCGAGGGCGGCACCTGGTCCTCGCTCGCGGTGCGCCCCGACATCGCCCCCGGCCGCTACGGCCTCGGCGGCGGCCGCGAGCTGATGATTCTCGCCAACCCGTCCGGCAACGCGGAGCTCCGCGACCAGACCGTGCGGCCCGTCGTCGACACCGTCCAGTGGGTCGCCGACAAGGGGGGCGGCCGGCTGCTGCTCGCGGGCAGCTACCCGGGCGCCGGGCGGCGCGAGCTGGTCCTCGTGCACAGCGGCCACGACGAGGAGACCGCTGTCCCCGTCACCCTCGCCGACGGCCGCTTCGAGGCCGCGCTGCAGCCGCACGCGCTGCCAGGACCGGCCGGCACGCTGCCGCTCGCCGAGGGCCACTGGTACCTGTACCTGCGCGAGCGCGGCGACAGCGACCCCGACCGCCGCGTGCCCGTCCTCGTCGCACCCGCCCGGCACGCCGAACTGCCGCTCACCCGGACCCTGGACGGCCGCGAGTTCATCGTGCAGCGCCGCCACCACGACCAGCTGCTGCTCACCTCCGGCTCGTCGCTGCCCGAGTCCGACCGCGGGCGCGGCGCCCAGCAGGCACTGCGCACCGCCTACGCGGCCCAGCGCACCCTGCCCCGCCGCGACGCCGTCCTCTACGTCAGCTTCGACGGCCGCCAGCACTCCGACTCGCCCCGCGCCGTCTTCGACGAACTCCTCGCCCGCGGCACCGAGTTGGAGCACCTGTGGGTAGTGCGCGACCAGCAGGTCGAGCTGCCGCCCGGCGCCACGCCCGTCGCCCTGTGGAGCGCTGCCTGGCACGAGGCGCTGGCCCGCTGCCGGTACATCGTCACCAACACGCACCTGCCCGAGTGGTTCGAGCGCGCCGAGGGCCAGTACGTCGTCCAGACCTGGCACGGCACCCCGCTCAAGCGGATCGGCCGCGACCTCATGGGCAGCGCCTCCGCCGACACCAAGTACATCGCCTCGCTGCCCGCCCGCGCCGACCAGTGGTCGCTGCTCGTCTCGCCCAACAGCTTCTCGACCCCCATCCTGCGCAGCGCCTTCGGCTACACCGGCGACGTCCTCGCCTCCGGCTACCCGCGCAACGACGTGCTGCACGCTCCCGACCGCGACAAGCTCGCCGCGTCCGTCCGCGAGACCCTCGGCATCCCCGACGGCAAACGCGTCATCCTCTACGCCCCCACCTGGCGCGAGAACCAGCCCCGCAGGTCGGGCCGCTACGGACTCGACCTGCAGCTCGACCTCGCCGCGGCGGAGGCCGCCCTCGGCGACGACCACGTCCTCCTCGTCCGCCGCCACTACCTGGTCGGCGGCGCGGTCCCCGTCTCCGACTTCGTACGGGACGTCTCCCGCCACCCGGACGCGGCCGAACTCCTGCTGATCGCAGATGTGTTGGTCACCGACTACTCCTCGATGATGTTCGACTTCGCGCAGACCGGCCGCCCGATGCTCTTCCACACGTACGACCTCGACCACTACCGGGACACCCTGCGCGGCTTCTACTTCGACTTCGCCGCCAAGGCCCCTGGCCCGCTCCTGCGCACCAGCGACGAGGTGATCGCCGCGCTGCTGGACCCGGACGCGGCGGTCGCCGGGCACCGGGAGGCGTACGCGCGCTTCCGGGAGGCGTTCTGCGACCTCGACGACGGCACCGCCGCGGCCCGGACCGCCGACGCGATGCTCAGCCACGGAACGGAGGGCTGCCGCCGATGAGCGCCCCTACTGACCCCGCAGCCCCCGCCGCCCCCGTCTCCTCCGCCGCCGAGCTCTTCGACGTCAGCGTCGTCGTCGACTGTCCCGAGGGCACCGACCGTGCCGCCCTGCGCGCCACCGTGCGCTCCGTCCTCGACCAGACCCTGGCCGGTACCGAGGCCGTACTGGTCGGGCCCGGCGCGGACGGTGCCCTGGCCGCCGAGCACCCCCACCGCATCCGCGTCGGCGCCCCCCGCGGCACCTACGTCCTGCCCCTCGCGCCCGGCGAACTCCTCGAGCGCAACGCCTGCCGCAACCTGTACGCCGCCGCACGCCGCACCGACGCCGACCTCGTCGCGGGCCGCTGGACCCGGCTGACCGGCAACGGCACCAAGGAGCGCGGGCCCGCGTGGCAGAGCGGCCTGTACGCGCGGTCGCGGGTGGTCGACGACGCGGCCGCCGCGCCGGAACTGCTGACGCGGGACGCGCTGGACGCCGGGTACTGCGTGCGCCGCGCCCTGCACGGAGAAGGGGCCGCGCAGGGGATCGAACTCGCCCTCGCGGCCCGCCGCATCGCCCTCGTCCCGAACCTGATCACCTCCCGCCGCGCGGCCCCCGCCCCGCTGCGCGACCTGCCCGCCGCGGCCGACGCGCAGCGCCGCGCCCTCGCCGCGATCGCCGACCCCGCGCTGCGCGCCGAGCGGGCCCGCGCCTTCCTCACCGACCACGTCGTGCCCTGCGCCCGCGCCTACCTCGGCCTCGACCGCGCGGCCCGGGCGCAACACGCTGCCGCACACGCCCAGTTGATCGAGGACCTCGTCGACGAGCGGGCCCTCGCCGGCCTGGAACCCCTCGAACGCGTCGCCGTGCGCCTCCTCGCCGACGGTGACGCGGACGGCGTGCTCCGCGCCGCCTACGCCCTGGACCGCCCCGCCACCGTCGTCGCCCCCCTCGTCCGCGACGGCGCCCGCGTCCACTGGAGCGCCGGGCACACCGAGGACGCGTACGACGTCACCGAACTCGGGCACCAGCACCGGCAGTTCAGCACCCTCAGGTTCCTCAACCGGGTCACCCGCTGCACCCGCGAGAAGGGGCGCCTCGTCGTCGAGGGCGAAGTCGTCGCGCCGCCCGCCCTGTTCGACGCGGGGCAGACGCTCACCGCCCTGCTCGACTTCAAGGTGCGCGACGCGGGCGAGAAGACCGTGACCGTGCCCGTCGACTCCGTGGCGCTCACCGGCGACGTCATCGCCTGGCGCGCCACCGTCCCGCTCACCAAGGTGCTGCGCCCGCGCGGCATCGGCGACCGCGTCTGGGACCCGCGCCTGCGGCTCGCCGTCGACGGTCAACTCCTGCCCCCGCTCGACCTGTTCGCCGAGAAGGACACCGTGCAGGCCAAGGGCACCGCCCTCCCGGCCCGCCCCCGCCTGACCCGGCTCACCGCCGACACCTGGCAGCCGTACGTCACCGCGAAGCACCACCTCGCCGTGTGCCTGCTGCCGCGCCGCCGCCCCGCCCGCAAGGCCAACGCCCTCGCCCGCTACGCCACCACCTTCCGCCCCGCGCGCAGGATCAAGCAGCTGTGGAAGAAGGTCCGCAAGACGCACGACGCACTGCACTCGCAGCGCTTCAAGACGCGGGTCTACCGGCGCCTGCTGTGCCGCCTCCCGGTCAGCCGCGGCACCGTCGTCTTCGAGAGCCACATGGGCAAGTGCTACGGCGACAGCCCCCGCGCGATCCACGAGGAACTCATCGCCCGGCGCCGCGGCGCACGCGTCGTGTGGTCGTACGCGAAGGACCCGGCCGGCTTCCCGAAGGACGCCACCCTCGTACGACGCTGGTCGTGGCGCTACCTGTGGGCCCTGGCCCGCGCCGAATGGTGGGTCGACAACCAGGGCTTCCCGCACGCCCTCGACAAGCCGAAGCACACCACGTACCTGCAGACCTGGCACGGCTCCGCGTACAAGCGCATGGGCTTCGACGAGATCCGGCACAAGACGCAGAACGCCCCGCAGCGCGAGCAACTCGCGCGCGCCGTCGGCCGGTTCGACCACTTCCTCGTCCGCTCCGAGCAGGACGTCGCCACGCTCGCCGCCGCCTACCGGATCGGCGAGGACCGCCTGATGCGCGTCGGCTACCCCCGTAACGACCGGCTCGTCGCGGCCCGCAAGCGCGACGAGAGCGAGGGCCGCTTCCCCCGCCCGGCGCTCGCCGCCGAGCTCGGCATCCCCGACCACAAGACGGTCGTCCTGTACGCGCCCACGTTCCGCGGCACGCCGAAGAACAAGAAGGTCCGACTTCCGCTGGACATCCGGGAGTTCGCCGAGCGCTTCGGTGACACGCACACCCTCCTCGTGCGCGCCCACTACATGGAGGCCGCGACCCTCCCGGTCACCCCGCCCGGCACCGTCGTCGACGTCAGTGCCCACCACGACGTCAGTGAACTCCTCTGCCTCGCCGACGTGTTGATCACCGACTATTCGTCGATCATGTTCGACTACGCCCTCCTCGACCGCCCGCTCGTGCACTTCGCGCCCGACCTCGACGCGTACGCCGCCGACCGCGGCAGCTACTTCGACCTGCGCGCCCGCGCCGGCGGGCCCGTCGTCGAGACGCAGGAGGAGCTGCACCGGGTGCTCGCCGGGATCAAGGAGGCCGACGAGGACTGGCAGGAGGCGCGGCGGGCGTTCGCCGCCGAGTTCGGGGCCTACGACGACGGGGGCGCCGCCCGTGCCGTCGTCGACGCCCTCTTCACGCGAAAGGCAGGCAAGTGACCGCCACCCTCACGACGCGGACCCGGGACCTCTTCCTCGTCGCCAACACCACCGACGAGCTCGGCGGCGTCACCGCCTGGACCCACCAGATGGCCCGCCTGTTCACGAGCGCCGGGCACCGCGTGCACGTCATCGGCGTCCACGAGTCCGACCTGAAGATGGCGGTGCCCGAGGCCCCGGACTACCCGGTGACCAGCCTCTACAAGCAGCATCCGCCGACCCCGCGGCCGCTGCGCGGCGCCCGCCGGTTCAGCGTGGCCGCGCGCCGCCGTGAGGCCCGTAGGATCGCCGACAAGAAGCGCGCCGTCGCCCGGCTCGAAGCGATCCTCGCGCCCGCGCGGCCCGGGTCCGTGGTCGTCGTCACGCAGGTGTGGCCGATGGAGTGGCTGCGCGAGATCGACACCTCGCACCTCACCGTCGTCGGCATGAGCCACGAGTCGTTCGCCTACTCCCGCGCCTGCCACCGCTACCACTGGGTGAAGCGGCACTACCCGCACGTCGACCGGTGGCTCGCGCTCACCCAGGAGGACGCCGACGTCTGGACGGCCGAGGGAATGGACAACGTCGGGTTCATGCCCAACGCGCTGGCCCATCTCCCGGCCGTCCCCTCGCCGCGCACCGAGAAGGTCGTCGCGTCCATCGGCCGGCTCGCCGACCAGAAGGGCGTCGACATACTGCTCGACACGTGGGCGAAGGTCGCGCCGTTCCGCGCGGACTGGCAGCTGCACGTGTACGGGGCGGGCGCGGACGAACCCCAACTCCGCAAGCAGTGCACGGAGTTGGGGCTCGACGGATCGGTGAAGTGGCTCGGCCGGACGGACGACGTGCCCGGCGTACTCGCCTCCTCCTCCGTGTTCGTGCAGTCCTCCCGCGGCGAGGGCTTCCCGCTGGCGCTCATGGAGGCCATGGCCAGCGCCGTGCCGTGCGCCGCGTTCGACTGCGCGCCGGGCGTGCGCGAGATCGTCCGCGACGGCGAGGACGGCCTCCTCGCCCCGCTCGGCGATCTCGACGCGCTCGCCGACCGCCTGCTGCGCCTGACCGGCAACCCGCGGATGCGGGACGCCATGGGAGAGCGGGCCCGGCAGAACGTCCAGCGGTTCTCCGAGGAGCGGGTCCTCAAGATGTGGGAGGACCTGTTCGGCCTCCTGGAGCGCTAGCTACCGACCCAGCAGCGACCGCAGCAGCCCCTTCGACGCGGGGGCCGCTGCGGTCACCGGCTGCGGCGCCTGCTCGTACCGGGACTTCGGCTGGGCCGGGATCCGCGCCTTGCGGCCGTCGATGCGGATCATCGAGTGCCCGGCGACCTCCTCCGCCCCGTGCCAGAAGTCGTCGCGCCCGGCGAGCATCGCCCCGAGCTCGCCGCGCACCGGCTCGAAGGCGCCCCAGGTCCCGTAGAACTTGGTCGCCGTGATGCAGATCGGCTTCAGGCCCGTCGTGGCGACGGCACCCCAGGTGGCGGCGGCCACCCCCGGGCAGTGTTCTGCCCGGAAGTCGTCGAGGACCACGATGCCGTCCTCGCCGAGGAGTTCGCGGGCCGCCGCGATGTCGCCGTGCACGTGCTCGTACAGGTGCGAGGCGTCGACGTGCACGAACCGGCAGCTGTCCGCGTCCACCAGCGACGTGATCACGTGCGAAGGGCCCTGCACGACGCGCGGCAACTCCTCGTGGAACGCGCGGTAGTTGGCCTCGAACGCGGCACGCGTCAGGGTGCTGTACGACTTGTTCATCTCCTTGTCGTTGGCCGTGTCGCCCGCGGGCGAGTCGAAGAGGTCGCAGACCGTGAACGTCTGCCCCTCCTCCAGGTACTGGCCCATGAAGATGGCGCTCTTGCCGAGATAGACGCCGAGTTCGAGCAGGTCGCCCTGCTGGCCGCGCTCGCGCTGCCGGGTCAGGAACCAGTCGAAGAGCACCTGGTCGATGTTGTGGAACCAGCCCTTCACCTCGTGGAGGGCGGCCGGGCGCGGCAGGGCGTCGAGCTCTTGCTGCATGTCAACTCCCGTACAGATGTGGGGGATGCGTGGGATGTGGGGGATTACATGGTGGGAAGGGAAGAAGGGGTCGTCGCGTCCGTGCCCTGCCGCGGTACGCCGGTGGCGGCGCCCGCCGCGGGCGCCGGCTCGCCGAGCACCACGTGCCGCACCACGCGCTCGCCCGCGCGCCCGTCGTCGTACGTGCAGAACCGCTCGCGGAACGCGGCCCGCAGCTGCGCCGAGCGCGAGCCGCGCCAGTGGCCGGTGGCGAAGATGTCGATCAGCTCGTCCTCGGACCGCGCGACCGCGCCCGGCGGGAAGGACCGCAGGTCGAAGTAGGTGCCGCGGGCCGCCTCGTACGCCTCCCAGTCGTCGGCGTGCACGACGATCGGCCGGTCCAGGCAGGCGTAGTCGAACATCAGCGACGAGTAGTCCGTGACCAGCGCGTCCGAGGCGAGGCAGAGCGACTCGACGCTCGGATGGTCCGACACGTCGATGAGGCGGCCGCCCGTGGCGGCGGACAGCGGCTCGGCGTACGCGTGGTGGGCGCGGGTGAGGATCACGAAGCGCGGGCCGAGCGTGCGCAGCATCCGCTCCAGGTCGAGCGTGAGGCGCTGGGTGATCCGGTAGTCGCGGTGCGTGGGCGCGTACAGGATCGCGACGGCGCCCTCGGGGATGCCGATCATCCGGCGGATGCGCGCGACCTCGTCCGAACTCGCCTTCCACAGACGGTCGTTGCGCGGGTAGCCGTACTCCAGCGTCGTGTACGAGGCCGGGAAGACGCGCTCCCAGGTGAGGGTGGAGTGGCGGTTGGACGACAGGACGTAGTCCCACTTGTCGACGTTGCGCAGCAGCTGCGCGAAGTCCGTGTCGCGGGCGGCCGCCGGGTGGTCCTGCAGGTCGAGACCCATCTTCTTCAGCGGGGTGCCGTGCTGGGTCTGGATGAAGACCTGGTCGGGGCGCTTGACCAGGCGGCGGTCGAAGTTGACGTTGTTGACCAGGTACTTGGAGCGGGCGAGGGCCGTCCAGTACGCGGCGGTGCCGGGGGTCAGCCGGCGGGTGCCGGTGGGCACGGTGTGGTGGTGCTCGGGCGTCGCGATCCACGAGGTCCGCACGCGCGGGGCGTGCTCGCGGAACGCCTCCTCCAGGGCGCCCGGGTTGCAGCCGTGGCCGCGCCCCCAGTAGCTGGTGAAGACCGCCTCGTTCTGCCGTACGGGGAGCCGGAGTTGGATGCGGTAGTGCAGTTGCAGGGCCGCTGCCTTGAGGGTGCGGCGGGCCGTGGCCGCGTACCGGCTCGCCCGCGTCTTGAGGCGCAGGGCCAGCCACAGGGCGCGGTACGTGCGGTGCGAGCCGAGGCGGACCAGGGCGTGGCGCAGGCGCGTGCGGCGCGGGACGCGCGCCCCTGCGACGCGGTAACGGGCGTAGTGGGCGCGGGACTTGCGCAGGAACTCCGCGCGGCTGCGGCGCGGCAGGCGCCCCCGCTTGGTGAAGATCGTCGACAGGTGGTCGACCATGCGGCGGAACATCACCGGGCGCCACAGCTCGTCCAGGTCCGGGTGCTGGTCGAGGAAGTCGAAGACCCGCTCGTACTGGTCGAAGATGTCGAAGTGCTTGCGGGAGGTCGTGCCGAGGATGTTGCCCTGGCGGCGCTGGCGGTAGTGCACGCAGGTGCGGTCGAGCGTCGCGAGCGACTCGGCGGCCATCAGGACCGGATAGGTCCAGGGGGTGTCCTCGTAGTAGCCGGGCGGGAAGGAGAAGCCCTCGCGCTCGATGAACTCGCGGCTGTACGCCTTGTTCCAGACCACCATCAGGACCCTCAACAGGTCCGGGCGGTCGGCGAGTTGGAAGGGGGCGGAGCCCTCCTCGGTGAGCAGGCGCGCGTACTCGTTGCGGACCTCGCGGCCGTCCCAGTACGTGCGCGCGTAGTCGTACAGGAGGACGTCGGGCGAGCCGGTCTCCTTGATGCGGTCCGCGATCGCCTGCAGGGCGCCGGGGGTGAGGCTGTCGTCGCTGTCGAGGAACAGGACGTAGTCGCCGGTGGCGTGCCTGAGGCCCGCGTTGCGGGCGCGGCCGAGTCCGACGTTCTCGTCGAGGTGGACCGCGCGGACGCGGGCGTCACGCGCCGCGAACTCGTCGATGATCTCCCCGCAGGCGTCCGGCGAGCAGTCGTCCACCGCGATCACTTCGAGGTCCGTGAAGGACTGTTCGAGGACCGAGGCGAGCGACTCGTGCAGATACGCCTGCACCTTGTACGCGGGGACGATGACACTGAACCGGGGCAAGGTCGCACATCCAGAGGTCGGCGCGGGCATACTGCCCGGCAACGGCCGACGCAAGCGTCGGGTTACGCCGGATGTGGCATACGGGGGACGTCGGGACGGACGTGATGAGGGGCGGGCCGAGAATCCCCGGCCCGCCCCCAATCCGCCTGTGGCGGCCGCTACTTCACGGCGCCCGCCATCACACCGGTCACGAACTGCCGCTGGAACGCGAAGAACACGGCCAGCGGGACCACCATCGAGATGAACGCACCAGGGCCGAGCACGTCCACGTTGTTGCCGAACTGCCGTACCTGGGTCTGCAGGGCGACCGTGATCGGCTGGTTGTCCGTGTCGGTGAAGATCAGCGCGACCAGCATGTCGTTCCACACCCACAGGAACTGGAAGATGCCGAGCGAGGCGATCGCCGGACCGCCGAGCGGCATCACGACCCGCAGGAACAGACGCAGTTCACCCGCGCCGTCAAGGCGGGCCGCCTCCAGCAGTTCACGGGGGATCTCCGCGAAGAAGTTCCGCAGGAGGAACACCGCGAAGGGGAGCCCGAATCCGACGTGGAAGAGGATCACGCCGATCAGCGAGCCGAAGATGCCGATGTCGCCGAAGAGCTTGGCGATCGGCACGAGCGCCAGCTGCACCGGTACCACGAGCAGCCCCACCACGAGCAGGAACCACCAGTCGCGGCCGGGGAACTCCATCCACGCGAACGCGTACCCGGCCAGCGAGCCGATCACGATGACCAGGACCGTCGCCGGCACCGTGATCAGGGCCGTGTTGATCAGGGAGTTGGTGATGTCGGAGTTCTCGAGGAGCTTGCTGTAGCTGTCGAAGGTGAGCTGCGAGGGCTTGCTGAACACCTTCCACCAGCCGCTCGCCGACATGTCCTCGGGGGTGCGCAGCGAGGAGAACAGCAGACCGATGGTGGGCACCAGCCACAGCGCGCCGACCAGGATCAGCACGAACTGCAGGAGGCCGCCGCTGAGTTTCTCCCCGATGCGGGCCGCGACGGACCGCTTCGGCTTCACTGTCTCGTCGACGGTGGTCATCGCCGCACCTCCCGTCGCAGCCTGCGCATGTTGAACCACATCACCGGGATCACGAGCAGCAGGAGCAGGACCGCGATCGCGCTGGCCAGACCCTCGTTGCCCTCGCTGAACGCCGAGCGGTACAGCTGCAGCGCCAGGACGTTGGCGTCGTCCTGCGAGGAGCCCGGCGCGATGATGAAGATCAGGTCGAAGATCTTCAGCACGTTGATCATGAGCGTGACGAGGACGACGCCGAGCACGGGCGCGAGCAGCGGCACCGTGACCCGGCGGAACACCTGCCACTCGGTCGCCCCGTCGACCCGCGCCGCCTCCAGCAACTCCCGTGGAATTCCGGCGAGTCCGGCGCCGATCAGCACCATGGCGAAGCCCGCCCACATCCACACGTACGCGACCATGATCGAGGTCGTGACGATGTTGAGGTAGAGGTCGAAGCCGCCGAGGTGGACCGTGAAGAACTTCTTGTCGCCGAGCCAGTCGACGCCGTTGTACGCCTCCTTGAAGTTCGAGGCGGGCAGGCGCAGTCGGGCCCCGTCCGCCGCGGCCGGGAGCGTGAAGGACCCGTCGGCGGCCGCCTTCGTGGAGGCCACCACCTTGCCGCCCTTCACCGCCTCGATCCGCATGCCCGGATAGCCGAGCTCGGTGGAGTCGATGGTGTTGATGCCGCCCGCGCCCTTGCCGAGCGTGAAGTCCTGCCAGACCGTGCCCGTCACCTGACCCTGCGAACCGGCGGGCGGTTTGGCGGGTTTAGCGTCCTTCGGCATCTGGTCGGCGGCGACACCGACGAGCCCGAGCAGCACCTGCTGCCCGGCCTTGACCGGCTCCTTCGTCAGGTACGGGCCGCCGCTCTTGCCGGCGACCGTCCCGTTCGGCCGCGGATGCGCCTTGGGGAACGCGGACGACTCGGCGAACGTGTCGTGCACCGACGTCCACACCGCGTTGACCGCCCCCTTGCCGGGGTCCTGGTCGTACACCAGACGGAAGATGATGCCCGCGGCCAGCATCGAGATCGCCATCGGCATGAAGACGACCAGCTTGAACGCGGTGCCCCAGCGGATCCGCTCGGTGAGCACGGCGAAGATCAGGCCGAGCGCCGTGGCCACCGTCGGGGCGAGCACCACCCAGAAGATGTTGTTGTTGATCGCGGCTTTGGTGTCGTTGCGGGTGAACAGCGTCTCGTAATTGTCGAATCCGATGAACGAGCCGCCCGACGAGTCGAAGAAGCTGCGCACGACCGAGTACCCGATCGGGTAGACGACCAGCGCGCCGAGCAGCACGAACGCGGGCAACAGGAAGAAGAGCGCGACGGTCCTGCGGGTGCCGGTGACGCTCTTGAATCGGTGCGGAGTCCTGGGGGCGGGCCCGGCCGGGGCCGCCAAGTCACCCGATCCTGCTGGTGACTTGGAGACCTTCTCCGGGCCGCCGTCGTCGGCGGCCTGTGTCATCGCCGCGTCAGTCCTTGTACGCCTTGACCGCTTCGGCCTCCAGCGTCTGCTGGGTGCCCGCGATGTTCTTCGGGTTCACCAGGAAGTCCTGGAGCGCCTTCCACTCGCCCTTGCCGGGCGTGCCGCCGAACGCCTGCGGCGTCTGGTCCGACATGTCGAACCGGAAGTCGTCGCCCGAGTCGATGATCGCCTTGGCGATGGTGCGCTGCACGTCGTTCGGGTACGCCGCCAGGTCCACGTTCTTGTTGGGGGAGAGGTAACCGCCCAGCTTGGCCTGGATGGTGGCCGCCTCCGGGGACGACAGCCAGGTCACGAGGGCCTGGGACGCCTTGGAGTCCTTGAGGATGACCGCCGCGTCACCGCCGCTGACCACCGGGGGCTGCCCGGAGCCGACCGCCGGGAACGGGAACACCTTCGCGTCCGTGCCGATCTTCGCCTTGGTCTGCTGGATGTTGACCTGCGCGAAGTCGCCCTCGTAGACCATGCCGGCCTTGGGCTGGTCGCCGCCGGTGAAGGTCTGCTCGACCGACTTCGTGAACTCGGTCTGCACGGCCTCCTTGTTGCCGCCCGCGAGGAAGTCGCTCTTGCCCCACAGCTGCGCGAGCGTGGTCAGCGCGTCCTTGACCGACGGGTCCGTCCACTTGATCTCGTGTTTGGCCAGCTGGTCGTACTTCTCGGGGCCCGCCTGCGAGAGGTAGATGTTCTCGAACCAGTCGGTGAGCGGCCAGCCGTCGGCGCCGCCGACCGACACGGGCGTCACACCGGAGTCGTAGATGGCCTGCGCGGTGCTCAGGAACTCCGCCCAGGTCTTGGGCTCCTTCGCCGCCGCGTTCTCGAAGACCTTCGCGTTGTACCAGACCAGCGACTTGTTCGCGGCCTTGTAATACGCCGCGTACTGCGTGCCGTTGACCTTCCCCAGGTCCTGCCAGCCCTTGCTGTAGTTCTTCGCGAGCTGCTCCTGGGCCTCCTTGCCGAGCGGCTTGGCCCACTTCTTGTCCACGGCCTGCTTGATCGCGCCCGGCTGCGGCAGCATCGCCACGTCCGGCGGGGCGCCGCCCGCCACCTTCGAACCCAGGAAGTTGATGATCGGGTCCTGCGCCGGCACGAACGTGACCTTCGCGCCGGTCCGCTTCTCGAACTCCGAGAGGACCTGCTTGAAGTTCTTCTGCTCGTCGCCGGTCCACACGGCGGCGATCTCCAGCGACTCGCCGTCCAGCTTGGGCAGTTGGAGCCCGGAGGCCGCAGGCTTGCTGCTGTCACCGCCGCTCGGCTTGTCACTCTTGTTGTCGTCCCCGCAGGAGCTGAGTGCCAGGGCCAGTGACCCTACGGCCATGGCCACGACGGCCCGGCGGAGTATCGGTGTACGAACCTTGCGAAGGTTGTTGCGCATCACTGCCCCGTCTCGTCCTGAACGCTGAACGTGTACGTACTGAGCGCTGTCCCGTGCGCACTGGTCTACGCCCGACCAGGGAGAACCGGCAAGGGTGCCCGTACTGTCAAGACGGTGATCGTGACGGGGTCGTGATGCGTCAAGGTCGTTACGGGATAGGGGAGTTGGAGGTGTCCTGCTTTGGCCTCCGGTCGGGTTCAGGGGGCGTTCGAGCGGATCATCGCCGTGGCTGGAGTGGTTCGGTGCCGGGCGCGGGTGCGTGGGGGCTGGTCGCGCAGTTCCCTGCACCCCAGGGACGCGGGCCATCGGGGGAAGACTGCGCGGAGCGCATGCCTTCCAGGGGCGCGGGGAACTGCGCGACCAGCCACGACGAAAGCCGCACCCGGCAACGGACCAATACAGCCACGGCGACAGGCCGCGCTTCACAAAAGCGACGGCACCTCTTGCGCGGCCACGGAACGCGCGGCCCGCTCCAGCGCACTGGCGAGCAACGCCAAGTCCGTCGGCCCATTGCCGAGTTCGCGGACGGGGCGCCGGTCCGGCGGGTCCCCCATCCGGGCCCAGTCCAGGGCGACCACGGTGGGCCGCTGCGTCGCCGTGCGCGGGATCCGGCCGGTGACCCGCCCGGCCTGCATCCCGATGGTCCGCCCGTCGGGCCCGTGCAGAACGCCACGGCCCGGCGCCGGATCCTCCGGGCCGCTGCCGACGGGGTCGAGCGTGACCAGGGGCCGAGCGCTCCAGCCCGGTGCTCCGCCGGAGGCGAACGCCGCCACGAGGTGCACCCCGAGCCGCTCCCCGTCCCGCGCCACGGCCTCGAGCGCCCGCACGACGGACCCGGCGGCGGGCCGGCCCGGCGACCCGAGCGGCGGGGCAAGGAGCGCGTCCAGGTCGTCGACGACCACCACGAGCCGCGGCAGCGGAGGCGCGGCCTCGGCCTTCTCCCGCGCCGCCCCCGGCCGCAGCCGGATCGTCGAACTCGGCGGCGCCTCCAGGTCGCCCGCGCCTGCGGACGGCGCGACCCGCTGGGCCACCATCCGCCCCGAGACGGCGCGCTGCGTGTGCCACTCCGTGAAGTGCGTACGCCCTATGAGCTCGGCCCGCCGCTTCAGCTCCGTGGCCAGAGACTGGGCGAACTCCCGCATGCGTACGGGGTCGTTGGCCGTGAGGTGCGTGGTGACGTGCGGCAGATCCGTGCAGACCCGCAGCCCTTCCGCCCGCTCCCCGGCGGGACCGCCCGCCGGACCCTGCCCGTCGACGAGCACGATGCCGAGCCGGTCGGGCCGCTCGGCGGCGGCGAGCGACGCGGTGACCGAGCGCAGCAGTTCCGTACGCCCACTGCCCGCGGGTCCCTCGACCAGCAGGTGCGGTCCGTCGGCGGCCAGGTCGACCCCGACCGGGCCGCGCGGACCCGCCCCGAGCACGGCCCACACCCGCCCGCCGAGCGAGCCCTGATCGTCCGCCGCGGCCGCCCACCGGGCGAGCAGCGAGGCGGGGGTCGCACGCGCCAGGCCCAACTCGTCGAGCAGTCGGGCCACTTGAGGCAGCGGCGCGGACACCCGGGCCTGCGGCTCCCCGGATCCGACGGCCGCGTCCGTGCGCAGCGGCGCGAGCGCCCGGGCGAACCGCTGGGCCCAGGCGAGCGAGACGGCGTCCAGGGTCGCGACGGTGCCGTGCCCGACGAGCTGCCCGCGCGCGGCCCGGTGCAGGCGCAGCGCCGTGGCCACGTCCCCGCTGAGCAGGGCCACGGCCCCGCACGCCCGGAACGCGGGGCTCTGCGCACACGCCGCCTCGTACGTCTCGGTCACCGGCGACGAGGGCGAGGCGGCGGGCGTCTCGGCCAGGCACACCACGTGGATCCCGGCGGCGGCGCCCTCGGCGGCGAGCCGCACCGTGGCCTCCCGCAGCGAGGCGGACCCCGGGTCACCGTCGACGACGACGACCGTGGAGACAGGGGAGAGGGGGGAGACCTGAGAGGAGGGAGATGCGGGGGATGCGGGGGATGCGGGAGAGGAGGGAGAAGCGGCGGCAGAGGTGGCAGCGGTGGCGGATCCCGCTGCCGGGTTCGCGTACGGCCCGTGTCCCGCCGCGTGGTCGTCCAGGCGGCGCAGCAGCTCCCCGGTCCTGGCAGCGGCCTGCTCCCGGTCATAGGCGAGCAGCAGCCTGCAGTCCTGGCCGTGGGCCGGGCGGACGTGCGGCAGCCAGCCCAGCCAGGACCAGTCGGCGATCCGCTGCTCCACGGGCCTGGCCCGGTCGGTGGCGACGAGCACGATCTCCAGGCGGTCCGGCGCGTGCAGCGCGGCGAGCTGGGCGAGGGCGCAGCGGGCCAGGCCCGTGAGACGCGCCCGCGGTCCCGCGAGCCCCAGCGCACCGGCCTCCGCGAGTCCGACGGTCACCGGGACCGCGGGCAGCAGCCCCGCCCCGTCGGGTCCCGTGCGGTCGACGGTGCCGAGCCTGACGGACAGGGACTCCGGGTGCTCGGGCCCGCGCTCCCACAGCCGGGGCCCGGGGCCGAGCGCGGTGAGCAGCAGCGCGGCGGCGTCCGGCCAGGTCTCGGCGGCGCCGGGTCCCGCGGCGGGCGCAGGTCCCGGCCCGGCCGCGTCCTGTCCGGGCGAGCGCGGTGTCTGCGGGGCGCGGACCGCGTACGGCTCGTGGATCTCGTGCTGCTGGTCCTGCTCGTCGCGGCCGCGGCGCAGCAGCCGCCCGAGTCCGCCGCGCTTGCGCGGGCCGCGCGGCAGTGCGGTGCCGCGGGCCGGTGTGCCCGCCCCGGTGCCCGACCCCGTGTTCTCCACGTCCGGCGCCGAACCCTGCTCGGGCACGACGGGCTCGACGTCCTGCGACAGGCTCTCGCCCGCGGCGCCCCAGGACGCGTCCCCGTACGCATGCCGGGTCTCGTCCGTGCCGGGAGCCGGGGGAGCCGGGGGAGCCGGGGACGCGGAGGGGTGAGCGGGGTGGGAGGGGTGTGCGGTGGGGTGTGCGGTGGGGAGTGCGGTGGTGCCGGATGTCACCCGCACGTGTCCCTCGCCGTCCGGGACCGTGTCCACCGGCCGGGGGCGCGTCACGTCGCCCGCGCCCGCGACCCGCAGCGCCGATTCACCGAGGCGCAGGAGCGCGCCGGGGGCGAGGCGGACGGGGCGCTCGCCGAGGGGGCGGCCGTCCACCGTCGTCCCGTTCGTCGAGCCGAGGTCCGCGACCGTGACCCGGCCGTCCGCGGCCAGCGTCACCGCGCAGTGCAGCCGGGACACGTCCGGGTCGTCGAGCGGCACATCGGCGTCGGCGGAGCGGCCGATGCGGATCTGCCCGCCGTGCAGCAGGTGCACGCCGCCCGCGTCGGGTCCCGCCACCACGTGCAGCTGGGCGGCCGCGCCGTCCGGCTCGGGCCCGGGGTCCGTGGGAGCGCCGAGGGAGAGCACCGCCCCGTCGGTCAGCGGCGGTTCGCCGAGCAGGCAGCGCTGGGCGTCGAGCCGCTCCGCACCCGCGTACAGGACGGCGGAGGCGTCGGCGCCGGCGACGGTCGCGGCCAGCGCGGAGGCGACCGCGGCGAGCGCGGTGCCCGCGGGGGCGGTGACGAGCACGTCGCACGCCGAGGCGTCGGGGCGTGGGCCCAGGGGGTCTACGACGGTAAGCCGGATCTGCATCGCCGTCTGCGGTCCCTTCTGCGCGGGCGCCCGGGACGGGGCCGCCCGCGGTCCCCCACCGCAGATTCCCCCACCGCTACAGGCACGTCAGCCAGTGCTGCACGCATCCTCGCACCTGCCACTGACAACACGCCCACCCGTCTCCCGTAAGTGATCTTGATTGGTCGGCTCTGCCCGCAAAAGTGCCCGCAAAGTTCCTGCTCGGTGCTTTCCGCGTGCCCGGTTGAGATCGGTCACGTCGCCGGGCGGCAACCATGTGTTCGGCCTGCGCGTCTTTCCGTAGACCCGACAGGTCATGGCAAGGCCGGGGAAGATCGACAGCCTGTGCCCGGTACGGCGCCACTACAGTGGATCGGAACGCCCGGGACCGGGCAGACCACGCAAGACCGAAGCAGGGAGCGCATGACGTGCGGCCGGTAGGCAGCAAGTACCTGCTCGAGGAGCCGCTCGGACGCGGCGCCACGGGCACCGTCTGGCGAGCCCGCCAGCGCGAGACCGCGGGCGCCGAGGCGGCCGTCGCCGGGCAGCCCGGCGAGACCGTCGCGATCAAGGTCCTCAAAGAGGAGCTGGCGAACGACGCGGACGTGGTGATGCGCTTCCTCAGGGAGCGCTCCGTCCTGCTGCGCCTCACGCACCCGAACATCGTGCGCACCCGCGACCTGGTCGTCGAGGGTGAGCTGCTCGCCCTCGTGATGGACCTGATCGACGGCCCCGACCTGCACCGCTACCTGCGCGAGAACGGCCCGTTCTCGCCGGTCGCCGCCGCCCTGCTGACCGCGCAGATCGCCGACGCGCTCGCCGCCAGCCACGCGGACGGCGTCGTGCACCGCGACCTCAAGCCCGCCAACGTGCTGCTGAAGTGGGACCAAGAAGACGGCGCCGGCATGCACCCGATGCTGACCGACTTCGGCATCGCGCGCCTCGCCGACTCCCCGGGCCTGACCCGCACGCACGAGTTCGTCGGCACGCCCGCCTACGTGGCCCCGGAGTCCGCCGAGGGCCGCCCGCAGACCAGCGCCGTCGACATCTACGGCGCGGGCATCCTGCTGTACGAACTGGTCACCGGGCGCCCGCCGTTCTCCGGCGGCTCCGCCCTCGAAGTCCTGCACCAGCACCTGAGCGCCGAGCCGCGCCGCCCCTCCACGGTCCCCGACCCGCTGTGGACGGTCATCGAGCGCTGCCTGCGCAAGAACCCGGACGACCGGCCGAGCGCGGAGAACCTCGCGCGCGGGCTGCGCACCGTCGCCGAAGGCATCGGCGTGCACGCGAACAGCGCGCAGATCGCCGCCGCCGAGGGCGTGGGCGCCCTGCTGATGCCGGACCCGGACCCGGCGCAGGTCCCGGGGGTCCCCGGCGCCGCCGACCCGACCCAGGTGCTGCCGCACAACGCGGGTACGTACGACCCGAACGCCGCGACCAGCGTCATGCAGCACCAGCCAGGCAACCAGTACGGGGGCACGTCCGACGCCGACCCCACGTCCGTCCTGCCGAACCGCGGCGCCGCCGACCCGACGGCCGTCATGCCGCCGGTCCCGCAGAACCCGCCGGGGTCCCAGGGCAACCCGGACGACCCGCACCCCTGGCAGAACCAGCTGCGCGCGGCCCGCGACCGGAACGAGCAGACGCAGGTCCAGTACCTCGACCCGAACGAGGACCCGCTGCGCCGCCGCCCGCAGCGCCAGGTCGCGCGCCCCCAGCAGCAGCCGCGCCCGCAGCAGTACGCGCCCCGGCAGCAGCGCCAGCAGCCCCAGCGCCAGCAGCCCCAGCCGCAGCAGTACGCGCCCCAGCCGCAGCAGCGTCAGCAGCCGCAGCAGTACGCGCCGCCGCAGCCGCCGCCCCAGCAGACGCGCGAGCCCCGGCAGCGCAGCGCCAACCCGATGAAGATCCCCGGTCTCGGCTGCCTCAAGGGCTGCCTGTTCATGATCGTGATCCTGTTCGTCGTGAGCTGGCTGGTCTGGGAGTTCACCCCGCTCCAGGACTGGATCGGTACCGGCAGGGGCTACTGGGACCAGCTGTCCACGTGGTTCAACGACGTGACCGGCTGGATCGGCGACCTGGGCGGCGGTTCGGGCAACTGAACCGCCCAAGGTGGGCAACTCGTACGTGACGTTGGAGATTTGTCGACATCCGACGGGTGATTTCCCCCGCTGATGCGTTGGTTGGCGTCCGAGCCGCGTAGCTTGGGCGCCAACACGCGTCTGTAGGAGCAGTCTTGGCACGGAAGATCGGCAGCCGGTACACCGCCCACCAGATCCTGGGTCGCGGCAGTGCGGGCACGGTGTGGCTGGGCGAGGGACCCGACGGTCCCGTCGCCATCAAACTGCTGCGCGAGGACCTCGCCTCCGACCAGGAGCTGGTCGGCCGCTTCGTCCAGGAGCGCACCGCCCTGCTGAGCCTCGACCACGCGCGCGTAGTGGGCGTACGCGACCTGGTGGTCGACGGAAACGACCTCGCGCTGGTCATGGACCTGATCCGCGGCACCGATCTGCGGACCCGCCTGGAGCGCGAGCGGCGCCTGGCCCCCGAGGCCGCCGTCGCCATCGCCGCGGACGTCGCCGACGCCCTGTCCGCCGCGCACGCCGCGGGGATCGTGCACCGCGACGTGAAGCCCGAGAACGTGCTCCTGGACATGCAGGGCCCCCTCGGCCCCGGCGGCTCCCACCCGGCCCTGCTCACCGACTTCGGCATCGCCAAGCTGATCGACACCCCGCGCCGCACCAAGGCCACGAAGATCATCGGTACGCCCGACTACCTGGCCCCCGAGATCGTCGAGGGCCTGCCGCCCCGCGCCGCCGTCGACATCTACGCCCTCGCGACGGTCCTGTACGAGCTCCTCGCGGGCTTCACCCCCTTCGGCGGCGGGCACCCCGGCGCCATCCTGCGCCGCCACGTCACGGAGACGGTCGTCCCGCTCCCCGGCATCCCCGACGAGCTGTGGCAGCTGCTCATCCAGTGCCTGGCCAAGGCCCCGGCCTCCCGCCTGAGGGCCTCGGAGATGGCCGCCCGGCTGCGGGAACTGGGGCCGCTCCTCGCGGGCATGGCCCCCCTCGACGTCGACGAGCCGGACGAGCCCGACACCGAGCAGGCCCCCGAACAGGCGGGCCCCCTCGCGCCGGAGCCCGCCGATCCTGCCCCCCGCCGCGGCGCCGTCTCCCTGGTCCCCGGCGCCGCCCCCGCCGACTCCAACCGCGACACCCATACGTCGATGCGGGTCCCGGCGCCGGACGAGCTGGCGGGCGGTGCGCGCGGCACGGCCCGGGCCCCCCGGGCCGCCGGTGCGCCCCGCCCCGGCTCGGCCCGCAACCGGCACCCCGCACGCCGCCGCCGCATCACCCTCGGCGTGGCCGGCCTCGTCCTCGCGGCGGCGATCGGCGGCGGCATCTGGGCGGCGACCTCCTCCGGAGGGGACGGGTCACCCCCGTCCGACCACCAGAACTCGGCACCGGCCGAGCCGTAGGGGTACTCGGCGGAGAGCACTTGCCCCAGCCGTTAGGCTGGTCATGTGGCAGTCGTCGATGTTTCCGAAGAGCTGAAGTCCCTCTCCTCGACCATGGAGTCGATCGAGGCCGTCCTGGACCTCGACAAGCTGAGGGCAGATATCGCCGTGCTCGAGGAGCAGGCGGCCGCGCCGTCCCTGTGGGACGACCCGGAGGCGGCGCAGAAGATCACCAGCAAGCTGAGCCATCTCCAGGCGGAGGTGCGCAAGGCCGAGACGCTGCGTGGCCGGATCGACGACCTCGGCGTCCTGTTCGAGATGGCCGAGGAGGAGGACGACCCGGACACCCGCGCCGAGGCGGAGTCCGAGCTGACCTCCGTGAAGAAGGCGCTGGACGAGATGGAGGTCCGCACCCTCCTGAGCGGCGAGTACGACGCCCGCGAGGCCCTGGTCAACATCCGCGCGGAGGCCGGCGGCGTCGACGCCGCGGACTTCGCCGAGCAGCTGCAGCGCATGTACCTGCGCTGGGCCGAGCGCCACGGCTACAAGACCGAGGTCTACGAGACGTCGTACGCGGAAGAGGCCGGCATCAAGTCGACCACCTTCGCCGTCCAGGTCCCGTACGCGTACGGCACGCTCTCCGTCGAGCAGGGCACGCACCGCCTGGTGCGCATCTCCCCGTTCGACAACCAGGGCCGCCGCCAGACGTCCTTCGCGGGCGTCGAGGTGCTCCCCGTCGTCGAGCAGACCGACCACGTCGAGATCGACGAGTCGGAGCTGCGCGTCGACGTCTACCGCTCCTCGGGCCCCGGCGGCCAGGGCGTGAACACGACGGACTCCGCGGTCCGTCTGACCCACCTCCCCACGGGCATCGTGGTCTCCTGCCAGAACGAGCGCTCGCAGATCCAGAACAAGGCCACGGCGATGAACGTGCTGCAGGCCAAGCTCCTCGAGCGCCAGCGCCAGGAGGAGCGCGCCAAGATGGACGCCCTCAAGGGCGACGGCGGCAGCTCCTGGGGCAACCAGATGCGGTCGTACGTGCTGCACCCGTACCAGATGGTCAAGGACCTCCGTACGGAGTTCGAGGTCGGCAACCCGCAGGCCGTGCTCGACGGTGAGATCGACGGCTTCATCGAGGCCGGAATTCGCTGGCGCAAGCAGCAGGAGAAGTAACCCCCCCTCCGGGATTCCCTGGCTTCCCTGGCTTCCCTGGTTTTGTCGACAAGGCAACTGCCGCTCACCGAGCGGCAGTTGCCTTTTTGCTGGCCGAAGCCTTCATCCCAGTTGTGAAGGTCTGTCGGTCTTTTACGTCACAGTCACATGTCCGTACGCCGGTCAACTCCCCTTATTTCGGGCATCGCGTACGCAACGACCTTGACGCTGATCTGAAAACTGGGAAGGCTGGCGCGCGGCATGCGTATCAGTGGGACGCGTGTGAACGGGGGCGGATCGTACGCGATCCCTGCTTGCTGCACCCCGGTTGAACGCGGTCCCTGGCGCTGCTCCATCGACGATTGGCTACTGGGGGTAGCAGACAGATGACCAAGAAGACGCGGATCCGCGTGGCGCGGATAGCCGCCGGCGCGGTGATCGCCGCCGGCGCGTCGCTGACCGCCGCGGGTGCCGCCTCCGCCCTGGACGTCGACGTTCCGGGCCTGGCGCACGTGAGCGCCGACGAGAACGGCCTGGGCGTCGCGGTGACCGACGGCGGCACGACCGACGGTGGTACCGACGGCGGCGCGACCGACGGCGGCTCCACGATCGCGGGCCTCCCCGGCGGTTCGACGGACGGTGGGGCCACGGACGGTGGCGCGACCGACGGCGGCGCGACGGACGGCGGCGCGACCGACGGCGGCGCGACGGACGGCGGCGCGACCGACGGCGGTGCGACGGACGGCGGTGCGACCGACGGCGGTGCCACGGACGGTGGCGCGACCGACGGCGGTGCGACCGACGGCGGTGCCACGGACGGTGGCGCGACCGACGGCGGCAACAACGCTGGTGGCAACAACGGCGGTGGCAACAACTCCGGCGGTAACAACGGCGGTGGCAACAGCTCCGGCGGCAACAACGGCGGCGGTGGCAACAGCGGCGGCAACAATGGCGGCGGTGGCAACAGCGGCGGCGGCTCCACCTCCGGCGGCGGCTCCACCTCCGGCGGTGACAACACCAGCCCCGACGGCAACAACAACCCCGTCGAGCAGGGCCAGGGCAAGGACAGCCTGCAGGACACCGGCACCACGCCGGCCGAGCAGACCGGGTCCAACGGCAAGGGTGGCGAGCTCGCCGAGACCGGTGCCGACGGCACCACGGTCCTGCTGATCGGCGCCGCGACCATGATCGCGGGCGGCGTCGGCTTCCGGCTGCTGCCGCGCCTCACGGCGAACCGCGGCGGCGGCGCTGCCGCGTAACGCACACGCGCACAGCACGTAGAAGGGCCCGGAGCCGGTCATCGGCTCCGGGCCCTTCTTCCGTCTTCTCCGTGCCTTCTCCGTGCCGCAGAGGCCGTCCCGGGGCTACACCGTCTGATGGGCGAGCAGGGCCACGGCCGCCACCAGCACCACGACCAGCGCGATCAGCGCCATCGGGGTCAGCCCGGACAGCGGGTTGTTCTCCTGCTGGAGTCGCTCGCGGTTCGCCCGGCACACCGGGCAGCGGCCCTCGCTCACGGGCGCCGCGCAGTTCGCGCACACCAACCGGTCATAGGTCATGCGCTCGTCCTCCTCCCGCGTGGCGGAGCCGACCGAATCGTCTGCCGGATTCCCACTGGTTCTCTCCGCTCAACGCTCCGGGAAACGCAACCGTTCCCCCTACCACTGTGCCAGCTTCCCGGATTTTCGGCGCGCCCCGTCCGCAGGACCGTCACTGACCAGGCACGGGACGGACAAAACCGGCACCCGCGGTGGCCTCGCACGGGACAAAACGCTCAACCGGGGACGGCGCCTGCGCCGCGCGGGCCGCTTCGCGTATGGTCACGCACACCTAACCCCGGCGACCTGTGGTGCACCCGTGATCCGATTCGACAACGTATCCAAGGTCTATCCCAAGCAGACCCGACCCGCCCTCAGGGACGTATCCCTGGAGGTCGAGCGCGGTGAGTTCGTCTTCCTGGTCGGTTCGTCCGGCTCCGGAAAGTCGACCTTCCTGCGGCTCATCCTGCGCGAGGAGCGGTGCAGCCACGGCCAGGTGCACGTCCTGGGCAAGGACCTCGGTCGCGTCTCCAACTGGAAGGTCCCGCAGATCCGCCGCCAGCTCGGCACGGTCTTCCAGGACTTCCGGCTGCTGCCCAACAAGACCGTCGGCGAGAACGTGGCGTTCGCGCAGGAGGTCATCGGCAAGTCCCGCGGCGAGATCCGCAAGGCCGTCCCCCAGGTCCTCGACCTCGTCGGTCTCGGCGGCAAGGAAGAGCGCATGCCCGGCGAGCTGTCCGGCGGTGAGCAGCAGCGCGTGGCCATCGCCCGCGCCTTCGTGAACCGGCCCAAGCTGCTGATCGCGGACGAGCCCACGGGCAACCTCGACCCGCAGACCTCGGTCGGCATCATGAAGCTGCTCGACCGGATCAACCGCACGGGCACCACCGTGGTGATGGCCACCCACGACCAGAACATCGTGGACCAGATGCGCAAGCGCGTCATCGAGCTGGAGAAGGGCCGTCTCGTGCGCGACCAGGCGCGCGGCGTCTACGGCTACCAGCACTGAGACCCGCTCAGAACCACCGAGAAGTACCGAGAGAAGCTGCGAAAGGCTCAGTCAGCGCTATGCGTGCCCAATTCGTCCTGTCGGAGATCGGTGTCGGTCTCCGCCGCAATCTCACGATGACCTTCGCCGTCATCATCTCGGTTGCCCTCTCGCTCGCCCTGTTCGGCGGCTCGCTGCTCATGAGCGACCAGGTCAACCAGATGAAGGGTTTCTGGTACGACAAGGTCAACGTGTCGATCTTCCTGTGCAACAAGGGAGACGCCGAGTCCGACCCGAACTGCGCCAAGGGCCCGGTCACGGCGGACCAGAAGAAGCAGATCCTTGCCGACCTCAAGAAGATGCCCGTCGTAGACAAGGTCGCGTACGAGTCCCAGGACGAGGCCTACAAGCACTACAAGGAGCAGTTCGGCGACTCCCCGCTGGCCGCCTCGCTCACCCCGGACCAGCTGCAGGAGTCGTACCGGATCAAGCTGAAGGACCCGGAGAAGTACGAGGTCATCGCGACCGCCTTCAACGGCAGGCCCGGCGTGCAGATGGTCCAGGACCAAAAGGGCGTCCTCGACAACCTCTTCCGGCTGCTCGGCTACCTCAACATGGCGGCCCGCGGCGTGATGGCCGTGATGCTCGTCGTGGCGATGCTGCTGATCGTGAACACCGTCCGCGTCTCCGCCTTCAGCCGCCGCCGCGAGACCGGCATCATGCGCCTGGTCGGCGCGTCCGGCTTCTACATCCAGGCGCCGTTCATCATGGAGGCCGCGGTCGCCGGACTCATCGGCGGCGGCATCGCGTGCGTCTTCCTCGCGGCCGGCCAGTACTTCGTCATCGACAACGGAGTGGCCCTGTCCGAGAAGCTCCAGCTCATCAACTTCATCGGCTGGGACGCGGTGCTCACCAAGCTGCCGCTCATCCTCGCGGTGAGTGTGCTGATGCCTGCGCTTGCCTCGTTCGTCGCGTTGCGCAAGTACCTGAAGGTGTGACGAGAGTCCCCGGCGTCGCGGGGCGTCGTACGGTTCAACGAGCCGTACGGCGCCCCGCGTTGTCCTAGACTCACCGACATGTCAGGCCCGGATCCTCGTCCCAGGACGTCCCGGCCCCGCCGCATCGGCCGCGGGGCTGCCCTGACCTTGGTCTTCGGATGCGTGCTCGCGGCGGGCGCCGCGACCGGCGCGTTACCCGCCGAAGGCCGGAAGTCCTCCACGCAGGACGGCAGTTCGGTGGCCGCCGCCGCGCACGAGCAGCCGCTGGACGATCCGACCGAGGCCGCCGCCGAGGCCATGGAGGACGGCAAGTCCCCCCAGGAGTCCGCGCAGGCCGCCGAAGAGGCCGTCAGCCGCAGCGGCGACCGCTGGGGCGCGGTCTACTCGCAGGGCGAGTACGAGGAGTTCGAGCAGGCCCTGGACGGCGAGTACACCGGCGTCGGCCTGTGGGCCCGGCGCACCGCCGACGGCGCGGTCCAGGTCACCAAGGTCCAGCCGGGTTCGCCCGCCCGGCTCGCCGGGATCCGCGAGGGCGACCGCATCGCGGCCGTCAACGGCAGCCCGGTCACCGGGCGTCCCGTCACCGAGGTGCTCGCGCTGCTGCGCGGCGAGCGCGCCGGCACCTCCGTCCGCGTGGGACTGCAGCGCGGCACGCGCGCGTGGAGCGAGACGCTGCGCCGCGCCAATCTGTCGACCAACTCCGTCACCACCGCCCGCCTCGCCTCCGGGGCCGTGCTCGTGAAGGTCAGCGCCTTCACCAAGGGCTCGGGCGCCGAGGTGCGCGGCGCGGTGCGCACGGCCCCCGCGCGCGCGGGCATCGTCCTGGACCTGCGGGGCAACTCCGGCGGTCTGGTCACCGAGGCGGTCGGCGCGGCCTCGGCGTTCCTCGACGGCGGGCTCGTGGCCACGTACGACGTGCGCGGCAGCCAGCGCGCCCTGCACGCGGAGCGCGGCGGCGACACCACCAGACCGGTGGTCGTGCTCGTCGACAGCGGGACGATGAGCGCGGCCGAGCTGCTCACCGGAGCCCTCCAGGACCGCGGCCGCGCGGTCGTCGTGGGCACCAGGACCTTCGGCAAGGGCTCGGTCCAGATGCCGAGCCGACTCCCGGACGGCTCCGTCGCGGAGCTGACCGTCGGGCACTACCGCACCCCCGCGGGCCACAGCGTCGACGGCCGGGGCATCACCCCCGACCTGGAAGCGGGCGACGGGGCCCGGCAGCGGGCCGAGACAGTATTGAGTGGCCTCGGGGACCCCTCGTAGTGCGAAAATGGCCAGCACTATGGCCAAGGGAATGTACGTACCGAAGGAGTCCCAGCCCAAGCAGGGCAAGGGCAAGGCGTCCGACCAGAAGGACGGCAAGCGCAAGATCGTCGCGCAGAACAAGAAGGCGCGGCACGACTACTTGATCATGGACACCTACGAGGCCGGCATCGTGCTGTCCGGCACCGAGGTCAAGTCGCTGCGCCAGGGGCGGACCTCCCTGGCCGACGCCTTCGTCCAGATCGACGGGGGCGAGGCGTGGCTGCACAACGCCCACATCCCCGAGTACAGCCAGGGCACCTGGACGAACCACGCGGTGCGCCGCAAGCGCAAGCTGCTCCTGCACCGCGACGAGATCGACAAGCTGGAGTCGAAGTCCCAGGAGTCGGGTCACACGATCGTGACCCTGGCGATCTACTTCAAGGACGGCCGCGCCAAGGCCGAGATCGCGCTCGCCAAGGGCAAGAAGGAGTACGACAAGCGGCAGACGCTGCGCGAGCAGCAGGACCGGAGGGACTCGGACCGGGCGATCGCGGCGGCCAAGCGGCGGCAGCGGGCGCGAGAGCGCTGACCCCTCCGGGAATTGGCTGGCATGGGCGTGCGTTGGTCACGTACGATGGAGCTGTTCCTCACCGCAGGGGCAGCGGATCGAAAGATCCATTTTGAAAAAACAACATGGGGATGATCGGTTTCGACAGCGGATGTCGAAGCAGGTGAAGCGTGTCGAGGAAGCGGCAATGATCTCGTAAACCATATGTCGCAACCAATAATCGCCAATTCCAAGAGCGATTCCCAGTCCTTCGCCCTCGCTGCCTAATAACAGCGACTGAAGGACCCTAAAAGGGTGTCAGCCCGGGAGTGTTCCCGACCCGGATCCTGGCATAATCTAGGGAACTAAACCATCGAGCCCGGTCACGGGGTTCGATGGGAAATCAAACAGTGACTGGGCCCGTCGGCGACTTGTTCGCGTGATCACCGGGGCCGAGAAAATCGAAGCGAACTGCACACGGAGAAGCCCTGCTGCTGCACCGTTGGACGCGGGTTCGATTCCCGCCATCTCCACTCATCCCATGTAGCACCCGGCCCGCGATCCGATTCGGATCGCGGGCCGCGTGCTTTGTGCCGTCACCGCTTGACCCGGCTGCGGACCGCCCATGCGGCGAAGCCGAGCAGGACGGGTTCTCCGATGCGGGAGGTCATCTCGGCGTAGGTGCCGACCGTGGTGAGGTCCTGTTCGCTGCTGCGGAAGACGACGGAGTTGATCACTACGCGGACCGCCTTGTCGAGCCGCTGTGCCGTCAGGCGATGCGCGTAGCCGCCGCTCGGCGCGGCCGGATCGGGGGTGTCCGTGATCAGGCGGACGGTGCGGCCGTCGACCGTGCCTTCGGTCACCGGGTGCGGTGAGTCCTTCGGCAGTCCCCACAGCAGCATCACGGTCACCGTGACCGCCATGGACCCGAGCAGCCACAGCAGGGCGCGGGACGCACGCAGTCCATAACCGGACACCGCCCAGTAGAGGGTCAGCAGAAGGCGCTCGCCCCAGGGGATGTCGTCGGCATGGCGGCGCATTTCCATTTCGCCGTAGTAGAAGTCGCTCGCGCCGGGTTCGTGTTTTCCGTCCTCGAATGCCTTGCGTATCTGGCGGTACACGGGGGCGAGAGCGACCGGTTCCCTCACGACCTCTCCAGGCCCCGCCGCCATCCAGCCCTGTCGAGGTGCCCGGTTCGCCGCCCGCCAGTGGTGTTCCTCGGCCAGGGTGCGGCGCTGCGTCCAGCGCACCGGGCACAGACCGCGCCGGTGCCACCCGGTGGGCGTCGACGCGAGGACACAGCGCCCCTCCAGCCGGAGCTGGTCCAGGTGGATCGTCCCGGAGAACCGGCATGCCGTCAGGTCGACGTCGGTCAGCACCAGTTGGGCGGCATCCACACCGCGTACGGAGCTGATGCGGACCGCGGCGCCGCCCGGTGCCGCCGGGCCGAACAGTTCCTCCTCCGTCGTGTGGAGGGGCTCGGGGTGGGCGGCCAGCACCACCGGGTGTTCCAGGAAGGCGCCGTCGAGGTCGACGACCGCATGCCGTACGCGCACCAGCGCCGGGGCACTCCAGCGCGTCCCGGTGCACCGGAGCCGGGCCGTGGTGATGTCGATGCGTACGACGTCCGAGAAGATCGCGTCGGACAGGTCCACCCCTTCCTTGCAGGCGAGGCTCAGGTTCCGGACCTCGAACCTGGCCCCGTTCATGACGACTTCGCGGGTGAAGCGTGTGTCGCCGAAGCCGATGTGTCCGGCGAAGGTGGCGCCGGAGAACGAGGCGAGTCCGCGCACCGTCGCCCTGTCGAAGGAAGCGCTGTGGGCGAACGACGCGTTGCCGAACCGCGCGTGGCGGGTGAACGTGACGCCCGCGAACACGGTGTCGAGCCCGTCGAACGTGGCGGCGGCGAACGTGGCGTTGTCCCGGAAGAGCGCCCCGCTGAACATCGCCCTGTCGGTGAACACGGCACCGCCGAAATCGGTTTCACCGCCGAAGACCACTCCGAGGAACGAGACCTGGCCCGTCAACCGCGCCTCCCCGAACGAGAGGTTCGCGCGGAAGACCGCCCCGCTGAACCAGGCGATCCCGCCGAAGCGGACACGGGAGAAGTCCGCCGTGCCGAGGAACGCGGCCTCGTCGAAGCGGGCGTCGCTGTGGAAGGTCATCCCGTCGAACCCGGCGGCGTCGGGGAAGACCGCGCCCTGGAACCAGGCGGTCCCCGCCGAGGGTAGCCCCGTGGCGGGGTCGCGCAGCGCGGCCAGCAGTTCGGCCAGGCGGTCGCCGCTCAGGGGCGTACCGCGGTGGTCGACATCGCGGCCCGGGCCGAGCCCGCCGAGGTAGGCGGCCCGGTCGGTGTCGCTCAGGTGGGCGAGGCACGCGCCGCCGTCCACCGTGCGGCCGCGGCAGCCCACGGGGTCGGGCCCGCCCGGCGCGGCGCCCCGGCCGCAGTACGGGTAGTCGGGAGGAGCGGAGGGAGGCGGGGGAGCCTGAGCAGTCACGTAGGCGATGACGTCGCAGAGGCGTGGGCCGGTTGCCCGGGCGGCCGGGGCTCGCGGGCCCAACCACCATGGTGCGCGGTCGTGTTGTGGTGTCCGACGCCATGTCCCGGCCCATCGGCCGGTCCTACCTTCGCTCCCCATGACACACACCAGAGCCGCAACCGCAACCGTCCTGCTGGCCGTCCTCTCCTTCTTCGCCTTCCTTCTTCCGTCCGTCTCCCAGGCGTCGGCCGCCCCGAGCGTCCAGGAAGTCACCGGATTCGGGTCCAACCCGGGTGCCCTGAAGATGTTCCGCTACGTTCCCGACGGGCTGCCGGGCGGGCGGCCCGTCGTCGTCGCGCTGCACGGGTGCACGCAGAACGCCGCCGGGTACGGCACCGGCAGCGGCTGGACCCAGCTCGCCGACCGGTGGGGGTTCTCCGTCGTGCTGCCGCAGCAGACCTCGGGGAACAACGCCGCCTCCTGCTTCAACTGGTTCCAGGCCGGCGACATGGAGCGCGGTCAGGGCGAGGCCGCGTCCGTGGCGCAGATGGTCGACAAGCAACTCGCCGACCTGGGCGGGGACGCCTCGCGCGTGTACGTGACCGGGCTCAGCGCCGGTGGTGCGATGACGTCCGTGATGATGGCGGACTATCCGGAGAAGTTCGCCGCGGGCGGCGTCGTCGCCGGGCTGCCGTACGGGTGCGCGCAGGCCGCCGGGTCGCCGTACGTGTGCCAGTACGTGGGCGCCACCCAGACCCCGAAGCAGTGGGGCGACCGGGTGCGGGCCGCGCGGCCCGGGTACACCGGGCCCTGGCCCCGGCTGACCGTCTTCCAGGGCACCGCCGACTACACGGTCAAGCCGGTCAACATGACCGACCTGATGAAGCAGTGGACCGATGTGCTCGGCACCGATCAGGTCGCCGACGTGAGCGACACCGTGGGCGGCTTCCCGCACCAGGTCTTCCGGGACGGTGCGGGCGCCGCGGCCGTGGAGACGTACAGCATCACGGGCATGGGGCACGGGCAGCCCGTCGATCCGGGGACCGGGGCCGCGCAGTGCGGGACCGCGGGCGCGTACATCCTCGACGTGAATCTGTGCGCCGCTTACGCCCTCGGGCACTCGTGGGGTCTTGGCTGAGCCCCGCGTCTCCGGGATGCTCCTGAGGCATGAGCAGACCTGACGGAGCTGTGAGACCTGACGTACGCCTCAACTTCCGTACCAGGGCGCGGCGGTGGGCTCTGCCCGCCGTCGTCGCCGTCACCGCCGCCACGCTCTCCTGGGGCGGCCCGGCCGGGGCCGCCGCCGCCCCCAGCGGGCTCCCGGAGGCCATCGACTCCATCCTCGGCGACCCGCGGATGGAGGGCGGCGCGGCGAGCGTCGTCGTCGCCGACGCGCAGACCGGCGAGACGCTGTACCAGCACAACCCGACCGGGCGGCTGATGCCCGCCTCCAACACCAAGCTCGCCACGTCGGCCGCCGCCATGAGCGTGCTCGGCCCCGGCTACCGGTTCACCACCGACGTACTGGCCGCGGGCCGGGTGCGCGGCGGCGTCCTCGACGGCGACCTGTACCTGCGCGGGACCGGTGACCCGACCGCGCTCGCCGCCGACTACGACAAGCTCGCCGCGGACGTCGCCGCGGCCGGGGTGAAGCGGGTCGGCGGGCGGCTCGTCGCCGACGACACCCGGTTCGACGCGCAGCGCCAGGGCGACACCTGGGGCGCCGACGACGAGTCCTCGTACTACGCCGCCCAGATCTCGGCGTTGAGCGTCGCGCCCGATACGGACTACGACACCGGGACCGTGATCGTCGAGGTCGGCCCCGGCAAGGCGGCCGGGGACAAGCCCGTCGTCAGCGTCACGCCGAAGACGGACTACGTGCACGTCGACCTGTCGGGCGCGAGCACCGTCGCCGCCGGGGGAGAGGACACCATCGGCGTCGAGCGGCAGCACGGCACCAACACGATCCGGGTGCGCGGGACCGTGCCGGTGGGCGGGGACACCACCAAGGAGTGGGTCACCGTGTGGGAGCCGACCGGGTACGCGGCCGCCGTCTTCCGGGACGCGCTCGCCCGGCACGGGGTGCGGGTCGCCGGGCCCAGCAGGCTGGGGCGCGCGACCCCGGCGGGCGCCGAGCGGCTCGCCTCGCACGACTCCATGGCGTTGAAGGACCTGCTCGTGCCCTTCATGAAGCTGTCCAACAACATGCACGCCGAGATCCTCACCAAGGCCATGGGGTACAAGACCACCGGAAATCCCGGGAGTTGGGGCGACGGGCTCGCCGCCGTCGCCGGATACCTGAAGGGCGCCGGGGTCGACGCCACGAAGATCCGGCAGGTCGACGGCTCGGGCCTGTCCCGCAAGGACAACTTTGCCGCACGGCAGCTCGCCGATCTGCTGCTGTCCGTACGGGACGAGCCCTGGTACGCCGACTGGTACGCGTCGCTGCCGGTGGCCTGCGCCCCGGACCGGTTCGTCGGCGGGACGCTGCGCTCACGGATGTGCGGGACGCCGGCCGCCCTCAACGCCCGTGGGAAGACGGGGTCGTTGACGGGGGCCAGCGCGCTTTCCGGTTACGTGAAGGACGCCGACGGGCGCGAACTCGTCTACAGCGTCGTCCAGAACAACTACCTGGTCTCCTCCGTGAAGCCGCTGGAGGACGCGATCGTCGTGACCCTCGCCAGGTCCACCGCGAAGGAGGCGTCGGCCGTCACGCCGAAGTCGCCCCGCTCGCTGCCCGCCGCCGAGCGCGACGGCGACCTCGAGTGCTCGTGGCGCAAACCCGCCGGCTGCTGACACTCAGCGCGGCTGCCGGGTGCGTCGCGCGCAGCCGTGCAGCGACAGGACCAGCGCCGTCACCGCCGCCGTGACCGGCACCGCGTACGCCGCGGTGGGGCCCCAGTGCTCCACCGCGGCGCCGCCCGTCGCCGAGCCGCACGCGATGCCGCCGAGCAGACCGGTCACGGCCAGGGTCATGCCCTCGTTCAACCGGCCCTCCGGCGTGCGCTGTTGGACCAGCGTCATGCCCGTCACCATCGTCGGCGCCGTCGCCATCCCGGCGACCAGGAGCGCGCCCCCGAGGACGTACAGGGAACCCGTGCCCCAGGCCGCGAGCAGCGGCAGCGCCATGAGCGCCGCCATCGCCGCGACGCAGAGCGGGTGCCTGCGGTCGGCCGGGCCCGACGGCTTCAGCGCCCCGTAGGCCAGGCCGGCCGCGCCCGAACCCAGCGCCTGCAGCGCGAGGACGACGCCCGCCCACGCCTTGTGGCCCAGCGTGTCCGCGAAGGCCACCGTGACGACCTCGAGCGAGCCGAAGATCGCGCCCGTCGCGAGGAAGACGACCAGCAGCGACGGCATCCCACGCGCGCGTAGCGGAGTTTTCGTCGCTTCTGTACGAGGCCGGGCAGGCGGCTGCGTGGACCGCTGGGCGGCGAACAGCAGGACGCCCGTCACCATCAGGACCACCCCGACGACGGCGCCCGCCTCCGGGAACAGCGCGCTGCACAAGAAGGCGGCCACGACCGGGCCGAGCATGAAGCACAGCTCGTCGGCGGCCTGCTCGAAGGAGTTCGCCGTGTGCAGCGCCTGCGGTTCGTCCTTGAGCAGGTGCGCCCAGCGGGCCCGCGACATGCCCCCGGTGTTGGGGGTCGCGGCCGTCGGCAGATACGCGACGAACAGCGCCCAGTCGGGAGCGTCGAGGCGTACGCACAGGAGCAGCGCCAGTACGCCGACGGCCGCCACCAGGGTCGCGGGCACGGCGACCTGGGCCTGCCCGCGCCGGTCCACCTGGCGCGCGAGCCACGGCCCGACGACCGCGCTCGCCACCAGGCCGCTCGCGCCGAGCGCCCCGGCGAGCGCGTACGAGCCGCGCGTGCCGGAGATCAGCATCACCGCGCTGATGCTGAACATGCCCGACGGGAAGCGGGCGATGAGGTTGCCGAGCGTGAAGGCGCGGGCTCCGGGGATCGTGAACAGGCGCGTGTAGGCGGCGACAGAGGTGGAGACAGAAGCGGCGACAGAGGTGGCGACAGAGGTGGCGGTGGGCATGGGAAGAGCGTCGCCGCAGGTCAGGGCCGCGGTCCAACACTTACTCGGTGCCCATTGACGCACCTGTGTTGTAAGTTCGCCCGGTGACCCCCGTGAACGTCGAGCCGCGGCTGCTGCGCGCCTTCCTCGCCGTCGCCGACGAACTGCACTTCACGCGCGCGGCCGCCCGCCTCTACGTCGCCCAGCAGGCGCTCAGCCGCGACATCCGCCGCCTCGAACGGGAGCTGGGCGCCGAGCTGTTCGGCCGCACGACCCGGCAGGTCACGCTCACCGCGGAGGGCGTCCGGCTGCTGCCCTACGCGCGGCGTGCGATCGAGGCGCAGGACGAACTGCTGGCCGCCTTCACGGGCCCGGCACCCGGGGCCGGTCCGCTGCTCGTGGACGTCAACAGTCCCGGGCTGATCCATGACCGCGTCCTGGCCAGGGCCCGCGAACTCGCCCCCGAGTGCGAGCTGATGGCCCGCTACGAGAGCGGCCTGACCGGGGCCGCGGCCGAACTCGTCGCCGGACGCCTCGACGCCTCCTTCGGCCGCTTCGCGGGGCTCGACCCGGCCGTGCGCGAGCGCCTCGACCAGCAGCCCCTGCGCTACGAGCCGATGGCCGTGATCCTGCCCGAGGACCATCCGCTGGCCGCCCTGGACGCCGTACCGCTGGAGCGGCTGGCGGGGGAGACGGTGTACGCGGGCGACGGCAATCCGCGTACGCCGGAATGGACCGATCTCGCGCGGCAGTTGTTCGCCGGGCGCGGCATCGCGATCTCGCCACCCGCGCCGCTCGCCGTGGGCGAGGAGGAATTCCGGCGGATCATGGCGAAATACCGGAACCCGGTCCTCACCGGCGTGGACTTTCCGGTCATGCCCGGAGGGGTGCTCAGGCCCTTGGTCGACCCCGTTCCGCTGTCGCCCGTGTCACTGGTGTGGCGAAAGGGACGAAAGCATCCGGGGATTGAGGCGCTGCGGGCCGCGGCAGATGAACTCGCTGCGAAGAATGGATGGCTCCGCCGTCCCGAGAATGGGTGGATACCGGCCATCGATGCACTCATCATGATGAGTCGCAACTGACACGTGGACACGAGTGTCACCGGCGTGCGCTACATTCATGGTCCGGGCGCAGTGTGATAAGGGGGGCGCTCGGATCGGGTGGGGGCCCGTTCCGAGGCGACAAGTGCCCGGTGAGTCGCGTGCGCACCCATGAACATGTCCTTGGGGGGATGTGCGTACGGTGGAGAACTGGCGAGAAGACGCCCTGCCCGGGCAGACCCATGATCCGAACGAGGTGACGGTCCAACTCGACGGCGCGGGGCGCCTGTTGGGTGACCTCCTCGGAGGGGCTGGGCAGCCGGGGGCGCCGACGGGGGCGCCGGGTGACGGCAAGGAAGTACCCGTGTTCGTCGACGACTCGGGACGGCGCAGTCGCACGTTCCGCCGCGTCGGCGTGCTCGTGGGCCTCGCCTGCGCGGTGTACGCGGTCGTCATCGTGGTCACGCTGCTGTCGGGGAACTCGAGCGCGCCCTGGCTGCCCATGCCCTCCGACGGCAAGGGGCCCGCGGGCCAGGTCGACACCAAGCCGCTCGTGCCCGCCGACTCCGCGACGCCGTCGACGCCGGTCGGGTCGCCGGGCACCACACCCGACCCGAGCGCCTCGGGCACCGCACCGGGCGCCACCCAGAGCCCGGGCGAGAGCGGCGCACCCTCGACCGGCACCACCCCGGACGACGGCAAGCCAGGCACCGGCACGGGCGGCAGCACCTCGTCCGGCAAGCCCGGCACCGGCACGGGCGGCAGGACGACGCCGCCCGTCGACCCGTCCCGTCCGGGCACCGTCACGACACCGCCGGTGGACGAGACCACCCCGCCGGTCGAGACGACCCCGCCGGTGGAGCCCACCGACACCGCCACCACCCCGGTGACCGAGGGCAACACCGACACGGTCGCGGACGGCACCCCGTCGAGCGCGCCCGTCGACCAGAGCCCCGGCGGCGAGCCGTCGGACTCGTCCGCCGCGTCCCCCGAAAGCAGCGTTCTGTAGATGTCCCACCGCTCATCGCCCCGGCGGGCCCGCAAGGCCGGTAGGGCCCGCACGGCCCGCAAGCGCCGGCTTCCGCTGCGCTATCTCCTGCCGTCGCTGCTGCTCGTCGCCATGATCGCGATGCTCATGCTGCGCGGCTACGTGCACAGCGAGATCCTCGCCGACCACCGCATCCAGCCCGAGGCGGGCACCGACCGCGTCCCCGACAAGATCCTCGAGGGCGGCCCCGTCATCGACACCCGCGGCGGCCAGGAGAACAGCCTCTCCATAGGCCGGCACAAGCTGGTGCTCACCTTCGACGACGGGCCCGACCCGGAGTGGACCCCCAAGGTCCTCGACGTCCTGAAGAAGCACCACGCGCACGCCGTCTTCTTCGTCACCGGCACCATGGCGTCCCGCCACCCGGACCTGGTGCACCGCATGGTCGAGGAGGGCCACGAGGTCGGCCTGCACACCTTCAACCACCCCGACCTCTCCTACCAGTCGACGAAGCGCATCGACTGGGAACTCTCGCAGAACCAGCTGGCGCTCGAGGGCGCCGCAGGCGTGCGCACCTCCCTGTTCCGGCCGCCGTACTCCTCGTTCGCCGACGCCATGGACGACAAGTCGTGGCCGGTCACCAAGTACATCGGCTCGCGCGGCTACATCACGGTCGTCAACAACACCGACAGCGAGGACTGGAAGCGCCCCGGCGTCGACGAGATCATCCGCCGCGCCACCCCGCACGGCGGCAAGGGCGCCATCGTCCTGATGCACGACTCCGGTGGCGACCGCTCGCAGACCGTCGCCGCCCTCGACCGCTTCCTGCCCCACTTCCAGGACGAGGGCTACACGTTCCAGAACCTCACCGAGGCCCTCGGCACCCCCAGCGCGCACACGCCCGTGACCGGCGTCGAGCTGTGGAAGGGCCGGGCGTGGATCTACGCGGTCCAGGCCTCGGAGAACATCACGGGCGTCCTGGTCGCCGGGCTCGCCGTCATCGGCGTCCTCGTCATGGGCCGCTTCGGCCTGATGCTCATCCTGTCCGCCCTGCACGCCCGGCGCGTCCGCCGCCGCGACTTCGCCTGGGGCCCGCCGGTCACCGAGCCGGTCTCCGTCCTCGTACCGGCGTACAACGAGGCCAAGTGCATTGAGAACACCGTCCGTTCGCTGATGGCGAGCCAGCACCCCATCGAGGTCATCGTCATCGACGACGGCTCGACGGACGGCACCGCCCGCATCGTGGAGAGCCTGCGCCTGCCGAACGTCCGGGTGGTGCGCCAGCACAACGCGGGCAAGCCGGCCGCGCTCAACAGGGGCCTGGCGAACGCCCGGTTCGACCTGATCGTCATGATGGACGGCGACACCGTCTTCGAACCGGCCACCGTGCGCGAGCTCGTCCAGCCGTTCGGCGACCCGCGCGTGGGCGCGGTCGCGGGCAACGCGAAGGTGGGCAACAGGGACTCGCTGATCGGCGCCTGGCAGCACATCGAGTACGTGATGGGCTTCAACCTCGACCGCCGCATGTACGACATCCTGCGCTGCATGCCGACGATCCCCGGAGCCGTGGGCGCCTTCCGCCGCTCGGCACTCGAACCGATCGGCGGCATGAGCGACGACACGCTCGCCGAGGACACCGACGTCACCATGGCGCTGCACCGCGACGGCTGGCGCGTGGTCTACGCCGAGAAGGCCCGCGCGTGGACCGAGGCCCCGGAGTCCGTCCAGCAGCTGTGGTCGCAGCGCTACCGCTGGTCGTACGGCACCATGCAGGCGATCTGGAAGCACCGCCGCGCCCTGATCGAGCGCGGCCCGTCCGGCCGCTTCGGACGCGTCGGCCTGCCGCTGGTCTCCCTGTTCATGGTTTTGGCTCCGCTGCTCGCGCCCCTGATCGACGTCTTCCTGCTCTACGGGGTCGTCTTCGGCCCCACCCAGAAGACCGTCATCGCCTGGCTCGGCGTGCTCGCCATCCAGGCGGTCTGCGCGGCGTACGCGTTCCGCCTCGACAAGGAGAAGATGACCCACCTCATCTCGCTCCCGCTCCAGCAGCTCCTCTACCGGCAGTTGATGTACGTCGTCCTGCTGCAGTCCTGGATCACGGCGCTCACCGGCGGCCGCCTGAGGTGGCAGAAGCTGCGGCGCACCGGCGCCCTCGGCTCGGCCCCCGGCGGCGTACCGCACCAGCGCACGGCAGCGGCGCACGGCAAGGACAGGAGGCCGGTCGCATGACGTACCCGAACGAGCCCGCGGGGCAAGGCGGTTGGTACGCGGGACCCGGGTACCCCCCGGCCGCGCCCGCGCCCACCCGCCTCGCCGGAGTGCCTCACCAAGTGCCTCACCAAGTGCCTCAACAGACGGACGTCACCCGCCCGTTGCCCGAAGCGAAGCCCGCGCCGAAGAAGCCCGGGCGCGACCGGTACCTCGACCTGCTGCGCACCACCGCGCTCGTGCGCGTCGTCGTCTACCACCTCTTCGGGTGGGCATGGCTGACCGTCCTCTTCCCGTCCATGGGCGTGATGTTCGCGCTCGCCGGATCGCTCATGGCGCGCTCGCTGAGCCGCCCCGCGATCGGCGTGATCCGCGGGCGCATCCGGCGCCTGCTGCCGCCGATGTGGGCGTTCAGCGCGGCCGTGCTCACGCTGCTGTTCCTCGGCGGCTGGAACCCGGGCAAGGACCCCGACAACGGCGGCACCTGGGGCTGGGTCGGCCTCTTCAACTACCTGGTGCCCGTCGGTGCGCCCAACTTCCCCTGGCACCTCGGGGACAAGGCGGGCCTGCTCGAGGACACCTGGCCCGCGCAGGCCGCGGGTCCGCTCTGGTACCTGCGGGCCTACATGTGGTTCGTGATCGCCTCGCCGCTGCTGCTTTGGGCGTTCCGCAAGGTGCCGTGGGCGACGCTGCTCGCGCCGCTCTGCCTCACCGCGGTCGTCGGCACCGGCGTCGTCACGATCCCCGGCGAGACGGGCAACGCGGTCTCGGACTTCGCCGTCTACGGCAGCTGCTGGGTCCTCGGATTCGCCCACTACGAGGGCGTGTTGGCGAAGATCCCGCGCTACCTGGCCGTCTCGCTCTCGGCCCTGATCATGGCCTTCGGCCTGTGGTGGGCCTCGGGGCACCTGGGCCCCGACGGCTGGGACCTGAACGACATCCCGCTGGCCCAGGCCGCCTGGTCGTTCGGCTTCGTGGTGATCCTGCTCCAGTACTCGCCGTCCTGGCAGGAGCTCCCGGGCCGCCTCGCCAAGTGGGACAGGCTCGTCACGCTCTCCAACAACAGGGCCGTCACGATCTACCTGTGGCACAACATGCTGATCATGGCCACGGTGCCGATCATCGACCTCGCGTACGACCTGCCGTTCATGGAGGACGCGCGCTGGAGCGGTGCGCTCGACTCGACGTACATGATCTGGATGTTCGTCCTGGTGTGGCCGCTGATCGCACTCATGGTCGTGAGCACCGGCTGGATCGAGGACCTGGCCGCGAAGCGCTCGCCGCGCCTGTGGCCGGACGGCAGCAAGAAGACACGCCCTAGGGCGGGGTTGTGCCCCGTGTGCCGTCCGGGTTGACTGGGGCGAACTGTGTGCGTGGGCCGCACAGTTCGCACGGGGACGGGGAACCAGCGATGACGCAGCCACCGGGACAGCCGCCGCAGGACGGACAGGGACAGGGACAGGGGTACGGATACGGCGGGCCGCAGCAGCCACCGGTGCCCGGGCCCTATGGCTCTCCTCAGTCCCCGGGACCGTACGGCGCCCCGCCGCCCCCGGGCCCGTACGGCAGCGACAACCCGTACGCGAGCGCGCCCACCACCCCGATGCCCGCCTACGGGCAGCCGCCGCAGCAGCCGCAGCCGTACGGTCAATTCCCGCCGCCCCAGGGCCCGTTCCCGCCCGCGCCGCCCGAGCAGGGCGGGGGCAGGAAGCGGGCCGTGCTGATCGCCGTCGCGGTCGTGGTCGTCGCCGCGCTCGCGGGCGGCGGTGTACTCCTGGCCACCAGCGGGGACGACGGCGGCGACGACAAGCCGGTCGCCGGGCAGAGCAGCGTCGTCGCGACGGGCAGCGCGGGCCCGGGGCCGAGCTCCGAAGCCCCCAGCCCCGAAGTCTCCGGTCCCGAAGTCTCCGGCCCGGCCAGCGAGGATCCGTACGCAGACGAGCCGACCGACGAGCCCACCGACGGGCCGAGCGAGCGCCCCGCGGGCGACACCGGCTACCAGGGCCAGTGGCAGAACGAGAAGGCGCAGACCCTCACCATCGCCGGCAAGATCGCCTCGGGCAGCGCCAAGGGCAAGTACAACGTCAGCTACATCGACGCGGGCGGCAAGGGAATCTGCAGCGGCATCGGACAGCCGCAGGGCGCGAGCGGATTCCGTATCGCCGTGTCCTGCATGGGCCAGGACACCGGCAAGCAGGTCTTCGCCGCGAACCTCACCCAGGCCTCCGACGTCGTGACGCTCACCTGGGACAAGGGCGGTTCGGTGAAGCTGCCGTGGGTCGGCGCGGGCGCCTCCTGACCCCCGCCAGGACCCGGCCCGGTCCCCGCGCGGCGCGTCAACCCCACCCCTGAGCCTCACCACCCGCCCACCCGGCAGGTGAGAGCAACGTTCCTCACCGGTCACCCGACGCCACAATCCGGAAATCAGGCCTCCCTACCTTCGGTCGCATCAGCAGTGAACCGTGACCTGGAGGCGTCAGATGGCCGGCCGGAGCTGGATCGAACAGTGGGACCCCGAGGACGAGACGTTCTGGGAGGAGACGGGCGCCAAGGTCGCACGGCGGAACCTCGCCTTCTCCATCCTGTCCGAGCACATCGGTTTCTCCATCTGGACCCTGTGGTCGGTCATGGTCCTGTTCATGGGCCCCGCGTACGGCATCGACCCGGCAGGCAAGTTCTTCCTCGTCTCGACGGCGACGCTCGTCGGCGCCTTCGCCCGCGTCCCCTACACCTTCGCCGTCGCGGTCTTCGGCGGCCGTAACTGGACGATCGTCTCCGCGAGCCTGCTGCTCCTGCCGTCGATCGCGGCCTTCGTGGTGATGGAACCGGGCACGTCCTACAGCACCTTCATGGTGTGCGCGGCGCTCACCGGCGTCGGCGGCGGCAACTTCGCCTCCTCCATGACGAACATCAACTCCTTCTTCCCGCTGAAGAAGAAGGGCTGGGCGCTCGGCCTGAACGCGGGCGGCGGCAACATCGGCGTCCCCGTCGTCCAGCTCGTCGCACTCGCCGTCATCGGCGCGAACGGCGGGCCGCGCGTCCTGCTCGGCATCTACATCCCGCTGATCGTCGTCGCGGCGGTCCTCTCCGCCCTGTTCATGGACAACCTGGCGACGGTCAAGAACGACACCGGGGCGGCGAAGGAGGCCGCGAAGGACCCGCACACCTGGATCATGTCGTTCCTGTACATCGGCACGTTCGGCTCGTTCATCGGCTACTCGTTCGCGTTCGGGCTCGTCCTGCAGACCCAGTTCGGCCGTACGCCGCTGCAGGCGGCCGGCGTCACCTTCATCGGGCCGCTGCTCGGCTCGCTCATCCGGCCCGTCGGCGGCCGGCTCGCGGACCGGTTCGGCGGGGCGCGCATCACGCTGTGGAACTTCGTGGGCATGGCGGTGGCGACGGGCGTGGTGACGCTCGCGTCGGTGCAGAAGTCGCTGGCCCTGTTCACGGTCGCGTTCATCGTGGTCTTCGTGCTCAGCGGCCTCGGCAACGGGTCCACGTACAAGATGATCCCCGGCATCTTCCAGGCCAAGGCGCTCGGCATGGGCCTCACGGGCGAGGACGCGGCCGCGTACGGGCGGCGTCTGTCGGGTGCCTCGATGGGGCTGATCGGCGCGGTCGGCGCACTCGGCGGCCTCGGCATCAACCTCGCCTTCCGCCAGTCCTTCCAGACCGCGGGCACCGGCACCGGCGCCTTCGTCTCCTTCCTCGCCTTCTACGCGGCCTGCTTCGTGGTGACGTGGGCCGTATACCTTCGACGTTCGGCCGCGCGTTCCACGGTCGCAGCCACGGCCGGTGCGAAGCCGCAGCTCAGCTACGCGGAGGTGTGACGGCAGCGCGCGTAACACGGACGCAATCGCCTCGATCCGGGCCTGTCACGGTGTGTTGACAGGCTCGGACGATGGCATGACGGCACGACGCACGTTGGCTGACTGCACGGGACGACGGTCGAGCGGGACGAGAACCAGATGTACGACGAACAGCAGACGCGGGCGCAGACGCAGCCCCACGGTCCGCTCGCGGGATTCACCGTGGGCGTGACGGCCGCACGCCGGGCCGAGGAACTGGGGGCCCTGCTCCAGCGCCGCGGCGCGACGGTGCTGCACGCGCCCGCGCTGCGCATCGTGCCCCTCGCCGACGACAGCGAACTCCTCGCCGCCACCAAGGAGTTGATCGCCCACGCCCCGGACGTGGTGGTCGCCACGACCGCCATCGGCTTCCGCGGCTGGGTCGAGGCGGCCGACGGCTGGGGCCTCGGGGACGACCTGCTGGCCCGGCTGCGCGGCGTCGAACTCCTGGCCCGCGGGCCGAAGGTCAAGGGCGCGATCCGGGCCGCGGGCCTCACGGAACAGTGGTCGCCGTCCTCGGAGTCGATGGCCGAGGTGCTCGAGCGGCTGCTCGGCGAGGGCGTCGAGGGGCGCCGCGTTGCCGTCCAGCTGCACGGGGAGCCGCTGCCCGGCTTCGTGGAGGCGCTGCGCCAGGCCGGGGCCGAGGTGGTGGGGGTGCCCGTGTACCGGTGGCTGCCACCGCAGGACATAGCGCCGATGGACCGGCTGCTTGACGCCGCGCTGTCGCGGGGCCTGGACGCGCTGACGTTCACCTCGGCGCCCGCGGCCGCGTCGCTGCTGTCCCGCGCCGAGGAGCGGGGCCAGCTGCCCGAGCTGCTCGCGGCGCTGCACCACGACGTCGTCCCCGCGTGCGTGGGCCCGGTGACCGCGCTGCCGCTGCAGGCGCGCGGCCTGGACACGGTGCAGCCGGAGCGCTTCCGGCTCGGCCCGCTGGTCCAGCTGCTCTGCCTCGAACTGCCTTCCCGCGCCCGGACGTTGCCGATCGCCGGACACCGGGTGGAGATTCGCGGCCACGCGGTCGTGGTCGACGGGGAGCTGCGGCCCGTGCCGCCGGCCGGGATGGCACTGCTGCGCTCGCTGGCGCGGCGGCCCGGCTGGGTGGTGGCCCGCGCGGAGCTGCTGCGGGCGCTGCCCGGGGCGGGCCGCGACGAGCACGCGGTGGAGACGGCCATGGCCAGGCTCCGTACCGCGCTCGGGACGCCGAAGCTGATCCAGACGGTGGTCAAGCGCGGGTACCGGCTCGCGCTCGACCCGGCGGCGGACACCAAGTACGGGGATGTACAGGGCAGTTGACCAGCGGGCACCAAGTGGCGGGAGGGGCAGGGCAGTTGATCATCCGCCGGACCAGGCGGTCGACCTCGACCGCGGGCCGGGGTCACGCCTCCCGCCGTCCCCGCCCCCACACCACCGTGGCCCGCACCAGGCACCCCATGGCGACCGTGCACAGCACCGCCCGCACCGCGTTCCACGCCACCCACGGGTCCTCGAAGTCGCCGCGCACCTTGGCCGGGTCGGCGATCTTCGCGGGGTCGCCCGCCTTGGCGAGGGCGTCGTTCAGGGGCACGTTCACCCCGGAGGTGAGCACGAACGCCACCGCGTACACGGCGAGCGCCGCCAACACCCAGACCAGCAGCCGCCGTTGGTGCCGCGCCCGCCAGGCCGCGGCGCCGGTCAGCAGCAGCGCCCCGAAGAAGCTGAGGAAGAACACGGGGTTCTGGATCACGTCGTTGATGTTCTGCATCACCTCGATGTACGTACGGTCGCCGCTGCGCCCGAGGGCGGGCATCACGGCGCAGGAGAACACGTAGAAGGCCCCGGCGATCAGGCCCATGGCGACCGTGGCCGCCCCCAGCAGGTATCCGTCGAACTTCTTCGCTGTCGTCATGGCATTCAGTCAACCGGCGGGCCGTGCACGGCGACATCGTCGAGCCGCGCAGCTCCATGCGCGAGCGTCCACACCCGCGCGTACCGTACGCACATGCTGATCACCGACCGCATCGAACTGCGCCGTGCCCGGCCCGATGACGCCCGGGCCCTGCTGGACGCCACGCTCCGCAACATCGAGCACCTGAGGGCGACCGAGCCGTACCGCCCCGCGGAGTACTACACGGTCGAGACGCAGCGGGCCCGGACAACCGAGGCGAACAGCGTGACGTGGCTGCTGTGGGACGGCGAGCGCGTGATCGGCCGGCTCATGCTCACCGGCATCGTCCTGGGCCCGCTGTGCAGCGCCAGTCTCGGCTACTGGGTCGATGCCGCGTACCGGGGCCGCGGCCTGGTCCCCGCCGCCGTCGAGGAGATCGTCCGCGTCTGCCGCGACGAACTCGGCCTGCACCGCGTCGAGGCGGGCACCCTCACGGACAACAAGGCGTCCCAGCGCGTCCTCGCCAAATGCGGCTTCGTCGAGTACGGCAAGGCCCCCCGCTACCTCCACATCGACGGGGCCTGGCGCGACCACGTCCTCTTCCAGCGCATCCTGCACGACGACCCGCCCCCGCACGTGCCCAGCTAGCACCGGCACCAGGGGTTCCGGCCGCGCGCCGAGGCGGGCACTGTAGAGGACATGGCAGCAGTACCCACAGGGCCCGCCCACCCCCCACAGTCACCCCTCTACGAGCTGCGGTTCGACTCCGGACGCCTCTGCCTGGACCTGGTCGCCACCGCACACCCCGACGAACGCCTCACCTCTCCCGACCGGCTGCGCGCCTGGCTCGTCGGCTCAGGACTCGTCCCCGAACCGGCCGCACCGCCCGCCTGCACCTCCGCCTGGCTCGCCGCGTTCCGCGAACTGCGCGGCCACATCGGCCAGTTGGTCCGCGGGGAACTCGCCGGGCGGCCCGCCCCCGCCGCCCTCGAACGCGTCAACCTGCTCGCCCGCGCCGCCCCACCGGCACCCCGCGCCGTCCGCACCGACCAGGGCACCCTGGTGTGCGCCCTGCACGAGCCCCCCGGCTGCCCGGCCCTGCTCGCAGCCGTCGCCCGCGACGCCGTCACCCTCCTCACGGACCCCGCCGTACGCGGCTGTCTGCGCCAGTGCGAGGGCGACAACTGCCCGATCATCTACCTCGATACGTCGAGGGGGCGCCGCCGCCGCTGGTGCTCCAGCGAGGTCTGCGGCAACCGCGAGCGGGTGGCCCGGCACCGGCGCCGGGCGGCCGTGGCGCGGGCGTGAGGCGCGTCACGGCGAGCTCCCTTTGAACACCCGCGCGTTCGCGTACGTATCCCCACCGTGAGCCCAGCCGAAAAGAGACGGTCGGATCGTCGAACTGGGGACACCGGAGGTAGGCGTGCGCAAGGATTCCGCCGTGGCCGATGAACGCCCGCCCCGGGCCCGACATCGCGCGTCCCGGCCTCCGGAGCCGGACGAGGAGCTGATGCGTGCCCTGTACGCCGAGCACGCCAGGCCTCTTCTCGCCTATGTGCTCCGCCTGGTGGCGGGGGACCGGCAGCGCGCGGAGGATGTCGTGCAGGAAACGCTCATCCGTGCCTGGAAGAACGCCGGTCAGCTCAACCGGGCGACCGGCTCGGTACGCCCCTGGCTGGTGACGGTCGCCCGACGGATCGTCATCGACGGCCACCGCAGCCGGCAGGCCCGGCCACAGGAGGTCGACGCGTCACCGCTGGAGGTCATCCCCGCGGAGGACGAGATCGACAAGGCGCTGTGGCTGATGACACTGTCCGATGCCCTGGAGGACCTGACCCCGGCCCACCGGGAAGTCCTGGTCGAGACCTACTTCAAAGGGCGTACGGTCAACGAGGCGGCCGAGACCCTCGGCATCCCCAGCGGCACCGTGCGCTCCCGCGTGTTCTACGCACTGCGCTCCATGAAGCTGGCGCTCGAGGAGCGGGGGGTGACGGCATGACGACGGGGCACGGACCGTACGGTCCCTACGGCGACGAGCCGGTCTGCACCGTGCACGAGACGGTCGGCGCCTACGCGCTCGGCATCCTCGACGATGCCGAAGCGAGCGCGTTCGAGGCGCACTTGGCGACGTGCGACGCGTGCGCGGCGCAGCTGGAGGAGTTCGCGGGCGTGGAGCCGATGCTGGCCGCCCTCGCCGATCTCCCCGAGCGGGCGGGCACCCCGCCGGTCGGCGACGCCCTCGCGGCCCGCCCGGGCCCCCGCCTCGCGGAGTCCCTGGTCGACGAGGTCGCCCGCAGGCGGACGACGAAGCGCCGCCGCGGCCTGTACCTGGTGGCGGCCGCCGCCGCGCTGATCATCGGCGGCCCGCTGACGGTCATGGCGGTCACCGACGACGGCTCCACCGGCAACGTCGCGGAGGAGCCGCACGCCACGAGCCCCGCCGAGGACGCCTTCTTCCACCACATGGACGAGAAGGTGTCGGCGACCGACGCGACGACGAAGGTCAGCGCGACCGTCGGCATGGAGAAGAAGGCCTGGGGCACGCACACGGTCCTGGAACTGAAGAACGTCAAGGGACCGCTGAAGTGCTCACTCGTCGCGGTCGGCAAGAACGGCGAGCGCGAGACGGTCACCACGTGGGCCGTCCCGAAGTGGGGCTACGGCATCAAGAGCAGCCCCCACAAGAGCGCCGAATACCCGCTGTACGTGCACGGGGGCGCCGCCTTCGACCGCAGCCAGATCGACCACTTCGAGGTCGAGACGCTCGACGGAAAGCGGCTTGTGGAGGTGAACGCGTAACCGTGATGCCCGCCGCGTAGCTTCAGCGGGCCCCTTTCGCGTACCTTTGACGGCTGCCCAGCACGTCAGAAGGGGGCCCGGTGGCCGCTCAGGCTCAGCACGAATCAGCGGTGAACTCGGACAGTACGAGTGCGGACTCCGAGCGCGCCCGGGAGATCGGCGTCGAACAGGATCACCTCGACGCCGTCTACCGCCGTCTCGAGGAGAAGATCCACGAGGCCGAGTTCCTGATGGACGACGCCGCCAAGCGCGGGCAGGTCGGCACGCCCGGCGCCCTCGCCGAGCGCGACGCCCAGGTGTTCCGCGCGGGCATCCACCTCAACCGCCTCAACAACGAGTTCGAGGACTTCCTCTTCGGCCGCATCGACCTGCTCCTCGGCAAGGACGGCAAGAAGGGCCCGGACGGCGCGTACACGGCGGTCGAGCCCGCCGAGGGCGCGGTCCGCGAGAACAACACGGCGGACATCGCCGAGACCCTGCACATCGGCCGCATCGGCGTCCTGGACGCGGACTACTCGCCGCTCGTCATCGACTGGCGCGCCCCGGCCGCGGCCCCCTTCTACCGCTCGACCCCGGTCGACCCCGGCCGCGTCGTGCGCCGCCGCGTCATCCGCTCCAAGGGCCGCAAGGTGCTCGGCGTCGAGGACGACCTGATGCGCCCCGAGCTGACGGCGTTCCTGGACGGCGAGCGGCTCCCCGCCATCGGCGACGGCGCCCTCATGGCCGCGCTCGGCCAGGCCCGCAGCCACTCGATGCGCGACATCGTGGCCTCGATCCAGGCCGAGCAGGACCTGGTCATCCGGGCCCCCGCCGCGTCGGTGACGTACGTCGAGGGCGGGCCCGGCACCGGCAAGACGGCGGTCGCCCTGCACCGCGCCGCGTACCTGCTCTACCAGGACCGGCGGCGCTACGCGGGCGGCATCCTGATCGTCTCGCCGACCCCGCTCCTGGTCGCGTACACCGAGGGCGTGCTGCCCTCGCTCGGCGAGGAGGGCCAGGTCGCGATCCGCGCGGTCGGCTCGCTCGCGGACGACGCCTCCGGCGCGGAGGCCACGGAGTACGACAGCCCGGCCGTCGCCCGGATCAAGGGCTCCTCGCGGATGCTCAAGGTCCTGCGGAAGGCGGCTCGCGGCGCACTGGAGTCGGGCCGCCCCGCCGCCCCGCAGCCCGTCACGGCCCAACTCGCCTTCGGCGACGAGGAGGAGGACGAGGCGCCTGAGGTGCCCGAGGTCAGCACCGACCGCCTGCGCGTCGTCGCGTTCGGCCGCCGCCTGGAACTGGGCGCCGACCAGCTGAACCGCATCCGGCACAACGCCCTCGGCGGCACGGCCCCGGTCAACCACCTGCGCCCGCGCGCCCGCAAGCTCCTCCTCGACGCGCTCTGGGACCAGTCGGGGTCCGCGAGCCGGCACACGGACCCCGAGCTCGCCGCCGAGCTGCGCTCCTCCTTCGACGACGACATCACGGGCGAGGACGACTTCATCCGGTTCCTCGACGCGTGGTGGCCCGAACTCACGCCGCGCGCCGTGCTGTCCGCGATGTCCGACGAGCGGCGCCTGAACCGCTGGGCCCGCCGCATCCTGAACCCGGGCGAGATCCGCAGGCTCGCGCGTTCCCTGAAGCGCGACGCCCTCTCCGTCCACGACGTCGCCCTCCTCGACGAGCTGAACGCCGTGCTCGGCGCCCCGGCCCGTCCGAAGAGGAAGCGCGAGTACGACCCGCTCGACCAGCTCACGGGCCTCGAGGAGCTGATGCCGCAGCGCGAGGAGACCCAGTACGAGCGCGCCGAGCGCCTCGCGCAGGAGCGCACCGAGTACGCGCACGTGATCGTCGACGAGGCGCAGGACCTCACGCCCATGCAGTGGCGGATGGTCGGCCGCCGCGGCCGGCACGCGACGTGGACGATCGTCGGGGACCCGGCCCAGTCGTCGTGGTCGGCCCCGGACGAGGCGGCCGAGGCCCGCGACGAGGCCCTCGGCACGCGCCCGCGCCGCCGCTTCGAGCTGACGGTCAACTACCGCAACCCGTCCGAGATCGCGGAGCTCGCGGCGAAGGTCCTGGCGCTCGCGATGCCGGGCTCGAAGTCCCCGTCCGCGGTGCGCTCCACGGGCGTCGAGCCGCGCTTCGCCGTCGTGCGCGACCGCCTGGGCGCCACGGTCCGCGAGGAGGCCGCGCGGCTGCTCGACCGGGTCGACGGCACGGTCGGCGTGGTCGTGGCGATGAACCGCCGTGCGGAGGCGGCCCGTTGGCTGGCCGGGCTCGGCGAGCGCGTCGTCGCACTCGGCTCGCTGGAGGCCAAGGGCCTGGAGTACGACGCCACGGTGGTGGTCTCCCCGGCGGAGATCGCCGACGAGTCACCGGCCGGTCTTCGGGTCCTGTACGTGGCGCTGACCCGGGCCACCCAACAGCTCACCGTGGTCTCGGCGGAGCGGGACGAACCGGACGCGAACGGGGTGCCGGATCTCCTGCGCGACTGACCCTTGTCTCCGTAGTTGACGGTGTTACCGTTGATGACGGCACCGGCTCGATCCAAGCCCCCGGGCCCAACCTTCGTCCCTCAGAGGGACCACTTGCCGCGAGGCGAGCATGGCGGGTCGGTGTCATGAACGTAGAGAGAGGCTCACGTCACCCAGTGACGTGAGCCTCTTCTCGTTCCCGGAAAGCCCCTTCCCGTCTCCCCCGACTTCTCGTATGGTGGAAGTAGGTTTCCAAAAGCGGGGTGAACGTAAGGTTCACAATCCGATGCGACTACCACGTACTCGGCGGTAGGTGCGACCATCGGACGGCAACAGCTACACGGTGAAAGCAGAGGAAGTCGGCCATGGCAACGGCGCCCAGCGTCTCCTACTCGATGACGGTCCGGTTGGAGGTGCCCGCGAGCGGAACCGCCGTCTCGCAGCTCACCACCGCCGTGGAGTCCTCCGGAGGCTCGGTGACCGGCCTCGACGTCACCGCTTCCGGCCACGAAAAGCTCCGGATCGACGTCACGATCGCAGCCACCTCGACGTCCCACGCGGACCAGATCGTCCAGGAGCTGCGCGGCATCGAGGGCGTGACCCTCGGCAAGGTCTCCGACCGTACGTTCCTCATGCACCTCGGCGGCAAGATCGAGATGCAGTCCAAGCACCCCATCCGCAACCGTGACGACCTCTCCATGGTCTACACGCCGGGTGTGGCCCGCGTCTGCATGGCGATCGCGGAGAACCCCGAGGACGCCCGACGCCTGACCATCAAGCGCAACACGGTTGCGGTCGTAACGGACGGATCGGCCGTTCTCGGCCTCGGCAACATCGGCCCGATGGCCGCCATGCCGGTCATGGAGGGCAAGGCGGCCCTCTTCAAGCGCTTCGCCGACATCGACGCCTGGCCGATCTGCCTGGACACCCAGGACACCGACGCCATCGTCGAGATCGTCAAGGCGATCGCCCCCGGCTTCGCGGGCATCAACCTCGAGGACATCTCCGCGCCGCGCTGCTTCGAGATCGAGGCCCGCCTGCGCGAGGCCCTCGACATCCCCGTCTTCCACGACGACCAGCACGGCACCGCGATCGTCGTCCTCGCCGCCCTGACCAACGCACTTCGCGTCGCGGGCAAGGCAATTGGGGACATTCGCGTCGTCATGTCGGGGGCAGGCGCCGCCGGCACCGCCATCCTCAAGCTGCTGCTCGCGGCGGGCGTGAAGAACGCGGTCGTGGCCGACATCCACGGCGTCGTGCACGCCGACCGCGAGGACCTGGTGAACGCCGACGCCGAGTCGCCGCTGCGCTGGATCGCCGACAACACCAACCCCGAGGGCCTGACCGGCACGCTCAAGGAAGCGGTCGTCGACGCGGACGTCTTCATCGGCGTCTCGGCCCCGAACGTGATCAACGGGGACGACGTCGCGGCCATGGCCGACGGCGCCATCGTGTTCGCGCTCGCGAACCCGGACCCCGAGGTCGACCCGGCGATCGCCCGTCAGACGGCGGCAGTTGTGGCCACGGGCCGCTCGGACTTCCCGAACCAGATCAACAACGTCCTCGTCTTCCCGGGCGTCTTCCGCGGCCTGCTCGACGCCCAGTCGCGTACGGTCAACACGGAGATGATGCTGGCGGCCGCCACGGCCCTGGCCGACGTGGTGAGCGAGGACGAGCTCAACCCGAACTACATCATTCCGAGCGTCTTCAACGACAAGGTCGCGGGTGCCGTCGCCGGCGCCGTGCGCAATGCGGCGAAGGCCTTGTCGGCGGACCAGGTCGGGGAAGACGGGCGCTGACCGCTCGCCGCAGATGTGCGTATCCTGCACCGCGTCCCCGACAGGGTCCGCCGACAAGGCCTTCGGGCGGCCGGAGCGGTTGTGACGGGTACCACGACCGCCTGAGGCCCGGCGCGTCGCGGAATGCGGGGCCCGTCCGGGCCCTCTAGGGTGGCCGGGAAGCTGGCCCCCTGACCCGCCCGTCCCAAGGCGGTGGCGCCTTTCCGGTGACACCCACGGGTGCCGGATTGGCTTTACCGCCGCTGGTGGGGGCAGGATGCGTCTTCAGGCGCGAAGGGTCTGGACGACGGACCCGGGTCCTGGGCCTGACCGAGACCCTGGCAGCATCGGCTTCGCTGTTGCCCAACATGCGGCCTAGCCGCGTGGCACGCCTCAACGGCAAGAAGAACACGGGAGTACAAACATGAACCGCAGTGAGCTGGTGGCCGCGCTGGCCGACCGCGCCGAGGTGACTCGCAAGGACGCCGACGCCGTGCTGGCCGCGTTCGCCGAGACCGTCGGCGAGATCGTTGCCAAGGGCGACGAGAAGGTCACCATCCCCGGCTTCCTGACCTTCGAGCGCACCCACCGTGCCGCTCGCACCGCCCGTAACCCGCAGACCGGCGAGCCGATCAACATCCCGGCCGGTTACAGCGTGAAGGTCTCCGCGGGCTCGAAGCTCAAGGAAGCCGCCAAGGGTAAGTAACCTTCGGCTACGCATCGAGGGCGGCATCCGGTACTCCGGGTGCCGCCTTCGCGTTTGCCGTCAGCGTGACCTCGTCCAAAGAGGCCACGATCGTCGTACGCGGGCCAGGTGCGATCCCGGGTACGGACGGCACCGCGAGCAACGCGCACCCCGCGGCCAGCGCGGCCGCCGCGCCCGTCGGGGTGTCCTCCACCGCCAGACAGTCCTCCGGCGCCGCACCGAGCAGCTGAGCCGCCCTCAGATAGGGGTCCGGGTGCGGCTTGCCGTGCTGCGTCTCCCCGTTGGTCACCGAGGCGTCGAAGCGATCCGCCCCGAGGGACTTGAGCACCAGCTCCGCCACATGCCGCTCAGAAGCCGTCACGAGCGCCACAGGGACGCCCAGGGCGCGCGCCGCGTCCAACAGTCGCAGGGCGCCGGGCTGTACCCGCACACCGGCGGCCACGGCCGCGGCGAACTCCCGGTCCAGCCAGGCGGCCGTGTCGTCGTACGACCACGTCGTGCGGCCCTCGGCGACGAGCCGGCGCGCGGCGTCCTGGATCGTCAGGCCCGCGAACGCGTCGAGCCCGGCCGGGTCGGCCGGGTCGGCCGGGTCCTCGAGGAGCCGGCCCACGACGTCGAGCCATGCCCGCTCCGTGTCGACGAGCGTGCCGTCCATGTCGGTCAGGAGGGCGGCGGGCCGCGCCAGTTGGATCATCTCGAGTCTCGCAGTACGTCGAAGGGGGCCGCCCGGATGTCCCGGGCGGCCCCCATCAACGTACGGAGGGCGAAGAGCGTCTAGCCCAGTGCCTTGCCCGGAAGTTCAACCTTCGCGCCGAGTTCAACGAGCTTCTCCATGAAGTTCTCGTAACCGCGGTTGATCAGGTCGATGCCGTGGACCCGGGACGTGCCCTGCGCCGCGAGGGCCGCGATCAGGTACGAGAAGCCGCCGCGCAGGTCGGGGATGACCAGGTCGGCGCCCTCCAGCTTGGTGGGGCCCGAAACGACCGCGGAGTGCAGGAAGTTGCGCTGGCCGAAGCGGCAGTCGGAGCCGCCCAGGCACTCGCGGTAGAGCTGGATGTGCGCGCCCATCTGGTTGAGCGCGGAGGTGAAGCCGAGGCGGGACTCGTACACCGTCTCGTGGACGATCGAGAGGCCGGTGGCCTGGGTGAGGGCCACGACCAGGGGCTGCTGCCAGTCCGTCTGGAAGCCGGGGTGGACGTCCGTCTCCAGGGCGATGGACTTCAACTGGCCGCCGGGGTGCCAGAAGCGGATGCCCTCGTCGTCGATCTCGAAGGCGCCGCCGACCTTCCGGTACGTGTTGAGGAACGTCATCATCGAGCGCTGCTGGGCACCGCGTACGTAGATGTTGCCCTCGGTCGCGAGCGCCGCCGAGGCCCAGGAGGCGGCCTCCAGACGGTCGGAGAGCGCGCGGTGCGTGTAGCCGCCGAGCTTGTCGACACCGGTGACGCGGATGGTGCGGTCGGTGTCCATCGCGATGATCGCGCCCATTTTCTGCAGGACGCAGATCAGGTCCTCGATCTCCGGCTCCACGGCCGCGTTCGAGAGCTCCGTGACGCCCTCGGCGAGGACGGCCGTGAGCAGGACCTGCTCGGTGGCGCCCACGGAGGGGTAGGGGAGGCGGATCTTGGTGCCGCGCAGTCGCTGCGGGGCCTCCAGGTACTGGCCGTCCGCGCGCTTCTCGATGGTCGCGCCGAACTGGCGCAGCACCTCGAAGTGGAAGTCGATGGGGCGGCCGCCGATGTCGCAGCCGCCGAGGCCCGGGATGAACGCGTGGCCGAGGCGGTGGAGCAGGGGACCGCACAGGAGGATCGGGATGCGGGAGGAGCCCGCGTGCGCGTCGATGTCGGCCACGTTCGCCGACTCCACGTGCGAGGGGTCCATCACCAGCTCGCCCGGCTCCTCACCGGGACGGACCGTCACACCGTGCAGCTGCAGCAGTCCGCGTACGACACGGACGTCACGGATGTCCGGGACATTGCGCAGTCGGCTCGGAGCGCTGCCGAGGAGAGCCGCGACCATGGCCTTGGGCACCAGGTTCTTGGCGCCGCGGACACGGATCTCGCCCTCCAGCGGGGTTCCGCCGTGGACAAGCAGTACATCGTCGGTGACGGTCATGAATCTCGCGTTCCGATGAGTCGGGCAGGGGGCCAAGGGACAAGGGTAAGGGCCGCCAACCCCTGTTTCGTAAGCCCGAAGACACCATCAGCCGTCATGACTTCGCTACAACACGAACTGTGTCTCATCGGGCACATGGGGTGACGGGCGCAGGGGTGTGCGCCCCTTCCGCTTCCATGCGCGCTGGCCTGCATTCATGCCGTTCTTGCGCTTGCCTCCCCGGGCGCGGGGAATCTGCGGGATCATGTCTGGCATGACCGAGGTGTCCTCGCTCACAGGGCGGCTGCTCGTGGCCACACCCGCTCTCGCGGACCCGAACTTCGACCGTGCGGTCGTGCTGCTCCTCGACCACGACGAGGAGGGCTCGCTCGGCGTCGTCCTCAACCGGCCGACCCCGGTCGACGTCGGCGACATCCTGGAGGGCTGGGGCGAGCTGGCCGGTGAGCCGGGCGTCGTCTTCCAGGGCGGCCCGGTCTCGCTCGACTCCGCGCTCGGCGTCGCCGTGATCCCCGGGGGCTCCTCGGAGCGGGCGCCGCTCGGCTGGCGCCGGGTGCACGGCGCGATCGGCCTCGTCGACCTCGAGACCCCGCCGGAACTGCTCGCGGCGGCCCTCGGTTCCCTGCGCATCTTCGCCGGGTACTCGGGCTGGGGCCCCGGTCAGTTGGAGAACGAGCTGACGGAGGGCGCCTGGTACGTCGTCGAGTCCGAACCCGGTGACGTCTCCGCCACGCGACCCGAGGGGCTGTGGCGCGCGGTGCTGCGGCGCCAGCGCGGCGAGCTGGCGATGGTGGCGACGTATCCGGACGACCCCTCGCTCAACTGACCGCTGGGCGGCGGCCCGGCGCAGGCCCGTGCCAGGACACGGCGGGCTTCAGTACCCTTGGCCCTTATGAGCACTCTTGAGCCCGAGCGCGGGACAGGTACGGGGACCCTCGTAGAGCCGACGCCGCAGACGTCGCACGGCGACGGCGATCACGAGCGCTTCGCCCACTATGTCCAGAAGGACAAGATCATGGCGAGCGCCCTGGACGGCACGCCTGTCGTCGCGCTCTGCGGCAAGGTGTGGGTGCCGGGCCGCGACCCGAAGAAGTACCCCGTGTGTCCCATGTGCAAGGAGATCTACGAGTCCATGGGCGCAGGCGGAGACAACGGCAAGGGCAAGGACGGCGGCAAGAAGTAGCCCCTCCCTCCTCCCGTTTCGAGAGGCCCCCGGCGGTGCGGTGACGCGCCGCCGGGGGCCTCTGTGTTTCCCGCGATCCATTGCGCTCACTGGTCCAGTCCTTCTAGCCTCTGTCGCGTTGTGCACAGCGAAACCACCATTGCGTATGTTGCAACGACCTTTCGGAGGCGTTTCCGATGAAGCTCCCTGTGAAGCTCCCTGCGCGAATCGCACAAAACGCACGAACCGCACGAACCGCACGCATAGCCGTCCCCCTCACCGCACTTGCCCTCGCGGCCGCCGCCTGCGCCCCCGGCACCTCCGACAACAGCGGCTCCGGCAAGGACGAGAAGAGCGGCACCCTGCGCGTATGGCTCTTCCAAGAGGTCAACAACGGGCCCAAGAAGAAGGTCGTCGACACCGCGATCGCCGACTTCCGGCGCGCGCACGACGGTGCGGAGGTCCAGGTCGAGTACATCCCCGTCGAGACCCGCGCCGAGAAGATCAAGGCCGCCTTCAACGACCCGAAGAGCGCGCCCGACCTCATCGAGTACGGGAACACCGACACCGCCGGATACGTGAAGGACGGCGGACTCGCCGACGTGACCAAGGAGTTCGGGGCCTGGGACGAGGCCAAGGACACCGACCCGACCGCCAAGGAGTCCGTCACGGTCGACGGGAAGATCTACGGCGCCCCCTACTTCGTCGGCGTCCGCGCCCTCTACTACCGGACCGACGTGCTCAAGGAGTTGGGCGTCGCCGTACCGAAGACGCAGGGAGAACTCGCCGCCGCGGCCAAGGAGATCCACAAGAAGCGGCCCGACCTGTACGGCCTCGCCGTCGGCGGTGCCTACACGTACGGCGCGATGCCGTTCATCTGGGCCAACGGCGGTGAACTCGCCGAGAAGAAGGGCGAGTCGTACGCCTCCGCGATCGACAGCCCCGCCGCGCAGAAGGGCATCAAGGCCTACACCTCGCTGTTCGGCGGCACCAACTGTCCCGCCGCCAAGTGCGCCGCGATGGGCGGCAACGACACCGTCACCGCCTTCGCCTCCGGCAAGGCCGCCATGGCGATCGGCGGCGACTTCAGCCACGAGGCCGTCGAGGCGGGCAAGGTGAAGGGGAAGTACGCCGTCGTGCCGCTGCCGGGCCTGAAGGCCGGTGACATCGCTCCCGCGTTCGCCGGCGGCAACAACATCGGCGTACTGAAGAGCACGTCGCACCGCACCCTCGCCGTCGACCTGATGAAGCAGCTCGCCGGGAAGCAGACCCAGCGCGCCCTCTTCTCCGGGATGGGTTTCCTGCCGACCTACACCGATGTCCGTGCGGACGTCGCCAAGGAGGAGCCGTTCGTCGCGCCCTTCGTGAAGACCCTCGGCGCCGGTGCCAAGTTCGTGCCCGCCTCGCCGGCCTGGGCGAAGATCGACGCCTCGCTCGTGCTGCCGACCATGTTCCAGGAGATCGTCAGCGGCCGTAAGGACGTCGCGGCGGCCTCCGCTGACGCGGCGAAGAAGATGGACGAGGCGTTCGGGGCCGCCGGGTGAGCTCGACCGTGCGGGGCGCGCGGTGGACGCCCTGGCTGTATCTGGCCCCGGCCCTCGTCCTGCTCGGCGGGCTGCTCGTCTACCCCATCTACCAACTCGGCCTGATCTCCTTCCTGGAGTACACCCAGGCCCAGGTCAGCGGCGGCGAACCGACCACCTTCGAGGGCCTCGGCAACTACCAACACCTGTTCTCCGACCGGCAGTTCTGGCAGGTGCTGCTCGCCACCGTGCTGTTCGCCGGGGCCTGCGTCGTCGGCACGCTGCTCGTGGGGTGCGCGCTCGCCGTGCTGCTCACGCGCGTACGGGCCGTGCCGCGGCTCGCGCTGATGCTGGCCGCCCTCGGCGCCTGGGCGACCCCGGCGATCACCGGCTCGACGGTCTGGGTGTTCCTCTTCGACCCGGACTTCGGCCCGGTCAACAAGGTCCTCGGACTCGGCGACCACTCCTGGACGTACGGCAGGTACAGCGCCTTCGCGCTCGTCCTGCTCGAAGTGGTGTGGTGCTCCTTCCCGTTCGTGATGGTCACCGTGTACGCGGGCATCAGGGCCATCCCGGGCGAGGTCCTGGAGGCGGCCGCGCTCGACGGGGCCTCGCAGTGGCGCACCTGGCGCTCCGTCATGGCGCCGATCCTGCGGCCGATCCTCGTCGTCGTCACCATCCAGTCGATCATCTGGGACTTCAAGGTCTTCACGCAGATCTACGTGATGACGAACGGCGGCGGCATCGCGGGACAGAACCTCGTCCTGAACGTGTACGCGTACCAAAAGGCCTTCTCCGGCAGCGAATACAGCCTCGGCTCGGCGATCGGCGTCGTGATGCTCGTCATCCTGCTCGCCGTGACGCTCGTCTATCTGCGCCTGATGAGGAGAGAGGGGAGGGAACTGTGAGAGGCCCGAACCTCGTGCACCGCCTTGTCCGCAGGCCCTGGCGGCTCGCCGCCGAGGCGTCCGCGCTGCTGATCGCGCTCGTCGTCGCCTTTCCGCTCTACTGGATGGTGCTCAGCGCCTTCAAACCGGCGGGCGAGATCGAATCGACCGAGCCGCGCCCCTGGACGCTCTCGCCGTCGCTCGACTCCTTCCGGCGCGTCTTCCAACAGGAGGAATTCGGCCGGTACTTCCTCAACAGCGTCATCGTCGCCGGGACCGTCGTCATCGTGTCCGCGCTGGTCGCCTTTCTCGCGGCGACCGCCGTGACCCGCTTCCGTTTCCGGTTCCGCACGACGCTGCTCATCATGTTCCTCGTCGCCCAGATGGTGCCCGTCGAGGCGCTCACCATTCCGCTGTTCTTCCTGATGCGCGACTTCGGGCAGCTCAACACGCTCGGCTCGCTGATCCTTCCGCACCTGGCCTTCTCGCTGCCGTTCGCGATCTGGATGCTGCGCGGCTTCGTGAAAGCGGTGCCCGAGGCGCTGGAGGAAGCCGCGTATCTCGACGGCGCGAGCCGGTCCCGATTCCTCTGGCAGATCCTCTTCCCGCTCGTCTTCCCCGGCCTCGTGGCGACGAGCGTCTTCTCCTTCATCTCCACCTGGAACGACTTCCTGTTCGCGAAGTCCTTCATCATCAGCGACACGTCCCAGTCGACGCTGCCGATGGCCCTGCTCGTCTTCTTCAAACCCGACGAGAACGACTGGGGCGGAATCATGGCAGCCTCGACCGTGATGACCATTCCGGTACTGGTCTTCTTCGTACTCGTACAGCGCCGCCTGGTGTCCGGGCTCGGCGGCGCGGTCAAAGACTAGAAGGGTCTGACGTTCATGGATCTCATTCCGGCACCGCGCCGGGTGACGCGGAACGGCGACGGCTCCTACGTGTTCGACAGCGGTACGGGCATCGCGGCGGGGGAGGGGACGGCGGACACCGCGCGCTGGCTGCGGGCCACGCTCGGCGCGGTCACCGGACTCGCCCTGCCCCCGGCCGGCGAGGACGGCGGCGTACGCCTGTCGATCGACCCGGATCTGGCGGCCGAGGCCTACCGGCTGCGGGTCACGGACGCGGGCGTCACCATCGAGGGCGGCGCCGCGGCGGGCGTCTTCTGGGGCGCCCAGACGCTGCGTCAACTCCTCGGCCCCGACGCGTACCGCAGGGCTCCGCTGCCCGGTCGTACGTGGCAACTCCCGCTGGTGGAGATCGAGGACGCACCCCGGTTCGGCTGGCGCGGCATGATGCTCGACGTCGCCCGGCACTTCATGCCGAAGGACGGCGTGCTGCGCTACCTCGACCTGCTCGCCGCCCACAAGCTCAACGTCTTCCACTTCCACCTCACCGACGACCAGGGCTGGCGCATCGAGATCAAGCGCTACCCGAAGCTGACGGAGGCGGGCTCCTGGCGCACGCGGACGAAATTCGGCCACCGCGCCTCGGAGTTGTGGGAGGACAGGCCGCACGGCGGCTTCTACACCCAGGACGACATCCGCGAGATCGTCGCCTACGCGCACGCCCGGCACATCGCGGTCGTCCCGGAGATCGACGTGCCAGGCCACTCGCAGGCGGCCATCCACGCGTATCCGGAACTCGGCAACCGCGACGTCATCGACACGTCCGCCCTCCCCGTCTGGGACACCTGGGGCGTCAACCCGAACGTCCTCGCCCCCACCGACCACACCCTGCGCTTCTACGAGGGCGTCTTCGAGGAGCTGCTCGAGCTCTTCCCGTCCACGTTCGTCCACGTCGGTGGCGACGAGTGCCCCAAGGACCAGTGGAAGCAGTCCCCCCTCGCGCAGGCCCGCATCAAGGAGTTGGGCCTGAACGACGAGGACGAGCTGCAGTCCTGGTTCATCCGGCACTTCGACACCTGGCTGAGCGAGCGCGGCCGGCGGCTCGTCGGCTGGGACGAGATCCTCGAAGGCGGCCTCGCCCCGGGCGCGACCGTCTCGTCCTGGCGCGGCTACGGCGGCGGCATCACCGCCGCCAAGGCGGGCCACGACGTCGTCATGTGCCCCGAGCAGCAGGTCTACCTCGACCACCGGCAGGCGGCCGGCGAGGACGAGCCGGTCCCGATCGGCTTCGTGCGCACCCTGGAGGACGTCTACCGGTTCGAACCCGTCCCGCCGCAGCTCACCGAGGACGAGGCACGGCACGTGCTCGGCACGCAGGCCAACGTGTGGACCGAGGTCCTGGAGAACCAACAGCGCGTCGATTACCAGACGTTCCCGCGGCTGAGCGCCTTCAGCGAGGTGGCGTGGAGCGAGCTGCCCGCACCGGCGGCGCGCGACTACGCGGACTTCGAGCGCCGCATGACCGTCCACTACCGGCGACTTGACGCCCTGGGCGTCACCTACCGGCCGCCCGGCGGCCCGTTGCCGTGGCAGAAGCGACCCGGGGTGCTCGGACGCCCGATCGAAGGGGCGCCCCCGAACGTGTGAGGCGGGCCCGTCGCGGCGTGTCCCGGGAGCGCGGCCGACGCGGCCGCGCTCCCGGCCGGGTCATCGCGTACGCCGCCGCGTGCCTCGCCGCACGAGCAGCCGAGGAGTGCCCGTTCCCGCTCGGCGGAGAACCAGTGCCATTTCGGCCATCTCCCAGGCGTAAGGGGCGAATGCCTCCTACCGGACCCCCTCTCCGGGTGCCGGGGAAGATGTGCCAGAGTTGCCACGTCCGGCCTGTCAGCACGTACCGTACGGCGGAACAGGCGTAACGGCGGGAACGGCGGCCACGCGCGGGCGATGTCGATCGGCGCGCGGCCGGTTCGCCGCCGGGCGCGCGGCCGGACATCGGGAAGGGGCAGCCGGTTTTGACCACGCACGCACCGCAGGCGACACAGGCCGCGGTACTTCCGGGTTCGCTGGACGAGGCGGTCGCGGCGCTCGCCGCCATGCCCGCCGCCGTGCCCGTGGCCGGAGGCACCGACCTCATGGCCCAGGTCAACGCGGGTCAACTCCGCCCGGCCGCCCTCGTCGGCCTCGGCCGGATCAGCGAGATCCGCGGCTGGCAGTACCAGGACGGGCACGCGCTGCTCGGCGCGGGCCTGACCCACGCCCGCATGGGCCGCCCCGACTTCGCCGCGCTCATCCCCGCCCTCGCCGCGTCCGCCCGCGCCGCGGGCCCGCCCCAGATCCGCAACGCGGGCACGCTCGGCGGCAACATCGCCTCGGCCGCCCCGACCAACGACGCGCTGCCCGTACTGGCCGCCCTGGAAGCCACGTTGATCATCGCGGGGCCGCAGGGCGCGCGCCGCGAGGTGCCCGTCTCGCACCTGCTCGCCGGGATGGAGATGCTGCGCCCGGGCGAGCTGATCGGCTTCGTGCGCGTCCCGCTGCTGCACGCGCCGCAGGTTTTCCTCAAGGCGACGGGCCGCACCGGCCCCGGCCGGGCGACGGCCTCCGTCGCGCTCGTCCTCGACCCTGCCAGGCGCGGCGTGCGCTGCGCCGTCGGCGCCATCGCCCCGATGCCGCTGCGGCCCCTGGAGGCCGAGCAGTGGGTCGCCTCGCTGATCGACTGGGACGGCGAGCGCGGCGCGCTCGTGCCCGAGGCGATCCAGGCCTTCGGCGAGTACGTCGCGGCGGCCTGCATCCCCGACCCGGAGCCCGCCGCGGACGGCACGCAGGAGACGCTGCCGCCCGCCGTACTGCATCTGCGGCGCACCGTCGCCGCGCTGGCCCGACGTGCACTTGGGAGGGCGCTGTCGTGACGAACGAGTACCCCGGACCCGACGGCTGGCAGCCGCTGCCCCAGGGCGGCGACTACGACTCCGACGCCACCGCCTTCGTACAACTGCCGCCCGACTTCCAGGACGCACCGCTGGCCGCTCCCGGCCACGGCTACGTACCGCCGCAGATAACGGTGAGCCCGGCCACGGGTGCCGCCGCGACCGACCCCGCCTCGACCGGCGTGTGGGTGCTGCCGCCCGAGCTGACGGGGGCGGGTGCCGTGGGCTCGGTGGATCCCGCGGGCTCCGTGGGTCCCGTCACGCCGGAGGTCAGCTGGCCCGCGGCCCGGCAGGACCCCGAGCCGGAGCCCTATCCGGTTGCGCACCAGGTCGCGCACCCGGGCGTACAGCCGGGCGTACAGCCGGTCGCCCAGGGAGAGACGGGGCAGTGGTCGATCCCGCTCGCGGACGGTGAACTGCCGGACGAATCGGGCGAGTTCACGACGTCCTCGATGGCCGGGCAGTGGGGCGACCGCACGCCGCCCGCGACGCTGCCGGGGGGTGCGCCCGCGCCGTGGGCCACGGAGTCGTGGGCACAGCCGGAGCCGGAGCCGGAGCCCGGACTTGAGCCTGAGCCTGCGTCGCCTGTGGTTGAGGCGGAGATGGCTGAGGGCGAGGTGGCTGAGGTCGACGTGGCTGAGGCTGCGGTCGAGGCCGAGCCGGAGCCCGTAGCGCCGGAGCCGGTGGCTGAATCCGTGCCTGAACCGATGGCTGAACCGGTGGCTGAGCCAGTGGCCGAACCCGGGGCCGAGGTTGCATCGGACATCGCGCCGGAGCAGCCTGCGCCGGACTCCACGCCGGACTCGACCCCGGACTCCGCGCCGGACGACGCCGACACCCCCGAGGCCACCCCCTCCACGGCCGTCCCGCTCCACGACGACCACCCCCTCATCAGCTACGTCCTGCGGGTCAACGGCACCGACCGCCCCGTCACCGACGCCTGGATCGGCGAGTCGCTCCTCTACGTGCTGCGCGAACGCCTCGGCCTCGCGGGCGCCAAGGACGGCTGCTCGCAGGGCGAGTGCGGCGCGTGCAACGTCCAGGTGGACGGCCGTCTCGTGGCCTCCTGCCTGGTGCCCGCGGCCACCACCGCGGGCAGCGAGGTGCGGACGGTCGAGGGCCTCGCCGAGGACGGACAGGCCTCCGACGTGCAGCGCGCGCTGACCGCCTGCGGCGCGGTGCAGTGCGGATTCTGCGTCCCCGGCATGGCGATGACCGTCCACGACCTGCTCGAGGGCAACCCGAACCCGACCGACCTGGAGACCCGCCAGGCGCTGTGCGGCAACCTGTGCCGCTGCTCCGGTTACCGCGGCGTGCTCGACGCGGTGCGCCAGGTCTCCGCGGAGCGCAAGGCGTCGCAGGACATGGCGGCCGACGCCGATGCCGACGCCGATGCCGAGCCCCGCATCCCGCACCAGGGCGGCCCGTCCAGCAGCGAAGGCATCCAGAACAGCCAGGGTATTCAGGGTATTCAGGGCGTTCAGGGTATTCAGGACATCCAGGACGGAGGCCGGGAGTGACCAGCGAGACGACTCAGGCCCAGGCCCAGGCCTCGGTGACCCCGGTGGCCCCGGAGGCCGAGGAACTCCCGCACGGTCTCGGCACGACCCTGCCGTCGGCGGAGGCGCGGGCGAAGGCGGAGGGCACGTTCCCGTACGCCGCCGACCTGTGGGCCGAGGGCCTGCTGTGGGCGGCCGTCCTGCGCTCCCCGCACGCCCACGCGCGCGTGCGCTCCATCGACACCACCCACGCGCGCGAGATGCCCGGCGTGCGCGCGGTCGTCACGCACGAGGACGTCCCCGGCGGCCCCATGGCGGGCCACCGCACGGCGGACCGCCCGGTGTTCGCCTCCGACGTCGTACGCCATCACGGGGAGGCGCTGGCCGCGGTGGCGGCCGACCACCCGGACACGGCCCGCATGGCGGCCGCGGCGATCATCGTCGAGTACGAGATCCTCGACCCGGTCACGGACCCCGAGCAGTCGTTCGCGGCCGAACCCCTGCACCCCGACGGCAACTTGATCCGCCACATCCCGCTGCGCCACGGCGACGTGGAGGCCACCGGCGAGGTCGTCGTCGAGGGCCTGTACCGCATCGGCCGCCAGGACCCGGCGCCGATCGGCGCGGAGGCGGGCCTCGCCGTCCCCCGCCCCGACGGCGGCGTCGAGCTCTACATCGCCTCCACGGACCCGCACGGCGACCGAGACGTGGCGGCGGCGCGCTACGGCCTGGAGCCGGACCGCGTCAAGGTCGTGGTCACGGGCGTCGCGGGCGCGACGGCGGACCGCGAGGACCCGAGCTTCCACCTCCCGCTCGGCCTGCTCGCCCTGCGCACGGGCTGCCCGGTCAAACTCACGGCGCCCCGCGAGGAGTCCTTCCTGGGCCACCCCCACCGCCATCCCACTCTCCTGCGCTACCGCCACCACGCGGACGCGGACGGCAAGTTGGTGAAGGTGGAGGCGCAGATCCTGCTCGACGCGGGCGCGTACGCGGACACGTCGTCGGACGCGCTCGCGGCGGCGGTCTCGTTCGCCTGCGGTCCGTACGTGGTCCCGCACGCCTCGATCGAAGGCTGGGCGGTGCGCACGAACAACCCGCCCTCCGGCCACGTACGAGGAGAGGGCGCACTCCAGGTCTGCGCGGCCTACGAGGCCCAAATGGACAAGCTGGCAAAGAAGTTGGGCGTGGACCCGGCCGAGCTGCGCCTGCGCAACGTCCTCGCGACCGGTGACGTACTTCCCACGGGCCAGACGGTGACGTGCCCGGCCCCGGTCGCCGAACTCCTGGACGCGGTAAGGGAGTTCCCCCTCCCGCCCCTTCCCAAGGACACCCCACAGGAGGACTGGCTGCTGCCCGGCGGCCCCGAGGGTGCGGGTGAGCCCGGGGCGGTGCGCCGCGGCGTCGGCTACGGCCTCGGCATGGTGCACATGCTGGGCGCGGAGGGCGCGGACGAGGTCTCCACGGCCACGGTCAAGGTGCAGGGCGGCGTCGCCACGGTGATCTGCGCGGCGGTCGAGACGGGCCAGGGCTTCACGACCCTCGCCCGCCAGATCGTCCAGGACACGCTCGGCATCGACGAGGTCCACGTGGCCCCGGTCGACACGGACCAGCCGCCGGCCGGGCCCGGCTGCCGGGGCCGCCACACCTGGGTCTCGGGCGGCGCGGTGGAACGCGCGGCGAAGATGGTCCGCACCCAGCTCCTCCAGCCCCTGGCCCACAAGTTCGGCATGTCCACGGAGCTCCTCCAGATCGCCGACGGCAAGATCACGTCGTACGACGGAGTCCTCTCCACCACGGTCGAAGAGGCCCTGGACGGCAAGGAGTTGTGGGCCACGGCCCAGTGTCGCCCGCACCCCACGGAGCCGCTGGACGCCGAAGGCCAGGGCGACGCGTTCGTCGGCCTCGCGTTCTGCGCCATCCGCGCGGTCGTCGACGTGGACATCGAGATCGGCTCGATCCGGGTGGTCGAGCTGGCGGTCGCCCAGGACGTGGGCCGGGTGTTGAACCCGGGCCAGCTGGCGGCCCGTATCGAAGCGGGCGTCACCCAGGGCGTGGGCGCGGCGCTCACCGAGAACCTGCGCACCCCCAAGGGCATCGTCCGCCGCCCCGACCTCACGGGCTACGCCCTGCCGACGGCCCTGGACGCCCCCGACATCCGCATCGTCAAGCTGGTCGAGGAGCGTGACGTGGTGGCCCCCTTCGGGGCGAAGGCGGCCAGCGCGGTGCCGGTCGTCGCGTCCCCTGCGGCGGTGGCATCGGCGGTACGAGCAGCCACCGGCCGCCCCGTGAACCGCCTGCCGATCCGCCCGCAGGCGGCGGTCGCTGACCCAACGGCCTGACGCCGCGGGGCAGTTCACCACGCGCCGCCCCTTGATGAACTGTTACCGATCGTGGCGTTCTGTGACGCGCTCCGCGTTGCCTCTGCCTCTGGGGCGCCTGTGAACTGTCCGTGTGCGTGGCTAGAGTTGATGCTCGGGCCACGCACCACGACCGATTCGACGGTGCGGGGCACGGGGATTCACGGGGGAACGGGGAGGCGGGCGTGATGGCGGAGGACAAGGGCGGCGGGTCCTGGATGTCCGGTGTGTTCGACGCGGCGAAGGACGCGGCCGCGGACATCGTCACGGAGCTGGAGTCGTTCACCAAGTTCCAGCAGCGGGTGGACCAGCTGATCAAGGACTTGACGGAGTCGCCCGCGGGTTCCAAGAAGGTGGGTCAAGAGGCCCTGGGGCGCGCGAAGTTCGGCGGCGGCCACAAGGGCTGGCACGAGGCCGACGGCATGTTCAGTCAGTACGACACCGTGATCGCGGATCTGGAGAACCTCTCCAAGCTCCTCTCGGACTCGATCGAGGCCATGGGGATCGCGGTGCTCGCCTCGCACAAGGGCTACGAGAACGTGGACCTGGACGTGCGACGGCGGATGGCGGCGATCAGCGCGGAGACCACAGAGCATTACGGCGGGGAGTACGTGCCGGAGGACCCGAGGACCAAGGCGGGCGACGCCGCGGACGCGGACGCCCCGAAGAAGGCTCAGGGCGACGGCGGCGAGGAGACGAGTCTCTGATGGCGAAGAAGACGTCGTTCGACGGCATGACGCACGAGCAGATGCTGGCGTGGCTCGACGATGCCGACGCCGGTACGGTCCAGGCGGCGGCGGACAAGCTCCAGGCCGCGGCCAAGGAGATCCACAGCATCGCGGACGAGCTCAAGGTCCGCCCGCAGTGGGTGAAGTGGAAGGGCGAAGGCGCCGACTCCTTCCGCCAGTGGGCGGGCAAACTGGCCAACGTGACCGTGGCGCTCGGCGACTACAGCCAGGACTCGTCGAAGTGGCTCGGCCACGCGGCGCAGGCGATCAGCAAGGCGAAGACCTCGGTACCGCGCGACAAGAACGTCGACGCGAACATCGACGCGGCCCGCTCGGCGCACAACGACCCGGATGCCCAGTCGATCCTGTCCAAGAACCTGGCGGCCCGGCAGCAGACCGCAGACGAGATGGACAAGTTGGGCCAGGCGTACTCGCTCTCGGCGTCGCAGATGGCGGCGGCGAGGAAGCCGGACCTGCTGAAGTTCCCCCCGCCCCCTACGGACATCCAGGACCCGAACAGCCGGGACGTCTACGGCAGTGAGGACCTGGGGACGGGCCGGAGCGGCAGCACGGGCCGCAGTGTCGGCACGGGCAGGAGCGTCGGCTCGGGCAGTGCCTCGGAGAGTGGCGTTTCCTCAGGACGCGCGACCGGGGACTCCGGTGCCGTCGTGGACGTCGGTCCCGCCCGCCCGGAGGCCGGGACGCCGCCGCCCTCGGTCGAGTACACGGGCACCGTCACGCCCGTTGTGCCGGACGCACCGGCGCGGATGGACGTCGACTCCGTCGATACGCTCCCTCCGACGACCCAGCAGCCGACCACCGGCACCCCGCCGAGTGCCTCCGGGCCGACCGGTCCGACGGGGACGGGACCGTCGACCCCGGGCCCGGTCCCACCGGCGTACGGCATCACCGGCACTCCCACGCCCACGGGCCCCGCGCCGACCGCTCGCGGCACGAGCCCGGTGAGCGGTCGGCCCGGTACCGGCCCCGTGTCCGGCGGGTCGTCGCCGCGCGGCACCGGTCCTTCGGCCCCGGGCGCCTCCGGCCGTCCGACCAACACCACGATGCCCGGCCGCCAGTCGGCCACTGGCAGGACGGGTGGTTCGACGACGGGACGTGCTCCATCCCAGAGCGGAGTCTCGGGAGGGCGGCCACAGCCGGCGACGGGCAGGGCCGGGACCGGTGTCCCGCGCGGCACCGTCGTGGGGCGCGAAGGAGCGGGCACCACGCGGGGCACGTCGGGCACCCGAGGCCCGTCGAGCACTCCGGCCCAGGGCGGAGTCAGCGGCAGGCCCACGTCGACGGGTTCCACCCCGCGCGGAGCGGCACCTGGACGGCCCGTTGCCGGTGCCACCGGAGACAAGGGCGTCGTCGGAGGCAGGCCGAGTCAGCAACAGCGGGCCAACCCACGGTCGTTCAGCCCCGGCGGCTCGGGCCTCGTCCGCTCCCCGGGCCCGGCCGGTGCGGCAGGCGAGGAACACGGCGGCAGCGGGGTGGCGGGACGTGGCGGAGCGGCCCCCGCCGGTTCGCGGCCCGGTACGCGCCAGGAGGACCAGCAGCAGGACGAACGTCCGGACTACGTCACAGAGGACGACGCGACGTGGCAGCCGGACGGACGTCGTAACGTGCCTCCTGTTGTCGCGGACGAGACCAGGAACGACGAGAGGTAGCCCATGTCCACCAGCAGCATCCGCCGCAGAAGCCTCGGCGCGGCAGCCTCGGCAGCGCTCGGATTGCTGTTGGTGGGCACGGCGGCCGCCGTGCCTGCCCACGCGGATTCGTTCCGCGCCCAGCAATGGCACTTGGACGCCATGAAGGCGGACCAGATGTGGAGGACGAGTACCGGCAAGGGCGTCCTGGTCGCGGTGATCGACACCGGCGTCGACGCGGACCACCCGGACCTGCGCGGGCAGGTACTGCCGGGCGAGGACCTCTCCGAGGGGCTTTCGGGGGACGCGCACACGGACTACGACGGCCACGGCACCGGCATCGCGGGCATGATCGCGGGAACGGGCGAGGGCAACGGGGGACAGGGCGCCTTCGGGCTCGCCCCGGGCGCCAAGGTGCTGCCGATCCGCCTGCCCAACGCCGAGAAGGCGAACAACCAGGCCTCGGCGGACGCGCAGTTGTTCAAGGCCATGGCGACGGGCATCAAGTTCGCAGCCGATCACGAGGCGAAGGTCATCAACATTTCCCAGGCGGCTCCGAAGGGTTCGCCGGAGCTGACGGCGGCCGTGAAGTACGCCCTGGAGAAAGGGTCGTTGATCTTCGCCGGTGTGGGCAACGACGGCAATACGACCAACCGCGTGCAGTACCCGGCGGCCACACCGGGTGTCGTGGGCGTCGCCGCCGTCGACGAGAACGGCCGCCGTACGAGCGAGTCCGAGTACGGCCCGCAGGTCGACATTGCGGCCCCCGGCAAGGACATCGTCCACGCCTGCGGTGGCAGGACGGGCTACTGCAAGAGCCACGGCACGAGTGATGCCACGGCCCTGGCCTCGGCGAGCGCGGCCCTGATCTGGTCCCAGCACCCGACCTGGACCAACAACCAGGTACTCCGGGTCATCCTCAACACCATCGGCGGCGTCAAGGACGGCAAGGGAAAGCGCAGCGACTACCTCGGCTTCGGCGCGGTCCGCCCCCGCATCGCCCTGACCGACCCCGGCGACCCGGGCCCGGCGGACAGATTCCCGATGACCGACTTCCCGGTGGGCGCCAACTCCCCTTCCTCCGAAGCCTCGAAGGGCTCGGATCCAGCTGGCACAGACGGCGCGAGCCCGGCTGCGTCACCCGGGTCCAAGGACGACGGCAGCAACACCACGCTCTGGATCGGCCTCGGCGCGGGCGCGATCGTCGTGGCCGCGGTGATCGCTGCCGTCGCCGTGTCCCGGGGCCGGCGCCGCGCCACGGCCCGGCCGACTCCACCGGCGGGCCATCAGGTCTACGCGGGACAGCCGCCCTATCCGCCGTATCAGCAGCCGTACGGCGGACAGCAGACCGTCTCCGACCCGAACGCACCGCGCGGCGGAGGCTCCGGCCACCCGGGACAGTCCGGCTGACACCGCCACCGGTCACCTCACTCACCTCACCCCTCCGCGAGCCCCCACACCCCCACCCCCAGCAGACTCACCGACGCGACGGCCGCCACCCACGGGCGGTGCGTCCACCGCATCGTCAGTGCCCAGGCGAGCGACGGCAGCAGTGCGCCGCCCAGCGTGATGAGCGGTAGGTCGACGTAGAGGACGCTCAGGTCGCGGGATTCGCCCTCGAAGCCGCCGTGGATGCTGGGCGCGGCCCGTGGTGCCCAGGCCAGTGGTGCCGTTGCCGCGCCCACGACGGCCAGCAGGCAGCCGATGGGGCCGGTGAGCTTCGGGTTCACGTAGGGGGCAGACGCCGGGCGCGGGGTGCGCAGTTCCCGTGGGGGTGGCCCTGGCGGCGTAGAGAGTGAGTCGTACGGTGGGTTCATGAATCAAGGTGAGAGGCCTGCGGTGACGCCGCCGCCACGCGAGTACCAACCCGCCCCGTCCGGCGGCAAGTTGATGCTGTTCGTGCTGGCCTTCGTCGTGTTCGCCGTGATCGTCGTGGGCGGTGGCGTCATTCTCGTCGCCGGGTCCTGACCGCACGCCGAGGGGCGTCCCGCGGATCGCGGAACGCCCCTCGCACACGTGCAGCCCAGCGCCGTTGAGCTGCCAGAGGCCGTGACCGGAATCGAACCGGTGTGCTTCGCTTTGCAGGCGAATCCCTAAACCACTCGGGCACACGGCCAAGCCCCTAACCCGGATGAGATGAACCCCTCGGGATGCGGTAAGTCGACCGTAAGCGCCCCCGCGCACCCCGCCAAGGCTTCCGCCCGGGCTGCAATGTGACTGCCACACGGCGTTCATGGACGTACGACCAAGGGACCAGGAGAAGCCCGTCTCGCGACAGGGGTCAGTGTGCTGTACGCCCCTTACTCTGAACCGCATGCCCGCTCTCGAAGACGCCACGAGCGACGGCACCGATGCCGCCGTCGACGCCCCGTCCCTCTCCGCCCCCGGAACCGAAACCGGAGGCGTCCTGAGTGGTACCTATCGGGCCCTCAGCGTCGGGATCGTCACCGTCGTCCTCCTCATCGCCTTCGAGGCCACCGCCGTCGGGACCGCGATGCCGGTCGCGGCGCGGGAGTTGGACGGGGTGTCGCTGTACGCCTTCGCCTTCTCCGGGTACTTCACCACGTCCCTGTTCGGCATGGTCCTCGCCGGTCAGTGGGCCGACCGGCGCGGCCCGCTCGGGGCGCTCGCGAGCGGGATCGGGGCGTTCGCCGCGGGGCTGCTGATCGCCGGGACCGCGGGCAGCATGTGGCTCTTCGTGGCGGGCCGGGCCGTGCAGGGGCTCGGCGGCGGGCTCGTCATCGTGGCGCTGTACGTCGTCGTCAGCCGGGCCTACCCGCAGCGGTTGCGGCCCGCGATCCTCGCGGCGTTCGCGGCGGGCTGGGTGGTGCCGTCGATCGTGGGGCCGCTGGTCGCCGGGACCGTGACCGAGCACCTCGGCTGGCGCTGGGTGTTCCTCGGGATCCCCGTGCTCGTCGTGCCGCCGCTCGCGCTCGCGCTGCCGCAGATCCGCCGCCGGGCCGGCGGCCCGCCCGAGGGGGCCGCGAGCGAGAACGGCGTCGACCGGCGCCGGATCCGGCTCGCCCTCGGGATCTCGCTGGGCGCGGCACTCATCCAGTACGCGGCCCAGGACCTCAGGCCCCTGTCCCTGGTGCCCGGCGTCGCGGGCGCCGCCCTGCTCGTACCGTCGGTGCTCGGACTGCTGCCCCGGGGTACGTACCGGGCCGTGCGCGGGCTGCCGTCGGTGGTGCTGCTGCGCGGGATCGCGGCGGGGTCGTTCATCGCGGCCGAGTCGTTCGTCCCGCTGATGCTGGTCACCCAGCGGGGTCTTTCGCCGACGCTCGCCGGGTTCTCGCTGGCCGCGGGCGGGGCGACCTGGGCGCTCGGCTCGTGGGTGCAGGCGCGGCCCCGCCTGGAACCGCAGCGGGAGAAGCTCGTCGCCGGGGGCATGGTGCTCGTGGCCGCCGCCATCGCCGCGGCGCCCAGCGTCCTGATCCAGGCCGTGCCCGTGTGGACCGTGGCCGTGGCGTGGGGCTTCGGGTGCCTGGGGATGGGGCTCGTCGTCTCCTCCACCAGCGTGTTGCTGCTCCAGCTGTCCGCGCCGGAGGAGGCCGGGGCGAACTCGGCCGCGCTGCAGATCTCCGACGGCCTGTCGAACGCCGTGCTGCTCGCTGCGGGAGGCGCCGCGTTCGCCGCGCTCGGCGGGGGAGCGGTGGGGCACGGGGTCGCCGACGGGGCGGGCGGCTCGCACCCGGGGGCGTTCGTCGCGGTGTTCCTGCCGATGGCGGTCGTGGCGCTGGCGGGGGCGTGGGTGGCGACGAGGCTGCGCGTGCGCACGTAGCCACCCACGCCCCCGCCGGCGCGGACGGTCCGAAGCGGGGCCGACTGTCCCTGAATGCACGTCAGTTGATCTGTGAGACGCATCCCACCCGTCCCCCGCCCGGCCTCGTCCACCGCGCCCGTCAACCGGGTCACCGGTAGGGTGGCCCGGTTGTCATACGTAGCCGACGTGCCCACCCTGTCGAACCCGGAGACCGTGACTACCACCGCCGCCACCCCCTCCTCGTCCTCCTCCCACCACCTTTCACCCGCCTTCCCCGGCCGTGCCCCCTGGGGCACCGCGGGCAAGCTGCGTGCCTGGCAGCAAGGGGCGATGGACAGGTACATCCAGGAGCAGCCGCGCGACTTCCTCGCGGTCGCGACCCCGGGCGCCGGAAAGACGACCTTCGCGCTCACCCTCGCTTCCTGGCTGCTGCACCACCACGTCGTGCAGCAGGTGACCGTCGTCGCACCGACCGAGCACCTGAAGAAGCAGTGGGCCGAGGCGGCCGCGCGCATAGGGATCAAGCTCGATCCCGAGTACAGCGCCGGGCCGCTCAGCAAGGAGTACCAGGGCGTCGCGGTGACGTACGCGGGTGTCGGCGTTCGGCCGATGCTGCACCGCAACCGCAGCGAGCAGCGCAAGACCCTGGTGATCCTCGACGAGATCCACCACGCCGGTGACTCGAAGTCCTGGGGCGAGGCGTGCCTGGAGGCCTTCGAGCCGGCCACCCGTCGGCTCGCCCTCACCGGTACGCCGTTCCGCTCCGACACCAACCCCATCCCCTTCGTCCAGTACGAGGAGGGGAACGACGGGATCAGGCGGTCCTCGGCCGACTACACGTACGGCTACGGCAGCGCCCTCGGCGACGGCGTCGTGCGGCCCGTCATCTTCCTCTCCTACAGCGGCAACATGCGCTGGCGGACCAAGGCCGGTGACGAGATCGCCGCCCGGCTCGGCGAACCCATGACCAAGGACGCCATCAGCCAGGCCTGGCGCACCGCGCTCGACCCGCGCGGCGAGTGGATGCCGAGCGTGCTGCGCGCCGCCGACGCCCGCCTCACCGAGGTCAGGAAGGGCATCCCGGACGCGGGTGCCCTCGTCATCGCCTCCGACCAGGAGTCGGCCCGCGCGTACGCGAAGCTGATCCGCGAGATCACCGGTTCCAAGGCGACGCTCGTGCTCTCCGACGACACCGGCGCCTCCAAGCGGATCGACGACTTCGCCGCGAGCGACGACCGGTGGATGGTCGCCGTGCGCATGGTGTCCGAAGGCGTCGACGTGCCGCGCCTCGCGGTCGGGGTCTACGCCACCACCATCTCCACCCCGCTCTTCTTCGCGCAGGCCGTCGGCCGTTTCGTACGTTCTCGAAGGCGCGGCGAGACGGCCTCCGTGTTCCTGCCCACCGTCCCCGACCTGCTCGGCTTCGCCAACGAGATGGAGGTCGAGCGCGACCACGTGCTCGACAAGCCGAAGAAGGACACGGAGGAGGACCCCTACGCCGAGTCCGAGAAGGAGATGGACGAGGCGAACAAGCAGCAGGACGAGGAGACGGGCGAGCAGGAGCAGTTCTCCTTCGAGGCGCTCGAGTCCGAGGCCGTCTTCGACCGGGTCCTGTACGACGGCGCCGAGTTCGGCATGCAGGCCCACCCGGGCAGTGAGGAGGAGCAGGACTACCTCGGCATCCCCGGGCTCCTCGAACCCGACCAGGTGCAGATGCTGCTCCAGAAGCGGCAGGCCCGGCAGATCGCGCACAGCAAGAAGAAGCCGGACAGCGAGGCCGATCTCCTCGAACTGCCCGCCGAGCGACGGCCCGTGGTCTCCCACAAGGAGATGATGGAGCTGCGCAAGCAGCTGAACACGATCGTCGGCGCGTACGTCCACCAGAGCGGCAAGCCGCACGGCGTCATCCACACCGAGCTGCGCCGGGTGTGCGGCGGTCCGCCGAGCGCCGAGGCGACGGCGGGACAGCTGCGCCAGCGCATCGCCAAGGTCCAGGAGTGGGCGACCCGGATGAAGTGAGGCCCGCACCAAGTGCGGGCAATCACCCATAACTCCGGCCACGGGTTGACCGGATTCTGGACGGAGTCTTCCGCTCAGCGGGACGACCTCGCTACATTCCCGGCAACGCACACGCCCCGTGGCAGCGCCGCCGCGGAGCGCAGCCGGTACGTATGAAGACAGTCGTATGCAGCCCAGCGCCTGATCACCGACCGGCGGCCTCTGACGCGCGTCGCCAACGGGACAGGCGGCGCAACCGCCGCGTAGGGACCGCCGACCCTCACCACTAATAAGGAGTGGGCGTCGTGACCGCGGAGACCTCCCAGACGCTCGACCGAGGACTGCGCGTCCTCAAACTGCTCGCCGACACGGACCACGGGCTGACCGTGACCGAGCTGTCCAACAAACTCGGCGTCAACCGGACGGTTGTCTACCGCCTGCTCGCCACGCTCGAACAGCACGCCCTGGTCCGCCGGGACCTCGGCGGCCGCGCCCGCGTCGGGCTCGGCGTGCTGCGCCTGGGCCGCCAGGTCCATCCGCTGGTGCGCGAGGCCGCGCTGCCCGCGCTGCGCTCGCTGGCCGAGGACATCGGGGCGACGGCACACCTGACGCTGGTGGACGGCAGCGAGGCCCTCGCCGTGGCCGTCGTCGAGCCGACCTGGACCGACTACCACGTGGCGTACCGGACGGGCTTTCGCCATCCGCTCGACCGGGGCGCCGCGGGCCGCGCCATCCTCGCCTCCCGCCAGGGCGTCCTGCCCGAACCCGGCTACACCCTCACCCACGGCGAGCTCGAGGCCGGGGCCAGCGGCGCGGCCGCGCCGCTGCTCGGGGTGACCGGGATAGAGGGCAGCGTCGGGGTCGTGATGCTGGCGGACGCGGTGCCCGAGCGGGTGGGGCCGCGGGTCATGGACGCGGCGAGAGAAGTCGCGGACGCCCTGCGCTAGGGCCTGACGCATGAGCGGAGCCCCTTTGGCCGGTCGGCCAAAGGGGCTCCGCTCATTCTGGCTGATCTCCCCACCCTCGCCCCGCCCCCGCTCAGCATCATCGGGGCGACAGCAGTGCACGGGTACAGCAGTGCAGGGGCGAGGAGAGCGGTGCCGTGGTGGACACACAGACGCTGGAGACACTGACCAGGCGCCAGGACGTGGCCGCGGCTGCCGCGGCCGGCGGCGAACTGCGGCGCACCATGGGCATGTGGCAGCTGGCCCTGCTGTCCGTCGGCGCGACCCTCGGCACCGGCATCTTCGTCGTCCTCGGCGAGGCGGTGCCCGAGGCCGGGCCCGCGATCGTCGTCTCCTTCGTCCTCGCCGGCGTCACGGCCCTCTTCTCGGCGCTCTCCTACGCGGAGCTCGCGGGCATGATCCCCGGATCCGGATCCTCGTACAGCTACGCCTACGCGACGCTCGGCGAGCTCGTCGCCTGGGTGTGCGGCTGGTGCCTGATCCTGGAGTACGGGGTGTCGGTCGCCGCCGTCGCGGTCGGCTGGGGCCAGTACGTGAACGAGCTGCTCGACCTCACCCTCGGCGTGACCCTGCCGGACTCGCTGAGCGCACCGCCCGGCACCGGCGGCGTCCTCAACATCCCGGCCGCCGCGATCGTCGTCCTCGCCATGGTGGTGCTGCTGCGGGGCGCGCGCGAGAGCGCCGTCGCCAACACGATCATGGTCGCGGTGAAGGTGGCGTCCCTGGTGATGTTCTGCGCGGTCGCCTTCACCGCGTTCCGCGCGGGCAACTTCCAGCCGCTGTTCCCGCTCGGCGCCGCCGGGATGAGCGCGGGCGCCGCCTCGCTGTTCTTCTCGTACATCGGCTTCGACGCGGCCTCGACCGCGGGCGAGGAGGCGAAGAACCCGCAGCGGGACCTGCCGCGCGCGATCATCCTCTCCCTCGTCCTCGTCACCGCGCTGTACGTCCTCGTCGCCGTGGCCGCGCTCGGCGCCATGCCGTGGCGTGACTTCGCGGGCACCGAGGCCACCCTCAGCCAGGTCCTCGTGCAGTCCGTCGGCGGCGGCTCGCTCTGGCCGATCCTCCTGTCGGTCGGCGCGGTGGTGGCCACGACCAGCGTCGTCCTCACCGTCCAGTACGGACAGATCCGCATCCTGTTCGCCATGTCCCGCGACGGCCTCGTCCCGCCCGTCTTCTCCCGGGTGCACGCGCGGACCGGGGTGCCGCGCGCCAACACCGTGATCGTCTCCTCCTTCATCGCCGTGCTCGCCGCCCTCGTCCCGCTGGGCAGCCTCGCCGACGCCACCAGCATCGGCACCCTCTTCGCCTTCGCCCTCGTCAACATCGCCGTGATCCTGCTGCGCCGCCGCAGCCCCGACGCACCCCGCAGCTTCCGGGTGCCGCTGTCGCCGCTGGTGCCGCTGCTCGGCGTCGGCTGTTGCGTCTACATGCTGTTCAGCCTCGGCACGGACACGTGGATCGCGTTCGGTACGTGGATGGCCGTCGGCCTCGTCCTCTACTGGCTGTACGGAACGAAGCACTCGAAGCTCAACTCCCCGCCCGTCAAGGAGCAGTCGTGACCGTCGCCGCCCTCGATCTCACCACCGACGTCGTCGCGCTCGCCCGCGCCCTCGTCGACCTCCCCTCCGAGAGCGGCGACGAGGGCCCGCTCGCGGACGCCGTCGAGACGGCCCTCGCCGCCCTGCCGCACCTGCGCGTCGACCGGGTCGGCAACTCCGTCGTCGCCCGCACCGCGCTCGGCCGCACCGAGCGCGTCATCGTCGCCGGACACCTCGACACCGTGCCCGCCGCCGGGAACCTGCCCGCGCGCATCGAGGCCGACCGCCTCCACGGGCTCGGCGCCTGCGACATGAAGGGCGGCGTCGCCGTCGCACTGCGGCTCGCCGCCCAACTGGCTGCGCCCGTACGCGACATCACGTACGTCTTCTACGAGTGCGAGGAGGTCGAGGGCGACCGCAACGGCCTGCACCGCATCGCCACCGAACGCCCGGACCTCCTCGTCGCCGACCTCGCGATCCTCATGGAGCCGTCCGACGCGGGCGTCGAGGCGGGCTGCCAGGGCGTGCTCTGCGCCGACGTCACCGTGCGCGGCACCCGCGCGCACACGGCCCGCGCCTGGCGGGGCGTGAACGCCGTGCACCGCGCCGCGCCCGTCCTGCGCCTGCTTGACGAGCACGTCCCCGAGCGGGTCGTCATCGACGGCCTCGAATACCGCGAAGGGCTCAGCGCCGTCGCCGTACGCGCCGGAGTCGCCGGGAACGTCGTCCCCGACACCTGCGTCATCTCCCTCAACGCCCGTTTCGCGCCCAGCCGTTCACCGAAGGAGGCCGAGGCGTACGTCCGAGGCCTCTTCCCTGCGGAGTACGAGTTCGAGGTCACCGAGGTCGTCCCCGGCGCCCTCCCCGGCCTCGACCGGCCCGCGGTCGCCTCCCTGGTCGCCTTCCTCGACGCCGAGCCCCGCCCGAAGCTCGGCTGGACGGACGTGGCCCGCTTCACGGAACTCGGCGTGCCCGCGCTGAACTACGGGCCCGGGGACCCGTCACTGGCCCACACGGCCGGGGAGTACGTGCCGCTCGCTCAACTGGCGGACTGCGAACGCCGGTTGGGGGACTGGCTGCGCTGACCGGATGTCGTGCCGGAGGCGCCTGCCGCCGCCAGTCTCGCCTGAAGCCACAACACAAGGCGCTCGTCCGGATCGTCCAGATCCAGGCCCGCCTGGTCCCGCGCCTGCCGCAGGCGGTAGCGGCACGTGTTCGGATGGACGGCGAGCGCCTTCGCCGCACCCGCCATGTCGCACCCGGCCTCCAGCCAGGCCAGCACGGTACGCGCGTACTCCGTACCGTGCGCCGCATCGTGCGCCAGGACCCGCGCCCACGTCCCGTCCGACGTCAACTCCCGCCGCTCACCGACCAGTTCGACGAGCCGCAGCAGCGTCACCCGGGCCCGCACGTCGTCCACCACCGCGACGGGCCGCTCCGCGGTCAGGCACCGCAGCACCAGATCCGCGTCGTCCCGCGAGTCCGTGGCCCGGACGAGTCCTGGCACCAGGGAACCGAGCCCGGCCCGCACCGGGACGCGCAGGGCGTGCCCGGCACGCTCCACGATGTCCTCGGCGAGGCGCTGGTGGCGGGCCGCGCCGCGCTCACCGGCCGCGGGCAGCAGCGCGTAGACCACACCGTCGACGAGGACGCACGCGTGCCGCCCGTAACGGGCCTCGCACTGCAGGCGTACGAGGTCGAGCAGGCGCAGCGCGGTCCGCTCGACGTCCGGTGCGGCACTCGGCCCGGCCGGGGCGAACGCCGCGACGCGCACCGGGTCACTGCCCGCGCCCAGACCGAGCCGGTGCGCGGCACCCGCCGCGTCGGCCGTGCCGTCAAGCACGCGGCGCAGCAGGTCGCCGCCGAGGTGCCGGGAGAGCTCCTGTGCGGCGCGGGCCCGCAGCAGCAACAGCGCGGCGGTGGACGCCCCTTGGGCCAGGGCCTGCTCGGCGTCGGCGCAGAGGGTGCCCTCGTCGACGACCCACAGCGAACCCAGGGTCTCGCCGCCCGCGCGCACGGCCACGGCGAGCCGGGGCAGGTTGTCGCCGTCGAGCGCGGGCAGCCGCAGCGGGGTCTCGGCGGCGAAGAGCGTGCGGTACTGCTCCGCGTTCTGAGGGCTGTCCGGCACCTGGAGGCCGAGGATGCCCTGGCGGCGGTCCTCGTCCACGGTCTGCCCCGGCACGGTCGAGTACGCGAGGATGCGCTGACGCGGGTCCTCGATGGCGGTCGCCCCGCCGACCGCGGCGGCGATCGCGTCGGCCAGCGCGAACAGGTCACCGGACGCGGTGGGCGCCGCCCCGGCCCCGGCGGCGGAGGACAGCAGCAGATGGACGCGGTGCCAGGCCGCGTCCTCGTCGACGGCGAGCAGGGCGATCCCGGCCCGCTCGGCCGCGGCCACGGGCCCGTGCCCTTCGGGGGCTCCCCGTACGACCACGGCCGCCATGCCCGCCTCGGCGGCGGCCGCCAGCAACGGGCCCGCGACCGCCGCCCGCACCCCGACCGCGAGCAGCACGGCACCCGGCGCCTCGGGCAGCGCCGCGTCGCCGTCGTACAGCAACACCTCACCGACGGACACGGCGAGGCCGCGGGGTGCGGCGAGGGCACGCACGGAAGACCCGCCGAGCACGTCGAGCAGGTCACTGAGAGTGGGCGAATGCATGACCCCGCCTTGGACAGTTTTTGGCCGATCGTCAAACGACCCTAGCCATCCCTTGTTCCGGTGAACAACCCAGGTGGGACCCCGGCCACCCAGACTCGGAGTCATGACCGTCACCGTCCGCCCGATCCACGAAGTGCCCCGCATCGCGGCCGTCGCCGACTTCTTCAGCGACGTATGGCAGACCCCGCGCAGCACCCCGCCCTACCCGGCCGAGGTCCTGCACAGCCTGGTCCACGCCGGCGGCGCCGTGCACGCCGCGTACACCGATGCGGGCGAGCTGTGCGGCGCGGCCGTCGCCGTGTTCGGGGAGCCCGCGGCCCGCGACGCGTACTCGTTCGTCGCCGCGGCCCGCACCAGCGACCGCGGCGTCGGCCTCGCGGTGAAGCGGGCCCAGCGCGAGTGGGCCCGGGAACGCGGGGCGCGCACGATGCGCTGGACGTTCGACCCGCTGGTCGCCCGCAACGCCCGCTTCAACCTGGTCAAGCTGGCCGCCACCGGCACCGAGTACCTCGTCGACTTCTACGGGCCCATGGCCGACGGCGTGAACGACGGCGACGAGTCCGACCGCCTCACCGTCACCTGGGACCTGACCGCGGACGCCCCGGCCGCGGAACCGCCCGCCCCGGCCGGTGACGCCGTCGCCACCGCCCCCGACAGCGGCCCGCTCGTCCGTACGGACGGGCACACCGTGTGGTGCCGTGTCCCCGGCGACATCGTGCGGCTGCGCGCCGCCGACCCCGCGCTCGCCCTGCGCTGGCGGCACGCCGTGCGCGACGTGTTCACCAGGGCCTTCGCCGACGGGTACGCGGCCACGGCCATGTCCCGCGACGGCTGGTACACCCTGACCCCGGAGGGGACCCCCGCATGAAGCTCGACCGCGTGGAACTGCTGCACGTCGCGATCCCCCTGGTCACCCCGTTCCGCACCTCCTTCGGCACGATGACGACGAAGGACACCTTCCTGCTGCACGTCGTCACGGACGAGGCGGAGGGCTGGTCCGAGTTCGCCGCCGACCCGGAACCGCTGTACTGCTCCGAGTTCGTGTCCGGCGCCGAGACCGTCATCCGTGACTTCCTGCTGCCGCGCGTCGCCGCCCTGCCCGAGCCGACCACCGCCGCGCTCGCCCCCGCCATGGCGAAGATCAAGGGCCACGAACTGGCGAAGGCGGCCCTGGAGACCGCCTTCCTCGACGCCGAGCTCCGCGCCCACGGCATGCCGCTCGCCACCTACCTCGGCGCCGTACGCGACCGCGTGCCCGCCGGGGTCTCCGTCGGCATCAAGGACTCGGTCCCCGCCCTCCTCGACGACGTCGAGCGCTACCTCGCCGAGGGCTACCTCCGCATCAAGCTGAAGATAGAGCCGGGCTGGGACCTGGCGCCCGTCCGTGCCGTACGCGAACGGTTCGGCGGCCCGGACACCCTGCCCCTCCAGGTCGACGCCAACACGGCCTACACCCTCGCCGACGCGGAGCACCTGCGGCGCCTGGACGAGTACGGGCTGCTGCTCATCGAGGAGCCGCTGGAGGAGAACAACCTGCACGCCCACGCCCTCCTCCAGCAGCGCATCGCCACGCCCGTCTGCCTGGACGAGTCGCTGCACCACGCCCGCGACGGCGCTGCCGCGATCGCCATGGACGCGTGCCGGGTCGTCAACGTGAAGCCCGCGCGGGTCGGGGGCTACCTCGAGGCGCGCCGGCTCCATGACGTCGCCGCCGCGCACGGCGTGCCCGCCTGGGTCGGGGGGATGCTCGAGACCGGGATCGGTCGGGCCCCGAACCTCGCGCTCGCCGCCCTGCCCGGGTTCACGCTGCCCGGCGACACGTCTGCCTCCGGCCGGTATTTCGCCGAGGACATCACGGAGCCGTTCGTCCTGGCGGACGGCCATCTCCCGGTCCCGCGCACCCCCGGCATCGGCATCGAGCCACTGCCGGACGCACTGCGCCGCTTCACGAGGGGCTGCAGCGTGTTGTACGCCGGGGCGCCGTAGGGGTTCGCGCGATGTCGCGACTGCTGCGCCGCCGTGGCTGGTCGCGCAGTTCCCCGCGCCCCTGAAATGCAGGCGCTGCGCGCCGCATTTCCCCGATGGAGATCGCGCACGAAGTGCGCATCTCCAGGGGCGCGGGGAACTGCGCGAGAAGCCCCCACCGAGCCGCACCCGCGATACAAGCGCACCCGGCAGACGAGAAGGCGCCCCGCACCCCAACAGCCCGCCACGTTAGATTGGCCCCGTGCTCAATCGCCTCAGTCGTCCCACCGCCCTGGCCCTCTGCGCGCTCCCCGTGGTCGCGGTGCTCGCCGTGGCCGGGTTCGCCCCGCTGCCGTTCTCCGTGGCCCAGCCGGGGCCGACGACGAACGTGCTGGGGGAGTCGGGCGGCAAACCCGTCATCGAGATCAGCGGGGCCCCGACCCGCGACACCAAGGGGCAGCTGAGGGCCGTGACGATCGTGGCGACCGGGCCCGACGCGTCGATCCACCTCGGGGACGTGCTGGACGGCTGGTTCAAGGACGACCGCGCGGTGATGCCGAGGGACTCGGTCTATCCGGCGGGCGACTCCACCAAGGAGATCGAGCAGCACAACCAGCAGGAGATGAAGGGCTCGCAGGACGCCGCCACGGAGGCCGCCCTGGCCTATCTCGGGGACAAGTCCGACGACGTCAAGGTCACCCTGCAGCTCGGTGACGTGGGCGGGCCGAGCGCAGGCCTGCTGTTCTCGCTCGGCATCGTCGACATGCTGGACGGCGACGGCAGCGGCGGCGACCTCACCGGCGGGAAGTCGATCGCGGGCACCGGCACCATCGACGACGACGGCAAGGTCGGCGCGGTCGGTGGCGTCTCGCTCAAGGTGCAGGCCGCCCACCGCGACGGGGCGACCGTCTTCCTCGTACCGAAGGCGGAGTGCTCGGACGCGAAGGCGTCGGCGCCGAAGTCGATGCGGCTGATCCCGGTGACCACGCTCAAGGGCGCGGTCACCGACCTGACGAACCTGGAGAAGGGGACCGGCAAGGTCCCCACTTGCTGAGCCCATAGGAGGGCTGACTCGCTCACTCCTTGACGAAGCCCTCCCGCACCAGCCAGTCCTTCGCCACGTCGTGCGGGTCCTGCCCGTCGACGTCCACCTTGGAGTTGAGCTCCTGGGCGACGGTGTTGTCGAGCTTCTTCGTGATCGGCTCGATGACCTCGGCCATCGCCGGGTACTTCGCGAGCGCCTTGCTGTTGATCTCGGGCGCCGCGTTGTAGTTCGGGAAGAAGTGCTTGTCGTCCTGCATCGTGTGCAGGTTCATCGCCTTGATGCGGCCGTCGGTGGTGTACACCTCGCCGAACGTGCAACTGCCCTTCGCCGCCTGGGTGTAGATGATCCCGCTGTCCATCTGCGTGATGTTGGCGGCGGGGATGTTCATCCCGTACGCCTTCTCCATGCCGGGCAGCCCGTCGGCCCGGTTGGCGAACTCGCTCTCCACGCACAGCGTGACGGCCTTCGGGTCCTTCTTGAGGAGCGCGGCGACGCCGGAGAGCGTCGTGGTGCCGTACTTCTTGAAGTTGGCCTCGTTCATGGCGAGCGAGTACGTGTTGTTGAGCGCGGACGGCGGCAGCCAGGTGATGCCGTTCTCGAGGTCGGCGTCGTGCACGGCCTGCCACTGCTTCTGCGGGTCGGGGATCGGCTCGGAGTTGCCGAGGTACGTGATCCAGGCCGTGCCCGTGTACTCGTACATGGCGTCCGCGTCACCGGACTTGATGGCCTCGCGGGCGCCGATGGAGCCCTGGATGCCGGTCCGGTCCAGGACGTCCGCGCCGGCCGCCTTGAACACGATGCCCATCATCGCGCCGAGGATCAGCTGCTCGGTGAACTCCTTCGACGTGACGGTGATACTGGCGCCCTTGAGCGGCTCGCCCTGGCCGACCGAGCCGGGCTGGACGTCGTCGACGAGGGGACTGCCGCTGGTCAGTCCGCACCCGGCGAGAAGGGCCAGGCAGCCGACCGCGGCGGCGACGCGCACCCCGTAGCGGTACCGGTTCATGAGCGCACCTCCAACCCGCGGGGCCGCAACAGGAGTTCGGCCAGTGACGCCAGCCAGTCGACGAGCAGCGCGAGCGCCACCGTCAGGATCGAACCGAGGATCAGCACCGGCATGCGCTGGTTGGTGATGCCGGTCGTGATCAGGACGCCGAGTCCGCCACCGCCGCCGAACGTGGCGAGGGTGGCCGTGCCCACGTTGAGGACGAGCGCGGTGCGCACTCCGGCGAGGATCAGCGGGACGGCGAGGGGGAGTTCGACCTTGGCGAGGACGCCGAGCGGCGACATCCCGATGCCGCGCGCCGCCTCCAGCAGCGTCGGGTCGTTGGCCTTCAGGCCCGCGATCGTGTTGGAGAGCACCGGCAGGATCGCGTAGATGATGATGCCGATCAGGGCCGTCTTCTCGCCGATGCCCAGCCAGATGACGAGCAGGGCGAGCAGGCCGATCGCGGGCGTCGCCTGTCCCATGTTGGCCAGTGCCATGGCGAACGGGGTCGCCCTGCGGAACATCTTGCGGGTCAGCAGGATCCCCAGCGGGATCGCGATGATCAGTACGAAGAACGTCGAGATCACGGTGAGGCTGATGTGCTGGCGCAGCGCCTTCCACACCTGCCCGTTCGACAGGGCGTTCTCGGAGATCGAGTCGAGGTCGGCGTTGTGGAACCAGATCCAGGTGACCAGCAGCACCACGATCAGCACCACCGGCAGGAACGTCAGCTTCTGCCAGGAGATGCGGCGGGCCTGCTTCGCCGCCGACGGGGGCTGCGGCGCCTCCAGCTCGGCCTCGCCCTCGTCACGGAACGCGAGGCCCTTGACCTCGTGCTCGCCCTCCGGCCGATCCCCTTGCGGGACACGGGACTTCACGCCTTCGCCTCCCCGTCGGGGGCCGCGGAGCCCTCCTGCTCCAGCTCCGTCTGGTGGGCCCGCTGCTCCTCGAGCTCGTGCTGGTGCTCGACGGCCTCGAGCCGGTCGGCCTCGAGCAGTTCGTGTACGGAGTTCATGAGCGTCTCCATGTCGACGACGCCCTCGTACTCACCGCGCCGCCCGGTCACCGCGACGCGCCCCGCGTTGTCCGTGAGGACCGCTTCGAGCGCGTCGCGCAGGGTCGCGTCCCAGGTCACGGTGTCGTGCACCAGGGTCCCCGCGCGGGCGAGCGAGCCCTTGGCGCGCATCAGGTCGCCGCGCCGCAGCCACTTGTAGGGGCGGCCGCGCTTGTCGAGCAGCAGCAGTTCGTTCGTACCGGCGGCCCGCAGCTTGTTGAAGATCTCCTGCAGCGGGTCGTCGACGCTCACCGTCGGATAGTCGGTGACCTCGACGTCGCGTACGCGGGTGAGGTTGAGGCGCTTGAGCGCGGCCCCCGCGCCGACGAAGCCCGACACGAAGTCGTCCGCCGGGTTGGTGAGGATCGCCTCAGGGGTGTCGAACTGCGCGATGTGCGAGCGCTCCCGCAGCACCGCGATCCGGTCGCCGAGCTTGATGGCCTCGTCGAAGTCGTGGGTGACGAAGACGATCGTCTTGTGCAGCTCGTGCTGGAGCCGGATCAGCTCGTCCTGGAGGTGGTCGCGGGTGATCGGGTCGACGGCGCCGAACGGCTCGTCCATCAGCAGGACCGGCGGGTCCGCCGCCAACGCCCGTGCCACGCCCACGCGTTGCTGCTGGCCGCCGGAGAGCTGACGCGGATAGCGGCCGTGGAACTCGCCCGGGTCGAGCCCGACCAGATCGAGCATCTCCTCCACCCGCGACTTGATCCTCGACTTCGACCAGCCGACCATCTTCGGCACGAGCGCGATGTTCTGGGCGACGGTCATGTGCGGGAAGAGCCCGGAGGACTGGATCGCGTAACCGACCTTGCGGCGCAGCTTCACCGGGTCCATGTCGGTGACGTCCTCGCCGCCGATGCGGATGCGGCCGCTGGTCGGCTCGATCAGCCGGTTGATCATCTTCAGGGTCGTCGACTTCCCGCAGCCGGACGGGCCCACGAAAATGATCAGCTCGCCCGCCTTGATCTCCATGTTGACGCTGTCCACGGCCGGGTCACCGGACCCCGGATAGCGCTTGGTGAGGTTCTCCAGCTCGATGCTGGCCCCGGAGGCCTCCGTCGTGGTTGCGGATTCAGACACGGATCCCCCTCGGGATGGTCAGCCGTCCGATCAGGACGTACGCGGCGTCGAAGAGCAGGGCGAGGACGATGATGCCGAGGGTGCCCGCGAGCACCTGGTTGAGCGCGTTGGCGCTGCCGAGCGAGGCGATCCCGCGGAAGATCTCGTTGCCGAGGCCGGGCCCGGAGGCGTACGCGGCGATCGCGGCGATGCCCATCAGCATCTGCGTGGAGACCCGGATCCCGGTGAGGATCGGCGGCCAGGCCAGCGGCAGCTCCACCTTGAACAGGCGGGCCGCGCGCGACATCCCGATGCCCTTCGCCGCGTCGATCAGCGAGGGGTCGACGCCGCGCAGGCCCACGATCGCGTTGCGCACGATCGGCAGCAGCCCGTACAGGGTCAGCGAGATGACGGTCGGCGCGACGCCGAGCCCGACGATCGGGATCAGCAGACCGATCATGGCGAGCGAGGGGATCGTCAGGATCGTGGAGGTGGCGGTCGTCGCCAGGTTCCCGGCCCAGTCGCTGCGGTACGTGACGACGGCGATGACGATCCCGATGAGGGTCGCGACGACCATGCACTGGAAGACGGCGCTGGCGTGCTGGTAGGCGTCGACGAGCAGCTGCTGGTGCCGGTTGACCAGGTAGTCCCAGAAGTTCATCGGCAGTCCTGGAAGTGGCAGTCCCGGAAGTTCATCGCACCTCGCTCCGAGGCCCTGCGTCAGGAATCTCCCGACGCCTGCTCCACCAGCGGGATGATCCGCAGCGGAACGGGATTTTCCATGACGATCGCCGTGGAAGCCCGGACGATGCCATCAAAACCGACAACCAGGTCGATCACCCGCTGGAGGTCCGCGTTGGAGCGGGCCACGAGCCGGCACAGCATGTCGCCGCTGCCGGTCGTCGTGTGCAGTTCGAGCACCTCGGGCACGGTCGCCAAATGGGCCCTGACGTCGGCTCCTTGGCCCTGTCGGATCTGCAGCGTGGCGAACGCGGTGACCGGGTAGCCGAGCGCGGCCGGGTCCACCTGGGGGCCGAAGCCGCGAATGACTCCGTTCGAGGTAAGCCGGTCCAGACGGGCCTGTACGGTGCCGCGCGCGACCCCGAGCCGCCGTGACATCTCCAGGACGCCGATCCGCGGCTCCTGGGCGAGGAGCACGATGAGCCGCCCGTCCAGCTGATCGATCGACATGTCCGCCTCCAGGGTGGTCATCCTGTACAAGAAGTCCGGAGAAACGGACCCTCCACTGGTCAGGTTGCCCAGCGAATACGCAAACTATTGCGCAGCTTGTGGAACGGCGGGAGCCTCCACACATGACGCAGACCACGCACTCGTCCTCTGAAAGTGCTCCCGACACCGCCCGGCAGGCCGACCCCTTCCCGGTGAAGGGAATGGACGCGGTCGTCTTCGCCGTGGGCAACGCCAAGCAGGCCGCGCACTACTACTCGACCGCCTTCGGCATGAAGCTCGTCGCCTACTCCGGACCGGAGAACGGCAGCCGCGAGACGGCCAGCTACGTCCTCACCAACGGCTCGGCCCGCTTCGTCCTCACCTCCGTCATCAAGCCCGCCACCGACTGGGGCCACTTCCTCGCCGACCACGTCGCCGCGCACGGCGACGGCGTCGTCGACCTCGCCATCGAGGTGCCGGACGTGCGCGCCGCGTACGCGTACGCCGTCGAGCACGGCGCCCGCGGGCTGACCGAGCCGTACGAGACGAAGGACGAGCACGGCACCGTCGTGCGCGCGGCCATCGCCACGTACGGCAAGACCCGGCACACCCTCGTCGAGCGCGGCGACTACACGGGCCCCTACCTGCCCGGCTTCGAGTCCGTCGCCCCGATCGTCGAGCCCCCGGCCAAGCGCACCTTCCAGGCCATCGACCACTGCGTGGGCAACGTCGAACTCGGCAGGATGAACGAGTGGGTGGCCTTCTACAACAAGGTCATGGGCTTCACGAACATGAAGGAGTTCGTGGGCGACGACATCGCGACCGAGTACAGCGCGCTGATGTCGAAGGTCGTCGCGGACGGCACCCTCAAGGTGAAGTTCCCGATCAACGAGCCCGCCATCGCCAAGAAGAAGTCCCAGATCGACGAGTACCTCGAGTTCTACGGCGGCGCGGGCGTCCAGCACATCGCGCTCGCCACGAACGACATCGTCGCGTCCGTACGCGCCATGCGCGCGGCGGGAGTCCAGTTCCTCGACACCCCGGACTCCTACTACGACACCCTCGGCGAATGGGCGGGCGAGACCCGCGTCCCCGTCGAGACGCTGCGCGAGCTGAAGATCCTCGTCGACCGCGACGAGGACGGCTACCTGCTGCAGATCTTCACCAAGCCGGTCCAGGACCGCCCGACCGTCTTCTTCGAGATGATCGAGCGCCACGGCTCCATGGGCTTCGGCAAGGGCAACTTCAAGGCCCTGTTCGAGGCGATCGAGCGGGAGCAGGAGAAGCGCGGAAATCTCTGACCGTCGCTCGTAGTCTGGCCGCATGGCCAGGATGAACGACGTAGGCGGCATGACGGGGTTCGGCGCCGTCGACACCAGCGACGACGCCGAACCCTTCCACGCGGACTGGGAAGCGCGCGTCTTCGCGCTCCAGCGCGCCCTGCTGGTGAAGAAGGTCTTCAACCTCGACGAGTTCCGCGACGCGATCGAGACGATGCCGCCGGGCGAGTACCTGGCGGCTTCGTACTACGAGCGCTGGTTCCACGCGATCCGTACGCTGCTGGAACGCAAGGGCGTGATCGAGGAAGGAGCCCTCGACCATGCCTGAACTCGCCGAGAGGCCTGAACTCCCGTACGCACCAGGTGACGTGGTCCGTACGTACCCGCACGACCCGCCCCACCACACGCGCCTGCCGCGCTACGCCCGCGGCAAGCTCGGCGTCGTCGTCGAGCCGGAGGGCCGGGCACCGCTCGCCGACGTACGGGCGCAGGGCCGCGACGACGCCCCGGTCGAGATGATCTACGCGGTGCGGTTCGCCGCGCGCGAGCTGTGGGGCGAGGGCGACCACGAGGTCGTCCTCGACCTGTCGGAGAGCTACCTGCGAAGGGCCGATGGCCATGAGTGACCACCACGACGACGCCGTGCTCTCCCGCCAAGTGCGGCTCCTCGAAACGCTGTTGGAGGACAAGGGCATCGTCGGCGGCGACACCGTGGACGAGGTCATCGACGGCTTCCTCGCGGGCGCGTCCCTCCTGAACGGGGCGAAGGTGGTGGCCCGGGCCTGGAGCGACCCGGCCTTCAAGGAACGGCTGCTGACGGACGGGGCGTCGGCGGTGGCTGAACTCGGCTTTGCGTCAGGGGGAGTTCAGAAGCAGCGGCTGCGCGTTGCCGAGAACACCGAGTCCGTGCACAACGTCATCGTCTGCACGCTCTGCTCCTGCTACCCGCTGCGCCTGCTGGGCCCGTCGCCGGGCTGGTACAAGAGCGAGGCGTACCGCTCGCGCGTGGTGCGGGAGCCCTTGGTGGTCCTGGGGGAGTTCGGGGTGTCGTTGCCGGACGGGGTCAAGGTCACGGTGTGGGACTCCAGTGCGGAGACCCGGTACATGGTGCTCCCGCGGCGGCCGGACGGTACGGAGGGTTTGAGCGAGGGGGAGTTGGCGGCGCTGGTCACGAGGAACGGTCTGATCGGGACGGCGCTGGTGTGACGAGTCGGTGGGCGCGTTGTCGGCTGACGGCCGGTGGGGCTTCTCGCGCAGTTCCCCGCGCCCCTGAGATGCGCACCTTCGGTGCGGCATCTCATCGGGGAAATGCGGCGCGCAGCGCCTGCATTTCAGGGGCGCGGGGAACTGCGCGACCAGCCCCCACCGGCCGTCAGCCGCGCGCCGGACCGGCGGAGCTACGGCGCTTGGGCGGAGCCGGGTTCCGCGCGGGCGCGAAGACCTTTGGCTTCGGGGGCCACATCTGCTCCGGCCCGCCCTCCGGCGGCTCCCCGAGGGACGCGAGCGCATCGCGGGCCTGCGGAGCGAGGAGCGGGGAGAACGCCGGGTTGATGCGCAGGGCCTCGCCGATGTGCCGCCGGGCAGCCCCGTACAGGCCCAACTCCCGCTCCACCTCGCCCCGGTGATACATGATCAGGGCACTGCGCACGGAACCGCCCTTCTGCCGATCCGTGGCCCGGCGCAGCAGATCGATGGCCTCCTCGTCGTCACCGGCCCGGTGCAACGCCCAGCCCAACGCGTCGGCGACGGCCGCACTCGGCGCCCGCTTCCACTCCGCGCGCAGCCGCTCCACGGCGGACTCCGCGTCCCCGTGATCGGCCTCGAACCGGCCGAGGACCAGCGCGTCGTCCACCCCGTGCGCCCCTTGCAGCGTGGCCCGGGTGCGCAGCACGTCGTACTGGGCGCGGGCCTGTCCGCCGAGCTTCAGGGACTCGTACAACTCGCCCAGCTCCAGGGCGTATTCGGGCGCGGGCCGCTTGGCGATCGCCCGCTGATAGGCCTGCAGGGCAGGTGACGTGCGGCCCAGTGAGGCAAGGGCCCGGCCCCGCCCGGCCAGCGCGGCGGCAAAGGCGGGATCGGCGGCGAGCGCCGCGTCGAAGTGGTGCAGGGCGTCCTCGAACTCGCCGCGTTCCCACGCCAGTTCACCGCTGCGGTGCAAGAGTGCGGCCTGCTCGGTGGGCGTCCCGGCGCGGGCGGCCGCGTCGGTGAGCACGGCCGCCGCGTCCTCGCGCCAGCCCCGGTCCCGGTACACGGCGGCGGTGCGCAGGGTCACCCCGGTGCCCGAGGCCAGCTCGGACAGCTTCTCCAGAGTGCGCCCGGCCGCCTTGTAGTCGCCGAGGCCCTGATAGGCGTCGACCAGCGCGGAGTACGCCGTCCAGCTGCCCGGCGCCAGCTTCGTCGCGGCCTCGCCCCACTTCTTGGCGCCGCGCCAGTCGCCGCGGGCGGCGGCGAGCGCGGCGAGCCCGTCGAGGGCCTGGGCGTTGCCCTGCGGGTGGATCCGCAGCGAGGTGCGCAGGGCGTGTTCGGCCTTGGGGTAGTACGCCGAGTCGGCGGTGCGCGTACCGCGCTCCACATAGGCGGCCCCGAGCGCCGCCCATGTCCCGTCGTCCCGGGGGTTCTTGCGCAGCTCGGCCTCCCGCTCGCCGATCAGCGCGGTCAGGTCGGGCAGCGCGGCGGGCGCCCCGGCCGCGGCCGCGATCACGGCCCGCCCGGCGGGACCCGGCAGCGGCGGCGGCCCCTGCCCGTCGCCGTCCGGCAGCAGGACGAGCACCCCGCCGAGCACCACGCACCCGGCGACGGACGCGAGAGCCGTGCGCCGCACGGCGGGGGAGAGGCGGCGCGGCGAGGGCGCCTGGGCCGCTTCCGCCCCGGGCTGTGCGGTCTGCTCGGGCTGCTCTACAGGGGGCGCCGCGGGCTCGTCGGGCACCTCTTGCGCGGAGTTGTCCATGACGCACACTGTGCGTCCCCTGTGCGTCAATACGAAGAGCACACGGGGGAGGCCGCGGACGGGTTCACACCGATGGCCCCGAGTGCGAGGCTGTGATCATGAGCCGCACACTTCTCGAACTGCTCGGCGAAGGACTGCCCGCCGAGGCGATCGTCACCGACCCCGACGTCACCGCCTCGTACGCCCATGACATGGCGAGCTTCTGCGACGCGGGCACTCCGGCCGTCGTCGTGCTGCCGCGCACCGTCGAGCAGGTCCAGCACGTGATGCGCACCGCCACGCAGCTGCGCGTCCCGGTCGTCCCGCAGGGTGCCCGCACGGGCCTGTCGGGCGGCGCCAACGCGTCCGACGGCTGCATCGTGCTCTCGCTCGTCAAGATGGACCGCATCCTGGAGATCAACCCGGTCGACCGGATCGCCGTCGTCGAACCGGGAGTCGTCAACGCGACGCTGTCCCGCGCGGTGAACGAGCACGGGCTCTACTACCCGCCGGACCCGTCGAGTTGGGAGATGTGCACCATCGGCGGGAACATCGGCACGGCCTCGGGCGGCCTGTGCTGCGTGAAGTACGGGGTGACGGCGGAGTACGTGCTCGGCCTCGACGTGGTCCTCGCCGACGGCCGTCTGCTCTCCACCGGTCGGCGCACCGCGAAGGGCGTCGCGGGCTACGACCTCACCCGTCTCTTCGTCGGCTCCGAGGGCAGCCTCGGCATCGTGGTGGGGGCGACGCTGGCGCTCCGGCCGCAGCCGCCCCAACAGCTGGTCCTGGCCGCCGAGTTCGCGTCCGTCGCCGCCGCCTGCGACGCCGTGTGCCGGATCATGGAGGGCGGCCACGTCCCCTCACTCCTCGAACTCATGGACCGTACGACGGTGAAGGCCGTCAACGACATGGCGCAGATGGGCCTCCCCGAGACCACCGAGGCGCTGCTCCTCGCCGCTTTCGACACCCCCGACCCGGCCGCCGATCTCGCCGCGGTCGGCGCGCTGTGCGAAGCGGCCGGGGCCACCCAGGTCGTCCCCGCCGACGACGCGGCCGAGTCCGAACTGCTGCTCCAGGCGCGGCGGTTGTCGCTCACCGCCCTCGAAGCGGTCAAGGGCACCACGATGATCGACGACGTGTGCGTGCCGCGCTCCCGGCTCGGCGACATGCTGGAGGGCGTCGAGCGGATCGCCGAGAAGTACGCCCTGACGATCGGCGTCTGCTGCCACGCGGGCGACGGCAACACCCACCCCACGGTCTGCTTCGACGCGGCCGACGCCGACGAGGGCCGGCGGGCCCGCGAGTCCTTCGACGAGATCATGGCGCTCGGCCTGGAACTCGGCGGCACCATCACCGGCGAGCACGGCGTCGGCGTCCTGAAGAAGGAGTGGCTGGCGCGCGAGCTGGGTCCGGTCGGGGTGGAGGTGCAGCAGGCGGTGAAGGCGTCCTTCGACCCGCTGGGCATCCTCAACCCCGGGAAACTCTTCTGACCGCGCGCCCCTCGACCGGCGGCGCACCCCGTCACTGGCCGTCCGACGACTCGTCCGACGGCCACGGGTCGCGCAGGTAGAGGTCGTCGGCCGGAGTCGGGGCCAGCAGCTCGGCGAGGCCGTCGTCGATCCCGAGCTGCTCCGCCTCAGAGCCCGGAGGGACCACCCGCAGCGTCCGCTCCAGCCAGGCCGAGATCTGCGCGGCCGGTGCTTCGAGCAGCGCGTCGCCGTCCGGCGAACTCAGCGCCATCAGGACGACACTGCGCCCGTCCACCTTCGTCGGCCACACCCGCACGTCGCCGTGGCCGCACGGCCTGAACACCCCTTCCACGAGCAGCTCGCGGGCGAACGTCCAGTTGACCGGGTGCTCCGAGCCGATGTGGAACGCGATGTGGACCGCGTACGGATCGTTGGTGCGGTAGGTGAGGCGTGCCGGTACGGGGATGCTTCGCTCGGGCGACAACACCAGTTTCAGCTCGAGTTCGCGTTCCACCACGGAGTGCATGACGTGCGCTTCCTTCCCTTGGTGCGAGGCCTCCGGATGAGGCCCCGCACGGTCCCTGGAGCGGGCCCGTGCAGGGAGAGAGCGCGATGTCCGCGCAGCATTACGCGAGTTCGCGAAGAATTTTTCCGCTTCTTTTTCCACTTCATCGGAGCGGCCCGCCCGTTGCCCGGAAAGTGGGGCGTACCGGCGGACCGGCGCGGGCGGGTGCGGCCGTCTGATAGATGTGGAGGCCACAACAAGACCCCCGAGCAGATACGGGACGACGGACATGAGCGCCCCAACCCCGGCCCCCGGCGACGACAGGCCCCGCGAAGGCTACTACCCCGACCCGTCCATTCCCGGATATGTCCGGTACTGGAACGGGGCCGCCTGGGTCCCCGGCACCAGCCGCCCCGCCCCGTCCGACGGAGAGCCGCTGCCGGTCCCGCCGGGTTCACCGGCCGCGAGTCAGGCCCCGGCCCCCGCCCCGGCCCCCGCCGCGGCGGAGGAGACGGGCCCCGTCTTCCTCGACGACGAGCCCTCGGTGCGTACGGAGACGGGCCCCGACGAGCCCGTCTCGCCCGAGCCCGCCTCGGCCTGGGGCGCCGACACCGCCCGTCAGTCCGGCTTCGGCGGCGAGCAGGACCGCCGCGTCTCCTGGGGCGCCGACCCGGCCGAGCCGGCCGAGCCCGCCGACGAGCAGCCCGCGCCGGCCCAGCCCGAGCAGCAGGCACCGGCCCAGCAGGCACCGGCCCAGACGCCGCCCGCCGCGCCCGTGCGCACGGACGGCACCGTCGCGATCCGCGCCGTGCGCCCCGGCGCCGACCGGACCCCGCGCACCGACGGCACGATGACGATCCGTGCCGTGCCCCAGCAGGGCACGCCCGCCCCGGCCCCGGCTCCCGCTCCGGTGGACCCCCGCGTACAGCCGCCGGTGCAGCAGACGCCCGTACAGCAGCAGACGCCCGTACAGCAGCAGGCCCCCGTGCAGCAGCCGCCCGTGCAGCAGGCCCCGGTGCAGACGCCGCCGGCCGCACCTCGGCCGGCGCCGACGCCGCCCCCGCAGGCGGCTCAGCCCGCGCCGCAGCCCGCGCCCGCCTACGGCTATCCGCCCCAGCAGCACCAGGCCCTGCCCACCCCCGTCACCCAGGGCCCCGGCGGCGGTTCGCCGTCCTGGGCGCAGCAGGTGCACCAGCTGGCGGCACCAGAAGCAGGGGCAGCGGGGGCGGCGGAGGCCGGGCCCGTCACCCCGTTCAAGCCGGTCGTCAACGACCCGTTCCTGGCCGCCGCCCAGGCCCAGGCGGCCGCGCGCCCGGCCGGGCTCGGCAAGCGGTTCGTGGCACGGCTCATCGACTCCGTCGTGCTCGGCGCGGTCACCGCGGTCGCCGCCGTACCGCTCGGCACCAAGGCTGTCGACCACATCGACGGCAAGATCGACGAGGCGAAGGCCTCGGGACGCCAGGTCACGGTCTGGCTGCTCGACGGCACGACCGCGACGTACCTCGGCATCGTGCTCGCCGTGCTCCTCGTCGCCGGTGTCCTGTACGAGGCGCTGCCCACCGCCAAGTGGGGGCGCACCCTGGGCAAGAAGCTGATGGGCCTGAGCGTGCGCGAGATCGAGGGCAGTGACTCGCCGTCCTTCGGAGCGGCCCTCAAGCGCTGGCTCGTCTACAGCGTGCCCGGCGTGCTCGGCATCGGGATCCTCGGTGTCCTGTGGGGCGCGATCGACCGGCCGTGGCGCCAGTGCCTGCACGACAAGGTGGCCCGTACGTTCGTCGCCGGGTAGCGCCCGGGTCCCGGCGCCCGGGGTCATCCGGACGGCGGCCCGCCGGGTGCAGGCCGCCATGGTTCGCGGTCCACTCGGGCCATGAGCACCGAACCGCCGCCCAGCGGATCCGGCCCCTCGCCGGACGACGACCCGTTCCGCAAGCCGCCCCCGGCCACGCCGGGCGGCGGCTCCCCGTACGACTCTCCGCAGGGTGCCTCGGGCACCGGCGGCGGGAGTCCGTACGACTCCCCGCAGAATCCCTACGGCTCGACGCCCCCGCCGGGCGACGGCACCCCGCCCCCCTACGGCGGCGGTACGCCTCCTCCGTACGGAGGCGACCCGTACGGTTCCGGCTTCGGCGGCGCCGACCCGCTGGCCGGGATGCCGCCGCTGGCCGACCCCGGCAAGCGGGTCCTCGCCCGGATCATCGACATGATCATCGTCGGTGTCGTCGTGGCCCTGCTGTCCTGGGCCTTCGGCGTCGGCGAGTACAAGGTCGACACCGACGACGTCAGCGCCGGCAAGACGCTCGGGCAGGGCCTGCTCGCCGCGATCCTCTACATCGGGTACGACGCGTTCATGATGTCCAGGACCGGGCAGACCCTGGGCAAGAAGTGGCTGAAGCTGCGGGTCGCGAACCTCGACAACGGGGCGACGCCCAGCATGCAGACCAACCTGATCCGCGCCGTCGTGCTGTGGGTGCCGTTCTCGTTCTGCTGCGCCTGCATCTGGACCGCGATCTGCGGCGGCTGGAGCTTCTTCGACAAGCCCTACAAGCAGGGCCTGCACGACAAGGCGGCGAAGACGGTGGTGGTCTCCAGCGCCTGACCCCGTGTCTCAGCGGCGACAGCGGCCGGCGGGTCCGAGTCTCACGGGCCCGCCGGTTCGCGCGTGCCCGACGGCATTCCTTCGTAGACGGGCTCACGGACCGGTTCCTGGGAGCGGGCCGGGGTCATGACCCGCTGCGCCGGTACGCGCTCCTCGGCGGGCGTCGGCGCGGGCGCGGGTTTGCGCGGCACGCTGAGCGCCACGAACAGGCCCAGGATGACCGCGGACACGGCGATGACACCGATCCCTGGTCCCGAACTCGTCTGGGACAGCAGCAGCATGGCGAGGGTGGAGAAGACGACGGTGGCCGAACCATAGGCGAGCTGTGCGACAGTCGGGCGAGGCATGGCGGTATCCGTCCTCGGGACATCGGGGGAGCGTGCGTCGATTCGACCGGGTCCAGATCGGGTCTCGAGCGTCGTCGAACCGACTCTATTCCGACCTGTGCCCGAGTGGAACGGCCAGTAAGCATGACCTAACCCACAGTGCCGGTGCATGGGGGGCGCACGGAGTCATGCCGTCCATCAAGGCGACTGCGCGGCGCGCCCGTTGAGCGCGGCGCACGTATCTACGTGCTTGTCCGGATTCCGGAGCACGCCACCTGCATAGTGCAACGGAAACGTCACAGTCAAGGACTGTTATTTCTCCTCTACCTCCGGTCAAATGGCGTCACTTGTGATGCGTGGCGGTTCGCCACGGAGGAGGGGACCACTCAAGTGACCATCAAGAGACGGGCGTTGAGATCCGTCGCCGTTCTCGCGACGCTGGCCGCCACCGCGGCCACCGGGTCGATAGCCGCGAGCACCGCCCAGGCGGACAGCCCGGCGGCACCGCCCGCGTCGTCCGGCGACAGCTACAAGGGCGAGGGCCACGTCATCGACGGCCCGTTCAGCGCGCAGCAGACGCAGCAGCGCCAGACGGCTCTGGAGCAGGTGCTCCAGGGCAAGTCCAAGGTCGAGGAGAAGAACGGCTCGAAGGTCGTTCACCTCGGCAAGGACAAGTACGTCGAGCTGGGCCGCGAGCGCACCGACAAGATCTTCACGATCCTGGTCGAGTTCGGCGACAAGACCGACCCCAAGTACGGCGGTCAGGCCGGCCCGACGCACAACCAGATAGCCGAGCCGGACCGCACCAAGGACAACTCGACGGCCTGGCAGGCGGACTACAGCAAGCAGCACTTCCAGGACCTGTACTTCGGTTCCGGCAAGGGCGTCGACTCCCTCAAGACGTACTACGAGAAGACGTCGTCGGGCCGGTACTCGGTCGACGGCGAGGTCTCCGACTGGGTCAAGGTCGACTACAACGAGGCCCGTTACGGCTCGAACTTCTGCGGCGCCTCCAACTGCCCGATCGTCGAGGACCTGGTCCGTGACGGCACCAACGCCTGGGTGGCGGCGCAGAAGGCGGCCGGCAAGTCCGACGCCGACATCAAGGCCGACCTCGCGCAGTACGACCAGTGGGACCGCACGGACCACGACGGCGACGGCAACTTCAACGAGCCCGACGGTTACATCGACCACTTCCAGATCGTGCACGCGGGCGAGGACGAGTCGGCCGGCGGCGGCGTCCAGGGCGGCGACGCCCTGTGGGCGCACCGCGGTTACGTCTACAGCCGCGACGACGGCGACACGGGCCCGACCGGCTTCAAGGCGGGCGGCACCCCGGTCGGCGACACCGGCATCTGGATCGGCGACTACACGATGCAGCCGGAGAACGGCGGCCTCGGTGTCTTCGCCCACGAGTACGGCCACGACCTGGGCCTGCCCGACCTGTACGACACCACGTACATCGGGGAGAACTCGGTCGGCTTCTGGTCGCTGATGTCCGCGGGTTCCTGGCTCGGCCAGGGCAAGGACTCCATCGGTGACATGCCGGGCGACATGACGGCCTGGGACAAGCTGCAACTGGGCTGGCTCAACTACGACAAGGCGAAGGCCGCCACCAACTCGGTGCACAAGCTGGGTGTTTCGGAGTACAACACCAAGCTGAAGCAGGCCCTCGTCGTCGAGCTGCCGAAGAAGAACGTCACCACCGACATCGTCAAGCCCACCGAGGGCGCGAAGCAGTGGTGGTCGGACTACGGCGACAACCTCTCCAACACCCTTTCTCGTACGGTCGACCTGACCGGCAAGTCCAAGGCGTCGCTCGAGCTCGACGGCTGGTGGAACATCGAGAAGGACTACGACTACCTGTACACGCAGGTGTCCACGGACGGGGGCGCCGGCTGGCAGTCCATCGACGGCACGGCGGGCGGCCAGCCGATCACCCGTGACGGCGGCGACAAGCCGGCGCTGACCGGCGACTCGACCACGTTCCAGCACCTGGTCTTCCCGCTCGACGCCTACGCGGGCAAGAAGATCGAGGTCCGCTTCCGCTACAAGACGGACGGCGGCGCGGGCGGCCTCGGCTTCACCGCCGACAACATCAAGGCGACGGCCGACGGCCAGACCCTGTTCACGGACAACGCCGAGGGCGACGACAACGGCTGGACCGCGCGCGGCTTCTCCCGCGTCGGCGCCTCGATCAACGGCGACTACCCGCAGTTCTACATCGCCGAGAACCGCCAGTACGTGTCGTACGACAAGACCCTCAAGGTCGGCCCGTACAACTTCGGCTGGCGCGACGGCGGGGCCAAGCAGAACTGGGTCGAGCACTACCAGTACCGCCCCGGTCTGGTCATCTGGCAGTGGGACACCTCGCAGCGCAACAACAACGTCGGCGAGCACCCGGGCAAGGGCCTGATCCTGCCGATCGACGCGCACGCGAAGCCGCTCTACTGGGCGGACGGCAAGACCAAGATCAGCAACAAGATCACGCCGTACGACGCCGCCTTCGGCTGGTACCCGGTGCCCGGCATGACGCTGCACCGCCTGGGTGTCGAGAAGAAGATCCCGGCGCAGCTCGGCAACCCGGTCTTCGACGACCACAAGGGCACGTACTGGTACGCCGAGAACGCGACCGGGAGCGTTCAGACAACTGACACCAACACCCGTATCTCGATCCTGAGCCAGCCGCTCAATGGATCGTCGATCACGGTCAAGGTCGGCCCCTCGGTCCGATGACCCGGTAAACCCGCAGGTCAGAAACGTATCGGCCGCGATCCTCCAGCTTAGGTCTGGCGGGTCGCGGCCGATCGTGTTTAGGTGCGTCCTGTGAGTTCCTTATTGACGCTACGTCTCACGGGGGTGTGACAGTCATGTCCGCAGGAGGGTTCTGCAAGCTGCCGGGCGGCAGCGTGGTCGTCGCTCTGACCCTGCCCGCACCGGGCCCCGGCGAGGGCGCGGTAAGGGTCCTGGTCCACGCCGTGAACCGCGCCCGAGCCCTGACCCGCCTGCGCAACCTGGGCCTGCGCGCGGTCTACCTCCGCGGCAACTCCCACCCGCCGACCCCGGACGAGATCACGGCGGTCCTGCACCATCCGGACGGGCTGATCTGGCGAGCGGCCCCGGACGCCACCGCGGCCGAGCTCTGGCACCCGATACGGGCGCTGCTCAAGCCTGCGATCGGCTAGGGGCAGGACCTAAGCCACGACGGGCTTCCCGGTGAGTTCCACGCCCGCCTCACGCAGCTCTTCCAGCGCCGCCTCAGTAGAAGCCGCCGCCACCCCAGCCGTCAGATCGAGCAACACCTGCGTACGGAACCCGGCCCGGACGGAGTCCAGCGCGGTGGCCCGCACGCAGTGATCCGTGGCGATCCCGACGACGTCGACCTCGGTGATCTCCCGGGCCCGCAGCCAGTCCGCCAGGGACACCCCGTTCTCGTCGGCCCCCTCGAACCCGCTGTACGCGGCCGAGTACGCCCCCTTGTCGAAGACGGCGTCGATCGCGCCGGAGGCGACGGCGGGCGCGAAGTTCGGGTGGAAGCCCACGCCCTCCGTCCCGGCGACGCAGTGCGCGGGCCACGAGTGCGCGTAGTCGGGGGAGTGCGGAGGCACGGCGAAGTGCTCCCCGGGCTCGATGTGGTGGTCGCGGGTGGCGACCACGTGCCGGTAGCAGGCGCCACCGGTCTGCCCGATCAGATCGGTGATCGCGGCAGCGACATCGGCACCTCCCGCCACGGCGAGGCTGCCGCCCTCGCAGAAGTCGTTCTGGACGTCTACGACGATCAAGGCGCGGCGCATGGGCTGTGTCCTTAGGGGTCCGCAAGGGTCGGCAAGGGTCGACAAGGTTGGAGACTTACGAGCGTAGAAGCTTCAAGTGCGTTGCGGGAGAGGGCAATTGGGGTACACCGGCCCACCGCGGCCCTCTCCCGGCGCGCTCACACGTACTCGGTGGGGATGACCGCCTCGCCCCGCGACAGCTGCGTCGCCGACAGCGGCAGTCCGTCGCGCGCCGCGATGTGCCGCTCGCGCACCGCGTCCAGCGGCTCGCGGGAGACGACCTCGCCGCCCTTGACCAGCTCGACGAGCAGCTGCCGGTCGACGAGGTCCGCCGGGACGGCCCCCGTGCCCACGACCTCGGCCTCGGCGGCCCCGTCCTTGTCCAGCCTGCGCGCGGCCCACTTGCGCCCGCCGATGGACGTCTTGCCGCCCGCCGACTTCTTCGCGACCGGTACGAGCGGCGCCTTCGGGTCGGCGGACTCGGCGCGCGCGACCAGCTTGTAGACCATCGAGCAGGTGGGGTGCCCGGAGCCGGTCACCAGCTGCGTACCGACGCCGTACGCGTCCACGGGCGCGGCCGCGAGCGAGGCGATGGCGTACTCGTCGAGGTCGGAGGTGACCACGATCTTGGTGTCCTTGGCGCCGAGCGCGTCGAGCTGTTGGCGCACCCGGTGGGCGACGAGCAGCAGGTCGCCGGAGTCGATCCGGACGGCGCCGAGCTTCGGCCCGGCGACCTCGACCGCGGTACGGACCGCTTCCTGGACGTCGTACGTGTCCACGAGCAGAGTCGTTCCTTCGCCGAGCGAGTCGACCTGGGCGCGGAAGGCGTCCCGCTCGGTGTCGTGCAGGAGGGTGAACGCGTGCGCGGACGTGCCGACGGTCGGAATCCCGTACCGGAAACCGGCCGCGAGGTCCGACGTCGTCGCGAACCCGCCCACGTACGCGGCCCGCGAGGCGGCCACGGCGGCCAGCTCGTGCGTGCGGCGCGCGCCCATCTCGATCAGCGGCCGGTCCCCGGCGGCCGACGACATCCGGGAGGCGGCCGCGGCGATCGCCGAGTCGTGGTTGAGGATCGAGAGGATCACCGTCTCCAGGAGCACGCACTCGGCGAAGGAGCCCTCGACGCGCAGGATCGGCGAGCCCGGGAAGTAGACCTCGCCCTCCGGGTAGCCCCAGATGTCGCCGGAGAAGCGGTAGTCCGCGAGCCAGGCGAGCGTGGGCTCGTCGATCACGTTCCGCTCGCGCAGGAAGCCGAGCACGCCCGCGTCGAACCGGAAGTTCTCGACGGCGTCCAGGACGCGGCCGGTGCCCGCGACGACGCCGTAGCGACGGCCCTCGGGCAGGCGACGGGTGAAGACCTCGAAGACCGAGCGCCGGTCGGCCGTGCCCCCGTGGAGGGCGGCCTGCAGCATCGTCAGCTCGTAGTGGTCGGTGAAGAGCGCTGTCGATGGCACGTCCACCGGCAGGCCAAGGTCCGCTGTGTTCATGCAACGGATGCTACCCCCGATTAGCGTCAAGGTGACGATTTCTGGGGTCCATTTGTGCGTACGACGGGCGGTGGTGGCAGCATGGGCCGTGTGACGGCTCCAGCACCCCTTGAGATCGAAAGCCCCGAGACGACCGAAGAAGTCTTCGCGGTCCCGGAGCCGGACGTCCCCTGGATCACGCTGGTCCACAACGACCCGGTCAACCTGATGAGTTACGTGACGTATGTCTTCCAGACGTACTTCGGCTACTCCAAGGAGAAGGCCACCAAGCTGATGATGGACGTCCACAACAAGGGGCGCGCGGTCGTCTCCTCCGGCACCCGCGAGGAGATGGAGCGGGACGTCCAGGCCATGCACGGCTACGGTCTGTGGGCCACGCTGCAACAGGACCGCAAATAGCAGGGAAGTAACGCCGTACTCATGCCTGGACACTTCGAGCCGATCCCCGGCGGCGGCGCGGCCGTCGCCCTCGACGACGTCGAGATCTCCATCATCCGCTCGCTGGCGGTGCAGCTCCTGGAGCTGATCGGCCCGGGCCCCGGCGGCGAGCTCTCCGACGACCCGCTCGCCGAGCTCTTCGCGGAAGGCCCGAGCGAACCGCCCTCCGACGCGGTCCTGCGCCGGCTGCTCCCGGACGCGTACGGCGGTCCGGGCACCCCGGGCGACGAGGCGACGCGGGCCGAACAGGAGGCGTACTCCTCGGAGTTCAGGCGCTTCACCGAGAACGACCTGCGGGCGGGCAAGCGCGAGGACGCACTCGCCGTCATCCGCACGCTGGACGCGCTCAGCTCCGCCGGTGACGGGGGAGCGGTCCTCAAGCTGTCCCAGGACGAGTCGGTCCAGTGGATGCGGGCGCTCAACGACCTGCGCCTGGCGATCGGCACCCGCCTCGACATCACCGACGAGGAGGACACGGACCTCCTCTACCGGCTCCCCGACGAGGACCCGCGCAAGCCGATGGTGATGGCGTACCTGTGGCTGGGCGGGCTGCAGGAGACCCTCGTCGAGACGCTGATGCCGTGACGGCCTGAACGGGCCGAGTGTTCGCTCAGCGGACACTCAAATCCGGATAACGATCAGGTCACCGATCCGGCCACCTTCCTCAACGTACGGGCTTTTTGTCCGCTTCTTCTCGTGGCCTGCGCCACACGTGCCTCAGTCGATCACCGGGAACGCCGTGATAGATCTTCACGACCACCCGACGGGCGCCACCCCTGCGCGTCGGGGGCGCCCTTACTCGGCCGACCGCCGGTAGGCACAAGCTCCATCCATCCAGGGGACGCAGTCCCCCAAGGATCGTCACAGTCGATCCGAGCCACGCACGGCACGGATCGGCATGGAGAAAGGCGCACCATCATGACCTCAGTGCAGGTCGACAAGCACAACGCCGGCAATGAGGCCGTGAGCGACGCAAGCAACACGGCCGAGGGCGGCGAGGGCTACAAGCGGGGCCTCGGAGCCCGGCAGATCCAGATGATCGCCATCGGCGGCGCCATCGGAACCGGCCTCTTCCTCGGCGCGGGCAAGGGCATCTCCAAGGCCGGCCCCAGCCTGATCCTCGCCTACGCCATCGCGGGCGTCGTCATCTTCTTCATCATGCGGGCGCTCGGCGAGCTCCTCATGTACCGCCCGGTCTCCGGTTCGTTCTCGGAGTACGCGCGCGAGTTCATCGGCCCCTTCGCGGGCTTCGTCACCGGGTGGACGTACTGGCTGTTCTGGGTCATCACCGGCATGACCGAGGTGACGGCCGCGGCCACCTACATGACGTACTGGTGGGACATCCCGCAATGGGTGTCCGCGCTGGTCTTCACGTTCATCCTGTACGGCGCCAACCTGATCTCCGTGAAGCTCTTCGGTGAGCTGGAGTTCTGGTTCTCCATGGTCAAGGTCACCGCCATCGTCGGCATGATCCTGATCTGCGCCGGCATCCTCACGCTCGGCTTCTCCGACGCGGGCGACACCGCCTCCGTGACCCACCTGTGGTCGGACGGCGGCTTCTTCCCGCACGGCGTCGGCAACACCCTGATGACCCTGCAGATGGTCATGTTCGCGTTCCTCGCGGTCGAGCTCGTCGGTGTCACCGCGGGCGAGTCCAAGGACCCGAAGAAGGTCCTGCCGAAGGCCATCAACACCGTGCCGTGGCGCATCGCCGTCTTCTACGTCGGCGCCCTGATCATGATCCTCTCGGTCGTGCCGTGGACGAACTTCGAGCCCGGCGTCAGCCCCTTCGTCGCCGCCTTCCAGAAGATGGGCCTCGCCGCGGGCGCGGGCATCGTCAACTTCGTCGTCCTGACGGCCGCCCTGTCCTCCTGCAACTCGGGCATGTACTCCACCGGCCGCATGCTGCGCGACCTCGCGCTCAACGGCCAGGGCCCGTCCTTCTTCACCAGGCTGACGAAGAACGGCCTGCCGCTCATCGGCACCACGGTCTCCGCCGCGATGATGCTGATCGGCGTCTGGATCAACTACCAGTGGCCCGGCGAGGCGTTCAACTACGTCGTCTCCTTCGCCACCATCTCCGGCATGTGGGCCTGGATCGTCATCCTGATCTGCCAGATCCGCTACCGCCTCAAGTCCGACCGCGGTGAGCTCCCGAAGTCCGAGTTCCGCGCGCCGGGCGGCATCTGGGCCAGCATCTTCTCCCTCGCCTTCATCGCGATGGTCATCGTGATGATGGGCATCGACAAGGACGCCCGGGTCTCGCTGTACGCGGCTCCCGTGTGGGGCGCGATCCTCGCGGTCTCGTACTGGGCCCTGAAGAGCCGCAACCCCGAGGGCGCCGCCTTCGCCAAGCGCGGCTGAGCCCGCCTCCAGCTGCCCTGTCTCACCAGTCGGGCCGTCCCGTACCGCACTCCGGTACGGGACGGCCCCTCTGCTTATCCTGGCCGCATGCTGACGATTTCCCAGGCCCTGTACGACCAGATCGTGGACCACGCCCGCAAGGACCACCCCGACGAGGCGTGCGGCGTCGTCGCCGGGCCGGTCGGCGAGGGCCGCCCCGAGCGCTTCATCCCGATGCTGAACGCGGCCCGCTCGCCCACGTTCTACGAGTTCGACTCGACCGACCTGCTCAAGCTCTACCGCGAGATGGACGACCGCGACGAGGAGCCGGTGATCGTCTACCACTCGCACACGGCGACCGAGGCCTACCCGTCCCGCACCGACATCACGTACGCCAACGAACCGGGCGCCCACTACGTCCTGGTCTCCACCGCCGACACCGACGACGCGGGCCCCTTCCAGTTCCGCTCGTTCCGCATCGTCGACGGCGCGGTGACGGAGGAAGAGGTCGAGGTCACGGCCTGATCCGCGACCCATCTCGACCACCGGACGGATTTCGACCGCATGGTGAGATCACATTCCAGGACCCCGGTCGGGAATCGATACGATGAGCCCATGGTTCCCCACGACGTGAGCGAAAAGACGCCGGGCATGCTGCTCGTGGCGCGGCTGCACGTCGACCTGTGCCGCCTCGCCAGCGCCATCTGTCCGCGCTGAGCCGCACCGCCGTCAGGCCCCGAGCCCGCGGCCCGCACCACCCTGCTTTCCGCACCCCGGCGCCGCCGCGCGCTCACCCACACGACTTCCGACTCCTGACAGGAGCCCAGCATGGCCATCGAGGTCCGCATCCCGACCATCCTCCGCACCTACACCGACGGCGAGAAGGCCGTCCAGGGCAGTGGGGACACCCTCGCCGACCTGTTCACCGACCTGGACACCCGGCACGCGGGCATCGCCGCCCGCATCGTGGACAACGGCCAGCTGCGCCGCTTCGTGAACGTCTACCTGAACGACGAGGACGTCCGCTTCCTCGACGGCATCGAGACCAAGCTCGCCGACGGCGACAACGTGACGATCCTGCCGGCCGTCGCCGGCGGCATGCGCTGATCCGGACGGGACGCAGCGAACTCATGCGCTACGACAGCCCGTTGGCCGCGGTGGGCAACACCCCTCTGGTGCGCCTGCCGCGGCTGAGCCCTTCCGAGGACGTACGGATCTGGGCGAAGCTGGAAGACCGCAACCCGACCGGCTCGGTCAAGGACCGCCCCGCGCTCCACATGATCGAACAGGCCGAGAAGGACGGCCGGTTGACCCCCGGCTGCACCATCCTCGAGCCGACCTCGGGCAACACCGGCATCTCGCTGGCGATGGCGGCCCGCCTCAAGGGCTACCGCATCGTCTGCGTCATGCCGGAGAACACCTCGCAGGAGCGGCGCGACCTGCTCGCCATGTGGGGCGCCGAGATCATCGACTCGCCCGCGGCGGGCGGCTCCAACACCGCCGTGCGCATCGCCAAGGAGCTGGCCGGGCAGCACCCGGACTGGGTGATGCTCTACCAGTACGGCAACCCGGACAACGCGGGCGCGCACTACGCCACCACGGGCCCCGAGATCCTCGCCGACCTGCCCTCGGTCACGCACTTCGTGGCGGGCCTCGGCACCACCGGCACGCTCATGGGCGTGGGCCGGTACCTGCGCGAGCACAAGCCGGACGTCAAGATCGTCGCCGCGGAGCCGCGCTACGACGACCTGGTGTACGGCCTCCGGAACCTCGACGAGGGCTTCGTCCCCGAGCTGTACGACGCCTCCGTCCTGACCACCCGTTTCTCGGTCGGCTCGGCCGACGCGGTGACGCGTACGCGGGAGCTGCTGCAGCAGGAGGGCATCTTCGCGGGCGTCTCGACCGGGGCGGCGCTGCACGCCGCGATCGGCGTCGGCAAGAAGGCGGTCAAGGCGGGGGAGTCCGCCGACATCGTGTTCGTGGTCGCCGACGGCGGCTGGAAGTACCTGTCGACGGGCGTGTACACCGCGGCCACGACGGAGGAAGCGATCGAGGTGCTGCACGGGCAGCTGTGGGCCTGAGCAAATCCGGCCCCGCCTTTGGGACGAGAGGCAGCGGGGTCCGGGGCGGAGCCCCCGGGACCCCGGCCTCGAAGGGGCTGGGGATTCACCCCAGGTGCCGCACCTGATCCCACAAGGCCGGGTCGACGACACCCGCCCGCCGCCGAAAGTCCCGTACCGGCACCTCGCGCAGCTCGTCCGTCTCCAGGAAGCTCGCGCGGCCCTGCGTGTCCCCGACCGACCCCGGGGGCAGCGGGATCACCCCTGACCGCTCGTCGTGGTACTTGCTGGTGATCTTCGCGACCAGCACGGCGTTCCCGCGCGGCCCCAGCACCAGGCACGGCCGGTCCTTGCCGCCGGGCCCGTCCTCGTAGGGCACGAGGGCCCACCAGATCTCACCCGGCTGCGGGCCGTCCGCCCGCACCCCGGTGGAGCCGGTGCGCAGGCGCCGGCGCCGCGAACCCCGCCCCCACCCGTCGACCAGCGTCGCCACCAGAGCGAGCAGCACGACGGCCGCGAGCGCGAGCCACCAGGACGTGTCCATACGCACGACGGTACCGGTGGGGTGCGAGGGGCGCCCCACCGGGCCGAGTCCGTCCGCAAGCCCCCCGAACCGGTGACACCGCAGGTGAGTTCGCCCACAACGGCCCATGACGGAGGAGCGACCCGCGCTTTTGCGCCTTACGCTCGACGAACCCCTAGGTTCTTCCCACGATTCTTCCCACCCCGCAATCCGACCGCCAGCGCGGAGGTTGAAGGCTCTTATGAAGCTCACCGTCGTCGGCTGCTCGGGGTCGTTCCCGTCCGCGGATTCGGCCTGCTCGAGCTACCTCGTCGAGGCCGACGGCTTCCGGCTGCTTCTCGACATGGGCAATGGCGCCCTGGGCGAGCTGCAGCGCCACATCGGTCTCTACGACCTGGACGCGATCTTCCTCAGTCATCTGCACGCGGACCACTGCATCGACATGTGCGCGTACTTCGTCGTGCGCTACTACCGCCACGACGGCGGCCGTTGTGCCCCCATGCCGGTCTACGGACCCGAGGGCACCGAGCAGCGCCTGACCACCGCGCACGCCGACACCCCCTCGGCCTCCGCCTTCAGCGAGGTCTTCGACTTCCACACGGTCAAGCCGGGCTCGTACGACATCGGCCCCTTCTCCGTACGGATGGAAAAGGTCTGCCACCCGGTGGAGTCGTACGCGATCCGCCTCGAGCACGGCGGCCGCTCCCTGACGTACTCCGGGGACACCGGCCCGTGCGAGCCCCTGGACGAACTGGCCCAGGACACCGACCTGTTCCTGTGCGAGGCGGCGTTCACGCACGGCAAGGAGAACATCCCGGCGCTGCACCTGAACGGCCGCGAGGCCGGCGAGGCCGCGCAGCGCGCCGCCGTCCGCAAGCTGGTCCTCACCCACATCCCGCCGTGGACGGACCCGCAGGTGAATCTGGCCGATGCGCGCGAGGCGTTCGACGGGCCGGTGGAGCTGGCGAGGCCTGGAGTGACGTACGAACTCTGAAGTGCCTGTACGACGACGAGGGCCCGGAACCGTAGCGGTTCCGGGCCCTCGTCACAGGCGGGTGAGGCTCACGCCTTGGTGAGGTCCTCGATCTCCTCCTCGGGCTCGCGGCCCGGGGTCTTGAGGTTGAACTTGACGATCGCGAACCGGAAGACGACGTAGTAGATCGCCGCGAAGACGAGACCGATCGGGATGATCAGCCACGGCTTGGTGTCGAGCTTCCAGTAGAGGGCGTAGTCGATGAGACCGCCCGAGAAGTTGAAGCCCGCGTGCACGCCGAGGGCCCAGGTCACCGCGAGAGACACCGCCGTGAGGACCGCGTGGATCACGTAGAGGAGCGGCGCGATGAACATGAACGAGAACTCGATCGGCTCGGTCACACCGGTGACGAACGAGGTCAGCGCGAGGGAGACCATCATGCCCAGGACGGCCTTGCGGCGCTCCGGGCGAGCGGTGTGCGCCATGGCCAGAGCGGCGGCCGGCAGACCGAACATCATGATCGGGAAGAAGCCGGACATGAACATTCCGGCGCTCGGGTCGCCCGCGAGGAAGCGGCCGTAGTCACCGTGGACGACCTCGCCGGCCGCGTTGGTGAAGTCACCGAGCTGGAACCAGGCGACGGTGTTGACGAACTGGTGCATGCCGATCGGGATCAGGCCACGGTTGATCAGGCCGAACAGGGCGGCGCCGCCGGAGCCGAGGCCGGTCATCCACTCGCCGAAGTTGCCGATGCCCTCACCGATGGGCTCCCAGACCAGGCCGAAGAAGACGCCGACGATGACGCCGACGAAGGCCATGATGATCGGGACGAGACGGCGGCCGTTGAAGAAGCCGAGCCAGTCGACCAGCTTGGTGCGGTGGTACTTCTGCCACAGCACCGCCGCGAGCAGACCCATGATGATGCCGCCGAGGACGCCGGGGTCGTTGTAGACGGCTGCGACGTCCACGCCCTTGTTGGCGGTCGTGTTGACCACGGCCTCGGTGACCGGGAAGGACTGCAGGACCTTGCTGTAGACCAGGAATCCGACCAGGGCGGCCAGTGCGGTGGAGCCGTCGGCCTTCTTGGCGAAGCCGATGGCCACGCCTATGCAGAACAGGATCGGCAGGTTGCCGGTGACCGCGCTGCCCGCGTTGGCGAAGACCGACGCGACCTTGTCCCAGCCGAGGCCGTCGGCGCCGAAGACGTCGGGCTGACCGAGCCGGACCATGAGGCCCGCGGCCGGCAGCACCGCGATCGGCAGCTGAAGGCTGCGGCCCACCTTCTGAAGGCCCTGGAACAGGCCGGAGCCCCGCTTCTTTGCGGGAGCCGCCGTAGCGCTGGCGGTGCTCATCAACTTCCTCCATGTGCTGGGGTGCTGCCGGGGACGGTAAGGAGAAAAGCGGGGGTGGGCAGCAGCCAGATGGTCTACACCACTCAGTGGTGTAGACCTGTTGTAGCACGGTGAAGGCGAGATAAGGAACCCACAATTCCTGTGGGCTGGAACATATGCGTCCGCTCCGGCTCATACGTGACGAAGGGCCCCCGGACCATAGGTCCGGGGGCCCTTCGCGAGGGGTGAAGCGGGGCGGCAGGCTTACGCCTTGGTGATGTCCTCGACCTCTTCCTCGGGCTCGCGGCCCGGAGTCTTGAGGTCGAACTTGGTGATCGCGAACCGGAAGATCGCGTAGTAGACGACCGCGAAGCACAGGCCGATCGGGATGATCATCCATGGCTTGGTGGCCAGGCCCCAGTTGATGACGTAGTCGATCAGGCCCGCCGAGAAGCTGAAGCCGTCCTTGACGCCCAGGCCCCAGGTCACCGCCATCGAGACACCGGTCAGCACCGCGTGCACCGCGTACAGCGCGGGCGCGATGAAGACGAAGGAGTACTCGATCGGCTCGGTGATGCCGGTGACGAACGAGGTCAGCGCCAGCGACAGCATCATGCCGCCGACCGCCTTGCGCCGCTCCGGGCGAGCACAGTGGACCATCGCGAGGCACGCCGCGGGCAGCGCGAACATCATGATCGGGAAGAAGCCGGTCTGGTAGATACCGGCGCTCGGGTCCCCGCTCAGGAACATGTTGATGTCACCGTGCACGACCGTGCCGTCCGGCTTGGTGAACGAACCGAACTGGAACCACAGCGGCACGTTCAGGAACTGGTGCAGACCGATCACCAACAGCGAACGGTTGGCGACACCGAAGATGCCCGAGCCCAACGCGCCAAGACCCTCGAGCCAGTTGGAGAAGCTCTCCAGGGCGTCACCGATCGGCGGCCAGATCCACAGGCACAGCACGGCGAAGAGGATGCCGATGAACGCCATGATGATCGGGACCAGACGGCGGCCGTTGAAGAAGCCGAGCCAGGAGACCAGCTTCGTGCGGTGGTAGCGGACCCAGAAGAACGAGGCCAGCAGACCCATGATGATGCCGCCGAAGACGCCCGGGTTCTGGTACCCGAACGCCGTCACGGTGCCGTCCGCGGCCTGGCACCCCGTCGCCACCGCCTTCGCGCCACTCGCACAGTCCACCGGGAACTGGTGCAGCACGCCCCGGTAGACGAGGAACCCGGCCACCGCGGCGAGCGCCGTCGAACCGTCCGCCTTCTTGGCCATGCCGATCGCGACACCGATGCAGAACAGCAACGGCAGACCCAGGTCGGCGTCGAGCAGGGCGCCGCCCGCGCCCGAGAAGACCTTGGCCACATTGGTCCAGCCGAGGCCGTCGGAGCCGAAGACGTCCGGCTGGCCGAGCCGGTTGACGATACCGGCCGCAGGCAGCACCGCGATGGGCAGCTGCAGGCTGCGCCCCATCTTCTGGAGCCCCTGGAAGAAGTTGCTCCAGGGGCTCGGCCGGGGTGCGGCGGCAGCGTTCGCGCTCATGGACGTCCTCCCGGAACAAGCCACGTTTGGCGGGCGTTAGATACTCTGACTAGTGGTGTAGACCAGTCGCGGGACGGGTCGGTCCACGTGCTCGTCATCTTTCGTCACGGGTGGCACTACCGCTCGTGAAGATGGGCCAACCGTGGGTTACCGTGACAAAGCGGCCCATCGCGGGCCGGAGAAAACAGGGAGAACGAAATGGCCACGAAGGCTGAGAAGATCGTCGCCGGGCTCGGCGGGCTCGACAACATCGAAGAGGTCGAGGGCTGCATCACCCGACTTCGCACCGAGGTCATCGACCCGTCCAAGGTCGACGAGGCCGCGCTGAAGGCCGCCGGCGCCCACGGCGTCGTCAAGATGGGCACCGCGATCCAGGTCGTCATCGGTACCGACGCGGACCCCATCGCCGCCGACATCGAAGACATGATGTGACCCACCGCCACCACTGAGCGGGCCACACGCGAACGGCCGCCCCCCTGTCACCAGGGCCGGGCGGCCGTTCTCGCGTACGTACGGGCTACCGCACCCGCAACGCCAGGATCGCCACGTCGTCCGGGTTCGCCCCCTCGTCCAGGCACTCCTCGATCAGGTACGAGCACAGCTCACCCACCTCCGCGGGCGCCGACAACGCCGCCTGCCGCAACCGCTCCAGGCCCTCGCCCAACTCCTCCCCGCGCCGCTCCACGAGCCCGTCCGTGTACAACACGAGCAGCGCGCCCTCCGGCAGCTCCACCTCGCCCGGCTCGGCATGCCACTCGTCGATCACCCCCATCGGCACGCCCTGCCCGGCCCGGACGAACGACGCACCCGAGTGGTCCACCAGCAGCGGCGGACAGTGTCCCGCAGAGGCCACCGTCGCCTGCCGCCGACCCGGATCCACCGTCATGTAGAGCACCGTCGCCAGGTCCGTCAGGGCCATGTCGCCGGTCAGCGCGTTCAGATCCGTCAGCACCGCCACCGGGTCCTCGCCCTCCACCAGCGCGTAACTGCGCAGCGCCGTCCGCATCTGCCCCATCGCCGTCGCCGCCCGCAACCCCTTGCCCATCACGTCCCCGAGAGCCAGCGCCACCTTGCCCTGCGGCAGCGCCAGCACGTCGTACCAGTCACCACCCGCCTGCATCCCCTGCGCCCCCGGCAGGCTCACCGCCGCGATCTGCACCCCCGGAATGTCCGGCAACTCCTGTGCCAGCATGGACTGTTGGAGCGTGCTCGCGATCCGCCGCTCACGCTCGTACAGCCGGTTGTTCTCCACCACCTGACCTGCGAACCGGCAATAGGTGGAGGCCAGTTGACGCTGCCGCGACGTAGGACGGCCCGGCTTCTCGAACGCCCAGGCCACAGCGCCGAGTTTGCGGCCCTGCGCACTGCGCAGCGCAAGGACGTACACACTGCGGAACCCCGCCACCTCGCCCAGCTCGCGCAACGGCCCCGCCGCGGCCGGATCGGTCATCACGTCCTCGTACAGCAGCCAGCCGCCCGCCAGCACGGCCGCCTCCACCAGGTCCTCCTTGTCCCCGACGGTGGCGATCAACTCCTGTGCATCCGCCAGGGAGTTCGCGATCCCGAACGTCGCCCGCGTCTCCATGGTCCGCAGCTCCTCGTTGTAGAGCCGCGCCGCACCCATGTCCGCCTGCAGCAGCCGGGCACCCTCCGACAGCACCCGCTGCAGCGTCTCGTCGACGCTGCCCTGATCGGTCAGCCGCTCGGTCAGACCGTGCACCCAGGTGATGTCCTCCAACTGCTGCGCCAGACGGTGGTTCGCCTCGTCCAGGGCGTCGGCCGCACGCTGCTGGTGCGAGATGTCATGGATGTACGCGACCGCCACCGGATCCGGGCCGTGATCGCAGTCCAGGGGGGTCGCCGTGATGTCGAGGCGCAGCGGATCCGCGCCCGGCACCTCGTACTGCACCTCGGCCCGCGCCGGGCGCCGCAGGTGCAGCGCGATCCCGAGCGGGGACTGCGCGAACGGCAGCGGCTCACCGTTGCGGTCGAGAAGCTCCCGCGAAGCCGCGACCAGCCCGCCGGGATCCATCGGCACAGGGGTCCGGAACATCTCGTCCAGCCGGTGGTTCGCGTACACCGCGGTCCCACCCGCCAGCGCCGACGCGATGAGGACGCCGTGCGGAGAGCCCTCCAGGACGGTGGCCGACGACACCGTGGTCCGGCCGGAGACCGGCGGATCGGGATCGGCGTCCAGGCGGGACTCGGTGGACTTCGGGCTGACGGAGTGGTCACGAACGGACACGGGGGAGGCCTTTCAGGGCGAATGCGTGCAGGTCATGGACGCCCCCCACTTACAGACTTCAACCCTAAAATCTTAACCGTTGCTTATGTGTCCAACTCAGGACCAACGTCGCCCGCCCCGACGCGTTCGGCGCCCCACCGCGGGACCTTCGACCCCACCCGCGCCCGATAGGCTCGGCCCATGTCTCGCATCGACGGCCGCACCCCCGAACAGCTCCGCCCGGTCACCATCGAACGCGGCTGGAGCAAGCACGCAGAAGGCTCCGTCCTCGTCTCCTTCGGTGACACCAAGGTCTTCTGCACCGCCTCCTTCACCGAAGGCGTCCCGCGCTGGCGCAAGGGCAGCGGCGAAGGCTGGGTGACCGGCGAGTACTCGATGCTGCCGCGCGCCACGAACACCCGCGGCGACCGTGAATCCGTCCGCGGCAAGATCGGCGGCCGCACCCACGAGATCTCCCGCCTCATCGGCCGCTCGCTGCGCGCCGTCGTCGACACCAAGGCCCTCGGCGAGAACACCATCGTCCTCGACTGCGACGTCCTGCAGGCCGACGGCGGCACCCGCACCGCCGCCATCACCGGCGCCTACGTCGCCCTCGCCGACGCCGTCGCCTGGGCCCAGGGCAAGAAGATCATCAAGGCCGGCCGCCAGCCCCTCGTCTCCACCGTCTCCGCCGTCTCCGTCGGCATCGTCGGCGGTGTCCCGCTCCTCGACCTCTGTTACGAGGAGGACGTGCGGGCCGACACCGACATGAACGTCGTCTGCACCGGCGACGGCCGCTTCGTCGAGGTCCAGGGCACCGCCGAGGCCGAGCCCTTCGCCCGCGACGAGCTCAACTCCCTTCTGGACCTTGCCGTTTCGGGCTGCGACGAACTGGCCGCCGCGCAGCGCAAGGCACTCGAGGAGACCCTCGGCGCCCGCGGATAATCGCTTGCACAGGTAAAGAACTCCCCAAGTAGGGTGGCAACCGCAGAGCCACCGACTGCGTCACTACGGACAGGTGCACGGCACACAACGGCCGTGCACCTGTCCGTACTTCAGGGGAGGACCGTTCCATGCCCGCGCGCCGCCGATCACGCCACCGTCGTCTCGCCGTACTCGCCGCAGCCACCGCACTGATCGCGGTACCGGCCGCCGTCGGCTGCTCGGCCGTCGACAAGGCCCTCGACTGCGTCCAGACCGCCGACGCCATCGCCGACAGCGTCACCGACCTCCAGCAGGCCGTGGAGAACGCGGCGAACGACCCGGCCAAGGCCGACGAGGCGCTCGCCTCCATCGACAAGAACCTCGACAAGATCGGCGACAAGACCGACAACGCCGACGTCTCCAAGGCGGTCGACGACCTCAACAAGGCCGTGGGGAACGTGCGTACCGCCATCAACGACGGGGACAAGACCCCCGACGTCACCCCGGTCACGGACGCCGCAGGCGAACTGACCAAGGTCTGCACGCCGTAGAGCGCTGCCGCAGAACGCCGCCGCAGCGCTGCTCGTAGGCTGGAGGGCATGACCCGCCTCATCCTCGCCACCCGCAACAACGGCAAGATCGTCGAACTCCGCTCCATCCTCGCCGACGCCGGCCTGCCCCACGAGCTGGTCGGCGCCGACGCGTACCCGGAGATTCCCGACGTCCGCGAAACCGGCGTCACGTTCGCCGAGAACGCCCTGCTCAAGGCCCACGCCCTCGCCAAGGCCACCGGCCTGCCCGCCGTCGCCGACGACTCCGGCCTCTGCGTCGACGTCCTCGGCGGCGCGCCCGGCATCTTCTCCGCGCGCTGGGCGGGCAAGCACGGCGACGACGCGGCGAACCTGAACCTCCTCCTGGCCCAGCTCGGCGACGTCGACGACGACGTCCACCGCGGGGCGCATTTTGCGTGTGCGGCAGCTCTTGCGTTGCCCGACGGCACGGAGCGCGTGGTCGAGGGCCAGCTGCGGGGCGTCCTGCGGCACGCCCCGGCCGGCTCGGGCGGCTTCGGCTACGACCCGATCCTTCAGGTGGAGGGGGACACGCGGACGTGCGCGGAGCTGACCTCTGCCGAGAAGAACGCGATCTCCCATCGGGGGAAGGCGTTTCGGGCGCTGGTGCCGGTGGTGCGGGAGTTGTTGGGCTGAGGCGAGACGCAGAGGGGCCGTCCACACGGGCGGCCCCTTTTATGTGCGGTCGGAGGGATTCGAACCCTCACGGGATTTCTCCCATCGGAACCTAAATCCGACATGTCTGCCATTCCATCACGACCGCGACAAAACGAACATTGCGCCTTCCTGGCGCGTTCCGTCTCGTCAGTGTACGGCGGGGCTGTTCGTGCCGGGAGCGCCCCTACGGCTGCGGCACCAAGTTCTCGTCAGCGCGTGGCAGTTCGGGCACAGGTAGCGCAGGTTCTCGCGACGGTTGTCCAGGCGATCGCCGTGGATGTGATCGACTTCCAGAACCATTCGCTTCCCTTCCCAGAGCTCGCCCACGCCGCATGTGACGCACACGCGCGGCACCCCGATCTCGTCGAGTGCCCGTCGCAGCAGAGCCGTGCTGGTGCGCGAGGCCCCGGCGGGGCGGCGTACAAGGATTTCCCGGGCCGCCTTTCGTGCGGGCGAGGGTACTCCCGCGCAGTGCCCCTGTCCGGTGAAGTGTTCCGTCGAGAGGCCGTACTCGTCGATGCTGCGCCGCGCTTTTGTCCGGGCTGTCTGATGGAACGGTGGCAGTCCCAGGCGGCGCATGAGTTCGGCCAGGCTGTGCGATGCTGCCACGGCCTGTGTGAACTCCTCCTCAGGGAAGACTCCGCTGCCGTCGACGCCTCGGGGTGGCGCGAAGTGGCTGGTGTCGATACCGAACAGCTTCAGCCTCCGCTTCACGTGCTCGTACGGGCCGTCCTCCGGAGGGATCCCCATATGCAGGAACATTTCGCGGATGCTGATGGAGCGGGCTGCCGCCTCTTCCAGGGCTTCCCTGGAGTACGACCGCTTCGGGCGTTCCGGCAACGGCTCGTCCTGGAAGTGGGAGGTGTCGATGCCGTAATGAGCGAGCCGTTTGCGCAGGTAGCGGAGGGGTTTGCTGCCCATGGGGGCACCGATCCGGCGCATCAGGTCGACCAGGCTGTCGGAGGCCGCAGCGTTCTCCGCCAGAAGGGCGCGCGGGTACTTGCTCATGCGGACCTCCGCTTCCGGCCTCGGTAAGTGTCCGTTGCCGCATGGCAGTTGGCGCACAAGAGGCGCAGGTTTTTCGGGCGGTTGTCCCACCAGTCGCCGTTGATGTGGTCCGCCTCCAGTGGAATCGGGCTCCCTTGCCAGGTCGTGCGGCTGCACTCGGCGCATTGCCGAGGAACGCCAAGCCGGAGCAGCTCCCGGCGAATGCGCGTGCCGCGCACTCGGCCGTCGTCCGGAGACCTCAGTCTCAGTGGGTCTCCGAGCGAGCCCTTTGGGCGGCGCTTCGATGGCGTGAAGTGCGAGGTGTCGATCCCGAGCGCCGTGATCCGGCGGCTGATGTGCGCCTGGTTGCCGCCTACGTTGTTGATCCCCAAGCGGCGTACCACGTCGTTGATGCTCTGGGACTGTGACACAGCCTCGCGCAAGATCTCCTCCGTGTGCCGAACCCGCAGCTCTCGGAAGTGCGATGTGTCGATCCCCGCTTCGCTCATCTTCCGGCGCAGATACCGGCGACTCCCGACTGTCGGCTCACCCCCACACCACCGAACCGCCTCATCCCAGTTCCGCGCGTTCCGAGCCGCCTCCTCCAGCAGCTCCCGCGTATACCGCTGCCCCGCCATGCGAACCCTCCCTCGGTCCTCGGCCACCCGTTCGTGACCTCGTACGGGCTAACGAACCGAAAATCGGACCGTCACGCACGAAATGCGGAACGGCCCGATCCGGGGCGGGAGTTGAGCGAGGTCAAAGGTCGGGCGCCACAGGTCAGAACCTCGGAGCCGGAGCCTGGGCCTCCACCATTTCCGCGGCCTCCTCCGGTGTCTCCACCGACGGCGGCGACCCGGCTAGCGGCTTCTGGGCCGTTTCCTTCATGCACGCCACCGCGATCACGCCGATCAGGGCCGCGGCCATCGCGTAGTACGCGGGCATCATGTCCGTCCCGGTCCACGAGATCAGCGCCGTGATCACCAGCGGCGTCGTGCCGCCGAAGATCGACGCGGAGAGGTTGTAGCCGACGGAGAGGGAGCCGTAGCGGACCTGGGTCGGGAAGATCGCCGGGAGGGCCGCCGACATCGTGCCGAGCATGCAGACCAGGGAGAGGCCCAGCAGCAGCATGCCGAGGGAGACCGCCCACAGGGCGCCGTTCTTGACCAGGAGGAAGGCGGGGATCGAGAGGAAGAAGAAGCCGAGCATGCCCGCCATGAGCAGGGGCTTGCGGCCGAAGCGGTCGGAGAGCCGGCCGACCTGGCTGATGACGAGCATCAGGACGATCATCGTCGCGATGAGGATGAGGAGGCCGTGGGACTCCTTGTAGCCCATCTCGTCCGACAGGTACGTCGGCATGTAGGACAGGAGCATGTAGTCCGTGATGTTGTACGCGCCCACGAGGCAGATGCAGAGGATGAGCGACGGCCAGTAGTCGCGGAAGATCTTCGCCAGGTCGCCCTTGGCCGTCGTCTCGACGGCGGACGCCGCGTCGGTGGCCTTGTGGGACGACTCGTCCTCCAGCTTCTGGAAGGCCGGGGTCTCGTCCAGGCGCAGTCGCAGATAGAGGCCGACGAGGCCGATCGGACCCGCGACCAGGAACGGGATGCGCCAGCCCCAGGACTCCATCCCGTCGCTGCCCAGCGTGGACGTCAGGATCACGACGAGGCCGGCGGCACCGACGTAACCGGCGAGCGTGCCGAACTCCAGGAAGCTGCCGAAGTAGCCGCGGCGCTTGTCGGGCGCGTACTCGGCGATGAACGTCGAGGCCCCGCCGTATTCGCCGCCCGTGGAGAAGCCCTGGACCAGCCGGAAGAGGATGAGCAGGACCGGGGCCCAGAAGCCGATCGAGGCGTACGACGGGATCAGGCCGATCGCGAACGTGCCGATCGCCATCAGGATCATCGTCATCGCCAGGACCTTCTTGCGGCCGATCTTGTCACCCATCGGGCCGAAGACCATGCCGCCGATGGGCCGCACGAGGAAGGACACGGCGAAGGTCGCGAAGGACGAGATCAGCTGGACCGTGTCGTTCCCGGACGGGAAGAAGACGTGGCCGATCGTCACCGCGAGGTAGGAGTAGATGCCGAAGTCGAACCACTCCATGGCATTGCCGAGCGAGGCCGCCTTGACCGCGCGCTTCACCGCCGCGTCGTCGGTGACGGTGATGTCGGTGCGGCGCAGGGGCGGATTCTTGCGCCGTCTGACGGCGCGGAACAGTGCCCGGTGACGCTTGACCGCCTCCGGGTCGGGCGGCAGCTGCCCTTCCTCGGTGTCGGTGGACATGGCGGTGGATCCCTTCTCTGGACTCGAAACGCTTCCGAAGGGATCACTTGCTCGGTCGTGGCGTATGCAAACGAAAGTCCCCTCGAGAGGGGACTTTCCTCACAGCGCGGGTACCCGGGAGGGTCGGGTGCCGGTCAGATGCCGGTCAGATACCGGTCAGGTGCCGGATCAGATGCCGAGGTCCTTGATGATCTTCGCTACGTGGCCGGTGGCCTTCACGTTGTAGAGGGCGCGCTCGACCTTGCCGTCCTCGTCCACGACGATCGTGGAGCGGATGACACCGGTGACGACCTTCCCGTACAGCTTCTTCTCGCCGAAGGCGCCGTACGCCTCGAGGACCTTCTTGTCCGGGTCGCCGACCAGCGTGACCTTCAGGTTCTCCTTCTCGCGGAACTTGGCGAGCTTCTCCGGCTTGTCGGGGGAGACGCCGATGACGTCGTAGCCGGCGCTCGCGAGGACGTCGAGGTTGTCGGTGAAGTCGCAGGCCTGCTTGGTGCAGCCCGGGGTGAGCGCGGCGGGGTAGAAGTAGACGATCGTCTTGCGGCCCTTGTGGTCGGCGAGGGAGACCTCGTTGCCGTCGGCGTCGGGCAGGGTGAAGGCGGGGGCGGTGTCGCCGGGCTGCAGTCGCTCGCTCATGTCGCTCGCATCTCCTTGCGGGTGGGGTGACTCCGGTCGAGGGTAATAGGGGTGCCGTGGGGTGCGGGCGGTGGTGAGCTGACAGACTGTCCATCACCCCTCACGTAGTGGGCGTACGCAGTGGACGTACGCAGTGAACCGTCGATCATGGAGGCAGCGCGGTGTCGGACACGTCCAGCACGTCGGATACGCCGGATACGCGGACGCCGGCGCAGATCGAGGCGGACATCAAGCGCCGCCGCGAGACCCTGGCCGAGACGCTCGACGAGCTCGGGGTGCGGGTGCACCCGAAGACGATCGTCGGGGACGCGAAGGCCAGATTCGTCTCGAACGTGGACCACACGCTGGGGCGCGCGTACGTCGGGGCCAATCGGTTCGTCTCCGACGTCAAGGGCCAACTGGTGTCCGAGGAGGGCGCGCCGCGGCTCGAGCGGATCGTGCCGGTCGCGCTCGTCGTGGTCGGTGTCGTCGGGCTGCTCGCCGTGGGCTCGCGTCGTCGCAAGCGCTGACCCGGGAGCGTACGGGGAGCCGGAGGGCAGGTAGGTTCGTCGCCGTGAGCCAGAAGACCCATCACCACGACAAGTTGCCCATCCGCATGCTGCACGACCGTGTGCTCGTGCGGCAGGACACCGCGGAGGGCGAGCGCCGCAGCGGCGGCGGGATCCTGATCCCCGCGACCGCCGCGGTCGGCAAGCGCCTGGCCTGGGCCGAGGTCGTCGCGGTCGGGGCGAACGTGCGGGGCGTGGAGCCCGGTGACCGGGTGCTGTACGACCCGGAGGACCGCGCCGAGGTCGAGGTGCGGGGCGTGGCCTACGTGCTGATGCGCGAGCGGGACCTGCACGCGGTCGCCGCGGACCGCTTCGAGGGGTCCGAGGACTCGACGGGCCTGTATCTGTAGCTCGTACCTGTAGCGCTCGTCGTCCCGTACGAAGGGGCTGGTGACCGGTGTCACCAGCCCCTTTATCTTTTCTTTGCTACCTTTGAGGGACCCCGACGAGACGCGCCGTACCGGGACAGCAGTGCTCTTCACTGCGAGGCAAAGACGACGCACCCCTGTTGAGAACCACTGACGGAGGTGCCAGTCATGGCCTGGATTCTGATCGTGATCGCCGGACTTCTCGAGGTCGCCTGGTCGATCGGCATGAAGTACACCGAGGGTTTTACGCGGCTGTGGCCCAGCCTGTTCACGGGCGCGGGGATCGTCGCGAGCATGCTGCTGCTGTCCTACGCCGCCAAGTCGCTGCCCATCGGTACGGCGTACGGCGTGTGGGTGGGGATCGGAGCCGCGGGTGCGGCCATCGTCGGCATGCTGGCGCTCGGTGAGCCGGCGACGGCCGCGCGGGTGTTCTTCATCGCCCTGCTGCTGGTGGCGATCGTCGGGCTGAAGGCGACGTCAGGCCATTGAGCGGGCCGCCTCCGGTGAGGGCGCCGTCCGTCTGGCCCTGGTCGGTGCCCGCGTCCGTGCCGCCGGTGTCGGCGCCGCCGTCGGTCGTCGTGCCGCCGTCCGTCTGTCCTTCCGTCTGACCCTGGTCCTGTCCCTGGTCCTGGCCCTCGGCCGTGCCGCCCGTGTCGGTGCCTCCCGTGTCCGTGCCGCCGTCGGTCGTCGTGCCGCCGGTGTCGGTGCCGGGGTCCTCCGGAGTGGCTGAGGCCGTCTCCGTGGGGGACGTGGTGGGGAGGGTCAACTCCTCGGAGCCCGGCTCCAGTTCGAGGTCGAAGTCGGCGGCGGGCCGTCCGGTCAGGGCCGTCTTCGTGAACTGGGCCCAGATCTGGGCCGGGAACCCGCCGCCGTTGATGCGCGGCAGGCCCGCGACGCCGTACAGCGAGGTGTGGGCGCCGGTGTCCGGGTCCTGGCCCATCACCGAGACGACGGTCGCCAGGTCCGGGGTGTAGCCCGCGAACCAGGCCGCCTGGTCCTCCTCCGCGGTGCCGGTCTTGCCGGCGGCGGGGCGGCCCGCCGCCTGGGCGGCGGTGCCGGTGCCGCCCTCGACGACGGACTGCAGGATCGAGGTGGTGGTGTCGGCGGCCTCGCGGCTGACGGACTGGCCGGTCTCCTGCTCGGGCAGGTCGACGTCCTCGCCGTCCTTGCTGATGGAGGCGAGGAGGGTGTACGTGCCGTGCTTGCCGTGGTTGGCGAGCGTCGCGTACGCCTCGGTCATGTCGAGGACGCTCGCGGTGGCCGGGCCGAGCGCGATGGACGGGGACGCGGTGAGGTCGGGGGTGGTCGACGGGAGGCCCAGGTCGATGGCCGTCCGCTTCACCTTGTCGGAGCCGACGTCGACGGCCATCTGCGCGTACACCGAGTTGACGGACTTGTCGGTGGCGGTGCGCACGGTGATGTTGCCGTAGGAGACGCCGTCCTCGTTCTCGGGGGCGTAAGTGCCGCCGTCCCAGCCCTGTACGGGGCGCTTGTTGGTGCCGTCGTAGACGGTGTTCGGGGTGATGACGCGGCCGTCCTGCGTCGTCGAGCCGTTCTCGACGGCGCTCGTGAACACGAACGGCTTGAAGGTGGAGCCGACTTGGTAGTCGCGGCGGGTGGCGTTGTTGACGTACTGCTTCGTGTAGTCGATGCCGCCGTACATGGCGAGGACCTTGCCGGTGGCGGGGTCGATGGCGGCGCCGCCCGCGCGGACGTGTCTGTCGGCGTCGCGGGACTCCTTGTCGATCTTCGACATCAGCTGGTCGTCGACCGCGTCCACGAAGGCGTCCTGCTTCGCCTTCTGCAGGGTCGTGGTGATGCGGTAGCCGCCGGTGGCGAGCGTGTCCTCGTCGATGATCCTGTTGCTGGTGATGAAGTCCTTGACCGCCTGGACGAGGTAGCCGCGCTGGCCCGACATCCCGGCAGGGCCCTTCGCCTCGACCGGCACCGGGAACGTCATCGCGGCGCGGTCGGCGGCGGAGAGCCACTTCTCCTTGACCATGCCGTCCAGGACGTAGTTCCAGCGGGCCACGGCCTTCGCCTTGTTCTCCGGGTGCGCGATCACGTCGTACGCGCTCGGGGCGTTCAACAGGGCGGCCAGATAAGCGCCCTGAGCGGTCGTCAGGTCCCCGACGTCGACGCCGTAGTACGCCTGGGCGGCGGCCTGGATGCCGTACGCGTTGCGGCCGAAGTAGCTGGTGTTGAGATAGCCCTCGAGGATGTCGTCCTTGGACTCCTCGCGGTCGAGTTTGATGGAGATGAAGAACTCCTTCACCTTCCGCGAGACCGTCTGTTCCTGGCCGAGGTAGTAGTTCTTCACGTACTGCTGCGTGATCGTCGAACCGGACTGCTTGCCCTTGCCGGTGACCGTGTTCCAGGCCGCGCGCAGCATCGCCTTCGGGTCGATCGCGGACTCGGTGTAGAAGTCGCGGTCCTCCGCGGCGAGCACCGTGTGCTGCACGGTCTTGGGGATCTGGGCGAGCTTGACGTTCTCCCGGTTGACCTCGCCGTCGCGGGCGATCTGGGTGCCGTCCGCGTAGAGATAGACGTTGGACTGCGCCGTCGCCGCCGAGTTGGCGGGCGGGATGTTCACGAGGAAGTAGCCGAGCGCGAACAGGCCGACGCACAGCAGGACGAAGCCGATGAACGCGCCGAGCAGCATCCGCCAGGTCGGGAACAGGCGCCGCCAGCCCTTGCGCTTGGGGCGCTTGGCCTTCTTCCCCTGCCGCTGCGCGGACTGCGGTCGCTCGCCCCACTCGGGTGACGGCTGCCCGGGCCCGGGTTCCGGCTTCGGCTCGTCGCTGCTCATGTCCTGTGGAACTCCTGGTTCGCGTCGTACGTCACGTACGCCTCGTATGGCACATAAGCCTGCTACATCACCGTGAAAATGAGTGGCAGGCATCGCCCGGGATGGCTATGCTCCTGCGCTTCGGCGTACCGCAGGGGGTGTGGCGTGGGAGCAGTGCGGCTGTACGCGGCCGTCGCCGCCGGGGCCTTCCGGCGCTACGCCACCTATCGCGGGGCCACTTTCGCGGGCGTCTTCACCAACACCGTCTTCGGCCTGATCATCGCCTGTACGTACATCGCGCTCTGGGACGAGCGGCCCCACCTCGGCGGCTACGACCAGGCGCAGGCGCTCACCTTCGTCTGGGTGGGGCAGGCCATGTTCTCCGTGATGATGCTCGGCGTGCCCTCCGGTTTCGAGGCGGAGCTCGCCGACCGGATCCGCAGCGGGGACGTCGCCGTCGACCTGTACCGGCCCGCCGACCTGCAGTGCTGGTGGCTGGCGCAGGATGTCGGCCGGGCCTGCTTCCAGCTGCTCGCGCGCGGTGTCGTGCCGATGGCGATCGGCGCGCTCGTCTTCCAACTGGCCCTGCCGTCCGACCCGTTGAGATGGGCGGCCTTCCTGGTCTCCGTCCTGCTCGGCATGGTCGTCAGCTTCGCGCTGCGCTATCTCGTGGCGATGTCCGCGTTCTGGCTCCTGGACGCGAGCGGCGTCGCGCAGATGTACGGGATCACGGCCACGTTCTTCTGCGGGATGCTGCTGCCGCTGAACGTCTTCCCCGGCGCGATCGGTGACGTGGCCCGCGCCCTGCCCTGGTCGGCGCTGCTGCAGGTGCCCGCGGACGTCCTGATGGGCACGTACGGCGGCCGCGGGGTGCTGGGCAGCTGTCTCTTCCAGGCCGCGTGGGCCGCCGCGATCCTCGGCGTGGGGCGGCTGCTGCAGGCGACGGCGACGCGGCGGGTGGTGGCTCAAGGTGGGTGACCGGTTGGGCCAAGTCCGGGACGGGGCACGGGCGTTCCGCATGGTCAGCGGGATGTGGATCCGCTCCTCGATGAGCTACCGCGCGTCCTTCGTGATGACGAGCTTCGGCAACTTCGCCCTGACGGCGCTGGAGTTCGTCGGCATCCTGCTGATGTTCTCGCAGGTCGACCGGCTCGGCGGCTACGGCCTCGCCGAGGTCGCCTTCCTGTACGGGACCTCGGGCGCCGCCTTCGGCCTGGCCGATCTGTTCGCCGGGTCGCTCGGGCGGCTCGGGACGCGGGTGCGGGACGGCACCCTGGACGCCTTCCTGGTGCGGCCCGCGCCGGTGCTGGCGCAGGTCGCGGCGGACCGGTTCGCGCTGCGCAGGCTGGGCCGGGTGACGCAGGGGGTCGCGGTCCTCGTCTGGGCCCTGTGCGCGCTGGACGTGGCGTGGACGCCGGTGAAGGTGCTGCTCGTGCCGGTGCTCCTGGTGAGCGGCGCCGGGATCTTCTCCGCGGTGTTCCTGGCGGGCGCGGCCTTCCAGATCGTGGCGCAGGACGCGGCGGAGGTGCAGAACGCGGCGACGTTCGGCGGCACCGCGATGCTGTCCTACCCGCCGACCGTCTTCGGCGACAACCTGCTGCGCGGCGTCACCTTCGTCCTCCCGCTGGCCTTCGTGAACTGGCTGCCCGCGCTCTACATCCTCGGCCGCCCCTACCCGCTGGACCTGCCGCGGTGGATCGCGTTCGCGCCGCCGCTGGTGGCCGCCGCGTGCCTGGGCGCGGCGGGGCTCGCGTGGCGGGCGGCCCTTCGGTCGTATCGAAGTACGGGGAGTTGAGGCCTCATGGGTGAGGGTGACGCGTTCATCAAGCCGGTCACGGAGCCGGTCACGGAGCCGGTCACGGAGCCGTCCATCGAGCCGTTCATCGAAGTGGAGGGCGTCGAGAAGGTCTTCGACGTCCGGCGCAGGGCGGGCTTCCTGCGGCGTGAGCGGCGCGAGGTGCGGGCCGTGGACTCGCTGACGTTCTCGGTGCCGCGCGGCGAGATGGTCGGCTACATCGGGCCGAACGGGGCCGGGAAGTCGACGACGATCAAGATGCTGACCGGCATCCTGACGCCGAGCGCGGGACGCCTCCGGGTGGCCGGCATCGACCCCTCGCGCGAACGCCGCCGCCTCGCGCACCGGATTGGCGTGGTCTTCGGGCAGCGCACGACGCTCTGGTGGGACCTGCCGCTCATCGACTCGTACCGGCTGATGCGGCGCATGTACCGGATCCCGGACGCGCGCTACGCGGAGAACCTCGCCCGCTGCGTCGAACTCCTCGAACTGGACGCCCTGTTGGAGGTCCCCGTCCGTCAGCTCTCGCTCGGGCAGCGGATGCGCGGCGACATCGCCGCGGCCCTCCTGCACGACCCCGAGGTGCTGTACCTGGACGAGCCGACGATCGGCCTCGACGTCGTCTCGAAGGTCAAGGTCCGGGGATTCCTGCGGGACTTGAACCGCGACCGGGGCACGACGGTCCTGCTGACGACGCACGACCTGACCGACATCGAGCAGCTGTGCCGCCGCGTGATGGTCATCGACCACGGGCGCCTGATGTACGACGGCGAGCTGGAGGGGCTGCACCGGGCGGGCGGCGGCACCCTCGCCGAGCGGACGCTCGTCGTGGACCTGGAGCGTGAACTGCCGCCGCTGGACCTGGAGTTCGCCGAGTTCGCGCGCGTGGTGAAGGTGGAGGGGGCGCGGCAGTGGCTGGCGTTCCCGGCGGGGCAGTCGGCGGCACCGCTCGTCGCGGCGATCGCCGAACACTGCCCGCTGGTCGACCTGTCCGTCCGGGAGCCCGACATCGAGGCCGTGATCGCAAGGATGTACGCCAGGGGCACTTCCGTGGCGCCCTGACGCCCGTAGGCTTGGCCGTATGACGGACGAATCCCGCCCAGACCCCGCTGCCGCGCCCGAGTTGCGGGCCTCCGACGCCGATCGCGAGAAGGTCGCGGAGCAACTGCGCGATGCGGTCGCCGAGGGGCGGCTCGACATGGAGGAGTTCGACGAGCGCCTCGAGGCGACGTACAAGGCGCGCACCTATGGGGAGTTGGAGCCGCTGGTCCGTGATCTGCCGGGGACGTCGGCGCCCACGCCGGTGAGTTTCGTGAAGGCGCCGGTGGCGGACGGTGAGGTCGACTGGCCGGCGCGGATCGGCGGGGAGGCGACGTCGAGCTTCGCGTTCGCGTTCTGGGGCGGCTTCAACCGCAAGGGGCGCTGGACGGTGGGGGAGCGGTTCACCGCGTTCGCGATGTGGGGCGGCGGCGAGATCGACCTGCGCGAGGCGAACTTCGCGACGCGGGACGTGGAGATCCGTTGCTACACGATCATGGGCGGAATCCAGGTGAAGGTGCCGCCGGAACTCGACGTCACCGTACGGGGGTTCGGGATCATGGGCGGGATCGACGACCGGGCGACGGGCTCCGGCACGTCCGGGTCGCCCCGGGTGATCGTGCGCGGGTTCGCCCTGATGGGCGGGATCGGCGTCGACCGGAAGCTGCCGCGGTCCGAGCGGCTGCGCCTCAAGGAGGAGCGGCGGCGCGCGAGGCTGGAGGACCTGGAGGGCGGGGCGGCCAGGCGCGGTGAGTTGGAGGGGCGGCGCGGTCACCACCACCGGTTGCACGAGGACCGGATGGAGCGGCACCGCGAGCGCCTGGAAGAGCATCTGGAGGACCACCTGGACCGGCGCGAGGAGCGGCGCGAGGAACGCAGGGAGCGGCGCGACAGGCGCCGTCACTGGGACTAGGGCGTGTCTTCAAACTCCCGTCTGCCTCACGACGTCTGGCACGCACTCTCGCCGCACCGGGCGTAAGGCCAAGTACATCCAGTACGAGGCCTTGCACCCGGCACGCCGAGAGCACGCACCAGACGCCGCGCGGCCGCCCTGCGGGCGACGACGGGAGTTTGAAGACACGCCCTAGGGCCTGGTGGTCGCCCGCGTCAGAGCTCCGCCCCGGCCGCCCCCTTCAGCGCGGCCACGTCGAACGCGTCCGCCATCGCCCGGTACCCCGCGTCGCTCGGGTGCAGATGGTCCCCGGAGTCGTACCGCGGCAGCAGCTTGCGCGGGTCGTACGGGTCGCGCAGTGCCTTGTCGAAGTCGACGTAGTCGTCGTAGACCTTGCCGCCGCGGATGAGCGCGTTCACGTCCTGCCGGACGCCTTCGAGCTGCCGCTGGTACCCGCGGTGCCCCCCGAAAGGCATGAGCGTCGCCCCGATGACGCGCAGGCCGCGCGCGTGCGCCTGCCGCACCAGGTCCCGCAGGCCGTCCGCGATCTTTTCGGGGTCGGTCTGCTGCGGGGTGCGCATGATGTCGTTGATGCCGAGGTCGATGACGACGGCCCGCACGCCGGCCCGGCCGAGCACGTCCCGGTCGAAGCGGGACAGGCCGCTCGGGTTGCCCGCCGGGCGGCCGAGGCCGTCGGACAGGATGCGGTTGCCGCTGATGCCGAGGTTCACGACGCCGTAGCGCGGGGCACCCGACTCGGTGCGCAGCCGGTCGGCCAGCACGTCGGGCCACCGCCGGTTCGCGCCGACGGTGGAGGTGACGCCATCGGTCAGCGAGTCGCCGATGATCGCGACGGTGCCCTGTGCCTCGTGGCTGAGCACGTCGAGCGAGGTCAGATAGCGCCAGTACGGGCTCTGCTCGGTGTACCGCGTGCCGTTCGGGTCCTCGACGCGGTCCCCGTTCGCCACGTACGACATCTGCCGCGCCTGCGGGTGGTACGTGACCGGGCCCGACGGCGTGGGCGCGTACGTGGTCACGAGCATGTCCGCGTCGGCGGGCACCTTCAGGCGCGCGGCGTCGCTGACGACCTGCTGCCCGGCGGGGATGACCACCGAGGTGTTTCCCGAGAACGTGAGGCGGCGCACCGTCCCGGCGAGCGCCGTCGCACTGCCCGGCGCCGCGGCGACCGCGACGGAGGCGTGCGTGAGCGTGAGGGGCTGCTGCCCGTACAGGTTGGAGAGGGTGATGCGGGCGCCGGTGCCGCCGACGCTGGTGTGCACGACGTTGCGTACGGAACGGCCGGCGAGCCCGTTCGTCTCGGTGCCCGGCTCGCCGCCCGCGGGCGCGGCGGACCAGCTGCCCGCCCAGGTGCCGGTGGAGGCGGGAGCGGCCGAGCCGTGCGGACGGGTGCCGCCACCGGCCCGTACGGAACCGTCGTCGTCGCGCAGGACGCCGGAGAAGCCGAGATAGATGGCGGACGAGATCACGACGGCGACGGCGACGAGCGCCGCCAGCCATGCATAACCGTGGCGCTTGGTCATGCGGGGTGCGTCTCCTCGAGCAAGGGGAGCGTGGGGCTCCGGTGTGATGGACTCATTGTGCGATACGGGTCCAGGGCGACCTGCGAGGGGGCCGACGCTGCCCCCCTCCGTCCGAGCCGCGTCCACTCGCTCAGACGCCGGGAACTTGTCGTTCGTTCCAGGAGTAGGTCAGGAAGGGACAATGTGTGAGGGGGACGACAGTGACGGTCGCAGGACGACGGACGTGGAGCGGGCGATGAGCACGACGGACGAACAGGGCGTACCGGGCGAACCGGATGCCGGGGACTCCCGGCAGTCTGCCCGCGCGGGCCGCCGCTTCACCGCCGAGTTCAGCCCTGCCGACGAGGAGAAGCGGCGCGGCGTGCGCCGGATGAAGCTCACGGCGACCGGCCTGCTCGTCTTCGTCGCGGTCGTCTACGTACTCGCCACCTGGGCCGAGCACTCCGGCGCGGGCGGCTGGGCGGGCTACGTCGCGGCCGCCGCGGAGGCCGGCATGGTCGGCGCGCTCGCGGACTGGTTCGCGGTCACGGCCCTGTTCCGCCACCCGCTGGGCATCCCCATCCCGCACACCGCGATCATCCCGAAGAAGAAGGACCAACTCGGCCTGTCCCTGGGCGAGTTCGTCGGCGAGAACTTCCTCTCCGGCGATGTCGTACGCGACCGTCTGCGCTCGGTCGGCATCGGCTCCCGGCTCGGCGCGTGGCTGGCGGAGCCCGAGCACGCGGACCGCGTCACGGCCGAACTCGCCACGGCGCTGCGGGGAGCCCTGACCGTCCTGCGCGACTCCGACGTCCAGGCGGTGGTCGGCGAGGCCATCACGCGCCGCGCCGACAACGCGGAGATCGCGCCCGGCATCGGCAAGATGCTGGAGAAGGTCGTCGCCGACGGCGGCCACAAGCGCGTCGTCGACCTGGTGTGCGCGCGGGCCCACGACTGGCTCGTCCTGCACTCGGACTCGGTCATGGACGCGGTGCAGGGCGGGGCGCCGGGCTGGACCCCCCGCTTCGTGGACAAGCGGGTCGGCGAGCGGGTCTACAAGGAACTCCTGCGCTTCGTCACGGAGATGCGCGACATGCCCGAGCACCCGGCCCGCGGCGCCGTCGACCGTTTCCTGCGTGACTTCGCGGGCGACCTCCAGTCCGACACGGACACCCGCGCGCGCGTGGAACGCCTCAAGTCCGAGGTCCTCGGCCGCTCCGAGGTGCAGGACCTGATCGCGTCCACGTGGTCCGCGGTCCGCTCGATGATCGTGGCGGCGGCGGAGGACGAGCGCAGCGAACTGCGCCTGCGCGTCAGGGCGTCACTGCTCTCGCTCGGCCGCAGGATGGCCACCGACCCCAAGGTGCAGGCCAAGGTCGACGGCTGGGTGGAGGGCGCCGCGGTCTATGTCGTCACGACGTACCGCAAGGAGATCACGTCCCTCATCACCGACACCGTCGCCGGCTGGGACGCGGAGCACACGTCCCGCAAGATCGAGGCGCACATCGGCCGCGACCTGCAGTTCATCCGGATCAACGGCACGGTGGTCGGTTCGCTCGCGGGCCTGCTGATCTACGCGGTGTCGCGGGGGTTCGGGGCCTAGGGCGTGTCTCTCAGATCCCTCCGTCCGCCCGGAGGGCGGGCCCTGCGGCGTCTGGTGCGTGCTCTCGGCTTGCCGGGGGCCGACCCTCGTACTGGATGTACTTGGGTCTGCGCCCGGTGAGGCGAGAGTGCGTGCCAGGCGTCGCGGGGCAGGAGGGATCTGAGAGACAGGCCCTAGCCCCCACCGGGTTGCGTTGCGCATCCTCGCAGGCCGCCGGGGCACTCGTACGGGACACATCGCCGGTTCCCTCGACGAGGAGGGCGCACATGTCCCTGGACGACCACGACGGCCGGCCCGCCACGGCCGGCACAGCCGCAACTACGGCCGGTACAGCCGCAACTGAGGCCACAGCCGAACCCGACGGCACGGCCACCATCACGACCGCCGTCCCGGCCCGCCTCGACCGCCTCCCCTGGTCCCGCTGGCACTGGACGGTGGTGATCGGGCTCGGCACGGTCTGGATTCTCGACGGGCTCGAAGTCACCGTCGTCGGCAACATCGCGGGCCGCCTGTCCGAGTCGGGCAGCGGCCTGCCGATCTCCTCCGCGCAGGTCACCGGCATCGCCGCCGCCCTGTACGTGGCGGGCGCCTGCGTCGGAGCCCTCTTCTTCGGCTGGCTGACGGACAGGTTCGGCCGCAAGAAGCTCTTCCTCCTCACCCTGGCGGTCTACCTGGCGGCGACGGCCCTCACCGCGCTCTCCTTCTCCACCTGGTGGTTCTTCCTCTTCCGCTTCTTCACTGGCTTCGGCATCGGCGGCGAGTACGCGGCCATCAACTCGGCCATCGACGAACTGATCCCGTCCCGCTTCCGCGGCCGCGTCGACCTCATCATCAACGGCAGCTTCTGGCTCGGCGCGATCGGCGGCTCGCTGCTGTCGATCGTCGCGCTGAACACGGACCTGTTCGCGAAGGACGTCGGCTGGCGCCTCACCTTCGCCCTCGGCGTCGTCCTCGGCCTGGTGATCCTCCTCGTACGCCGCAACGTCCCGGAGAGCCCCCGCTGGCTGTTCATCCACGGCAGGGGAGAGGAGGCCGATTCGCTCGTCACGGGCGTGGAGGAGAAGGTGCGGGCCCAGCACCACGGCCGCGAACTCCCGCCGCCCGAGGGCGAGATCACCATCCGGCAGCGCAAGAGCACCGGGTTCGTGGAGATCGCGCGCACGGTGTTCACGGCGTACCCGCGACGCACCACGCTCGGCCTCGCCCTCTTCATCGGGCAGGCGTTCCTCTACAACGCGATCACGTTCGGCTTCGGCGCGATCCTCACGACCTTCTACGACGTGCCGACCGGCTCGACGGGTTACTACTTCGCGGTCATCGCGGCGGGCAACTTCATGGGCCCGCTGCTGCTCGGCAAGCTCTTCGACACGGTCGGCCGCCGGGTCATGATCTCGTCGACGTACCTGCTGTCGGGCGTGCTCCTTTTCGGCACGGCCTGGCTCTTCGACCGCGGCTCGCTCACCGCGACGACCCTGACGGCCTGCTGGTGCGTCGTCCTCTTCTTCGCGTCGGCGGGCGCGTCCAGCGCGTACCTCACGGTCTCCGAGATCTTCCCGATGGAGACGCGCGCGATGGCGATCGCCTTCTTCTACGCGGTCGGCACGGCGGCCGGGGGCATCAGCGGCCCGCTTCTTTTCGCCGACCTCACCAAGAGCGGCAAGGTCGCCGACACGGTGCTCGCGTTCCAGGTCGGCGCGGCGCTGATGTGCGTGGCGGGCCTGGTGGCGGCGGCGTTCGCGGTGCGGGCGGAGCGGCGGTCCCTGGAGGACGTGGCGACTCCGCTGTCGGCGGTGACGGCCCCGGCCGGTGTGTCGCCGACCGTGTGACCGTGTGAGGACCGGATTCACGGGGACGATGACCCGCATGACTGAGATGAACCAGGTCCGCAGAGCCGTCCCGAACGTGGCCGTGGAGGGGCCGGAATCCCTCGCTGCCAACCGTGCCTTCTACGGTGCGCTCGGCTTCGAGGAGGTCATGGACCTCGGCTGGGTCATGACCCTCGCGTCCCCCTCCCACCCGGCGGCCCAGATCAACTTCATCACGCCGGGCGGCACGCCACCGCCCGTCCCGGTCCCGGACATGAGCGTGGAGGTCACCGACGTCGACGCGGCGTACGAGGCGATGCGCTCGGCGGGCGCCGAGATCGTCCGCGAACTGCGGGACGAGAAGTGGGGCGTACGCCGCTTCTTCGTACGGGACCCGCAGGGCAAGGTGGTGAATGTGCTGGGGCACGGCTCGGCGGGTTCTTGAGGGGCGCTTCCTTACGGAGGTGCCTTCTTACGGAGGTGCCTTCTTAGGCGGCGCGGCGGTCGACGAGTACGTACGAGGCGGCAGCCACGGCCCCGGCGACGCCGGCTGTGCTGTCCCGGGGGCAACCCCCGGACCCCCGGCCGGGGGCGGTGGTCAGGCCTTGCGGTCGACGAGTACGTACGAGGCGGCGGCCACGGCCCCGGCGACGCCGAAGACGGCCGGCCACGCCCCGACCTTCTTGGCCAGCGGGTGGGACCCGGCGAACGCGGCGACATACGCCCCGGTCAGCGCCCCCGCGACCTTCCCGCCCGCGGTCCGCTTCCACTGCGTCGCGGCGGCGGCCCCGGCAACGGCGAGCACGGCACCGCCGAGCTGCCGCTTCTTGGTGAAGCGGGCGGTGGCGTAACCACCCACGAGACCGGCGGCGGCGATGGGGGCGGCGGGCAGGGAACGGGCCATGGGACGAGCCTCCAGAACGGGACGAGTTGATGCGGTTTGAGGCTACGCCTCGGGGCCCCCGCCGATCCGGCGGGGGCCCGTGGGGCTCAGCTCGTGGTGCTCCGCTCGTGGGGCTCAGCCGAACATGCCGGGCTTGTAGTCGCCGGCGGGCAGCTGGACGGCGACGTTCAGGCGGTTGTAGGCGTTGATCAGGGCGATCAGCGAGACGAGCGCGGCGAGCTGGTCCTCGTCGTAGTGCTTGGCGGCGTTGGCCCACGCCTCGTCACTGACACCACCGGAGGCGTCCGCGATCCGGGTCCCCTGCTCGGCCAGCTCCAGGGCGGCCCGCTCGGCGTCGGTGAACACCTTGGCCTCGCGCCAGGCGGCAACGAGGGTCAGCCGCTGCACGGTCTCACCGGCGGCCTCGGCGTCCTTGGTGTGCATGTCGAGGCAGAACGCACACCCGTTGATCTGGCTGGCCCGGATCTTCACGAGCTCCTGGGTGCTCATCGGCAGACCGGAGGTCTCGAGGGCCTTGCCGGCGCTGTTGATGTGCTTGAGGAACTTACCGGCGACGGCGTTACCGAAGAGGTTGAGTCGGGCTTCCATGGTGATCTCCCTAGGCTGTGATGCCGGCCGTTTCGCTGGCCCGTTTGCTTGCTACATCCCTTTGACGGATGGGGTCGGGGAGATGTGACAGCACTGCGAGTGTGACCTGGGTCACACTCGCAGCCGTGGGGTCGACTCACCGCCAGAAGCATTCCTCGATGACGATCTGCGGATCGGTCGTCCGCCTCGTGAACTGGTAACGCAGCCAGCCCCGCCCGTGATCGAAGTACAGGACGTGCTGACCGCCGGGGCGAGTGGACTGGGCAGGTTCTACGCTCATGCCGGAGGGCAGGCCCCGGTCGGCATCGACGCCCCGGAAATACGGATCGGTGGCAACGACCAGCTCCGCCCGCGCGGCGAGAACGAGATCACGGGCGGTGCCCGGGAGAGCGTCCCGGTCCTCCGCGGCGGCCGTGGTCCAGTCCGCTTGCCAGGGCGGCCCCATGAATCCGTCGGTCACCGGCCAGGCTCGGCTTTCGCGGCTTCGCGGCGCAGTCGACCGGCCTCCTCGATCAGGGTCTTCGCGCGGGCGTAGTCGGCCTCCTTGCCCGCCGCGTCCTCCAGTCCGTGCACCTTCGTGGCCAACTCGGGATCGCGGGCGAGGGCGTACTCCGCCCACCAGCGAGCCATGAAGGCGGGGACGGGCGCGAGGTCGTAGGCATCGGCGATGTCACGGCGCCAGTGCCGATCGAAGTCGACCAGGAGCTGCGGTGCGTGCTGAGCGATGGCGGTGCGCAGCGCTTTCGGTGTTCTCTCCGGCATCGGGGGCACGGCGTTCGATCCGGTGGGGGCGGTGGTCATAGGGAGCTGTCCTCCGGCGGTGGCGTACCCCGTAGTCCGTGGTGTGAGCTGGTGCAGGTGCGTTGTAGTGCTGCGTGGAGGTGTTCCTTGTGTCTGCCGAAACGGTAATACGGATGGGGGCGGCAGCGGTGGGATACGGCGGGTGTTCACGTGGGTGACCGGGAGTCCGGGTGTCCGCTCAAGCGGCTCGCTCCTGAAGGAGCCGTCGCGTCTCTTCTCGTCCGCTCCCCGAAGGGGCACGGTCCGCCGAGGCCGCTCTGGCCGAGCACGCCCGGCAGATGCCCGTCTCCTGCCCCCATGGCAGAGGGTCCCGGCACTCGGGACACTCAAAGACCTGCCGCCACGCGCGCTTGCGCTCGGGCCGCTTGCGGCTGAGTCGATCGGCGATGAGCCGCACCGCCGAGTACACCTTGGCGGGCAGTCCGGCCGTGACGGCATCGACGATCTCGGCGGCTGAGGCCCCTCGCTCCAGCCAGACGACAACCTCGGGCACGAGCTCACGCACGCCGCGCTCGGTGAGTCGCAGCCGTGGGTCAACGGAGCCGAGCCGCCACAGAATCCCGGCGCTCTCGGCGGCATGCGGTTCGTCGACCGTGGCGGCGGCACCCGCGGGAGGGAGGGGAGGGTTCTTCCCTCCGTCCTTCAAGGGTTCCGTCTTCAGGTCGGCGGTATACCCGCGAGAAGAGAACGGGCCCGAAGATCCGGTTCCCACCCGTGTAGGAACCGGCTTGTGGGTACGCGGAGTTGAGGACCTCGGAGCCGAGGGCGCCGAGGGGGCCTGGGGAGCTTGGGGAGATGAGGTCGCCTGCGGAACCTCGTACACGTCAACGCTCGAGATGATCTGCCGCGTACGACTGTCCCGCTCGGTCTGCGTCACCCAATACCCCAACTCCCGCAGCTCCTTGACCGCCTTGGACACGGCGAGCCGCCCCTGCGGGAAGCCGTCGCTGAGGGTCCGTACGTTGACGTGCGCGCCGCTGGGGAGCGACAGGACGTAGGCGAGGATGCCGCGCGCAGTATGGGACAGGCGCGGGTCGCGGATGGCCTTGTTGGCGAGGACGGTGAAGTCACGCTCGTGGTGACGGATACGATGAATTTGCATGCGGAGGTTCTGCTCCTTGTGCCGGGCCCCCGGAGGTTGCCGCCTCGCGGGGGTCACCTGTGTGTGAAGTTGTTCGCGGAGGTTACGCGACGGTGATGGCGATCATACGGAGAGTGACACAGGTGGAGGGCCTAGATCAATCTTTGGCCCAAGCTGTCAACTGAACCTCATACAACCGGAGTTGGCACCCGCACCCCGAACAACCTGCACTCGCCCCACCACAGGGAGCGGCGGTCCACGCCCGTAGGCCGCTCCTCAGGAACTGGTCGGCGCCCCTTCCCCGACGAAGCCCAAGCCGACGAACGCCAGCCCCAACCAGCCGATGGCCAGGGCGAATAGGGAGGGAGGCGTCAGCAACCACCCACCGGCATCAGCCACGCAATTCAATGAAGAGCCCACCGTCCCGCACCCGACTTCGAACCACGCCGCCACCCCACCGGCGCGAACGCGGCGAACCCAAAGCCCCACCGGCCGGCTCACCGGGCGACGAAGCCGGAGACGGGCACCAGCGGGACTGTCTAGATCCACCGGGCGGGTCAGTCGCTTCGGCGGACTCCGCGCAGGAATTCTGTCCAGGCCTGCAGAGGGAGCGCGAGCCGGGGGCCGTCGTAGACCTTGGAGTCGCGCACTAGCACGGAGCCCGGAACGGCTGCGATCTCCACGCACTCCGTCCCACTGCCGCCGCTGTACGACGACTTGAACCAGACTGGCTCCTGCTGGGCGGGCATCAACACTCCTTGCTTATGCGGCGGATGAGCTTCCCAGAGTCATCGGGTGCGAGGGCTTGGGCGCTCAGGTACTGGAATGCCAACCTATAGCGCTCCAGTTCCTGGGGCTTCTCCATGAAGAGGCCACCGCCCAGCGTATCGACGTATACGACGTCGAGTTCTGGAGTGGGCCCGCCCAGCACGACGAAGCTGCCTACTGCCGCAGCGTGCGCTCCGCTCTCGAACGGTAGGACCTGCACCGTGACTTGGGGCAAATCCATCGAGGCGATGAGCTTACGGAGCTGCTCTCGCATGATGTCGCTACCGCCGACGCGCCTGCGCAGAGCCGCTTCATCAATCACTGCCCACAGATGTGGGGGGCTTTCGCGGTGGAGCAACTCCTGACGCTTCATGCGGATGTCGACCATGAGGCGCACCTCACTCTCCGGGCAGCGCATCTCGGAGGCGCGGTGGACGGCTTCGGAATAGGCGCGGGTCTGGAGGAGGCCGGGGATGTAGACGGAGGCGTAGTGGTCCTCGCGGATCGCCTCATCCTCCAGGGTCAGCATGAGGTTCATGGACTCGGGAATCGGGTCGGCGAGTGATCGCCACCAGCCCTGGATCTTGACCCCTTTGGCGAGTTCGACCAGCGCCGCGCGCTCTTCTTCCGAAGCGCCGTACTCGCGGCACAGCGCGTCCACGGCAGGCCACTTCACGGAGCCTTCCTTGGTCTCGTAACGACTCAGGGTCGCCTTGGAGATGCCGACGCGTGCTCCCGCGTCTTCGAGCGTGAGGCCCGAGCTTTCGCGTAGGCGCCGTAGGTCGGCTCCGAGTTGCCGCCTGCGCGTCGTGGGTCCCACTGACATGGAGAATGCCCTTCTTGTCGATCGGACTGATCGTGCGTCCTTCATTCCGTAGGGGCAAGGTGGCGCGCGCCGGGGGCGTGCGGCTCCACGTGTGCTTCCGGGCTCCGAAAATGAGAGTTCCATTTTGGAAGTTCCAGTGCAACGCTCGTGAGGGACACAGGTTTGTGGCCTAAAGGCCTCTAGGGCAACGGAGTTGAGCTGTGGTCTGGAACGCACGCTGCATGCACCGGAAGTCGTGGGACCTGGCCTTCCTCGCGGAGCCCGAGGAGGTTGCCGGGGTGCGAAGGCTTATCCGAGAGCGTTTGAGGCTCTGGGGGCTGCACAGCATTGTGGAGGGAGCCCAACTTTGCGTCACAGAGCTCGTGTCAAACGTGATCACTCATGTGGGACGCGGCACGCCTGTCACCCTGGCGTCGTCGATGAACGGCACCTTCGCGCGCTTCGAGATCCACGACCCCGATACGCGGGCCTTGCCGACTCTGCTCGATGCGACCTCGGAATCGGAAGGCGGACGAGGCATGACCCTGGTTGACGCTATGTCGGATCGGTGGGGAGTGCAGTTGAGAGCGGATCGCAAGGTTACGTGGTGTGAGCTCGCCACGGATGTGGCCAGCCCCGGCGGGCACAGTGGCGGAGCGAGGGTTGCGAGGGCTGAGGTTGTGCTCGGCCTCTACGGCATGACGGGAGAGGCTCGTTCTGCAGGCGTTGAGGGCAGCCACCTGTCCGCGCTGAGCGTCGTGATGGCTCAGCGCTCAGTAGTCGACATGGTGACTGACGTGCTGCATTGGGCTCGCGCGCACGGATGTGACCCGGATGAGGTTCTGGAATGGGCGCAGATGAAGTTCGAGAACACGATCACGACAGAAGGCGCGTGACGTAGTCGAGTTGCCAATAAGGGGTGCCTCTCCATCTTCGGTCTGGTGCTGAGTTGTCGAAGGTCAGAGCGGCAACTAGCTCTGCTGCTCGAGTCTTTGGGACGGTGTTTTGGGTCAACGGACTGTTGGTCTCTCGGCGAGTGCGTTTCGGAAACTTCATGCAGAAGGAGGGCACCCGGGTCTACGATGCACTCCGGCAAGGGCGCCTGCTCTTGCCGTGACTTCTAGGGCTTACGGGCTCTAGGGGAGAGGAGTGCAATGCCCAGGTATGTTCATGTGCCGACGGAAGCGACGCACCAGTTGATTCGCCAGGCCTACGAGGCTGGCGGGCCCTACCAATGGGCGCGTGAAGCGTGGCGGAACTCCGAAGAGAGCCACGCATCGATCATCCAGTTCGGGATCGAGGAGCAGGCGGCAAGCCGACTCGGTGTCCTCAGGCGCACCATCATGGACAACGGCGAAGGAATGGGTCCTGATGACCTGAGGCTCTTCCTCACTACGTTCGGCGGCGGTGGTAAGCCTATCGGCGTCGACCAGAACTTCGGTCAGGGGTTCAAGTCTGCGGTGCTCCCGTGGAATCCATACGGCGTGGTGGTGATCAGCTACACGGTTGAGGCGCCTCACGGAGCAATGCTCTGGATCCAGAGGGACAAGCAGGGAAACTACGCCCTCAGAGAGTTCCCGATCGAGGAAGAGACGGGCGACACCTACCTCACCGATGTCGTCATGCCGTTCGAGGACGCGGATCATGGATGTGACTGGAGTGCACTCCGGCCGGAGTGGATGAAGACAGGCACGATCATGGTGCTCCTCGGAGCGGACGCAGAGAGCAGCACATGGCAGGGGGACCCTGAACCGTCCCGCAGCGAAACTGTCGATGGCCTCATCAGGTACCTCAACGGGCGGCTTCTGGATGTTCCGCACCGAGATGGGGAGCCGATCGAGACCACAGTCTTCGATCTGTACCGCAGGAAGAGTGTGGAGCGTCGTGCGAGTAAGGACCGCACGGTAACGCTGCCTGACGGCGCGGAAATGGTGTGGCGCCCGCGTCGTGTTTACGGACTCCGGCATTACATCCCGCAAGAGGCACTCACCGGGCAGGTAGTGGTCGACAACCATGGGACGCGCGCCGAATGGTTCTATGTTCCGGAGCCTGTGCTTCCCGTAGGCGGATCAAAAGACTACGTCGGGCAGAGGCCCGTTGTCGCTGTCAACTACCAGGGGGAGCTGTACCACGCCGATTCAACGAAGAGTCGGTACAGGCAGTTCGGTATCACTGACGAGATCATGGCCCGGACGTGGCTCATCTTGCATCCTCCGGTATACAGCGACAGCCGGCCCACGGACTGGGGTGTGTTGACGCAGGCGTCCCGCAACATGCTCATGAGCAAGGGCGGGGTCGAACTTCCCTGGGAGCAATGGGGTGACCGGTTCTTCGACAGCTTCCCCGACGAACTGGCGCGTGCTCGGGATGAGGCGCGGTCGAAGAACTACAGCCGCACGGACCCGTCGATGGCAAAGAGCCTGTCCCGAATCCTTGACCGGCTGAACCCTCGTTTCAAGGCGAGCCGTGTACTGAGCTCGGCGGCGGGCCGAGTTGTGGGTATGGCTAGCGGTTCCTATGCCGGGGCCCCAGGGGCGGGAGCGACCAAGTCAGGTGATGGGCGCGGGGCAAGCGGTGGCAGCGGCGGCACGGCTGGGACGCGTCAACTACTCGTTCCGGCCGTCGGCGGAAACCTGACAGGCACCCATGCTCGGGTGCGTGGTGGTTACCCTTCCTTCGATTGGAAGAAGTTCGAAGGAGAGGAAGCCAAGAACCTTGCAAGGTACGACCAGAACGACAAGTTGGACCTCGATGACGGCAGCACGTCGCGCGGAGTCGTGTGGTTGAACCTGCGGCACCCCGTCTTTGTGCAGGAGTCGACCTACTGGGCTGATCAGTGGCCCAAAGCTGACCCTGGGCAGGTAGAAAAGCTCGTGCGTAAGGTCTACGGGGAGGAAGCTGTTGCGCATGTGGTCCATGCGCAACGGCTCAATGGCACCGTGGTGGCAAGGACCGAGGACGGGCCGGTAATCCTGGGAGAGCAGGACGTGCAGAACCTCGTGTCGCCTGAGGCGCTCTCGGCTGCCTTGCTCGGGTTGGTTAATGTCGAGCAGCGGATCCTGACACAAGGCGGCGGTTTGTTCGGTAGCAGGTCGTCTAGCCAATAGTTGTATCGGAAGGTTGTGCCGCCGACCATGACTAGTCGACGGCACAACCTTCCGGCTACTTTGCCGACTTCGTCTGGTCGATCTTTTTAGGCTTGCGCGGGCGCATGGTGGAAGGTGGCGCAACCTGGTCCGCGGGCCGAGGGCACCTGTCGGTACATGCATCCTCAGCCCCGCAGCCGTGACTTCGCAGTTTGGCCTGCTGCTCTGTCGTTGCGGGTTGCCAAGGCTTTGACATCACATCGGTGTCCGGCCTGGGCATGCCGAGTGCGGCGCTCAGCAGGTGCGCTCCGAACAGAGGCGGTACAGCGTTGCCCACCTGTTGAGCTTGAGCGGTTCCGGACCACGGATAGTCCGGCGGGAAACTCTGCAACATCCCGGCTTCATTCATGCTGAATCTCGGCCCCTCGTAGACGATGTCGTTGTCGAGGTGTTGGAAGATCACAGAGCGGGAGATGCGGCCGGTGACGGTGAACGCGGGCTGCTGGTCGCTGCGTACTCCACGCCTTCCGGAGACTCCGGAACTTCCGTAGTTCGAGCGGACCAGGAAGGGAGTGGGACGGCCCGGATGTCTGCCAGCAGGGTTGCCGAGCACTTCACCCATAGACCTCCAAGGCAGCAGACCTTCCCCGCCGAGGGTGGGCTGCTGCCGATGGCTCGCAGCCTGGTCGCTCTCATTCCTCCGGTTCCATTCCTTCGCCTCATAGGAGTGGTGAGTCGGTGCGGGGAGCGAAGGCGCATCCAATCCCTCGCGACGAGCGATCAGCACCGCGCGGGACCGCTTCTGAGGCACTCCGTAGGTCTCGGTGTCCAGGCGGCCGACAACGACCTTGTACTTGGTGCCGTCGGGGAGCCCTGTCTCTCGCAGCACCATGGCGTAGTGATGCCAGAGCTCCTCGACTGCGGGTACCTGTTCCAGGACGATGACGTCGTACGGACGCTTCTCCCGAGTAGGGCTCCGGGTGGCCTGGATGGCATATCGCAGGGGTTCTAGAACAAGTGCAGTGCGTGGATCACTGAGAGTTTTGAGGCTCTCGTCGATCGCCTCGTCGGGCTCTCCTGCCGTCAGTCGCTCGATGTACGTCTTCACCCTTTCCAGAGCCTCGCGCCCGGCACCGTGCCCAGCCACCGAGTACGTCTGGCAGGGAGGCCCGCCAGCGAGCACATTGACCTCTGGGGGCAAAGACTCGAAGGCACTCTTGCGTACTGCGCTCACATCGGCATGAAGTGTGTCCAACCCGGCTGCGTAACGCGTCAGGCACGCACCTTTGTCCCACTCGATGCCGAGACTCGGGATGTCGAGTGCATGTCCGGCGACGTCCAACCCGCCAGGTCCTGCGAAGAGATCCAGGACAAAAGGCTTGTCGAGGATGGACGACTGTTGGGGTGCCGTGCTGGTCATGAGGTGGGAGTCTAGCCAGCCTTGAAGATCGCTGAGTCCGGTTGCCGACTGGATCCCAACTGAGCTGCGGGAACGGCCCGGGACGAAGGACGATGCAGGGGCGAGTGGACAGACCCGGGGACCCTGAAGTGGAAGGATGCGAGACTGTCGTGTCTGCGTGCACACCGTACCTGGGGGAATCGATGGGAATGGGCAACGACCGTTTGACCTCGCTGGAGGTCTGTGCGGGTGCAGGTGGTCAAGCTCTGGGGCTTCATATGGCCGGCTTCCGGCACCTTGCGCTGGTCGAGATCGACAAGCATGCCGTAGCGACCCTCCGGAAGAACCTCAACGAGCGTGCAGAATGGGCTTGGGAGAGGGAGCACTGCCTAATCCATGAAGGGGACGTGAAGGAATTCCGCCCCCTAGAGCAGGTGTTTTCTCCGGAAGTTCCTGGTGCTTCCATTCGGATCCCCGCCGAGGAATATCCAATGCTTGAGTCGGGGCAACTCGACCTCTTGGCCGGCGGGGTTCCGTGCCCGCCCTTTTCTTTTGCGGGTAAGCAGTTGGGTCAAGATGACGAGCGAGATCTTTTTCCGGCAATGCTGGAGATGGTCGAGGAGTTGATGCCTCGGGCTGTAATGATTGAGAATGTTCGAGGCTTGGTCGAGCCTGAGTTGAAGTTTCTTTACTATCGAAATCACATCAAGAACCGTTTGCGTCGAGCGGGGTACGTGATCTGCGGATGGCGAGTCTTGGAGGCGCAAAAGTTCGGAGTGCCGCAGCTCCGGCCACGAGCAATTCTGGTAGCTATCAGGGGAGATCAGTATCGAGGCTTCGATTGGCCGAGAGAAAATATGCGAGTAAAAACTGTGGGGGAGGCCCTCTATGATTCGATGAAGGAGAGGCTGGGGGGTGAAGACTCTCCTCGCTTTAAGCAATGGTATGAAAAGGCGAGATTCGGCGGTGTGGCCCCCACGCTTGTAGGCGGTTCGAAGAAGCATGGCGGCGCGGATCTCGGACCCACGCGCGCTAAGAAGGCGTGGGCTGGCCTTGGCGTTAATGCGATGGGTGTCGCCAACGACGCGGACAGCGTCGTGGACCCAGGCCGAGATCTAGGCGACTTGGCGGGGCGAGGTCCAATGCTCACAGTTGCCCAGGCCGCGATCATTCAGGGATTCCCGGAGGACTGGGCCTTCACTGGCGGAAAGACGGCGCGCTACCGGCAGGTTGGGAATGCTTTTCCTCCTCCTGTCGCAGCCGCAGTAGGTGGGGCGATCAGTGAAGCGCTCTCGCGCAAAGGTCGGTTGCTGGCCGACCCGAGTCCGGAGCATGAGCCAGAAGAGGATCCGTCAATGGCGGGTGCTGTTAGTGATGTGCAGGAGATCTTTTCGGTGGGCTAGCACGGTGCAGGCGACAACGGTTGCGCACTCTTCGGCGTCCTCGTGTTCCCAAAAGCGGAGCACAGTCCAGCCCGCTGCCTCGAGTTGCTGGTTCGTGTCCTGGTCGCGAGCCATATTGCGCACGACCTTGTCCGACCAATAGGCAGGATTGGTCTTCGGTGATACGTAGTGCTTTGGGCAGCCGTGCCAATAGCAGCCGTCGACGAACACAGCGACCTTCACCGAGCGGAAGACCACATCGGCAGTACGTCGAAGTTCCGGGAGCGGTCTGGCGGCCACGCGATATCGAAGGCCACGAGCGTGAAGCAGCCGGCGAAGTGCCCATTCGGGACCTGTGTCGCGACTGCGGACCGCCTGCATGTTCTTTCGCCGCGCAGCGGAAGATGCCCAAGAACCTTCAGGGGCCTGCCACTTGGGTGATTCGGGTGGCATCTGTCCTCTTTCGCCGGTCAGTGCACCGCTTGCTCAAACGCGATAGTCAACCTGCACCCCAGCGCCTCGGCGATCCGGGCGAGCAGTGGAAGCGTAGGTACGTCCCTGCCGTTCTCGATGCGGGAGATCGCCGCTTGGCCGGTGCCGATGAGCGCGGCCAACTGGGCTTGCGACAAGCCGCGTTCGTGACGCCAGTGGCGGACGAGGGCTGCGGGGTCCATTATTCGCCCGCTTCGTCGCCGTACCGCGGGAGCGCGCTCGTGTCGATCTTCCAGCCTTGAACGACGAGGGTGTCGCCGAACGTGAAGTGCTGCTGGTTGTCGTACGTGGGCGCTCCGGTGCGGGTGGTAGGCGCCCAGTGGTGGACGGCTGTGCCGTCGCGCGGGTCGACGATCACGTAGTGCGGGATGCCCATGGCGGGGTAGTCGCGGAGCTTTCCCTCGTAGTCGTTGGCTGGGTTGGAGCGGGAGACGATCTCGATGATCAGGTGACAGTGGGCCGGGGCGATGGCGTCCGCCCCGGACTCCTCGTGGGCGCGATCGATGACCGCGAGGTCGGGAACGCGCAGGATGCCCAGGCCAGGATCTTCGAGATCGGTCTCCACCATGACGACGAGATCGGCCGGGAGCTGAGCGGTGAGTTGATCGCGGAGCCGGTTGCCAACGCGCTGGTGCTGCATCTTGGGGCTCATCATCATCACGATCTGGCCCTGGCTGATCTCGGGCCAGCGCATCGTCTCGGTCCCGCTGCCGAACCCCTCACGAAAGGTGTCGCGGAACTCGCGAAGGTGGCGGTAGATCGTCTCCTTGCTCATACACTCACCGTACATGAGGAAATCCTCATGCGCCTGGGCTTAGGCTCCGCCCCCGTGGCACTCCCCGTACGCATTACCCGACCCGCACCAACACCCCGCCCCCGCCTCCGGCGGCCAAGAAGCCGCCCGCCCCCGCGCCGCCAGCGTCGTCGCGTACTGCGGCAGCAGCGACACGTCCCCCGGCGAAGACCCCTCCGAAGCCGCGAAGGCCTCGTAAGAAGGCACCGTGCCCGTCACGATTCCGAGGTTCCCCGTGCCGGAGGCGGCCAGTTCCCTCAGGGACGCCTCTATCGACGCCAAGTGCGCCTCGTACGAGGGGTATTCAGAACCCAGCGCCGGATACGCCGCCAGCAGCTCCGCGTACTCCGTCGACGGCCAGTGCAGGACCGCCACCGGGAACGGGCGCGACAGGGCCTCTCGGTACGAGCCCAACTCCGCGCGCAGGCGGTCGATTTCGGCGCGGAGTTCCGCCGGGTTGGAGGAGCCCAGGGCCCACAGGCGCTTGGGGTCGTGGAGTTCGTCGAGGGAGACCGGGGTGCGGTTGGCGCGGTCGGCCAGGGCGTCCCAGGCGTCGTGCTCCGCGCCGAGGAGGCGGCGGACGCGGTGGCGGCCCAGGAGGAGGGGGTGCTTGGCGTAGGGGACGGTGCCGGACTCGCGCTCCGCGTCCGGGACCAGGAGGTCGAGCGCCTCCGTGAACGTCTCGTGGGCCTGGTCGAGTTCGTCGTGGGATTCGAGGGACTCCGCTGCGATCACCCACGGCGCCGGTTCCCGGGGAGCCGACGTGCGGATGCCGGTGATGATCGCCCGGGCCTCGGCCTCGTGGCCGTACTCCCACAGGTTCGCGGCCTTGAGGGCGCGGATCAGGGACGGGTCGTTCACGTGCTCCGCGGCCAGCAGGCCGTCGTACAGCGCTGTCGCGCGGTCGCGGGCGTCGGCCAGTTCGTAGTGGGCCGCGGCCTGCAGGAGCAGGGCTTCCGCGTCCTCGGGGTACATGGCCGCCGTGCGTTCCAGGCGCTCGGCTTCCGCTACGTGGTCGGCGTGCTCGTTCTCGGCGGGCGTGGCAGGCGTGTCGGGGCGCATGGTGGACACCGTACTGCCGCGGACCAGGCGAGGGGGATGCGCCGGTCGGCCGGGTTCGCGGGGCTCAGGGGGCAGGGGGCAGGGGGTCAGTAGCGCGTGCCGCCTTGGTGGACGACGTATGCCAACCGCCACACGACCACCGCCAGTGTTCCGGCCCACAGCGCGATGCCCAGGTACAGGCCGCGGACGCAGGAGCGGTGGCGGGCGTCCGTGTCCAGGGCGGCGAGGTCGGGGTGTGCCGGGTCGAAACGGACGCGGACCCGGGAGCCCTCGGGCAGGGCGTGGGCGCCGGTGGCGTCCGGGAGGGGCAGTTCGCGCGTCGTGCCGTCGGGGGTCGTCCAGGTGACCACCGGGTGCAGCGTCGCGTACGTGGCCTCGCGGGAGGCCACGTGGCCGGTGACCGTCGCCTCGACGACCGTGCCCGTCGAGCGGCGCAGCGTCTCCGTCACGAGTTGCACGATGGACGTCGCCGTCAGAGCCAGGCCTCCGGCGAACGGGATCAGGGCCAGCAGCCAGGCCGTACTCATGCCGGTTGACTCATGCCGGTTGCTCCCAAATGCGGTGGTGGGCTGGATAGTTGAGGCCGCGCGATCTATCTTGCGCGCGTGCTGCAGCGTACGCGTACGGACGACGGGCCCCGCGTGGTGACCCAAGGCGTGGCCCAAGGGGTGGCCCCGAGGGCGGCCCGGCGGGCGGCTCGGGTGCGTCCCGCCCGCTCACCGGGGCGTCGCGCCCTGTGGACCGGCGCCGAAGTCGCCGTCACCCTCGGCCTCGTCCTGCTGCTGCTCGTCGTGCATCAGCTGTGGTGGACCAACCGGCAGGCCAAGGCCGATGCCGGGCACAAGGTGCAGGCCCTGGAGCGGGAGTGGCAGCACCCCACCGCCACCGACCAACCCGCCGCGACCGATCAACCCGGCAGCGACGGGGCCGCCGGCAGCGACGAGGCCGATGACGACCCCGCCGTGACCCCTTCCGCCGGCACCGGTTCCTCCGGCACCGGCAGGAGCGGGAGCGGGGCCCGGCGGAACGTCGCCCCCCAACCCCGCTGGGACCAGGCCTACGCCATCATCTCCATCCCGCGCCTCGGCCTGCGGGCCCCCGTCGCGCAGGGCATCAGCAAGCCGAACGTCCTCAACCACGGGTACGTCGGCCACTACCCCGGCACCGCGCAGCCCGGCGGCGCCGGGAACTTCGCGCTCGCCGGGCACCGCAACACCCATGGCGAGCCGTTCCGTTACATCAACCGGCTGCGGCGCGGCGACACCGTCACCGTCGAGACGAAGAGCGCCACCTATACGTATGTCGTCGACAAGAGCCTGGCGCAGACATCCGCCTCTGACGGTGGGGTGATCCGGCCCGTCCCGCGCAGCCGCGTCGTGCCGTCGGCCGGGTACAGCGCGCCGGGGTACTACATCACCCTCACCACCTGCACCCCGGAGTTCACCTCCAGATACCGGCTCGTGGTGTGGGGGAAGTTGAGCCGGGTGACGCCCCGATAGCTCGATAGGCTCCCTGCTCGTGATCAACCGCCGGTCCCGTCGACCCCATCTGCTCTGGCTCCTCGTGCCCTTCGTGCTCTACGTCGGCGCGCTCCCGTTCGTGAACCGTGTCGAGCCCGTCGTGCTCGGGCTGCCGTTCCTGTTCGTGTGGCTGCTCGCCGCGACCCTGCTCACGCCCGTCTCCGTATGGCTTACCTGGCGCGGGGACCGGAAGCTGCGCGAAGGGCGGCGGCAGTCATGAGCGACGGGGCCGTTGCCAGCACCCTCTTCGGGGCCTTCATGGTCGTCACGCTCGCCCTCGGGCTGCTCGCGGTGCGCGGCAAGGGGAAGGGCGGAGGGCTCACCGAGTGGTCGGTGGGCGGGCGTTCGCTCGGGGCCGTGTTCATCTGGGTGCTCATGGCGGGGGAGGGGTACACGAGCTTCAGTTATCTGGGGGCCGCGGGATGGGGGTACAACTTCGGCGCGCCCGTCCTCTACGTCGTCGCCTACATGTCGTGCGGTTACGCCGTCGGCTACGTCGTCGGGCCGATGCTGTGGGCGTACGCGCGCAAGCACGGGCTCGTGAGCATCACGGACATGGTCGCCCACCGGTACCGGCGGCCGTGGCTCGGTGCCGCCGTCGCCGTGCTCGTCACCGTTTTCCTGCTGCCCTACATCCAGTTGCAGATCACGGGGATGGGTGTGGTTGTTTCGACCATCTCCTACGGCGCCATCAGCCTCAACTGGGCGTATTTCATCGGCTTCGCCGTCACCACCGTCTTCGTCGTGGTGAGCGGGCTGCGGGGGAGCGCCTGGGTGTCCGTCCTGAAGGACGTGCTCGTCATCGTCACGCTCGCCTTCCTCGCCGTGTACGTACCTCTGCACTACTTCGACGGGTACGGGGACTTCCTCGGGCGGCTCGTGGAGGAGAAGAGCGCCTGGCTGACGTTGCCGGGGAGTGGTGGATCGCCGTACGGGGAAGGGTGGTTCGCCACCACCACCTTCCTGAACGCGCTCACCGTCGTCATCTTCCCGACGACCGTCGCCGGGTACCTCGGTGCCCGCAGCGCGGACGGGCTGCGGCGCAACGCCATGTGGCTGCCCGCCTACAACGTGCTCCTCTTCGTGCCCATGCTGTTGGGCATGGCGGCGCTGTTCGTCGTGCCCGGGCTGACCGGTGCCGAGTCGAACCTCGCGCTGCTCAAGCTCGTCGTCGACTCGCTGCCCGCCTGGGCCGTGGGGATCATCGGGGTCGCGGCCGCGCTGTCGTCGATCGTGCCGATGGCCGTGTTCATGCTGGTCATCGGGACGATGTGGGGGAGCAGTGTGATGTCGCTCGTGCCGCGGTGGCGGGGGACGTCGGAGGCGTCGTCGCGGGCGCAGAAGGCCGGGTCGCAGGTCGTGGTCGTCGTCGCGGGGGCGCTCGCGCTCGTGCTGACGTATGCCGCGCCGAACACCCTCGTGCGGCTCTCCCTCATCTCGTACGAGGGGATGGCACAGCTCGTACCGATGCTGCTGGTGGGGTTGTTGTGGCGGCGGTTGAGTCTGGTGGGTGCGCTGAGCGGGCTCGTCGTCGGGGTCGGGATCGTGTGCGGGCTCGTGTTCAGCGAGCACGATCCGGTGTTCGGGGTGAACGCCGGGATCGTCGCCCTCGCCGCCAATCTCGCCGTGACGGTGCTGGTGACGTACGTGTGCCCGGCCGACCGGGACGAGCGGGCGGACGAGGACGTGCTCGCCCGGGATCCGATCGGGGACATCGCATAGAACCAGGTGCCTGTTCCTGTGCCTGCTCCTGTGCCTACTCCTGTGCCCCCGCCGCTTCCACCGCCCGCGTCCGCAGCGTCGCCCAGGCCGGCAGCAGCGTCGCGGCCAGCGACAGCGTGACCGCTCCGGCCACGATCGCGCCGTAGATCCACCAGGGTCCGGACGGCATCCAGGTGTGCGCGGCCGCCCGGGCGAACGGGATCAGCGAGGTGCTCGCGGCCGCTGTGCCGAGCAGCAGGCCGATCGCGGCGACGAGCAGGGCCTCGATGGTCAGCATCTTCATGACCTGGCCCTTCGTGGAGCCGACCAGCCGCTGGAGGGCGAACTCCCGGCGGCGGTTGGTGACCGAGAGGACCAGGGTGTTCACCACCGAGAGCACCGTGTAGGCGACGATCATGGCGATGAGGAGGTAGTTGATCCAGGCCTGGGTCTGCGTGTTCGCGGCGTTGGCCTCGATCAGTGCCTCGCGGTCGGTGACGTGGAGTCCCGGTGTGCGGGATTCGAGGGCGGCGAGGGCCGGGAGGGCCGCGGACGACGCCCGGACCAGGATCTGCGACGGGCGGCCCAGGTCCGTGTGGGTGGCGAGCAGGCCGACGGGCAGGAAGGCCGTCTCGTAGCCGGGTCGGCCCTCGAAGAGCGCGACGATGCGGACGTCGACCTCGCCGCGGTCGCCGAGCCGGAGCGTGAAGCTGTCGCCGACCGCCTTGTGCAGCGTGCGGGCACGGTCGGTGGTCAGCGCCACGGTGTTCCCGTCGAGTTTCTCCAGGCTGCCCTCGATCGGTCGTACGGCCGTGGTGAGCGAGGCCTGCCGGGCGCTGACGCCCTGGAGGGGGATGCCGTCCTCGGCGGTCACGCCGTCGATGAAGCCCGTGCTCGTCGCATAGGCGCTCGCGGCCTCGACGCCCTTGGTGCGACGGACTTCGGCGAGGAGGGCGTCGGACACTCCGCCCGCCGCCGGTGAAAGCACCGCGTCCGCACGGAGGTTGGCCGCGTACGCCGACTTCGTGGCCTCGATCTGCGTGGTCTGGAGGTAGAGGTTGCCGGTCGCCATGCCCGTCGCCAGCATCAGCGGCGTCACCACGGCGGCCATGCGGACGGCGCGGACCCGGGCGTGCGAGACGGCGAGCCTGCCGCTGGAGCCGGTGAGCAGCCGCACCGGGCCGCCGATCAGCCACGCCATCAGCTTGGTCAGGCCCGGGCCGATGAGCGCGAAGCCGATGACGGCGCACAGCACGGTCGGACCCGCGGTGCTGGCCGCGATCGGCCCGTCGAAGAGGAGGACGGTGAGGATCGCGAGGGCGGCGGCCCCGGACAGGAACAGGACGGCGAGGACGATCCGCAGCGGGTTCGCCCAGCGCAGCTGCACCTCGGCGTCCCGCAGTGCCTCCACCGGCTTCACGTTCACGCCGCGCCGCGCGCCGATCCAGCCGCCGAGGAGCGCGGTGATCAGCAGCGCGCCGCCCGCGGCGACGGCGGGGATCCAGCCCTGCGCGTACGTCACGGAGTCGGAGACGAAGCCCGTGGACCGGAACTCGCCGAACAGCCGCCGGCCCACCGGCGGTCCCGCGAACCAGCCCGCGCCCGCCGCGGCCACGGTGACGAACAGGGTCTCCGTCAGCAGCATCCGCCGCAGCTGGCGCTGCGTCGAGCCGATGGAGCGCAGGAGCCCGAACTCCCGGCGCCGCTGGGACACCGACAGGGTGACCGTCCCGGACACCACCATGACCGCGACGACGGTGGCCATGCCGCCGAACACCCCGGCCAGCGCGACCAGATCGGTGCCGCTGGTCAGTACCTCGGGGAACTCCACCGTGCCGCGGTCGTCGCCCGTCACGACCTTGAGGTGCTGCCCGTCGAGCGCGGCGGCGACCCGGTCCCGCACGGCGCCGGGGTCCGCGCCGGGCGCCGTCCGTACGGCGATGTCCGCGACCGCGGGGGCGAGTTCACGGGCCCGGGCGTCGGTGAGGAACAGCGCAGCCCGGTCCACGCGGTGGCTCGGCTTCACCACCGCGCTCACGGTGTACGTCCGCGTGCCGTCCCCGGCCGCGATGCCGACGCGGTCGCCGGGGCCGACGCCCGCCGCCCGCGCGGTCCTGGCGTCGAGCGCCACCTCACTGTCCCGCGTCGGCGCCTTGCCCTCGGCAATTCCGAACGGGGCGAAGGGAGTTGAGGACCAGCCGTGTGCCTGCGCCTGCACCGGTGCGGCTCCGTCGCGGACGAGCGCCGCTTCGAAGGTCCGCTCGGCGACGGCCTCGCGCACGCCCTCGACGCCCCGCACCCGACCGAGCACGGCCGTGGGCACGGGCACCCGCTCGGGCATGATCGCCGGGTCCTCGTTGTCGTTGGGGTCGCCCTTGTGCGGAGGTTCCACGGACCGGTCCCCGGCCACCACGAGGTCGGCCTGCGCGAGGCGTTGGGCGGGTGCGTTGTTGCGTACGCCGGTCTCCAGCAGGCCGCCGCAGGCCATCACGATGACCGTGCCGAGGAAGAGCGCGAGGAAGGTGGCGGTGAGGCTCTTCCCCCGGTACCGGATGGTGCGCCTGGCCAGCTTGAACATGTCCCTCGTCCCCTCGAACACCTCGGTGTGGTCGCACCGTTCACGCTAGGGGCGCGGGGGGCGCCGTCCCATGGGAGTGGCGCCCGTCTCCTGGGTGGGGACAACCCCCGCAAGCGGCGTCTACGCGCGCTCCCGCCGCGGTGCCCGCTCCCGCAGTGCGAGGAGCAGCCCCGCCGCCGCGAGGGCCAGAGCGCCCGACACGAGCAGGGCCGTGTTCGTGCCCCGGTCGAGAGCGTGCCGGGAGGTGCCGGTCGACGTGGACACCGCGATCATCAGGGCCACGCCCGCGGCCGAACCGATGTAGCGGGCCGTGTTGCCCGCGCCCGAGCCCATCGCCGCGCGCCCTGCCGGGACCGACTCGACGGCGAGGAGCGGCAGCGCGGCGTTGAGCAGGCCGCTGCCGATGCCGGAGACGACGAGGCCGGGCAGCAGCCGCGTCCACAGGCCGGAGCCGGCCGCGCCCAGCATCGTGGCGACGGCGAGGGCGTGCAGGACGAAACCGACCGCGAGCTGGTGGCGCGGCGAGACCCTTCCGGCCAGGCGCCGGGCCTGGAGGGCGACGAGGAACGACGTGCCGGACCAGATCACGAACAGGCCCGCCGTGCCCATCGGGGTCACGTCCATCGTGTGCTGGACGAGCGTGGGGACGTAGCTGAAGAGCGCGATGACCGACAGGCCCGTGAAGAGGCCGCCCGCCGTGGAGGCGAGGAAGAGGGGGCGGCGCAGGAGGGAGAGGTCGAGCATGGGGGTCGCACTGCGGCGCTCGATCACCACAAATGCCGCCAGGAGTACGGCAGTTGCGGCGAGGAGTACGCCGATGGGGGCGCGCAGCCAGCCGTCGCGGCCGAGGGTGAGCGCGGCCAGGAGGGCGACGAGCGCGAGCCCGAGGGCCAGGGCGCCGGGCAGGTCGGGGCGGCCCGCGCGGGGCGAGCGCGACTCGGTCAGGGCCCTGGGGGCGAGGGCCGCGACGAGGAGCGTGGCGCCGCCGAGGACCGCGTACGACCAGCGCCAGTCGGCGAGACGGGCGATGCCGCCCGCGGCGACCGGGCCGAGCGCGATGCCGCCGCTGACGAACGCGCCCCACACGCCGGTCGCCCTGATCCGGCCCGCCGGGGTCGGGAACGCGTGCACCAGCAGCCCCAGGCTCGCGGCGATGATCGCGGCCGACGAGGCGCCCTGGGTGACGCGGGCGAGCGTGAACAGGAGGGTGTTCGGGGCGAGCGCGCCCAGGATCGTCGTCAGGCCGAGGGCGAAGGTGCCGAGGACGAAGGCGCGGCGGCGCCCGTAGTCGTCGGCGAGACTGCCCGCGACCAGGAGCAGCGCGGCGAGCCCGAGCGGGGTGCCGTTCAGCAGCCAGGCCTGCGAGGACAGGGCCGTGTGCAGGGACGCGGCCGTGTCGCCGAGCGTGATCATCGGCGCGGTGTACGTCATCAGTGCCACGGCCGTCGCCGCGCTCGTGACGGCGAGGGTGGCGGCGGGGCGGTTCGCGGTGGGCGCGGCGTCCTGTGGGGTCTTGGTGAGTACGGGCTGTGGCATGGCTGGAACCGTCCAGTCGTAGGTTCAGTGAATGAACTTGCCGGGCGACATGAACGTAGCACGGTAGGTTCATTCACTGAACCAAAGACGGGAAAAGTGGCTACAGTGAGGGGCATGGCTCTCGGCAAGGACTACGCAGACCAGGAGTGCTCCATCGCCCGCGCGCTGGAGATCGTCGGCGAGCGCTGGACGCTGCTCGTCGTGCGCGACGCGCTCTACGGCGTGCGGCGCTACAACGACTTCCTCGTCCACCTCGGCATCCCCCGTGCAGTCCTCGCCTCCCGGCTCCAGGCACTCACCGCGGCCGGAGTCCTGGACAAGCGCCGCTACCAGGAGTCGCCGCCGCGCGACGAGTACGTCGTCACCGAGCGCGGGCGTGAGCTGTGGCCGGTGCTGCGGGCGCTCGGCGCGTGGGGGCGCGGCATTCCCGGGACCGCGGTGATGCGTGAGTTCCGGCACGCCGCCTGCGGGACCCTGCTGGGTGTCGTGGGGGAGTGCGCCACGTGTGGAGGCCCGGTGCCCCCCGAGGAAGTCGAGATGCTGCCGGGCGAGGGGCTCGACCCGGACCCCGCCGATCCGGTCAGCCGGGCCCTGCTCGCACCCCACCGCCTGCTTCAGCCGGTCGTGACCGAGGCTGTATAGACGCTGTATAACTGGCAGGACGCATCGCCGTACGGGAGCCGTACGGGAGTCGTGCGGGAGTCGTGCGGGAAGAGAGGGGAGTGCACATGAAGGGCTGGTCCACGACCCTGCGCCCGGCCGCGCTCCTGCTGCTCCTCCTCGTCGAGACCGTGCTGCTCGACACCGGCAGCCTCGCCGGGGCCGTCGCGCTCGCCGCGACCGCCGCCGCGGGTTCCGCCCTCGCCGCCTGCGCCCTGCTCGCCGCGCGCAGCGTGCCGGCCGTGCCGCGCCACCGGGTGCGCACCGCCATGCGCGACCGGGAACAGCGCACCGCGTTCCTGCCCCAGCGCGATCCGGACGCCTCCGGGCGCACCAGGCCCCGAGCACCGGGCCGTCTCGTTCCGACGGCCTGCTGACACCGCGCCTGTCCTGACGCCGGGTCCGTAGTCCGTCACGCCGAAATCCCTGTTCCCAGAGTTTCCGGTCATGACGAGACCCCCGGAGGGTTCACCCCATGTCGTCGTTCCTGTCTGCCTTCGCGAGCCTGGTCGAGCACCTCGCCGATCTGCTCCAGCCCCTGTTCCACGCCTCGGCCACGGCCGCGGCGATCATCCTGTTCACCGCGTTCGTACGCCTCCTCGTGCACCCCCTGTCGCGGGCCGGTGCCCGGGGTCAGCGCGAGCGCCTGAAGCTGCAGCCGCGCATCGCCGAGCTGCGCAAGAAGCACAAGAGGGACAACAAGAGCGCAGAGGCGCTGCAGAAGGCGATCATGGAGCTCCACCGGGAGGAGAAGGTGTCCCCGCTCTCCGGGTGCCTGCCGATGCTGTTCCAGATGCCGGCGTTCTTCCTGCTCTACCACCTGTTCTCCAGCAGGAGCATCGGCGGTGACCCCAACGCCCTGCTCGGCCACACCCTCGGCGCCGCCCCGCTCGGCGGGAACTTCACCGACGCCCTCGCGCACGGCGGGCTCTTCGGCGCGCAGGGGCTCGTCTACGTGGCGCTGTTCGCGCTCGTCTCGGCCGTCGCCACCTTCAACTACCGGCGCACCAAGCGGCAGATGGCGCTCGCCCCGAAGCCGGACGCCGCCACCGAGCAGGCGCCGGGTGCCGGGGCGATGACGGCCATGACGAAGTTCATGCCGCTGATGTCGTTCATGACGCTGTTCACGGTGGCCGCGGTGCCGCTCGCCGCCGCGCTGTACGTCGTCACGTCGACGACCTGGAGTGCGATCGAGCGGGCCGTGCTGTACCGGGACATGGTGCCCGGGGCGGCGGCCGCGCTGCCGGTCTGAGAACGCGGGGCACGAGGCGGTCCGGGTCCAGTCCGTGAACGGGGTATTGCGGACTGGACGCCGAAATTGGAGGATCGACCAGACCTCCGATGGTTGAACACCGCACTCGGCCATGGAGGCTCCTCCTAGAACAGAGGGAGTTACCCCATGAAGCTGCTGCGAGTCGGTCCCGCCGGAGCCGAGCGTCCCGCGCTCCTCGACGCCGACGGCACCCTGCGTGACCTGTCGGGACTGGTGCAGGACATCGACGGAGCGCTCCTGTCCGACGACGCCGCCCTCGACCGGGTCCGCGCCGCCGCCGCATCCGGAGAGCTGCCCGCGCTCGATGCCACCGGGCTGCGCACGGGCCCGCCGGTGGGCCGCATCGGCAAGGTCGTGTGCATCGGCCTGAACTACCACGACCACGCGCGCGAGACCGGGGCCGAGCCGCCCGCCGAGCCCGTCGTCTTCTTCAAGGCGGCGGACACGGTGGTCGGGCCGCACGACACGGTGCTCGTGCCGCGCCGTTCCACCAAGACCGACTGGGAGGTGGAGCTGGCCGTGGTCATCGGACGTACGGCCCGCTACGTCGAGTCCCAGGAGGCGGCGCTCGCGTGCGTCGCCGGGTACGCGGTCGCGCACGACGTGTCCGAGCGCGAGTTCCAGATCGAGCGCGGCGGCACCTGGGACAAGGGCAAGAACTGCGAGACGTTCAACCCGCTCGGCCCGTGGCTGGTCACCTCCGACGAGGTCGCGGACCCGCAGAACCTCGGCCTCAAGCTCTGGGTCAACGGCGAACTCAAGCAGGACGGCACGACCGCCGAGCAGATCTTCTCGGTGGCCGAAGTGGTGCGCTACGTCAGCCAGTTCATGACGCTGTACCCGGGTGACGTCATCAACACGGGCACCCCGGCGGGCGTCGCCATGGGCCACCCCGAGCCGAAGCCGTACCTGCGGGCCGGGGACGTGGTGGAGCTGGAGATCGAGGGGCTTGGACGGCAGCGGCAGGAGCTCAAGGACGCGTAGGCGCTCCGCTGGGAGCGGGATACGGGTGTACGGGTGTACGGGTGTACGGGGATCCGGGGATACAGGGATACGCCCCTTCGCCGTTGCGGGTTGCTGGTTCGTTCGCGGCTGTTACGCCGTTGTGGTTGCTCGCGCCGTTCCCCGCGCCCCTGAAGGGGCGCCCCCGAACGGGGGCGCCCCTCGCGTGTCTGCGGGGGGATTCGTGCGGGGCGTTCGCATAGTGCGGTCATGCGAAGAATTCGTGCTGCCGTTGTCGTCGCCTCGGCCGCCCTCGTCGTCGGGGGCGTCGCCGGGGGCGCGTACGCCGATCCGCTGCCCGGAGGGCTCGGCCCCTGCAAGGGGAGCAACTGCCCCGGCTCGTACCCGGACCCGAACAACGGGACCCCGGCCGGGCGGGACAACAACATCAACGTCTTCGTCGGCGGTGACATGCTCGTACGCCGGGCCGCCGCCGAGGCGGAGGGCAAGGTCGTCGTCCTCGGGAACTTCGACCAGGACAAGGACGCCGGTGTCTCGCAGATCTACAACGTCGGCGTCGCCGGGGTCGGCTCCCGCGTCCCGCCGGAGGACGGCACCGACTTCCTCACCGTCGGCGGCGACCTGACCGTCGCCACGGGGGAGCGGCTCCTCGCGGAGGAGGGCGCGATCAGCGGCAAGGTCCGCTACGGCGGCGCGCACACCGGGACGGTCAGCCCGGCCGCGATCAAGGACGCCGCGGCGATCGACCCGTTCCGGGCGCTGCGCGGCGAACTCGAGGAGGCCAGCCACTGTTACGCGTACGTCGACGGCGCCCACCGGCCGGCCACCGGCACTGCCGTCAACGACGGCAGCACCACGCTGTTCACCGGCGACGGCAGCTCCCCGATCCAGGTCTTCGACGTCGACTTCGACCTGGTCAGTGCGAGCGGCGGCCAGGAGTCGTACCGGTTCGCGAACATCCCGGCCGGTGCCACCGTGCTCGTCAACGTCTACGGGGACGCGCGCGAGATCAGCAGCTACGACGCGATGCTCCCGGCCGAGCTGCGCAACCGGCTGCTGTGGAACTTCCCCGACGCCACCGATGTGAAGCTGGGCGGCACCACGCAGTTCTCCGGCAGCGCCCTGATGGGCAATCCCGCGAGCATGACCACGGTCGCGATGTCCGGCTTCAACGGCCGCTTCTACACGACCGGTTCCCTCACCCACGCGTCCTCGGCCACGGGCGGCGGCGGCCAGGAGTTCCACGCCTACCCCTTCGAGGGCGACCTGCCGACGTGCGCCGCACCCACTCCGACGCCCACCCCCACTCCGACCCCGACACCGACCCCGACGCCGACCCCGACCCCGACGCCGACTCCGAAGCCGAGCCCGTCCGAGAGCACGCCGGGCACGACCACCGGCGGTACGACGGGCGGGAACAGCGGCGGAGGCTCCACCGGCGGCGGTGACGCGGGCGGCTCCACCGACGGCGGGGAACTCGCCGAGACCGGTGGCTCGGCCGAGGGCAGCACGGTGCTCGGCGCGATCGCCGCGGCCACCGTGGCGGCAGGCGCGGCGATCGTGCTCGTGGTGCGCAGACCTCGCCGGGTCAGCCGCCGGAGCTGAACCGCTCCAGCGCCTCGACGACCATCGCGTGGTCCTCGATCTGCGGCAGGCCCGACACCACGACGGTGCCCACGACTCCCGCTCCCCGTACGGCGATCGGGAAGGCGCCGCCGTGGGCCGCGTACGTGTCCGGGTCCAGGCGCGAGGACTCCTCGAACGTGGTGCCCTTGGCGCGGAAGCGGCTGCCGACCAGGTACGAGGAGACCTGGTAGCGCTCGACGACGCGGCGCTTGCGGGCGATCCACGCGTCGTTGTCCGGCGTCGAACCGGGCAGCGCCGCGTGGAACAGCTGCTGGCCGCCGCGCGTGATGTCGATGGCGACCGGCGCCTGCCGCTCGCGGGCCAGCTCGACCAGGAGGCTGCCGAGCGCCCATGCGTCGTCGTACGTGAACGAGTCGAGGACCAGGCGCCGTTCCTGCTCCTGAAGCGTCTCGATGTCGGGGGCCGTGGTCGGCAGCGACGTCTTCGGGGCGCTCACAACTGCACCGTCACACCGTCGCGGGCCGAGCGGCGCGCCGCCTCCAGGACGTCGAGGGCGTCGGCGGCCTGCGTCGCGGGCACCGGGTTCGGGCCGCCGTCGCGCAGGGCCGCGGCCACGGCGGCGTAGTACGCGGGGTAGTCGCCCGGCAGCGTCCGGACCGGACGGCCGCCGCCCGTGAGCGGGGACTCTCCGGAGCCGACCTTGCCCCACAGCGACTCGGACTCCACGCCCCACGGCTCACCGGCCACCGGGCGCCTGCCCTCGCGCAGCGCGCCCTCCTGCGGGTCGAGGCCGTACTTCACGTAGCCCGCCTGGGAGCCGAGGACGCGGAAGCGCGGGCCGAGCTGGGCGGTGGTGGCGGAGACGTACAGGTGCGAGCGGACGCCGTTCGCGTGGGTGATCGCGATGAACGTGTCGTCGTCGGCCGTGGTGCCCGCGCGGCGCACGTCCGACTCCGCGTACACGGAGACGGCCGGGCCGAACAGGACCAGGGCCTGGTCGACGACGTGGGAGCCGAGGTCGTAGAGCAGACCGCCGATCTCCTCCGGGTTCCCGGACTCGCGCCAGCCGCCCTTGGGCTGCGGGCGCCAGCGCTCGAAGCGCGACTCGAAGCGCCAGACGTCGCCGAGCTCGCCGTCCTTGAGGAGGGCCTGGAGGGTCAGGAAGTCGTTGTCCCAGCGGCGGTTCTGGAAGACCGACAGGAGCAGGCCGCGCTCGTCGGCGAGCGCCGCGAGCGTGCGGGCCTCGGCCGCCGTGCCCGCGATCGGCTTGTCGACGACGACCGGCAGCCCGGCCTCGAGGGCGGCCGTCGCGATCGCTACGTGCGTCTTGTTCGGGGACGCGATGACGATCAGGTCGAGCTCGTCGGCCCGGGCCCACAGCTCGTCGGGGGAGGCCGCGAAGCGCAGGTCGTCGCCGTACTCGGCGCGGGCCTGGGCCTGCCGCTCCGGGTTCGAGGTGACGACCGTGTCGAGCACCAGGCCCTCGGTCGCGGAGATCAGGGGGGCGTGGAAGACGGATCCCGCCAGGCCGTAGCCGACGAGGCCCACCTTGAGCGGGGAACGGGTGCCAGTCATGCCAGTCATGCACTCCACTTAAGCAACGGTGTTGCCAAAGTGCAAGCGCAGGGGACAATGGGGCGGTGAACACGCATGTGAGGCCCCTGGCGACGTCGGCGGGCGTGAACCTCGCCGCCCTGCGCGGGCACAACGCCGCGCTCGTGCTCGACCTGCTGCGCACCGCGGGCGAGAGCGGCATCAGCCGGCTCGAGCTGGCCGAGCGCACGGGCCTGACCCCGCAGGCCGTCAGCAAGATCACCGCCCGGCTGCGGGGCGAGGGGCTCGTCGTGGAGGCCGGGCGCCGGGCGTCCACCGGCGGCAAGCCGCGCACCGTGCTCCGCCTGGTCGCGGGCGCCGGGCACGCGGTCGGCCTGCACCTGGACCGCGACGAGCTGCGGGCCGTCCTGCTCGACCTGTCCGGCGCCGTGGTCGCCGCCCGGCGCGCCCCGCTGGACCTGGGCGCGGGTGCCGACGCCGTGCTCACCGCGACCGCCCGCGAGGTGGACGCGCTGCTCGACGAGGGGGCCGGGGCCGGGGACGGAGCCGGGGCCTCGGTGCTCGGGGTCGGCGTCGCCGTGCCCGGGCCGCTCGACCACGCCGACGGGGTGCTGCACCGGGTCACCGGGTTCCCGCAGTGGGACGGGTTCCCGCTGCGGGACGCGCTCGCCGAGCGGCTCGGGCTCCCGGTCGTCGTCGACAAGGACACGAACGCGGCCGCGCTCGGCCTCGCCCTCGAAGGCGCCGCCGGGGAGGGGGCGCGCTCCTTCGCCTATCTCCACCTCGGCACCGGACTCGGCGCGGGCCTCGTCCTCGGCGGCGCTCTCTATCGCGGGGCGCGTACGGGGGCGGGTGAATTCGGCCACCAGGTGATCCAGTTGGACGGTCCGGAATGCGGCTGCGGCAACCGCGGCTGCATCGAGGCCCTCTGCCTTGCTGCGGTCGCGGAAAGCGGTGGCGGCAGCGGCGGCGGCAGCGGCGGCGGCACCGATGCCGGCATCGACGAGGCGGCGCGGGTGCTCGGCGAGGGTGCGGGGAATCTGGTCAGCCTGCTCGACATCGACGCCGTACTCCTCGGCGGACGTACCGTTTTCACAGCTGAAGAGCGGTTCGTACGAGGAGTGGCCGGGGTGCTCGACGCGCGCGCCCGGCGTGAGGGCGGCGGGCCCGCGATACCGGTTCGGGCCGCTCCGGGTGGGGCCACGCTGGTCGTCGAGGGGGCCGCACAACTGATCCTCGCGCCTGTTTTCGGACGCGGGAATATGGCCTTTCCCGCCAATCGGAAATGACTGAAACTGAGCTGATAGAGGGGACTTTGGCGGCCATTGGGCCGTATGGGGTCGCGTCGTGTGTGGTGGGTCGTGCGCGCGTGGCAGATTCCTGGGCCACGACCTTCGGTGGCCCCGGGCCCGCGGAGTGTCGGTCAACTCCGCGACCACCAAAGGTTTTTCATGCGACTGCGCCGCCCGCTCGCCCTGGGCATCACCGCCACCGCCGTCACCCTTGCCCCCGCCGGACCCGTCGTGGCGGCTGCGCAGGACGGGCTCCTGTCGAGCCAGGTGTGCGCGGTGACGGACGTGCTGAGCGCGGCGGTGCCTGGAGCGACGACCTGCGGGGCGACGGGCGTGGACGCGGTGCAGAATCCTGCGGATACGGGGATGGCGCAGAATCCGGCGGATACGGGGACGGCGCAGAATCCGGCTGATACGGGGACGGCGCAGAATCCGGCGGACACCGGCACCGCGCAGAATCCTGCCGACACTGGCACGGCGCAGAATCCGGCCGATACGGGGACGGCGCAGAATCCGGCGGACACGGGTACAGCCCAGAACCCCGCTGACACGGGCACCGCCCAGAACCCCGCCGACACCGGCACGGCCCAGAACCCGGCGGACACGGGCACGGCCCAGAACCCGGCGGACACGGGCACGGCCCAGAACCCGGCCGACACCGGCACGGCCCAGAACCCCGCCGACACCGGCACCGCCCAGCAGCCGAACCAGCCCGACGTCCAGGCCCTTCCCGACGCCCAGGCCGACGTCGCCGTGCAGCAGCCCGCGGCCGACATTCCGCGGCAGCCGCCCGCCCGGGACGCGCTGACCGACACCGGGACCAACACCGCGGCCGCCGCCAGCCGCGAGCCCACCTGTCAAGTCGCCCCGGACAGTGGCGACTTCCCGATCGAGAGCACGATCCACAAGGGGCCGAACACCTACCACCCGGGCGGCGGCTACCAGCAGTGGTCGCTCGACCTCACCAACACCACCGGCACGAGCTGCGGCAACATCCACCCCGTTCTCGTCTTCGTCGACCAGAAGCGGCAGCTCAAGCCGGCCCAGATCCAGCTGGAGTTCTTCGACGGGACGCGCTGGCGCCCCGTGCCGTTCGAGAAGACCGACCAGGACGAGAACGTGGGCGTCTTCGACGACGGCTTCCCCGGGTTCTCGGTCGGCCCCGGCAAGACGGTCACGGTGAAGATCCGGCTCGCGTTCACCTCCGACACCCTCCCCAATCACGTCGTCGCCAGCGCCGCGCTCGTGCAGCGCCACGACGACGACGGCGACTGGGTGGGGGAGTCCAACGACTACCCGTTCGACATCGCCCAGGACGGCGACGGGAACGGTACGGGCTCGGCCTTCGCGGACGAGCTCGCCAAGACGGGTCCGAGCGGATCACTGCTCGGCCTTGGGGCCTCCGCCGGCGCCTTCCTCCTCGGCGGCGGGGCTCTTGTGGTGGGATCTCGGCGCCTTCGCCTCAGGAGGCGCTGAAAGCCAGCCGCTACCCACCACCAGGGCCCGCGCCGCCCCAGCCGATCCATCGGCGGCGCGGGCCCTGCCGTATCCGCGGCCGGGCCGTTCACCGGCGTCTGCGACCATCCCTGCGTGGACTACCCGAACGACCAGGCCCCCGGCGCCCCCGTGCGCGACGGCATCCCCGAGCACGGCCGCATCCCGAAGTACTACGCGGTGAAGGCCCGACTCACCACGCTCATCGGCGAGTTGAGCGGCGGCGAGACCCTGCCCACCGAGCGTGACCTCGCCGTCCGCTACGAGGTCTCGCGCGAGACCGTGCGGCAGGCGCTGCGCGAGCTGCTGCTCGAAGGGCGGCTGCGGCGCCAGGGCCGGGGCACCGTCGTCGCGGGCCCCAAACTGGAGCAGCCGCTGTCCCTGGCCTCGTACACCGAGGGGGTCCGGCGCCAGGGCCGCCGCCCGGGCCGCAACCTCATCGGCCTCGACCGCTTCCCGTGCCCGCCCGCGCTCGCCGCCGAGATCGGTCTGGAGCGCGGCGAACCCGTCTGGCACATGGAGCGCGTGCTGCTCGCCGACGACGAGCGGGTCGGCCTGGAGTCGACGTACGTCGCCGTTGCCCGCATGCCGCGCCTCGACGCCGACTTCGACCCGGACTCGTCCTTCTACTCGTACGTCCACGAACGCCTCGGCATCGACTTCGGCTCGGCCGACGAGCGCATCGAGACGGTGCTCGCGACCCCGCGCGAGGCGCTGCTCATCGGGACGCCGCCCGCGCTGCCGATGCTGCTCATCCACCGGGTCTCGTACGACACCGGCGGCCGGGCCACCGAGCGGGTGCGGACGCTTTACCGCGGGGACCGGTTCTCGTTCACCACGCGTTTGGGCGGCGACGGGCGGTAACTCACCGAATCGCGGGGGCAGTTGGGCTCCAGCGACCCGCGTAGATTACGGTGAGGTAACGGGTCTAGGCCATCTTTGGGTGGGCGTTCACCTTCCCGTTGGCGTCCCGACCCGTGCGTGACACCCGGCCCGAGGAGCGTGGCCGCCGTGAGACTGAAGAGCAGCGGCATACGTTTCGACGGGGTCTGCGTCGCGTACGGCGGGACCACCGACAGCATCGCCCTCGACTCCCTCGACCTGACCGTCGAGCCCGGTGAGGTGATGGCCCTGCTCGGGCCGTCAGGATCCGGCAAGACGACGGCGCTGCGCGCGGTCGCCGGGTTCGTGAGACCCGCCTCCGGGCGGGTGTTCATCGGCGACCGCGACGTCACCGACCTGCCGCCCCACCGGCGCGGCATCGGGATGGTCGTGCAGCAGTACGCCCTGTTCCCGCACATGCGGGTCGAGGACAACGTCGCGTTCGGGATGCGCGCCCAGAAGGTGCCGAAGGGCGAGATCCCGGGCCGCGTCACCGAAGCCCTCGAAATGACCGGCATGGCCGCGTACGCCAAGCGTCATCCGCGCGAACTCTCCGGCGGCCAGCAGCAGCGCGTCGCCATCGCCCGCGCCCTCGCCATCCGGCCGGGCGTGCTGCTCCTCGACGAGCCGCTGTCCGCGCTCGACGCGCAGCTGCGCTCCGGGATGCTGGCCGAACTGGCGCGTCTGCACCGGGAGTTGCCCGACGTCTCCATCCTCTACGTCACGCACGACCAGGTCGAGGCGCTGACCCTGGCCGACCGGATCGCCGTCATGGACAAGGCGCGGCTCCAGGACGTCGGCACGCCGCAGGACCTGTACCGCAGGCCGCGCACCGAGTTCACGGCGTCGTTCGTGGGCAACGCCAACCTCCTTCCCGTCACGGTCGGTTCGGGCTGCGTCAGCTTCGGGCAGGCCGAACTGAAGGTGCCCACCCAGGACATCGCGCCCGGCGTCACGGCCACCCTGTGCGTGCGCCCGCACCTCGTCGGGCTCGGCGACGGGCCCAACGCGCTGACCGGCGAGGTCGCCGAAGTGCAGTGGCGCGGCTCGACGCACCGGCTCTACGTCGATGTGGACGGGCACCGCGTCAAGGCCGACCTGCGCGAGCTGCGGACGCCTCCGGCGCTCGGCGAGCGGGTCACGGTGCACTTCGCGCCCGAGGACGGGGTGCTGCTCGCCGCGGGGGTGGGCAAGGATGGCTAGTACGACCCTGAGCGCACCGGTCAAGAAGGCCGTCCCCAAGTCCCGTAGGAGAGTGGGGGGTTGGGTGTGGGCGCTGCCGCCCGTCGCCGCCCTCGGCGTCGTCTTCCTCTATCCCCTCTTCCTCGTCGCCAAGCAGTCCCTGCAGCCCGACACCGGCGGCACGTCGCTGACGCCGTACACGGACGTCTTCGCCTCGACCGCGTTCCGCGAGGCGCTCGGCACGACCGTGTGGCTGGCGCTCGGCTCGACGGTCGGCTGCCTCGTCCTCGGGTTCGCGCTCGCCCTCGTCATCGCGTTCGTGCCGTTCCCCGGCGGGAAGGCCGTCGCCAAGTTCATCGACGTGTTCCTGTCCTTCCCGTCCTTCCTGATCACGCTCGCCCTGCTCTTCGTGTACGGGCAGGTCGGCATGGCCAACGGGCTGTGGACGGACGTCACCGGCGCCGCCACCGGGCCCTTCCAGTTCCTGACCACGCCCTGGGGCGTCCTGCTCGCCGAGATCACGTACTTCACGCCGTTCGTGATGCGGCCGCTGCTCGCCGCGTTCTCCCAGGTCGACACGGCCCAGCTGGAAGTCGCCTCGTCGCTCGGCGCGCGGCCCGCGCGCATCGTGCGGCAGGTCATCCTGCCCGAGGCCCTGCCCGCGCTCGCCGCCGGCGGTTCGCTGGTCCTGGTGATGTGCCTGAACGAGTTCGGCATCGTGCTGTTCACCGGGGCGAAGGGCGTCACGACGCTCCCGATGCTCGTGTACAGCAAGGCGATCCTGGAGTCGGACTACCCGGGGGCGTGCGTGGTGGCCGTGGTCAACGTCCTTATATCCGTAGGCCTTTACGGCCTGTACAGGGTGGTGAGCCGCCGTGCTGGTGCATAGCAAGCCGGGCAAGTGGGCCACCTGGGTCCTCTTCTTCCTCCTCTTCCTTCCCCTCTTCGCGCTGCCCCTCCTCGTCATCGTCGCCGCGTCCTTCGCCACGAACTGGTCCGGCGCGTTCCCCTCTGGGTTCACCGGAGGCCACTACACGGCCGCCACCAGCGGTGACTCGCTCACCGCGCTGACCACCAGCCTCGTCACCGCCGTCACCGCGAGCGTGCTCGCGCTCGTCGTGGGCGGGTGGGCCGCGCTCGCCGCCGCGTCGCTGAAGAAGGGCGGGCGCCGCGCCATGGACGCCCTGTTCATGCTGCCGGTCGCCGTGCCGTCCGTGGTCGTCGGGCTCGCCGTGCTCGTCGCGTTCAGCAAGCCGCCGATGCTGCTCAACGGCACCCGCTGGATCGTCATCGTCGCGCACACGATTCTTGTCACCGCGTTTGCCTACCAGTCGGTTTCGGCCGCCATCGTGCGTCTCGACCCGGCGTACGAGCAGGCCGCGGCGTCCCTCGGCGCCCGGCCCGCGTACGTCCTGTGGAAGGTGAAGCTGCCGCTGCTGCTGCCGTCCCTGAACGCGGCCGCGGGGCTCTGCTTCGCCCTCTCCATGGGCGAGTTGAGCGCCACGATGATGCTCTACCCGCCGGACTGGATGCCGCTGCCGGTGCAGATCTACGCGACCACCGACCGCGGCTCGCTGTTCACCGGGTCCGCGATCGCGGTCGTCCTGATGGGCGCGACGCTGCTCGTGCTGCTCGCCGTGTCGCGGATCCGCACCAAGGCCTCGTACCGCTGACTTCTCACCCGCCAAACCCCCTGATCTTGCTAGGAGTTCACCTCGCCATGCGCAGAAACACGCTCACCGCCATCGGCGCCGTCGTCGGCAGCCTCGCCCTCGCCGCGACCCTGACCGGCTGCGGCGGCAGCTCCAGCGCCTCCGACGCGAAGGTCGTCACCGTCTACAGCGCCGACGGCCTCAAGGGCGAGAACGGCGACGGCTGGTACGACCAGGTCTTCAAGGACTTCGAGAAGAAGACCGGGATCAAGGTCAAGTACGTGGAGGGCGGCTCCGGCGAGATGGTGCAGCGCGCCGTCCGCGAGAAGTCCAACACGCAGGCCGACGTCCTCGTCACCCTGCCGCCGTTCATCCAGCAGGCCGGTGGCAAGGGCCTGTTGGCGAAGTACGAGCCGAAGGGCTCCGACCAGGTCGACGCGGCCGACAAGGGCGCCGACGGCACCTGGACCTCCGTCGTCAACAACTACTTCGGCTTCATCTACAACAAGAAGGAGCTGAAGACGCCCCCGCAGACGTGGGAGGAGCTGCTCGACGGGAAGTACAAGAACAAGCTGCAGTACTCCACGCCCGGTGTCGCCGGTGACGGCACCGCCGTCGTGGTCAAGGCCATGCACGACTTCGGCGGCAAGGACGCCGCCATGGCGTACCTGAAGAAGCTGCAGGCCAACAACGTCGGCCCGTCCGCCTCCACCGGCAAGCTCGCCCCCAAGGTCGACAAGGGCGAACTCCTCGTCGCCAACGGCGATGTGCAGATGAACTTCGCCCAGGCCAAGACCATGCCCAACCTCGGCATCTGGTTCCCGAAGACCGAGAGCGGCAAGCCCACCTCCTTCGCCCTGCCCTACGCGGCCGGCCTCGTGAACAAGGCCCCGCACAGCGCCAACGGCAAGAAGCTCCTCGACTTCATGCTGGAGGCCAAGCAGCAGCAGGAGGTCAGCTCCATCGGCGGCGGCTTCTCCGCCCGCAGGGACGTCAAGGCCACCGACGCGAACGCCGTCGCCCTCGCCAAGGTCATGGACGGCGTCGAGATCTTCGAGCCCGACTGGAGCGACATCGACAAGAACCTCCAGACGTACGTGGAGGACTGGAAGTCGGCGACCGGTTCCTGACCGTTCATCGCGGCGTTCACCGCCGGGCTCTTCCCCACGGGCGGAGCATTGCGGAAAGATAACGGGTATAGACCCAACGCCCCTGGTTCTCCAGGGGCGTTGGCGTGCCCCCACCTATGGAGAACCCCATGGAGGACCGCATGGAGGACCGCCGCATGTCGCCGTCAGGCATCACCCGCCGCTCGATGCTCATAGGTACCGCCACCGCAGCCCTGGCCGTGTCCGTCGCCCCTGCCGCCCACGCCGCGGCCAAGACCCCCAAGGTCCTGGTCATCGGCCTCGACGGCACCCTGCTCAGCAGAGTCAAGGTCGCCGCGGCGCCCCGCCTGAAGGCCCTGATGGCAGCGGGCCTGACCGCGCCCAGCTCGATCTACGCCAACCCGCTGGCGCCCACGCTCTCCGGGCCCGGCTGGTCGACGCTGATCACGGGCGTCTGGCCCGACAAGCACAACGTGAAGGACAACAACTTCACCGGCCACAAGTTCGCCCAGTACCCGGACTTCCTCACCCGGATCGAGACCGCGAAGCCCAGCCTGTCGACGTACGCCGTCTCCTCCTGGGCCCCGCTCACCGACACCGTCTTCTCCTCGAAGGTCGACACCCGCGTCTCCACGCCGAGCGCCGAGTACGACACGGGCACCACCAGCCGCGCCGTCGCCCGGCTCAAGACCGCCAACCCGGACGCCGTCTTCGTGCAGCTCGACAACGTCGACCACGCGGGCCACTCCTACGGTGCCGCCAGCCAGCAGTACCTCGACGCCATCGCCGGCGTCGACGGACAGGTCGGTCAGATGGTCGACGCGGTCACGTCCCGTGCCACGTACGCCAATGAGGACTGGCTGATCCTGATCACCGCCGACCACGGGCACACCGACCCGGGCGGCCACGGCGGCTCCAGCTGGCAGGAGCGGCAGACCTTCATGATCGCCACCGGCGGCACCGTCACCGCGGGCTCGACCCGCTACGACGTCAAGATGCCGGACATCGCCGCCTCCGCCCTCGCCCACCTCGGCGTCGCCATCGACCCGGCCTGGGGCCTCGACGGCCGCCCGATCCAGCAGCCGAGCCCCGACGACTTCGACACCCTGCGGGCCAAGCTCACCGGCCCGGTCGACGAGAGCGGCATCGGCTCCGGCGTCATCGGGTTCACGCACACCCCGCCCGCCGGCTGGTCCGTCGACAACTCCGCCATGGGCACCGGCGGCGTCACCGAGTGGCGCGGCTGGTCCTTCACCACCGACGAGTTCTGGACCAAGGCCGAACGCGACCAGCAGCGCGAGTCCAACATCCGCGCCCGGAACGTCTTCGCGGTCGCCGACGGCGACGAATGGTCCGACAAGACCGTCTCGGGGACCTTCGACTCGACCCTGATCAGCCCCGACTTCCCGGTCACCGGCGGCCGTTCGGCCACCCTCACGTACACGACCATCTACCGCCAGGAGTCCCCGCAGAAGGGCGAGGTCCTCGTCTCCTACGACGGTGGCACCCCGGTCTCCGTGAAGACGTACACGGCGGACGTGCCCTCGCGCACGGAGACCGTCGCGCTGTCCGTGCCCAACGGCGCGACCAGGGCGAAGGTGCGTTTCCGGTACACCGGCGGCAACAACTGGTTCTGGACCATCGACGGGGTCAAGATCAGCGGTTCCTGATTAGGCTGTGGGCGTCGGCACAGAGTCGTCCCGGCGCCCCAGACAGCACGGTTGTTTGACCGCGTACCGCAGGAGTGCACCCCATGGCAGAGCGCAAGCCCATCGATTCGTGGCTCACCGACATGGACGGGGTGCTCATCCACGAGGGAGTGCCGATCCCCGGCGCCGACGCCTTCATCAAGAAGCTCCGCGACTCCGGCAAGCCCTTCCTGGTGCTGACCAACAACTCCATCTACACCGCCCGCGACCTCCAGGCCCGCCTCACCCGCATGGGCCTGGAGGTCCCGGTCGAGAACATCTGGACCTCGGCCCTGGCCACCGCCAAGTTCCTGGAGTCCCAGCGGCCCGGCGGCACCGCATACGTCATCGGCGAGGCGGGCCTGACCACCGCCCTGCACGACATCGGCTACGTGCTGACCGACCACGCGCCCGACTACGTGGTCCTCGGCGAGACCCGTACGTACTCCTTCGAGGCCATGACCAAGGCCGTCCGGCTCATCAACGACGGGGCCCGCTTCATCTGCACCAACCCCGACGAGACCGGCCCCTCCACCGAGGGCCCGCTGCCCGCCACCGGCGCCGTCGCCGCCCTCATCACCAAGGCGACCGGCAAGCAGCCCTACTTCGCGGGCAAGCCGAACCCGCTGATGATGCGCACGGGCCTGAACGCGATCGGGGCGCACTCCGAGTCCAGCGCCATGATCGGCGACCGGATGGACACCGACGTGCTGGCCGGGCTCGAGGCGGGCATGCAGACCTTCCTGGTGCGGACCGGGCTGACCAGCGACGCGGACATCGCGAAGTACCCGTTCACGCCCTCGCACGTCGTCGACTCCATCGCGGACCTCGTCGACCTGGTGTGACCCGGTGTGACCCGGCGCGACCGGTGTGACCTGCGGCCCGGTGCTCCCGGGATGCGAAAAGCGGGCGGACGCGTGAACCTGCCAGTATCAGGAGGTTCACGATGCGTGCAGGTCTGCTTGCTCTGAGTGCCGCAGGGGCGGCCGTCGTCCTGGCCGCCGGGCCGGTCGCCGCCGACGGCGGATCCGTCGCCGTCAACCCGTACGCCGTACCTCCGGGAACCGACGTCGACCTGCGGGTCACGGGCTGCGAGGGGACGACCGGGCGCGCCTACTCCGACGCGTTCGTCTCGCCCGGCGTGCTCGCGCCCTCCGCGGACCAGCCCACGCTGTTCGCGGAGGCCCGCGTGAAGTCGTCCACGGCCCCGGGCAACTACGAGATCAAGGTGACCTGCGACGGCATCGACGCCAAGGTCAAGGGCACCGTACGGGTCCTCGACGGGCGCACGAGCCCGTCGCCGACCCCGACCGCGCCCGTGCACGCCGGAGGCGGCGGAGCGGCCGCCCAGCTGGCGGCGGCGCAGCCGCAGGCGCAAGTGGAGGAGGACGGGCCCGGCACCCGGCACGCCGTGATCGGGCTCGTGCTCGCCGCGGTCGCCGCCGTCGCCGTGGCCTTCCGCAGCGTCCGGCGCCGCCGCTCCGCACAGGACTGAGGCCGCCGTGAGCGACCGGCCGGGCACCACCGGACGCCTGATCACCGGCGTCGCCTGGGCGGTGCTGCTGCTCGGCCTGTGGCTGTGGGGCCGCGGCATCACCGAGGTGAACCTGTCCTCGCCGACCACCGGTGACGCCGCCGTCGGCCGCCCCCTCGACGTCGACCTGCCCGCCGCGCACAAGCCCGTCAAGGCCGCGAAGCCCCAGCGCGTCGACGTGACCGCGCTGCGCATCCAGGCCCCCGTCGTGGCCCGCGGCCTGGACGGCGGCGGAGCCATCGACCCGCCGCCCTACGACCAGTCGGGCGTCGTCGGCTGGTACGGCGGCGGCGTGCAGCCGGGGGAGCGCGGCACGTCCCTGTTCGTCGGGCACGTCGACACCGAGACGCGGCCCGCCGTCTTCTACCACCTCAGCGAGGCCAAGCCCGGTGACGCGGTACGGGTGGTGCGCGACGACGGCTCCGTCGTCACGTTCACCGTCGACGACGTCCAGGTCTTCGCCCGTGACGCCTTCGACCCGCACAAGGCGTACGGGCCGCACCGCTCCGACCGCGCCGAGCTGCGCCTGATCACCTGCGGCGGCACCTTCGACAAGGCGTCGCGGACGTACACCGCGAACGTGGTCGTCTCCGCGTATCTGACCGGGGTCGACGGGGCGCCGGGCAAGGCGACTTGAGCGGGAGGCATATGCGCGGGGCACCTGGCCCGACCGGCGACCCGCTCCCCCCGGAGCCGCCGGCCGGGCTGGTCCTCGACCGCGCGCGCAACGGGCTGCGGGAGTAGCCCGGCGCCGGCGCGGGAGGCTTTGAGGATTCGTCCGGTCCTGAACGTCTGCACGGCCGAGGTCTGGGGCCACTGGTCAGACTGTAGAACGGATGGGCTGCGCGGCCTAGAGGGCGTTTGACGCCAAGTGCGACGCCGCTGACGGACGGTGATGGTCCCAGGTGGCTCCGGGTTTTCAGGCGGATCCGGACTTGCCGGGCCGTAACTGAACGTCGGTCAGGGCCCGTTGGAGGACGGCCCGGGCGACCGTGTCGAGCTGAAGCTGGTTACTGCGTGCGTACTGGCGCAATGTCGAGAACGCGGCGTCCGGCTCGGTCTCCCAGCGCTCGGCGAGCATGCCCTTTGCCTGCTCGATCCGCACACGGCTGGCAAGTGCCGCTTGCAGCTGCCGCGTCAGCTCCCTGTACTGCGCGTAAGCACGCTGATTGTGCAGTCCTACGGCGGCCATGTCGGCCAGCGTCTGTGCGATCGCCAACCCCGGGTCGCTCCAAGGGAGTTCGGACAGGAACACGCCGAGTGCGCCGACCACGTCGTCGCGCCGGCGCAGCGGCACGGCGTAGGTGGCCCCGATGCCGCGGCGCCGGGCGGCCGCCGTGAAGGCGGGCCAGCGGGCCGCGGCCTCCGCCGAGTCCAGGCCGACGGGCGGCACGGCCTTCCCGGTCTCCAGGGACTCGTGCGCCGGGCTCGCGGAGCGTTCCGTGTGCAGCAACTCCCGTACGAGATCGTCCTGTTCGGCGCTGTGTGCGACGGTCGACGCGCCGTCGGGATGGGCGAGCAGGACCCCCGCGCCCCGGGCGCCGACGAGGTCCACGCAGGCGTCGGCCAGGCGGCGCAGATAGTGGACGGGGTCGAAGTCGGTGCGCAGGACGTCCGCGCACTCCACCAGGGCGGCCGCAAGACGCAGTTCGCGGGTCGGATCGGCCATGTCACCTGCCCCTCTCGCCCCGTGGGCAAGACGTTCACTGCTCCGCGCCTACCCAGGTGCGGCAGGCTGTAACAGGTCATTGACAAGCCCGGTCCGGCCTCGTGGCCCGTGGGGGACGTATGACACGATTGAGGGCCAGACAGTGCACCCAAGGGGGAGTGGATGTACCGGAAACTGAGGGCCGGAGCGGTCGTCGTGGGGGCGGCGCTGCTCGTGTCCGCGTGTTCCTCAGGAGGAGACAAGGAGGAGGGCTCCTCCTCGCCGCCGGTCGAGCAACAGCCGAAGGCCGCTGACCCGTTCTGGGTCAATCCGGACAGCAAGGCCGCGGAGGCCGTCGCGTCGCTCGAGAAGGACGGCAAGGACGCCGACGCGGACAAGGTCCGCAAGATCGCCGAGCAGCCCAGCGGTGAGTGGATCCTGCCGGAGAACGCCGAGGACCAGGCGCGCGGCTTCACCGAGGCCGCCGAGAAGGCGGACCGGGACGCGCTGCTCGTGCTCTACAACATCCCGCACCGCGACTGCGGCCAGTACTCGGGCGGCGGCGCCGCCGACGGGAACGCGTACCGGGCGTGGATCGACCAGGTCGCGGCGGGCATCGGGGAGCGGCGCGCGACCGTCGTCCTGGAGCCGGACGCGGTCCAGCACATGGTGGACACCTGTACGCCTGAGCAGTTCCACGAGGAGCGCTACGACCTGCTCAAGGGCGCCATCGGCAAGCTCAAGTCCCTGAAGAACACGACGGTTTACCTGGACGCGGGCAACGCGGGCTGGGGCAAGCCCGACCAGATCTTCCAGCCGCTGAAGCGGTCCGGCATCGACCAGGCCGACGGCTTCTCGGTGAACGTGTCGAACTTCTACACCACCGCGGACTCCGTCAAGTACGGCAAGGAACTGTCGGCGAAGGTCGGCAACAAGCCGTTCGTCATCGACACGAGCCGCAACGGGAACGGGCCGTACACCAGCGGCAACAAGGACGAGAACTGGTGCAACCCGCCGGGCCGCGCCCTCGGCGAGGCCCCGACGACCAAGACCGGCGACCCGCTGGTGAAGGCGTACCTGTGGGTCAAGCGCCCCGGCGAGTCGGACGGCACGTGCAAGGGCGGCCCGAAGGCGGGCGAGTGGTGGGGCGAGTACGCCGTGAAGCTGGCGGCCGGCAAGTAGCGCAAGCGTGAGGGGCGCGGGAGTCAACTCCCGCGCCCCTTCGCACTGTTGTGAGCCGCGCTACGGCACGTGCACCCACTGCGCCTTGCTCGGCGTCCCCTGATCGTCCGTCACGAACAGCATGTACCAGCCCGATTCCACCAGCGACCGGCTCTTCGGCACCGTCACGGTGACCGAGTCCGCCGACTTCTTCAGGTCGAGGGCGATCGACGTCTGGTCCACGTCGGTGACGTGCGTGGAGGCGCTGGGCCTGATCAGCCGCGCCGTCTTGATCGAGGAGGCGTGGTCGGTCTTGTACGTCGCCGACGTGCCCCGCGTGATCGTCTTCTCGCCGCCCTCGAGCGTCGGGCGCGAGTCCCGGTACAGATAGGGCGGCGTGTAGATCTCGATGCGCTGCTCGAACTCGCCGGGCTTGGTGTTGGCCTTGTCCGCGTAGAGCGAGTCGGAGCCGAAGAACAGCACGCGCCCGTCGGGCAGGAGCAGCGACCCCGAGTGGTAGTTGCGGCCCACCTCCGGGTCGGCGACCTTCTTGAAGGTGTTGGTCTTCGTGTCGTAGATCCGCGCCTGGTGGATGTTGGAGTCGCCGCGCCCGCGGTAGTCCTCCGAGCCGCCCGAGACCAGGACCGAGTCGTCGGGCAGGATCGAGGCCTGCGGATAGCGCGTGCCCTTCTCCAGCTCGGGCCCGTCCGTGAACGCCGGGTTCGCGTCCTTCAGGTCCACGATCCGGGTCTTCTTGCTGGACAGCTTGGACTCACCGACACCGCCGCCGCCGATCACCATGTACTTCTGGTTCTGCGCGGGCGGCAGCTCGACCGTGTTGGCCGTCTCCATCATGTTCGGGTCCGAAAGGCCCGGGATCTTCTGGAACTTGTTGGTGCTGAGGTCCCAAATGCCGGGCACACGGCCGACGTTGTCCGGGCCGTATCCGGCGTTCGCACCCGAGTAGAAGATCTTGCCGTTCTCCATCTGGAACAGCGCGGGATACGTCGGGAACTGGCGGACGTCCTTCGTCAGATACGTCCACTTCTTCGTCTTCGGGTCGTACACCTCGTTCTTGCCGGGCACCAGCTGCCCGATCTCGTCGAGGCCCGAGACGGACAGCACGCGGCCGTCGGAGAGCGTGGTCAGCGTGGGGTACCAGCGCGCCTCGTTCATCGGGTCGACCTTGATGTACTTCTCGGCGACCGGGTCGAACTCGTAACTGTCCCGGATCCCCTGGAAGTCCTTCTTGTCGAGCGCGAGCTTCTGCGCGATCCCGTACACGTTGCGCGCGTCCGCGCCGGCGAGGCCCTGCACCCGGTAGTTGTCCTGCGTGCCGGTCTCGTACTTCGTACCGGACTGCTGCGCCTCTACGTAGACCCGGCCCAGGCCCGGGTCGTTGCGCAGGAACTTGCCGGTCGCCGGGTCGAAGACCTTGGTCGCCCGCTCGACCGTGATGTTGTCCTTGGCGACGAACGTCTTCCCGTTCTCCTTGCCGGTGAACTTCGTGCCGGCCTTGATGGTCTTGGGAGCGTCCGGGTCCTCGTTGTGCACGATCATCAGGCCGCCGGCCTTGGTGACGTCGCCCTTGAGCTTCTCGTAGCGCTTGGTGCCGCCCGCGATCAGCAGGTTCCCGTTCGCCAGCTGCGTATGTCCCGTGCAGAACAGGTCCGTCGGCGTCGGGATCTTCTTGATGGTCTTCTTCACCGGGTCGTAGAGCCGGGTGTCGAACTTCTTCGCGTCGAAGTTCTTCTGGTTGTTGCCCGACCCGGCGACCAGCAGGATCTTGCCGGTGTGCAGCAGCGCCGCGTGGATCGTGTTCAGGCGCATGTCCTCGGGGAAGTCGATGACGTCCCAGTGCCCGTTGTCCGCCTTGTACTCGGGTCTGTTGATCTTGTACTCGTGGTACTTGGCCGACCCGAAGCGATACAGCCAGGGTCCGTTCATCCCGGCCAGCGCCAGTACCACCACCGTGCCGATGGCTATGCGCCGGGCACGGCGGCGGCTCGCACCGTCTTTCACTTGTTACGTCCCCCCAGGGAGATCTGCATGGTCTGGTCGTTGCCCCCGTCGCCCGTGCTCGCGGCCCAACTGGGCTTCTGCTGCGGCACGCTGTGCGGCTGCGCGGCAGGCTGGGGCGGCACCTGCTGCTGCGCGGGCGCCTGGGCGGCGGGCGGCTTGGGCTTCTTCTTCTCCTGGCGCAGCATGTACCGCCAGGTGAGCATCGGCGTCGCGGTGATCAGCAGGGCGAAGCAGGCCCAGGTGATCATCGCCGGGTGCGAGTGGCCGTACACGAAACCGGCGGCGATCGACCCGGCGAAGACGAGGATGAAGTACCAGTGGTAGCGGAACGTGCCGAACCAGCGGTCGGGGCTGGCCGAGTCGCCCTTGGGCGTGACGACGAACTTGCTCTTGCGGCGCAGCACCGAGTCGAACAGGGCCTTGGCGTACAGGGGGGCCGACAGCGCGGACATCACCATGCCCGCCACACCGCCCGAACCCTCGGGCTCGTGCGGCGACACGTTGTGCCGGCGGTTCCAGATGTAGAGGCCGATCTGCAGCGCCGACGCGTTCCCGTACAGCATCAGCCAGATCGTCGGGTCGATGTTCACGCCCGATGCGCCGAGACCCAGGAACAGGGCACAACTCAGCGCCGCCAGAATCCAGTTCATGGCCGACATCGGGTAGAAGATGATCATCATCGTGTAGTTGAAGAGCTTGCTCGGCGGGAGCGAGAAGAAGCCCTTCCAGTACTGCTTGAGGATCGTCTCGTACGTGCCGCGCGACCACCGCATCTGCTGCGTGAAGAAGTCCGTCCAGGCGCTGGGGCCCTCACCGACGGCGAGCACGTCCGGGGTGTACACGGAGCGCCACTTCTTGCCCGTCGCCGGGTTCTTCGCGCGGTGGATCTCGAAGCCGGTGGCCATGTCCTCCGTGATGGAGTCGTACAGGCCGCCGATCTGCTTGAGCGCCTTGATCCGTACGGCATTCGAGGTGCCGACGAACATCGGCGCCCCGTAGCGGTTGCCCGCCCGCTGGATCAGCGCGTGGAAGAGGAACTGCTGCGACTCGGCGGCCTTGGTGACGAAGTTGTCGTAGTTGCCGTAGACCTGCGGGCCGATCACGAAGCCGATGTTCGGGTCGCGGAAGAAGCCGAGCATCCGCTCCAGGTAGTTCGGCAGCGGCACGTGGTCGGTGTCGACCGAGGCGAAGAAGTCGTAGTCGTCGCCGTGCGCGTCCAGCCAGGCGTTGTAGTTGCCGTGCTTGGTCTTGGCGCGGTGCGGGCCCTTGGCCTGGTTCCACTTCGCAACTCCCTTGCGGGAGAAGTGGTGTACGCCGAGCCGCTCGCAGACGGCCTTCACCTCGGCGTCGTCGCCCTCGTCGAGCAGCCAGATGTGCAGCAGTCCCCGGTGGCGCAGCTTGACCGCCGCCTCCAGGGTCTTCGTCACCATCTCGATCGGCTCCTTGCCGGGCACGAACGAGGTCAGGAACGCGACTCTCGTACCGGTCTCGGGCACGACCGGGATCGGGTCGCGGGCGACGAGCGTGGCGTGCGCGTTCGACAGCACGTTCATGCAGCGGAAGAACTCGATGAGTCCGATCGACACCAGCATCACGATGTCGAGCGCCGGCAGGAAGTCGTACTTCACGTAGTCGCGCTCGGTCCAGTGCTCGGGCTGCAGCAGCCAGAACAGCAGCACGAGTGAGAGCAGCGGTGCCGCTCCCAGCATCAGCGCCGCCCGTATCCGGTGCGGCTCCTGCGAGAGCAGCGAGCGGTACTGCACCGTGTACGGCTTCGTCGGGTCCGGCTGGGTGAGGGGGCCGGCGAGACGGCTGTAGTGCTCGTAGTCGTACCGCGGCAGTGTCTTCTTGATGCGCCTGAAGCCGCCGGTGCGGTGCGGTGGCACCCGCAGCTGGGTCGTCTCGGACGGGTCGAAGTTTTGCCGGGCGCCCGTCGGCGTCGACGTCATGAGTCATCCCCCCGCACGCGAGTCACCGCGTGGTCGTCGGTCCTCGTCAGGGCACGGTCCCCCTCGACCATTCCCTGACGTATCAGTGGCAGGCCACCGTCCCACCCCTACTAAGACTGGAACGAGGACCTTCCGGTTGCATGATGCCCCCCTCGGCATCGCTTCATGAACGGGGCCCCCATCCCCGCGCCCTCGGCAACCGGATTGTGCCGTATTCCCCACCGTGCGGCCCCGTGCGCGGTCAGCGTGCTGGCGGCAACTGCCGCGCACCGTAAGCCACTTTGGAGCCAAAGGCTCCAGGATAGGGTGCTGCGCCCCGCCTCATGATCGCAAGGGCGATACGCAGTGAAACACGGTGTTTACCGGCCTTGCTGTGGGGTTGCTGTCAATCGGTGCCGAATGTTTCCGAAGTGATCACGTATCGCCCGCTCCGCCCGGATCGCATCGCCGGAGCGCACCGCGCCGAGGATCTCCCGGTGCTGACGGCACGTCATGACCTCGCCGAGCAACGGGTTGCCGAGGCCGCGGCAGAGCGTGGCGTGAAACGGCGGTCGGCGGCGGCACTGACGATCCCCTCCGGGGAGGCGGCCTCCTTCTCCATCTGCCCTACCAGTGCCTCGATTTCGGCCAGATCGGCCTCCGGCACCCGGCCCGCGAGCCGCGCCGCGAGCCCGGTCTCCACGGCCTCGCGCGGCTCGACCAGCTGTAGCAGGTTGTCCTCGCCGCGGTAGTGCGCCGCGACGGTCCTGAAGGCGAGCTCCTCGGAAGCCGCCGCTCGACGATCAGCTTCTTGAGGTGCTCCTGGAGGTCGCGGGTCATCGAACAGCCGTATCCGTCCCGGCCGGGCCGGATGCCCCGTTGGGGGTGTGGGTGGCGGAGCCCCCGCAACGCGCGGCGAAGCCGCGCAGAAACAACGGTGGCGGGACGGTTCGCGCTTTCCGCGAACACATCCCGCCACCGACAACGTGCGCCGCCAGGGACTCGAACCCCGGACCCGCTGATGCTGCATCTCCCGGGGGGCGACCCCCGGACCCCCAGCCGTTTTTCGGCGTCCTGTGACGGCGGGATGCAACGGCAAAGGCCCCCCGCTTTCACGGAGGGCCTTGCTTGTCTGTGCGCCGCCAGGGACTCGAACCCCGGACCCGCTGATTAAGAGTCAGCTGCTCTAACCAACTGAGCTAGCGGCGCCTGCTGACCTGCGTAACTTTACCTGAACTCCGGGGGTGCTCCCGACCAACCTGGCCACTCGACGCGCCGTAGACTTGGGCGATATCTCCCGATTTCCATCATTCGGACCGTCAACATGCGATTTGCGTAGACAGTTGAGACGCTTCCTGCGTGCGAAGACGAGGCTCATTGGTTCAACGGCCGGTATCGGAGTGTGAGGGGAATCGCATGGAGGCTCCGGGTTTCGAGGAGATCGTTCCGGCGGGCGACTGCGGGTGCGCGGGCTGCGTGCGGTGGCGGCGCAGCACACCGCACCAGGCGCGCCCCCGGCTCGGCGCGCGGCACGCGCTGGCCGTCGCCGCCGCGGCGGGCACCGTGATCGGCGGTCTCCAGCTGACCCCGGCGGCCGCGGCCGAGCACCACGAGGCGAGACCCGGGGACCCGGCGCCGGGGGGCGAGGACCCGACCCCGCAGGGCGGCACCAGCCCGCTGCACGGGGCGCCCGGCGTCGCGGCCGGCTCGGTGGACCTGTCGCAGCAGAGCGCCGTGCGCACCACGACCCGGGCGGCGATCATCAACCGCGCCAAGATCTGGGTCGCGGCGAAGGTCCCGTACGACATGGACAAGTACTGGAAGGACGGCTACCGCCAGGACTGCTCCGGCTTCGTCTCCATGGCGTGGGACCTGCCCGGGAACGAGTGGACCGGCTCGCTCGCGACCTACGGGACGCGGATCACGAAGGCGCAGTTGCAGCCCGGCGACATCCTGCTGTTCCACAACCCCGCCGACCCGGAGAAGGGCTCGCACGTCACGATCTTCGGCGGCTGGACCGACTACACGCGCACCTATTACATCGCGTACGAGCAGACGCGCCCCGGCACACGGAAACAGGCCACCCCCTACGCGTACTGGAGCAACTCGAGCCGCTATCTCGCCTACCGCTACAAGGGCGTGAAGGCGGGTTCGACCTCGGGTTCGGACGCGGCCACGACGAAGTATCCGGGGGCCGCGTCCTTCGGGCCAGGTGCGAACAACGCGTACGTCACGCAGCTCGGACGGCTGCTCGTGGAGCGCGGCGGCAAGCGGTTCTACAGCCAGGGTCCCGGCCCGAGGTGGGGCGAGGCGGACCGGCGGGCGACGCAGGCGTTCCAGCGGGCGCAGGGCTGGACCGGCAAGGACGCGGACGGCATGCCGGGGCCGACGACCTGGTCGTACCTGGTGGGCGGGAAGGGGAAGGCGATCCCGGGCGGGGCCGGGGGCGGCGCGGCCGGGTCGAAGGCGCCGGCGTTCCCCGGGACGGCCGCGTTCCGGCCCGGAGCGAACACCGCGGCGGTGACCCAACTCGGCAAGCAACTGACGAAGAAAGGTTTCGGCAAGTACTACGCCCAGGGCCCGGGACCGCGCTGGGGCGAGGCGGACCGGCGGGCGGTCGAGGCGTTCCAGCGGGCCCAGGGCTGGCGGGGCTCGGCGGCCGACGGATACCCGGGCCCCGAGACGTGGCGGCGGCTCTTCTCGTGAGGGGCGCACGCGGCATCCCCGGACCCACCCCCGTACAGAACCCCGTACGGGAATCAGCACAGCACTCATCAGCACGGAGGCGACGATGAGTACGACGGCGGAACAGCCGGAGCGAGCCCTGGGGCGTTTGCCTGAGGGGGTCGAACGCTTCGCGGACGGTGAGCGCGCGGCGGGCGTGCGGACCGAAGAGGGGCGCGCGGGCCGCGACGGCCTGGCGCCGAGTGGTCCCGGAGCTCGCGGTGCGCGGCTCATCCACAACGAGGCGACCACCGAGATCCCCGTGCACCTGCTCTTCCGCGACGACCCGGACCCGGTGCCCGTGCCGGTGCGGCCCGCCGTGGTGGGCACCGGGACCGGCGGCGGCAGGCCCGTACCGCCCAAGCCGCATCTGCGCACGCCGCCGAGGCCGCAGCCGGACGTCGACCCGGATGCGGAGAAGGAGCGGCCGGGGCGGGTACTGCCCGGTGCGGTCGGGGTGTTCGGCGGAGCCGTGGGCGCGGCCGGCGGCGCGGTGTCGCTCGGCTGGGCCGGGGCGCTGCCGCAGATCATGACGGAGGTCGCCGGTCTGCCCGGGTACGAGGGGGTCGGGCTGGGCGTCGCGCAGTGGGCGGCGCTCGCGGGCTCCGGCGCGCTGGCACTGTTCGGGTTCGGCGGGCTCGCGCGCGGGCGGACCGGGCGGGCCTGGGTGCTGACGCTCTTCGGGCGCTACCGCGGGACCGTGCGCAGGACCGGGCTGCTGTGGGTCAACCCGCTGCTGCTGCGCCGCCGGGTCGACGTACGCCTGCGACACTGGCGCAGCGAGCCGATGCACGCGGTCGACGCGAACGGGGTCGCGCTGCGGGTCGTCGTCCTCGTGGTGTGGCGGGTCAAGGACACGGCGCAGGCGACGCTCGGGGTCGAGGACCACGAGGAGTATCTGCGCGAGTGCGTCGAGGCGGACCTCGCCCGGGTGCTGTCGCAGCTGCCGGTCGACGCACCGCCCGCCGGCGCCTCGGGCATCCCCGGCGTGACGGACGCGCCGACGCTGCGCAACGCCGAGGCCGTCGGCGATCTGCTCACCCGCCGGCTCGCCGCCGACGCGGGAGCTGTCGGCATCGAGGTGTACTCGGCGCAGCCGATCCGGATCGAGTACGCGCCGGAGGTGGCGGCCGTGATGCAGCGCCGCCGGATCGCGGCGCTCGACGCGCAGCACCGCGACAGCGTCCTCACCTCCGTCGTGGACTCGGTGGAGGACACGGTGACGCGGCTGACCACGCGGGGTCTGGTCGAGCTCGACGACTACGAGCGCAGGGCGCTGGTGAAGGACCTGACGGTGGCGTTCTACACGGGGAGGGGGGAGTAGGGGCCGCGGTCCTGCGTTCGCGCGCATCTGTGTCGCGCGTTCCTGCGTTTCTGCATTTCTGGTGGAGGGTCACCGGGTGGTCTGCGATTGGTATGGACATGTTCAACTAGCCGCCATACATTGGTTGTTGGTCTAGACCTGGCTCACTGCTGTGCGCACGGCTTCCTGAACTCCCCACACCCCCAGGAGCGGCAGCATGCGGAACACGCGGAAATCAGCGCGACGTACCAAGACCTATGCGGCCCTGCTCGGCCTCGCGACCGCGGGGGCGTTCGCCCTCTCCGCGGGCGGCGCCAGCGGTCACGGCTACACCGATCAACCCATCAGCAGGCAGAAACTCTGTGCCAACGGCACGGTCAGCGGCTGCGGCGGCATCCAGTACGAGCCGCAGAGCGTCGAGGGCCCCAAGGGCTTCCCGGCGGCGGGTCCGGCCGACGGTCAGATCTGTTCGGCGAACCACTCCGAGTTCGGCTCGCTCAACGGAGCGAAGCAGCCGAACGGCTCCGCCTGGCCGACCACCAAGGTGACGGGTGGTCAGAGCTACACGTTCCGCTGGCAGTTCACCGCGCGGCACTCCACCACGGACTTCCGCTACTACGTCACCAAGAACGGCTGGAACGACAGTCAGCCGCTGACCCGCGCCGCCCTGGACACCACCCCGTTCCTCACGGTGCCCTACAGCGGCCAGCCCCCGGCCACCCTCTCGCACTCGGGCACCCTGCCCTCCGGCAAGTCCGGCCACCACGTGATCCTCGCGGTGTGGACGATCGCCGACACGGCCAACGCGTTCTACGCCTGCTCGGACGTCACGTTCTGACGTCAGGTTCGGACGTCACGTTCTGAGCTTGCCTTGAGGCTCTCCCGGACTGTTCGCGGGTAGCTTCCCTGTACGCCGCCCTGATCGCGGGGCGGCGTACAGGGGGAACGCGCGACTCGGGGGAGTGCCATGGAACTGCTTTTCTTTCTCGTGCCGTTGATCATCGCCTGCGGGGCCGTCGGCATGGGGGTCGTGGTGGTGCGGCGCTCCTTGCAGTTGCGCGCCGCGTGGAACAGCGGGCTCACCGCCGAGGCGCGCTGCCTGCGGGCGTACACGCACACGAGCGGCGGCGAGCACCCGACCACGACGCAGCACCACGTCTACGAGTTCACCACGCGCGAGGGCGGTGTGGTGCGCATCGACGAGGAGGGCGGACCCGCAACGACCGTTCAGGGAGACGTGGTTGTGGTGCACTACGCGGCGGACCGGCCCGAGAACGCCACCGCCCATCCGCCCCAGTACGCGGCGAACGTCGTCGGGACGGGGGTGATGCTGGGGTTCCTGGCGCTGGTGGCGGTCTTCTGCGTGGTCTTCATGAACATCGCGTCCGACGCGCCGTCCGACGGGTTCTCCGACATGCCGGGCGGCGAGTACTCGGACGTGCAGGACGGCGACTACTCGGACATGCCGAGCGACGGCTTCTTCGACACGACGACGGACGCGCCCTGATCCCGCCCCCCCTGATCCCGCCCCCTGATCCCGCCCCCTGATCTCGACTCCTGATCCGGACTCCTGATCCCGACTCCTGATCCGGACTCCTGATGTGCGCCGGTCGTCCGTGGGACTCCACATCTGACGGTACGTCAATTATCGTGCGCCGCCATGGGATCCATGACGCGCACCTTCGCGGAACTCGTCCAGGAGCGGTGGGGCGACCACAGGCCCGGGCTCGCGTACGAGGATCAGGTCCTCAGCCATCACCAGGTCGCCGCGGGCGCGGCGGCGCGGGCCGCGCTCCTCGGGGACCTGCTGCCGCGCGGGGGTGCGCCGCACGTCGGGGTGCTGCTCGACAACACCCCTGAGTTTCCCCAGTGGTTGGGGGCGGCCGCACTCGCCGGGGCCGCCGTCGCCGGGATCAATCCGACGCGGCGCGGCGCCGAACTCGCCCGGGACATCACCCACACCGAGTGCAAGGTCCTCGTCACCGAGCGGGCCCATCTGCCGCTGCTCGACGGCCTGAAGCTGCCCGGCGTACGGGTCCTGGTGACCGACACCGGCGCCTACGCCGAACTGCTCGCCGCCTATGAGGGCGCGAAGCCCGACAGCACCGCCGGGGTCGCCCCCGGCACGCACATGCTGCTGTACTTCACCTCCGGGTCGACGGGCGCGCCCAAGGCCGCGATCTGTACGCAGGGCAGGCTCGCCGCGGCCGGGCAGTCCCTGGTCGGCTTCTTCGGCGTACGGCCGGACGACGTGCACTACGTCTGCATGCCGCTCTTCCACGGCAACGCGGTCATCGCCGACTGGGCCCCGGCGATGGCGGCGGGCGCCGGGGTGGCGCTGCGGCGGCGCTTCTCCGCGTCCCAATTCCTGGGCGACGTACGGAAGTTCGGAGCCACGTACTTCACCTATGTGGGGCGGGCCGTGCAGTACCTGCTGGCCACCGAGGAGCGGGCCGACGACCGGGACAATCCGCTGCGGGTCGGGTTCGGCACGGAGGCGGGGGCGGTGGACGCGGCGCGGTTCGAGGAGCGGTTCGGGGTGCGGCTCGTCGAGGGGTACGGGTCGTCCGAGGGCGGTGCCGCCGTGCAGCGGACCGCGGACACCCCGGCGGGGGCGATCGGGCGGGCGCTGCCGGGCGACGACCTGGTGGTCCTGGACGCGGACACGCGGGCCGAGTGTCCCGCGGCGGAGTTCGACGCGGGCGGGCGGCTGCTCAACGGGGCCGAGGCGATAGGGGAGTTGGTGAATCGCGGGCGGTCGCCGTTCGAGGGGTACTGGCGCAACGAGGCGGCGTACGCGGAGCGGGTGCGCGAGGACGGCTGGTACTGGACGGGGGACCTCTTCTACCGGGACGCGGCCGGCTTCCTGTACTTCGCCGGGCGCGGGGACGACAAGGTGCGGGTCGACAGCGAGAACCTCGCCCCCGCCATGATCGAGAACATCCTCGCCCGGTGGCCCGACGCCGCCGCCGTCGCCGTGTACGGGGTGCCCGATCCGGTCTCCGGCGACCAGGTCATGGCGACGCTGGCCCCACGGCCCGGTGTCGCGTTCGATCCGCTCGCGTTCGGTGAGTTCCTGCTGACGCAGGGCGATCTCGGTACGAAGATGGCGCCCCGTTTCGTACGGGTGGTGGACCGGATGCCCGTGACGGCGACGAACAAGGTGCGGCGGGGGGAGCTGCGGCGGGAGGGGTTCTGGAGCGGGGGCGACGTGTGGTGGCGGCCGCGGGGCGAGGCGGTGTACCGGCGCCTGGGGGAGGGGGAACTGGCCGAACTGGAGCGGGAGTTCGCGGAGAAGGGGCGACTGGGGTTGCTCGGCGCGACGCCCGGGGCCGGCCCCGGGGCTGCGTCTGCCGGGTGAGGGCCCGCGTGCCTGTGGTGGCTGGGGGTGTGGGTGGCGGAGCCCCCACGGCGCGCGGCGAAGCCGCGCAGAAACGACGGTGGCGGGACGGTTCGCGCTTTCCGCGAACACATCCCACCACCGACAACGTGCGCCATCAGGGACTCGAACCCCGGACACGCGGATTAAGAGTCCGCTGCTCTAACCAACTGAGCTAATGGCGCCGGTTGACGAGGTAAATATTACCTGGTCCTGAGGGGTGCTCGTGACCACCCCTCCCGGCGCCGGGTGCCGGGCCCTAGATGGCCAGGGAGAGCAGGACCGGGGCCGCGCCCCTGTTCAGCCCGTCCGCGGCCCGGTGGAGGCGGTGTGCGTGCTCCAGCGGGAGCGAGAGCGCCAGGCAGCCGACCGAGGCGCCCGCCGTGATCGGGACCGCCGCGCAGACCGTGCCGACCGCGTATTCCTGGAGGTCGAGGACGGGGACCGTGGCCGGCTGGGCGGCGAGCTTGGACAGGAGGACCTTTTCGTTCGTGATGGTGCGCGAGGTGAGGCGGGCCATCTTGTGGCGGGAGAGGTGGTCGCGCCGCCCGTTCAGGTCGAGCTGGCCGAGCAGGCTCTTGCCGACGGCGCTCGCGTGGGCCGAGACGCGGAAGTCCACCCATTCGTTGACGGGAGGGGTGCCGGGGCCCGCCGCGTACTGCGTGATGTGCACCTCGCCGTCGATGTACCGGCTGATGTAGACCGCCGCGCCCACGGTGTCGCGCAGCTCGTCGAGCGTGAGCTGGAGCTTGGCGGTGAGCGCGGCCTCGCGGCCCTCGGCGGAGCCGAGCCGGGCGAGGGTCTCGCCGGTGACGTACGCGCCGTCGGCGGTCTGCTGGACGTATCCCTCCCGGCGGAGCATGCGAAGGAGCGCCGTCAGCTGGTCGGCGGGCAGGCCTGCGACACGCGCCAGCTCGGTGTCGGTGACCCCGGTGCCGCGGTGGGCGACGGTCTCCAGCACGCGAAGCGCGTACTGCACCGACTGGTGCGGCTGGTACGACGACGCGTCCTGCTCGTGCTTCAGCGCCACGGGATCCCCCTGCATGGAACGGTTCCGGACAGCTGGGCTCCGTCCACGATAGCCGCCAACACACCGATTGGGGGCGGCTGTTGGGGAGATTGGTGGCGCGTCCCGTGCCTCTCAGCAGGAACGCGCCACCGTGGCATATGCCAAAGTCATGCCCCATCGCGTGCGCGGCTGGTCACAGGACCGCGCTCAGGAACTCCCGGGTGCGCTCGTGCTCGGGATCGCTGAAGATCTTCTCCGGCGAACCGGACTCGATGACCCGGCCCGCGTCGAACATCAGCACCTGATCCGAGATGTCCCGGGCGAAATTCATCTCGTGGGTCACGCAGAGCATGGTGATGTCGGTGGTGTGCGCGATGTCGCGCAGGACGTCGAGGACACCGGCCACCAGCTCCGGGTCGAGCGCCGACGTCACCTCGTCGAGGAGCAGCACCTGCGGCCGCATGGCGAGGGCCCGCGCGATGGCGACCCGCTGCTGCTGCCCGCCCGAGAGCTGCGTCGGATACGCGTCGCAGCGGTCGCCGAGCCCCACCATGTCGAGCAGCTCGCGGGCCCGCTGCTCGGCCTCGTCCTTGGACAGGCCGAGCACGGTGACCGGCGCCTCGGTGACGTTGCGCAGCACCTTCATGTTCGGGAAGAGGTTGAACTGCTGGAAGACCATCCCGATGTTCTTGCGGACCTCGCGCACGTGCTTCTCGCCGGCCGGGACCAGCCTGCCGCCCTTGTCCTCGTGCGTGAGGTACTCGCCGCCGACCTTGATCGTGCCCTCGTCGGGCTTGATCAGGGTCATCAGGAGCCGCAGGATCGTCGTCTTGCCGGAGCCGGACGGACCGATCAGCGTGACGTGCTTGCCCGAGGCGACGGAGAAGTCCAGCTGGTCGAGGACGGTGTTGCCGCCGAACCGCTTCACGACCTTGTCGAAGCGGATCAGCTCCTTGCCGTCGACGGCGGGGTTGGGCTGGTCTTTCGAGACGTTCGTGTCAGTGGACAAGGCGGCGCTCCAGGGATCGGAGAAGAAGGGACGCGAGGTAGGAGATGACGATGAAGGCGACACCGACGACCGTGAGGGCCTCCGTGTACTGGAACGTCTTGGCGGCCTCCAGGCGCGAGCGCTGCAGCAGCTCCAGGACGCCGATGCCCGCGAGGAGCGGGGTGTCCTTGAGCATCGCCACGACGTAGTTGCCGAGCGCGGGCACGACGCGGCGGATCGCCTGCGGCAGGATCACGGCCGTCCACGTCTTCCCGTACGGCAGGCTCAGCGCGCGGGCCGCCTCCCACTGGCCGGCGGGCACGGCCTCGATGCCCGCGCGGTAGACCTGCGCGGTGTACGTCGAGTAGTGCAGGCCGATCGCGACGACGCCGGTGGTCAGCGCGGAGAACTGGATGCCGGTCTCCGGCAGCACGAAGTACAGGAAGAACAGCTGGACCAGGAGCGGGGTGTTGCGGATGAACTCCGTGATCAGCCCGACCGGCCAGCGCACGAAGCGGGTCGGCGCGCGGAAGGCGAGTGCCCACACCAGGCCGAGGCTGAAGGAGATGAGGGAGCCGAACAGCAGCACCTTCAGGGTCTCCACGACGCCGTCCCAGAAGTGCGGCATGAAGTCGCTGACGGCGGACCAGTCCCACGTCGAGGTGGCGGCAGCGGCGCTGGTGATCATGAGGCACCTCCGGTGCGGGCCAGGTCACGGGACGCGTCGCGGCGCGTGCCGAACCCCTTGAACAGGCCGGGTTCGGGCTGCTGCCCGATGCCCGCCTTGGCCTTGCGCTCCAGGGCCTTCATGCCGCGGGTCAGGACGAACGCGAGGACGAAGTAGATGACGAGCGAGAGGGAGTAGATCTGCGCGCTCTCCGTCGTCGCGAGCCGCACCAGGTACGCGGCGAACGACACGTCACCGATGCCGAGCAGCGACACCAGGGCCGTGCCCTTGAGCAGCTCGATCAGCAGGTTGCAGAACGGCGGGATCATCTCCGGCACGGCCTGCGGCAGCAGGATCAGCCGCATCCGCTGCCAGGGCGTGAAGCTCAGCGCGACCCCCGCCTCGCGCTGCGCGGGCGTCACCGCGTTCAGGGCGCCGCGCACGATCTCGGCGCCGTACGCACCGTAGGACAGGCCGAGCGCGAGGACGGCCGCCCACATCGGCACGAGCGACCAGCCCGCGAGCTGGGGCAGCACGAAGAAGATCCAGAACATCAGGACCAGGGCGGACGTGCCCCGGAAGATCTCGGTGTAGACGCCGGCGACGAACCGGACGATCCACAGCCGGTGCGTGCGCGCCATGCCCACGCCGAAGGCGACGACGGTCGCCAACGCCGCGCTGTAGACGGTGAGTTGGACGGTTATCCAGATGCCGGGCAGTACCCAGTGTTCCCACAGGCCAGTGGTCATTGTCGGCACAGCTCCTTGGCGGTCAGCGTCGTCATCTCCGCCTTGGTGAAGCCGAACGGCTGGAGGATCCGGAAGAGTTCACCGCTCTTCTTCATCTTGTGGATCTCGACGTTGAAGGCGTCGCGCAGCGTGGTGTCGGTCGGCCGGAACGTGAACCCGCCGCCGTCGATGTGCTTCTTGCCGCCGACCGTCGGCGCGAACGCCTCGGTGGCCTCGGCCTTGCCGCTGCCCTTGGTGACCTCGCGGGTGGTCAGCGCGGTCCCGGCGAAGACGTCGATGCGCCCGGCCTCCACGGCGTTGAGACCGGCCACCTGATCCTGCAGGATCACGATGTCGGACTCCTTGTACCCGGCCTCGACGGCGTACTGGATCTCCGCGTACCCGGTCCCCGTCCCGAACTTCGCCTTGGACTTCACGACATCGGCGTACGTGTGCAGGTTCTTCGGATTGCCCTTGCGGACGATGAACGAGTCCAGCATCTGGTACTCGGGGTCCGCGAAGATGACCTGCTGGCAGCGGTCCTTGTTGATGTACATCCCGGCGGACACCACGTCGAACTGCTGCGTGGTCAGACCGGGGATCAGCGACGCGAAGTCGGTCGCCACCGGCTGGACATGGCCGACACCGAGCCGTTTGAAGATGACCTTGGCGAGTTCCACGGCCTCGCCGGTGAACTCGCCGTTGTCGTCGATGTACCCGTACGGGACCTCGCCCGCGATGCCCAGGCGCACCGTGCCCTGCCCCTTGAGGCGGGCGAGCGTGTCGCCGTCCGGCACGCGGCTGCAGCCCGCCGCTCCCAGGGCGCCGAGCGCGCCGAGCGCACCCGCGGCGGCGAGCAGGGAGCGTCTGCGCAGGGGCGGTTTCTCCGCCGCTTCGTTCCTTCGTATCTCAGTTGGTGGAGCCATGGGCGCGCGGCTACCCGACTCGACTCAACCTATGCCGATCAATTCACACCCCTGACAAGGATGATGCGGTCTTGACCGCATGGGGTGCACGGGGCCAACCATGGAACGCATGGCTGACTCAACGGACCGGTTCATCGAAATCTCCCTGGCCAAGAGGGGAGTTGCGTGCACCGCGCGACTCCTCGACGACCGCGCCCCACTGACCTGCGCGGCGGTCTGGAACGCACTGCCGCTCGTCTCCGACGTCTACCACGCCAAATACGCCCGCAACGAGATCTACGCCCTGTTCCCGGCATTCGCGGAACAGGAGCCACCGCTGGAGAATCCGACGGTGACGCCCATTCCCGGCGACCTCTGCTATTTCTCCTTCAACGGTACGCAGTTGGGGACGCAGTCCTACGGCTACGGAGCCGGCGCCTCCCTCGCGGCCGGCACCCCGGTGATCGACCTGGCCCTCTTCTACGAGCGCAACAACCTTTTGATCAACGGGGACGTGGGATGGGTGCCCGGGATCGTGTGGGGGCAGGTGGTGGAGGGCCTGGAGGAGATGGCCGATGCCTGCCAGGACCTGTGGCGGTCGGGGGCGGTCGGGGAGACCTTGGGGTTCAGCAGGGCCTGAGCCCTGGGGGGGCAGAGGGCTAAGCCACGGCAGGCGGTGCGATCCCCGCGACCCCGGCCTCGTACAGGGCGTGCGCGGCCCGCAGCACCAGATCGTCCCGGTGCCGGGCCCCCACCACCTGCAACCCCACCGGCAGCCCGTCCGCGTCGAGCCCCACGGGGACCGACGCCGCGGGCTGCTGCGTGAGGTTGAAGGGGTAGGTGAAGGGGGTCCAGCCCGTCCAGCGCCTGAGCCCCGAACCCCGCGGCACCTCCACCCCCGCCTCGAACGCCGTGATCGGCAGCGAGGGCGTCACCAGCAGGTCGTACGTCGCGTGGAACAGGCCCATCCGCCGCCCGAGCTCCATCCGGGCGTCGACCGCGGCCAGATAGTCGAGCGCGCTGTACCGGGCGCCCTGCGCGCAGATCTCCCGCAGCCCCGGGTCGAGCAACTCCCGCTGCACCGCCGACAGTTGCTGCGTGACCCGGGCCGCTCCGCTGAACCACAGCACGTGGAACGCCTCGACCGGATCGCTGAAGTCCGGGTCGACCTCCTCGACGTACGCCCCGAGCCCGGCGAGCCGGGACACCGCGTCCCGCACGGCCGCCGCCACCCCGGGCCGCACCGCGACCTGCCCGCCCAGCGACGGCGAGAACGCCACGCGCAGTCCGCGCACCCCGTCGCGCAGCCCGTCCCGGAAGCTGCCGGACACCGGCCCGAGGCCCGACCAGTCCCGGGGGTCGGGCCCGGAGACCACGTCCATCATCAGCGCCGCGTCGGCCGCCGTCCGCGTCAGCGGCCCGACGTGCGCCAGGGTGCCGAACGCCGACGCCGGATACAGCGGGACCCGCCCGTACGTCGGCTTCAGCCCGAAGACCCCGCAGAACGCGGCCGGTATGCGCACCGACCCGCCCCCGTCCGTGCCGAGCGACAGCGGCCCCGCGCCCACCGCAACTGCCGCAGCGCTCCCGCCACTTGAACCGCCGGCCGTGCGTGAAGGGTCGTACGGATTGCGCGTCACACCCGACAGCGGCGAGTCGGTGACGCCCTTCCAGCCGAACTCGGGCGTCGTGGTCCGCCCGACGAACACCGCGCCGTGCTCCCGCAGCCGCGCGACGGAGGGCGCGTCCTCGGCCCAACTCCCGTCCTCCCGAACGGTCTTGGAGCCCCGCAGATTCGGCATCCCGCGCTGCAGCAGGATGTCCTTCACCGTCACCGGCACCCCGTCGACCAGACCCTGCGGCTCACCGCGCCGCCATCGCTCCGTACTCGCCTCGGCCGCGGCGAGCGCTCCCGCCGCGTCGAGCCGCACGAACGCGTTCAGCGCGGGCTCGGTCTCCTCGATCCTGGCGAACACCGCCCGCACCGCGTCGACCGGGCTGAACTCGCCCTTGCGATAGCCGTCCAGAAGTTCCTGCGCGGTCAGTCCGGTGAGCTCGGTCGGCATCAGCCCTCCACACCCCAGCTACGACGGTCAGTGGCGATCAGAGTGATCGGTGGCGATCAGAGTGATCAACGGCGTTCAGTTGCCCGGCACATACCCACGTTTCTTGTCGACTACATTCACCAGCGCCTGCCCGTTCTCCCAGCGCTCGTACAACTCGACGAACTGGCGGCCCAGTTCGTCCCGCCAGCCCACCGTGTCCCCGCTCATGTGCGGCGAGACGATCAGGCCGGGCGCCGTCCACAGCGGGCTGTCGGCGGGCAGCGGCTCGTGCTCGAAGACGTCGAGCGCGGCCCCCGCGATCCACCGCTTCTCCAACGCCGCCACCAGGTCGTCCTCCACGACCAGCTGCCCTCGCCCTACGTTGATGAAGCGCGCGGAGGGCTGCATCACGCCGAACCGGCGCGCGTCGAACATGCCGCGCGTGTCCTCGGTCAGCGGCGCCGCGCACACCGCCCAGTCGGCGCGCGCGAGCAGCCGGTCGAGCTCGGCGCTCCCGTGGATCCCGGCCCGCGCCTTGCGCCCGACCAGCGCCGTGATGATCCCCAGTGCCTTGAGCTGCTTGGCGATCGCGTGCCCGATGGGGCCCGAGCCGATGATGCAGGCCCGCGTCCCCGTGATCCGCTGCGACTCGCGGTGGCGCCACTCGCGGGCCCCCTGCAGGGCGAGCGTGCGCGGCAGGTCCTTGCCCATCGCGAGGACGAGCGCCGCCACATACTCGGCGATGGGCCGGTCGAAGACGCCTCGCGCATTGGTCAACACCGCGTCGGAGTCGACGAGTTCGGGGAACATCAGCCGGTCCACGCCCGCGCTCGCCGTGTGCACCCAGCGCGGCCGCGCCGCGGGAGCGGCCTTCGGCCATGCCTCGCGTACGGCGTCCGACAGGAAGTCCCACACCAACAGCACGTCCGCCTCGGGCAGTTGGGCCCGCAACGCGTCGGCGTCCGCCGCGTGCAGCACCCGGGCCCGCCCGGTGAGAGAGCCGAGCCGGGGCGCCGGAGCCGGGGGAGCGGCGCCCAGGACCAGAACGGTCGGCACAGCCGGAACGGCGGGAACGGTCGGCACGGCCGGGACATCACTTCGCAACATGGCTCCGCTCGTCTGGAAACCTTCGGGTGACATGCTCTGACATGCGCGGATTGACCACGCTGGCACCTGAACCTACCTTCGTCAACAGGGGTACTCCGCAAGCACGTTCCCCGTCTCGCCAATTCCCTTCGTTCCCTTCCGTTCCATTCCGCTCCACGCCCCTCCACTCCGCCGTACTTGGGCAGGCTCTATGGACGTCTCTTTCCTGGGGGGACCGCAGCCGCAGCGCGGCGTCGGTGTCGTCGCACCCTTCGATTTCGCCCTCGACCGCGAGCTGTGGCGCTGGGTGCCCGACGAGATCTCCCTCCACCTCACCCGCACCCCGTTCGTCCCGGTCGAGGTCAGCCTCGACCTGGCGCGCCTCGTCAGCGAGCACGAGACGCTGGGCGAGGCGGTACGGGCACTCGGCGCCGCCGAGCCGGAAGTCCTCGCGTACGCCTGTACGTCGGGCAGTTTCGTCGGCGGTGTCGCGGGCGAACGCGCGATGTGCGAGGCGATGCGCAGGGCCGGCGAGCTTCCTTCCCTGACCACGTCCGGCGCGCTCCTCGAGGCCCTGGACGAACTCGGCGCCCGCCGCGTCGCCCTCGTCACGCCCTACACCCGCTCGGTGACCGAGTCCCTGGAGGACTACCTCGCCGAGGCGGGCATCACCGTCACCGGATGCGCGTACCTCGGCCTGACCCGGCACATCTGGAAGGTGCCGTACCGGGACGTCGCGGCGATGGCGCGCGACGCGGCAGGCGGGGCGGCCGACGCCCTGTTCATCAGCTGCACGAACCTGCCCACGTACGACGTCATCCCGCAGCTCGAGGCCGAACTGCGGATGCCGGTGATCTCGGCCAACCAGGTCACGATGTGGGCAGCCCTGCGCCGACTGGGTACGCGAGCCGTGGGCCCCTACCAGGCGCTGCTCGATCCGGAGGCGCGGCGCCAGTGGCCCGGACAGGGCCTTCCGGAACTTCCGGAGGGCCAGGAAGGGTGGGCATAGACATGACCGCGCTGGGATTTCTCTACCCGGGACACTCCGCCGAGGACGACTACCCGCGCATCGAGATGCTGCTCGACAGCGACGTACGGCTGCCCGTCGTGCACACCGACATCGGCGAGGACGCGCACCGCGTGGACGCGCTCCTGGAGATGGGCTCCCCCGAGCGCCTCGCGGCCGGCGTCGAGGAACTGCGCCTGTCCGGCGCGGAGGCGGTGGTCTGGGCCTGCACCTCGGCCAGCTTCGTCTTCGGCTGGGACGGCGCCCACGACCAGGTCAGGGCCCTGGCCCGCGCCGCCGGCCTGCCCGCCTCCAGCACGTCCTTCGCCTTCGCGCACGCACTGCGCGAACTCGGCGTGAGCCGGGCCGCCGTCGCGGCGACGTACCCCGAGGACGTAGCCGCCCACTTCGCCACGTTCCTGAAGGCGTCCGGCGCCGAGGTCCTCTCGGTCCGCGGCAGCGGGATCATCACGGCCGCGGAGGTCGGCACCTGGGGCTGGGACGAGGTCCTGGCGATGGCCCGGGCGGGCGACCACCCGGAGGCGGAGGCGATCCTCCTCCCGGACACGGCCCTGCACACGGCGGCGTACGTCCGTGACCTGGAACGCGAACTGGGCAAGCCGGTCCTCACGGCGAACCAGGTCACGGTCTGGGAGGCCCTGCGCCTGGTGAACCGCAAACTGAACGCCCCGGCCCTGGGCACCCTGTTCACGAAGGAACCCTTGGTCCAGGCGTAGCCGCCCCGGGGGGCTGGGGAATGAACGGGGGAATAAACCGGAGCCAGCCTCCGTTACCCCCGGGTAAGCAAACCCCGCCCCCAGGAGGAACCGTGCCGGCCACCCAAGACGAGAGCCGCGACGACATCAAGGGCTCCGCCCACGGCACCGCACCGACCCCCCTGTCCGTCCTGGACCTGGTCACCGTGGGAGCGGGCCGCACCGCCACCCAGGCCCTGCGCACCAGCGTCGACATCGCCCGCATGGCCGAGCGCCGCGGCTTCCACCGCTACTGGGTCGCCGAACACCACTCGATGCCCGGCGTCGCCTCCAGCAGCCCCGCCGTGATCCTGGCCCACCTGGCCGCCCACACGGACCGCATCCGCCTGGGCTCCGGCGGCGTCATGCTCCCCAACCACGCCCCGCTCGTCATCGCGGAGCAGTTCGGCACGCTCGAGGCGATGGCCCCGGGCCGCATCGACCTCGGGCTCGGCCGCGCCCCCGGCACCGACGGCGCCACGGCCGCGGCCCTGCGCCGCACGGACCACCTCAACGAAGGCGGCAGTGGCGTCGATGAATTCCCGCAGCAGCTCGCCGAACTGACCCGCTTCCTCGACGACGACTTCCCCGACGGCCACCCGTACGCCCGGATCCACGCCGTCCCCGGCCCGGTCCAGTCCGCGTCTGGGGCCCCCGGCGGCGTCCAGGACCCGCACCGCCCGCCGATCTGGCTGCTCGGCTCGTCCGGCTTCAGCGCCCGCCTGGCCGGGGTCCTCGGCCTCCCGTTCGCGTTCGCCCACCACTTCTCGGCGCAGAACACGATCCCGGCGCTCGACCTGTACCGCGAGTCCTTCCAGCCCTCGGACGTCCTCTCCGCCCCCTACGCCCTCATCGGCGTCTCCGCCCTCGCCACCGACGACGACGGCACCGAGGCCCGCCGCCAGGTGATGGCCGCCGCCCTCAACATGGTGCGCCTGCGCACCGGCCGCCCCGGCCTGGTCCCGACGCCGGAGGAGGCGGAGGCGCACCAGTTCAGCGAGATGGAGCGGGACTTCATCCGCTCCTGGAACTCGAACGTCATCCACGGCACCGCCGACGAGGTCCGCTCGGGACTCGACGACCTCCAAAAGCGCACGGGCGCCGACGAGTTGATGCTCACGGCCAACGCCCACAGCGGCGAGGTCCGGCTGCGCAGCTACGAACTCATCGCCGACGCCTACGGGTTGCCGCAGGCCTGACGCGCGTACCCGCGGACCTGATTACGTACGTGAAGGCGCCGCCCCTCGGGATCGAGGGGCGGCGCCTTCACGTACGTACGACGACAGCCTCACCGGCGGCGCAGCAGGAGCGCCGCCACCGGCACCCCGGCCGCCGCGATCAGCCCGGCCGCGAGGAACGCGTGGTGCATCCCGCCCAGCGCGGACCCGCCGGTCGAGGACGCGATCGCGGCGAGCACGGCCGTCCCGATCGCCCCGACGTACAGCGGCATCTGCGCGAGCGACCCGCCCACTCCCTGCTCCTCGGCGCTCAGCCCCGACGTGATCGTGGCCACGAACGCCACCACGCTCAGCACGTGCCCGAATCCCATGGCGCCCGAAGTCACGAGCAGCAGAACGAGGTTGGCGTGGCCCGGCAGCAGGAACATCGCGCCGGTCCCGGCCGCCTGCACCGCGAGCCCGACGGCCAGCGCACCCGCCGTGCCGCGCCGCGCGATGATCCGCGAGGCGAGGAAGCCCGCCACGAACGCGGCCCCGCCCTCGCCCAGGAACCCGAACCCGGTCTCCAGCGGCGACCAGCCGAGCACGTCCTGCATGTACAGGGTCAGGATCAGCGTGGCCCCGCCGCCCATCCCGTACGTGACCATCCCGACCAGGAACGACCACTTGACCGTACGCCGCTTCAGCAGGCCCAGCGGAACCAGCGGCGCCGGGTGGCGGGCCTCGACGAGGAAGAACCCGGCGAGCGCGACCACGGCCACCAGCAGCGAACCCACGGTCGGCAGGCTGCCCCAACCGGCCTGCGCACCGGTGGAGATGGCGTACACCAGGGCGAAGAGCCCGGCCCCCGACAAGGCGGCACCCGGCACGTCGAGCCTGCTCGCCCGCCGTACGTCACCCTGCTTCGGCAGCACGGTCAGCGCCCCGGTCAGCACGACCGAACCCAGCGCCACGAGCAGCGCCATCGTCCAACGCCAGTTCAGGCCGCTGGTGATGACCCCGCCGCCGATCGTGCCCACGACGAACCCGAGCGAGAGCAGCGCGCCGTTCACGGCCAACGCCCTTGTGCGCTGCGGCCCTTCGGGAAAGGCCGCCGTCATCAGCGCGATCGCGGTCGGCGCGATCATCGCCGCGGCGACGCCCTGACCGGCCCGCGCGGCGATCAGCATGCCGGGCGAGACGGCAGCGGCCGCGACCAGCGACAGCGCGGTGAACAGGAACGTACCGGTGACGAACAGGCGCCGCCTGCCCAGCAGATCGGAGAGCCGGCCGAACAGCGGCAGCAGCCCGGCCGTCGGCAACAAGCACGCGGTCGCGACCCACTGCAGCCCACTGGCCGAACCGAAACCGAGATCACGCCCGATCTCCGGCAGCGCCACCATCACGATCGAGTAGTCGAGACCGGTCATGAACGTGGCCCCGGCGAGCGTGACGAGAATCAGCCAGGCCCGCAGCCCGAACCCCTCTGATTCCTTCAATTCATCTGTTTTAGGGGCAAGTTGGCTGCCGACAGGTACACGGGTGTCCAGGGAAGAACTCACGGGATGTCCTCGAATCAGCTGAAGTGACGGGTGAAGAAGACGTCTGCCTGTGCCTGGTCGGCCGGCTGCTTGCGGATCTCGGTGATCCGCTCGGCGCCGCCGTCCCCGAGGGCCTCGACACGGAAGAAGAGCACCCACAGGGTGTCGAGCGTCCCGTCGGCGGACCGGCAGTGGTGCACCTCGGTCACGTACGGGTCGGCGTGGTGGCGGAAGAGGACGTCGTTGCGGAACTCGGCCTCGCCGAGCCGCTCGAAGTACGCGGCGATCTGGTCGGCGCCGTGCCGGGTACCGGCCAGCGGGTGGTCACCGGCGACGTGCCAGACGGCGTCGGGGGAGAGGATCTCGGTGCGCAGCGCGTGCAGGTTGCCGGTCGCGTAGGCGGAGTAGAAACGGTCGACGATCCCGGGACCGGAGCCGGAGCCGGAGCCGGAACCGGAGCCGGGATCGGGACCGTTCGGTAAGTCTTTCCTCATGCGGAGAGCTTCCCGCCGTGATCCCGGGGCGGTCCAATACACACATCCATAACCGCACGGCATGCATGGACCTAGCCTGTCGGCATGGACATCGACACCCGGCTCCTGCGCTACTTCACGGCCGTGGCCGAGGAGGGCCACCTCACGCGCGCCGCCGAGCGCCTCTACATCTCCCAGCCCGCACTGACCAAGCAGATCAAGCAGCTCGAGAACCTGCTCGGGGTCGACCTCTTCACCCGCTCCCGCGCGGGCATGGCGCTGACCGACGCGGGCCGGGCCCTCGCCGAGCGCACGCCCGCCGTGGTCGACGCGTGGGACGCGGCGCTGCGCGAGACCCGGGGCGCGGCGAGCCGCGCGGCCCGCGTGCTGCGCGTCGGCTTCGTGGCGAGCGCCGCGAACGAACTGACCCAGCGGATCGTCGCCGAGTTCGCGCGCCGTCGCCCCGGCTGGAAGGTCGAACTGACACAGACCGCGTGGGACGACCCGACGGCGGGCCTGGCGAGCGGCGCCGCCGACGCGGCGTTCATCCGCCTCCCGGTCCCCGGGCAGGACGCCTTCCACCTGGAGGTCCTGATCACCGAACCCCGCTGGGTGGGCCTGCCGTTGCACCACCGCCTCGCCGACCGCGACGTCGTCGACTTCACCGACCTCCTCGACGAGCCGTACGTCGCGGCCCCCGCCGGGACCGGCCGCTGGCGCGACTACTGGCTCGCCCTCGACGAGCGCGCGGGACACCCCGTCACCATCGGCGCCACGGCCCACAACCCCGACGAGTGGCTTACCGCCATCGCCCACGGCCACGGCATCTCCCTCACCCCCGAGGCGACGGCCCGCTTCTACCAGCGCCCCGACGTGGTCTACCGCCCGGTGCGCGGCGTGAGCGAGAGCGAGGTCGCGGTGGCGTGGGCGCCTCAACCGTCCGATGCGGTACGGGACTTCGTGGCGGCGTGCAGGTCCAGCCTGCCCGGCGTTTGAGGGCGAGTCCGAAGGACGATCGAGCGGACGCAGTCCGCTGTCTACCCACCGGCCATCAGCCGTCCGATGCGCTCGGCCCCCACCGGCCGCGAGTACAACCACCCCTGCCCGGTGTCGCACCCGATCGCCCGCAACCGCTCCGCCTGCTCCGCCGTCTCCACACACTCCGCGGTCACGGTCAGCCCCAGCCGGTGGGCGAGCCGGACCAGCGCCTCCACGATCACCGCGTCAGCGGGATCCGCGGGGGTGGCCCCACCGTCCTGGAACCCGCGCACGAACGAACCGTCCAACTTCAGTACGGACACGGGCAGTCGGCTCAGATACGCCAGGTTCGAGTACCCCGTACCGAAGTCGTCGATGGCGATCCGCACCCCCATGTCGCTGAGCGCCTGAAGCGCCTGCAACGGCCGCCCGGCCGACCCCATCACGGCGGACTCGGTCAGCTCCAACTGCAAGAGGTCGGGGGCGAGTCGGGTCTCCTCCAGGATCTGTGCGACATCGGCGACGAGATCCGAGTCCCACACCTGTCGCACGGCCACGTTGACGCTGACGAACACCGGCGCCGCCCCGGGGTGCGCCAGCTGCCACGCCCGCGCCTGCCGGCAGGCGGTCCGCAGCACCCAGCGCCCCAACTGCACGATGGAGCCGTCCTCTTCGGCCAGTCCGATGAACCGATTCGGCGTCAGCAGGCCGAGCTGCGGGTGCCGCCAGCGCACCAGCGCCTCGACGCCGCACAGGCCCGCGTCGTCCATCCGTACGAGCGGCTGGTACTCGAGGACGAACTCGCCCCGCTCGACGGCGGGCCGTAGCCCGGACGACAGGGCCTGCCGGGTCATCCGGTGCGCGTTGCGCTCGGGGTCGAACAGGGTCCAGCGCGCCTTGCCGTCTGCCTTCGCCCAGTACAGCGTGGTGTCGGCGGCCTGCATCAGACCGGTGGTCGTCGTCCCGGTCACCTGCCGCTCGACGACCCCGATCGACGCGGAGACCGACAGCCGCTGCCCGGACAGGTCGAACGGCTCCTGCACCGCCTTGAGCACCGCCGCCGCGAGATCCGCCACCTGCTCGGTCCCGGTGGAGTCCTCGACGAGCAGCGCGAACTCGTCGCCGCCGAGCCGCGCCACCAGCGGCGCCCCGGTGGGGTGCCGGGCCAGGTCCGCGCAGTGCGTGAGCCGCTCGGCGACGGCGGCGAGCAGCCGGTCCCCGATGTGGTGGCCCAGGGTGTCGTTGACCGCTTTGAACCCGTCCAGGTCGAGATAGCACAGGCCGATCCGCCCGGTCGCGCCCGTCCCCTCGTACGCACCGGCTTCCAGGGCCGCGGTGACCCGCTCGAAGAACAGGGCGCGATTGGGCAGCCGGGTCACCGGGTCGTGCATCTGCAAGTGCCGCAGCCTGGCCTGCAGTTCGCGGTGGGCGCTGATGTCGTTGAGCGAGACGAGCACGACGTCGGCACCCGGCACGGGCGACACCGTGATCCGCACCCACACGGAGTGCCCGACCGCGTGCTTGAGGCGCCGCGTGCGGCCGAGCCGCGCCTGCCGCCCGCGCAGCACCTCGCGGTACGCGTCCCAGGTGCGCGGGTCGGAGGAGAGGTCGAGCAGCTCGGCGGCGACCTGCCCGACGAGGGGCTGTGCGCCCTCGCCGCACAGCAGCGCGAGCGCGGCCGCGTTGGCGCCGACGACCAGGCCGCCGCGGTCGACCAGCAGCATCGGCGAGGGTGCGGCCAGGAACGCTGCCCCGGCCTGTGCCCCGAACCCCTGCGCCTGGCCACTCTCCGTGAGGATCGCGGGGCGCGGGCCGGGTGGGGAGGCCTCGGTCGCGGTTGTGGGCCCTTCGGGCTGTGCGCTCACCGCTCGCTCCCGCAGTGCGAAGAAGAAACGTCTGGTTGCGTGGTCTGGTGCAGCCGGGTCCCGGCAGGAAAGTGTGCCGATCATAGAGGCAGGTCGGACGGCCCTTCCAGCCTTGACGACGGTGGTATGCCGTTCCGGACGGTTGGACTCCGCCTCGCCAGATCGTTTCTGCTCGCCCTCGGTCGAGCTTCTGCCGCACCCCGATCATCTGTGACAGTCCGTGACCACTCGCGGCGTCACCCCCTCACTCATCCGGGCCAGATAAACAGGGCGAAAACCAACAAACACCCACACTCTGGGTGGGGTGTCTCACATTCCCCTCCCGGAGGTCGACTTGCCGCGTCCGCAGCCACTCGGGGGAGTGGACAAGCCCCGCCTGCGTGCCACCGCGGCGGCGCTGACCGCTCTCACCGCCCTGGCCGCCACGGGCCTGGTCGCGGGCCCGGCAGCCGCCGCCCCGTACGCGGGCCCCTGCGCCCTGGAACGGACCGCGGCCCACCACTCCGAAGGCGTGGACACCTGGAACGCGTCCTACCCGCAGCCCAGGAAGACCCTGAACGCGGTGATGGTCTTCCTCTCCTTCCCTGACTCGCCCCCGCTGACCACGCCCGAGGAACTGACGGCCGACTACTTCCCGGTCACCAGCCGCTTCTTCGACCGGGCCTCGTACGGCAAGTTCCGGCTGGTTCCGCACCCGCAGCGCGAGTGGCTCGAGATGCCGAAGGACTCGACGTCGTACGAGATACAGCGCGACTGGGACGCGGCCCACCGCAGCGAGTACCTCCGTGACGCCCTGCGCGCCGCGGATCCGCACACCGATTTCCGCAAGTACGACATCGTCTACTTCGTCGCCGACCCGGACGCCCCGGGTGTCGACTCGGACGCGACGAAGGTCGTGAACTTCGACCAGCCGATGCGGGCCGACGGCACGGACGTGCGGCGCATCGTCACGGTCTTCGAGCAGCACCCGCCGGACCGCAACGTCCTGGCCCACGAGACGGGCCACGTCTTCGACCTCCCGGACCTCTACCACCGGCCGTCCGACGGCAAGGGCGACTGGGACACGTACGTCGGCGACTGGGACGTCATGGGCAGCCAGTTCGGGCTCGCTCCCGACTTCTTCGCCTGGCACAAGTGGAAGCTCGGCTGGCTGGACCCGCGGCAGGTGGCGTGCGTGACGCGGACGGGTGCGACGCGGCTGACCCTGGAGCCCCTGAGCACGGGGCCGCGCGGCACGGACGCCGCGTTCGGCACCGGCGACGGCACCAAGCTCGCGGTCGTGCGCACCGGCCCCGCCAGCGCCATCGCCCTGGAGGCACGCGGCGCGGGCGGCAACGACGGAGCCACCTGCACCCAGGGCGTCCTCGCCTACCGGGTCCGCAGCGACTCCTCCTCCGGCGGCGGCCCCATCCAGGTCCTCGACGCCCACCCGGACACCGAGGCCTGCTACGGCGACTCGGTGTACCCCCCACTGGCGGACGCCCCGGTCGGGGTCGGCGAGAGCTTCTCCGTGCCCGGGGAGAACGTGCGGATCGAGGTGGAGGACCGCACGGCATCGGGCACGTGGACGGTGAAGGTGACGACGGGCTGAGCCGGTTCGAGGGGCCTCGGGTCACGTGGGGGGTGTGGGTGGCGGAGCCCCCGCAACGCGCGGCGAAGCCGCGCAAAAACAACGGTGGCGGGACGGTTCGCGCTTTCCGCGAACACATCCCGCCACCGACAACGTGCGCCGCCAGGGACTCGAACCCCGGACCCGCTGATGCTGTATCTCCCGGGGGGCGACCCCCGGACCCCCAGCCGTTTTTCGGCGTCCTGTGACGGCGGGATGCAACGGCAAAGGCCCCCCGCTTTCACGGAGGGCCTTGCTTGTCTGTGCGCCGCCAGGGACTCGAACCCCGGACCCGCTGATTAAGAGTCAGCTGCTCTAACCAACTGAGCTAGCGGCGCCTGCTGACGTCGTAGACCTTAGCATCCTGATCGGCGGGAGGAAAAATCGATATGCGCACGTGGGCCTGGGCGCTTGCGCGGGCCGCTCGGACGCATGCCCACAGCAGTACCTCCGGGCCGGGAAGCCAGGGGCGGCGGGTGTCCGGGGCCACTACCCAGCGGGATTCCAGGTGCTGGTCGGGGCGCGGGGCGCAGCCGGTCGTGGGGGCCGGCACGGTGACCGCGTCGCCGCTGCCGTGGCAGAGCAGGGGCGGAACGGCGGGGGCCCATTCCTCCCATTCCAGGAGCGAGGGCAGGCGCTGGGCGGTGCCCGGTGCACAGAACAGGAGCATGCGGCCGCGGTGGGCGGCGACGGGGCCCGAGCCGGGGCCCTCGTCCCAGAGGCGGTCGAGCATGCGCCGGCCGAAGATCGCGGGGACGTTCACCACGTCGAAGACGGAGCCGCAGGGGAGTACCACGGGGGCGGTGGGGCGGGACTCCCAGTGGGCGAGGGTGGAGCGCGGATACGTTCCTGCGGAGGCGAGCCAGGCGGCGCCCTCGGGGGTGACTCCCGCGACGTCGAAGCGGTCGTGGAGCGTGCCGGGGGTGGTGGCAAGTGGGGGGTGTGCGCTGCTCATGCCATCTAGATCTACAGGGCGTGAGGGGTCAGCTCCAAAGGGTTGCCGGAAATCGGGACAGGAGAGGGCGGGGTGGAGTATCTTGCCCCTCTGGCATATGCCAAACGATCTTGACCGAGTGGTCGGGCGGCGGTCGGGCGGCCGTCAGGCGGCCGTCACGGGGCCTGCTCGGTGGTGTTGCGCAGCAGGTCGCGACCGAATTCGACCATCTTCTTCGCGTAGTCCTCGGTCCACTCGGCGCGCTCCGCGATGTCCGCCGTTGTCAGCCGGTCGAAGCGGCGCGGATCGGCGAGCTGCGCGGCCGCGATCGCCTGGAACTCGATCGACCGGTCGGTCGCGGCGCGGAACGCGTGGGTGAGTTCGGTGGCGCGGGCGAGCAGTTCGCGGGGGTCCTCGATGGACTCCAGGTCGAAGAAGTGCTCCGGGTCGGCGGAGGCCTCCGCGGGTTCGAAGATCAGCGGGGCGGGCCGCAGCCGTGGCTGCTGGTTACGGGGCCGCTCGGGCTCCGCCATGGGTTCCTCCTGGGTGCTGTGGTGCGCGGGCCACCTTCTATTGTCCGACGCAGGGCAAGGGGGCCTCGGCCCGGGCCTGCCGGGGCCTGCGGGGTCAAGCGCTACGGGGTCCAGGCCACCCGGTGTGCCGACAGTCGCTCCAGTACCGAGTGGTTCGCCTCCCAGCCGTCGGGGAACTTCACGCTCACCCCGAGCTGCACCGGCTCCGTCGAGGGGTGCTCGTCCAGCAGGTCGGAGACGCCCGCGCGGCACACCACGATGCAGGCGTGCCGGTGCCGGGAGGTCAGTACGCACAGGCGGCCCGTCTCCAGGTGGAACGCCGTGGCGTCGGGGCGGCCCGACAGGGGGTGCAGGACGACGGTCACGTCGAACTCCCGGCCCTGCAGCCGGTTCGCCGTGTCCACCGTGACGTCCTGGACGCCGAGCTCGGCGAGGGCGGCGCGGACCGCCGCCGCCTGGTCGCGGTGCGCGGTGCCGACGCAGATCCGGTCGGCGGTGAGCGGCACCGCCTCCGGGTCCCGCTCGGAGACGGTCTCACCCTCCCGGTCGAGGAGGCGACGGACCACGCGCGCCACGGCCCGCACCGCCTCCGGGTCCGTGCGCGGCGTGTGCGCCGCGGGCAGTTCGAGCAGGCCCCAACCCGCCCCCGCCGCCTCGTCGATGACCCGGTCGGGGCCCGAACCATCCGACACCGTACGGAAGTTCAGCCGCCGGTCGCCCTCGGACGTGCCGCTGCGGAACGGCGTGAACGGGTAGAACGCCCCCGACACCAGCGGCGCCGCCGACGCCGGAAGCCGCCAGGACACCGGGAGTTCGTGCTGCGGCAGCTCGGGGTTGTGGGCCAGCAGCGTCGACACCGCCGAGGCCGACGGGTCGTACGACAGGCCGGCCCACTGCTCCGCGCCGACCGTCGAGAACGGGTCGAGCTGGCCCGGGTCGCCCACGAACAGCGCCCGCTCGAACAGGCCCGCCACGGCGAGCAGCGCGTCGGACCGCATCTGGTAGGCCTCGTCCACGATGGCGTGCCGCCAGGGGTCGACGCCCTTGACGTGCGCCCACTTCGCCGCGGTCGACACGACGACCGGCAGCGGGGCGAGGTCGCCCGCCTTCGTCGAGGTGCGCACGCCCGGCAGGTCGTCGAGCGCCTTGTCGTACGCGTCCGGGTCGCTGCTGTGCAGCCGGCCCACGGCCAGCTCGGGGTTCTTCTCGTGGAGTCGTACGACGAGGTCGTCCACCTGGGCGTTCGTCTGCGCCACGATCATCAACGGCCGCCCCGCGTCCGCGAGTTCGAGCGCGGCCCGCACCACGAGCGTGGACTTTCCGGCGCCCGGCGGGGAGTCGACGACCACACCGCGGGCGCCGCCGTGCAGCGTGTCGTGGAGGATCGCGGCAGTGGCGCGCGCGGCCTCGGCACCCGGATCGAAGGCACTCGGATCGAAGGCACTCGGAGCGAGCGTGCCCGGATCGGTCGTGGTCACAGGATGTCCTCCGCGGTCACGGCGTCGGGGGTCTCCGCGTCCGAGCCCGGCGGCCCGCCGTGCGTCCACGGCGTCTCCTCCGGGTCGGGCAGCTGGGCGCCGCCGCGCTGCTCGTGCTCGAACAGCGTCCAGCAGACCCGGTCGCCCTTCACCGGCACCGAGCCCTCCTCCGCCTCCTTGCCGCGGCCCATCTTGTCCAGGATCCGCAGCACCACCAGATCCGCACCCTCGTAGGCCACGAACTCGGCGCTCTGCGGCTTGCCTTCGAGGGAGCGGAACACCTTCACGCGCTCGGCGAGGTGCGGCCTGTCCTCCGTGCGCACGGTGATCAGCGGGCGTGGCCGCTTCTTCTCGTTGTACGCCGCCACGACCTCGGTCACCTCGCCCGCGAAGGCCTCTCCCGCGAGCCGTCTGCCCGCCATCACCAGCGGGTCGTCGAGCGCCTCCTGCGCGTCCAGGCGGGCCTGTTCGCGCTCGCGCGTCGCCAGCTTGTTGGCCGCGGTCACCGCGTCGTCGCGGCGCGGCTGCGGCGGCTCGCCCGCCGCCACCCGGTCGCGGTGCCCGGTGAACGACCAGCGGTCCCGCGTCCAGCGCTCGGCGGCCCGCGGGCCCTCGGGCAGCGTGCACAGCAGGTCGAGGCCGCGCCACACCGCGTCCCACGTGGGCCGGGTGCGGGACTCGACCAGGGCGTGGATCTCCCGCTCGGCGGCGGTCAGTTCGGCCAGGCGGCCGTCGGCGACGACCGCGTCCTCGGCCGCCGCGAGTTTCGTACGGGCCCTGTCGTACCGCTCGATCGCGGGCGCCAGCAGCTTGTTGTCGAACGCCGGGTCCGTGGCCGGGCCCGCCGGCGGGCACAGCAACTGGCCCGCCGCGTCCCGGCCCAGCTCGGCGCGGAGCGCGGCCTCGGCGCCCGACGTGCCCTCCGGGGCGGCGATCCAGGCGAGCAGCGCGCCCAAGTGCTGGTCCTCCAGGCTGGATTGACCCGTCGCCCAGTGCCGGCCGAGCAGGTCCGTCATGGCGAGGAGCAGAGCGGAGCCGGGGACGCGCGCCCGCTCCCCGAAATGCGTCAGCCAGCGGCCGAGCAGCGGGACGTGCGGCGGCGCCGGGTACGGCGTCTCGGGGTCCTGCTCCGCCGTACGGCGAAAGCGCATCGAGCGCCCGAGGAGGCGGACGAACTCGACGCCCGCGCGGCTCGGCACGATCAACTGCGGGGCGTCCGCGCACAGTTCGACCTCGACCTTGACCTTCTTGCCGGTCTCCGGGTCGGTCTCACTGCGCTCGGCGGCCTCGACCTCGGCCGCGTACGTGTCGACGTACGGCAGGACGATGTCCGCGAGCTGCGTCAGGAACGCGAAGCGCAGGTCGCGGTCGCGCGGCTGGGGCACGACCAGCAGGCGCGGGGCCGTGCGCTCCGTGCCGACGAGGGCGCCGAGCGGGGCGCCCGTCTCGCCCGCGGTCGTCAGCGGGACGAGGACCAGCGGGCGCTGGGACAGGTGCCGGTGCCGGACCGTCGCGATGCGCTGGGCGCGCCCGGTGCTGGTGGCCTCCAGGCGGGCCAGGTGGTTGATCAGGCTCACAGGGCGGCTCCCGCCAGCGCCTCGGCCCGCAGCGCGGCAGCGCGCCGCAGCGCCGCCACCGTCGGATCCGCGGGGTCGCCCGCCTCGCCGTGCGCCGCGGCCAGCACCGCGTCCACCGTGGTCAGACCGCCCAGCTCGGCGCGGAGCGGACGGCCGAGCGCCGTCACCGCGCCCGCCGCGCGCGAGCGGTCCCGGCAGTGGAACGCCAGCTCGCAGGCGGCCAGGCACTCCGGTGCGTACGTCGCGGGCACCGACTCGACCGCCGCCGTCAGCTCGGCCGCGGGCAGGTCGGGGTCGAAGACCGTGCCGGGCGGCAGCGCGGCCGCGATGTCCTCGATCCGGGTCAGGCGCCGCAACTGGCGCCGGGTCACCGACAGCTGCTTGCGCACGTCCACCGCGGACGCGGCCGGCAGGTTCGAGAAGTCCTTCGGGCAGACCAGGACCACCCGGTCCCTGACCACGACGCCCTCGAGGCGGGCCGCGACCTGCTCGAGCGCCAGCACGTACACCGCAGCCTGCCGCGCGGCCGCGCCCACCTTCGCCGCGTCCGCCGCGCCGTCGATCATCGGGAAGGACTTGATCTCCACGACCGTCCAGCTCCCGTCCGGGTGCACCACCACCGCGTCCGGCTCCAGGAACGCGGGGCTGCCCGCCACGTCCAGGGCGAGCATCGGATGGTCGAGGAACGTCCAGGTGCCGGGGGAGTCGAGCGCCTCGCGCAGGGCGAGCGCCGTGCGCGCGGTGCGGCCCTCGGGGCCGATCGCGGCCAGGTCCGGAGCGCGGACGAGCGAAGGGGCCGGCTCGGGGCCGGCGGCGTCCACGCGCGCGTGCACCAGGGCCAGCAGCCCGGCGCCGCCGTCCGCCTTCACCCGCGCCTCGAACACATTGCCCCGCGTCAGCGCGAACTGGGACTGGCCGAACGCGGACGGCGAGCCCAGCGCGTCCGCCAGGCGGGCCTTGTCCACCCCGGCGCCGTCGAGCAGCGCACGCCTGCTGCACCCCGGGTTCGCCGCGAGGGCGGCCAGGGCGCGGGCGTCGAGGGGGCGCGGCTGATGGGCGGGGCCGCGCAGCTCAGCGAGCTGGTGTCGCAGCCCCGTCGCCCGAGTCGCGGGAGGGCGAGGGGGCTGAGGCCTTGCGCTGTCCGGGAATTCGCTCACCCGGGGAAGTCTGGCACCCTCCACTGACAATCGAGGACGGAGTGGCGGAAGGGACCACCGTCGAACCGCCCGTCGAACCGCCCGTCGAACCGACCGCGCCGCCCGCGAACGCCGCGTTCACCCGGTTCCTGATCCGGGCCGCGACCCGCATCACCGGCTTCGTGAGCAGGAAGCCGACGCCCATGACGGCGACCCCGGCCAGCGCGTCGAAGAAGTAGTGGTTCGCCGTGCCCATCACGACGAGCGTGGTGATCAGCGGGTAGGCGACGCCCGCCGCCTTCACCCACGGGCTGCGGCCGTTGCGCCACAGCATGATCCCGCACCACAGCGCCCATCCGACGTGCAGGCTGGGCATCGCCGCGTACTGGTTGGTCATGCCGCCCATGCCCTTGGGCGCGCTGGCCGCGCCGCCCCACCAGCCGTACGAGCTGTACTGGGCCATCGTGTCGACGAAGCCGTGGCCCGCCGACAGCAGCCGGGGCGGACAGGTCGGGAGCAGCGTGAAGCCGATCAGACCGATCATCGTGGAGGTCATCAGCCAGGTGCGGGCCGCGCGGTAGAGGTGGGCGCGACGCCGGAAGAGCCAGATCAGGACGGCCGGCGTGACCACGTAGTGCAGCGAGGCGTACCAGAAGTCGGCGGGGACGCCGAGCCAGGGCTCGCGGGTGAAGAGACGGTTCAGCGGGTGCTCGAGGTTGAGGTGGACTGCCTTCTCGGCCCGGAGTATCGACAGGCCGTGGTCGACGGCCTGCGCCACGTCTCCCCTGGCGAGCAGCCGGCCCGCCGAGTACGCGCCGTACACGAGGATGATCAGTGGCAGTTCGGTCCACCAGCGGAGCCGGGTGCGCGGTATCGCCTCCGCGCGTCGTGCGTCGTCGGTCTGCTGCGACATTCGGGCCGCTCCCCCTCTTCCTCGTCGGGCGGCCTCCGGCCACGGATCCACCTTACGGCGTAGGTGCAGCCCGTGCGGGTGGCCCCCGATCCTCCAAGACGCCGACGTCCTTCACCGGGTTGCCCGACGGGCGGACCACATTCGGATTGCGGGATGATGGACGGCACACGTCACCCGCGTCACCCACGCCCCCCAGCCGTGAAAGGTCCCCGCATGGCACCGCGCATCCTGTTGGCCCGGCACGGACAGACGGAATGGTCCCTGTCCGGACGGCACACCGGCAGGACCGACATCCCCCTCCTCGAAGAGGGCCGCCGCGGCGCGAAGCTGCTCGGCGAGCGTCTGCACCGGGCCCCGTTCGACGGCCTCGCCGGGGTCGAGGTGCGCACGTCGCCGCTGGTGCGGGCGAGCGAGACCTGCGAGCTGGCCGGGTTCGGTGAGCGGGCCACCGCATGGGACGCGCTCATGGAGTGGGACTACGGCGCGTACGAGGGACTGACCCCGGCCCAGATCCAGGAGCTGCGCCCCGGCTGGTTCATCTGGCGCGACGGCGTCCCCGACGGCGAGACGCTCGCCGAGGTGACGGCCCGCGCCGACGAGGTCGTCTCCTGGGCCCGCTCGGCCGACCGTGACGTACTGGTCTTCGCCCACGGCCACATCCTGCGCTCGATCGGCGCGCGCTGGCTCGGCCTGCCCCTGGACTTCGCGTCCCGGATCCGGCTGAACCCGACGTCGCTGTCGGTGCTGAGCTGGGCTTATGGGGAGCCGGCGGTGGAGTCCTGGAACGAGACGGGGCACCTCGCGGTGGGCTGAGCGGATCCGCCTTCGCGCCGTTGAGGGTTGGGCGTGCGTTCGCGGCTGCGGCGCCGTCGTGGCTGGTCGCGCAGTTCCCCGCGCCCCTGAAATGCAGGCGCTTCGCGCCGCATTTCCCCGATGAAGGCAAGCGGCGCAGCCGCAAGCCTTCAGGGGCGCGGGGCTGTGTCGATATGCGGCTCCGCCGCGGGGCGCGAGAAGCCCCACCGGCCGTCAGCCGCGACGTCACGCGAAGCCCTACGGCGCCTCGGCGGTCTATCGACGTGACGCCGAGTGCGCCTCAAGAAAAGCCGCCACCCCCGCCGCCCGCCGGTGCGGCAACAGGACCCGGGCGGTCGTGGCCAGCATCGACTCGATCCGGGACGAGCGGACATCCCGGAGCAGGCTCAGCGCATGCGACCCCGCGGCAGCGGATTCGTCCGGGTGTCCCGCCCGGGCCAGGTCGTCCGCGAGTTCGGCCGTGTACAGGGCGATGTTGCGCGTGAAGTGGGGGTCCTGGAGCGCGGCGGCCCGGCGGGCGTGCCGCACGGCCCGGGTCCAGTCGCCGAGCGCGGACCAGCACTGCGCCTCGAGCCCCTCCAGCTCGGCCTCGCCGTAGAACGACATCCACTCGGGGTCGGCCTCCGACACCCCGCGCGCGAACAACGCCTGCGCCCGCGCAAGGGACCGCTCGCAGGCCCGACGGTCGCCGAGCCCGGCCCAGCCCCCGGCCTCCCGGAGGGCGAGCAGCGACAGGAGCCGCGGCGAGCCGAGCGGCGTCGCCACCCGGGTCGCGGCCTGCGCCGCCCGGACGGCCTCGCGGGGCCGTCCCGCATCGCGCGCGAGAAACGCCGTGTTGCAGAACGCGTGCGCCTCCAGCGCCTCGTCACCCGCCATCCGCGACGTGGCGAGCGCCTCCGCGTAGTGCGAGCGCGCATCGTCGAAGCGGCCCGAGTCATGGGCCAACCAGCCGACGGAGATGGCCAGTTCACCCGCCCCGGCCTGCAGCCGCTCGGCGACCTCGTGCTGCGCGGTGCCCGCGTCGAGCAGTTCGAAGGCGGTCCGCAGCGGGGCCGCGGCCCGTCGGTACAGGCCGTCGGCGCCGTGCCGGTCGTCGAGCAGCCGGATCCGCCGGATCGCCTCCTCGACGGCGCCGACGCCGGCCCGCGCGGGGTGCCGGTCGAGCCCCTCGGGCAGCGCGGGGATGCCGAAGGGGGCGAGTGTGGCGACGGCCACGGTGGCCGTCGAGCCGGTCATGCCGGTCATGAATGCGCGACGCCGCACGTCGCTCTCCTCGTGGTGCGTGGACTCGTACTCGTACTCGTGAACAGCGGGGGGTGCGGAGGGGCGCGCCCCCCGGCCGCGGACCGCCGCGCGGGGTGCGAACCCCAGGTCCGCCAGGCTGCGGCCCGGGAACATGTGGAGGAACACCCGCTCGTAGGCGTAGTTGGGGCAGCGGATCTCGCCGGCCTCGACCCGTCCGATGTAGCGGGCGTCGCAGCTGACCCGTTCGCCGATCTCGCGTGCCGCGCGCCGCACCGCGGCCGCGAACTCGCCTGGCGAGCGTTGTCCGCGCAGCTGCCGGAAGGCGAGGTTCGGCCGTGGGGACGGCGGCGCCGTGGTGTCCGGGACATACGGAGACGGCGGAGACGGCGGAGACGACGTCATGAGCGGGTCCTCCCGTGCGAACCGTGCCGGACGCCAAGGGAGTTGGGGCTCTTGACGGGTTCCGGCGAGGCTCGAAGGTACCGGCTGTGACAGCGGCGACACGCAGTGTTTGGCTACAAACCGGATATCTCACCCGCGATCTGCCATGAAGTGCCATCCTTTGCGGCGGCGTGCCGCCGTAGCCGTTGACGCCCGTATGCGTTGAACCATGCGGCGAAACCCCACGAGCGAGGAGGGGCCGACGTGTTGGACGCGGCACAGCCCATGACGCCCATGACATCGACGACGCCCATGACATCGACGGCACAGCACCGCCCGACGGAGGAGCGCAGCGCGCAGCCGCCGGGCGCCTGCGATCTGGTGACGGTGCCCTCCCGCCAGGGCCTGGAGGCCGTCGACATCCTGCGCAGGGGCAGCAGCGCGGAGACGGTCGGCCCGGTGCTGCACGACGGTGGCGGCGACACCCTCGGCTTCCTCGTCCCGCCGGGCACCGCCGACGCGTGGGACGTCCCCGGCAGCGCCTGTACGCACACCCAGGGCCGGGGTCTCTCGCTCGCCCCGCCCGTCGAGGGCTCCGGCTGGCTGGTGCCACCGGACCCGGCGGGCTCCGCGGCCGCCGACCTGGTCACCGACCCGGCCGTGCTGCGCGCCGCTCTCGACGAGGCCGCCCGCCTGATCGAGGCCGCCGACAACTGCCGCTGAGCCGCCCGCCCGTCGCCCACTACCGCCCTGCCTGAGCCCCTTCGGGGCGCCTCTTTCCATCCGCCCACGGATAATGGGCGAATGGCAAGGTCACGAGAGCGGCAGGGGCGGGGCAGCGGCGGCAGGGAGTCCGTCGTGCAGAGTGTCGACGGCGGTCTCGCCGAGCTGATACCCGACCGGGACAGGCCCGCGGGCTGGACCCTGCTCCTGGACGGCGCACCGCAGTCGCACGTCGACCTCGCCGACCCCGCCCACCTCACCTTCGAGTACCAGCGCCGCATCGGCCACGTCCTCGACCTGGCCGCGGACCCGGGGCGGCCGATCCAGGCCGTGCACCTCGGCGGCGGCGCCTTCACCCTCGCCCGCTACGTCGCCGCGACCCGGCCCCGGTCCACGCAGCAGGTCGTGGAGCGCGACGGGCCCCTGGTCCAACTCGTGCGTACGGCACTGCCGTTGGACCCCGGTGCCCGTATCCGCGTACGGACCGCCGATGCCCGCGAGGCGCTCGCCAAGCTGCCCGACGGCTGGGCCGACGTGCTCGTCGCCGACGTGTTCAGCGGGGCCCGCACCCCGGCCCACCTCACCAGCACCGAGTTCCTGACCGAGGTGCGGCGCGTGCTGCGGCCCGCCGGGACGTACGTCGCCAATCTCGCCGACGGCCCGCCGCTGGCCCATCTGCGGGGGCAGATCGCCACGGCCGCGGCCGTCTTCCCCGAGCTCGCCCTCGTGGCCGACCCGACCGTGCTGCGCGGCAAGCGGTTCGGCAACGCGGTCCTGGTGGGCTCGGCGCTGCCCCTGCCGGTGGCCGAGCTGACCCGGCGGGCCGCGGGGGACCCGCACCCGGGGCGCGTCGAGCACGGCCGGGCGCTGCTCGACTTCGCGGGCGGGGCCGCGCCGGTCGCGGACGCCGCCGCGAAGGCGTCACCGGCGCCGCCGCCCTCGGTGTTTCGGTAGGAGCCCCTCAGTACTAGGGCCCCTCAGTACGTGGCGATCTCGACCGTCGGCTTGTGGTCGTGCCAGGTGCAGAACACCGACACCTTCTTGTCGCCGGACGTGAACTCCACGCGGATCCACGTCGGTTGCTTCCACACCTGCATCGCCCAGCCGGACGCAGGCGTCGCCGTGACCAGGCTCGCCGAGGTCTCCCCGAGGTCGAAGACGGCGCGGCCGCCGGTCGTCGCGTAGCTCTTCACGGTCCCGGAGGACGCGGGGCCGGGGGAGGGCTTCGCCGGCCCCGGGGTCTGCGACGGCGTCCGGCCCGATCCCGAACCCGACGGCTTCGAGGTGTGCGCGGAAGTGGAGGGCGTCGTGGACGGCGAGGGCTCGGGGCGGTGCGTCGAGGAGGCCAGCGGCGAGGCACCGTCGGGGGAGGAACCGTCGGGGGAGGAACCCGAGGCGCTGTCGGAGGCGGCCACCGGCAGCGCCTGCGGCGGGTCGTACGCCGTACCGGCCATCACCGTGTGCACGCCCCACCAGGACAGGGTCACCGCGGCCCCGGTCGCGAGCAGCCAGGCCACCGAGTGCACCAGCCCACGGCGCACCGGCCGCGGAGCCCGCGGGACGTCCGGGGCCCGCGGGACGTCCGGCGTCTGTGCGGCGTCCGGGGCCTGCGGTGGCGGAGGTGGTGTCGAGGGCATCGCGGGCCATACTGCACCACGCGCGCCGCCGCTGTCCCGGGGACCCCGAGGTCACCCGGGGGGAGGACCGGGCTCGCCCGGATGGCGTACGGTGCCGCCCATGGCAAGTGTGCTCGTGGTCGAGGACGACCAGTTCGTACGCTCAGCCCTCATCCGGCACCTGACCGACGCCGCCCACACGGTACGCAGCGTCGGCACGGCCCTGGAGGCGCTGCGCGAGGTCGCCCATTTCCGGTTCGACGTGGTGATCCTCGATCTCGGTCTGCCCGATCTGGACGGGGCCGAGGCGCTGAAGATGCTGCGCGGCATCACCGACGTACCCGTGATCATCGCCACGGCCCGCGACGACGAGGCCGAGATCGTGCGCCTCCTCAACGACGGCGCCGACGACTACCTCACCAAGCCGTTCTCGCCCGAGCACCTGGCCGCCCGGATGGCCGCCGTGCTGCGCCGCTCGCGGGGGAGCGCCACCGCCGAGCCGCCCTCGCGGGTCCTCAGGGTCGGCGGTCTGTCCATCGACCCGCTGCGCCGCCAGGCCGAGCTGGACGGGACGCGGCTCGACCTGACCCGCCGCGAGTTCGACCTGCTGGCCTTCCTCGCCGGACGCCCCGGCGTCGTCGTCCCGCGCAAGGAGCTCCTCGCGGAGGTCTGGCAGCAGTCGTACGGGGACGACCAGACCATCGACGTACATCTGTCGTGGCTGCGGCGGAAGTTGGGCGAAACGGCCGCGCGCCCCCGCTATCTGCACACCCTGCGCGGCGTCGGCGTGAAGCTGGAGCCGCCGCGCCTGGAGGCGGCTCCGTGAGGTGGGCCCTCGTCAAGGTCTGCCTGGCCGTGACGACCATGGTGGTCGTGGCGTTCGCCGTCCCGCTCGGCCTCGTCATCAAGGAGATGGCGCGGGACCGGGCGTTCTCCAACGCCGAGCGGACCGCCGCCGCCATGGGCACCACCCTCTCCATCACCACCGACCGCGACCAGCTCGCCCGCGCCCTCGCCTCCGCGGGGACCGGCGGCGAGGACCGGATATCCGTGTACGTCCCCGCTGCCGGGGACGCTCCCGAGATCCGGCTCGGTGAACTGCTCGTCGACGGGGGCGAGTTGGACCGGATCCGGCAGGCCAGGGCCGTCGACGTGGCGGGCGGCTCTGTGTGGCTGCAGCCGATCGCCGTCGGCAGCGGGAAGATCGCCGTCGTCGAGGTGTACGTCCCCGAGGCCGAGGTCAGCAACGGCGTGACCACCGCGTGGGTGGTGCTCGCGGGCGTCGGCATCGCGCTCGTCATCGGCTCGGTCGCGGTGGCCGACCGGCTCGGGGTGCGGATGGTGCAGCCCGCGCAGCGGCTCGTCGGGGCCGCGCACGACCTGGGCGAGGGCAAGCTGGGCGCCCGGGTGCCCGAGGACGGGCCCACCGAACTGCGGCTCGCCGCCGTCGCGTTCAACTCCATGGCCGACCAGGTCGTACAACTGCTCGCCAATGAGCGGGAGTTGGCCGCCGACCTGTCCCACCGGCTGCGCACCCCGCTCACCGTGCTCCGGCTCAACGCGGCCTCGCTCGGTGACGGGCCCGCCGCCGAACAGACCCGCGTCGCCGTCGAGCAGCTGGAGCGCGAGGTCGACACCATCATCCGTACGGCGCGTGACGCCAAGCCGCAGACCGCCGCGGCCGGGCCAGGCGCCGGGTGCGACGCCGCCGAGGTGATCCGCGAGCGCATGGACTTCTGGTCCGCGCTCGCCGAGGACGAGGGCCGCAAGGTGCGGGTCGCCGGGATCGACCGGCCGGTGCGGATCCCGGTGGCGCGCGGCGAGTTGGTGGCCGCCCTCGACGCGCTGCTCGGCAACGTCTTCCGCCACACGCCCGAGGGCACGGCCTTCGCGGTCGACGTGCACAGCGGCGAGGACGCGGTCATCGTCCTCGTCTCCGACGCGGGGCCCGGCATCCTCGACCCCGAGGCCGCCATGGCGCGCGGCCGCGGCTCCGGCAGCGACGGCTCGACCGGGCTCGGCCTGGACATCGTGCGCCGCCTCGCCGAGTCGACCGGCGGCGACGTGCGCATCGGCTCGTCCGTGCTGGGCGGCACCGAGGTGCGGATCTGGGTGCAGCTCGACGGGCGCGGGCCTGTCGCGGGGCGCCGTGGACGCGGACATCGCGGACGGGAACGTAAAGGATTGGTCTCTACCTTTAATCGCTCCCGATCCCTTCCTTAAGCCAACCCTAAGATCCGTAAGCCCCTTCCCAGTTGTCCGGTCTGCCGGATTCCTGATCGCTAGCGTGCTGCCGCACCCCCAACACCCCCACGTACGCACACCGCGTACACCTCGTACACCTCGTACACCTCGTACACCTCGTACACCTCGTACACCTCGTACACCTCGTACAGCTAAGGCAGGCACGCGATGAGCAGCACGCACCGGCGCAGGGTCAGCGGCAGGAACAAGGCGATAGGCGGCATCGTCGCCGCGGCCGTCGTGGGCGGTGGCGCCTTCCTGTTCGCGTCGAGCGCGTCGGCGGCCTCGGTCGGCGCCGCGTACACGAAGACCAGCAGCTGGTCCGGCGGCTACACCGGCCAGTACGTCATCAAGAACGACACGGACAAGGCCCAGTCCGACTGGACGCTCGAGTTCGACCTGCCGTCGGGTACGAAACTCGGCTCGCTCTGGAACGCCGAGTCGTCCGTCTCCGGCTCGCACGTCACCGTGAAGCCGGCCTCCTGGGACTCGGCGGGCATCGCCGCGGGCAAGTCCGTCACCGTCGGCTTCGTCGTCTCCGGCGACGCCGACCCCACCGGCTGCCTCATCAACGACGCCAAGTGCTCCGTCGACGACGGCGCGACCCCCGAGCCGAGCGGGCGCCCGACCGAGTCGACGACCCCGTCCCCGACGGCCTCGGCGTCCGCTTCCGCTTCGGCGACGGCGCAGCCCACCGAGACGGCGACGGCCAGTCCTTCGCAGTCCTCGTCCTCCGGTACGGGCTCCGGTTCCACCGCGTCCGCCGGCTTCGCCCCGTACGTCGACACGTCCCTGTACCCGAAGTTCGACCTGGTCGCCTCCTCCAAGGCCACCGGCGTCAAGGAGTACAACCTCGCCTTCATCACCTCCGGCGGCGACTGCACCCCGAAGTGGGGCGGCGTCACCGACCTCGGCAGCGATGAAGTGGCCGCCCAGATCGGCGACTTGAGGGCCGCGGGCGGCGACGTCCGGGTCTCCTTCGGCGGCGCCTCCGGCACCGAGCTCGCCCAGGCCTGCTCCTCCGCCTCCGACCTGGCGGCGGCGTACCAGAAGGTCATCGACCAGTTCAAGCTCACCAAGGTCGACTTCGACGTCGAGGGCGGCGCGCTGCCGGACACGGCGGCGAACACCAAGCGCGCCACGGCGATCGCCACGCTCCAGAAGAACAACCCGGGCCTGAACGTCTCCTTCACGCTCCCGGTGATGCCCGAGGGCCTGACCTCGGACGGCGTGAACTTCCTCAAGAACGCCAAGGAGAACGGCGTCTCCACCGACCTCGTCAACATCATGGCGATGGACTACGGCGCCTCGTACAGCGGCGACATGGGCACGTACGCCGAGCAGGCCGCGACCGCGACGCAGGCCCAGATCAAGACGGCCCTCGGCCTCTCGGACGCGGCCGCCTGGAAGGCCGTCGCGATCACCCCGATGATCGGCGTCAACGACGTCTCGTCCGAGGTCTTCAAGGTCGACGACGCCACGCAGCTGGTCTCCTTCGCCAAGTCTAAGGGCCTGGGCGGCCTGTCGATGTGGTCGGCGACGCGCGACAAGCAGTGCGAGGGCGGCGCGTCCAACTCGGCGCAGCCGACGTGCAGTTCGATCGAGCAGGGTGCGAACGCGTTCCAGAAGGCGTTCGCAGCCTTCAACTAGTTCAACTGGTTCAACTGGTTCAACTGGTTCAACTGGTTCGACTGACCACTGAGTAACGGGGGAGCGAGCCCCGGCCGGTACGACCCCCCACCCGGCCGGGGCTCTCTTCACCGAAGGTTATTGACCTGAAGGTCCATTACGAATTACGCTCGCCGGCATGGCGAGACCGAGGAAGTTCGACGAGGCCCAGGTGCTGGAGAGCGCCATGGACGTCTTCTGGCGCAAGGGCTACGCGGCCACGACCCCGCAGGATCTCGTCGACGAACTGGGCCTGGGCAAGGGCAGTCTCTACAACGCCTTCGGCGGCAAACGGGCCTTGTTCGAGCGGGCGTTGGGCCGGTACGCGGACACGCAGGCGGTGCGGCTCACGGACCTCCTCGACGCCGGGGGCCCGGTCAAGGCCCGCATCCGCGACGCCCTGCACCTCTTGCTGGAGCTCGACTTCACCGACCCGGACCGGCGGGGCTGCATGGCGGTCAACACGGCGACGGAGCTGGCGAGTTCGGACCCGGAGGCCGCGGAGGCGGTGCGGCGGATGTTCGCCCGCACGGAAGCGGCGTTCGTCGCGGCGCTCCAGGAGGCGCAGCGCGCGGGCGAGATCGACCCGGCTCGCGACGTACGCGCCCTCGCCTCGCTCCTGCTCGCCACGGTGATCGGGATGCGCGTCCTGGCCAAGACGGCGGACGGGCGGGCGCAGGTGGAGCGCGTGGTGGACGGACTGCTCGACACGCTGTGAGCCCGGGCTGCCCTGCCCTGCCCTGCCGGGCCCGGGGTTTTTCTCTGACTTTGTTTTGTACCTACGGTTATCAATGGAGTGGCACGTCATGGACCTGAACCTCACGGGCAAGACGGCCCTGGTCACCGGCGCGAGCCGTGGCATCGGGCTGGCCGTCACCCGCACCCTGATCGCGGAGGGCGTACGCGTCATCGGCGCGGCCCGAACGATCACGCCGGAGCTGAAGGAGACGGGCGCGCGACCGGTGCCCGTGGACCTGTCGACGGCGGAGGGCGTCCGTCAACTTATCGAGGAGTCAGGCGAGTTCGACATCCTCGTCAACAACATCGGTGGCGGCGACGCGGTCCAGGTCGGCAGCTTCCTCGACGTCGACGACGACAGCTGGCGCCGCACCTTCGACGTCAACTTCTACGCCACCCAGCGCGTGACCCGGGCCGCCCTGCCCACGCTCATCGAGCGCCAGGGTTCGATCGTGAACATCTCCTCGATCGGCGCCCGGCTGCCCGCGGCCGGGCCGGTCGACTACAACGTCGCGAAGGCCGCCCTGACCGCCCTCGGCAAGGCGCTCGCCGAGGAGTTCGGCCCGCGCGGCGTCCGCGTCAACACGGTCTCCCCGGGCCCGGTCCGCACCGACCTGTGGGAGGCCCCGGGCAGCTTCGGCGCGCAACTGGCGGAGCTCCACGGCCTCACCCACGCCGAACTCCTGGACCAGGCACCGCAGTTGATGGGCATGACGACGAACCGCCTGACGGAACCGGAGGAGGTCGCGGCGGTCGTGGCCTTCCTGGTGTCGCCGGTGGCGGGGAGCGTGACGGGGGCGGACTACCGGGTCGACGGGGGGCTGGTGAAGGCGGCCTGAGGCCGGGAGGCGCGGGGCGAAGGGGGGGCCTGCTCCCACCGGGTGCGGTGATGTGTATCTAGCTGTACAGTAGATGCATGTCTGCTACGTATCCCATCGCTGAGGCGCGCGGCAAACTCGGAGACCTCGCCCGCCGTGCGGCACAGCATGAGCACATCACGCTGACGGACCGAGGTGTTCCCGCGGCCGTACTGATCTCCCCTGCCGAGCTCGAAGACCTTGAGGACGCGCTCGCGATCGCCCGCCTGGAGCGCGACCGGGCACTCGGCCTCTCGGCCGCTCCGATACCGCATGACGAAGCCCGCCGCGCTCTCCTTGACGCGGCGGGGAGGAGCGAGTGACCTGGCGGGTGACGTGGGAACCGGTGGCGCTCAATGCGGCGACCGGCTATCTCAAAGAGGACCCGGCGGGCGTTGACGCCCTGCTCCAGGCCACGGATCAGCTCGCGGGGAACGCCCGCCCTGAGGGATCGCGCGCCTGGGGCACGGAGCACCGGCGCCTCAGGAGCGGGCCGTGGCGCATCCTGTACCGGATCGATGAGGTTGCCCACGCCTTGCACATTGAGCACGTCGGCCGTGCGGATGTCGGCTGACGGGGGCGGTGAAGGTGGTTGCCGAAGCCGTTCCCGGAGTACGCGGACGAGCTCGTCGGGCGTGAGAGTGGTCGTTCTGGTGGGACTAGGCGGTCAGGTCAGCATGCCTTGTCCTTGAGGGAGTTCAACAGCGCCGCGAGCGCGCGCGGGCTGGTCGTGGCCACGCGGCCGGGGTCGTCGCTCTCACGCAGATGGACGGTTCGCGCGGGGTCGGCCGGGTCGGTGGCCAGCTCTACGCATTCGCCTTCGCCGCCCGTGCTGTACGAGGACTTCTGCCATGCGAGCCGGGCCATCGGGGTTCCCTTCAGAGCGCGTACATCACGTGCTGGATCAGGCTGAGGGAGTCTCGGCCTTCGTGCGACTCGGGAGTTGACTCGGGGTCCACCGGAGCCAGTGCCAGCTCCGAGAGCCGCTCGAACATCTTGGCGTACTCGTCGAGGTGCTCGCCATCGTGCAGGAACAGGGAGTTCGCCGGATGCTCCAGAAAGACGGTGTCCAGTTCCTGATCCCCGCCGCCGAAGATGACGAACGAGCGGCTGTGCGCCGAGTAGACCCCGGCCTCGAACGGGAAGACCTGGATCGTCACGTGGGGGAGGCGTGCGACCTCGATCAGCCGGCGCAACTGCCGTCGCATGACGGCGGGGCCGCCCACCAGGGTGTGGAGAGCGGCCTCGTGGATGACGGCGCGGTACGACGTGGGTGTGTCGCCGCTCAGGACTTGCTGACGTGCGATCCGGAACTCGGCGTATCGGTCGGTGCGTTGAGGGTCCGCCTCAGTGGTCGTGAGCACCGCGTGCGCGTACTCCCGCGTCTGGAGCATTCCCGGGATGACCAGGGGTTCGTGCGTCCGCAGCGCGGTGGAACCCGATTCGAGTTCGGCCAGATCGCGGGCGGTTGGCCCGATGCAGTCGGCGAACTGGTCCCACCATCCCTTGCCGTTCCCCTGGGCCATCGCCATGAGGCCGTCGAAGTAGGGGCCGGGCGGGCAGTCGTACTCCTGGAGAACCTTGTACAGGCGGTTGCGTGACACGTCGATGCGACCCGCCTCGATGTTGCTGATGCGGGCGCGGTCCGCGTCCAGGAACTGAGCCGCCCGCTCACCGGAGAGCCCCGCCCGCAGGCGCAGCTTGCGCAGTTCGGCGCCGAGCCTGCGCTGCCGCTCACTCGGATTGATCCTGGGTGCCATCCCGACCTCCTGTCGCGCAGTCTGTCGCTCTCAACATCCCCGTGTCACTGGAGAGTTGGCGCGTCACCTACACGAGTGAGGGTATCGGTGAACTGTTGCAGTAAGGGAAAACATTTCCCTATCGTCATGCGCAACCGAACAGCCCCAGGAGGGCCCATGGAGACGGACGATGTCACCCTCACGTTCCCGCCCCACCCCATCTGGGTCCGCACCGCCAGGGACGCCGTCCGCGCCTTCCTCCAGGCGGCTGGTCATCCCGAACTCATCGACACCGCAACCCTGTTGACGTCGGAGGCCGTGACGAACGCCATCAACGCCTGCGCCGCGAAACACTGCACGGCCCCGGTCACCGTCACCGCCGGATGGCGCGGCGCAGGGTGCCTGAGCGTGCTCGTGCGGGACGAGGCCCCCGGCCTCCCGGAGTGCCGCGGCGCGACCCCGTACGGCAACGAGAACGACGCCGAGAACGGCCGCGGCATCCACCTGATCTCGTACGAAGCCCGCGCCTGGGGCGTGTGTACGCACGGCCCGGGTGCGGGCAAGGGGACCTGGTTCGAACTGTCACAGCACCAGCAGTGACTTGCCCACGGCGGTGCGGTCCTCGATGGCCCGGTGAGCGTCGGCCGCGCGCTCCAGCGGGAAGGTCTGCCCGATGAGCGGGCGGACAAGCCCGACCGCCGCGTGCGCCATCATCTGCTCGGCCCAACGCGCTTGATGTGCCGGGAAGTTGAAGAGCTGCTCGATGCCAAGCACCCGTACGTCCCGGTCTGCCGCCCGCGCAGGCTCCACGGAGGTGGCCTCGCCGCTCGCCGCGCCGTGCACCGAGAAGCGGCCGCCGCGCGCCGTCGCCTCGAACGCGGCCCGCCCGATCCGGCCGCCGACACCGTCGAACACCACGTTGGGGCCCGCGCCCCCCGTCACATCGCGGACCCGCTCGGTCCAGTCGGGAAGGGAGTAGTCGACGGCGGCGTCCGCGCCCAACTCCGTTACCACGTCCAGCTTCCGCCCGCTGCCCACCGCGCCCACGACCCGCGCGCCCGCCGCTCGGGCCAGTTGCACCAGCAGGCTGCCCACGCCGCCCGCCGCGGCCTCGACGAGTACCCACTCGCCCGCCTTGACCTCGGCGTTCTCCATCAGGCCCAACGCCGTACTACCGTCGCTGAACAGGGCCGTCGCCTCCGGCAGGCCGAGCCGGTCCGGTACGGGCGTCAGGTCGCCGACCGCGGCCACCGCCTGCTCGGCGAAGCCGCCGGTCTCACCCGTCCCCGCCAGTACGCGGCGGCCCAGCCAGGAAGAATCCGCCCCGGCGCCGGCCTCCTTCACTGTCCCGGCCACCAACTGGCCTGGAATGTAGGGGAGTTGGGGCGGCTCGTGCCACTGGTCGGTACCCCGCCGGATCTGCGTCTCCACGAATGTCATGCCCGCCACGGCGACCTCGACCACGACCTGCCCCGGCCCGGCCGTCGGCTCCGGCGCCTGTCCTGGGACCAGTTCCTCGGGCCCACCGAAACGGGCCACTCTCACCACGCGCATACGACTCGCTCCCCACCCTCGTTCAGACGCGGACATCTGAAACCTAGAAACTCAAGTGCGCTTGAGGTCAACGAGATCCAAGGCGGTTCCTTGAGTTCTGCCTCGACTGAGCGGACATGAAGGAGCCAGGGCGCACCGAAGTCCGTCCTGGCTCCTTCATGCCGTGCGGCACCGCTACGCCGACGCCGCCCGCCACTCCTCCGCGTAATCGTTGAAGATCTCCCGCAGGTGATGCCCGATCTTCAAGTAGTCCAGGTCGTCGAGGTTCGCGAGGGAGACGCGGACCGACCACTCCGGGCCCTCGAAGCCGCCGCCGTTGAGCAGGACGACGCCCGTCTGCTGGGCCAGGCGGAACAGGGGGTCGATGGGCTCGTACGTCTTCTGGAGGTACGCCGCGAACTCCTCGCCGTGTTCCAGCTGCGCCTGCGCCATCAGGTCCAGCTCGATGTAGTAGCCGGCCCGGTGGGCGTCGTCGGAGATCTTCATCTGGGCGCCCTCCAGGAGGAGTTGGAGGCGCTGCTGGACGATGGAGCGGATGCGGTGCTTGTACGCCTGGCCCTCCTCCAGCATGTCGAAGAGCGAGAAGAGGGAGAGCATGACCTGCTGCGGCAGGGACAGGCCCGCGGTGTGGTTGAGGGCCACCTGCCGGGAGTCGGCGACCAGGCGGTCGATGAACTTGATCTTCTCCGGCTCCAGCGTGAGCGTCTCGTAGCGCTTGTTCAGCTTCGCCTTCGCGTCGGCGGGCAGGTTCGCGAGCCGCTCGTCGATCACGTTGTCGTCGTGCAGGCCGATGACGCCGAGCCGCCAGCCCGTGCAGCCGTAGTGCTTCGAGTACGAGTAGACGAGGAGCGTGTTGCGGGGGAGGTCGGCGGCGATCGAGCGGAAGCCCTCCACGAACGTGCCGTACACGTCGTCCGTGACGATGAGGAGGTTCGGGTTCTTCGTCGCGACGATGGACTTGATCTGGTCCGCCACGCGCTGGGAGAGCGCCAGGGACGGCGGGTTGGAGGGGTTGACCAGGCAGACCAGCTTGATCTCCGGGTCCTCCAGCTTGGCGACCTCCTCCTCCGGGTAGCGCCACTCCCGCACGCCCGCCTCGGCGAACATGTTGGCCTCGACGTACGTGACGTCGAACTCGTACGTGTCGAGCTCGGGGATCTCGATGTACGGCGTGAAGACGGGCACCATGAGGGCGATCTTGTCGCCCTTCTTCAGCAGCCCGTTCTTCATGAGGGAGTCGAAGATGTAGCACATGGCGGCCGTGCCGCCCTCGGTCGCGAAGTACGAGAAGTCGCCCGCCGGGGGCTTCTTGTCGAACATCTCGTCCGCGATGTAACCGCGGACGATCTCCTGAACGTGCGTCAGAATGCGGTCGGGGACCGGGTAGTTGTCGCCGATCGAGCTGTCGGTCAGCTCGTGGACGAACGCGTCCTTGTCGAACCCGAAGCGCTGGATGCCGTGCTGGACGCACTGGGCGAGCAGCTCGATGCCGGGCAGGTCGGGGTGGCGGCGCACGAACGCGTCGAAGCGCTCGTACGAGCCCTGCAGCTCGGGCATGCCGCCGAGGTTGTCGCCCGTCCACACCCGGCGCGACTCCTCGAGGGAGAAGTAGCCGAGCGCGTAGAACGCCTCGCGCGGCCCGGTCGCCGTCCAGTTCGGGTTGCCGCGGCCCGCGTTGAGCATCTGGACGCTCGACTTGCCCTTCTGGCCCGGCTGGTCGGCCTGGGCCTGCTTGGCGAGGTCGATGAAGATGTTCTTCAGCTCGAAGGGGGACAACTGCGCGTAGCTCTGGATCTGTTCGCGGGTCAGCGTCGACTTGGGCATGGTCTTTCCTTACGTCCTTGTGGGCCGGGCGGAGTCAGTGGTGGAGCAGGACGATCACGGCGCCCCAGATGGTCAGCAGTACGTTGCTGATCGCGTACGGGATCGTGTAACCGAGCGTCGGGACCTGGGACTTGGACTGCTCGTTGATCGCGCCGATCGCCGCCGTCGTGGTCTGGCCGCCCGCGAGGACGCCCATCAGGATCGGGAAGCGGATCTTCTGGATGTAGTGGCCGACCAGGAATCCGACGAGCAGCGGGATCAGCGTGGCCACCGCGCCGAAGACCAGCAGGCCCCAGCCGGCCGTGGACAGGCCGGAGGTGAAGCTCGGGCCCGCGTTGAGGCCGACGACCGCGACGAACAGGCACAGGCCGAGCGTGTCCATGAACCACTGGGCGCCGGGCGGCACGTTGCCGAACGTCGGGTACTTGCCGCGGATCCAGCCGAAGACCAGGCCCATGATGAGCGCGCCGCCGGAGGTGGACAGCGAGATCGGGACGCCGCCCGCGGTGAGCGCCGGGATGCCGATGCAGCCGCCGAGGAAGATGCCGAGGCCGACCCAGATCATGTCGGTCGCGAACGAGGTGGGGACCGGCTTGCCGATCGCCCTGCCCGCCGGGTCCACCAGCCGCTTCGGCCCGGTCAGGATGAGGGTGTCGCCGCGCTCGATCTGCGTGGACAGGCGGTAGGGGAAGTCGGCGCCCGCACGGTAGATCTTGTCGATGTAGACGCCGACCATGAACGGCTCGCGCCTCAACTCGGCGACGGACTTGCCCAGTTGGGCCTTCTCCGAGGCGACGACGTGCAGCGTCTCGGTCTGGTAGCCGAGCAGTTCGACGTCGTCGGTCTCGGCACCGATGTGCGTACGGGCGTCGTAGTCGACGAGGGAGCCGCGCAGCGCGCTCAGTGCGACGACGTCGCCCTCGCGCAGCACCGTCTGCTGGTCGTGGTCGAGGATCTGCCCGTCGCGGCGCACCCGCGTCAGGTAGATGCGGTGGCCGAGCTGCTGTTGCTGCTGCTCGAAGTCCTCGATGGTGCGGCCGACGATGTCGGGGCGCTGGATGGTGAAGGCACGCAGCACGACTTCGTAGTAGCCCTCGTGGAGGTCCGGGTCGTTCGCCGGCGCGTCCAACTCCTTGGCCAGGGCGGCGGATTCGGCCGCGAGGTCCCGGCGGTACAGCTTCGGCAGGACGTTCGCGAGCAGCATCGCGCACAGGATCGTGCCGAGCGGATAGCAGACCGCGTAGCCGACGGCGACGAGGTTCTCCTCGCTCTTGACCTGTGCGGACGACAGGCCCGGCAGGTTGCCGATGGCGTCCTGTGCGACACCGATCACGGCGGACTGCGTGAGGGCCCCGCCGAGGAGTCCGGCGCTCAGCCCGGGGCCGTAGCCGAGCATGGCGGCGAAGCCCCAGCAGACCAGCAGACCGGTGACACAGACGACGACCGCGTTGATGACCTGCGGCAGGCCGTCCTTCTTCAGGCCGCGGAAGAACTGCGGGCCGACCTTGTAGCCGAGTGCGAACAGGAACATCGTGAAGAACAGGTTCTTCACGGTCCCGTCGATGGTGACCTTGAACTGGGCGCCGAACAGCAGCCCCACCACCAGACAGCCGGTGACGGCGCCGAGGGCGATCGCCTTGTAGCGGAGCTTCCCGGCGAGGAAGCCGAAGGCGACGGTGATGAAGACCAGCAGCTCGGGGTGCGGCTGGAAGATGTTGCGGTTGAGGAAGTCGATCATGACCGGAACACCCCTCAGTTTCCGAGGATGCCGACGAGCAGCGGGCCCGTCAGGGGGAGGAGGAAGTTGGAGAGGGCGTACGTGATCGTGTAGCCGAGCATCGGCACCGACGACTGCGCCACCTGGGTGACGGCGGTGATCGCGGGCGTCGAGCACTGCTGTCCGGCGATGGCGCCGATCAGCAGCGGCGGCTCGATCTTGAGCAGCTTGCGGCCGACGAACAGCGAGAGCGACGCGGGCACGAGCACCATCGCGATCCCGGCGAACGGCAGCAGCGCCCCGTACTGCTTGATCAGCGGCCAGGCCTGCGGCCCCGACACCAGACCCGTACAGGCGATGAAGACCGCGAGGCCCATGTCCTTGATCGTGGAGGCGGCCTGCGGCGGGAACGCGCCGAAGGTCTGCGACCGCGAGCGGAACCAGCCGAAGAGCAGACCGGAGATGAGGCAGCCGCCGCCGGTGCCGAGCGACATCGGGACGTCGCCGAACTTCACCACGACCTGGCCGAGCAGCGAACCGGCCGCGATGCCGAGCCCGAGGTAGATGAAGTCGGTGGCGTCGTTCTTGACGACCGAGCCGATCTTCGCGACCAGCTTGTTCAGGCCGGAGCGGGCGCCGACGAGGGTGAGGACGTCGCCGCGGTGCAGGACCGTGTCGCCGGTGGCGGGCAGGTCGGTGTCGCCGCGGTTGATGTCGGTGACGTAGACGCCGTCCTTGTAGAACTCGGGGTTCGCCTGCTGCAGCTCGTCGATGGTCCTGCCGTCGAGGCCCTTGTCGGTGACCGAGACCTGACGCGAGGCCAGCGGGGAGTCGAGCCCGGGCACGCCCGGCGTCTCGGGGCCGATGAGCCGGCCGGCCTCGATGACGTTCGCCCGGCGGCCGACCAGGAGCACCAGGTCGGAGAGGGTGAGCTCGAGGTCGGGCGTGACGTCCATGACCTTGCTGCCGCGCTTGACGGACTCGACGGTGACCCGCTCGCCCTCGCCGGACTGGAGGTCCCCGACCGTACGGCCGTCAGCGGTGGTCACCAGGTAGGTGCGGCCCACCATGCCGGGCAGCGCCGCCCGCTCGTCGGACTCCAGGCTGCCCTTGCTGCGCGTACGCTCCCACAGCTCGCGGGCCGCGTCGCGGAGGTTGATGCGCAGCAGCATCGGCATGATCTGGCTGCAGTACAGGACGATCGTGATCAGGCCGAAGAGGTAGCAGACCGTGTACGCGGTGGCGACGTTGCCCTGGTACTCGGTGATCTGCGCCTGGGTCAGTCCGGCCAGGTTGCCGATGGACTCGGTGGCCGTACCCACGACCGCCGACTCGGTGGCCGCGCCCGCCAGGATGCCGGAGGCCGTGCCGACGTCCAGGTCGAACGCCTTGGCGATGCCGAGGGCGATGCCGACGACGCAGACCAGTTCGATCCCGCACAGCACGAAGAAGCGCAGGCTCTTCTTGTTGAGGTTGCGGAAGAACTGGGGTCCGGCCATGTAGCCGAGCGCGAAGATGAACAGCGCGAAGAACACCGTCTTCACGTCGCTGGAGACCTGGGCCTTGGTCCAGGCGCCCAGGAGCAGCGAGACGATCAGCGTTCCGCAGATGCCGCCCAGCGTCAGCGGCCCCACGCGCAGCTTCCCGACGAGGTAGCCGAGCGCGAGGCTCACGAACAGGACGAGTTCCGGGTGGTCCTTGAGTACGCCCATGGGGACTCAGGAGCTTCGGAGGTCGATGGTGGCGATATGAGGCATACGCGAAAAATAAGGTCCGGTACGCCACCTCGCCATGCGACGTACCGGACGGGGAACGGGCGGGGAACGGGCGGGAACTGCCGGGAACGGACTGGAGCCGCCGGGTCGCGCCGGGTCGCGCCGGGAACGGCCTACTCGGCGGCGGGCAGCCCCCCGGCCCGGGCGACCTGTGCGTACCAGGCCGCGCTCGACTTCGGGATCCGGGCCTGCGTCGCGTAGTCCACGTACACGGCGCCGAACCGCTTGCCGTATCCGTAGGCCCACTCGAAGTTGTCGAGCAGCGACCACAGGAAGTAGCCGCGGACGTCGGCGCCCTGGCGGATCGCCTCGTGGATCGCGCCGAGGTGGGCGTGCAGGTAGCGGATGCGGTCGGGGTCGTGGACCTGGCCCTGCTCGTCGACGACGTCTTCGTACGCCGCCCCGTTCTCGGTCACGTAAAGCGGAACCCCGGGGGCCTGAGCGGTGTAATCAAGGAGAAGGTCCGTGAGACCGGTCGGATCCACCGGCCAGTTCATCGCGGTGAGTTCACCGGGCGCGTGGTGGAAGACGACGTCGTCGGAGCCCGGCCAGGGGGAGTGGTCACTGGCGCCGTGACCGTCGAGCCTCGGTCCGTCCTGCTCGCCGCGCGGACCGGAGACGACGGCGGGCGTGTAGTAGTTCAGACCGAGGAAGTCGAGGGGGTGGTGAATGGACGCGGTGTCCCCGTCCTGCACGAAGGACCAGTCCGTCACGCGCGCGGTGTCGGCGATCAGGTCCTCCGGGTAGGCGCCCCGCAGGATCGGCCCGGTGAAGACGCGGTTCGCGAGCGCGTCGATCCGCCGCTTGGCGTCCAGGTCGGCCGGAGCGTCGGTGAGGGCCCTCACCACGCTCGGGTTGAGGCTGATGCCGATGCCGGCGCGGGCCGGGAGGATCGAGCGCAGGGCCGAAGTGGCAAGACCGTGCCCGAGGTTGAGATGGTGCGCGGCGCGCAGTGCGGCGGTGGGATCGGTGCGCCCGGGGGCGTGCACCCCGGAGCCGTAGCCCAAGAAGGCGCTGCACCAGGGCTCGTTGAGGGTCACCCAGCTCTCGACGCGGTCGCCGAGCGCCTCGCCGACCAGAGCGGCGTACTCCGCGAACCGGTACGCGGTGTCCCGCTCCGGCCAGCCGCCCGCGCTCTCCAACTCCTGCGGCAGGTCCCAGTGGTACAGGGTCACCATGGGCTTGATCCCGTGCGCGAGCAGCTCGTCGACCAGGCCCCGGTAGAAGTCGAGCCCGCGCTGCACGGCGGGCCCGCGCCCGGTGGGCTGCACACGCGGCCACGCCACGGAGAAGCGGTAGGAGGTCAGACCCAGGTCCGCCATGAGCCGTACGTCGTCGCGCCACCGGTGGTAGTGGTCGACGGCGACGTCCCCGGTGTCGCCGTTCGCCACCTTCCCCGGGGTGTGGCTGAACGTGTCCCAGATCGAGGGGGTCCGCCCGTCCTCCCGCACGGCGCCCTCGATCTGGTACGCGGCGGTGGCCGACCCCCACAGAAATCCTGCGGGAAATCGGGTGAGTTGGGGGGCGGTGGGGGCAGAGGCGGCCGTGGTGCCGGTGTTGTCCGTGGTGGTCATAGGAGCGCTCCCATGGAGGTGTTGGAGGGGGGAGGGTGATTGCCGTGGCGGATGGAGGGGCGTCTCCTCGGGGGAAGCAGCGGCGCGGCCGCGAGCTTCGGGGGCGCGGGGAACTGCGCGCGGCAGGACCACCGGCCCGTGGTCGCCCACGGCGAAGGGGCGATGGGGCGGAGGGGCGATGGGGTGAAGGGGGCGGAAGGGCGGAAGGGGCGGAGGGGCGGAAGGGGCGGAGGGGTGCCTCGAACAGACCGCTCCTCGAACAGACCGCTCCTCGAACAGATCGCGCCTCGGCCGGCCGGGACCTCGGTGTCCCGGCCGGGGTCGGACCCGTCACCCCTTGACGGCGCCCTGCATGATTCCGCCCACGATCTGCTTGCCGAACAGCAGGAACGCGATGAGCAGGGGCAGCGTTCCGAGGAGGGCGCCGGCCATGATGACCGAGTCGTCGGGGATGTAGCCGGTGCCGAGCTGGTTCAGGGCGACCTGCACCGTCGGGTTCTGTCCGTTCAGGGCGATGATCGGCCACAGGAAGTCGTTCCAGGCCATGACGAAGGTGAGCAGCCCGAGCACGGCCATGGCCGGACGTGCGGCCGGGAAGACCACGTGCCACACGACCCGCAGACTGCTCGCGCCGTCCACCCGGGCGGCCTCGATCAGCTCGGTCGGCAGCGCCTGGACGAGGTACTGCCGCATGAAGAACGTGCCGAAGGCGCTGACCAGGGTCGGCAGGATGACGGTCTGCAGGTGGTTGGCCCAGCCCAGGTCGGTCATCCACAAGTACAGCGGGACGACGGCGAGTTGGGGCGGCACCATCATCGTGCCGATGGTCAGCAGGAGGAGCAGCGAGGAGAACTTGAAGCGGAGCTTGGCGAAGGCGAACCCGGCGAGCGTGGAGAACAGGACGGTGCCCACGGTGATGGTGGACGCCACCAGGATCGTGTTGAACATCGCGGTGCCCATGCCCGCCTGGTTCCAGGCGGTCTCCAGGTTCTTGAACAGATTGCCGCCGAACCAGAACGGCGGGGGCGTCTGCGCCAGCCGCGTGTTGGTGCGCGAGGCGGCGATCGTGGTCCACAGCAGCGGGGCGAGCGAGATCAGGGCGAACACGGCGAGCGCGATGTACGTGACGGGCCCGGCGTGCAGCTGCTTGCCCGCGCCCATGATCCGCTTGCGCCGTGGCGCCCGCTCCTGCTCGGCGTCCCCCTTCACCGGCTGAGGGAGTGTCATGTCACTGGTGGTCATTGGGACTTCCTCAGCCGTCGGGTGATCAGCAGATTGATCGCGGCGACCACCAGGAGGATCAGGAACATCGACCAGGCGATCGCGGACGCCTTGCCGAGGTTGCCGATGATCCAGCCCTGGTCGTACATGTACAGGCCGAGCGTCTGGTACTGGTGCTCGGACCCGCCCTTGGTGCCGCTGACACCGCCGAACAGCAGGGGCTCACCGAAGAGTTGGGTCGCGCCGATGGTGGAGACGACCACGGTGAACAGGATGGTCGGGCGCAGCATCGGGATGGTCACGTGCCGGAACTGCTGCCACCGGTTCGCGCCGTCGAGCGCTGCCGACTCGTACAGATCGGCCGGGATGGCCTGCATCGCGGCCAGATAGATCAGCGCGTTGTACCCGGTCCAGCGCCAGATCACGATCGAGGAGACCGCGAACTGTGAACCCCAGTCGGATTCGCGCCAGTTGACCGGGTCGATGCCGACCGCGTCGAGCGCCCAGTTGATCATGCCGGTGTCCGGCGAGAACAGCAGCACGAAGACGAGCGTCGCCGCCGCCACCGAGGTCGCGTACGGGGTGAGCATGACGACGCGCCACACGGTCGAGCCGCGCAGCCGGTAGTTGAGCATGTGCGCGAGCCAGATCGCGGCGACCAGCTGCGGCACCGTCGAGATCACGCCGATGGTGAACGTGTTCTTCAGCGCGTTCCAGAAGAAGTCCGACGCGAAGAGGTTCTTGTAGTTGTCCAGGCCCGCCCAGGTCTGCGTGTCGAGCGAGGACAGCTGCACGTGGTGCAGCGAGTACCAGGCGGTGTAGAGCAGCGGCACCAGCGAGAAGGCGCCGAAGATGATGAAGAAGGGGGCGATGAACGCGTACGGCGACGCCTTCATGTCCCAGCGGTACAGCCGGCTGCGCCAGGAAGTGGTGCTCGCCGGCGTCCCGCGACCCTGAGCGTCCGGGGCCGCGCCCGGCTCTTTCGAGCCGGGCGCGGCGTCGGCGCTCGACGCGGACTGCGCGAGAGCCTGGTCGGGGCTGGTCACTGGCCGAGCACGTCCTTGATCTCCTTGGACGCGGCGTCCCAGCCCTGTGCGGGAGACTTGCCCTTCTGCTCGACCTGGAGGATGCCGACGTCGGTGATCGCGGTGCCGATCGGCTGGTCCTTCACACCGTGCGGCTGCTGCGGGATGGTCTTCGCCGAGTCGGAGAAGATCTGCACCAGCGGGGCGTTCGAGAAGTACGCCAGGGTGTCGGGCTGCGGCTTCAGCGTCGAGTACGCCGACGGCGTGGAGGGCCAGCTGGCCTGCTTGGCGAACACCTTCGCCTGCTGCTCAGGAGCGGTCAGCCACTTCGCCAGGGCGATGGCCTCCTTCTGGTGCTTGCTCGCCGTCGGCACCCCGAGGAACGAGCCGCCCCAGTTGGCCGCGGTCGGAGCGGCCGCCACGTCCCAATTGCCCTTGCCGGCGGCGCCGGACTTCTCCTGGATGTAGCCGATCATCCACGCCGGGCAGGCGATGGTGGCGAAGGTGCCGTTGGCGAAGCCCTGGTCCCACGGCTTGTCGAACTGCTTCAGCTTCGCCGACATGTTGGTGGTCGCCACCTGCATGGCGGCGTCCCAGGAGCGCTTGACGCCGTCGGACTTGTCCCAGACGACGTTGCCGTCCTTGTCGTAGTACTGCTCGCTCTCGCCACCGAGCGCCGCGTTGTAGACCGAAGACGCCGAGTCCACGAACTTGGTGCCGCTGGGCGCCTTCTTCATGTAGTCCTTGCCGACGTCGACGTACTTGCTCCAGCTGCCCTTCCACATCGAGGCGAGCTTGGTGCGGTCGGTCGGCAGACCGGCCTTCTGGAAGAGGTCCTTGCGGTAGCAGATCGCCATCGGGCCGACGTCGGTGCCGAGCCCGATCAGCTTGCCGTCCTTGGTGGTGGCCTGGGCGTTCTTCCAGTCCAGCCACTGCGACTTGTCGACCTCCTTGCCGAGGTCGACGAACTTGTCGGCCTGCGTCTGCACGGCCTCCGTCACATTGCCGATCTCGATGGCCTGGACGTCGTCCGTGCCGGAACCGGCCTGCAGCCGCGTGAGCGTCTTGGGCCAGTAGACGTCGGTGCGTGTGGTGACGTTCTCCTTGACGGTGATGTCCGGGTGCAGCTTCATGTACTCGTCGTAGAGCCCGGCCTGCTTGTAGCCGAAGGTGCCGAAGGTGCCGATGGTCACCGTCGTCTTGCCCTTGCCGCCGGCGCCACCGCTCGATCCGCCGTCGGAGCCACCGCCGTCGCCGTCATCGCTGGCGCATCCGGCGAGCAGCCCTGTGGCCAGGGCGGCGACGACCGCGAAGGTCATTGCTCGTCGGGACGTACGGGCAGTCGTGCGCATTGCGTCCTCCAAGTGCTCAATTGCTCTTACGTGCCGATCCCGGCCAACGGCCAACTGCCTTGCTGGGCCCGTTCGTTCACTGTGCGGCTCGGGCGGGGAACGTGCGGCTTCTGTATACGTCCAGTAGGGTGGGAGCGCTCCCATACGTGATGTGTTGAAGGGTCGTCGCTCGGCCCGGGGGTGTCAAGAGACCCGGCAGCGACAAGTTGGTGCGGTTATCGGGCTGTTAGATTCCGCGTGAGACTTGGGGAGGTAGGAGTCATGGCGGCTCGCGGCACTCACGGCAGGCGTCCCACCCTTGAGGAGGTCGCGGCCCGGGCGGGCGTCGGCCGGGGCACGGTCTCCCGGGTGATCAACGGATCGCCCCGGGTCAGCGACCGCACCCGCGCGGCGGTCGAGGAGGCGGTCGCCGAGCTCGGCTACGTCCCGAACACGGCGGCCCGGGCGCTGGCCGCCAATCGCACGGACTCCATAGCCGTGGTCGTCCCGGAGGCCGAGTCCCGGTTCTTCTCCGAGCCGTACTTCTCCGGCATGGTCGGCGGCGTCGGCCTCGCCCTCGCCGAGTCCAACCTCCAGCTGCTGCTCACCTTCGCCCGCGGCGAGCGCGAGCAGGACCGGCTCGCCGCCTATCTCGCCGCCCACCGCGTCGACGGCGTCCTGCTGGTCTCGGTCCACGCCGACGACCCGCTGGCCGACCGCCTCCTCCAGATGGACATCCCGACCGTGATCAGCGGCCCGCGCTCCGCCGACGAGCCGCTGCCCTCGGTCGACACCGACAACTACGCGGGCGCCCGCTCCGCCGTCGGCCATCTGACCTCCCGCGGCCGCCGCTCCGTCGCGATCATCACGGGCCCGCTGGACGTGTACGGCGCCCAGCGCCGCCTCGCCGGGTACGAGGACCAACTGGGCGCGGACGGAATCTCGTACGACGAGAAGCTGGTGGCGTACGGAGACTTCACGGAGGAGGGCGGCCGCGCCTGCATGACCCAGCTCCTGGAGCGCAGTCCCGGTCTCGACGCGGTCTTCGCCTGCTCCGACCTGATGGCCTCCGGCGCCCGCCAGGTGCTGCGCGAGGCGGGCCGCCGCATCCCGGACGACGTCGCCCTGGTCGGCTTCGACGACTCGGTGATCGCCCGCCACATGGAGCCGGGCCTGACCAGCGTGCGCCAGCCCACCCGCGACATGGGCCGGGCGATGACGGAGCTGCTCCTGGACGAGATCGCCCTCGCGGCCCAGGGCAAGCGCTCCTCGTCCCGGCGGGGCGCGGAGCGGCATCTGGTGCTGCCGACGGAGCTGGTGGTCCGCGCGTCGTCCTGAGTGACGGGTTCAAGTCCCGCGGATACGCCGAAGGCCCCGGTTCTCGCGAACCGGGGCCTTCGATCCTTCAGGGTGAGTGACGGGACTTGAACCCGCGGCCACCTGGACCACAACCAGGTGCTCTACCAACTGAGCTACACCCACCATGTCCGGTCTTTTGTCGTTCTTCCGACCGGCCGAGAAAAAGTGTACAGGGTCCGAAGGGGTGCTCGCGCCCTCCTTTTCCGGGGGCGCCCCGGACCCCGTACACAGGGGCGTACATGGGGTTATTCGGCGGGCTCCGCAGGCAGGACGTGCTTCGCCGCGATCGACTTCGCGGTGTCGGAGTCCGGCCCGGGCTGCGGGACGAAGATCGCCTCGCGGTAGTAGCGCAGCTCGGCGATGGACTCGCGGATGTCCGCGAGCGCCCGGTGGTTGCCGTTCTTCTCCGGACTGTTGAAGTACGCCCTCGGGTACCAGCGCCGCGCCAGTTCCTTGACCGAGGACACATCGACGATCCGGTAGTGGAGGTAGTCCTCCAGCGTCGGCATGTCACGCAGCAGGAAGCCACGGTCGGTACCGACCGAGTTCCCGCACAGCGGGGCCTTGCCCGCGTCCTTGACGTGTTCACGTACGTAGGCCATGACCTGCTCCTCGGCGTCCGCGAGCGTCGTGCCGCCCGCCAGCTCGTCGAGGAGACCCGAGGCGGTGTGCATGTTCCGCACCACCTCGGGCATCTGCTCCAGGGCCTCGTCCGGCGGGCGGATCACGATGTCCACTCCGTCGCCGAGTACGTTCAGCTCCGAGTCGGTGACCAGTGCGGCCACCTCGATGAGCGCGTCGTTCGCCAGCGAGAGTCCGGTCATCTCGCAGTCGATCCACACCATGCGATCGTTCATGCGACCAACCCTACGGGTCGGACCTTCCCGCTGGCAGACGACGGGCGTCAGCTCCTCGATCCGTTGTTACGTGGCCGAGCGCGGCCCGGGCAGGCTCGCCCGGCCCGGCGCGAAGGCGTCGGACGGCGGTTTGCCCGGTTCCGCCTGCATCGAGGCCGCGTGCGCGCCCAGCGCCGTCGCCGCCGCGGTGCGCCGCGACTGGGTGGGGACGGGGCCAGGGCTCGGGGTCTCGGGGCCCTGTACTGGGGCGATCTCCACGGGCTTGTCGGGCTTGCCGCCGCTCCCGTTCGCCCCCGGGCCCTCGCCCGGCTGCGGCCTGCGCGCCCGGTACGCCGCCCGGTACGCGGCCGGGGACGAGCCCAGCTGGCGCCGGAAGTGTCCGCGCAGCGCCACGGGGGAGCGGAACCCGCAGCGCCCGGCCACCTCGTCGACCGAGTAGTCGGAGGTCTCCAGGAGCCGCTGGGCCTGCAGCACCCGTTGCGTGATCAGCCACTGGAGCGGGGCGGACCCCGTCAGTGACCGGAAGCGGCGGTCGAAGGTGCGACGGCTCATATAGGCGCGGGCGGCCAGCGTCTCCACGTCGAACTGCTCGTGGAGGTGCTCCAGGGCCCAGGCGACGACCTCGGCCAGCGGGTCCGCGCCGATCTCCTCGGGTAAAGACCTGTCGAGATAGCGCTCCTGGCCGCCGCTGCGGCGCGGCGGGACCACCAGGCGGCGGGCGAGCGCTCCGGCCGCCTCGTTGCCGTGGTCCGTGCGCACGATGTGCAGACACAGGTCGATACCGGCCGCGGTGCCGGCGCTCGTCAGGACGTCGCCGTCGTCCACGAAGAGCTCGCGCGGGTCCACGTGGACCGACGGATAGCGCTTGGCGAGCGTCGGTGCGTACATCCAGTGCGTGGTGGCGGGGCGGCCGTCGAGCAGCCCTGCCGCGGCGAGCACGAACGCGCCGGTGCACAGACCGACGATGCGCGCGCCCTCCTCATGGGCTCGACGAATGGCGTCGAGCGCCTCCTCCGGTGGCGGTGAGGTGATCGACCGCCAGGCCGGCACGACGACCGTGCCCGCCCGCGAGATCGCCTCGAGCCCGTGCGGCGCGGTGAGTTCGAGTCCCCCTGTGGTCCTCAGGGGCCCTTCTTCACCGGCGCACACGAGCAACCGGTACCGGGGAACTCCCGCGTCCTGACGGTCGATTCCGAACACGGAGAGCGGAATGGAACTTTCGAAGATGGGTCCGCCGCTGAACAGCAGCACGGCGACGATCTCCCGCCGTCGGCGTCCTGACAGCTTGCGAGCCGCCGCCTCCGGCGCAGTGGTGGCGTCGTGGCTCATCCTGCTAAGCCCCCCTCGGTGATCGCGGCTCCCTCAATACTTTGACGGGCTGTTCGCTCCTGCACGTTTCCCCTCGGTCCTGCACGAAGTCCCCCGCCGCCTACTGATCAGACAGTCATGATCGAATCTACTGTGTCCTGTGGTGCCCTCGTGACCAGTTAAGGACGCGGCAGATTGTCGACATGACAACTTGGCGTAAAGCAGTCGATCACGAAGCGTTGCACTCAAGGGCGTTGCTGGGAAGTACGCCTCAACTCAGTGGCCGGTCCCTGTGGGGTGCAGGCGCCTTCAACGGTCCTTCCGGCCCTGGTGGAACGGGGGTTGGGGGCCGCGCGGGGCAAGGAGGGGGCCCCTGGCCGAAGTTGGCTGAAAATGTATGGGGTAGCGCGCGTATTCCGGTCAGTCCACCGGCGCACCACGGCCCGCTCGGTGACCGCCCCTGTGCGCCCCCAGTCCGGTGCGGCCGTGACGGCCACGATGGCTGCAGCACTGTTCAGTGTGCAACCGTGCGGCGCCGCGTTCGGACTGGCGCAGCAGCAGCCGGCACGCCGCGGTCACCGCGGCGAGGCCCAGAGCCGCCCCGGCGGCGCCCGCGGACGAGATGCCGTACCCGACGAGCACGAGCGGCACCAGGACGCAGCTGAACGCCGCCCAGCGGACCACGTCCTCCGCCCCGTCGGCCCCGGGTGGTGGCGCATCGTGGGCGTGAGGGGTCGGGTGGGTGTGCGACTCCGGCGCGCGGGAGGGCCCCGGAATGCTCCGGCGCGCGGTGGATTCCCGGTGTGCTGTGATCGGTCCGGGCACGGATCGCTCCCTGTGTCGTGCGGTTCGGCAGTTCAACGCGCGGCCGTCGCACCGGTCACTTGATCCGTCCCCCGCTGAGCCCACAAGAGTGCGCAAACCGCCTGTACGGGGCAGCAACCATTGCCATACGGGCGCGGCCTCGTGCATGCTCCCCTGAACGCTGCGGAGCGTAGCTACGTACAGGTCCGAGAGCGGGCCGGAGTCTGGGCAGAGGAGGAGTGTCGCCGTACCCTTGGGGGTATGGGGTTGGGAAGGTGATTCCCGGACACAGCTCCGCCGAGTCAGTTGTCGTCCCCTCTATACGAGGCCCACGAGGTACACGCCGAGACACTCATGGCCGGTCACGAGATTCCCGAACCCGCGGACCGCAAGCGGCAGGTCGCCGATCCCCAGGTGACCCCCCAAGCGGCCGAAGAGACACGTCACGCCTGTGACCCCGCGTTCAAGCACGGTGTCGTCGTCGGTTTCGACGGCTCGACGTCGAGCGAGCGGGCCCTTTCCTATGCGATCGGCATGGCGCATCGCTCCGGCTCGGGGCTGATCATCGTGCATGTCGCCAATCGGCTCCCGACGACGGTGTGGGCGGGCTGTGAGCCCCCGGTCTTCGTCGACGTGCCGGACCACCGCACCGAGGTGCTCGGTCTGGAGCTGGCCTGTGCGGACTATCTCTCCGAGGTGCCCTGGATCCTCGTCGAGCGCGGTGGCGACATCTGCCACGAGCTCGAGGAGGTCGGCCGGGAGTACTCCGCCGACGCCATCGTCGTGGGCTCGACGCACGGGCTCGTCGGGCGGATCTTCGGCTCGGTGGCGGGGCGGCTCGCACGGCGGGCGCAGCGGCCCGTCATCGTCATTCCGTAGTCGCCCCCAGTCCTCCCCGTGGCCGTTCCGTAACGGGGACTTGTCCCAGGTGAGACGCGGCTGAGGGTTCTTCAACTTCCCGCGGGGGAAGGGCCGTTGAATTTCGGGGCCGTGGATAAATCTACTCGTGCGTAGAGGTGGTTTGTGCCCTTGTGAAGGGTACATACCGGTCGCTGGACAACAGCACAGCACCCGCACATTGCACGAAGGGAGCCCGCTGTGGACAACGACGTCTCCGCGGGAAGCACGGCATCGACCCCGTCCGTCACGACTCTCGGTCAACTCGCCCTCGGACTCACCCTGTTGGCCTTCGGCCTCGGTCACACCCAGGTGATCGACGGCGTGACAGCGGCCAACGCCGTATCGATCGCGACCTATGTGGGCGGGATCGCCCTCTTCGTCGCCGGTCTGCTCGCGCTGCGTTCGAGCGAGGGCGACGGCCTCACGGGCACGGCGTTCGCCGGGCTCGGCGCCTTCTGGTTCACCTGGGGCGTGTCCTCGGGGGACGCCGTCTCGGCGAACGCGGCGGGTCTGTTCCTGCTCCTGTTCGCCCTGCTCGCACTCAGTCTGACGCTCGGCTCGGCGGGGTCCGGCACGTTCGTGCGGGGCACGTACGGGGCGATGTTCGTCGCGCTCGTGCTGCTCGCGGTCGCCGCGTTCGGTGACACCGACGGCCTTGCCAAGGTGGGTGGCTGGTTCGCCGCGGTGGGCGGAGTCCTCGCCTGGTACGGGGCCACGGCCTCGATGGCGAACCTGCCGACGGCGCTGCCCGGGCGCGCTGCCGGCCGGGGGGTGACGGCCGCCGGCTGACAGCGACATCGGGCCGGGGCAATGGGCGGTCCCGGCCCTGCGGGAACGGGTCCCTCTGTGCGTGGTGGCACACAGAGGGACCCGTTCGTTCGCGCTGACGCCCGGTGTTGCTACGTGTTGCTACTCGACCGTGACGGACTTGGCCAGGTTGCGCGGCTTGTCGATGTCGCGGCCGAGGGCCAATGCCGTGTGGTAGGCGAGGAGTTGGAGCGGGATGCCCATGAGGATCGGGTCGAGCTCGTCCTCGTTCTTCGGGACGACGATCGTGCGGTCGGCCTTCTCCTGCTCCTGGTGGGCGACCGCCAGGATGCGGCCGGAGCGGGCCTTGATCTCCTCCATCGCGGCGCGGTTCTTCTCCAGCAGGTCGTCGTCCGGGACGATCGCGACCGTGGGGAGCGCCGGCTCGATGAGGGCGAGCGGGCCGTGCTTCAGCTCGGAGGCGGGGTAGGCCTCGGCGTGGATGTACGAGACCTCCTTGAGCTTCAGGGACGCCTCGCGGGCCACCGGGTAGCCCCGGACGCGGCCGATGAACATCATCGAGCGGGCGTCCGCGTACTCCTCGGCGATCTTCTTGATCTCCGCCTCCTGGGCGAGGATCTCGGTGATCTGGGCGGGCAGCTTGCGCAGGCCCTCGATGATGCGCTTGCCGTCGGCGACGGACAGGTCGCGGATGCGGCCGAGGTGCAGGGCGAGCAGCGCGAAGGCGACCGTGGTGTTGGTGAAGCACTTCGTGGAGACGACGCAGACCTCCGGGCCCGCGTGGACGTACACGCCCGCGTCGGACTCGCGGGCGATCGCGGAGCCCACCACGTTCACCACGCCGAAGACGCGCGCGCCCTTGCGCTTCAGCTCCTGGACCGCCGCGAGGACGTCGTACGTCTCGCCGGACTGGGAGACCGCGATGTAGAGGGTGTCGGGGTCGACGACCGGGTTGCGGTAGCGGAACTCGGAGGCCGGCTCGGCGTCCGCGGGGATGCGGGCCAGCTCCTCGATCATCTGGGCGCCGATCAGGCCCGCGTGGTACGAGGTGCCGCAGCCGAGGATCTTCACGCGGCGGACCGAACGGGCCTCGCGCGCATCGAGGTTGAGGCCGCCGAGGTGCACCGTGGAGAAGCGGTCGTCGATGCGGCCGCGCAGCACGCGGTCCACGGCGTCGGCCTGCTCGGAGATCTCCTTGTGCATGTACGTGTCGTGGCCGCCCATGTCGTAGGAGGCGGCCTCCCACTCGACCGTGGTGGGGGAGGCGGTGGTGCGGGTGCCTTCCGTGGTGTACGTACGGAAGTCGTCGGCCTTCAGGGTCGCCATCTCGCCGTCGTCGAGCGTGACGATCTGGCGGGTGTGCGAGACGAGCGCGGCGATGTCCGAGGCGACGAACATCTCCTTGTCGCCGATGCCGAGGACGACCGGCGAGCCGTTGCGGGCCACGACGATGCGGTCGGGGAAGTCGGCGTGCAGGACCGCGATGCCGTACGTGCCCTCGATCAGGCGCAGCACGTCGCGGACCTTGTCCTCCAGGTCCGTCTGCTGGGAGCGGGCGATGAGGTGGGTGAGGACCTCGGTGTCCGTCTCGGAGAGGAAGACCACGCCCTCGGCGATCAGCTTGGCGCGCAGCTCGGAGGCGTTGTCGATGATGCCGTTGTGGACGACGGCGACCTTGTTGTCGCCGGACATGTGCGGGTGCGCGTTCTCGTCGGAGGGGGCGCCGTGCGTGGCCCAGCGGGTGTGGGCGATGCCGGTCGTGCCCTTGAAGCGGGCCGGGACCTTGGCCTCCAGGTCGCGGACGCGGCCCTTGGCCTTGACCATCTTCAGGCCCGTGGCCTTCGGGCTGGTGATCACGACGCCCGCGGAGTCGTAGCCGCGGTACTCCAGGCGCTGCAGGCCCTCGAGGAGGAGCGGCGCCACGTCACGCTTGCCGATGTAGCCGACAATTCCGCACATAAGTAAGAAGGGTCCCCTCTGTTCGTCTGTCCGCGACGGCAGTTCTTCTCGGCCGCAGTTCTTTACAGCAGTTCTCGGTGGCGGGCCTCAGCCGTAGACGATGCGGCGCAACTGCCGGAGCGAGAGCTCCGGCGGCGCCACCGCCCGGTACCGCAGGTCCGCCGTGATCTGTTCGAAGATCGCCGCGTTCACCAGGCCCTGGGCCTGGAGCTCGCGGTGACGGCGACGGACGTAGTCCTCCGTCGACTCGTCGAAGTAGGCGAGCACGTCCTGGATCACCCGCAGTGCCTCGCCCCGGTTCAGGGACGTGCTGCGCGTCAGGTGATCGACAAGTTCCTCGTGCACCCGGTCGATCCTGAGGGAGCGCTCGTACTTTCGCAAGAAATCTGCCCGCTTTCGGGCAAGCGGTCGGGGGTGTGGGGTGTTTTCGGGGTTCTTGGCGGAGATGTGGGCAAGGCTTGAAGCGGGCCATGCCGCTTGTTCGGTCCACGTTCACCCGGCGTATCCGGGCGGGATGGGTGCTGCCAGCAACTTTCAGGCCATGGACATTCCACGCATGGGCGTACCCGACGCACTGGCGGACCGGCCGCTCGCCGAGCAGCACGAGTACCTGCGCAACAAGTTCTCCCGCCGCACCATGATCCGCGGCGGCGCCGTCACGATCGGCGCGGTCGCGGGCGGCGTCTTCGTGCCGGGGGCCGCGAGCGCCGCGACCCCGGCCGCCTCCTCCGCCTCTTCCACCTCGTACGCCCCGCAGCACGACCACGTCGACGGCGCGCTCGTCGCGCCCTTCGGCCGGCACCTCTCCTACGGCGCCGACCCGCGCACCGAGATGACCGTCTCCTGGCAGGTGCCGGTCGCCGTGAAGAACCCCTTCATCCGCATCGGGGCGCACGCCGGTGACCTGTCGCGGAAGATACCGGCCGAGGTCAGAGCCCTCTACACCCCGGCGGGCGTCGGTACGAGCGCCGACCACACCCAGTACTACGTGCATGCCGCGCTGACCCACCTCAAGCCCGGCAAGACGTACTTCTACGGGGTCGGCCACGACGGCTTCGACCCGGCGTCGGTGAAGTTCGCGGGCACCGTCGGCACCTTCACCACCGCGCCGTCCCGCGCGGAGCGCTTCACCTTCACCGCCTTCGGCGACCAGGGCGTCAGCTACCACGCGCTCGCCAACGACAGCCTGATCCTCGCCCAGGGCCCGTCCTTCCACCTGCACGCGGGCGACATCGCGTACGCGGACCCGTCCGGCTCGGGCCGGACCACGGACACCTTCGACGCACGCACCTGGGACCAGTTCCTCGCGCAGACCGAGTCCGTCGCCAAGACCGTTCCGTGGATGGTCAGTTACGGCAACCACGACATGGAGGCCTGGTACGCGCCGCACGGCTACGGCAGCCAGGAGGCCCGCTTCGCGCCGCCCACGAACGGCCCCGACCCGAAGAACCTGCCGGGCGTCTACTCCTTCGTCCACGGCAACACCGCGATCATCTCGCTCGACGCCAACGACGTGTCCTGGGAGATCCCGGCCAACCTCGGCCTGTCCGGCGGCACCCAGACCACGTGGTTCGAGGCGCAGCTGAAGAAGTTCCGGGCGCGCGGCTCCGGCGTCGACTTCGTCGTCGTCTTCTTCCACCACTGCGCGTACTGCACCGCCACCTCGCACGCCTCGGAGGGGGGCGTGCGCAAGGAGTGGGTGCCGCTGTTCGACAAGTACACCGTCGACCTCGTCATCAACGGCCACAACCACGTGTACGAGCGCTCCGACGTCCTCAAGGGCGAGAAGGTCACCAAGGAGCTGCCGATCGGCGGCACCGCGTACCCGGAGACGGACGGCGTCGTGTACGTGACGGCGGGCGCCGCGGGCAAGAGCCTGTACGCGTTCCCGGTCGCCGACACCTACGAGGGCAACGAGAAGGACGTGGACCCCTTCGCGTCGTACGTCACCCAGGCCGACGGCAGCAAGAAGGCCGTGACGGTCGACTGGTCCCGGGTGCGGTACACCAACTACTCGTTCCTGCGCGTCGACGTGGAGCCCGCGCCGGTCGGCCGGACCGCGAAGCTGACCGTGCGCGGCATCGCCGAGACGGGCCAGGAGATCGACAGGTTCGTGGTGGCCCGCACGGTTCGCCACTGATGTAGACAGCTGATGTAGACAGCTGATGTGGACGGTGCCGCTGATGCAGAGCTGCCGACGCGGCTCTACATCCGCTTCAGGACCGCCTGCTTCGCCGCGGCGAACTCCTCGTCCGTCAGCACCCCGGCCCGGTGCAGCTCCCCCAACTCCCGCAGGCGGCGCAGCAGTGCGTCGTGATCGTCCTCAGGCGGGGCGGGCGGAGCGGGGGCGGAGGTGGGCTCCGGGGCCGGCCGTGGTGCGAGCTCCTTCGGCGCCGCGGCCGCCGGGTGCGGCAGCCGGGCCTGGACCGCGGCCGCGATCAGCGCCATCAGCGGATCCTTCTTGAAGCCCCACAGCTCGATCGAGTTCGGGTCGTACTTCGGCGGGGCCTTCGTCGGGGACGAGCGGACGGTGAACCGCAGACAGCCGTTCTCCAGGCCCTCGGCCGGCTGCCACTCCACCCCCGCGACATCGCCGAGGGCGAGCAGCCGCGTACCGGCGGAGGCCTTGGCGTCCTCCGTCTTCCAGTTCCACTCGAGCCGTACGTGCTCCCCGTCGAAGCTCGCCGTGCCGTCCCCGGCGGAGACCGACAGCGGCACGGCCGGGCCCGGCAGGATGTACGCGGTGACGGCGGAGGACGGGACCTGTTCCAGCAGGAGTGCGTTGCGGACCTCGTCCACGAAGTACTCCGCCACCCCGTACCGGTCGGATTCCACGCCGAGTTGATACGGGTCCGCGCTCTCCGCCAGCTTGCCGCCGGTGGCCTGGAGCAGCGGGTCCGCGCCGTCGCGCAGCCGCAGCCGAAGACGGCCCGACTTCTTGCCCTGCTCGAACGACACGCCCGCCAGCGCCTCCAGCGGCACGGTGACTTCACCCAGTGTTTTCCGCAGCAGACTCACGGCTTTGTCCCGCCCGGGTACCAGTCGCAGTGTCTCCCCGTCGAACGTCCACGTGCCGTCGCGCTGGATGATTTCCGCCATGGGGCAATTCTGGCATCAGGCCGGGTCCAGGTGGTCTACACCTTGACCCGCACAGAGGAGGGCGGTACGCATGGTGACTGATCGCTTGGCTCGGCCCGCACAACGAACTCCACAACGACCACTGTCGAAACGACCACAGTCGAAGGGACCGTTTGTGACCAAGCACACCAGACCGATGGTTCGTGCCCTGGTGGGCTCGCTGCTCCTCGTCGCCGCGGGATCGGGGGTCTTCGGCGCGTCCGTCTCCGCCGCCGCGACGCCCACGGCCACGCCGCTGGGGCAGATCGTGCCCGCGCCCGCGAAGGCGACGGCCGGCGGATCGGCGTACCAGATCACTGCGAAGACCCGCATCCGCGTGGACGACGACTCACGCGACGCGCGCCGCATCGGCGACTACCTCGCCGGGGTGCTGCGCCCCTCCACCGGCTACAAGCTGCCCGTCACCGACGACCACGCGCGCGACGGCATCCGGCTCGAACTGAGCGGGAAAGACAAGGGACTTGGGGCCGAGGGCTACCGGCTGACCAGTACCGGCCGGTCCGTCACCATCGTCGCCCACGCGCCCGCCGGGCTCTTCCACGGCGTGCAGACGCTGCGCCAGCAGCTGCCCGCGAACGTCGAGAGCAAGAGCAGGCAGAGCGGCCCGTGGTGGGTCGCGGGCGGCACCATCGAGGACACCCCGCGCTACGCGTGGCGCGGTGCGATGCTCGACGTGTCCCGGCACTTCTTCACCGTCGACCAAGTCAAGCGCTACATCGACGAGTTGGCGCTCTACAAGGTCAACAAGCTGCACATGCACCTGAGCGACGACCAGGGCTGGCGCATCGCCATCGACTCCTGGCCGCGCCTCGCGACGTACGGCGGCTCGACCCAGGTCGGCGGCGGCGCCGGCGGCTACTACACCAAGGCCCAGTACAAGGACATCGTCAAGTACGCGGCGTCCCGGTACCTGGAGGTCGTGCCCGAGATCGACATGCCGAGCCACACGAACGCGGCGCTCGCCTCGTACGCCGACCTGAACTGCGACGGCGTCGCCCCGCCCCTCTACACCGGTACGAACGTCGGCTTCAGCTCGCTGTGCGTGAAGAAGGACATCACGTACAAGTTCATCGACGACGTGGTGCGCGAGGTCGCGGCCCTCACGCCCGGCAAGTACCTGCACATCGGCGGTGACGAGGCGCACTCCACCAGCCAGGAGGACTACGTCGCCTTCATGGCGAAGGTGCAGCCGATCGTCGCCAAGTACGGGAAGACCGTGGTGGGTTGGCACCAGCTGACCGGGGCCACGCCCGCCAAGGGCGCCATCGCCCAGTACTGGGGTCTCGACAGCACGCCCGCGGCGGAGAAGGCGCAGGTCGCCGCGGCCGCCAGGAACGGGACCGGGCTCATCCTGTCACCCGCCGACCGTACGTACCTCGACATGAAGTACAACAAGGACACGCCGCTCGGCCTGAACTGGGCCGGGTACGTCGAGGTCCAGCGGTCCTACGACTGGGATCCGGCCAACTACCTCCCGGGCGCGCCGAGTTCGGCGGTCCGCGGGGTCGAGGCGCCGATGTGGTCGGAGACCCTGTCGACGTCGCCGCAGCTCGACTACATGGCGTTCCCGCGGCTGCCCGGGGTCGCCGAGCTCGGCTGGTCGCCTGCGGCCTCGCACGACTGGAACACGTACAAGGTGCGGCTCGCCGCGCAGGCCCCGCGGTGGGACGCGCTCGGGATCGGGTACTACAAGTCGCCGCAAGTACCTTGGCCCAGCGCATAGTTGAATGAATGAAAAGGGCTCGCCCGGGAGGACCGTCTCTCGTGGCGAGCCCTTTTCGGCTAGGCGATCGGGTTCGTCAGTTCCCCGACCAGTTGCAGTGCGCCCGACGGATCGGTCAGGTCCACCATCTGCTCGTTGTTGCGCAGCTGGAGCCGGTTCAGACAGGACAGCGCGAAGCTCGGCGCGAACATGTCGAACCGGTCGAACTTGTCGGCGAGTTGAGGGGCCGACTCCTGGTAGTCGCGCACGCAGTCTGCGACCGCCGCCCAGAACGTGTCCTCGTCCAGGACGCCGTCCTCGACCAGGTTCGCCGCGAGGAAGCGGAAGAAGCAGTCGAAGACGTCCGTGAAGATCGACAGCAGTTTCATGTCGTCGGGGACGTCGGCGCGGATCCGGTCCACCTTCGGCGGCAGCACCGCGTCCGGGTCCATCACCGCGATCTCCTCGGCGATGTCCTTGAAGATCGCCCGCTGCACCGTGCCGCGCTCGTCGAGGACCAGGATGACGTTCTCGCCGTGCGGCATGAACACCAGGTCGTACGCGTAGAAGCTGTGCAGGAGCGGCGTGAGATAGGCGTTCAGGTACGGCTTCAGCCACTCCCGCGGCGTCAGGCCCGAGCGCTCGATCAGCGCGCCCGCGAAGGAGCGTCCCGCGCGGTCGACGTGCAGCAGGGACGCCATCGTCGCCAGGCGCTCGCCCTCGGCCAGCGTCGGCACCGGCGACTCGCGCCACAGCGCCGCCAGCATCTTGCGGTACGGCGAGTAGCGGTCGGTGGCGGCCTCGTACTCCAGGTGGCGGTAGCCGACGGCGGCGCGCTCGCGGATGATCGTGAGCCCGGTGCCCTTCAACACCTCGTCGTTCTCGATGAGCCCGGCCAGCCAGTCGTTGATCGCCGGGGTCGCCTCCATGTACGCCGCCGAAAGGCCGCGCATGAAGCCCATGTTGATGACCGACAGGGCCGTCTTCACGTAATGCTTCGCGGGGGACGTCGAGTTGAAGAACGTACGGATCGACTGCTGTGCCAGGTACTCGTCGTCGCCCTCGCCCAGGCACACCAGGTGGCGCTGGGCGACCTCGGCCGCGAAGGTGACCGAGAGCTTGTTCCACCACTGCCAGGGGTGCACGGGAATGAGGAGGTAGTCCGCCGGGTCCAGGCCCTGCTCGCGCAGGATGCCGTCGAAGCGTGCGAGGGTCGACTCGCCCAACTCGGCGCGCAGCAGCGACTCGTAGTCCAGGCCGACGCCCGCCGTGAACGCGGCCCGCTCGCGCGTCGCCGCCAGCCACACCAGGCGGACCGGGCTCGCGGTCTCGGGCGCGTACGAGAGGTACTCGTGGATGCCGAAGCCGAGCCGGCCGTTGTTCGCGACGAAGCACGGGTGGCCCTCTGTCATGCCCGTCTCGATGTCCTGGAAGCTTCCGGACGCGGCGAGTTCGGCGGCGGTGACGTCCGGCTTCGTCAGTTTGAAGCAGGTGCCGGAGAGCGTGGAGGAGATCTCCTCCAGGTAGACCGGCAGGATCGCGTCGGACAGGCCCAGCGCGTCCTTCGTCTCGATGAAGAACTGCTGGGCGTTCAGGGGGAGTTCGGTGCCGTCGCGGTGGCGGGTGATCGAGTCCGCGTCGACCTGCCAGTGGTCGAGGCGCAGGCGGCGGGCGCTGAACCGGTAGCGGGTCAGACCGTCGTCGCTGCGCACGACGTACCGGCCCTCGCCGAAGGCCTCCGGGGTGAGCAGCCGCTCGTGGCTGAACTCGGCGAGCGCCTTGCGGACGAGCAGGCGGTTGGCCTCGGCCCAGCGCTCGGGGGTGAGGTGGGAGACGGTGTCGGCGAGGGTCACACCAGGCTCCTTCCGGTCGCGGCGTGGAACTGCTCGCGGGTGCAGAAGCTCAGCAGCGCCCGCTTCTCGGGCTTGTCGATCTCGCGGTCGGGCACGAATCCGACGGCCGCGTTCAGCGCGTGAACCGCCGTGTTCCGCACGTCGGGTTCGACGACGACGCGCCGCACCGCCGGGTCGGCGAAGAGGTGCTCCATCACCGCGGTGATCACGGCGCGGGTGAAGCCGTGCTCGGGGGTGTCGGTGGGCGCGACGAGGAAGTGCATGCCGACGTCGCCGGGCTCGGGCTCGTACAGGCCGACGAGTTCGACGTGCGCCGGGTGGTAGCGCTCCATCAGGAAGACGGGCTCGCCGTCGCGCTCACCGATGTACGCGTCGTGGTGCTCGGCCGCGGCGATCGCCATGTACTCCCGCTCCACGTCGGGGAGTTGGGCATCTCCCATCAGCCAGAAGGCGGCCTTGGGGTGGGTGACCCAGCCGTGGACGAGCTCGGCGTCCTTCAGTGGGTCGAGGGTGCGTATGTGGAAGGTGGTGCGGGCGCTCATACGGCGAACTCCTGGAACGCGATGGTCTTCTCGACGGGGTAGTACTCGGTGCCGAGCAGCTCGCCGATGATGTAGCTGTTGCGGTAGGCGCCCATGCCCAGGTCCGGGCTGGTGATCGAGTGGGTGTGCACGCCCGCGTTCTGCAGGAAGACGCCCCGCCCGGTCGTGTCGACCGAGTAGTTGCGGGCGACGTCGAAGCGGCCGCGGCCGTCGAGCCGGATGCGGTCCTTGACGGGCTCCAGGAAGGCGGGCGTCGCGTATTTGTAGCCCGTGGCCAGGATCAGGCCCTCGGTCCGGATCTCGTACGCCTTGTCCTGCTCCTCCTGGTGGAGGCCGATGGTGTACGTGCCGTCGTCGTAACTGGCCGTGCGCAGCGCCGAGTTGGTGAGCAGCCGGGTGGGGACCGGGCCGTCCAGGCCCTTCTGGTAGAGCAGGTCGAAGATCGCGTCGATCAGCTCGCCGTCGATCCCCTTGAACAGGCCCTTCTGCTTCTCCTCCAGGGAGTAGCGGGTGGCCTCGGGCAGCGCGTGGAAGTAGTCGATGTAGTCCGGGGACGTCATCTCGAGGGTCAGCTTGGTGTATTCGAGGGGGAAGAACCGGGGGGACCTGGTCACCCAGTTGAGCCGGTACCCGTGGACGTCGATCTCGCTGAGCAGGTCGTAGTAGATCTCGGCGGCGGACTGGCCGCTGCCGACCAGCGTGATCGACTCCTTCTTCTGCAGCTCCTGCTTGTGCTGCACGTAGCGGGAGTTGTGGATCGCGTCGCCGCCCAGGCCCTGGACCGCCTCGGGGATGTGCGGCGGGGTGCCGGTGCCGAGGACGAGGTGGCGGGCCCGGTACGTCTCGCCGTTCTCGGTGGTGACGACGTACAGCTCGGCGGCGTCGTCGTACCGCACCTCGGTGACCGTCGTGTTGAAGCGGATCGAGGAGAGTTTCGCGGCGGCCCAGCGGCAGTAGTCGTTGTACTCGACGCGCAGCGGATAGAAGTTCTCGCGGATGTAGAACGCGTACAACCGCCCCGATTCCTTCAGGTAGTTGAGGAAGGAGTAGGGGGAGGTGGGGTCGGCGAGGGTGACGAGGTCGGACATGAACGGGGTCTGGAGGTGAGCGCCCTCCAGGAACATCCCGGAGTGCCATTCGAAGTCGGGCTTCGACTCCAGGAAGACGCCGTTCAGTTCGGCTATCGGTTCGGTGAGGCAGGCGAGACCGAGGTTGAAGGGGCCGAGCCCGATACCGATGAAATCAACTGGCGCGGTCAAGGATGTCTCCCAGGTACTGCTCGGCGTGGCCGGCGATGAGGTCGAGGACGGCCGAGATGTCGGCGAGGGTCGTCTCGGGGTTGAGCAGGGTGAACTTCAGGTACTGGCGGTCGCCCACCTTGGTGCCCGCGACGACGGCGTCGCCGGAGGCGAACAGGGCCTTGCGGGCGTACAGGTTGGCGCGGTCGATGTCGGCCGGGTCGGTGACGCCGGCCGGGAGGTAGCGGTAGACGAGCGTGGACAGGCTCGGCTCCACGACGACGTCGAAGCGCGGGTCGGCGGCGAGCAACTGCCAGGCGGAGTGCGCCAGTTCGCAGACCTCGTCGAAGAGGCCCCCGATGCCGTCGGCGCCCATCACGCGCAGCGTCATCCACAGCTTCAGCGCGTCGAAGCGGCGCGTGGTCTGCAGGGACTTGTCGACCTGGTTGGGGATGCGCTCGGCGACGGTGCGGCGCGGGTTGAGGTACTCCGCGTGGTAGGTGGCGTGCCCGAGGGTGGCGCCGTCGCGGACCAGTACGGCGCTCGAACTCACCGGCTGGAAGAAGGACTTGTGGTAGTCGACCGTGACGGAGTCGGCGCGCTCGATGCCGTCGATCCGGTTCCGGTTCTTCGGCGAGACGAGCAGCCCGCAGCCGTAGGCCGCGTCGACGTGCATCCAGGTGCCGTACTGCGCGCACAGCTCGGCGATCTCCGGCAGCGGGTCGATGGACCCGAAGTCCGTGGTGCCCGCGGTGGCGACGACGGCCATGGGGACGAGGCCGTCCTGGCGGCAGCGCTCCAACTCGGCGGCGAGGGCGAGCGTCTGCATGCGCTTGTCCTTGTCGACCGGGATCGAGACGACCGCCTGCGCGTCGAGGCCCAGCAGCGTCGCGGACTTCTTGACGCTGAAGTGGCTGACCTCGGACGCGAAGATCCGCAGCCTGGCCAGGGAGTCGGTCTTGGCCTCCTGCCGGGCGAGCAGCAGCGCCTGGAGGTTGGACTGGGAGCCGCCGGAGGTGAACACCCCGTCGGCCGCGGGTCCGAGGCCGATGCGCCCTGCCGTCCAGTCGATCAGTTTGCGTTCGATGAGGGTGCCGCCCGCGGACTGGTCCCAGGTGTCGAGCGAGGAGTTGACCGCGGACAGGACCGCCTCGCCGAGCACGGCGGGGATGACGACCGGGCAGTTGAGGTGGGCGAGGTAGCGCGGGTGGTGGAAGTAGACGGCGTCGCGGAGGTACACGTCCTCGAGCTCGTCGAGGACCGCGATGGTGTCGTGGAGCGGCTGGTCCAGGTCGACAGCGTCGATGGTCGGGGAGAGGGCGTCGGGGGTGACGCCGGTGAACGGCCGTGCGGTGGTGGCGAGTTTGGCCGCCACCCGCTCGATTCCCTCGGTCACGGAACTGCGGTAGAGCTCCGCGGTCGTGTCATTGAGCAGGTGCGAGCGCATGAACGGTTCCTCCGGGTGGGGCAGGAAAAAGGGCGAGGTCGCGAACTCGGTACTTAGGTTAGCCTAACCTAAGTTGAGCTCGCGACCCCGCCCTGCTTCTGTGACCGGAAGTGACCGGATCAGCCCGAAGTGGCTGGATTGGCGTTATGCGTCGGCGGGTTGCTCCCGCAGCGCGTCCTCGCTCAGGCCGCGCTTCCAGTAGCCGACGAACGTCACCGCGCGCTTGTCGTAGCCGCGTTCGCGCACGAGGTGGCGGCGCAGCTCCTTCATCGTCCCGGACTCGCCCGCGAGCCACGCGTACGGCTGCACGGCGTCCGGGAGTTGGGCGGCGCGGACGGAATCGAGGGCGGACGGCGCGTCCTCGTCGCGGACCAGCCAGGTGACCGTGACATCGGCCTCGGTGACGACGGGCTGGATGTCCGCGCGGTGCGGGACCTCCAACCACACATGTGCGGACGCCGACTTGGGCAGCCACGCGAGGACGCCGAGGGCGGCGGGCAGGGCCGTCTCGTCGCCCCACATGAGGATGTGGTCGAAGTCCTGCGGAGGCTGACAGCGCACCGCCGTGTTGTCGGCGGCCGCGGGGCCGAGCACGACGACCTTGTCACCGGCGCGCGCCGCCTGGGCCCAGCGGCAGGCGGGCCCGGCCGCGGCTGTGTTCTCGGCGTCGTCGTTGTGCAGGACGAAGTCGATGTCGACCTCCTCGATGCCCTGCTCGGCGTCGCGGCGCTGCCCGCTGAGCGTGTACGAGCGCATCACCGCACGCTCGTCGTCCGGGATCGCCCGGTACGCCGCGTGCCAGGCGCGGCCGTCGTCGCCCGGCACGGGGGCCGGCAGGACGGGGGCGTCCTGGCCGGGGTGCGGCAGGAAGAGGGACAGGGACTGGTCCCGGCCGCCGCCGTGGAAGTCGGCGAGCGTGGGGCCGGTGAAGGTGACCCGGAGCAGCGACGGGCCGAGCCGCCGCGTGCGGACCACTTGCAGATCGAAGAAGTCGAACATCCTGTAAGGGGTGGCAGCGGTGGCTTCGGCCGTCGCGGTCATGGGGTTACGACACCTTCTTCGCGGTCTCGATCGCCTTGGCGAGGTTCTCCAGCAGCGGGGCGCACTTGTCGTAGGACAGGATCGGCTCGGGGGAGCGGGGGATGACCTGGCCGGCCTTGACGGCGGGCAGCTTCTTCCAGGTCGGCTTGTCGATGTCGGCCGGCTGGAGGGCCTGGGCGCGGTCGTCCATCATGATGATGTCGGCCTTGTACTTGTCGACGTTCTCCCAGCTCAGGTTCTCGAACCAGCCGCCGGACGCCTTCAGTGCGGACGCCGGGGGCTCGATGAAGTTCACGCCCAGCGCCTTGAAGTACTCCAGGTCGATGGAGAGGTTCGAGCCGGAGACGTAGAAGATGTCGGCGCTCGCGGAACCGGCGAGGACCTTGATCTCCGGGCGGGCCTTCGCGGCCTTGCGCAGGCGGGCGGCGGCGTCCTCGAAACGCTTCTTCGCCGCGACGACCTCGGCGGCCTTCAGGTCGGCGCCGAGCGACTCGGCCAGCGCGTACATCCGCTCGAGCGGCTGGGTCAACTGGCGGTCGAAGACGGAGATCCCGACGCTCGGCGCGAGCTTGGCGATCTTGTCCTTGGACTCCTCCGGCACGTACCAGAGGGTGCCCGCGTCGTCGAACATCGTGGTGATCAGCACGTCGGGGGCCAGGCCCGCGTACTTCTCGATGTTGAACGTGCCCCACTCGTTGCCGATCACCGTCAGCTTGCTGACGTCCATGTCGCCGGCCTGGACGTCCGCCTTGCCGCCCTTGGTCGTGGTCGGGCCGAAGACGCCCTTGACCTGGATGCCGTAGTCGAAGAGCGCGGCGCCGACGCCGGTGAAGGCGACGATGTTCGCCGGGATCTTGTCCAGCTTCACGGTCGTGCCGCGGTCGTCCTTGAAGGACCAGGGGCCGGACTTCTTCGCGGACGTCGTCGAGTCCGAGCCGCTGTCTTTGGAGCCGTCGTCGTTGCCGCAGGCGGCGAGTGCGACGCCGAGGCCGAGGGCGCCGCCTGCGGCGAGGATGCCGCGGCGGGTGGGGCTGGACAGTCGGGCGTTGGGCATGACGAGCTGCTTTCGGACGTGCCAGGCGCATGCGGCGGCTGGACCGGGGACTCGAAACTGAGGGTAGGTTAACCTAAGTTCCCGAGCTGTCCAGGGGGCGCCCCTGCCCCTCACGTCAGGACGTTTGCCCCCGCAGGTCCTGCAGGGCGGCGACGACCTTCGAGCGGACGCTGCCGGTGTGCGTACCCGCCCCGGCGCGCAGGCAGGCCTCCAATTCCTCGGCCCGCATGGCGACATGTCCGAACCGGGCCGAGAACCCGACCAGGCCGGACGGCGTCCCCGCGTGCGCGGCGGGCACCTCCACCGCCACCTTCACCTCGCAGCCCGCGCCGTCGGCATGGGCCGCGAGGACCTCCTTCGCGTCACCGACGACCGGCGCCAGCGCCTCGCCCAGCGGGCCCCGCGGCAGCGGGATCGACCGCCGGGCGACCTCGACGCCGCTGCCGCGCAGGCTGGTCAGGGTCACGGCCAGGCTCCTCGCGCTGTAGACGCGGTGATGGTGCAGCACGTATATGGCGGTCAGTGCCGCCTGTACGGCGGCGGCGACCGGACCGTCCGCCGCTGCCGCCGTTGTCGCTGTCGTCGTCGACGGCACGTTCCAGGAGTGCGAGGTGTCGCGGAGCCTGCGCGGGGCCACCCCGGACATCAGGTTCTCGATCCCCTCGAGCCCGCTGTCGCCCAGGTGCCAGCAGCCGCCGGGGCCGATGGAGAGGAGCTGCCCCTCTTCGCCGACGGCGAGCACGGAGTCGTTCTCCGTGACACCGACCGGGAACAGGGCGGTACGGAGCTCGGCGGACAGGCGGTCGAGCCGGACGAGCCGGAACCTGGCCCGCTCCGGGTCGAGGGAGAACCCCTGGGCCGCCACGTCCCGGCCCGGTGCGGTCGGCTGGTGCTCGAGGCCGTGGAACGCGCGCAGGAAGGACCGTGCGGCGGGAAGGACCGGCAGGGCGGTCCCGTAGCCCTCGGCCGCCGCGGCGAGGCGCAGCGCCGCACGCATACCGTCCTGCTCGACGTCCCGGTCCTGGCTCCAGCCGATCCGCTCCGCGATCCTTCCGGCCTTTTCGGATATTCCGGCCTGCGGCTGTGTCATTCGGCGACCGATTCGATACCGAGCCGATCCATCAGGGCGGCGCACGCGCGGCAGGGTTCCGCGGGCCGGCCGTGCTCGGGATCCCCGGCCGGGCGGATCTTCCGCGACACGAGGGCGGCCCCCGCGAAATGTGCCGCCGCCTCGTCGAGCGTCGTCGGCCCGCCGTCCTGGCGCTCCTGGTCCAGGCCCCACAACTGGTCGGAGATCAACGCCGACTCCGCGCAGTACCCCATGAACGGCTCCCGCTGCGCCGCAGGCAGTTCCTTGAGGAATGCGGCGACCGCCGGATGCAGATCGGGATCCGTGTCCGGGTCGAGGTCGGTCTGGCTGAAGATCTTCCCGCTCACCAACAACGACGCGGCGGTCATCGGAATGTGCTCAGGCATAGTAGCTCCACGCGTTTTCGAGCGGCTGGCCATGCGAATACTTCATCAATGCCGAGTACTTGTCGTCACCGAGGTAGTACTCGCCGCTCCAGTGCAGGTAGAAGAACCGTCCTGCCTCGTCCATGAGAACCGTACCGCCGTCGTACGTGTCGAATGCGACGGGGAACACCTTCTTTCCCAGGCCGTCGGCGAGTTCCTGGACGTCTTCCGCCGCGCCCTCATACGCGAGGGCCGGGACGAATTCCAACAGGTCCTTGGGAGAGGTGTTCCGGGTCAGCACGACACCGATGTGTTCGCGCAGGAATGCGAGAGCGGGCTCGATGACCTCGATATGCCCACCGTCGACACGGAATTCCTCCTGAGCGCGGGCCACCTCGGTGGCGGCGAGATCGTCACAGCGGCGCCCTGGATGCCATCCGCCGGTCGACAGCCAGGCATCCACCTCGGCGGGCGAATTCAGTACAGGCACGGGTCTTTTCCTCTTCGGGTCAGACGGCGGTGACGCCGACGATCGGGAGCATGCGTTCGCAGGACGGGCAGGGCGGTTTGTAGTCTCCATGACTCAGCGAGTCGGGGCCCGGTCTCATGTTGCCGATCTGCCGGGTGTGCACCTGCGCCCCGTCCATCACTCTGCGGATGTCCTCGGCGCTCCTGATGTCCACACCGTCCCGCTCCGCTATGCCGTGCAGCCGGTCGGAGATCAGCGCCACTTCGGCGCACTTTCCGTGACCCACGCCCGTGAATCCGCCGTCGCCCTCGATGTCACGCCTCACGTCGTCCAGGACCGACTGCAGGGCGGGATGCACGTCCAACTGCTGCTGAGGGTCCGGATACTGCGGATTCGGTTTCAGCTGCGACACGCTGGAGTGTCCCGTCAGCTCCCCTTCGTGCAACAAGGCCCCTGAACACCCTTGCTTGATCCTGCCCTTGCCCAGGACGGGTTGGCCATCGGGCCCGTTGGAAGCCTTCTGGGCCTCGTCCGCCAGGTTCTTCGCCTCGTCGATCAGCGCCTGGCGCTGGGCCTGGGGATCGAGGTGATCCACATGCATCGCGTCGCGCCGGTAGTGACGCATCCGGCCCGCGCTCCTGCCGTGCCAGCCGGGCTGCGGGTTCATCGGCCGCGGGCCGTTTCCGCCCCCGCCCCCGCCGCCTCCGCCACCGCCTCCGGTCCCGCCGCCTCCGCCGCCCGCCTTGCCGGACGCGTCGACCTTCCGTACGTCGATGCCGCCGGCCTGCTTGCCGATCTTGTGGTCGGTCTTCTTCTGGTGGTGGGAGGCGGCCTTCACCCGCTGCGGGATCTCGTCGCTGACGTGCTTGGCCGTGCGGGTGACCGACTTGGTGGCGGCGTCCAGCGCCTTCTCCAGGGCGTGGTCGAAGGTCTTGGTGAAGCCGTCCCGGCCCTTCGTCCGGCCGAACGCGCCCTTCGCCTTGCCCAGGTGGACATGGGCCTTGCTGCCGAGGTCCACCCCGTGCAGGGAGACCTTCCCGGCGCCGTCCTCGAACTCGATGTGGTCGATGTGGGTCCGCTTGCCCGCACCCGCACCGGCGACAGCGGTCCCGCCGCCCGCGGAAGCGAGATTCATGCCGTCCGAGCCGTGGCCCCCGCCGTCGGGGTTGAACGCGCCCTCGGCCAGATCGAGCACCGCGTCGGCGGCGAGCTTCTCCAGCTTCGCGGTGACCGGCTCCGCCAGCTTGGCGGCGATCTCCGAGACGATCTCCTCGATCGCCTCCTTCACCAGACGCTTCACGATCTGCCGCATCAGGACGATCTCGCCCGCGGCAGCGGCGGCCGACAGGCCCAACGTGACGCCGGACGCGGCGAGTTCGGCGACGATCGTCCCGGCGAGCACCCCGAGCTCGACCGTCGCCTTCGTCTTCATCGCGATGATGATCTCGGCGATCCGGTCGCAGACGAACGCGAACGTCCGCGCCACGTCCGGGATCTTCTCCAGGTGACTGGTCCGCACGTACGACCAGTGCTTCTCCATGGAGTCGACCGCCCAGCCCTCGGACGAACTGAGGATCCGGGTGATCGCCTTGTGCGCGTCACCCCCGTGGCCCTCGAACTTCTCCGCGAACTCGCGCAGAGAGTCGGCCATCTCCGTGTAGTCGTCCTCGTCCACGTTCGGCCAGTCGACCCCCGCGAGGTCGAGTGCCCGGTCGACGATGTCAGGCAGCACGATGCCCATGTCGCGTGATCCCCCGTGATGTTCAGCGCTCCTGCAAGTAACAACAAGGAACAGCTAAACACCTCGTACACCCGTTCCCCCAACAGGTGCAGGGGTCTCAGTGCGAACTTGGGACGACACCGTGACGACCCGGGCTAGGACGTGAGCCCCAACTCCCTGGCGATCAGCATCCGCTGGACCTCGCTCGTGCCCTCGCCGATCTCCAGGATCTTCGAGTCCCGCCACATCCGGGCCACCGGGTACTCGTTCATGAAGCCATAACCCCCGTGGATCTGCGTCGCCTCGCGCGCGTTGTCCACCGCGATCGTCGACGAGTAGAGCTTCGCCAGCGCCGCCTCCTTCTTGAACGGCTCACCGGAGACCAGCCGCGACGCCGCGTCCCGCCACGCGAGCCGCGCGGTGTGCGCCTTCATCTCCATGTCGGCGATCTTGAACTGGATCGCCTGGTACCCGCCGATGCTGCGCCCGAACGCGTGCCGCTCCTTGGCGTACTTCACCGACTCGTCCACGCAGCCCTGCGCGAGCCCGGTGGCGAGCGCCGAGATCGCGACGCGCCCCTCGTCGAGGATCCGCAGGAACTGGGCGAAGCCGCGGCCCTGTTCGCCCAGCAGGTTCGCGCCCGGGACGCGTACGTCGGAGAAGTGCAGCTCACGGGTGTCCGACGCGTTCCACCCCACCTTCGAGTACGGGGCCGCGACCGTGAAGCCGGGGGTCCCGGACGGCACGATGATCGAGGAGATCAGCGGCTTGCCCTCGGCGGTGCGGCCCGTCACGGCCGTGACCGTGACCAGGCCCGTGATGTCCGTACCGGAGTTCGTGATGAAGCACTTGGTGCCGTTGATGATCCAGTCGCCGGTGGCCTCGTCGCGCACGGCCGTCGTGCGCGTGCCGCCCGCGTCCGAACCCGCCTCCGGCTCCGTCAGACCGAACGCGCCCAGCATCTCCCCGGCGCACAGCCGCGGCAGCCACTCCCGCTTCTGCTCCTCGGTGCCGAACAGGTGGAGCGGCATCGCGCCGAGCGAGACACCCGCCTCCAGGGTGATCGCGACCGACGAGTCGACCCGGGCGAGCTCCTCCAGGGCGATGCCGAGCGCCAGGTAGTCACCGCCCATGCCGCCGTACTCCTCGGGGAACGGCAGCCCGAACAGGCCCATGCGGCCCATCTCGCGCACGATCTCGTACGGGAACTCGTGCCGCTCGTAGAAGTCGCCGATCTTCGGGGCCACGACGTCGTGGGCGAACTCCTCGACGGTGCGCCGCAGTTCCTCGTGCTCGGGGGAGAGGTGGTGATCCATGACTGCCTCACTGCTCCTGGTCTTCGGCCTGAGGTGTCAGGGCGCGAACGGTGCGGGACGGGCTGGGTCGGCCCAGGCGCTCGGCCATCCACCTGCTGGTGTCGGTGAGAAGGCCGAGGTCGACCCCGGTCTCGATGCCGAGTCCTTCGAGCATCCAGACGAGGTCCTCGGTGGCGAGATTGCCGGTGGCGCTCTTCGCGAACGGGCAGCCGCCGAGGCCTCCGGCGGACGCGTCGACGGTGGTGACGCCGTGCTGCAGCGCCGCCAGGGTGTTGGCGAGCGCCTGGCCGTACGTGTCGTGGAAGTGGACGCCGATGGTGTTCGTCGCGACGCCCTCCTCGTTCAACTCCGCGAGCAGCGCCTGTACGTGTCCCGGGGTGGCGACCCCGATCGTGTCGCCGAGGCTCAGCTCGTCGCAGCCCATGTCCATGAGGGACTTGGCGACCGAGACGACCTGGTGGACGGGGACCGCGCCCTCCCAGGGGTCGCCGAAGCACATGGAGAGATAGCCGCGGACGTGCGCCCCGGCGTCCTTGGCCCGGGCCACCACCGGCTCGAAGACCGCGAGCGACTCGGCGACCGTCCTGTTGAGGTTGGCCTTCGCGAAGGACTCGGTGACGCTGGCGAACACGGCGACCCGGCGCGCACCGAGGGCGAGGGCCCGGTCCAGACCCCGGTCGTTCGGTACGAGGACCGGGAGGTGGACGCCGTCGATGTCCTGGAGCAGGGGGAACAGGGCTTCCGCGTCCGCCAGTTGGGGCACCCACTTGGGGTGCACGAAGCTCGTCGCTTCTACCGTGGTCAGGCCTGCGGCGGCCAGGCGGTGGATGAACTCGGCCTTGGTCTCTGTGGGGACCGTGGTCTTCTCGTTCTGCAGGCCGTCCCGGGCGCCCACCTCGTGAATGCGGATCCTGGGCGGGAGGCCTTGGGCGGGGACGACCATGGGGAGTGTCATCGTGCGGCCTCCGTGGGGTTTCCCTCGCCGTGGGCGGTTCGGTTGTCCTCGGTCCGGTCCGCCGTCGTGGCGATGACCACCAGGACCTGGTCCATCGCCACCGTCGTGCCCGGTGTCACGTCCAGCTCCGTCACCACCCCCGCGTGCGGGGCCGCGATCACGTGTTCCATCTTCATCGCCTCGACCACCAACAGGCTCTGGCCCGCGGTCACTTCCTCGCCGACGGCCACCTTCACCACCGTGACCGTCCCCGGCATCGGAGCGGTGAGCGAACCCGCGCCGCCGGAGCCGCCGCCCGTCAGGCTCGCGGCCACCGGGTCGTGGTCCTGTACGTGCCAGGCGTCGCCGTCGATGCCGAGCCAGTCGCCGGCGACCGCGGTGAGCCGGGCCGGGGGCGTCGCCGTGCCGTCCACCAGGACCTCGGCGCCGCGCACCCGCACCTCGACCGGGTCGTGCCCGGAGACCCGCACGTGGTGCACCGTCCAGGCCGGTTCGCCGCCGAGCCGCCAGCCGTCGGGCCGGTCGAACGGGTCCGTCCAGCCCTGGGCCGCGGGCGGTGCGAGGCGCTCCTGGCGCAGGGCGCCCGCCGCCGCGTACACCCCGGCGGGGACGTCGCCGCCGACCAGGGACCCGGCCTCGCGCTCCACGAGCCCGGTGTCCAACTCGCCTGCCACGACGGCCGGATGGGCCAGCAGGCGGCGCAGGAACCCGGCGTTCGTCGGCACGCCCAGCGTCACCGTCCGGGCGAGCGCGGCCCGGAGGCGGCGCAGCGCCGTGTCCCGGTCGGGGCCGTACGCGATGACCTTCGCCAGCATCGGGTCGTACAGGGAGGAGACCTCCGTGCCTTCGGTGAGGCCGGAGTCGGTGCGCACGCCGTCGCCCTCGGGCTCGCTCAGCGCGAGGATCGTGCCGCCGGAGGGCAGGAAGCCGCGGGACGGGTCCTCGGCGCACAGCCGGGCCTCCACCGCGTGCCCCGTGAGCGTGATGTCGCCCTGCCCGAACGGGAGGTGCTCGCCCGCCGCGACCCGGATCTGCCACTCCACCAGGTCGAGGCCCGTGATGAGCTCGGTCACCGGGTGCTCGACCTGGAGGCGGGTGTTCATCTCCATGAAGTAGTACGCGGAGGGGTCGGTGCCCGGCACGATGAACTCCACCGTGCCCGCGCCCCGGTAGCCGCAACTGCGTGCCGCCTCCACGGCCGCCGCGCCCATCGCCGCGCGCGTGGCCTCGTCGAGGAGCACGCTGGGCGCCTCTTCGATGATCTTCTGGTGGCGGCGCTGGAGCGAGCACTCGCGCTCGCCCAGGTGCACCACGTTGCCGTGCGCGTCGGCCATGACCTGGATCTCGATGTGCCGGGGCCGGTCGATCCACCGCTCCACGAGGAGCGTGTCGTCGCCGAAGGAGGCGCGGGCCTCGCGCCGTGCGGCGGCGATCTCCTCCTCCAGGGCGGTCAGGTCCTGCACCAGGCGCATGCCCTTGCCGCCGCCGCCCGCCGAGGGCTTGAGCAGGACGGGGGCGCCCAACTCGCGTGCGGCCTCGGCCAGTTCGGGGTCGCGGCCGCCGGGTACCACCGGCACCCCGGCCGCCTTCACCGTCTCCTTGGCGCGGATCTTGTCGCCCATCAGCGCGATCGCGTCGGCCGACGGGCCGATGAAGACCAGGCCCGCGTCCTCGCAGGCCCGCGCGAAGCCCGCGTTCTCCGCGAGGAATCCGTAGCCCGGGTGCACCGCCTGTGCGCCGGTCGCGGCCGCCGCCTCCAGGAGGCGCTCCACCGACAGATAGCTCTCGGCGGCCGGGGCGGGGCCGATCCGCACCGCCTCGTCGGCCTCGCGCACATGCCGGGCGTCCGCGTCGGCGTCGCTGTACACGGCGACCGAACGGATGCCGAGCGCGCGCAGCGTACGGATGACGCGGACGGCGATCTCGCCGCGGTTGGCCACAAGTACCGTCTCGAACATGCTCATCGTGCGGGTCCCTCCCCTCACATCCGGAAGACGCCGAACCCGCCGGACTTCTCCGGCAGTGGCGCGTTGGCACAGGCGGTCAGGGCCAGGCCGATGACCTGGCGGGTCTCCATCGGGTCGATCACGCCGTCGTCCCAGAGCCGGGCCGTCGCGTAGTAGGCGTTGCCCTGGGTCTCGTACTGGGAACGGATCGGCGCCTTGAAGGACTCCTCGTCCTCGGCGGCCCAGTCCTCGCCCCGCGCCTCCAACTGGTCGCGCTTGACGGTCGCGAGCACGGACGCGGCCTGTTCGCCGCCCATCACGGAGATCTTGGCGCCGGGCCACATCCACAGGAAGCGGGGGCTGTAGGCCCGGCCGCACATCGAGTAGTTGCCCGCGCCGTACGAGCCGCCGATGACGACGGTCAGCTTCGGTACGCGCGTGCAGGCCACGGCCGTCACCATCTTGGCGCCGTGCTTGGCGATGCCGCCCGCCTCGTAGTCCCGCCCGACCATGAAGCCCGAGATGTTCTGCAGGAACAGCAGCGGGATGCCGCGCTGGTCGCACAGCTCGATGAAGTGGGCGCCCTTCTGGGCGGATTCGGAGAACAGGATCCCGTTGTTCGCGACGATGCCGACCGGGTGGCCGTGGATGCGGGCGAAGCCGGTGACGAGGGTCTGGCCGAACTCGGCCTTGAACTCGGCGAATTGGGAGCCGTCCACGACCCGGGAGATCACTTCGCGGACGTCGTACGGGGTCCGCGAGTCGACCGGCACCGCCCCGTACAGGCCCGCCGGGTCGACCTTCGGCTCCAGGGCCGCCCGCACCGACCACGGCAGCGGGCCGCGCTCCGGCAGCGTGGAGACGATGGTGCGCACGATGCGCAGCGCGTGCGCGTCGTCCTCCGCCAGGTGGTCCGTGACGCCGGAGACGCGGGAGTGGACCTCGCCGCCGCCCAGCTCCTCGGCCGTCACCACCTCACCGGTGGCCGCCTTCACCAGCGGCGGGCCGCCCAGGAAGATCGTGCCCTGGCCGCGGACGATCACCGCCTCGTCGCTCATCGCCGGGACGTACGCCCCGCCCGCCGTGCACGAGCCGAGGACCGCCGCGATCTGCGGGATGCCCGCGCCTGACATCCGCGCCTGGTTGTAGAAGATCCGCCCGAAGTGCTCGCGGTCCGGGAACACCTCGTCCTGCATCGGCAGGAAGGCGCCGCCCGAGTCCACCAAGTAGACGCAAGGGAGGCGGTGCTCGAGCGCCACCTCCTGTGCGCGCAGGTGCTTCTTCACCGTCATCGGGTAGTACGTGCCGCCCTTGACCGTGGCGTCATTGGCGACGATCACGCACTCGCGGCCGCTCACCCGCCCGATCCCGGCGATCACTCCGGCGGCCGGCGCCTGCCCGTCGTACATCCCGTCCGCCGCGAGCGGTGCCAGCTCCAGGAACGGGGAGCCCGGGTCGAGCAGCGCGTCCACCCGCTCGCGCGGCAGCAGCTTGCCGCGGGCGGTGTGCCGCGCCCGCGCCTTCTCGCCGCCGCCGAGGCGGGCCGCGGCGAGCTTGGCCCGCAGCTCCTCGCCGAGTGCGCGGTGCGCCGCCTCGTTGGCCCGCCAGGCCTCCGACGCGGGGTCTGCCGCGCTCGTCAGCTCCGGTGCGTCCTGCATCCTGCGGTCCCCTCAGCAAGTTAATGAGCGTTAACCTGTTTCCTTCAGGTTAACGGTCGCTAACCTCCCTGTCTAGAATTGCTTCCATGGCCACAAGAACCGACGCCCCCACCCGTCGCGAGCAGATCCTCAGGGAGGCCGCTCGACTCTTCGCCGAGCGCGGGTTCCACGGGGTGGGGGTCGACGAGATAGGGGCCGCGGTCGGCATCAGCGGCCCCGGTCTGTACCGGCACTTCGCGGGCAAGGACGCCATGCTCGCCGAGCTGCTCGTCGGGATCAGCGGACAGCTGCTGACCGGCGGCAAGCGGCGGGTCGCCGAGGCGGAGCACGGGCCCGGGGCGCTGCTCGACTCGCTCATCGAGGGTCACATCGACTTCGCGCTCGACGACCGCGACCTGATCACGCTGCACGACCGCGAGCTGGACCGGCTGCGCGAGAGCGACCGCAAGCTGGTGCGCCAGTTGCAGCGTCAGTACGTCGAGCTGTGGGTGGAGTCCGTACGGAAGGTCTATCCGGAGCTCGCCGAGCCGCACGCGCGCGTGGCCGTGCACGCGGTCTTCGGGCTGCTGAACTCGACGCCGCACCTGAGCCGCCCGGGTTCCCTGCCGGGGCGGGCCGCCACCGCCGGGATGCTGCACAAGCTGGCGCGCGGGGCGTTCGCGGCGGCCGCAGAGTGATGTGTATCTCTGGACGCTCCGGTGACTGGCCGGTAACGTTCATCTGAGCAAGCGCTTAGTCGTCGTAGAGGCCGTAGAGGGAGAGTTTTCCGTGCGCCGTACCGTTTTTGATGAGGACCACGAGGCGTTCCGGGAGACCCTGCGCGCCTTCATCGAGGCCGAGGTCGTCCCCCACTACGACGAGTGGTTCCAGGAGGGCATCGTGCCCCGCGAGCTCTACGCCAAGATGGCGGAGCTCGGCCTCTTCGGGATCAACGTGCCGGAGGAGTTCGACGGCGCCGGCCTGGACACCCACAAGTTCGAGGCCATCCAGTACGAGGAGACCGCGCGCGCGGGCGTCTCCTTCGGCGGCTCGGGCGTGCACGTCCTGCTCGCGCTCCCGTACATCAAGATGCTCGCCACCGACGAGCAGAAGAAGCGCTACCTGCCGAAGTTCGTCGCCGGCGAGGAGATGTGGGCGCTGGCGATGACCGAGCCGGGCACCGGCTCCGACGTCGCGGGCATGAAGACCACCGCCAAGCTCTCCGAGGACGGCACGCACTACGTCCTCAACGGCGCCAAGACCTTCATCACGGGCGGCGTCCACGCCGACCGCGTCATCGTCTGCGCCCGTACGTCGGCCCCGTCCGCCGAGGACCGCCGCTTCGGCATCTCGCTGTTCGCCGTCGACACCAAGTCCGAGGGCTACTCCATCGGCCGCAAGCTCGACAAGCTCGGCCTGCGCACCTCCGACACCGCCGAGCTGGCGTTCGTCGACGTGAAGGTGCCCGCCGAGGACCTGCTCGGCGAGGAGAACAAGGGCTTCCACTACCTCGGCGTCAACCTGGCCTCCGAGCGCTGGGGCATCGCCTACGGCGCGTACGCGCAGGCCAAGGCCGCCGTGCAGTTCGCCAAGGCGTACGTCCAGGAGCGCACCGTCTTCGGCAAGCCGGTCGCGTCCTTCCAGAACACCAAGTTCGAGCTGGCCGCCTGCCAGGCCGAGGTGGACGCCGCCGAGGCCGTCGCCGACCGCGCCCTCGAGGCCCTCGACGCCGGTGAGCTGACCGCCGCCGAGGCCGCGTCCGCGAAGCTGTTCTGCACCGAGGTCGCGCACCGCGTCATCGACCGCTGCCTCCAGCTGCACGGCGGCTACGGGTTCATGAACGAGTACCCGATCGCCCGCCTGTACGCGGACAACCGCGTCAACCGCATCTACGGCGGCACCAGCGAGGTCATGAAGATGATCATCGCGAAGAACATGGGGCTCTAACACCCCCTATGAGCGAGGCACTTGAGGGCCTGCTCGATCTGCTCGACCTCGAGCAGATCGAGCAGGACTATTTCCGGGGCCGGTCCAAGTCGGCGATCGTCCCCCGCGTGTTCGGCGGCCAGGTCGCGGCCCAGGCGCTCGTCGCCGCGGGCCGCACCGTGCCCGAGGACCGGCTCGCGCACTCCCTGCACGCGTACTTCCTGCGCGCCGGGGACCCCGGCGCGCCGATCGTCTACACGGTCGACCGCATCAGGGACGGCCGGTCCTTCACCACCCGGCGGGTGGTCGCCGTCCAGCACGGGCAGCCGATCTTCCACCTCTCCGCGTCCTTCCAGACGTACGAGGAGGGGCTCGAGCACCAGGCGGACATGCCGCCCGCGCCCGACCCGGAGACCCTGCCCACCGCGGCCGAGATGCTGCCCAGGCACCTGCCCGCCGACGTGGCCGCCCGCCTGGTCAAGTCCCGCGGCGCCGTCGACCTGCGGTACGCGCAGACGCCGCCCTGGGGCAGTGTCGGTACCCCGCGCGAGCCGCGCTCGCAGGTCTGGTTCCGCACGAACGGGAAGCTCGACGGTGCTATCGACGAACCGCTGCTCCACGTCTGCCTCGCCACCTACGTCTCCGACATGACGCTGCTCGACTCCGTCCTGCTCGCGCACGGCCGGGGCGGCTGGGCCGTCGGTGACGTCGTGGGCGCCTCGCTCGACCACGCCATGTGGTTCCACCGGCCGTTCCGCGCCGACGAATGGCTGCTGTACGACCAGGAGTCGCCGTCCGCGTCCGGCGGGCGCGGGCTCGGACAGGCCCGCATCTACACCCAGGACGGGCGGCTCGCGATCACCGTCATCCAAGAAGGCGTCGTTCGCGTTCCGCGCTGATCGGACATACCGTCCCGTACATGGATGCACGGGCCGACGGTGTGGACGACGCAGTGGACGCAGAGGGCGAAGAGGCGGGCGGGGAGAGCCTCTTCACGGTGATCGTCGCGGCCGCGGCGAACCTCGGGATCGCGCTCGCGAAAGCGGTCGCCGGAGTCATCAGCGGCTCCAGCGCGATGCTCTCCGAGGCGGCGCACTCCTTCGCCGACACCGTCACCGAACTGCTGCTGCTCACCGCCCTCAAGCGCAGCGAGAAGCCCGCCGACGAGGAGCACCCCCTCGGCCACGGGGGCGAGCGGTACGTGTGGGCAATGCTCGCCGCCGTCGCCACGTTCGTCGGCGGCGCCGTCTTCTCCCTGTACGACGGGATCCACACGCTGGTGGCCGGGGAGGAGCTCGGCAACCCCCTGGTCTCGTACATCGTCCTCGGCATCGCCTTCGTACTCGAAGGGTTCTCGCTGCGCACCGCGGTGAAGCAGGCGCGGGGCGAGGCCGCCCGGTACCGCGCGCCCTTCGGTACGTACCTCAAGCACACGCCCGACACCGCCGTGAAGGCCGTCGTCCTGGAGGACAGCGCCGCGCTCGTCGGCCTGCTGCTCGCCGCGGGCGGGCTGCTCGGCGGGCAGCTCACCGGGTCCGGCGTCTGGGACGGGATCGCCTCGCTGTGCATCGGCGTGCTGCTGCTGTGGGTGGCGTGGGTGCTCGGCAGGGCCAACGCGGAGCTGCTCGTGGGGCGCCCGCTGCCCAAGCGGATGCGGGACGAGATCCGGGCGCTGCTCGTCGAGGGCGAGCACGTCGAGGCGGTCCTCGAGCTGACGACGCTGGTGCAGGGGCCCCGGGAGGCGCTCGTCGCGGCCAAGGTGGACTTCCGCGACGCGTCCACCGCCGCGCAGATCGAGTGGGCCTGCGAGGACGCGGCGCGGCGGCTGCGGGAGCGGTTCCCCGCGGTGCGGCGGGTGTACCTGGACCCGACGCCCGGGTTCGCCCAGCGGCGCTCCGAGGGGCTCAACCCCTGGTGAGGCAACGGGGCCGGGGCTAGAGCAGCCCGGCCGCGTCCAGCAGGTACGCCGTCATCGGGTCGTAGTGCCGCGGGCTCGTCACGTGGTCGTCCAGGGGGATCGTGACCTGCATCGTGCCCTCGGCCTCGGCGAGGAACAGCGCCGGGTCGTTGCAGTCCGCGTAGCCGACGGAGTCCAGTCCGCGCTGTGCCGCGCAGCCCGCCCAGCCGTGGTCGGCGACGACCAGGTCGGGCAGCGGGCGTCCCTCGTGCTCCAGGCCGTCCAGGATCCGGGTCATCGGGTCGGGGGAGTGCGTGTGCCACAGGGACGCGCCGCGCTCCAGCATCGCCACGTCCGCGAACTGGAAGACCATGCCCTCCTCGGTGGCCAGGCCCTCGGGGACCACCATGATCTCGCAGCCCGCGGCACGCAGCGCCGCCGCCGTCGCGCGGTGCACGTCCAGGAGGCCGCCGGGGTGACCGGTCGCGAACAGGACGGTCTGCCGGTCCTCGGCAGCCTTGCGCAGCCGGGCCGCCGTCCGCTCCAGGGCGTCGACGGTCAGCTCCGGGTCGATGGTGTCCTGCCCGTACCGGTGCTCGGGGTCGTCGACCACGCCGCAGCGCTCGGCCATCACCGCGAGCACGTCCTGCTCGTCGCTCCAGCGGTCGCCGAGTTCAAGGCCCAGCCAGTAGTGCCGGTCGCCGTTCGCGAGCTTGCGGTAGTGCGCGAGGTTGTTCTCGCGGGGGGTGGCCACATCGCCCGCGATGCGGGTGCGGACGAGGTGCTCGATCAGGGCGGCACGGGTCGGAGTATCGCTGGGAATCCCGGGTATCGGCATGGGTCCATTGTGACCGCCGTCGCTGAGCGGCGTTGATCGATTCCGGGGAGTGGGACCGAGGACACGCTGCGCCGGGCCGCCGACCGCCGATATTTCGGTGCCTGCCGAACGGTCCGCTCCGTACGCTGCTCGCATGACCTCTCGCGCACCGCACCCGTCCCCCGGGCCGCTCACCATCGCCGCCGTGTGTTTCACCGTGCTCGCCTGGGCGTCCGCCTTCGTGGCCATTCGCAGCGCGGGCGAGGCCTACTCGCCGGGCGCGCTCGCACTGGGGCGGCTGCTCGCGGCCTCCGTGGTGCTGGTCGTGCTGGTGCTGATACGCAGGGAGGGGCTGCCGCCGCGCGGGGCGTGGCGGGGGATCGTCGTGTCGGGGCTCGTGTGGTTCGCGGGGTACATGGTCGCGTTGAACTGGGGCGAGCGGCTCGTGGACGCGGGTACCGCGGCGCTGCTGGTGAACGTGGGGCCGATCCTGATGGCGCTGCTCGCGGCCCGGCTGCTCGGTGAGGGGCTGCCGCCCAGGCTGCTCGCGGGCATGGCCGTGTCGTTCTCGGGCGCGGTCGTGGTCGGGCTCTCGATGTCCACCGGGTCGTCCGCCGGGTCGGACTCCGGGTCGTCCGCCGGCGGGAGTTCGGCGTCCCTGCTCGGCGGCGTGGTGCTGTGCCTGGTCGCCGCCGTGGCGTACGCGATCGGTGTCGTCGCCCAGAAGCCCGCCCTGTCGTACGGCTCCCCGCTCCAGGTCACCGCGTTCAGCTGCCTGATCGGGACGGTGGCGTGCCTGCCGTTCTCGGGGCAGCTGGTGTCGGAGGTGTCCCGGGCCCCGGCCTCCGCGACGCTCAACATGCTCTACCTCGGCGTCGTGCCGACCGCCCTCGCCTTCACCACCTGGACGTACGCCCTGGCCCGCACGCCCGCCGGGAAGATGGGCGCGACGACGTACGCCGTGCCTGCCATCGTCGTCCTGCTGAGCTGGCTGTTCCTGGACGAGGTGCCCGGCTGGCTGACCCTGCTCGGCGGTGTCCTGTGCCTGGCGGGCGTGGCCGTGTCGCGGTCCCGGGCGCGGTCTGCCGCTCGTACGGAAACCGTCGTCGTCACGGAGGAGACGCAGGAGACGCAGGAGACGGAGGAGGGTGAGCCGGAGGCCACCACCACGAACGCCTAGGCGCGCCGCGCCGACCTGCGGGCCCGTACCGCCAGCCACAGGTCGAAGCGGGCGTCCCCGTCGTCGAGGCGGCGGCCCGTGAGCTGGGCGATCTTGTCCAGGCGGTTGCGGACGGTGTGCCGGTGCAGGCCCAGGCGGCGGGCCGTCTCCTCCCAGGAGCTGCCCGTGTCCAGCCAGGTCGCGAGGGTCAGGGTCAGCGCGCCGCCGGGGTCCGCGGCGTCGAGCGGGCCCAGCAGCGCGTCCGCGTAGCCGGTGAGCGTCGCGCGGTCGCCGAGGTCCAGGAGCAGTGCCCCGGCGCGGTCGCTCGGCGCACGGACCGGCCGGCCCGCGGTGCGGCTGAGCTCCAGCAGGCCCCCGGCCTCCCTGAGCGAGGTGCGGGCCGCGCCCGGCGGCACGGCCGAGCCGATGCCCGCGGGGCAGTCCGGCGCGAAGTGCGCGAGGACCGCGTCGAGGCCGAGGCCCTCGCCGACGACGGCCTCGACGAGCGGGCCCCGGGTGCGGGTGAGCCCGCCCGGCACGGCGAGCGCGAGGTCCGCGGCGATCTCCCGGGCGGCGTCGTCGGACGGCGCGGCCACGGCCACGCCCCGCACCGCGTCCGCGGCGAGGCCCGCCCCCGACAGCACGTCGGCGGCCTGTTCGGCGGTGGTCGCGGCGTCGAGGAGGCGGCCCAACAGGCCTGCCCTGCGCCGCCGTTCGGGCTCGTCCGCGAGGTGGCGCCGCTCCAGCTCCAGGGAGAGCAGGGAGACGAGGCCGGAGATGAGCAGGCGGGCGTCGGGCCCCGGATCGCCGGCCAGGACCAGCATGCCGCGCAGCCTGCGGGCGCCGAGCGGCTGCACCTCGAGGCCCGGCGCGACCGCGCTGGAGCGCAGGCCGCCGACCGCGACCCGGCGGATCAGCTCCGCGCTCTCCTCGCCGCCGACCGCCGCCGGGTCTCCGGCGATGACGCGGCCGAGGGGGTCGGTGACCTGGGCGTGGATGCCGGTGGCCGACGTCCACGCGTCCAGGGTCGGGGTCAGCCCCTGCCCGCTCGCGGCGGCCGCGGTGAGCCGCCGCTGCGTCTCGAAGGCGCTCTCCACCGCCGCCCGCTGCTCGGCGGCCTGCGCGGCGAACACGGCCTTGGTCACGGCGATGAACGGCACCTCCTCGCCGACCGTGAGCAGCGGCAGACCCGCCTCGCGCGCGGCCGTCACCAGCGGCTCGGGCGCCTCCTGGTACGGCAGGTCGGGCCCGAGGCCGAGCGCCAGCGCGTGCGCGCCGCCCGCCGTCACGTCGTCCACGTAACGGCGACAGGCCGCCACGTCCATCGGCAGCAGCAGCCCGATCGTCATCAGGAGCTCGCCGCCCTGGAGCCACGAGCCGGGGCGCACCAGCTCGGAGGCGTGCGCGGCGAGCACCGGGCGGTCGAGGTGCTCGGGGCACGCGGCGACGGACAGATGCAGTTCGGGCCGGTCGACCAGGTCGGATATGAGCAGCGCCATGCGTCCAGTGTCGCCGACGACGGATGTACGGGATGTCCATGCCCGGCGTCATGATTCGCCTTGAGGGAGATCGAAGCGCCCGCTCACCCGCGGTTAGGTTCCAGCTGCCGCGGTTCCGCAGTCCCGTGGCCCGTACGTGATGAGGGAAGGAGCCGCCATGAGCGCTCCCACAGCCGACGAGACAGCGGCGGCGACGCAGGCACCGCAGGGGCGGGGCCTGATCGAGGTCCGGTCCATCGACTACGTGCCGGTGCGCGAGCGCCACGGCAAGGTCTGGCACCAGGGTCCGTTCTGGTTCACCGGCAACTTCGTGCTCACCACGATGGTCACCGGCTTCATCGGCCCCTCCCTCGGCCTGAGCCTCGGCCGGTCGGTCGCGGCGGTCGCGCTCGGCGCCTGCTTCGGCACCTTCTTCATGGCGTTCCACGCCAACCAGGGCCCGCGCATGGGCCTGCCGCAGATGATCCAGTCGCGCGCCCAGTTCGGGATCCGCGGCGCCGTCGTCCCGTTCGCGGCGGTCGTCTTCGTCTACATCGGCTTCAACGTCTTCAATGTCGTCCTCGCCGCGCAGGGCCTGACCACCGTGCTGCCCGGCGGGGCCCGCGCCTGGTACGCGATCCTCATCGCCGTCGCGGTCGTCCTCGCCGTCGTCGGACACGACCTGCTGCACCTGGTCCAGCGCTGGCTGACGTACGTCCTCATCGTCGTGTTCGGCGTGATCACGGTCGGCGCGCTCGTGCAGCTCCACCCGCACCACGTCTCCGCGTCGTCGGGCGGCCACTCCTGGACGTCGTTCCTGATCGTCTTCTGCGGCGCCGCCGGCTACCAGATCTCCTACGCCGTCTACGTCTCCGACTACTCGCGCTACCTGCCGCGCGACGTGTCCGCCCGCAAGGTCATCTGGTGGACGTACGCCGGTGCCGCGCTCTCCGCGGTCTGGCTGATGTCGCTCGGCGCGCTGCTCGCCTCGTCCGTCAAGGCGCCCGACGCGATCAACAGCCTGCGCCAGGTCGGCAACGACATCATCCCCGGCTTCGGCACCTTCGCCGTCGTCGTCTCCGCCCTCGCGCTCATCACGATCATGGCCGTGAACGCGTACGGCGCGATGCTCACGACGACGAGCGCCGTGGACGCCTTCCGTCCCGTGCGCCCCACCGTCCGCTCGCGCATCACCGGCATCGTCGTCATCGAGCTGGCCGTCCTGGTCGTGGCGCTGCTGCTGCCCGAGGACTACCTCGGCTCGTTCAACGACTTCGTCCTGCTGATGCTGTACTTCCTGATCCCGTGGACCGCGGTGAACCTGGTCGACTTCTACGCGGTGCGCCGCGGACACTACGCCATCACCGCGATCTTCGACCCGAAGGGCATCTACGGCCGCTGGTCCTGGCAGGGCCTGACCGCGTACGTCGTCGGGTTCGCGGCGATGGTGCCGTTCTTCACGACGTCCTTCTACACCGGGCCGCTGGCCGAGGCGCTCGGCGGGTTCGACCTCTCGTTCGTGGTCGGCCTCCTTGTCGGAGGCATCCTGTACTACGTCCTGACGCGCGGGCTCGACCTCGATGCCGAGCGCGCCGCGGTCGAGGCCAGCGAGGCCGAACTGGAAGGTCAAGAAGGACAAGAAGGACAAGAAGGAGGAGCAGCGTGACGACGATCGTGGCGTGTGCCCAGCTCGCCCTCGGCGTGGGCGACGTGGCCGAGAACCTGGCCGCCGCCGAGCAGGCAATCGAGGCCGCGGCCGACGCCGGAGCGCGCGTGGTCGTGCTGCCCGAGCTCGCCAACAGCGGGTACGTCTTCGCCGACACGGCCGAGGCCCGCGCCCTCGCCGAGCCCGTCGACGGGCCGACCGTCACCGCCTGGTCCGCGGCCGCCCGGCGGCACGGCGTGACGCTGGTGGCGGGCCTCGCCGAGCTGGATTCCCGGTCGCGGGTGCGGAACTCGGCCGTGCTCATCGACCCGTCCGGCACCGTCCGCGCCGTCTACCGCAAGGCCCACCTCTTCGGCACCGAGAAGGACTTCTTCGTGCCCGGCGACGAGGCCCCGCCCGTCGTCGACGTCGAGGGCGTCGGCCGGATCGGCGTCATGGTCTGCTACGACGTCGAGTTCCCCGAGTGGGTACGGCAGGTCGCCCTCGCCGGGGCCGAGCTGCTGTGCGCGCCCGTCAACTGGCCGCTGTTCCCGCGCCCCGAGGGCGAGCGACCCGGCGAGGTCGTCCGCGTCCAGGCCGACGCCGCCGTGAACCGGATGTACGTCGCCGCCTGCGACCGCGCGGGCGAGGAGCGCGGCGTCTCCTGGACCGGCGGCTCCGTGATCGTCGACCCGGACGGCTTCCCGCTCGCCGGACGCACCCCGACCGACGGCCCGGCCCTGCTGCTCGCCCCCTGCGACCTCGAGCGGGCCCGCGACAAGCGGCTCGGCGACCACAACGACGTGTTCGGGGACCGGCGCCCCGAGCTCTACTGAGCCTTCAACTCCCTGAGCCTTCAACTCCCTTTATCAGTAAGCAAGTTCACGTGAAAGGCACGCCATGACCAGCGAGCACCCCACGCCCCGCGGCCCGATCGACTCGTCCCGGATCCCGCGCTACGCGGGCCCCGCGACGTTCGCGCGGCTGCCGCGCCTGGACGAGGTCGGTACCGCCGACGTGGCCGTGGTGGGCGTGCCGTTCGACACCGGCGTCTCCTACCGGCCCGGCGCCCGCTTCGGCGGCAACGCCATCCGCGAGGCCTCCCGCCTGCTGCGCCCCTACAACCCGGCGCAGGACGCGTCCCCCTTCGCGCTCGCGCAGGTCGCCGACGCCGGGGACATCGCGGCGAACCCGTTCAACATCAACGAGGCCGTCGAGACCATCGAGGCCGCCGCCGACGACCTGCTCGGCACGGGCGCCCGCATGATGACGCTGGGCGGCGACCACACCATCGCCCTGCCGCTGCTCCGCTCCGTCGCCAAGAAGCACGGCCCGGTCGCCCTGCTCCACTTCGACGCGCACCTGGACACCTGGGACACGTACTTCGGCGCCGAGTACACGCACGGCACCCCGTTCCGCCGGGCCGTCGAGGAGGGCATCCTCGACACCTCCGCCCTCTCCCACGTCGGCACCCGCGGGCCCCTCTACGGCAAGCAGGACCTCACCGACGACGAGAAGATGGGCTTCGGCATCGTCACCTCCGCGGACATCTACCGCCGCGGCGCCGACGAGGTCGCCGACCAGCTGCGCCAGCGCATCGGCGACCGCCCGCTGTACATCTCCATCGACATCGACTGCCTCGACCCGGCCCACGCCCCCGGCACGGGCACGCCGGAGGCCGGCGGCATGACGTCCCGCGAGCTTCTTGAGATCCTGCGGGGGCTGGCCTCCTGCAACCTGGTCTCGGCCGACGTGGTCGAGGTGGCCCCCGCGTACGACCACGCGGAGATCACCGCCGTCGCCGCCTCGCACACCGCGTACGAGCTGACGACGATCATGTCGCGACAGATCGCGGAGGCCCGCACCACGGCCTGACCCCGTATCGCAGGAGCGCTGAATCCGATGACCCACGACCACGACCTCGTCCTGCGGCCCACGCCGCGCCAGATCGAGGCCGCCCTCAATCCTCCCGCGGGGCGGACCGGCGGCGATCTGGTCATCGAGGCGCTCGCGGGTCTCGGCGCGTCCACCGTCTTCGGCCTGCCGGGACAGCACGCCCTCGGCCTCTTCGACGCGCTGCGCCGCAGCGACCTGCTGCGGTACGTCGGTCTGCGCACGGAGCAGAACGCCGGGTTCGCCGCCGACGCGTACGGCCGGGTGACCGGTGAGGTCGCCCCGCTGTTCGTGTCGACGGGGCCCGGCGCGCTGCTCACGCTGCCCGCGCTCCAGGAGGCGGCGGCCGCGTCGGCGCCGGTCCTGGTCGTGGCCAGTCAGGTGCCGGTGGCCGGGCTCGGCGGTGGCCGCCACGGCTATCTGCACGAACTCCCGGACCAGCAGGCCGCGTTCAGGGACGTCGTCAAGTCCGTCCACCCGGTCCGCACCCAGTCGCAGATCCCGTCGGCGATCGCGGCGGCCTGGGAGTCGGCGCTGAGCGTGCCGCACGGCCCGGTGTACGTGGAGATCCCGCAGGACGTGCTGCTCGCCCCGGCGCGGCTGCCCGTCCTCTCGGCGGCGGACGCGATCCCGCACGAACTGCCGCCGCTGCCCGAACTGACCGCGGTGGCCGCCGACTTGCTGGCCCGCGCCGAGCGGCCGGTGATCGTCGCGGGCGGCGGCGTGGTCCGCGCGGACGCCGCCGGCAAGCTGCGCGCGCTGGCCGAGCGGCTGACCGCCCCCGTCGTGTGCACGTACGGCGGCAAGGGCGCCTTCCCCTGGGAGCACCCGCTGTCGCTGCAGTCCTGGCTGGAGGACCGGCACACCACCGCGTTCCTGGAGGACGCGGACGTGCTCCTGGTCGTCGGCTCCGGGCTCGGCGAGCTGTCCTCGAACTACCACAGCTTCGCGCCGCGCGGGCAGATCATCCAAGTCGAGGCCGACGCGGGCAAGTTGGAGTCCAACCACCCGGCCCTCGGCATCCACGCGGACGCCCGCCTCGCGCTCCAGGCGCTCCTGGAGACGGTCGAGGAGCGTGCCGACGACAAGGCCGCGGCCCGCGTCGCCGAGCTGCTCGCCGCCGTGCGCGCCCGCATCGACGGCCAGGAACTCGCCCTGGAACAACAGGTGTTGGCCGATGTGCGCGCCGCACTGCCGCCCCGGGCGCCGTCCTTCTGGGACATGACGATCCTGGCGTACTGGGCCTGGGCGGCGTGGCCGGGCCCGATGCACTCGGCGCAGGGCGCGGGCGGCCTCGGCTACGGCTTCCCGGCCGCGCTCGGCGCCGCGGCCGCCGACCCCACCACGCCCGTCCTCGCGGTCTCCGGCGACGGCGGCGCCCTGTACTCGATCGCCGAACTGGCCACGGCGAAGCAGGAGTTGCTGAACGTGACCTGGCTGATCGTCGACGACGGCGGCTACGGCATCCTGCGCGCGTACATGACCGACGCGTACGGAGAGACGGCGGGCACCGAACTGACCCGGCCGGACTTCGTCGCCCTGGCCGAGTCGTTCGGGGTGCCCGCGGTGCGTACGTCGCCGGAGGCGCTGCGCGCGGACCTGGCGGCGGCGCTCGCCGCACCCGGGCCGAGCGTGGTCGTGCTCCCGGCCCGGCTGCGGATGTTCGCGCCGACGCATCTGTGAGGCAGGGCTACCAGATCGCCTCGACCCACTCCGGGTGGTCGATGAACGGGTTGCGGTTGTGCTGGTAGGTGTCGTAGATGACCTGGTTGCGCTTCTCCTCGAAGGCGCTCGGCGGGTCCTCGTCGCTCCACTGCTTGAGCACGGAGAGCTTGCCCATGTAGGGGTTGCTGCCGTTGTTCACCGACTCGTTGGGCTCCAGGTCGGCGAAGCCGTCGCCGCCCTCGTAGCGCACCGCCATGTAGAGGATCATGCGCGCCACGTCGCCCTTGTCGGCGTCGCGCGGCTCGAAGGAGTCGGAGTCGGTGAGGCTGCCGCCGCCGCCCGTGACGGTGCTGCCGCCGTTGTCGAAGTCCTTGTTGCCGCGGATGCTGTTGATGGTGACGTCCGCGGGCCGCAGGTGGTGCAGGTCCGTGCCGGGGCCCGTCACCTCGCCGAAGTCGCCGTGGGACTTGGCCCAGGTGTGCTCGCGGTTCCAGTCGCCCACGTCACCGCCGTTGAGGGACTTGGCCCGCGAGACGCCGCTGTACAGCAGGATCACGTTGCTGCTGTTGTTCGGGTCCTGGTCGGTGGCCTTCAGGGCGTCCCAGACCGCGGAGTACGAGATCTTCGTCTGGCTGCTGATGATCGTGTGCAGCGAGGACTTGAGGGCGGTGCCGGTCTTGCCGATCGCGTTCTTGTAGTACGTCGAGTCGTACGCGGTGGTCGTCGCGGAGGCGGGGCCCGCGGTGGTCAGGGGGAGGGCGACGGCGGCCATCAGTGTGGCCGCCGCGAGGGCGGCGGTGCGTATGTGGGTTCCGGGCATGAGGGGTGTCCGTCCGTTCTACGCGGGTTGACTGGGATGCAACCCGCGTAGAGTGACATGGACACGTAGTCTTTGGGTGAACGTTCCGGGTCGATCGTGTGACACAAAAGAGCCCCTGACAGTGCGTCAAGGGCCCTTTTGAGTCGACTACTTCACGTCGGACGGGTCCAGTCGGTAGAGCGACGCGGAGTCGGAGGAGTCGGAGGAGTCGGACGAGGCCGAGGAGTTCGACGACGAGGTCTTGCTGTACTCGCTCGCCTTCACCGCCGTGCCGTGCTTCTTCACCCACGCGGTGACCGCGGAGCTGACGTCGTTGCCGCCGCCCATGCCGCCCATGCCGCCCCCGCCGACCTGGATGTAGTGCAACTGGCCGCTCTCCACCAGCTTTTCGAGCTTGGCGACCGTCATGCCCCGGTCCGAGCCGGTGAAGCCGTACATGGAGATGACCGGCTTCTTGGTGCTGAGGATGAGTTGCGCGGCGGACTGCGAATTGGATACCGCGAGCAGCCACTTGGCGCCGTCCTGGTGCTTCTCCAGGTACGCGATCAGGTCGCTGTCGACGCTGCCGCCCATACCGCCGCCCATACCGCCGCCCATTCCGCCGCTCATGCCACCTCCGCCCATGCCGCCGCCACCGGGACCGCCGCTCGTGCCGCCGCCGGGTGCCTCGCCGCCCGCCTGGCCGTCGGGCATCTCGCGGCCGCCGGGGAAGCCGCCGTTCCCGTTCGGGGGTGTGCCGCCGGGGAAGCCGCCGTTCCCGTTCGGGGGTGTGCCGCCGGGGAAGCCGCCGCGGCCGACGCCACCGCCTCCGCCGGGTCCCCCCATGCCGCCGCCCGTCGTGGGTCCGGCCGTCGGGTTCGTGCCGCCCATGCCACCGGCCCCGCCGGAGGAGAACGGCTCGGCGAAGGCGTACGCCGCCGGGCCCGCGACCGACGCGACGACCGCGGCCGTCACCGCCGCCGCGAACAGCCGCAGCCGCTGCCCCGATGCCGTACGGAAGACGAGCAGGCCCGCGATCGCGAGCGCCGTGACGACGGCGACGGCGATCCACAGCCAGGTGTTCCAGCCGGAGGCGCGGCGCAGCAGCACGACCGACCAGAGCCCGGTGACACCGAGCGCGACCGGCAGCACCCATGCCCACCGCTTGTCCGCGCGGAAGGCGCGCACGAGCAGCACGCCGCCGCCTCCGCACAGCGCCGCGATGCCGGGGGCGACCGCGGTCGTGTAGTAGGGGTGCATCGTGCCCTCGGCCGTGGCGAAGGTGACGTAGTGCAGGAGGAGCCAGCCGCCCCACAGGACGAGGGCGGCGCGCGTGAGGTCCGTGCGCGGGGCACGGCCGCGCAGCACCAGACCGGCGACGAGCGCGATCGCCGCGAACGGGATCAGCCAGGAGATCTGGCCGCCGAGGGTGTCGTTGAAGAGCCGGCCGAGGCCCGCGGCGCCGGAGAAGCCGCCGCCTCCACCGGGCATGCCGCCACCGTTGCCCTCGCCGCCGAGGACGCGGCCCAGGCCGTTGTAGCCCATGATCAGGTCCCAGGCGGAGCCGTCCGTCGAGCCGCCGATGTACGGGCGGTCGGACGCGGGGACGAGGGAGACGGCCGTCGCCCACCAGAAGCTGGAGACGGCGAGGACCACGGCGGCCAGCGCCAGGTTGCGGGCCTTCTTCGCCCAGCCGAGCCGGGACGCGTACAGGTACACGGCGAAGACCGCGGGCAGGGCGATGTAGCCCTGCAGCATCTTCGTGTTGAAGGCGAGGCCGAAGCAGGCCGCGGAGGCGAGCAGCGGGAGCAGCCTGTCGTTACGGGTGGCGCGCAGGGCGAGGGCCGCGCCGCCGACCATCAGGAGCACCAGGACGGTGTCCGGGTTGTTGTCCCGGTTGATCGCGACCGTGATCGGCGTCAGGGCGAGCACGAGGGCGGCGATCGCCGCGGCCGCGTGGCCCCAGACCCGCTTCACGGACGCGTGCAGGATCCAGATCGTGCCGAGCCCGGCCCCGATCTGCGGCAGCATCATCTGCCAGGTGCCGAAGCCGAAGATCCGGCAGGACAGGCTCATCACCATCAGCGCGAACGGCGGCTTGTCCACGGTGAGGAAGTTGCCCGCGTCGATGGACCCGAAGAACCAGGCCTTCCAGCTCTGGGTGCCGCTGTAGATCGCGGCGCTGTAGAAGCTGTTGAGGCCGTTCGACGACAGGTTCCAGGCGTACAGCACGGCGGCGAGCGCCAGGATTCCGAGCAGCGCGGGCAGCGACCAGCGCGGCGTGCGGTGCACGGTCGGCGCGGCCGTCGGCAGCGGCGGCGGGGCGGGAGCGTGGGGGAGCGGTTCGGTCGCAGAGGTCACCAGTGCACTGTGGGCGGGGCGGGTGGGTGCGGGCTGTGGCGAACCTGGGTGCCACCTGTGGATACCCGAGTCGGAGGCCCCCGATTGTTGCGGCGGGATGAAATCCGGACCGGCCCGCGTTGGGGCTTTCGGCAGGTAGAGCGAGCGGGAGGCGGCACAGGTGGCGGAGACACGGGGCTGGGCGAAGAGACTGTGGGGCTACGCCATGCGCCACCCCAAGGACGTCTTCCTCGCGCTCGGGGCCTCGCTCGGCGGCATGGCCGTCATGGCGCTCGTCCCGCTGATCACCAAGGTCATCATCGACGACGTCATCGGCGACCACTCCCGGTCCATGGGCGCCTGGGCGGGCATCCTCGTCGGCTCGGCCGTCGTCGTCTACGTGCTCACGTACATCCGCCGCTACTACGGCGGCCGCCTCGCCCTCGACGTCCAGCACGACCTGCGCACGGAGATGTACGGGACGATCACGAAGCTCGACGGGCGGCGTCAGGACGAGCTGTCCACCGGGCAGGTCGTCGGCCGCGCCACCAGCGACCTGCAGCTCATCCAGGGCCTGCTCTTCATGCTCCCGATGACCATCGGGAACGTGCTGCTGTTCGTCATATCCCTGGTGATCATGGCGTGGCTCTCGCTGCCGCTGACCCTCGTCGCGCTGGCCGTCGCCCCCGCCCTGTGGTTCATCGCCAAGCGCAGCCGCTCCCGCCTGCACCCCGCCACCTGGTACGCGCAGGCGCAGGCCGCCGCCGTCGCGGGTGTCGTCGACGGTGCCGTCAGCGGCGTACGCGTCGTGAAGGGGTTCGGGCAGGAGGAGCAGGAGACCGGGAAGCTGCGCGAGGTCGGGCGCAAGCTGTTCGCCGGGCGCCTGCGGACCATCCGGCTCAACTCGAAGTTCACCCCGGCCCTGCAGGCCGTGCCCGCTCTCGGGCAGGTCGCCATGCTGGCCCTCGGCGGCTGGCTGGCCGTGCGCGGGCAGATCACGCTCGGCACCTTCGTCGCCTTCTCCTCGTACCTCGCGCAGCTCGTCGGCCCCGTGCGCATGCTCGCCATGGTCCTCACCGTCGGACAACAGGCCCGCGCGGGTGTCGAGCGCGTCCTCGAACTCATCGACACCGAGCCGTCCATCGAGGACGGCACGAAGGAACTGCCCGCCGACGCGCCCGCGACCGTCGAGTTCGACGACGTCGCCTTCGAGTACGCGGGCAGCGACCGGCCCGTCCTCGCCGGACTCTCCTTCGAGATCCGCGCCGGTGAGACCCTCGCCGTCGTCGGGTCCTCCGGCTCCGGCAAGTCGACCGTCTCGCTGCTCCTGCCGCGCTTCTACGACGTCACGCACGGCGCCGTCCTCATCGGCGGCCACGACGTGCGCGAACTGACGCTGGACTCGCTGCGGGCCGCCATCGGTCTCGTACCGGAAGACTCCTTCCTCTTCTCCGACACCGTCCGCAGCAACATCGCGTACGGAGTGCCGGACGCGACGGACGAGCAGATCGCGGCCGCGGCGCGCGCCGCGCAGGCCGACCGGTTCATCGCCGAGCTGCCCGACGGGTACGAGACCAAGGTCGGCGAGCACGGCCTGACCCTCTCCGGCGGCCAGCGCCAGCGCCTCGCACTCGCCCGCGCCATCCTCACCGACCCGCGGCTGCTCGTCCTCGACGACGCCACCTCCGCGGTCGACGCCCGCGTCGAGCACGAGATCCACGAGGCGCTGAAGTCGGTCATGGCCGGCCGCACCACCCTCCTCATCGCGCACCGCCGCTCCACCCTGAACCTCGCGGACCGCATCGCCGTGCTCGACGGCGGCAAGCTCGCCGCCATCGGTACGCACGAGGAGCTCGAGGCCGAGTCCCCGCTGTACCGGCGGCTGCTGACCGACCCCGACGAGCTCGGCGGCGTCTCGCCCGGGCACGCCCTGCCGACCGCGCCCGCCGAGGAGGACACCTCCGTGCGGGCCGAGCTGGACGCCGAGTTCGACGCCGAGCGCGGGGTCACCCCCAGGCTGTGGACGGGCGACCGCGACCCCAAGACCGCCAAAGATCCAGCGCTCACCGGGATGCCCGCGACGCCCGAGCTGCTCGCGCAGGTGGACGCGCTGCCGCCCGCCCTCGACACCCCCGCCATCGACGAGGCACGGGCCGTCGCGGCCGAGGACTCGTACGGCCTGCGCAGGCTGCTGCGCGGATTCGGGGCGCCGCTGCTGATCAGCCTGGGCCTGGTCGCGGTGGACGCCGGGGTGGGCCTCCTGCTCCCCGTCCTCATCCGGCACGGCATCGACAAGGGCGTCTCGCAGCTCGCGCTCGGCGCCGTGTGGGCCGCGGCCGCGCTCGCGCTCGTCGCCGTGCTCGTGCAGTGGGTCGCGCAGATCGGTGAGACCCGGATGACGGGACGCACCGGCGAGCGGGTCCTCTACTCGCTCCGCCTGAAGATCTTCGCCCAGCTCCAGCGGCTCGGACTCGACTACTACGAGCGGGAGTTGACCGGCCGGATCATGACCCGCATGACGACGGACGTCGACGCGCTCTCGACGTTCCTGCAGACGGGCCTCGTCACGGCCTTCGTCTCCGTCGTCACCTTCTTCGGCATCATGGTCGCCCTGCTCGTCATCGACGTACAGCTCGCACTCGTCGTGTTCGCGACGCTGCCGCCGCTGATCGTCGGCACGTTCTTCTTCCGCCGCTCCAGCGTCAAGGCGTACGAGCTGGCGCGCGAGCGCGTCTCCGTCGTCAACGCCGACCTCCAGGAGTCGGTCGCCGGGCTGCGCATCGTGCAGGCGTTCCGGCGCGAGAAGGACGGCGGCGAGCGGTTCGCGGCCGGCAGCGACAGCTACCGCGCGGCCCGCATCCGCGGCCAGTGGCTGATCTCGGTCTACTTCCCGTTCGTACAGCTGCTGTCGTCGGTGGCGGCCGCGGCCGTCCTGATGGTGGGCGCGCACCGGGTCGACGCGGGCACGCTCACGACGGGCGCCCTGGTCGCGTACCTGCTCTACATCGACCTGTTCTTCGCCCCCGTGCAGCAGCTCTCCCAGGTCTTCGACGGCTACCAGCAGGCGACCGTCTCGCTGGGCCGCATCCAGGAACTGCTGCGCGAGCCCACCTCCACGAAGGCCGCGCGCGAGCCGCTCGACGTGCTGTCCCTGCGGGGCGAGATCGCCTTCGAGGACGTCGAGTTCGCGTACGGGACGGACGAGGCGGCGCTGAGCGACGTGGCCCTGCGCATCCCCGCCGGGCAGACCGTCGCCTTCGTCGGTGAGACGGGCGCGGGCAAGTCGACGCTGGTCAAACTGGTCGCCCGGTTCTACGACCCGACGGGCGGCCGGGTCACCGTCGACGGCACCGATCTGCGCGACCTCGACATCACCGCGTACCGGCACCGGCTCGGCGTCGTCCCGCAGGAGGCGTACCTCTTCCCCGGCACGGTCCGCGACGCCATCGCGTACGGCCGCCCCGACGCCACCGACGCGCAGGTCGAGGCGGCGGCACGGGCGGTCGGCGCGCACGAGATGATCGCGACCCTGGAGGGCGGCTACCTCCACGACGTCGCCGAGCGCGGCCGGAACCTGTCGGCGGGCCAGCGCCAGCTGATCGCCCTGGCCCGCGCCGAACTCGTCGACCCCGACGTCCTCCTGCTCGACGAGGCCACCGCCGCGCTCGACCTGGCCACCGAGGCCCAGGTCAACCTGGCCACCGACCGCCTGGCGGGCCGCCGCACGACCCTGGTCGTCGCCCACCGCCTGACGACGGCGGCCCGCGCGGACCGCGTCGTGGTGATGGACCACGGGCGGGTCGCGGAGGACGGGACGCACGACGAGTTGCTTCAACTGGGCGGGAAGTACGCCGAGCTGTGGCGCACGTTCATCGGCGAGGCAGAATCCGAAACGGAGGCTGCCGTCAGTACGTCGCCGTGATCAGTACGGCGTCGCGATCAGTACGTCGACGTGCTCAGTACTTCGACGTGCTCAGTACTTCGACGTGATGTCGGAGATCTTGCGGGTCTCCAGGTCCGAGCGCACCGTCAGGTACGTGTACCGCACGTGCTTGCCGGTGCCCCAGGTCAGCCGGACCGTCGAGCGCGTGTGGCCCATGCCGCTGTCGCCCGCGGTCACCTGCCAGGCGTGGGGAACATTCTGGGCGCGCAGAACACCGTCCGCATCGTTCTTCTTCTCCCAGTCGACGAGGCGCTTGCGCAGGGCCGGGGTCAGATAGAACTTCCTGAGCTGGGCCGCGAGCGCGTTGTCCCCGGGGGCACCTCCCTCTGCGGCGACGTCGATGTACGCGCCGTAGAAGTGTGCGACCCGGTCGTAGGCCGCGTCCGGGCCGCCGCTGCGGGCCGGGGCGCCGGACGGGCCGCCGTCGGCGGCCGCCGTGGGGACGGCGACGGCGGCGACCAGCAGACCGGCGGCGAGGAGATATTTGGCGTGCTGGGTGTGGCTCATGACGGGACCCGCCTTTCGCGTTCTGTCCTGTCTGTTCTGTTGTTGTCGACGCTGTTCTGTTGTCTTCGACGACGGGTGGACAGCCAGGGTTGTCCCAAACATGGCAAAGATGCGGTATCGGTGCAGGTCGTGGGGAACCGGTCGGGCCGTGTGCCGCGTCCGTTCATCAGTACCCTGGTGCCGACGTGACGGGAGGGCCCACAGTGGTAAGAGGTGAGGACGGCGGCATAGGCGGCGGCCTGCGACGGGTGTGCGCGCTCGCGCTGACCGCTCTGCTCGGATCCGCGCTGCTGGTCGTCGCGGGCCCCGGCGTCGGCGGCGCCCAGGCCGCGTCGCTCTGCGCGGGACACAAGGTCCACACCCTCACGTTCGCCACCGGCTCGACCGTCGTCTACCGCAACCGCGACTACCTCTGCGCCGTCACCCTCGCCAAGCGCCCCGGCCGCCGCCAGGTCATGTCGGTCAGCATCCAGGCCCGCGGCAGCCGCGCCGTCGTCGACTCCGGCAGCTTCACGCACCACGCGGGACCCGTCACCGTGCACGCCGGTCACCGCTGTGTCCGTCTGAAGGGACGAGTGGGGTCGAAATCGGTCAGTTCGGGCTGGATCTTGTGCTGACCTTGCGCTGAGCGAACAACAAGTGCCTCTGGTGGTACGCCTGTTGCTCCGATAGTTTCCGGGGCGTATTCGGGTCTCCAGGGAGGGTGCATGCGCAGGACGCTCAGATGGCTGTTGTCGCTCGTGGTGCTGATAGGCACGATGAGCGCGGCGGGAACCGCCGCGACAGCCGCCACGGCCGACACCGGCACGGACATCAAGGACAGGCTGCTCGCCGTACCCGGCATGAGCCTCGTCGAGGAGAAGCCGTACACCGGCTACCGCTACTTCGTCCTCAACTACACCCAGCCGATCGACCACAAGCACCCGTCCAAGGGCACGTTCCAGCAGCGCATCACCGTGCTGCACAAGGACGTCAGCCGCCCGACGGTCATGTTCACCAGCGGCTACAACGTCTCGACGAACCCGTCGCGCAGCGAGCCGACCCGGATCGTCGACGGCAACCAGGTCTCCGTCGAGTACCGCTTCTTCACCCCGTCCCGGCCGCAGCCCGCCGACTGGTCCAAGCTCACCATCTGGCAGGCGGCCAGCGACCAGCACCGCATCTACCAGGCCCTCAAGCCGATCTACGGCGCCAACTGGCTGACCACCGGCGGCTCGAAGGGCGGCATGACCGCCACGTACTACGAGCGCTTCTACCCGCGCGACATGGACGGCGTCGTCGCCTACGTCGCCCCGAACGACGTCGTCAACGACGAGGACTCGGCGTACGACACCTTCCTCGCCGACGTCGGCCCGAAGGACTGCCGCGTCGCCCTGCAGAAGGTGCAGCGCGAGACGCTCGTGCGCCGCACCGCCCTGGAGAAGAAGTACAAGGACTACCTCGCGGCGAACAACTACACCGTGAACACGGTCGGTTCGCTGGACAAGGCGTACGAGGCGACCGTCCTCGACCTCGTGTGGGGCTTCTGGCAGTACCAGCCGGAGTCGGCCTGCGCGGACGTCCCGGACGCGGCGACCGTCACCGACCAGGCGCTCTTCGACTACGTCGACGCCGTCGGCGGCTGGTCGTCCTACGCCGACCAGGGCCTGGAGCAGTACACGCCGTACTACTACCAGGCGGGCGTGCAGCTCGGCTCGCCCGACATCAAGCAGCCCTGGCTCGGCCACCTGTCGCGCTACGGCTACCAGCCGCCGCGCAACTTCGTGCCGCGCTCCATCTCCATGAAGTTCGAGCCGTGGGCCATGTACGACGTGGACAGCTGGGTGCGCCACCACGCCACGCGCATGCTGTACGTGTACGGCGACAACGACCCGTGGGGCGCGGAGCGCTTCCGCCTCGGGGCCGGCGCCCGTGACTCGTACGTACTGACGGCGCCGCACGCCAACCACGGCGCGAACGTGGCCGGTCTGACCGCCGACGACAAGGCCCTCGCCACCTCGCGGATCCTCGCGTGGGCCGGTCTTTCGGGCACGACGGCGAAGGCGCCGAAGGACGCGAAGCTCGACCGGCCGGAAACGGTACGGGAGTTCAGCCTGCGCCCGTGACCGTCAGGTCATGAGCACGCTGTGACGGAAGGGGGCCGCGCACCACGCGGCCCCCTTCATGCGTTCTGTCCACCGTCACAGCTCACAGCTCACAGCTCACAGCTTCTTCGCGCAGCCGACCGGTTCCGCCCCGCCCAGCGTCACGTAGAGCGCCGTCGACGGCGGGCACGCGGTGCGGGCGGTCGTCGCCGAGGCCACCCGGTACTGCGGGGCGCGCTCGCCCGAGCCGTCGCACGCGGTCTCGCGGACCTGGCCCCTGCCCGCGGAGTACACGCAGTCGCCGACGATCGTGCGCGGGCCGCCCCCGCCGCCGGGATCGCCCGGGTGCGGTGCCTCCAGATTGCGCATGCAGGCGTAGCCCTGGGCGATCGTCCCGTCGCCGTTCTCGTCGGACGCCGGCCGGTTCTCGCTGATGTGCAGCACGAAGTCCGTGGTCCGCGGGCACGCCGGGCCCTCCGCGGCGCTGCCCTCGAAGCGGGCCACGACCCGCGCGACAGCGCTCTCGCTGCCGCACGACACCTCGTCGAACGACGTACGCCCCCGGGAACTGCACTCGCCCACCGCGAGGAATATCGCCCCGTACCCGGACGGGGAGCGCAGCGGATTCGCCGACGAGGGCGACGAACCGCCCCCCGACCCCGACGAGCCCTGACATCCGACCAGCGCGAGCGCCAGCAACGACGCCGCGCACACCACCCCAACCATCCGCGCAAGCATGGCAATCCCCCCGATATACCCATCCAGCGTGACCCGCCGAGGCGGGCGCACGCCAGACGTGCAAGGGGCTTTGCGCCAGTTGGGGGTGGTGCGCCGGTAGTGCGGCGTACGCCCCCTACGGCCGGATCAGTACCGCAGGCCGTACCCGATCGGGTAGAGCACCTGCGTCGGGTCGTCGGCCTTCTGCACCGGCACGGGCAGCTTCCCTCGCGGGTCGACCCGCCCGGCGATCACCCGCACCGCGGCCCGCAGTTCGACATCGATCCAGGAGTACGCGGCCACGTGCGCGCCCGTGGACGGCAGTTGGGCGATGTCGTACGGATTCCGCATCGACAGGGTGACGACGGGGACGCCGGTCGCGGCGAGGGCGTTCACCAGCTTCTGCTGCGCGCTGCCCGCGGCCACGTTGTACGTCCCGATGAGCACGGCGTCCTTGCCCTTGGCCGCCGCGACCGCCTGGTCGATGACGGCCTGGGTGGGGGCGGTGCCGGTCGGCAACACCGTTGCCGCGAAGCCGAGTTCGGTCAGGGCGGCGCCGATGACCGTGGTCGGCGGACCGTCGCTGAGGGAGGGGGAGGCCGGGTTCGCGCCGAGCACGAGGACGTTCTTGTGGCGGCGCCTGGACAGCGGCAGCAGCCCGTCCTTGTTCACCAGGAGCGTCGTCGTGCGCTCGGCGATCCGGTCGGCCGCCGCCAGGTGCGCACGGGTGCCCACCGTGCGGTCGACGCCGCGATGGGTGACGTACGGATCCTTGAACAGGCCCAGCTTGGCCTTCATCCGCAGGATGCGCAGGATCGAGACGTCCAGGCGCTCCTCGGTCAGCTCGCCGCTGCGCACCGCGTTGAGCACGGCGTTCCAGGAGACGTCCAGGGTCGGCGGGTTGAGCAGCTGGTCGACACCGGCGTTCAGCGCGAGCACGGGCACGCGCTCGTCCCCGTACTTCGTGCGTACGCCCTCCATGCCGAGCGAGTCGGTGATGACGACGCCGTCGTAGCCGAGCTGTTCGCGCAGGATGCCGGTGAGGATGGGGCGGGACAGGGTCGCCGGGTCCTCGGCCGGGTCGAGGGCGGGCACGACGATGTGGGCCGTCATGATCGAGTCGATACCGGCGGCGATCGCCGCCTCGAAGGACGGCCGGTCCAGCTGCTCCCACTGCTCGCGCGTGTGCGTGATGACGGGCAGTCCGGTGTGGGAGTCGGTGGCCGTGTCGCCATGTCCCGGGAAATGTTTGGCAGTTGAGGCGATGCGGGCCGACTGATAGCCCTTGACCTGGGCGGCGACCATCTTCGCGACGGCCGTGGGATCCGCGCCGAAGGAGCGGACGCCGATCACGGGGTTGGCCGGGTTGACGTTGACGTCGGCGTCGGGCGCGTAGTCCTGGACGATGCCGATCGCCCGCAGTTCGGCCCCGGCGATGCGGCCCGCCTCGCGCGCGTCGGACGTCGAGCGGCCCGCGCCGAGGGCCATGGCGCCGGGGAACAGGGTGGCGGGCTTGCCGACCCGGTCGACGATGCCGTGTTCCTGGTCGGTGGCTATCAACAGCGGTATTCGGGAGGGGTTCTGGGCCCCGGCGGTCTGTATCCCGTTGCTGAGGTCGGCTATCTGGTGCGGGTCGCGGACGTTGTGCGCCCACGCGAAGTAGATGATGCCGCCGAGCTTGTACTTGGCGATCATCTCGGCGGCCGTGCGGACGCCGATCTCCTTGAGGTTGGCGTCGATGTCGGCCTGGTCGGGGGCGGTGGCCGAGTGGCCGTACACCCGCATCACGAAGAGCTGGCCGACCTTCTCCTCCAGGGACATCCCGGAGATGATCTTCCTGAGGGCTTTGTCGCTCGGGGCGGTGGCGGCAGCGGCCTGGGCGGGGTCAGAAGGGGCGGCCCGAAGGGCCTTCCTTGAAAGGGTGGTGGCGGGAGACGGGTGGGCACTCAGGGTGGCGGCGGCGACACCGGCGGTGGTGGCCGCGAGCAACGTACGTCTGGAGAGGTGTTCCACGTGCGCTCCGTCCGAGGGGAAGGGCTGAAGGAAACTTCCGAGGGTCATGAATATGGGGAAAGTTTCTGCCAGTCAAGGGAGTCGGCGCGGTGGACTTCGCGCGGCAAGGGCCGAGTGACGGGGCCGGTGGAGGGTTTCGCTGAAGGGGCCGTCACCGGCGCTGTTGGAGGGGGGCGCGCCGGTGACGGCGTGCTGCCGGCCGCGTGCGGCGGAGAGGGTGGTCAGCGTTCGCAGCCAGCAGCGAGGCCGACACCGCACTACGGAGACTCACCGGCAGCGTGCCCTTTGGACGGGGCTCGCCGCGCCCCGGTTCCCCTCATTTGAAGGTTCTGGGAAGTTGGTGTGGAGGGGGCGAGGAGGGGTTGGGGTGACGGGGGGCGCTGCCGTGCCGGGCCAACTCACCGTTGCCGGAGGGGATTTCGTCGGCGACTGCGGGCCGGTGGTCCTGCTTCGCGCAGTACCCCGCGCCCCTGAAGTGCAGGCGCTTCGCGCCGCATTTCCCCGAGATGCCGCAGGCATCTCCGGGGCGCGGGGCTGTGTCATCAGCGGCTCCGCCGCGGGGCGCGACCAGCCCCCACCGGCCCGCAGCCGGGGTCACTCCTGCAGTAGGCAGACGGATCCCTGGGCGCGCAGCGCGGCGATCGTCTCCACGATCGCCGGGCGACGCGAACTCCCGCTGCGCCACAACGCGTACAGCCGCCGCCGCGGCATCGGATCCAACCCCACCGCAACGACCCCCGCCGGCAAGGCCCCCCGCCCGAGCCGAGGGATCAGCGCAACCCCCAACCCCGCCGCGACCAGCGCGGTCAGCGTCGGATTCTCCTCGGCCTGATGCACGATGAACGGCTCGAACCCGGCGGAGCGCATCGTGCGGACGAGCCAGTCGTGGCACACCCGCCCCGGCGGCTGCGACACCCACCGCTCACCCCCGAGCTCCTCCCGCCGCACCGCACGACGTCCGGCCAGCGCATGACCGGCCGGCACCAGCAGATCGCACAGGTCGTCCCCGATCACGGCCTGTTCCACCCCGGCGGGGGCCGGCAGGGGAGCGATGTCCCAGTCGTGCGCGACGGCCAGGTCTACGGCGCCCTTCGCGACGAGGTCGACCGACAGGTGCGGGTCGACCTCGCTGAGGCGGGCGTCGAGCGCGGGGTGTCGGGCGGCGAGGTCGGCGAGCGCGGCGGGCAGCAGGCCGCGGGCGGCGGAGGCGAACGCGGCGATGGTGAGCCGCCCGGCGGGCACCCCGCGCCGCTCCTCGAGGCCGGTCTCGGCACGCTCCACGAGGGCCATCAACTCCCGTGCGGTGTCGGCGAGTTGGAGCGCCTCGTCGGTCAGTCGGACGCCCCGCCCCTCCCGCTCGAGCAGCACCGTCCTGGTCTCCCGCTCCAGCTTCGCTATCTGCTGCGAGACGGCGGACGGGGTGTAGCCGAGGGCGGCCGCGGCGGCGCCGACGGTGCCGTGGACGGAGACGGCGTGCAGAGCGCGCAGCCGCTGAAGGTCCAGCATCGCTTCCCCTCCTTCATGGGGCTGCATGAGGCCGCTGCGTAGCTTCATGTAGCAGTGCTACATCCAACCATGCAGCAATCTTCGCTGGTGCTACATGGTCGTACGGAGTGATCCTCGACGCATGAGACCTGCGCACACCGGACTCGCCGTCCTCGTCGCCGCCCTGTGGGGCGTGAACTTCGTCGTCATCGACATCGGCCTCGACCACTTCCCGCCGCTGCTCTTCTGCGCCCTGCGGTTCCTGCTGGCGGCGCTGCCCGCGGTGTTCCTCGTGGGGCGGCCGTGCGTGCCGTGGCGCTGGATCGTCGGGGTCGGACTCGCCCTGGGCGTCGGCAAGTTCGGGCTGCTCTTCATCGGCATGAACACCGGGATGCCTGCCGGTCTGTCCTCGCTGGTGCTTCAGGTCCAGTCGGTGTTCACGGCGCTGATCGCGTTCGCGTTCCTGGGTGAACGCCCGGGCCGGGTAAGGGTGTTGGGGATGGCGGTGGCGCTCGCGGGCATCGCGGTGGCGGCCGTGGACGAGGGCGGTTCGGGACCCCTTGGCGCCTTCGTGCTCGTCCTGGTCGCGGCCGCGTTCTGGGGCGTGTCGAACGTGCTGACCCGCAAGGCGTCGCCGCACGCCCCGTTCAACTTCATGGTCTGGTCGAGCGCGGTCCCGGTCCTGCCCCTGCTCGCGCTCTCCTTCGTCTTCGAGGGCCCGACGCGCGACGCCGACGCCCTGTCCTCCCTGGACCTGCCGGGCGTCGGCGCCATCGTCTTCGTCGCGCTCGTCTCCACACTCTTCGGCTTCGGTGCGTGGAGCCGCCTCCTCCAGCGCTACGCGGCCTCGACGGTCGCCCCGTACTCGCTCCTGGTCCCGGTGTTCGGCATGTCCTCGGCGGCGCTGTTCCTGGGGGAGCCGGTCAGCGGCTTGCGGTGGTGCGCGGGGGCGCTGCTGGTGGGAGGCGTGGCGCTGACGTCATGGAGCGCACCGAAGGGGCGCGGGGCCGTATCGATCAGCGGGGCCGCATCGATCAGCGGTTCCGCATCGATCAATGGTTCCGCATCGATCAGTGGTTCCGCCGCGCAACCTACGCCGACTCGTTGAGCAGCCGGGCCAAGTGCTCCCGCCCCGACCGCAACAACGCGGGAAGCGGCTCGGCCGACTCGTACCACCTGGCCTCGTACTCCCAGCACAACCACCCGTCCCACCCCTCGCGACTGAGCACCTCCACGCACTCGGCCAGCGGCAGCACCCCCGTCCCGAGCGCGAGCGGCGTCGTGTCGTCGGGCCCCGCGATGTCCTTGACCTGGACGTATCCGAGGTAGGGGGAGAGGGAGGCGTACGAGACCGCGGGCTGTTCGCCGCCGAGCCAGGTGTGCATGACGTCCCACAGCACGCCGACGTTGCGGTGCCCGACGGGGCCGACGACGCGGGATGCGGCGGCCCCGGTGCGGTGCGAGTCGTGGGTCTCGAGCAGGACGCGCACACCCCGGTCGGCCGCGTACTCGGCGGCCACCCCGAGCCGCCGGGCCGCCGTGGCGTCGGCCTCCTCCGGGCCCTGTTCGTCGCCGCCGCCGGGAAAGACGCGGACGAACGGGGCGCCCAGGTCGCGCGCGAGGTCCACCAGGGCGCGGACGTCGTCGAGCACGGGGCCGTCCTCGCCGGGCGCCGCCACCCGCGCGTACCCGGCGACGCCGAGCACCTCGACGCCGGCCGCCTTGAACTCGGCTGCCGCGTCGGCGCGTTGGGCCGCAGTCGTGCCGGGATGCAGCGGCTCCTCGGGGTGGGCGCGCAGCTCCACCCCGTGATAGCCGTGCTCGGTCGCGAGCCGGAGGACGTCGGCCAGCGGGAGGCCGGGGACACCGAGGGTGGAGAACGCCAGTTTCATGGGGCGGACCCTACCCGCGCCGCCGGATCTCTCACTCAGGAGATTGCTCGGCGGACCACTCAGGGGACTGCTCAGGGGATTACTCGGGGGGCTACGCAGGGGATCACTCAGGGGCTTGGTGAAGCGGCAGCCGCCAGTCCTGCCCGATGAGGTCGGCGCCGAACGACCGGTGCGGGGTCTCCCCGACGAGCACGAAACCGTGACGCTGGTAGATCGAACGGGCCGACTTGAGCACGTCGTTCGTCCACAGCACCAGCTCGCGGTAGCCGACCCCGCGCGCGAAGTCGATGACCGCCCGCACCAGCCGGTCACCGACGCCGAGCCCGCGCGCCTCCGGCTCCACGAGCAGCAGCCGAAGCCGTGCGGTGCCGGGCGCCTCGTCCCGTACGCACATCACGCACCCCACGGGACGCCCGTCCAGCTCGGCGATCCACACCCGCTCCAGGTACGGGTCGTGGTCCTGCGCGAAGTCGGCGACGATGCGGGCGACCAGTCCCTCGTAGTCCGCATTCCAGCCGAACTCGGCTGCGTACACCGCCCCGTTGCGCGCCACGATCCAGCCGAGATCACCGGGGCCCGGCTCCCGCAGCAGTACGTTCTCGGGGTGCGGGGCGGCGCGGCCGTCGCCCAGGATCTCGCGCACGGTGCGCAACGCCTCGGCGAGGCGCGTGCGTTCGGCGGGCGGCACCGTGGCGAGCAGCGTGCCGACCGATTCCCGCGAACGCTCGTCGAGCAGCTCGGCCGCGGTGCGCCCGCGGGCGGTGAGGGTGATGCGGCGGCGCCGCGAGTCACGCTCGGACGAGGCGCGCTCGACCAGTCCTTCGCGCTCGAACTTGCCGAGGATGCGGCTCAAGTACCCGGCGTCCAGGGAGAGTTGGGTGCGCAGGTCGGCGGCGTCCACCACCTCCGCGTGCGCCAGCTCGTACAGCACGCGCGACTCGGTGAGGGTGTACGGGGCGTACAGATGGCGGCTGTAGTCCAGCGCGCCGATGACGTTCGTGTAGAAGCGGTTGAAGGACCGGATGTCCTGCACGGTCATGGCCACCTCGCGACAGGGTTCGCCGGATCATGGATCGTTGACTCAGTCAGAGGTTGAAAGTGTCGCCAGCGTACGCCGAGCGCCGCCGCGCGTCCACGATTCGGACGTATCGGCGGCGGGCCCGGCGGTGGACCGGGCGGCGGACCCGGCGGCACCCGGGTCAAGTCCGTGTATGTGGCAGGTATAGCGCTTCGGGGGTGCCTCAAGGGCGGCCCAAGGGTTGGCCAAGTCATTGCCGTGCGTTGTCGGCCATTTCATCGGCGGCCCCCTCCGCCCCACGTCCGACTCCCACCAGAGTGGTCCCAACGGCCCGTCGCACACGGGCCGTTGGCATGCCCGACACTCCAGAGGGGACTCCCATGACCGAGCTGACCCGACGCAGACTCCTCGGCTCCGCGGCAGGCGCCGTGGGCGGCGCCGCGGCCCTCGCGCTGCTGCCGCCCAGCGTGCAGAAGGCGGTGGCGGCGGGCCCGCCCCGCAAGGGCTCGCTGCGCGACATCGAGCACGTGGTGATGCTCATGCAGGAGAACCGGTCCTTCGACCACTACTTCGGCACCCTCAAGGGCGTCCGGGGCTTCAACGACCCCCACGCACTGCGGCTGAGCACCGGCCGCTCGGTCTTCTACCAGCCCGACGCCCAGAACCCGAAGGGCTACCTGCTGCCCTTCCACCTCGACACGCACTCCACCAGTGCCCAGGCCATCCCCTCCACGAGCCACGCCTGGTCGGTCCAGCACGAGGCCTGGAACAACGGCGCGATGGACCAGTGGCTGCCCGCCCACCGCAAGGCCGACGGCGTCAACGGGCCCTACGTCATGGGCTATTACACCCGCAAGGACATACCGTTCCAGTTCGCCCTCGCGGAGACCTTCACCATCTGCGACCACTACTTCTGCTCGGTCTTCGGCCCGACCTGGCCCAACCGCCTGTACTGGATGACGGGCACCATCGACCCGGGCGGCACCCGGGGCGGCCCCATCCTCAACAACACGGCACCCACGCCGTACCGCTGGACGACGTACGCCGAACGACTGCAGGCCGCAGGCGTCAGCTGGAAGGTCTACCAGCAGGACGACGACTACGGCTGCAACATGCTGGAGCAGTTCGCGACGTTCAAGAACGCCCAGCCCGGCTCCGACCTGTACGAGCGAGGGGTGCGCCCGCAGCCGGAAGGCACCTTCGAGGACGACGCCCGCAACGACCGTCTCCCGGCGGTGAGTTGGATCATGCCGACGAGCTACCAGTCGGAGCACCCGGACTACCTTCCGGCGGCCGGTGCCGACTTCGTGGCGCAGAAGATCGAGGCGATCGCGTCCAACCCCAAGGTGTGGGCGAAGACGGCCTTCATCCTCAACTACGACGAGAACGACGGCCTGTTCGACCACGTGGCCCCGCCCACGCCGCCGACGGGCACGCCCGACGAGTTCGTCAAGGGTCTGCCCATCGGCGGCGGGTTCCGCGTCCCGGCGATCATCGTCTCGCCGTGGACGGTCGGCGGCTGGGTGGCGTCGGAGTCCTTCGACCACACCTCCGCTCTCCAATTCCTGGAGCGGTTCACGGGAGTCGAGGAGCCGAACATCACCGATTGGCGCCGCGACACCTTCGGCGACCTCACCTCGGCCTTCCGCTTCTCCCATGCCACGCACCGCCCGCCGCGGCTGCCGGACAACACGGCGGAGCAGCTGGAGCAGGCGAAGGAGGAGGTGGCGACGCTGCCGAAGCCGACGCTGCCCGGCGCGGACCAGTCGTTCCCGCACCAGGAGCGCGGCCGCCGCCCGCACGTGTGACGCGCGCTCAGCAGCTGTAGAACTGGACGGCTCTCTCTACGCGGCTCACCTCCCCGGGGTCGGTGGGGAACTGGATTCCCCAGTCGTAATGGGGAGAGGGGCCGCCCTCGCCGTCGTCCATCTCGGGGCTGTCGGCCCGGACACCGAAGATCTGATTGCCGAACTGGTCCTGGAATTCGAACCGGCAGTGCCAGATGTCACCGCTGTGCGTCTCGTCGGTCCAGGTGGTGCAGTTCCACGTGCCCGTACCGTCGTCGGACAGCACGATGCGGCCGTTGGTCTGATGGCAGTCGCCGTAACTCAGGTCGCCCCACGTGAATACCTTGGACGCGACGTCCAGCGCGGTCTCGACGTGGGCGGACAGGAATTCTCTCGGTTGGACGTCTTCTGTCATGCATACCTCCTGAAATCCGCGCTCTCCGCGCTCTCCGCGCTCTCCGCGCTCGTCACGTTCATCACGGACAAGTGAAGAGGCGGATGGAGCCGAAGGTGAGGGGCGGAATGTAGTCGGATTCGCCGAGGCCGTCCGCGATTTCGGTGCCGGTGCAGTCGGAGGCCCGGAAGACGCCCCAACTTCCCCACCCCGCACGGTTCCCGGCGGCGATGTTGTCCACGTGGTCCCGGAGCGAGGGCACCACACAGGTACCCGGGGTCACCCCGTCGCGATAGCTGGTCAGATTCCCGGACTTCACCCGCAGCGTGCAGGCCGTCTCCGCGCCGGAGGCGGCCGTCGACATGCCGAGGGTCAGCGCCAGCGCGAACGCGCCGGCCGTCATGGCTACTTGCATGCGTTCATCCTCAGAGAGGCGAAGAAGACCTCGTTCGGGCGGAAGTCCCGGTATCCGGACCCGAGCGCGACGAGCGAACCCTCGCAGTTCGGCGCGGAATACAGGGCCCATTCCGAACTGCGCGGATAGGACCCCACCCATTCCGCACTGCCCGCGCTGGTGCCCCGGCACTCACCGGTGACCATGTCGGGCGACACCCATTCGACCCCGCCGGAGAACCAGGTGAGATCACAGGTGAACGCGGAATGGGCAGGGGAGGCCGCGACGGTGAAAAGAACGGTGAGCCCGGCGGCGGCAGCGACAGATATCCGCCTTACCCGCCGCCGCAACCTTGTCGGGGATCGCTTTCTGATTTCCTCCTGATCGGTGTGGCGCATGCACCGAGTGTGGAGGAGGAATCGCAGGGGTGTGTATTCCCTGAAGGAGGTAATTGACAGGCGCACGGAAAGCGACTAGTCGGCCACGGGACTTCAGCCCTGCTTGCGAATGATCTTCAGCAACAGGGCATGCGTCTCCGCGTCGGCCGCCGCCACGAGGCCGTTCGCGCCGCTCAGTACCGGTTCGCCGTCGATCCCGCTCAGCACGCACCCGGCCGCCCGGCACAGTGCGATCCCGGCGGTGAAGTGGACGCTGTCGCGCAGGTCGCCGTCGGTGACGTACGCGGCTCTGCGCCCGGCGGCGACCCAGGCGACGGCCAGGGTGGTGGAGACGACGCGGGGTCGGAAGTGTGCGGCGAAGAGCGGGTCGGCGAGGAGGTGGGTGCCGCGGAAGGAGGGGGAGAGGAAAGGGGGATCGAGATTGACGTCGACGAGTCGGCTGCCGGGGGAGGGGACGAGTGCCGCGTCACCGTGACTGTCCCCGCGTCGCACGGCAGTACTCGTGCCATCGGTCCAGAACACCTCGCCGCTGAACGGGTCGGCCGTAGCGGCGGCGACGGTCTCTCCGCCCACCCGCAGGGCGACGTTCACCCCGACCAGCATGTTCTGGACGGCGTAGTTGAGCGTCCCGCACAGTGGGTCGACGAACCACCGCCGCGCGGCGGCACCTTCGCCACTCGCGCCGCTCTCTTCACCGACGACGGCGTCACCGGGTCGAGCGCGGCGGAGTACGGCGAGGATGGCCTCCTCGGCGGCGAGGTCGGCGGCGGTGGCGAAGTCGCCACCGCCCTTGTCGACCCGGTCGAGCGAGGCCCCGTACATCTCGCGCACCACGTCGGCCCCGGATCGGGCCGCGGATATGGCGAGTTGGGCGTCGCTCGACGCCACGTCGTTGATCGTCATGGCCGCAGCGTAGCCAAGCCCCGACCCGACCTGGCCTCAGTCGCCGTCGATGATCTGGTACAGGTAGATGATGTGGGAGTCGTCCTCCGGCATGGAGTTCACGTCGTCGGACTGGGCGTCGATCCGGAAGTAGAACTGGGGCGCCTTGGGCCCCTTGAGCTCGCCGCTGTCCTCCATCTTGACCAGCTGGTCGATGAACGCGTTGGCCTTCGGCGTCTTCGTGCCCAGGTCGCTGGCGAGCTTGCCGCCCACGACGACCTTCAGGTGGATGTCGTCGACGAGCACGTTCGTCGCGGCGCCGGTCGCACTGGACGGCACGAACTTGGGACCCTCGGCGCCGCACTCGTACATGCCGAGCACGACACCGAACACGGGGAACGGGCTCTCGCCGCCCATGTTGACGGACTCGATCGACCCGTAGGGCCCCTGCCCGCCGTGATCGCAGACCGAGCCGGTCGGCGGGGTCTGCCGGTCCGCGTAGTCCCAGTCGCCCTTGTCGTCCCCGCCGCTCGAACCGCCGTTGCCTCCACCGGAGTTGGCCTCGCCGCTCTTGATCGGGGCGGGCGTGCCGGTCTTGTCCGGCGCACTCGCGGACGGCGACGCACTCGTGGGCGCCGACGCGCTGGCGGACGGACTGGCCGAACTGCCCGCCTTCCCGTCGTCCTCGCTCGGCCCGCACGCGGTGGTCACGCTCAGCGCGGCCACGACGGCCACGCCCAGGGCGTACTGCTTCATGTTCCTGTTCATGTTCCCGCGCATCGCACGCATGGTCTTTCCCCCGATGTCAGCGCACGTGGTCATGCGCATGGTCAACGATCAATGCACCGGGAGTGTGCCCGCGGAACCCCCCACTCCGCACTGGCCGTACCGGATCGTTACGGATCACAGACAATGCCGAAGCCATGCCGTCGAGTACGGCAAGGGGGACCTCCCGGCGGCACCATCGCCACCAGGCCGATGGACAGGTTCAGCCGGACAGGTTCAGCCGGACAGGTTCAGCCGGACAGGTTCAGCGCGGCGCTCACTTCGTGCGCGGTGCGTCCGTCGACCCCCGCACCATCAGTTCCCCGTGCACCACGTCCACCCCGCCGGCCGGCGCCGGCTCCCGGCCCATCGCGATGCGGCCCGCCCGCGCCGCCGCCTCCGCCAGGGGGAGGCGGACCGTCGTCAGGGCCGGGACCGCGTCCACGCTGAAGGGGAGGTCGTCGAAGCCCGCCACCGAGACGTCCTCCGGGATGCGCAGGCCCGCCTCGCGCAGGGCCGCGCACGCGCCGAGCGCCACCGTGTCGTTCGCCGCGACGATCGCCGTCAACAGGGGCTGCCTGCGCAGGAGTTCACGCGTCGCCGCGTGCCCGGCGGCCCGGTCGTACGAGCCGTGTGCCACCAGGCCGTCCGACTCCGTCACGCCCGCGTCCGCGAGCGCCTCGCGGTGGCCCTCCAGGCGGTGGCGCGTCGTCGTGCGTTCCTCGGGGCCCGCCACGTAGCCGATGCGGCGGTGGCCGAGGGTGAGCAGGTGGTGGGTCAACTCCCGGGCGCCGCCCCGGTTGTCGAAGGTCAGTGCCACCGCGTCCGTCTCGGGCACCGGCGGCCGCCCGCACAGCACGACCCGGGTGCCCGCCTCCGACAGGCGCCTCAACTTGCTTGCCACGGCGGCCACATGGGCCTCGTCCTCGATCGCTCCGCCCGTCAGGACGACCGCCGCCGCGCGCTGGCGCTGCAACAACGTCAGATACGTCAGCTCGCGCTCCGGGGAGCCGCCCGTGTTGCAGACCACCGCGAGGCGCTCGCCGCCCGCCCGGCCGCCCGGGCCGACGATCTCGGACTGCACCGCGGACGCCATGATCCCGAAGAAGGGGTCGGCGATGTCGTTGACGAGGACGCCGACCAGGTCGGAGGTGGCCGCGGCGAGGGCGCTGGCCGGGCCGTTGAGGACGTAGTCGAGTTCGTCCACCGCCTTCAGCACGCGCTCGCGCGTGGCCGCGGCGACCGGATAGTTGCCGTTCAGGACGCGGGAGACGGTGGCGGGGGACACCTGCGCGCGGGCGGCCACGTCCGCCAGGGTCACGGTCATCGAGTCATCCTCGTATCCGGTCCGGTATCCGCTCTTGTCCGAGCGGCTGTGCAGAGGCTAGCTTCTTCTCACATAGAAAGCGCTTGCTACGCAGGATTCGGCAAGCGCTGATTCGCGTATGCCGCGTATGGGTGGCTGGACGAAGGGACAGACGTGACACGCAAGACGGTGCGCATCGCCATGAACGGTGTGACGGGGCGCATGGGCTACCGCCAGCACCTCGTCCGTTCCCTCCTCGCCCTGCGCGACCAGGGCGGACTCGACCTCGGCGACGGTACGGTGCTGTGGCCCGAGCCCGTGCTCGTCGGGCGCCGCGAGCACGCCCTGAAGGCCCTCGCCGCGAAGCACGGCCTCGACGAGGCGAACATCTCCACCGACGTGGACGCCGTACTCGCCGACGACAGCATCGACATCTTCTTCGACGCCGCGATGACCTCGGGCCGCGAGGAGGTCCTCAAGAAGGCGATCGCCGCCGGCAAGCACGTCTACACCGAGAAGCCGACCGCGACGGGCCTCGAGGGCGCGCTCGAACTGGCCCGGCTCGCCAAGGCCGCCGGGGTCAAGTCCGGCGTCGTCCAGGACAAGATCTTCCTGCCGGGCCTGCTCAAGCTGAAGCGCCTCATCGACGGCGGCTTCTTCGGCAAGATCCTGTCCGTGCGGGGCGAGTTCGGCTACTGGGTCTTCGAAGGTGACTGGCAGGAGGCCCAGCGGCCGAGCTGGAACTACCGCAGCGAGGACGGCGGCGGCATCGTCGTCGACATGTTCCCGCACTGGGAGTACGTCCTGCACGAGCTGTTCGGCCGCGTCGCCTCCGTGCAGGCGCTGATCACCACGCACATCCCGCAGCGCTGGGACGAGAACGGCAAGCCGTACGACGCCACCGCCGACGACGCCGCGTACGGCATCTTCGAGCTCGACGGCGGCGCGGTCGCGCAGATCAACTCCTCCTGGGCCGTGCGCGTCAACCGGGACGAGCTCGTGGAGTTCCAGGTGGACGGCACCGAGGGGTCCGCTGTCGCCGGGCTGCGCAACTGCCGTGTCCAGCACCGCAGTTCGACGCCGAAGCCGGTGTGGAACCCGGACATCCCCGCCACCTACTCCTTCCGCGACCAGTGGCAGGAAGTGCCCGACAACGCCGAGTTCGACAACGGCTTCAAGGCGCAGTGGGAGCTCTTCCTCAAGCACGTCTACACCGGCACGCCCTACCACTGGGACCTGCTGGCCGGCGCCCGCGGCGTCCAGCTCGCCGAGCTCGGCCTGCAGTCGTCCGCCGAGGGCCGCCGCATCGACGTACCGGAGATCACGCTGTGACGATCCAACTTCCCGACAGTGGTGGGGTGTTGAGGTCCTACGTACCTCGCGCCGAGCCTCTCGCCTTCGACACCGGTGCGCCCCTCTCCTCCCGCGTCGTCTTCTCCGCGGCCCACGTCGTCGCCGATCCGTTCGCCGACACGACCCCGGACTCGCCGGCCGCCGTCGACTGGGACGCCACCCTCGCCTTCCGCCGCCACCTGTGGTCGCACGGCCTCGGCGTCGCCGAGGCCATGGACACCGCGCAGCGCGGCATGGGCCTGGACTGGGCCGGTGCCGCCGAGCTCATCACGCGCTCCGCGGCCGAGGCGAAGGCGGTCGGCGGGCGCATCGCGTGCGGCGTCGGCACCGACCAACTGACCGGCCCCGCCCAGGACTTGGCGCAGGTGCGCGCCGCCTACGAGGAGCAGCTCGCGCTCGTCGAGGAGGCGGGCGCGCAGGCCATCCTCATGGCGTCCCGCGCGCTCGCCGCCGTCGCCCGGGGCCCCGAGGACTACCTCGAGGTCTACGGCCACCTGCTGCGCCAGGCCGCCGAGCCGGTCGTCCTGCACTGGCTCGGCCCCATGTTCGACCCGGCGCTCGACGGCTACTGGGGCTCCGCCGACCTGGACGCCGCGACCGAGACGTTCCTCGAGGTCATCGCCGCGCACCCGGACAAGGTCGACGGCATCAAGGTCTCCCTCCTCGACGCCCGGCGCGAGGTCGACCTGCGCCGCCGCCTGCCGAAGGGGGTGCGCTGCTACACCGGCGACGACTTCAACTACCCCGAGCTGATCGCGGGCGACGACCGCGGGTTCTCGCACGCCCTGCTCGGCGTCTTCGACCCGCTGGGCCCGCTCGCCGCCCAGGCGGTCCGCGTCCTCGACACGGGTGACGCGAAGGGATTCCGCGAACTCCTCGACCCCACCGTCGAGTTGTCGCGCCACCTCTTCCAGGCGCCGACCCGCTTCTACAAGACCGGCGTCGTCTTCCTGGCCTGGCTCTCCGGCCACCAGGACCACTTCACGATGGTCGGCGGCCTCCAGTCCGCGCGCTCACTGCCGCACTTCGCGCGCGCCTACGAACTCGCCGACGGCCTCGGCCTGTTCCCGAACCCGGAGCTCGCCGAGTCCCGCATGAAGAACCTGCTCGCCCTGTACGGAGTGACCGGATGACCGTGACCGCCGATCCGCGCTTCTCCATCAACCAGATGACCGTGAAGCAGCTCAGCCTGCCCGAACTCGTCGACGCCTGCGTCGAGTTGGGTGTCCAGCACGTCGGCACCTGGCGCGAGCCCGTCCAGGCGTACGGCGTCGAGGCCGCCGCCAAGCTGCTGAACGACGCCGGTCTCGCCGTCTCCACGCACTGCCGCGGCGGCTTCCTCACCGCCATCGACGCGGACGCGCGCCGGGCGGCGATCGACGACAACAAGCGGGCCGTCGAAGAGGCCGCCACCCTCGGCACGGACGTCCTGGTCCTCGTCTCCGGCGGGCTCCCGGCCGGCTCGTACGACCTGCACGGCGCCCGGGAACGGATCGCCGACGCGCTCGTCGAGCTCGGTCCGTACGCCGCCGAGCGCGGCGTGAAGCTCGCGATCGAGCCGCTGCACCCGATGTACGCGTCCGACCGCTGCGTCGTGTCGACCCTGGGCCAGGCCCTGGACATCGCGGAACGCTTCCCCGCGCAGCAGGTCGGCGTGTGCGTGGACACGTACCACATCTGGTGGGACGACCGGGCGCCCGCGCAGATCGAGCGGGCGGGGGCGCAGGGGCGCATCGCCACGTTCCAGCTCGCCGACTGGACCACGCCGCTGCCCGAGGGCGTGCTCAACGGGCGCGGGCAGATCGGTGACGGGGCGATCGACATGCGGGTGTGGCGCCGGTACGTGGAGGACGCGGGGTACTCAGGGCCCATCGAGGTCGAGCTGTTCAATGACGGGCTGTGGGCGCGGGACGGGCGCGTAGTTCTCGCGGAGACAGCGGGTCGATTCGCTCGGCACGCTTAGATCTGGCGGCCCCTTCGGCGCTGAGGTCCCGGGGCTCTGCCCCGGACCCCGCTCCTCAATCGCCGGAGGGGCTTGATTTGCGACCCGCTCCCCGCTTCGCCACCACCGCGAGCACGATGGGGATCAGCATCTCGATGCCCCGGGCCACGTTCGCCGCGGGCAGCCCCGTCTTCTTGGCGACGGCGTTCGCCACCGGCCGGCTCATCTTCGCCAGCACGCCCGCCATCAGCCCGCCGGAGGCCATCCCGCCGAGCCCGCCCAGCGTGGCGACGCCCTGCAGGGGTGGCTCCTGCGCGCTCTCCTCGGCCTCGGAGATCGCGCCGGAGAGCTCCGAGACGGTGCTGCCCACGACGCTCTGCGCACCGGCGGCGTCCGTGCCGAGCAGGCCCGCGAGCTCCTGCAGCTTGTCGTCGCCCAGCTCGGCGATGACGTCCTGCTCGAATGACGGGGACGTAGGGGACGTAGATTCTTCGCTCATGCCCCAAACGCTAAGGCTGCCCCGTTATGTCGGCACGCTGAAAATTCTTGAAAGAAATCCGCCCGGCCCCGTGCAACCTTTCCGGGGCGGGACGTGTCTAGCGTGCGTCAGAACTTTTGGAGGGGGATCTGGGGGGATCTGGGAAGTTCTGACGCAGGAGGGGGTAAGCCCGAGGGGCCCGGTCCGCGGACCGGGCCCCTCGCCGCTCCTGCACCCTGCGGGACCTCAGAAGAACACTCCGCAGCGCAGCAGCACGTTCGCGTAGGGCCGCGCCTCCCCGGTCCGTACGACGAGCCGCGCACCCGAGGTCAGCGCCTTCAGCTCCTCGTGCGTGACGAAGCCGAGGGACGGCACCCGCTCCTGGAGCAGACCGGCCGCCGCCGGGTTCGCCGAGCGCACCTCGCGGGCCGCGGTGCCGGACTCGACCACCAGCTCGTCGAGCAGCCCGTCGAGCACCTCGGCGAACGACGGCACCCCGGCCCGGAAGGCGAGGTCGACGACGCGCGGCCCGGGCGGGATCGGCAGCCCCGCGTCGCACACCAGGACCCCGTCCCCGTGCCCCAACTCGGCTATGGCGCCCGCCAGATGACGATTGAGGATGCCGGACCTCTTCACAGCGCGGCGACCTCGTCCGCGGTCGGGTACGACGCCTGGGCGCCCTCCTTGGTGACGGCGGCGGCGCCGACCCGCGCCGCGTAGGCCGCGGCCTCGGCGAGGGACTCGCCCGTGCCCAGCCGCCACGCGAGCGCCGCCGTGAAGGCGTCGCCCGCACCCGTGGTGTCCACGGCCTTCACCTTCACCGACGCCACCCGCTGCGAGCCCGCCGCGTCGGCGACGAGCGCACCCTCCGCCCCGAGCGTGACGACCACCGAACGCGGGCCGAGCGCGAGCAGCTGCCGCGCCCAGTCCTCGGGGGACGCCCCCAGGTCCGTACCGAGAATGACCTTCGCCTCGTGCTCGTTCACGATCAGCGGGTCGCACACGGAGAGCACCTCGTCGGGCAGCGGCGCGGGCGGCGACGGGTTCAGCACGAGCCGCGCCCCGTCGGCCAGCGAGCGGGCGACCTCGGCGACCGTCTCCAGCGGGATCTCCAGGAGCGTGGAGACGACGGGCGCGGCGGCGAACAGCTCGCGCGCGGCCCGTACGTCGTCCGGCGTCAGGCGGCCGTTGGCCCCCGGCGACACCACGATGCTGTTGTCGCCCGACGGGTCCACCGTGATCAGTGCGACGCCCGTGGGTGCCCCGCCGACCAGCACGCCGGACGTGTCGACGCCCGCCGACTCCATCGACTCGCGCAGCAGCGCGCCGTGCCCGTCGTCGCCGACCCGTGCGAGCAGCGCGGTGCGCGCGCCCAGCCTGGCGGCGGCGACCGCCTGATTGGCGCCCTTGCCGCCCGGGTGGACGACCAGGTCGGAGCCGAGAACGGTCTCCCCGGCACCGGGACGGCGCTCGACGCCCACCACCAGGTCGGCGTTGGCCGACCCCACGACGAGGAGGTCATACGTGCTCATGCTCAGCCCTTCTGCGTACATCACTCGTGCATCACCCGCACCCGTGCATCACTCGCACCTGTGCATCACTCGCACCCGTACATCCCCCGAAGATATGCCAACCCGGGACATGCCAACCGGGGCGGATCACTCGAAGTCGGCGGCGTTCTTCGACGTCACGACCTTCACCGGCACCTTCACGGCGTCGGCGATCTTCTTGCCCTGCGCGGCCCGCACCGCGTTCTGCACGGCGATCTCGCCGAGCTCGCGCGGCTGCTGCGCCACGGAGGCGTACATCGTGCCCGCCTCGACCGCCTTGATGCCGTCGGCCTCGCCGTCGAAGCCGATGACGGGGACGGACTTGCCGGCCTTCGAGCCGAGCGCCTTGATCGCGCCGAGGGCCATCTCGTCGTTGGCGGCGATGACGCCCTGGACGTCCGGGTGGGCCTGGAGCAGGTTCGACATCACGTCGAGCCCCTTGGTGCGGTCGAAGTCGGCGGGCTGCTGGGCGAGGACCTCGATGCCCGGGTAGGCCTTGAGGCCCTTCGCGAAGCCGGCCGCGCGCTCCCGGGCCGCGGACGTCCCGGCCTGCCCCTGCAGGATCACGATCTTGCCGGTGCCGCCCAGCTTCTCGGCCATCGTCTTCGCGGCGAGCTCACCGCCCGCGACGTTGTCGGAGGCGACGAGCGTGGCGACCTTCGCCTTCTCGACGCCGCGGTCGACGGCGACGACAGGCATGTCGGACGTGTTGGCGGCCTTCACCGAGTTGCTCGCTGCGGCCGAGTCCACCGGGTTGAGGATGATCGCGTCCAGGCTCGAACTCGTGAAGTTCTGCATCTGGTTGGCCTGCTGCGAGGCGTCGTTCTGGGCGTCGGTGACGGTCAGGTCCACGCCCAGCTTCTTGGCCTCGGCCTGGGCGCCCGCCCGGATCTGCACGAAGAACGGGTTGTTGAGCGTGGACAGCGAGAGCCCGATCTTCGGCTTGCCGGAGTCGGACGTACCGCCGTGCAGGAAGGAGGTGGCGCCCACGATCGCGACGGTGACGACCGCCGCGAGCCCGTACGTCGCCGCCTGCCTGCCCTTGTTGCCGCCGCCCCCGGTGGTGACGGGCGAGGCCCCGGCCTTGCGGCGCAGGGTGTCGAGCAGCACCGCGAGCGCGATGACGACGCCGATGACGACCTGCTGCCAGAACGCGGACACGGAAAGGAGGTTGAGGCCGTTGCGCAGCACCGCGAGGATCAGCGCGCCGATGAGCGTGCCGGACGCCTTGCCCGTACCGCCGGCCAGCGAGGCGCCGCCGATGACGACCGCGGCGATCGCGTCCAGCTCGTACCCGTCGGCGGCCTGCGGCTGCGCGGACGAGAGCCGGGAGGCGAGCACGATGCCCGCGGCGGCCGCGAACAGACCCGACAGCGCGTAGATGACGAGCTTCTGCTTCTTCACGCGCAGGCCGGAGAGCCGGGCGGCCTCCTCGTTGCCGCCGATCGCGTACATGGCACGGCCGATGTACGTACGACCGAGGACCACGGCGGCGACCAGACCCATCACGACCATCACGAGGACGGGCACCGGCAGCCAGCCGCCCAGCGTGTCACCGAGGTGCGAGACCGAGTCGGGGAACGGGATCGGCGAACCGTCGGAGATGACGAGCGCCAGACCGCGGCCCACCGACAGCATGGCGAGCGTCGCGATGAACGGCGGCAGTTTCCCGTACGCGATCAGGAAGCCGTTGACGAGACCGGCGACGATGCCCGTCGCGACGGCGAGGACGACGGCCAGCACGACCGGCACCCCGTGCTGGGTGGCGCTCCACGCCAGCACGGTCGCCGACAGCGCGGCCACCGAACCGACCGACAGGTCGATGCCCGCCGCGACGATCACGAAGGTGACGCCGAAGGCGAGGATGGCGGTCACGGCCGCCTGGACGCCGATGTTGAGCAGGTTGTCGGTGGTCAGGAAGTCCCCGGACAGCGCGGAAAGGGCGATGACGAGGACGATCAGGGCGGTCAGTGCGCCGTTGTCGAGCAGGAGCTTGCGCAGCGACGCGGCACCACTGGTGCCCGGGGTGCTCTTGAGCGTGTCAGTGGCCACGACGGGCCTCGCTTTCGTCGGTCGTGGAGGTGGTGTTGCTGACGGCGAGGGCCATCACGGAGTCCTGAGTGGCGTCGGCGGCATCGAGCTCACCGGCGATCCGGCCCTGTGCCATCACCAGCACGCGGTCGCTCATGCCGAGCACCTCGGGCAGATCGCTGGAGATCATCAGCACGGCGTGTCCGGCCGCGGTCAGTTCGTTGATGAGCTGGTAGATCTCGACCTTCGCGCCGACGTCGATGCCGCGCGTCGGCTCGTCGAGGATCAGCACCTTGATGTCGGCGAGGAGCCACTTGCCGATGACGACCTTCTGCTGGTTGCCGCCGGACAGCGTCCGCACGTGCTGGCCCAACCCGGCCATTCTGACGCCCAGTTGACCGGCGATGCGCTCGGCGGCCGTGTGCTGCGCGGTGCGGTCCACGAACCCGGCGCGGGTCGCGGAGCGCAGCGTCACCAGCCCCAGGTTCTCCTCCACCGACTGGTCGAGGACGAGGCCCTGGCCCTTGCGGTCCTCGGGGACGAGACCGACGCCGGCCGCCATCGCCGCGTTCACGTCGTGGCGGCGCAGGGGGCGTCCGGCGACCTCCACCGAGCCCTCGTCGTACGGATCGGCCCCGAAGACGGCCCGCACGACCTCCGTGCGCCCGGCTCCCACGAGCCCGGCGATGCCGACGACCTCACCGGCCCGCACCTCGAAGCTCACGTCATGGAAGACACCGCCCCGCGTCAGCCCCTCCACCTTCAGCAACGCGCCACCGGTGTCGGGTCGTTCCCGCGGGTACTGCTGCTCGATCGACCGACCCACCATGAGGCGCACGAGCTCGTCCTCGGGCGTCGAGGCCGGGACCTGTCCGACGCTGCGACCGTCACGGATGACGGTGACCCGGTCGCCGAGCGCCGCGATCTCCTCCAGGTGGTGCGTGATGAACACGACGCCGACGCCGTCCTCGCGCAGCGAGCGCACGATCGCGAAGAGCTTCTCGACCTCCTCCGAGGTGAGCACGGCCGTCGGCTCGTCCATGATCAGGACGCGGGCGTCCAGGCTCAGCGCCTTCGCGATCTCGACCATCTGGAGCCGGGCGATGCCCAGTTCACGGACACGAGCGCGTGGCGACACGTTCACGCCCACGCGCGCGAGGAGCGCCTCGGCGTCGGCCTCCATCCGCTTCCGGTCGATCAGACCGAAGCGGCGCGGCTGGCGCCCCAGGAAGATGTTCTCGGCGACGGTCAGGTCGGGGACGAGGTTGAACTCCTGGTAGATGGTGGCGATCCCGAGCCGCTCGGCCTCCTGCGCACCCTGAATGCGGACTTTTTCGCCGCCTACGTAGATGCGCCCTTCGTCGGGCGTGTACGCGCCGGAGAGCATCTTGATCAGCGTGCTCTTGCCGGCTCCGTTCTCGCCGAGCAGGACGTGCACCTCGCCGCGGCGCAGATCGAAGTCGACGCTGTCGAGCGCGACGACTCCGGGGAAGGTCTTGCGTATCCCTTCGATGCGCAGCAGTTCGTCGGGGCGTGGCTCCTCGGGGCTGCTCACTCGCTGCTCCTCTCCATTGAGGCCGTTGAGGTGGTCGAGGTGGTTGAGGTGGTCGAGGTGGTTGAGGTCTTTGAGGTCGTTAAGGCGGGCGGGTGCGGGGGTTCGCCGCACGACCGGCGTACGACGAGGTGGGCGGGGAGGGTGACCGACGCGGGAGTGCGCCCCTCGATGCGGTCCACGAGGGCACGCACGGCGGCCCGGCCGAGCTCGGCGGTCGGCTGGGCGATCGCCGTGACCGGCGGATCCGTGTGCACGAACCAGCGGATGTCGTCGAACGCGGCGAGCGCGACGTCGTGCGGAACGCGCAGCCCGCGCGCGCGGATCGCGTCGAGGGCGCCCAGGGCCATCAAGTTGTCGGCGGCGAACACGACTTCGGGCGGCTCGGGCAGGTCGAGGAACCCCTCGGTCACCCGCCGCCCGCTGTCCGCCTGGAAGTCGCCCTGTCCGATGTAGGCGTCCGGCAGCTCGAGCGCGTACGAGGCGAGCGCCTCCCGGAACGCGGCGACGCGCTCGCTGCCCGTCGTGGTGGCGGCCGGGCCCGCGATGATGGCGAGCCTGCGGTGCCCGAGCCGGTGCAGGTGCGCGACCAGGTCGCGGATGGCGGCGCGGCCGTCGGAGCGCACGACGGGCACGTCGACGCCGGGGATCCACCGGTCCACGAACACCATCGGCGTCCCGGCCCTGGCCGCGTCCAGCATCAGCGGGGAGCCGCCGTCGGTGGGGGAGACGAGCAGCCCGTCGATCCGCCGGTCGAGCAGGGTCCGTACGTGGTGGTCCTGGAGGTCGGGCCGCTCGTCGGCGTTCCCGATGATGACGCTGTAGCCGAGCGCGCGGGCCTCCTCCTCGACGGAGCGGGCCAGCTCGGTGAAGTACGGGTTCAGCACGTCGCTGATGACCAGGCCGAGGGTGCGGGTCTGGTCGGTGCGCAGGGAGCGGGCGACGGCGTTGGGCCGGTAGCCGAGCGACTCCACGGCGGCCAGGACGCGGGTGCGCGCGTCCGGGCTGACGGACGGGTGGCTGTTGAGGACCCGGGAGACCGTGGCGACGGAGACGCCGGCCGCGGCTGCGACGTCCTTGATGCTCGCGTTCGAAGACATCACAGACCACCTCCTTGTGGCTGCATGGAATCGATTACATCGATCGGTATGAGGGATTGGAATCGATTACACGGGTTGTCGGCAAGGGGGGTTCCGGTTGTCGTGACCGGATCGTGACCGACGGGGAGCGGGTGCGGGCGGGTGCGGGCGGGCGGGTGCGGGCGGGCGCGGCGGGTGCGGGGGAGTTGTCAGTGGGCCGTGGGATGGTGGACGGCATGGGTAACGAGGGACGGCGCCCCGGCACGGACGTGGTGGTGGACACGGCGGCGGGCACGGCGGCTGACATGTCGACGGGCGTGTCGGCGGGCTTGGTGGCCGACGTGACAGCCGAGATGGCGGCGGAGGGCATGACGGCGACGGCGGACGGCGTGACAGTCGAGATGGCGGCGGACAGGATGGTGGACAGGTGAATCACGCGCAGCTCACCGCTCTCGGCCGCGCCCTGCGCGTGCTCGGGGAGCACGGGCAGGAGATCACCGCGGACACGCCGCAGGACAAGCTCCACGAGTGGCGGGGCGATCTGAAGAGAGCCCTCGACCTCCTGGAGGACACGGCCACGGGCGCGGCGCCGACGACCCGCTGCGCCGAGCATCCGAACGGGGCGGTGGACGCCTCCGCCCCCGACCTCTGCCTGATCTGCGAGACCCGCCGCCGCAAGGCGCGCCGCTCGGAGTACGCGGGAGGGCCCGCCCGCCCGGATGCCGAGCAGCGCCCCGTGATGTCCCGCTACGGGACGCGGGAGGACCGCCCCCAGCCCCAGCAGCGCTGGCTCCCGGAGATGTGGAACGGGCAGGTGTGGCAGCTGTGCGGCACCCCGCGCCACGACCGGCGCGAGGCGGACCTGTACCTGGCCGCGCAGCGCCGCCGGCCGGACGCGGCGATGGCGTACCGCTTGGTGCACGAGTTCACGGACTACGAGGTCGTGCGGGTGTGGGGGACGCCGGTGAAGGTGGACCCGGAGCCGATGGGCGGCCTGTAGCGGGGCCTGTACGGGCGACCTGTAGGAGACCCGCGGTCCGACCGGGGGCTGTCCCCACCCGCGCCCGGGTGGCTGGCAGGATCGCCCCCCTTGATCATCCCGGGACATGCTGGGACCGGCACGAACCGCTGCCGATCGCCGTATTCCTCCCAGGAGTTGACCCGTGCGCGTGCAAGGACGCAAGCAGAGCCCGGCCCCACGACGGTCGCGCGGCCGCACCGCCATGGCGCTCGTCGGCCTCATGACGGCCGCCGCGCTCGCGCCGACCACCGTGTCGGCCGCCCCGCACCCGGACCCGGTGCAGCAGGGACTCGACGCGCTGGTGCGGTCCGACGGGGTCCCCGGCTCGCTGGCGAGCGTCACCGGCCGCGACGGCGGCACCCGCACCTACACCGCGGGCGTCGCCGACGTGACGACCGGCGAACCCGTGCCGCACGACGGGCAGGTGCGCGTCGGCAGCAACACCAAGACGTTCACGGCGGTGCGCGTCCTGCAACTGGTCGCCGAGCACCGCGTCTCCCTCGACGCCGGGGTCGACGACTACCTGCCCGGACTGCTGCGCGGCGACGGGATCGACGGACACCGCATCAAGGTGCGCCACCTCCTCCAGCAGACCAGCGGACTGCCCAACTACAGCGAGTACCTGGACGACGAGGTCCGCCCGTACACGCCCCGCGAACTCCTCGACCGCGCGCTGCGTCACCAGGCCCACTTCGCCCCCGGCGAGAAGTGGGAGTACAGCAACACCAACTACGTGGTCGCAGGCCTGCTCGTGGAGAAGGTCACCGGCCGCCCCCTCGCCGAGGAGCTGGAGCGGCACGTCATCCGGCGTGCGGGGCTGCGCCACACCTACTTCCCGGCCCCGGGCGAGACGGCGCTCAGGGAGGCCCATCCCAAGGGCTACTACCAGGACGCGCCGGGCACGCCCCTGGTCGACGCGACGGAATGGGACCCGTCCTGGGCCTGGGCCGCGGGCGAGCTGGTCTCCACCCCCTCCGACCTCGACCGGTTCTTCGGCGCCCTGCTCTCCGGCCGGCTGCTGCCCCAGCCCCAGCTCGCCCGGATGCGGCACACGGTCCCCGCCGGGTCCCCCTTCCCGGCCGGGGCCCGTTACGGCCTCGGGCTCGTGAGCACCCCGCTGTCGTGCGGCGGCGTCTCCTGGGGCCACGGCGGCAGCATGACCGGCTACGAGAGCCGGGTCGGCGTCACCGAGGACGGCCGCGCCGCGAGCGTCGCCGTCACGACGCAGCCGGGCCGTGCCACGCAGCAGCGGATGGAGAAGCTGGTGGACACGGCCCTGTGCCGGTGAGGCTCAGGCCCGGCCCGCCGCCGACCCGAAGCCCAGCCACGTGTGCCGGTTGCCCGCCCAGCACCAGCCGACCTTCGGGGCGTCGCGGCGCTCGCGGCCGTCCCGGCCCGTGCCGTTGCTGATCCAGATCGCCGGGGTGCGGGCGTCCAGCGTGCCGTTCGCCTTGCGCAGCCGGGAGCCGATCGTCATGAAGCACTGATTGCGCTCGAGGACCGCGGGCTGCTGGAGCACCCAGTGGATGCCCTCGGTCAGCAGCAGCGGGGTGCGGCCCCGCTCGGTGAGGGCGGGAAGGGCCTCGTCCGGGGTCCAGTTGGCCATGTCGTCGCCGCGGTCGACGGCGGAGAGCAGATGGAGCGGGCCGTCGGGGACGGTGATCCCGTCCAGCGGCGCGAACTCGTCGACGTCGTGCATGTCGACGACCACGAACCCGGCCTTGTCCTCGCGCTGCAGCAGCGGCGCCAGCGCGGAGGCGGGAGCCAGGTCCGGGTGGACGGTGAGCAGCGAGTCCTGCTCGCCCGCGTCCTCGGCCTCCTTGGCGAAGGCGCGCAGCGCGGCGGCGTCGAGCCCCGCGATCTCGTGCACGCCGAGCTCGATCAGGCGCTCGGCCTGGGCGGTCGGCGACGGAAGCGGGAACGGGGTGGCGGCGGTCGGGGCGTGGGTCACGGAACTCCCTGGGGTCGCGAGGTGCACGGGCGCGGCGTACGTACGGGTGCGTACGGGGGTGCGTACGGGGTGTGTACGAGGTGCGGTGTCTGTGCTCAACGGAGCAGCGTCCTTGTGAATTCCCTGTGCCGGGCCCGGTCCGGGTCACTTTTCGGACGTGGCCTCGGCGAGGGTGTGCGCCACCAGTGCGTTGGCGTGCCCGTGGCCGAGGCCGTGCTCGCTCTTGAGCCAGTTCACGAGCTCCATGTGCTTGGTGAGCGGGGAGGAGCGGATGAGCTCCTGCCAGTGGGAGACGGGTTGGCCGTACTTCTTCTCGATGGACGGGAAGTAGTTGGCGGGACCCTTGGGCGTGGTGGTCATGAGGTTCCTGTCATCCGGCGAGGCTGCGGCCTGCTATCTCAGTGGCCGTGTGTCTGTTGCCCGAGCGTCTGTTGCCTGAGCGTCTGTTGCCCGTACGACCGACGCCGCGTCGAAAAATCATCGGTCGGCCCGCCCCGGCACCGCCGCGGCCGCCGCGAGGTCCAGGAGCTCACCCATCAGCGCGGCCAGTTCGGGTGGCAGCGGCGTCTCGTCCCGCACCGCCTGGGTCCGCCGCCAGGCGAGCGCCGCCTCCAGCAGGGGACGCAGCCGCGGCCACCGCCCGGCTGCCCAGGCCGCGGCCTCGACCTTGTCGGCCAACTCCCCGGTCACCAGGGCGCGCAGGGCCCGGCACGCGGTCAGAGCGACGTACGCGTGACCTCCCCGGTGCCGCACCCGGGGCGCCCAACTCCGCAGCCCCGCAACGGAGTCGATCAAAGCCGCCCGCAGCTCATCGGCACCGGCCGGGGCCAGCGCCTCCCGCGCAGAGCGGCCCGCGAGCGTCAGGCTTGTCTCTCGTACGAGAGCCCGCGTCAGGGCCCAACGGGGCGCCACGCGCGCGGTGTGCAGCGGTTCGCCGGGGGCGAGCACGAGCAGCGGTTCCAGGAGGGCGCCGGACAGGGCGGCGGACGGCGCGTAGGTCAGATCGAGCCGATCACGAAAACCGGGGTGGGCCTGCAGGACCCGAGCGTGTGCGGCGTCCAACTCACCCGGATCGAGACCGAGTTCACCCGCCACACCGATCAGCACGTCCACATCACTGATCCCGCGCTCGAACGCCCCCGTGGCCACGGATCCGTACAACCAGACGCCCACCATCCGCTCACCCACGACCGGCGCGACGCCCGTCAGCAGATCGGGCAACAGCCGCCGCACACTCACCGGCAACGCCGCCGCCCCACTCGTCTCGCTCATGCCGGGAACTGTAGGCCCGGCCGCCACAGGCCCGGGAACCGCAGGCGCCGCCCCCGATGTCAGAGCCTCCCGCTACCGTCGGATCATGGCGAAGGAGCAGGCGGCGGCCGCGCGGCCCATGGCGACGATCGAGGGGGTCCTCGAGCGGATCACGTACGCCAATGAGGAGACCGGGTACACGGTCGCGCGGGTCGACACCGGCAGGGGCGGTGGGGATCTGCTGACCGTCGTCGGGGCGCTGCTCGGGGCGCAGGCGGGGGAGTCGCTGCGGATGGAGGGGAGATGGGGGTCGCATCCGCAGTACGGCAAGCAGTTCACCGTGGAGAACTACACGACGGTGCTGCCCGCGACCATCCAGGGCATCCGGCGCTACCTCGGGTCCGGGCTCGTCAAGGGGATCGGGCCGGTGTTCGCCGACCGCATCACACAGCACTTCGGGCTCGACACCCTCGACATCATCGAGCAGGAGCCGAAGCGGCTGATCGAGGTGCCGGGGCTCGGGCCGAAGCGGACGAAGAAGATCGCGGACGCGTGGGAGGAGCAGAAGGCCATCAAGGAGGTGATGGTGTTCCTGCAGAGCGTGAACGTGTCGACGTCCATCGCCGTGCGCATCTACAAGAAGTACGGCGACGCGTCCATCGGCGTCGTGAAGAACCAGCCGTACCGCCTCGCCTCCGACGTCTGGGGCATCGGCTTCCTCACCGCCGACCGCATCGCCCAGTCCGTCGGCATCCCGCACGACAGCCCCGAGCGCGTCAAGGCCGGTCTGCAGTACGCCCTTTCGCAGTCCACCGACCAGGGGCACTGCTTCCTGCCCGAGGAGCGGCTCATCGCCGATGCCGTGAAGCTGCTCCAGGTCGACACGGGGCTCGTCATCGAATGCCTCGCCGAGCTCGCCCTGCCCGACGAGGACTCCGGTGAGGTCGGTGTCGTACGGGAGCAGGTTCCCGGGGAGGACGGGGAGCTCGTCACCGCCATCTACCTCGTCCCCTTCCACCGGGCCGAACTGTCGCTGTCCGCCCAGCTGTTGCGGCTGCTGCGCACCGGCGACGACCGGATGCCCGCCTTCCGCGACGTCGCCTGGGACAAGGCGCTGGCCTGGCTCGCGGGGCGCACGGGCGCCGAGCTCGCGCCCGAGCAGGAGGAGGCCGTCAAGCTCGCGCTGACGAAGAAGGTCGCCGTGCTGACGGGCGGGCCGGGCTGCGGCAAGTCGTTCACCGTGCGCTCGATCGTCGAGCTGGCCCGCGCGAAGAAGGCGAAGGTCGTGCTCGCCGCCCCCACCGGACGCGCCGCCAAGCGGCTCGCCGAGCTGACCGGGGCCGAGGCGTCCACCGTGCACCGACTCCTTGAGCTGAAGCCGGGGGGCGACGCCGCGTACGACAAGGACCGGCCCCTCGACGCGGACCTGGTGGTGGTCGACGAGGCGTCGATGCTGGACCTGCTGCTCGCCAACAAGCTGGTGAAGGCCGTGCCGCCCGGCGCGCACCTGCTCTTCGTCGGGGACGTGGACCAGTTGCCGAGCGTCGGGGCCGGGGAGGTGCTGCGCGACATGCTCAGCGACGACAGCCCGATTCCCGACGTGCGGTTGACCCGCATCTTCCGCCAGGCCCAGGAGTCGGGCGTCGTCACGAACGCCCACCGGATCAACTCCGGTACGCAGCCCCTGACCCAGGGCCTCAAGGACTTCTTCCTCTTCGTGGAGGAGGACACGGAGGAGGCGGGACGGCTGACCGTCGATGTCGCCGCCCGTCGGATTCCGGCCAAGTTCGGCCTCGACCCGCGGCGCGACGTCCAGGTCCTCGCCCCGATGCACCGCGGCCCGGCCGGCGCGGGCACGCTCAACGGACTGCTCCAGCAGGCCATCACGCCGGGCCGCCCCGAGCTCCCCGAGAAGCGGTTCGGCGGCCGCGTCTTCCGCGTGGGCGACAAAGTCACTCAGATCAGAAACAACTATGACAAAGGGGCTAACGGTGTCTTCAATGGGACCGTCGGCGTCGTCACCTCCCTCGATGCCGACGAGCAGAAGCTGACCGTCCGCACCGACGAGGACGAGGAAGTCCCGTACGAATTCGACGAACTCGACGAGCTGGCGCACGCCTATGCCGTCACGATCCACCGCTCGCAGGGCAGTGAATATCCGTGCGTGGTGATTCCGCTCACCACGTCGTCGTGGATGATGCTGCAGCGCAATCTCCTCTACACCGCGGTCACCCGCGCCAAGAGGCTGGTGGTCCTGGTCGGTTCGCGAAAGGCTCTGGCCCAGGCGGTGCGCACGGTTTCGGCGGGCAGACGCTGTACTGCGCTCGGTTTCCGGCTGGCTGGTGGGCAGACCCGGCCCGTTTGATCGATCAAACGAGTCGCAAAGGTCACACAGCACTTCCGGAACCGGGGCGAAGGGGGCAGGATGAGCAGGTTGGCGGCACTCAGTGCCGCCAATAGGCCCAATGGTCGACCCCGAGTGCACTCTGCTGGGCCAAGTGGGGGATGGTAGAGACAGTCAGGGCACCTCGAAGAAGAGGCACTACGTCGGTGAGGGACGAGACGTGAGCGACAACTCTGTAGTACTGCGGTACGGCGATGGCGAGTACACCTACCCGGTGATCGACAGCACCGTCGGCGACAAGGGCTTCGACATCGGGAAGCTCCGGGCCCAGACAGGACTGGTGACCCTCGACAGCGGATACGGCAACACCGCCGCCTATAAATCCGCGATCACCTACCTGGACGGCGAAGAGGGCATCCTTCGCTACCGCGGCTACCCGATCGAGCAGCTGGCCGAGCGTTCCACCTTCACCGAGGTGGCCTACCTGCTGATCAACGGCGAGCTCCCCACCGTCGACGAGCTCGCGACGTTCAAGAACGACATCACGCAGCACACCCTGCTGCACGAGGACGTCAAGCGCTTCTACGACGGCTTCCCGCGTGACGCCCACCCGATGGCCATGCTGTCGTCCGTGGTCTCCGCGCTGTCCACCTTCTACCAGGACAGCCACAACCCGTTCGACGAGCAGCAGCGCAACCTGTCGACGATCCGCCTGCTCGCCAAGCTTCCGACGATCGCGGCGTACGCGTACAAGAAGTCGGTCGGCCACCCGGTGGTCTACCCGCGCAACGACCTCGGCTACGTCGAGAACTTCCTGCGCATGACCTTCTCGGTGCCCGCCGCCGAGTACGAGCTGGACCCGACGGTCGTCTCCGCGCTCGACAAGCTCCTCATCCTGCACGCGGACCACGAGCAGAACTGTTCGACGTCCACCGTGCGCCTGGTGGGCTCCTCGCAGGCGAACATGTTCGCGTCGATCTCGGCGGGCATCTCGGCCCTGTGGGGTCCGCTGCACGGTGGCGCCAACCAGTCGGTCCTGGAGATGCTCGAGGGCATCCAGGCCTCCGGCGGCGACGTCGACACCTTCATCCGCAAGGTGAAGAACAAGGAAGACGGCGTGAAGCTCATGGGCTTCGGGCACCGCGTCTACAAGAACTTCGACCCGCGGGCGAAGATCATCAAGGCGGCGGCGCACGACGTCCTCTCGGCGCTCGGCAAGAGCGACGAGCTGCTCGACATCGCGCTGAAGCTCGAAGAGCACGCGCTGGCCGACGACTACTTCGTCGAGCGCAAGCTCTACCCGAACGTCGACTTCTACACCGGCCTGATCTACCGGGCCATGGGCTTCCCGACCGAGATGTTCACGGTCCTGTTCGCCCTCGGCCGCCTGCCGGGCTGGATCGCCCAGTGGCACGAGATGATCAAGGAGCCCGGGTCGCGCATCGGCCGCCCGCGCCAGATCTACACGGGCGTCGTCGAGCGGGACTTCGTCCCCGTCGAGGCCCGCTGAGCGAGCTGGACAGCTGAGCACGTACGGAACGGTGAACAGCTGAGTAAGCAAGCGGAAAGCGCCCCGCTGTCGGTCCCCCCACGGGCCGGCAGTCGGGGCGCTTTCCTTTTCCCGGTGCGGATTCCCCCCACGGGATCCGGCCGGGCGTCTGTGGCCGCGTCGGCCGCCGGAACACGTACGTACGGGAGGGCCGCTCAAGCTCCCCGGTGCACGTGCCCCGGCCAACGCAGTCGGGTCCGTCCCCCAAGACGGTCCCGCTCGATACAAAAACGCCCCCCAAGACGTTTCTGCATCGCCTCCTTAGACTCACGAGACCTGCAAAGGGTTACGTTCAGATCCGTGTGATCTGCGTCTCTTGCATATGTCCCGTGTGTACGCAAGAGGCCCGATATGTAGATGTGAGCCTCTGACGTGAGAGTGCTGCAATTGTGCCGTGTGGATTACGTGAAGGTCCAGGTCTGGCCGGGTGTTCCCTAGATGAATCTGCGCAGGCGCAGGCTGTTGGTCACCACGAAGACCGACGAGAAGGCCATGGCGGCGCCCGCGATCATGGGGTTGAGCAGGCCGCATGCGGCCAGGGGCAGCGCGGCGACGTTGTAGCCGAAGGCCCAGCAGAGATTGCCCTTGATGGTGGCGAGGGTGCGCCGTGAGAGCCGGATCGCATCGGCCGCGACCCTCAAGTCGCCCCGGACGAGCGTCAGATCGCCCGCCTCGATCGCCGCGTCCGTGCCCGTGCCCATCGCGAGACCGAGGTCGGCGGTGGCGAGCGCAGCCGCGTCGTTGACCCCGTCACCGACCATCGCGACGCCCCGGCCCCCGGCCTGCAGGCGCTTGATCACCTCGACCTTGTCCTGCGGCAGGACCTCCGCGACGACGTCCTCGGGGGCGATGCCCACGGCGCGGGCGACCGCGTCGGCCGCGGCCCGGTTGTCGCCGGTCAGCAGGATGGGGGCGAGCCCGAGGGAACGCAGCTCGGCGACGGCCTGCGCGCTGGTGTCCTTGGGGGTGTCCGTGACGGTCAGGACACCGCGTGCCGCCCCGTCCCAGGCGACCAGGACCGCCGTGCCGCCCTCGGCCTCCGCGGCCTGCCGGGCGGCGGTGAGCGCGGGCGGCAGCGCGGTACCGGCGTCGGCCAGCAGCCGCTCCCGGCCGACGAGGACCGTGCGGCCCTCCACGGTGCCGCGCACGCCGAGACCCGGGACGCTCGCGAAGGCGGTGACCGGCGGCAGGGTGCCCGCACGGTCGGCGGCGGCCGCTGCGACGGCCCGGGCCACGGGGTGTTCGGACGCGTGCTCCACGGCGCCGGCCAGGCGCAGCAGGTCCTTCTCGTCGACGCCGTCGGCCGCGTGGACACCGGCCAGCGCCATCCGGCCGGTGGTGACGGTGCCGGTCTTGTCGAGGACGATCGTGTCGACCTTGCGGGTGGACTCCAGGACTTCGGGGCCCTTGATGAGGATGCCGAGCTGGGCGCCGCGTCCGGTGCCGACCATGAGGGCCGTGGGCGTGGCGAGGCCGAGGGCGCACGGGCAGGCGATGATCAGCACGGCCACCGCCGAACTGAAGGCCGCCGTGGCGTCGCCGGTGACGAGAAGGCGTACGGCCAGGGTGGCGAGGGCGATCGCGATGACCACCGGGACGAACACGGCGGAGACCCGGTCGGCCAGGCGCTGCACCTCGGCCTTGCCGGTCTGGGCGTCCTCGACGAGCCCCGCCATGCGGGCGAGCTGGGTGTCGGCGCCGACGCGGGTGGCCTCGACGACGAGCCGGCCCCCGGCGTTGACGGTCGCCCCGGTGACGGTGTCGCCGACGGTCACGTCCACGGGGACGGACTCGCCGGTGAGGACGGAGGCGTCCACGGCGCCGGCGCCCTCGACGACCCTGCCGTCGGTGGCGATCGTGTCCCCGGGACGTACGACGAAGCGGTCACCGATGGTCAACCGGTCGGCGGGGACGCGTACTTCCGTGCCGTCCGCGGTGAGCAGGGCGACGTCCTTCGCGCCGAGTTCGAGCAGCGCGCGCAGCGCGGCGCCCGCGCTCCGCTTGGCCCGGGCTTCCAGGTAGCGGCCGAGGAGGATGAAGGTGGTGACGCCCGCGGCGACTTCCAGGTACGTGTGCGCGCCCTCGGGGCCGAGGAACAGGGCCCACAGGCTCCAGCCGAACGCGGCGAGCGTGCCCAGCGATACGAGGGTGTCCATCGTGGCGGCGCCGTGCCGGGCGTTCGTCCAGGCGGCCTGGTGGAACGGGTGTCCGCCCCAGGTCACCACGGGTGTGGTCAGGGTGAGCGCGAGCCATTGCCAGCCGGTGAATTGCAGGGCGGGGATCATGGCCAGGAGGATCACCGGGGCGGTGAGGATCGCGGAGATCTTCAAACGCCGGCTACTCGCCGTGGGGGCTTCCGTGGAGTCGCCGACTGCTGCGCCGTCGTGGCTGGTCGCGCTCCGCGGGGCAGCCGCTGATTGATACAGCCCCGCGCCCCTGGACGGCTCGGCGGTGTATCCCAGCCTGGTGACCGTCGCGATCACGGTGTCCAGGTCGATCTCAGGGGCGTACGTGACCTTCGCCTTCTCCGTGGCCAGGTTGACCGACGCCGTCACGCCCTCGATGCGGTTGAGCTTCTTCTCGATGCGGGCGGAGCAGGAGGCGCAGGTCATGCCGCCGATGGCGAGGTCGATCTCGGTGGGAGGCAGTGCGTCCGTCATGGTGATGTCGAGGGTACGGCGGTGGGGCCGGGGGAGTGCCCCGGCCCCGGTGTCCGCAGGAGGTCAGGCCTTGCCGACGAGCTCGTAGCCCGCCTCGTCGACCGCGGCGCGGACCGCTTCCTCGTCGAGCGGGGCCGCGGAGACGACCGTGACCTGGCCGGTGGCGGCGACGGCCTTGACCGAGGCGACGCCCGCGAGCTCGGAGATCTCGCTGGAGACGGCGCCCTCGCAGTGGCCGCAGGTCATGCCCTTCACCTGGTAGACGGCGGTGACGGCGCCCTCGGCCGCGGGGGCGGCGGCGTCGGTGTGGCAGGCCCCGCCGCAGCAGGATCCGGCCGACTCTTCGCCGATCTGGGGGAGCTCGGTCTGGGCGCTCATGTCGTTCTCCTTGGTGGCAGGGCCGTGGACGGGTCATGGCGGGTCACCGGGTTCCCCCGGCCCCTCCTGACGCAATCGACTCTATACCCCTAGGGGGTATTTTTCCAAGACGGGTCGCGGCGGGCGAGCGAGCGGGCCCAGGCCAGGCCGAGGAGGGAGACCAGCACCAGGCCGCCCACGGAGAACAGGGTGAACAGGTGCTTCTGGGTGTCGGTGGGCTGGGGGATGTAGCCCTGGGCGAAGAGCGCCCGGTCCAGGCCGGTGCCGCTGATGCGGGCGACCAGCCAGATCGCGATGCCGTGCATGGAGTCCCACAGGGCGTGCAGGAGTGCGACGCCGAGGTAGGTGAGGATCACGGGGCCGGTGAAGCGGAAGCGCCCGTTGGGCCTGCGGAAGGAGAGGAGCGCCGCGCCGGAGATCGCCGTCCACAGGCCGTGGCCGAAGGGGGCCAGGAGGCCGCGCAGCACTTCCGTCTCCAGGAGCGAGCGCAGGTCGATGCCCTTCATGGTGACCGCCGCGTTGAACGCGTAGCCCGCGCTCTCGAAGGCCGCGAAGCCGAAGCCGACCGTGGCGCCCAGGACCAGGCCCGCGCGCAGGCCGTGGATGCGGGGGTAGCGGTGCAGGACGTACATGAGGGCGAGGAGCTTGACGGCTTCCTCGATCAGGCCGACGCCGACGAACATCCACACCGAGGGGTGCAGGAGGTAGTACTCCATCACCGAGGCGCCGAGCACGCCGAGGATGCCGCCGACCAGGAAGCAGCCCAGGATCAGGTTCACGCCCAGGTCGCGGCCGTGCCGCTCGTACGCCCACAGGACGAAGACCGCGGGTACGAGGAAGCTGCCGAGCAGGATGAGGGTGGGCAGGAGGGTGGTGTTCTTGGTGGCGTACGTGACCAGTGCCGTCAGGACCCACAGGGCCAGGCCGCCCCACAGGCAGCGCTTCCACAGGCCCGGGCGGATCTGCGGGCCCGGCGGCGGGGGCTGCTGGGGGATGCGGGCCTGGGGTGCCCCGGGGGGCTGGGGGTGCGTCACGGCGGGTCCCTCTGACTTCCCTCGAACTGGCAACAGGTGGGGGAGATTTGCCGGAAGTTTATGGTAAGCACCCGATATGTCGCAGTCCGGAACGCTCATTCTGATCATGGCCATCGCGGTCCTCGCGCCCCTCCTGGCCTACGGGGCGAGCCGCTGGCTGCCGGTGCCGCTCGTCATCTTCGAGATCCTGCTGGGCATCGTGGTCGGGCCCGACGTGCTGGGGTGGGCGAGCGCGGGGGACGTCATCGACGCCCTGTCGCAGCTCGGGCTCTCGATGCTGATCTTCCTCGCCGGGTACGAGATCGACTTCGACAAGATCCGCGGCGACACCCTCAAGCGCTCCGCTCGGGCCTGGGTGATCTCGCTCGCCGCCGGGCTCGTGCTCGCGTTCGCGCTGAGCGGGTGGTCGTACGCGAAGGGCGTCTACATCGGCACCGCCCTCACCAGCACCGCCCTCGGCACGATCCTGCCGGTGCTGCGCGACTCGGGGGATCTGCACTCGCGGTTCGGGTCCGTGATGATGGCGGTCGGCTCCGTGGGCGAGTTCGGGCCGATCATCGCGATGGCGCTGCTGCTCAGCGGCCGCTCGGCGCTCGATTCGGCCCTGCTGCTCGGTGTCTTCGCGGCGATCACCGCGGGCGCCGTGTTCTGGGCGATGCGGCCGCGGCCGCCGTGGTTCTCCCGGGTCATCGCCAAGACCCTGCACAGCAGCGGCCAGTTCGCGGTGCGGCTCGTGGTGCTGCTGCTCGCGCTGATGCTGGGGGCCTCGCAGGCGCTCGGCGTGGACGTGCTGCTCGGGGCGTTCGCCGCGGGCATGGTCGTCCGCCTCGTGCTGCACGGGGCCGCGCCGGACAGCGCGCACGAGGTCGTGGGCAAGGTGGAAGCGATGGGGTTCGGGTTCCTGGTGCCGATCTTCTTCGTCGTCACCGGCATCGAGTTCGACCTGCGGGCGCTGCTCGGCGGCGGGCGGGCGCTGATCCTGCTGCCCGTGTTCCTGGTCCTGTTCCTCGTGGTGCGCGGCCTGCCGGTGTACGCCCTCGCGCCGCGCGACCTGGGCGTACGCGACCGGCGCGCACTGACGCTCTTCGCGTCGACCGCGCTGCCGCTCGTCGTCGCCATCACCACCATCGGCGTCGACGACGGGGTGCTGCACACCGACGAGGCGGCGGCGCTCGTCGGGGCCGCGATGCTGTCCGTCCTGCTGTTCCCGCTCGCCGGTCTGAAGCTGCGTGCGGCCAAGGGGGAACGGGTGCGGCCGGACGGGCCGCGGCAGGGCGCGGAGTCGTGGTGACGGCACGGCTACCGTGGAGCCGTTGATCGTCTCGGTCGGAAGCGGGGTGGTGGCGGATGCGTGCCGTCGTGTTCGAGCGGTTCGGGGAGCGGGCCGAGGTGCGCCGGGTGCCGGATCCGGTGGCCGCGCCGCACGGGGTCGTGGTGCGGGTGGAGGCGACGGGCCTGTGCCGCAGCGACTGGCACGGCTGGATGGGCCACGACCCGGACATCGCGCTGCCGCACGTGCCCGGGCACGAACTCGCCGGGGTCGTCGAGGAGGTCGGCGCCGAGGTGCGCGGGTGGCGGGCCGGGGACCGGGTGACGGTGCCGTTCGTGTGCGCGTGCGGCAGCTGCGCGGCGTGCGCGGCCGGGGACCAGCAGGTGTGCGAGCGGCAGACGCAGCCCGGGTTCACGCACTGGGGCTCCTTCGCCGAGTACGTCGCTCTCGACCACGCCGAGGTGAATCTGGTGGCGGTGCCGGACGGGATGGCGTTCGCGACGGCGGCGGGGCTCGGCTGCCGGTTCGCGACCGCGTTCCGGGCCGTCGTGCAGCAGGGCAGGGTCGCGGCCGGGGAATGGGTCGCGGTGCACGGGTGCGGCGGGGTCGGCCTGTCCGCCGTGATGATCGCGGCGGCGTCCGGCGCGCGGGTGATCGCCGTCGACATCGCACCCGGCGCGCTCGAACTGGCCAGGAAATTCGGGGCCGTTGCGTGCGTGGACGCGGCGGCGGTCGACGATGTGCCGGGCACGGTAAGGGAGTTGACGGGCGGGGGTGCACATCTGTCGGTGGACGCGCTGGGCTCCGCGGCGACGTGCGCGGCGTCCGTGCGGGGGCTGAGGCGGCGCGGGCGGCACGTCCAGGTGGGTCTGCTGCCGGTCGATCCTGTCGTTCCGATGGGGCATGTCCTGGCGTGGGAGCTGGAGGTGATCGGCAGCCACGGGATGGCCGCGCACACGTATCCGGGGATGCTGGAGCTGGTGCGGGGCGGGGTGCTGCGGCCCGACCTGTTGGTGACGTCGACGATCTCGCTGGAGGAGGCGCCGGGGGCGCTCGCCGCCATGGGGACGGCGCCCGGGGCAGGAGTGACGGTCATCGAGCCACGCTCCGGCGGGTGAGGCCCGAGTGCCGGGGGCGGCGCTGAAATTGGGTTGCCCGTAGCGCGTACACGCTGTGAGGCTGCTTCGGTTTGGAGCGGCGCGCGGCGAAGGGGCAGCAGGATGTCGGACAAACGACAGGACGGCTGGCTGCGCAGGTTCGCCGCGATGTGCTGGGCCCGGCCCGGTGCCGTCGTCCTCGCCTGCCTCGGCGCCGTCGCCGGCGTCCTGCTCACCACCGCGACCCCACTGATCATCCGCCGGGTCGTCGACGACGTCATCGACACCGGCCGTGCCTCCGCCGCGCCCTGGATCGCCGTCCTGCTCGCCGTCGCCGCCGCCCAGTTCGGGGCCTCCTGGCTGCGCCGCTGGTGGGCCGGCACCGTGCAGTGGGGCGTCGAGCGCGACCTGCGGCTGCTGCTGCACGACGCCATCCAGCGGGTCGACGGGCGCCGCCTCGACCGGGTCCGCTCGGGCGACGTCCTCAGCCGCGCCGTCAACGACGTCGCCGTGGTGCGCGAACTCACCGGCTCGCTGCCGCTCCTCGTGCAGAACGGGCTGACGCTGCTCTTCACCCTCGGCGTGATGTTCGTCCTGTCGCCGCTGCTGGCCTGCGTCTCCCTCGTGGCCGCCCTGCCGATGGGCGTCATCGCGCGCCGCTCGCGGGACCGCATCTACCCCGCCGACCGGGCCGTCCAGGAGCGGACGGGCGAGGCGTCCGAGGCCGTCGAGTCCAACATCGCGGGGGTCCGCGTCGTCAAGGGCTTCGCGCAGGAGGACGCCGAGACCGACCGCTACGTAGGCCTGGCCCGCGGGCTGTTCGCCGCCCGCGTCCAGCGCCGCTACCTCGCCGCCCGCTACTCCGGGCTGATCGGTGAACTGCTGCCGGGCGCCGCCCGGTTCGGCGTGATCCTGCTCGGCGGCCTGCTCGCCGTCCGCGGCGACATCACGCTCGGCACCTTCGTCGCCTTCACCACCTATCTGGCCGCCATGATGGGCCCGCTGCGGATGATCTCCAACATGGTCGGCGAGGCCCAGGAGGCCCGCTCGGGACTGGTCCGCATCTTCGAACTCGCCGATGCGGAAAGCGAGGTGACGGACCGTCCGGACGCCCGCCCGCTGCAACCGGGACCGCTGGCCGTCGCCTTCGAAGGCGTCACCTTCGCCCACGCCCCCGACGCCGCCCCCGCCCTCGACGGGCTCGACCTCACCGTCGCCCCCGGCGAGACCCTCGCCCTCGTCGGCGCCTCCGGATCCGGCAAGTCGACGGTCACCGCACTCCTGGCCCGGCTCTACGACCCCGACGAGGGCGCCGTCCGCGTCGGCCCCGCCGGCGCCCTCACCGACGTACGGGAACTGACCCTCGACTCCTTGCGCGGCGCCCTCGGCATCGCCTTCGAGGAGAGCCTGCTGTTCTCCGGGAGCGTGCGCGACGCCATCCGCTTCGGCCGGCCCGACGCCACCGACGCCGAGGTGCGCGCCGCCGCCGAGGCCGCCCACGCCGACGGCTTCGTGCGAGCCCTGCCCGACGGCTACGACACCGTCCTCGGCGCCCAGGGCATGTCGCTCTCCGGCGGCCAGCGCCAGCGCCTCGCACTCGCCCGCGCCCTGCTCACCGACCCGCGCATCCTCGTCCTCGACGACGCCACCTCAGCGGTGGACCCGAAGGTCGAGGCGGCCATCCACACGTCCCTGCGGGGCCAGTTGGCCGACCGGACCGTGCTGCTCGTCGCCCACCGCCGCTCCACCCTGCGCCTCGCGGACCGCATCGCCGTCCTGGACGCGGGCCGCGTCCTGGACACCGGGACGCACGACGAGCTGGTCGGCCGCTGCTCCCGCTACCGGGCGCTGGTGCTCGGGGAGCGCGAGGAGACGGCGGCCGTCGAGGCCGCACCCATGACGGCGGCCCCGGCCGGCGGCGAGGACGTGCCGCCCGTCCCCGAGCTCGCTCCCGACGTCGACGAGTCCCGCGCCCGCGCCGCCGACCCCGACTTCACCCTGCGCCGCCTGCTGCGCCCCTACCGCTCCCGGCTGCTCGCCATCGGCGCCATGCTGATCGCCGACACCGCGCTGCTGATGCTCGCGCCGCGGCTGGTGAGCGCCGCCATCGACCGGGGGGTGCGGCAGCACGACGGCCTCGCGCTCACTGCCATCGCCTTCGCGCTGCTGGCCACCACGGTCGCCAACTGGCTGGTGTTCACAGGGGAGATGAGGGTCATCGCGCGCACCGGCGAGCGCGTCCTGTACGAGCTGCGCGTCAAGATGTTCGCCCATCTGCAGCGGCTCGGCCTCGACTACTTCGAGCGCGAGTCCGGCGGCGCGGCCGTCACCCGGATGGTCAGCGACGTCGCCGCGATCGGCGACTTCCTCCAGCACGGCCTGCTCGACTCCGCGGTGAGCGCCATGCTCCTCGTGGGCGTGGTCGTCATGATGGCGACCCTCGACCCCGGACTGACCCTCACGGTCCTGGCGATCGTTCCCGTCCTCGCCGCCGCCTGCTGGTGGTACGCGCGCGTCTCCAAGCGCCAGTACGACCTCAGCCGCACCCAACTCGGCCTGGTCAACGCCGCGTTCCAGGAAGCCGTCGATGGCGTGCGGGTGACGCAGGCGTACCGCAGGCAGACCCGGAACGCCGCGCACTTCTCCGCCCTGGCCGAGGAACAGCGCACGCTCCAGATGCGCTCGCAGCGCTACTTGGCCCTGTTCTTCTCCACCGTGGAGTTCCTCTCCGACGCCACCACCGCCCTCGTCCTCGGGGTCGGCGCGTGGCGCGTGGCGCACGACGCGGTGGGCGCCGGCACGGTCGTCGCCTTCCTCCTCTACGTCGGCCTGGTCTTCGGCCCGATCCGCAACGCCTCGCAGCTCCTCGACAGCTACCAGCGGGCCCGCGTCGGCCTCGGCCGCTGCCGCGAACTGCTGCGCGAGCGCCCGACGGTGACCGAGCCGCGCACCCCGATGCCGCTGCCCGCCTTCGGCGGCGCCGGCCGGATGCGCGGCGAGGTGGTGCTGCGCGATCTGCACTACACGTACGCGGACGGCGCCAAGCGCGCCCTCGACGGCGTGACCGCGACGATCGAACCGGGACAGACGGTCGCCGTCGTCGGCGAGACGGGCTCGGGCAAGTCGACGCTGCTCAAGCTCGTCGCGCGGATGTACCTGCCGACGCGGGGCGCCGTCGAGATCGACTCGGTGGACCTGCGGGACCTGGACGGCGCCGCCTACCGCAGCCGGATCGGCCTGGTCCCGCAGGAGCCGTACCTGTTCGGCGCGACCGTGCGGGAGGCCATCGCGTACGGCCGCCCGGGCGCCTCGGAGGACCAGGTGCGGGCCGCGGCCGCGGAGGTCGGCGCCGACCGGATGATCGCGGGCCTGTCGGACGGCTACGGCTACCGGCTCAGCGAGCGCGGCCGCAATCTGTCCGCGGGCCAGCGGCAGTTGATCGCGCTGGCCCGGGCCTGTCTGGTCCGCCCCGACCTGCTGCTGCTCGACGAGGCGACGGCGGCGCTCGACCTGGCCACGGAGGCGGCGGTCGGCCGGGCGGTGGCGGCCGCGACCGCGGCGCCCACGACGATCGTCATCGCGCACCGCCTGACGACGGCCGCCCGCGCGGACCGCGTCCTGGTCCTGGACGGCGGCCGCCTGGTGGAGAGCGGCCCGCACGCGTCACTGGTCGCGGCAGGCGGCCCGTACGCGGCGCTCTGGTCGGCGTACGACGACGGCGTGATCCCGGCGTAGGGCCGCCTCTGCGGTCGGGCCCTCAGTCTCTGCGCCCCCGGTTGCCGGGCCGTGAGGCCACCCACGCGCGCACGGTGTCGGCGTACCAGTACGGCTTGCCGCCCTCCACGTGGTCCGGCGGGGGCAGGAGGCCGTGCTTGCGGTACGAGCGGACGGTGTCGGGCTGGACCCGGATGTGCGCGGCGATCTCTTTGTACGACCAGAGCCTGCGGTCGGTCATGAGTGGCTCCTCCCTGGCGGGTGTCGCGACGGCGGCTCGGGGGTGGCCGCCGGCGATCACTCACCCTGTGCCCGGAGAACGACGTGCACCGAGGTGAAGGGAGGGCCTGTGTGACCCCTGTGACGCAGAACCCGCGTATGCCTGACATGTGTGACAGGAAGGGGGCGTTTGTGACGTGAGTGATGCAAACGGGGCGCGTTGCGGGCGCATACACCGGCGCGCGCACGGATAAGAGGGCGCAGGCAAGAGCGGGCAAGAGGGGGACAAGAGAGGGCAATAGGGGGCAAGAGGGCGCCGGGTTCGCGGACCCCGGTGGGCCGGGCCTGCTGCGCCAGGCCCGGCCCACCTTCCCCGCATCCCCCCGTCGGGTGGCCCGAGGGGACAAGGGTGCCTCAGCGAATACGGCCGGTCTTGGAGAAAGACGCACTGCTCGTACGCCCGTCACGCCGCAGGACCAGGCTCGTCGCCTCCCCGGCGAGCCGGTCGGTGGCGGGGGGACCGTCGGGGTCGATGCGCAGGCCGCGGGCGAGGGCGAACTCGCGCGGCGTGCACCCGGTCATCGCCTTGAACTCCCCGCTCAGGTGCGCCTGGTCGTAATAGCCGCAGGCCGCGGCGGTCTCGGCCTGGGTGCTGCCCGCGACCAGCATCCGCCGGGCCCGCTGCAACCGCAGCACCCGCGCGGCCGCCTTCGGGCTCAGGCCGATCTGCTCCCGGAAGCGGTTCTCCAAGTGCCGTACGCTCCAGCCGACTTGATCGGCGAGCCGGGCCACGGGTACGGAGCCGCCGCTGTGCGTGAGCGCGTACCAGGCGTGCACGGTGCCGCTCGCGCACCGGGGTCCCGATGCGAGCCAGCCGCCCAGCGTCTCGTCGAGCAGCCGGAAACGGGCCCGCCAGCTCGTCAACTCGCCCAGCGAATAAGAGAGTTGTGCCACAGCCGCATTGGGGAGTGCTCCCAGCTCGTCCGGATGCAGACGCCACCCGCTCAGCTCGTGCAGGGCGGTGCCGAACATCGTGAAGGCGGCCCACGGCGTCAACAGCACTTCCACCCCGGCCAGTTGACCGTCGTGCTCGCCGAGGACCGGGGTGGTGGTCAGCCCCGACAGGACGGACGACAGCTCGACGCTGCGCAGCCCGGTGGGGCGGTCCCCGCCGGCGCTCCCGTCCTTGCCGACGCCCACCCAGCCGCCGGTGGCCTCCGTGATGCGGATCGCCCCGTGGAAACCGAGCATCAGCGTCACCGCGCCGATCGGCGCCTCCAGGCGGGCGCGCGGACCCGGGAAGGCGAGCCGGAAGCCGCGGTAGCCGATGACGCCGGGGCGCAATCGGGCGTGCGGGCGCGCGGACGCCGTCTCCCAGGTGCCGTTCGGGCAGCGGGCGGGACGGATGACGGACCGTGAGGTACTCGTGGCGCGAGATCTCATCCGTCGATACTGCTACACGCCGCACGACCTCAGATAGCCCCGTGTACGCCGGGCAATCGGCAGCGGTTGCTCCGGTTCGCACGGATACATGTCCTGCTCGACGATCGCGAACAGCTCCACGCCGAGCCGCCCGGCGGCGGCGAGGACGGGCTCCAACTCCGGTACTCCACGCGGAGGTTCGCACATGACGCCCTGCGCGACGGCGGGCCCGAAGGGTGTCCCGTTCTCCCGTACGCCCGCGAGGACGGCCGGATCGACCTGCTTGAGGTGCAGATAGCCGATGCGCTCCCCGTACGTCTCGATCAGCTTGACGCTGTCGCCGCCGCAGTACGCGTAGTGCCCGGTGTCCAGACACAGCGACACGAGGTCCGGGTCGGTGGAGTCGAGGAAGCGGGCGACGTTCTCCTCGGTGTCGATGTGCGTGTCGGCGTGCGGATGGACGACGACCCGAAGCCCGTACCGCTCACGGACCTCGTGGGCGAGCCGCTCCGTCTGCGCGGCCAGCTGCCCCCACTGCTCGGCGCTCAGCGTGGCGTCCTCGATCACCTCGCCCGTCTTGTCGTCGCGCCAGAAGGACGGGATGACGACCAGATGGCGGGCGCCCATGGCCTGGGTGAGCGCGGCGATGGAGGAGACGTGCTCCCAGGTCCTGTCCCAGACGGCGGGGCCGTGGTGCAGCCCGGTGAACACGGTGCCCGCGGACACCTTCAGCCCGCGCCGCGAGGTCTCCTCGCCCAGGACCCGCGGATCGGTCGGCAGATAGCCGTACGGCCCCAGCTCGATCCACTCGTACCCGGCCTCTGCGACCTCGTCGAGGAAGCGCTGCCAGGGGGTCTGGCGCGGGTCGTCGGGGAACCAGACGCCCCAGGAGTCGGGGGCGGAGCCGATACGGATGGTCGTCATGGGACCAGCCTTGGGGCCGCCGGAGAACACTGTCAAGGCATGGTCCGAATGTCCGGACAAAATGTTGACAGGGAGGTGGGGCCGGGACCAGATTTGGCAGAGGCCGTCCCGCCGAACAGCGCCGTCGAAGGGAACTCCGCATGGCCCGCAGGGAGCTGGAGCTCGACCTGATCACCATGGGCCGGATCGGGGTGGACCTGTATCCGTTGCAGGCGGGCAGAACCCTGGCGGACGTGACGGCCTTCGGGAAGTTCCTGGGCGGATCCTCGACGAACGTGGCGGTGGCGGCGGCGCGGCTCGGCTTGCGGACGGCCACGATCACCCGGACGGGCCGGGACCCCTTCGGGGAGTATCTCCGGTCCCAGCTGCGGGAGTTCGGGGTCGACGCGCGCTGGGTGACGCCGGTCGATGGCCTCCCCACCCCCGTCACCTTCTGCGAGATCTTCCCGCCGGACGACTTCCCGCTGTACTTCTACCGGCGGCCCAAGGCGCCGGACCTCGAGATCACCGCGGACGAGCTCGACCTGGACGCGATCGCGGCCGCGCGGCTCTTCTGGATGACCGGTACGGGGCTGAGCGCCGAGCCCAGCCGGACCGCGACGCTGACCGCGCTGGCCCACCGGGCGGGCGCCTCCGGCGACACCGTCTTCGACCTCGACTGGCGTCCCATGTTCTGGTCGGATCCCGAGGAGGCGCGTCCCTACTACGCGGAGGCGCTCCGGCACGCCACGGTGGCCGTCGGCAACGTGGACGAGGTCGAGATCGCCACGGGGGAGCGTGAACCGGTCGCCGCGGCACGGGCGTTGCTCGCACACGGCCTGCGTCTGGCCGTGGTGAAGCAGGGGCCGAGGGGAGTCCTGGCGATGACGTCGGACGGGGAGACGGCGGAGGTGCCGCCGCTGCCGGTGGAGGTGCTGAACGGGCTCGGGGCGGGCGATGCGTTCGGCGGGGCCCTGTGTCATGGGCTGTTGCGGGGCTGGGAGTTGACCCGGGTGATGCGGTACGCGAACGCGGCGGGGGCGATCGTGGCGTCGCGGCTCGAGTGCTCTTCGGCGATGCCGGTGGGGGAGGAGGTGGAGGCGGCGTTGGCTGCGGGGCGGGTCGTAGGTGGTGACCCTGGGTGTGACGTACCGACCGGGGTCGGGCTGGGCCCTTGTTGTATCGCGCACCCGGCGCTCGGGTGCCGCCTTGCCCACCCTGCCGCCCCAGGCGGCAGACTGCCCAAGGCGGGGGTGCCCCCGCAGGACACCGCAGGCACCCAACCCGGGACGCCGCGCCGTAGGCGCTTGAGCGACGGCGACCGGAGCCCGGCCGAGGAGGTACCCCGGCACGGCCCCGCCCCACGACGAAAGCAACAGCGCACTGACCCGGCCGAGTTCCAGCAGCACGGCCCCGCCCCACGATCAGACCGGCTGCGCAACGACCCGGCCGATCCCCTCACCCCGGATCCCCGTTCCCTCGCGAGGCTTCGTGCTCGGCAGCCCGAGGCCATCGACGACGCCGCCGCGCGCAGAACCCGGCGGGCGCTGCTCCCCACCGCCGACGCCCGCCTCATGATCGTGGCCGCCGACCACCCCGCCCGGGGCGCGCTCGCCGCCGGAGAGCGGGGGTTCGCCATGGCCGAGCGGAGGGACCTGCTCGCCCGGCTCTGTCTCGCTCTGTCCCGCCCCGGCGTGGACGGCGTCCTCGCCTCCGCCGACGTACTCGACGACCTGCTCCTCCTCGGCGCCCTCGACGGCAAGGTCGTCATCGGCTCCATGAACCGCGGCGGCCTGGCAGGAGCCGCCTTCGAGCTCGACGACCGGTTCACCGGATACACTCCGGGCGCCCTGCACGACAGAGGCTTCGACGCCGGGAAGCTCCTGCTGCGGATCGACTACGACGACCCGGGCGAGGGCTCCGTACGGACCCTGGAAGCCGCCGCGCGCGCCGTCGACGCCATGGCCGCCCACCGCCTGCCCGTGTTCGTCGAACCGTTCCTGACACACCGCGACCCCGAATCCGGCCTGCTGCGCAACGACTTGAGCCCGGACGCCGTCATCCGCTCCATCGCCGTCGCGGCGGGCCTGGGCGGCACCTCCGCCTACACCTGGCTGAAACTCCCCGTCACCGACGACCCCGACGCGATGGCCCGCGTCATGGAGACCTCCACGCTGCCCGCCGTGCTGCTCGGCGGCGACATCAAGGACGGCGACCAGGACGCCGCGTACGAGAAGTGGCGCAGCGCGCTCCAACTGCCCACGGTCCAGGGCCTGGTGGTGGGAAGGTCGCTGCTGTACCCGGCGGACGGGGACGTGGCGGCGGCGGTCGACACGGCTGTCGGCCTGTTGTAACCCGCACCGATCCAGAACGCGAGGAGGGAAAGTACAGGGATGAGCCACCTCCCCAACGGCGCCGCGGCGGACGGCCCGTACGCCCTGCGCATCGACCCGGACAGGACGGGCCTGCCCGCATGGTCCCGCGCGGCACTGCGCATCCTCGAACTGGCGCCCGGCGGGCGGCACTCGTTCGACACCGGCGAGAGTGAATGGATCATTCTCCCGCTCACCGGCGGTTGCTCGGTGGATACGGAAGGGCGGATCATCGAACTGCTGGGCAGGGACAGTGTGTTCAGCGGCGCGAGCGACTTCGCGTACGTCCCGCGCGGAAGCCGCGCAGAGATCGCCTCCGGTGCGGGAGGCCGCTTCGCCCTGGCAGGAGCGAAGTGCGGACGACGACTCCCCGTCCGCTACGGACCCGCGCCGGAGGTTCCCGTCGAGGACCGCGGCAGCGGCAGGAGCGCACGCCAGGTGCGCAACTTCGCCGCCGCGGACACCTTCGACTGCGACCAGCTGATCGCGGTCGAGGTGATCACGCCGGGCGGCAACTGGTCCTCGTACCCACCGCACAAGCACGACGAGCACCGCCCGGGCGAGGAGTCGGAGCTGGAGGAGATCTACTACTTCGAGATCGAGGCCGGCCGGCACACGGACGGCTACGGATACCAGCGCGTCTCCCCGTCCCGCCCCGGCGGCACCGACCTCCTCGCCGAGGTCCGCACCGGCGACGCGGTCCTCGTCCCCGACGGCTGGCACGGCCCGTCGATCGCCCAGCCGGGGCACGCCATGTACTACCTGAATGTGATGGCGGGACCGGGACAGGAGCGGGAGTGGAAGATCTGTTTCCACCCCGACCACGCGACGGAGGGATACCGATGACCCCGACGACTGCCGACACCAGCACCGACACCAGCACCGGCACCGGAACCACACGCCTCACCGTCGCCCAGGCCCTCGTCCGCTTCCTGTCCCGCCAGTACGCGGAGCGCGACGGCACCCGCCACCGCCTCATCGGCGCGACCTGGGGCATCTTCGGCCACGGCAACGTGGCGGGCCTGGGCCAGGCACTGGTCCAGTACGCGGACGAGATGCCGTTCCACCAGGGCCGCAACGAGCAGGCGATGGTGCACGCGGCGGTCGGCTACGCGCGCCAGAGCGGCCGCCTGTCGACGCACGCCGTGACCACGTCCATCGGCCCGGGCGCCACGAACCTCGTCACCGGCGCCGCCCTCGCCACCATCAACCACATCCCCGTACTCCTGCTGCCCGGCGACGTGTTCGCGACCCGTCCCGCCGACCCGGTGCTCCAGCAGCTCGAAGTGCCGTACGCGGGAGACGTGTCGGTCAATGACACGCTCCGCCCGGTGTCCAGGTACTTCGACCGGATCACGCGGCCCGAGCAGCTGATCCCCGCCGCGCTGCAGGCGATGCGCGTCCTCACCGACCCGGTGGACACGGGCGCGGTCACCCTCGCCCTTCCCCAGGACGTGCAGGCGGAGGCGTACGACTGGCCGGAGGAGTTCTTCCGCGAGCGGGTCTGGACGGTCCGCCGCCCCCAGCCCGACGCCATCGAACTCGCCGCGGCGGCAAGGGCGTTGAAGCAGTCCCGGCGCCCCCTGATCGTCGCGGGCGGCGGCGTGCGGCACAGCGGCGCGCAGGGCGCGCTGCAGGCGTTCGCGGAGGCGACCCGCATCCCGGTCGCCACCACCCAGGCCGGCAAGGGCGCCCTGCGCCACGACCACCCGGCGGACGTCGGCGGCATCGGCCACACCGGCACCGCCACCGCGAACGAACTGGCCCGCACCGCCGACCTGGTGATCGGCGTGGGCACGCGCTACACGGACTTCACGACGGCCTCGTCGACCCTGTTCACCCACCCCGGGGTCCGCTTCCTGAACCTCAACATCGCCCCGTTCGACGCCCACAAGCTGGCGGCGCTGCCGCTGGTCGCCGACGCGCGCGAGGGCCTGGACGCCCTGCGCCGGGCGGTCGGCGCGCTGCGGGCGGAGCCCGCGTACGTCACCGAGTACACGGACGACAAGGAGCGCTGGGAGCACCGCGTCGATGCCTGCTACACGGCGTCCGACGATCTCGTACGCCCCACGCAGGCCCAAGTCCTGGGCGTACTCGACGAGTTGGTGACGGGCGACGACATCCTCATCAACGCGGCGGGCTCGCTCCCGGGCGATCTGCACAAGCTGTGGCGGACCCGTTCCCCCGACCAGTACCACGTCGAGTACGGCTACTCCTGCATGGGCTACGAGATCCCGGCCTCGATCGGTGTCACCCTCGCCGCGCCGGGCCGGCCGGTGTGGGCGCTGGTCGGCGACGGCACGTATCTGATGATGCCGACGGAGATCGTCACCGCCGTGCAGGAGAACGTACCGATCAAGGTCGTGATCCTGCAGAACCACGGGTACGCGTCCATCGGCGGGCTCTCCGCGTCGGTCGGTGCCGAGGGCTTCGGCACGCAGTACCGGTTCCCGTCGGCCGACGAGGACGGCGCCGGCGGCACGTACACGGGGCCGCCGCTGCCCGTGGACCTCGCGGCGAACGCCGCCAGCCTCGGCATGGCCGTGCACCGGGCGAAGACGGTCCGTGAGTTGCGCGAGGCGCTCGCCGCGGCGCGCGCCGAGACCCGCCCCACATGTGTCTATGTGGAGACGGAAACCGCAGACACAGTGTCGGGCCCGCCCCCGGCGCAGGCGTGGTGGGATGTGCCCGTGGCCGAGACGGCGGACCGTGCGTCCACGCTCAAGGCCCGCGAGGAGTACGACCGGCGCGTCACCGCTCGACGCCGCCACCTCTGAGAAGCACGTAGACGTCACAGGAGTTGCCCCATGTCTGACACGAAGTTGGTCCACCACTGGATCGGCGGCAGGCCCGTCAAGAATGGGGCGGGCGCCTCGGGCAATCACGGCCCGGTGACCGACCCGGCGACCGGCGCCGTCACCACCCAGGTCGACTTCGCTTCCGTCGAGGAGGTGGACGCGGCGGTCGCCGCCGCCAAGGCCGCGTACGTGACGTGGGGCCAGTCCTCGCTCGCCAAGCGCACCGAGATCCTCTTCCGCTTCCGTGCGCTGCTCGACGCCAACCGCGACGCGATCGCCGAGCTGATCACCGCCGAGCACGGCAAGGTGCACTCGGACGCGCTCGGCGAGGTGGCGCGCGGCCTGGAGATCGTCGACCTGGCCTGCGGCATCAACGTGCAGCTGAAGGGCGAGCTGTCGACGCAGGTCGCCAGTCGCGTGGACGTGTCCTCGATCCGCCAGCCGCTCGGCGTCGTGGCGGGCATCACGCCGTTCAACTTCCCGGCCATGGTGCCGATGTGGATGTTCCCGCTCGCCATCGCCTGCGGCAACACCTTCGTCCTGAAGCCGTCGGAGAAGGACCCGTCGGCGTCGATGAAGATCGCCGAGCTGCTGTCCGAGGCCGGTCTTCCCGACGGCGTCTTCAACGTCGTGCACGGCGACAAGGTGGCCGTCGACCGCCTCCTCGACCACCCGGACGTGTCGGCCGTCTCGTTCGTCGGCTCGACCCCGATCGCCCGCTACATCCACACCACGGCCTCGGCGAACGGCAAGCGCGTCCAGGCCCTCGGCGGCGCCAAGAACCACATGCTGGTGCTGCCCGACGCCGACCTGGACGCGGCCGCGGACGCCGCGGTCTCGGCCGCGTACGGCTCCGCCGGTGAGCGCTGCATGGCCATCTCCGCGGTCGTGGCCGTGGGCTCGGTCGGCGACGAACTCGTCGCGAAGATCAAGGACCGCGCCGAGAAGATCAAGATCGGCCCCGGCAACGACCCCACGTCCGAGATGGGCCCGCTCATCACGGCCGTCCACCGCGACAAGGTCGCCTCGTACGTCGAGGGCGCGGCGGCGGAGGGCTGCGAGGTCGTCCTCGACGGCACCGGCTACACGGTCGAGGGCCACGAGAACGGCCACTGGATCGGCCTCTCGCTCCTCGACCGCGTCCCGACGTCCGCCAAGGCGTACCAGGACGAGATCTTCGGCCCGGTCCTGTGCGTGCTGCGCGTCGACACGTACGAGGAGGGCCTGGCCCTCATCAACAACTCGCCGTTCGGCAACGGCACCGCGATCTTCACCCGCGACGGCGGCGCCGCCCGCCGCTTCCAGCTGGAGGTCGAGGCCGGCATGGTCGGCGTGAACGTGCCGATCCCGGTCCCCGTCGGCTACCACTCCTTCGGTGGCTGGAAGGACAGCCTCTTCGGCGACCACCACATCTACGGCAACGACGGCACGCACTTCTACACCCGCGGCAAGGTCGTCACCACGCGCTGGCCGGACCCGTCCGAGGCCCCCACGGGCGTGGACCTGGGCTTCCCGCGCAACCACTGATCAGCGGGCAGGTGAAAGCCCCCTGGCCGTACGGGCCGGGGGGCTTTTTCCGCTCACCTCATGCGGCGGGCAGGGCGATGGTGCCGTAGAGCGTCCAGTGGTCGGACGAACCGTGTGTGGCGGAGACCGCGCAACTCGTGAACGGGGCGGTCTTCGGCGCGAAGATGTAGTCGATCTTCATCGTCGGATCGCCCGTACCGTCCGGACCCGAGGCGACGGCCGTGGCAGGGCCGCTGCGGGAGCTGTTCAGGTCGCCGAGCTGCGCGCACTCGCGGTACGACGCGTACATGTCCTTCAGGGCGCTGCGGTCGTGATCGCCGCCGTCGGCGCCGGTCGAGTCGGGGCTCACCGAATTCAGGTCACCGCCGAAGACGGGGCGGTAGCCGGCGGGGGCGGCGCGGACGATGCCCATGAACTCCCCGGCCTGGATCTTCCGGTACTCGGCCTCCGGATCGTCGTAGCCCGCACCGGCGCTGAAGTGGGACGTGCACACGTGCAGCGCGCGCTCGGGAAGGTCGGCGCAGAGCGCAGGGCGCTGCTCGGCCTTCGTGCTGTTCGCGGCGTCGCCGAACGAGACGGGAGAGCTGAGGGTGTAGCCCTGGTAGGACGTGTTGGAGTCCGGCACGGCCAGGGCCACTCCGAACGATCCGCGGTCGAGGTGGTCGGGGCCCGCCTTGGCGCATTCCTTCTGTGCCAGCACGCCCTTGAGGACCGGCGCACCGAGCTCGCCGATGACGTACTGGGTCGGTGCGAAACGCACGTCCCAGCCGCGGCCGGTGCGCTGCTCAAGGGCTTCCTCGACCGGCTTCGCGTGCTTCTCGCAGAACTCCTGGAAGAAGATCACGTCGGGCAGGGCGCCGCTGCCCGGCTGCGGCAGCCGGTCGACGACGGCCGCGCTCACCTGGTCCTTGCCGGCCAGGTTGGCGTCCCAGCAGTGGTCCACGTTGTTGTTGGCGCAGACGTTCCAGGTCATGACGTTCAGCTTTGAGGCGGGCGCGGCGGCGGGGGACGGCGTGCCCCCGGAGGTGCCTGCCTGGCCCTGCGGGACCAGCGTGAACCGCTCCCAGCTGCCGACGGTCGTGGCCCGGACCCGGAGCTTGTCACCGCCCTCGGCCGTGTGCTCGACGCTGATGTACTTTCCGCTGTCCGCCGACTTCAGCGCGAACTGACCCGGCCCGTCGGACTCCCGGGATTCGACGACGAACTGCTCGGTGATGTCGATGTCGCCGCCCTTGGCCTGCATCAGACCGTCCGACGCCGGCACGGTCGACGCGAAGAAGCCCGTCGACTCGGAACGCAGCGCGATGTTCTTGCCGGCGTGGTTGGTGTGCACCGTGAAGCGCTCCCACGAACCGACCTTCTCCGCCTGTGCCGTCATCTGTCCGCTGTTGTTCGGATCGGCGGTCACGTACAGCCCATTGGCCTCGGACCTCAACGCGTATCGCGTACCCGCCGACTTGGCGACATTGGCCTGGTCCGCGGAGACCGTCGCCGCCTGGGCGGGCGTCGCGGGCAGGACGGATATCCCGAACGCCACCGCCAGCACGCCGAAGAGCACTGCCATTGCTCGTCGCACTGCACCATCTCCAGTTGTGAAGCTCCTGTGGGTCGGTGGAGTGTAACGACCTCCTGGTGTCCGGACTGCGGACGAATTTCGGCGAAGTTCGGGGCTCCGGCTGCGGTTCCCGTACGTAGGGGATGAAACGGGCGGCGTAAGAGTCTCGGGTTACTTGCCTGCGATACCAAGGTCAACAAGCGGATGAACCAATCAGAACTCGGCCAACTTTGCGAACAGGTAAAGAAGCGCTGTCAGTTGAGGTGTGCGGCGGTGCGGATTTCGCAGGGAAACGGGCGTTGACGTTCCGGATACGCGCGGGGTTCCATGACGCGCCGGGAGCGGACACGAGGACCACCAGCACAGCCTTCGGAGGCGATAGCGCTCCCGCCCGAACCACCTGCCGCACGAGTCGATCGGAACCGCTTCATGACCGACACGCTTCGCCCCGCCGTCACCGCCCCCGAGACGGCGGCAGCACCTGAAGGCTCTCCCCAGAAGCTCAAGCGTTCCATCGGCGTCGTCGGCGGCACCCTGCTCACGCTGTCGTGCGTGACGCCCGCCTCCACGCTCTTCGTCGTCGTGCCCGACCTGTTCGGCAGCCTCGGCACGGCGACGGCCCTCACCATCGCCATCGGCTCGCTGCTCTGCATCGGCGTCGCGTTCTGCTACTCGGAGCTGGGCACCCTCATCCCCAGCGCGGGCGGCGAGTACGCCATGGTCTCCACGCTCGCGGGCCGCCTCGCCGGCTGGCTGGTCTTCGTCCTGTCGCTGCTGGTCGTGATGATCGTGCCCCCGGTGATCGCCATGGGCACCGCCGACTACCTGGCGCCCCTCGTCCACCTCGACCCGTCGATCGCGGGCGCGGGCGTGATGCTGCTCGCCACCCTCGCCGGACTGCTCGACCTGCGGGCCAACGCCTGGATCACCGGCGTCTTCCTCGTCCTGGAGGTCATCGCGGCGGCCGTCGTCGCCGTCCTCGGCTTCACGCACTCCGAGCGCGGCGCGGGCGCGCTCGTCTCCATGGACGTCGCGGGCGCGAACGGCCACACGGACACCGTCACCGCGATGCTCGTCGTCTCCGGGCTCGCCATCGCCCTCTTCGTGACGCAGGGCTTCTCCACCGCCGTGTACCTCTCCGAGGAGCTGGAGAACCCCCGCACGTCCGTCTCCCGCACGGTCCTCGCCACGCTCGCCATCTCCACGGTGATCATCCTCGTCCCCGTCGTCGCGATCACCATGGGCGCCGCCGACTTGCAGACCCTCACCTCCGGCGACATCAGCGGCATGGTCGAGGCCTGGTCGAACTCCGCGGTCGGCACGTTCGTCTCGCTCTGCGTCGCGCTCGCCATCATCAACGCGGGCATCGTCATGGTCATCCAGAACTCCCGCGTCCTGTTCGCCTCGGCCCGCGACAAGGCGTGGCCGTCGCCGGTGAACAAGGGCCTGTCCAAGCTCGGCCGCTTCGGCTCCCCGTGGGTGGCGACGCTGCTGGTGGGCGTGCCGGGCGCGGCACTCTGCTTCGTCAACCTCGACACCCTGTACGGCGTGACCGGCGTCTCCGTCACCGGCATGTACCTGCTCGTCGCGGTCGCCGCCCTGCTGGCCCGCCGCGGCTCGCACCGCGACCGGCCCGCCTGGCGCATGCCGCTGTGGCCCGCGGTCCCGGTGGTCCTGATCGCGGTGATGGCGTACATCCTGAGCCAGCAGGAGGTCTCCTACCTCCTGTGGACGGGCGGGATCACGGCGGCGGCGACGGTCTACTGGGCGCTGTACCTGCGCCCGCGCCCGGACACGCGCTGGCTGATCGAGGTGCCCGAGTAGGTCTCCGGGGTCAGGTGAAGTCCCAGGTGATCACCCGGCACGGCCCCTCGTCGGTGCCGCCCGCACTGCGGTACGCCGCGAGCGCCACGTCGTTGTCCGTGTCCACCCCGACCCACATGTCGTAGCAGCCCAGCTCGGCGGCGAGATCGGCGAGCGTACGGATCAGGGCGCGCCCGATCCCGCGCCGCCGGTACGCCTCGTCGACCGCCAGCTCGTAGAGGAACATCTCGCGGCCCTTGTCGGGATGGACGGTCTCCACCCCGCTGATGAACCCGATGGGCCGGGCGCCGTCCGGTGCGTCGTCCGATGTGTCGTCCGATGTGTCGTACGCCAGATACAGGTGGTGGCCCGGCGCGGACAGGAAGTCGCGGGCGGCGTCCGGGCGGGTGGGGGAGTCGAACAGGTCGCCGGCCGCGACGAGTTCGGGGACGGTGGTGGCTCGCTCGATGCGCATGGCTCATTGAACCCGGGAGGGATGGGAAAACGACCCTCTCCTACCGCATCCGCGGTATGCGAAGGGCGAACCGTACTCCCCGGGAAGGTCCTCGATTCCAACTGGAGGGGTGCGGTCACTGTCAGTGGTGGCACCTACCGTTGACGCATGGATCTACGACTGGGTGCGTGGCGCGAGCGGGTGCGGGGCGGGCCGCGGCGGTGGGGTGCCGTCGCGGCGGTGCTCGTGGTGCTCGTGGGAGCGGGGACCTGGTCGGTGGCGGCCGCCGCTTCGGGGAAGGCGCCTGCCGTGCAGCGGCAGGACCGGATGCTGCCGATGGGCGGGGGCGTGCGGCTCGACACCTCGTACTTCACGGCGGGCGACGGCCGCGACAAGCGCCCCGCTGTCCTGATCGGGCACGGCTTCGGCGGCAGCAAGACCGATGTGCGCGGCGAGGCGGAGAAGCTCGCGAGAGACGGGTACGCGGTGCTGACGTGGTCGGCGCGCGGCTTCGGGAAGTCCACGGGAAAGATCGGGCTGAACGATCCCAAGCGCGAGGTCGCCGACGTCTCGCGGCTCATCGACTGGCTGGCGCAGCGGCCGGAGGTGCAGCTCGACAAGGCGGGCGACCCGCGCGTGGGCGTGACCGGCTCCTCGTACGGCGGCGCGATCTCGCTGCTCGCCGCCGCGTACGACCGGCGGGTCGACGCGATCGCCCCGCAGATGACGTACTGGAACCTCGCGGACGCCCTGTTCCCCGACGGGGTGTTCAAGAAGCTGTGGAGCGGGATCTTCTTCACCACGGGCTCCGCGGAGATCGGCGCGCGCACCAGTGAGGCGGGTCTTCGCTGCGGCGGGTTCGAGCCGGAGCTGTGCGCCATGTACCAGCGGGTCGCCGTGTCCGGGCAGCCGGACGACGCGGCGCGCGAGCTGCTCGAGAAGCGCAGCCCGTCTGCGGTCGGCGACCGCATCAAGGTGCCGACACTCATCGCGCAGGGCCAGACGGACTCGCTGTTCCCGCTCGGCCACGCCGACGCCATGGAGAAGCGGATCAGGGCCAATGGCGCCCCAGTCGACGTCGACTGGTTCGCGGGCGGGCACGACGGCGGCGACCGGGAGACCGACCGGCTCACCGGGCGCGTGACCTCCTGGTTCGACCGGTATCTGAAGGAGGACAAGGGCGTCGACACCGGGCCCGCGTTCCGTGTCACCCGCACCGGGGGCGTCGACTCCACGGACGGCGCGGCGACCCTGCGCGGCGCGAGCGGCGACGCGTACCCGGGGCTGCGCGGCGAGGACCGGGTGGGAGTGCCGCTGAAGTCCGCCACCGAGACGTTCCAGAACCCGCCGGGCGGCGGCCCCCCGTCGATCTCCGCGGTCCCGGGCCTCGGCTCCGTCTCCTCCCTCGCCTCCCTCGGCCTCGGCGTCTCCCTCGACTTCCCCGGCCAGTTCGCGCGCTTCGACTCGGCGCCGCTCACCAAGGCCGTCCGGATCACCGGCTCGCCGACCGTGACGGCCCACGTGAAGTCCTCCACCGGCACGGCCGTCCTCTTCGCGAAGGTCTACGACCAGGGGCCCGGCGGCGCGCGCGAGGTGCTGCCCTCCCAGCTGGTCACACCGGTGCGGGTGACCGGCGCGGGCGGCGACGGCAAGGACGTCACCCTCACCCTCCCGGCCATCGACCACGACGTGCAGAAGGGCCACAAGCTGCGGCTCGTCCTGTCCGCGACGGACCTCGGATACGCGTCCCCGGCGCAGCCCGCGACGTACCAGGTGTCGGTCACCGGACCGCTGAGCCTGCCCACCGCACCCGACGTGAAGACCGCGGCGGCGCCGCTGCCCGGCTGGGTGTGGTGGCTGCCGATCGGCGCGGTCGTCGTCGCGGCGGCCCTGCTGCTCACGGCCCGCAGGCGCACCAGCGCGCCCGCGCCGGACCCGGCACTGGCCGAAGTCCCGCTCCAGATCACGGACTTGAGCAAGCGGTACGCGAAGTCGACCGACCGGTACGCGGTCCGTGACCTGTCCTTCCGCGTCGAGAAGGGCCAGGTCCTCGGCCTGCTCGGGCCGAACGGGGCGGGCAAGACCACGACCCTGCGCATGCTCATGGGCCTCATCCGCCCCGACGCCGGGGAGATCCGCGTCTTCGGCCACGCGATCCGCCCGGGTGCCCCGGTGCTGTCCCGCGTGGGCGCGTTCGTCGAGGGCGCGGGCTTCCTGCCGCACCTCTCGGGCCGGGAGAACCTGGAGCTGTACTGGAAGGCCACCGGGCGGCCCCCGCAGGACGCGCACCTGGACGAGGCGCTGGAGATCGCGGGCCTCGGCGACGCCCTGGCCCGCGCCGTCCGCACGTACTCCCAGGGCATGCGCCAGCGCCTGGCCATCGCGCAGGCCATGCTCGGCCTCCCGGACCTCCTCATCCTGGACGAGCCGACGAACGGACTCGACCCGCCGCAGATCCGCGAGATGCGCGAGGTGATGATCCGGTACGCGCGAGCGGGACGCACCGTCATCGTCTCCAGCCACCTCCTCGCCGAGGTCGAGCAGTCCTGCACCCACCTCGTCGTCATGGACCGCGGCCGCCTCGTGCAGGCGGGCCCGGTCGCGGACATCGTCGGCTCGGGCGACACGCTGCTCGCGGGTCTGGCCGGGGAGGTCTCCGAGCCGCTCCTTGAGAAGGTCGGGGCGCTGGAGGGGGTGGAGTCGGCGTCCCGGGTGGACGAGGGCCTGCTGATCAGACTGACCGGCACCGACTCCGCTGACGCCGACCCCGCGGCCCGGCTCCTCGCCGACCTGGTGCGGCTCGACGTACCGGTGAAGTCGCTCGGCCCGCACCGGCGCCTCGAGGACGCGTTCTTGACACTGATCGGAGGGACCCCGGCATGACGGGCACGACGACGACCCAGGGCACCGAGGTGCCCGAGCTCGCCGCGGGCTACCGCCCCGGCCGCACCCTCCCGCTCCGCGTCGAGCTGATCCGGCAGGTGAAGCGGCGCCGCACCCTCGTCATGGGCGCGGTCCTTGCGCTGCTGCCGTTCGTGCTGGTCATCGCCTTCGCCGTCGGCGGCGACCCGGCCGGGCGCAACGGGCAGGTGACGCTGATGGACACGGCCACGGCCTCGGGCGCGAACTTCGCGGCGACGTGCCTGTTCGTGTCCGCGGGCTTCCTCCTCGTCATCCCCGTCGCCCTGTTCTGCGGGGACACCATCGCCTCCGAGGCGAACTGGTCGAGCCTGCGCTATCTCCTCGCCGCCCCCGTGCCACGCGCCCGCCTGCTGTGGTCCAAGCTGACCGTCGCGCTGGGCCTCAGCCTCGGCGCGATGGTGCTGCTGCCGGTCGTCGCGCTCGGCGCGGGCACGGTCGCGTACGGCTGGGGGCCGCTCGACATCCCGACGGGCGGCTCGCTGCCCGCGGGCACGGCGGCGCAGCGGCTGCTGATCGTGATCGCGTACGTCTTCGTCTCCCAACTGGTCACCGCCGGGCTCGCGTTCTGGCTGTCGACGAAGACGGACAATCCGCTCGGGGCGGTCGGCGGCGCGGTCTTCCTGACCATCGTCGGCAATGTCCTGGACGCGGTCACCGCGCTCGGCGACTGGCGCGACTTCCTGCCCGCGCACTGGCAGTTCGCCTGGGCCGACATGATGCAGGAGCGGCCGGAGTGGAGCGGGATGATCCAGGGGGCGGCGGTGTCGGTGGCGTACGCGGTGGTGCTGTTCGCGCTGGCGTTCCGCGGCTTCGCGAGAAAGGACGTGGTGTCCTAGGGCCTGTCTCTCAGATCCCTCCGTCCGCCCGGAGGGCGGGCCCTGCGGCGTCTGGTGCGTGCTCTCGGCTTGCCGGGGGCCGACCCTCGTACTGGATGTACTTGGGTCTGCGCCCGGTGAGGCGAGAGTGCGTGCCAGGCGTCGCGGGGCAGGAGGGATCTGAGAGACAGGCCCTAGCGGCGCGCGGTGCCGCCGTGCGTTCGGTCACGGGGACGTCTCCGCAGACGCGCGTAGATCATGCCGGGGTCTCCGGAGGATCACCCACCGGTCTCAACTGCCGCCTGCCGTAACCCCTTTGAGGCCAAGGCGCAACCACTCGGGACGAACACTCGCCCGCCCTCCCACGTCACAGTCACACAGGACGGTGACGAGGGATCGGGAGGGCGGGGCATGAAGGCACGGATGAGGGAGCGGGGCGGGGCGCTGCTGGCTGCGGCGCTCGTCGGCGGGCTGCTGCTCACGGGATGCAGCGGGGACGGCGTCGGGACGGCGAACAAGGCGGACGCCCCGGCGGGCGGTTCGGGCGGCAACCACGGAAAGGGCTCGGGCGGCTCGAACGGTTCGAACGGCTCGGGCGGTTCGGGTGGCTACACCGGGGGAGGACCGGAGGCGTCGGCCGTGGCCCCGGACGAGGACGGCGCGGAGGAACGCGGCGGCCGCGACTACCGCTCCACGTTCGCCCTCGACGTCGACACCGCGTCGTACGGCTACGCCTGCCGCACGCTCGCCGGGGGTGCGCTGCCGGACCCGTCGACGGTCCGCCCCGAGGAGTTCGTCAACAGTTTCCGGCAGGGCTACGAGCGCCCCGAGGGCAACGGCTTCTCGGTGTCCGTGGACGGCGCCCGCACCGGCGACGAGGGCGACGAGAGCGGTGACGGTGACGACGGCTGGCGCCTGATGCGGGTGGGTCTGGCGACGGCCCAGGCCCCGGCGGACGGCGAACGGGCGCCCGCGGCACTGACGTTCGTCGTCGACATCTCCGGTTCGATGGGCGAGCCGGGCCGCCTCGACCTGGTCAAGAAGTCCCTGTCGACGCTCACCGACCAGCTCCGCGCGGACGACTCGATCGCACTGGTCACGTTCTCCGACGAGGCGAAGCGGGTGCTGCCGATGACGCGGCTCGGCGCGCCGGGCGGCGAGACGCGGGACGACGTCCAGGACGCCATCGACACCCTGGAGCCGACCGACTCCACGAACCTCGACGCGGGCATCCGCACCGGCTACGCCACCGCGGTCAAGGGCGTACGCCACGGCGCGACCAACCGCGTCGTCCTGCTCTCCGACGCCCTCGCCAACACCGGCGACACCTCGGCCGACGGCATCCTGGAGCGCATCGGGGACGCCCGCCGCGAGTACGGCATCACGCTCTTCGGCGTAGGAGTGGGCAGCGACTACGGCGACGCGCTGATGGAACAGCTCGCCGACAAGGGCGACGGCCACACCACGTACGTCTCCACCGAACAGGACGCGCGCAAGGTGTTCGTCCAACAGCTGCCCAGGAACGTGGAGTTGAAGGCGCGCGACGCCAAGGCGCAGGTCGCCTTCGACCAGGACACGGTCGCGGACTTCCGCCTCCTCGGCTACGACGACCGGCGCGTCGCCGACGACGACTTCCGCAACGACCACGTGGACGGCGGCGAGGTGGGCCCCGGCCACACGGTGACGGCCCTCTACGCGGTCAAGCTCCGCTCCGGGGCCGAGGGGCACGTGGCCACGGCGACGGTCCGCTGGCTCGACCCGCACGACCGTACGCCGCACGAGGAGTCCGGCGACATCACGGCCTCGTCCTTCACCACGGACCTGTGGTCGCAGGACACCCCGACCCGCCTGAGGGTCGACGCGGTGGCGGCCTACCTGGCCCACCGCCTCGGCACGGGCGCCGACGTGGCCTACCCGGGCGAGCCGAGCCTGGAGGAACTGTCGTCCCGGGCAAGGGAGTTGGCCCGCTCGGTGGAGGACGACGACGTACGGGCCCTGGCGGACGCGGTGCGGCAGGCCGAGCAGTTGAAGTTCGCGGACTGACGGACTGACGGACTGACGGACTGACGGACTGACGGACTGACGGACTGACGGACTGACGGACTGGCGGGGAGGTTCAGGCGCGGGCCCGGGTGAACACGGCGACGTCGTAGCGCTCCAGGACGGGCAACGGCCGGTCGGGCGCTTCGCGTTCGGCCGCGGCCTCCAGCCGGCCCAGGCCCTCGTGGAACTGTTCCGGCGTGAGGTACGTGAACTTCGACGGGGGCCGGTCGACCAGGCGGGTGTGGTACTCGCCGAGGCTTGCCGTCACGGGCTGGGCGAAGGACGTGACGCCGTCCACGGTGAAGCCCGCCGTCGTGAAGGCGGTGACGACCTCGTCCTCGCCCGGGAAGCGGGACGCGTCGATCGTCCGCAGGGCAGGCCAGTAGTCGTAGACGACCGCGTCGAGGCGCTCGCGGAACGTCGTACGGACGATCACCTTGCCGCCCGGACGCACGATGCGGGTCAGTTCGCGTGCCGCCCGCGGCCGGTCGGGTAGGTGGTGGATCACGCGGGAGAGCAGCGCCGCGTCGAACGAGGCCGCGGGGGCGGGCACTTCCTCGGCCGTGCCCGACGCGTACCGCACGCCGGGGTGCGGGTGGTGGCGTCGGGCCTCGGCCAGCATGGCTTCGGAGGCGTCCACGGCAAGGACGCGGGCACCTTCCACCCAGCGGGCCAGCGCCGCGGAGAACATGCCCGTCCCCGCGCCGATCTCGATGAGGGACGGCGAGGGGACTCGTACGTGGGAAGCGATCAACTCGATCCAGGCGCGCAGGGACTGCTCCGGCATCTCATTGCCGCGCTCGTAGGAACCGGCCAGCCGCTCGTCGTCGTAGACACGGGTCATACCGGCCGATCCTGACGCAGGGCCCGGGCCACGACAAGACGGCAGGATCTCAGGCGGGCCGTCCCTCCGGCAGTTCCACCGCCGCCAGCCTGGCCGGGTCCGCCACGACCCTGATCTCCGTGATCCGGTCGCCGGTGACGGTGAACGCGACGAGGGAGAGCGGGGTGCCGTCGGCGCGCCAGGCGATGATGCCGGGCAGGCCGTTGACGAGAACGGCGACGCCCTGCACCGCGGCCGACGCGGAAAGCCGGGCGCCGGCGGCCACCTTGGTCGCGCCCAGGGTGACGACCACGCCGTCGGGTGTCTCCACCGTGCGTTTGACATCGGGGTCGAGGACCCTCAGCAACCCCTCGAAGTCCCCCTCGCGCGCCGCCGCCAGGAACGCGTCGACCACCCGCCGCTGCTCCGGCCCGGCCGCGGTCCGCCGCTCGGTGGCCTGCACCTTCCTGCGGGCGCGGCTGGCCAGCATCTTGGTGGCGGCCGTGGACTTGCCGAGGATCCGGCCGATCTCGTCGAACGGCACCGCGAACAGATCGTGCAGCACGAACGCGAGCCGCTCGCTCGGCCCCAGCGAGTCGAGCACGACGAGCAGCGCGAGCCCGACGGCGTCGGCGGCCAGCGCCTCTTCCTCCGGAGCGGGAGCCATGCCTTCATCGAGGGTCACCACGAGGTCGGGCACGGAGTCGTCGTAGGGCGCCTCGGGCCGGGACCGGCGGGAACGCAGGACGTCGAGGCTGATCCGGCCGACGACGGTGGTCAGCCAGCCGGGCAGGTTCTCGATGGCCGCCGCGTCCTGGCGCGAGAGCCGCAACCAGGCCTCCTGGACCACGTCCTCGGCGTCGGCGTGCGACCCGGTGACGCGGTGGGCGACCGCGCGCAGTCGGTCACGCTGCTCCTCGAAGGTCGCGGCCACCGGGTCGGTGGAGGTGGGGCTGTCGCACATGTTGTTACCTTCCTCGGATCCGCTCCGTCATGGGTGATGACGGGCCCGAAGGGGCCCAGGTAACAGCCCCGTGACCCATGCCCGTGAACCGGGCCCCATGAAGGAGCAGACCCCGATGGAAACACGTACCGCCCGTATCCAGCAGAGCGCCCCGAACCCCGACGTCACCACCGCCGTCCAGCACCTCTTCAAGGCGATCCATGCGGGCGGCGTCGACCCGCGCCTGCTGTCGCTGATCCACCTCCGCGCGAGCCAGATCAACAGCTGCAGCCCCTGCGTCCACTCCACGCTCCAGGCCGCGAAGAAGGCGGGCGAGACCGAGGAGCGCCTGTTCAACGTGGTCGCCTGGCGCGAGACGCCCTTCTACACCGACGCGGAGCGCGCGGCACTCGCCCTGACGGAGGCGGCGACCCGGCTCCAGGACGGTGCGCCGGGAGTGACGGACGAGATCTGGAACGAGGCCGCCGAGCACTTCAGCGAGGAGCAACTGTCCTCGATCATCCTGGAGATCGCCCTGACCAACTTCTTCAACCGCATCAACCGCACGACGGGGGAGCAGGCCGGAAAGACCTGGTAGCCGCCGTCCGGGTCAGCCGCCCCGTCGTACGTCCCCGCACGCCACCTCGGGGTTACCGCCATAGGGGTCGAACGTCGTCCTCGTACCGGAGACGTCACCCGACAGGCACAACTGGCCGCCCATGAAGCGCAGGTCGACGGTGAAGCGGACCGCGTTCCCCGCGCGCTTCGGTCCTTCGAGCACGTCGTCGTAGTAGCCGAGGCGGCGCAGTACCGCGCCGACCTGCTGTGGCGTCGGGTCGGCGGTCGCGTGCAGGGCCTTGCTGATCCGGCGCCCGTGCTCACGCGCCTCGCACTTCTCGACCGGGCTCAACTCGACCTCCTTCTCGGCGAGGTCCGGGTCGCGGGGCTCGTCGGCGGACGGCGGGTCCTGGGCGACGGGGAGCGAGGGGAGGGGCCCGTCACTGGCGTCGCGCGGCTCTCCCGTGACGGGTTCGTCCGGCTCGTCCGGCTCTTCCGCCCCTGCTGCGGGCTTCTCGTCCTCCGCCGAGTATTTCTCGCACGGCTCGGCGACCTTGTTGAGCATGGTGACGTACGCGAAGAACTCCGGGCTCCCCGTCTCGTCGTCCTCGGAGGGAGACGCTGAGGGAGACGCTGAGGGAGATGCTGAGGGGGCCGCGGAGAGGGCCGCGGCCGCCCTCGCGCTCGTGCCGGCATCCGTCTTCTCGGACCCGCAGGCAGTGAGGGCGGTCGCCCCCAAGGTCGTCAACACCACCGCGCACAAGGCTCGTTGAGCCGGGATTCTTCTCATGGCCGCAGTGTCGACCGGGCGGGTGGCCCGGGCATGAGTACCGGTACTCATGCCCGGGCCACCCGTCTACTCAGGCCCGCTCAGCGGATCTGCCGGCCCGAGATCGCCCGCGCGATGACGAGCCGCTGGATCTCACTCGTCCCCTCGAAGATCGTGTAGATCTTCGCGTCCCGGTACATCCGCTCCACGGGATGCTCCCGGCTGTACCCGGCCCCGCCGAGCACCTGGATCGCCTTCTCGCTCGCGGCGACGGCCAGTTCACCCGCCCGGAGCTTGGACATCGAGCCCTGGCCCGCGTCGAAGACCTTGTCGTTGCGGGCCATCCACGACGCCTGCCAGATCAGCAGCCGGCACGCCTCGATCTCCGTACGCAGGTCCGCGAGGGCGAACGCGATCGCCTGGTTCTCGATGATGGGGCGGCCGAACGCCTCCCTCTCGCCCGCGTACTCCAGGGCGTACTCGTACGCCGCGCGCGCGATGCCGAGTGCCTGCGCGCCGACCGTCGGGCGGCTCACCTCGAACGTCGACATCGCGGCCTGGCCCTTGGCGCGGCCGCCCTCACGGGCCCGCGCGAGCCGTGCGTCCAGCTTCTCCTTGCCGCCGAGCAGGCAGTGCCCCGGAACCCGTACGTCGTCCAGGAACACATCGGCCGTATGCGACGCCCGCAGCCCCAACTTCCTTATCTTCCGGGCCCCTTCGAGCCCCGGCGTGCCCGGCGGCACGATGAACGCGGCTTGCCCGCGCGAGCCGAGCTCGGGGTCCACGGAGGCGACGACGACGTGTACGTTCGCGATGCCGCCGTTGGTGATCCAGGCCTTCTGGCCGGCCAGCACCCACTCGTCCTTCGCCTCGTCGTAGCGGGCGCGGGTGCGCATCGCCGCCACGTCGGAGCCCGCCTGCGGCTCGGAGACGCAGAACGCGGCGACCTTCGGGTCCGCCTCGTCGCCGAAGCACTGCGGCACCCACTCCGCCAGCTGGTCGGGGGTGCCGGAGGAGAAGATCCCGGCGACCGCGAGCGACGTGCCGAACAGGGCCATGCCGATGCCCGCGTCGCCCCAGAAGAGCTCCTCGTTGGCGATCTGGAGCGAGATGCCGCTGGGGTCGCCGAACATCTCGGCCAGCGACTCGAACCCGTACAGGCCGATCTTCGCGGCCTCCCGGATCACCGGCCAGGGCGTCTCCTCGCGCTCGTCCCACTCGGCGGCCGCGGGCCGCACCACGTCGGCCGCGAAACCGTGCACCCAGTCGCGCAACTCCCGCTGATCTTCGTCCAGTTCGAGAGAGAAAGCCATGACGGAACCGAATCCCTCCCCTACGCCTTGGGAATGTCGAAGTAGCGGGTCAGGCCGGAGGCGAGCGCGAGGTCGCCCGCGAGCTTCACCTTGCGCATCATGAACATCGTGACGGGCGAGGAGTTGCCCGACACCAGCTTGAGGAAGTCGGCGTCGCCCATGACGAGCGTGACGCGCGGGTCGGCGTTCGAGCGGCCCTCGGTGACCGTGCACGTGCCGCCGGAGATGTGCGTCTCGTAGACCGCCTCCTCGTTGTCGCCCTGCGGCGTGATCTTCCAGCGGATCAGCGCCTCCAGCGAACCGGCGACGTCCGGCTTGAACTGCCGCTCCATGCGCCCGAAGACCTCCTTCAGGACGCGGGCGCGCAGCGTGGTGTCCTGCGCGATCTCGTTGATCTCCTGCGCGGACAGCCCCTTCACGATCCGCGCGAACTCCTCGGGCTGGACGCTCGCGAAGTCGAGGGCCGCGATCTCGTCGGCACCGCTCATGGACTCACTCCCTTACGGATGACTTTACGGATGGCCTGACGAATGACCTTACCGTTGAGTAAACTTACTAATTGGTAAGGTTACGGCGAGGTAGGTAGGCTGACAAGAGTGACGGGGACATCGGGAGTGGGCGCGGACGGCCGCCGCAAGCGCGTGCCCCGGCACGTGCGCGAGCAGCAGATCATCGACGTGGCCGTGCAGGTCTTCGCCAAGCGTGGCTACCACGCGGCGTCCGTGGACGAGATCGCCGAACTCGCCGGAATCTCCAAGCCGATGGTGTATCTGTACCTCGACTCCAAGGAAGGGCTGTTCCTGGCGTGCCTGCGCCGGGAGGCCGACCGGCTCGTCAGCGCCTTCCAGGAGGCCGCGCGCGGCGCCGGGGCCGCGCCCGAACTCCGGTTGTACGCGGGCCTGTCGGCGTTCTTCGCGTTCGTCGCCGCGCACCGCGACAGCTGGGTCGTGCTGCACCGGCAGGCCTCCGAACTGAGCGAGGCGATCGCCGCGGCCGTGGGCGAGGCCAGGCGTGCGGTCATGGCCGAGGTCGCGGGCCTGGTCAGGGACGGCATCACCGACAGCGGCCGGGGTGCTCGGCTCGGCGACGAGGACGCCGACTTCGTCGCCCATGCGCTGGTCGGCGCCGCGGACTCGCTCACCGACTGGATGGAGCGCAACCCCGCCGAGTCGCCCGAGGGCATCACCCTGCGGCTGATGAACATGGTGTGGGTGGGCATGCGGGACGTCCTCGACGGCAAGGCGTGGCTGCCGCCGCACCCGGCATGAGACTGTGCGCGACCCATTGAATTTTCCTTACGCGTCGGTAAGTTGACTCATGAGTAAGTCTGAGTGAGTCCTCGTGTGTTCGAGCCAGCCGCCGCGCGACCGGGAGCCGTCATGGGCGTACGCAAGGATCTGAAACGGGCCAGGAAGCGAAGCGATCTCGCCGACCGCGCCAGGGTCGAGCTCGTCAGGGACGAGCGGGGAGTGGTCCGCGAGGCCCGTACCGCAGCGCTCGCCGCGCCCCCGGCCGACGGGTCCACGCCCGCCGACATCCCGTTCGTCAACGCCGAGCAGGAGCCGGGCACCGTCGTGCTGCGCAGGAAGGAGGCGGGCCAGTGGAAGCCGGTCACCGCCGCCGCCTTCGCGCGTGAAGTGACCGCCGCCGCCAAGGGGTTGATCGCGGCCGGGCTCGCACCCGGCGGCCGCGTCGCGCTCATGTCGCGCACGCGCTACGAGTGGGAGGTCCTCGACTTCGCGATCTGGGCGGCCGGCGGTCAGACCGTGCCGATCTACGCCACGTCGTCGCCCGACCAGATCGAGTGGATCGTGCGGGACTCGGGCGCCGGGATGCTGATCGTCGAGACGCCGGAGAACGCGGTCGCCGCCGAGGCCGGACTCGCCGCCCTGACCGAGGCGGACCGGCCGCGGATCTGGCAGCTCGACGAAGGCGCCCTGCTCGAACTCGCCACGCAGGGACGGGAGATCAGCGACGAGGAGGTCGCCAAGCGGCGCGCCGCGCTGACCCCCGACACCATCGCCACCGTCTGCTACACCTCCGGGACCACCGGGCGCCCCAAGGGCTGTGTGATCACCCACGGGAACCTGTACGCGGAGGCCGCCAACACCGTCGAGCTGCTGCACCCCATCTTCAAGGCGATCACCGGGCAGGCCGCCTCCACCCTGCTCTTCCTGCCGCTCGCGCACATCCTCGGCCGCACGATCCAGGTGGCGTGCCTCCTCGCGCGGATCGAACTGGGGCACTGGCCGAGCATCAAGCCGGACGAGCTGCGGCCCGAACTCCGGGCATTCCGGCCGACGTTCGTGGTCGGCGTGCCCTATCTCTTCGAGAAGATCCACGACACCGGCCGGGCCACCGCCGAGAAGATCGGGCGCGGCGCCTCCTTCGACCGGGCCGACCGGATCGCGGTCACGTACGGCGAGCGGAGCCTCGCGAAGTTCCTGGAGGGCGGCAAGGGCCCGGGGTTCGGCCTCGCGCTCGCCGCCGGGCTCTACGACGTGCTCGTCTACCGCCGCGTCCGCAAGGAACTCGGCGGCCGCCTGCGCTACGCCATCAGCGGCGGCTCGCCCCTCGACAAGGGCCTCAACCTCTTCTTCTACACCGCGGGGATCGTGATCTACGAGGGGTACGGCCTGACCGAGACGACGGCCGCCGCCACCATCACCCCGCCGCTGCGGCCCCGGCCCGGCACCGTCGGACTGCCCGTGCCCGGCACCACCGTGCGCATCGCCGACGACGGGGAGGTGCTCATCAAGGGGCCGATCGTCTTCGGCTCGTACTGGCACAACCAGGAGGCGACCGACGAAGTCCTCGACGCGGACGGCTGGTTCGCGACCGGGGACCTCGGCGCGCTCGACGACGACGGCTATCTGACCATCACCGGGCGCAAGAAGGACATCCTCGTCACCAGCGGCGGCAAGAACGTCTCCCCGGCCGTCCTCGAGGACCGGCTGCGCAGCCGGTCGCCCGTCGGCCAGTGCATCGTGGTCGGCGACAACCGCTCCTACGTCGCCGCCGTCATCACCCTCGAACCCGAGTCCGTCGCCCACTGGCTGAGCGTGCGCAAACTGCCCGCCGACACCCCGATGTCGGAGGTGATCCGCGATCCGCGGATGACCGCCGCCGTGCAGAAGGCCGTCGACTTCGCCAACGAGGCCGTCTCGCGCGCCGAGTCCATCCGCAAATTCACGCTGGTCGAGGGCGAGTTCACCGAGGACAACGGGCTGCTCACCCCGTCCCTGAAGATCAAGCGCAAGGCCGTCATGGCGGCCTATGAGCGGGAGATCGAGGAGCTCTACGGCGCCTGACCCCGCACGGGTCCGGGTCCGTCCGTTCTGATGGGTTTTGATCCGTAAGATCAACTTCCATGACTACATGCTCACATGGGGCGGCGATCGCGGGCACGGCTGCGGCGGTGACCGTGCTCGTCGTCGACGAGGAGCCGGTCGTCCGTGCCGGACTGCGCGCCCTGCTCGACGAGGCCGGGGACATCGCCGTGGTGGGCGAGGCGGGCGACGGGGCCGAGGCGGTGAGTGCCGCGCGCACCCTCGGCCCGGACGTGGTGCTGCTCGACCTGGGCCTGTCCGGGCGTACGGGCATCGACGGGTTCGACACGACGGCGCGCCTCGCCCGCGGCGCCCCCGCGCCCCACGTCCTCGTCCTGGCCCCGCGCGCCACGGGCGGCGGAGACGGCGGGGGTGACGGGGGCGACGCGGTGCTGCGGGCGCTGGAGGCGGGCGCCGCGGGCTTCGTGCTCAAGGCATCGGGGCCGGGCGAACTGGCCGCCGCCGTAAGGGCCGTGGCCTCAGGCGCCGGGGTGCTGTCGCGGCCGGTGCTGCGCCGCCTCGCCGCCCGTTCGGCCGCCCGGCGCGCGGTCGCCACCGGGGAGCGGGTCCGCCGCGTCGACGAGCTCGGCGAGAGCGAGCTGCGGGTGCTCGCGCTGGTCGGGTCGGGGATGAGCAACCGCGAGATAGGCGAGGCGCTGCACCTGTCGGTGACCAGCGTCAAGACGTACGTCTCGCGGATCCTGCGCCGCCTCGAGCTGGGCAATCGCACGCAGGCGGCCATCCTGGCCCATGAGTTGGGCCTCGCCGTTGCGCGCTGATCGTCCAAAGTTGACCGTATTTGCCTACTTTAGTTTGTCTTTGTGTGTCGCCTTGCGGCATGTCGTCGCCCGTTCACCGGAACGCTGAGTTCCGGCAGTTCGGGGGCCGTCGAAGGGTGAGGACGTGCAAGGCGACGACGACGCCCGGCTGTGCGAGCGGGTCCGGGCAGGGGACACACGGGCGTTCCGCGTCCTGTGGGAGCGGCACGCACCGTCGGCCGCGCGACAGGCGCTGCGCCACACGCGAGGGAGCGCGGCCGACGCCGAGGACGCCGTGTCCGAGGCGATGCTCGCGCTGCTCCAGGCGCTGCGCGGCGGCCGCGGGCCGGTCGGGAACGTGCCCGGCTACCTCGCCGTGTCGGTCCGGCGGGCCGCCGTGCGCGCGGCCGTCCGCCGCCGCAGGGAGATCCCGCTGGGCGACAGCCGCGATCTGCCGGCGCCGCCGGTGGCGTACGGGGGCGGCGGCCAGGGGCATTCCTGCCCCGCCGTCGGCCGGTTCGACGCCGAGCAGGCGCGGGCCGCGTACCTCGCACTGCCGGGGCGGCGGCGGCTCGCCCTGCGCCTGTTCGCCCTGGAGGGCCGCAGCGCACGGGCCGTCGCCACGCTGCTCGGGGTGAGCCCGGCCGCCGCGTCCTCCCTCGTGCACCGCTCCAGGGAGTCGCTGCGCAGCGGGTTCCTGCGCCGCCACGCGCGGCCCGCGAACGCCGAGTGCGCGAAGGTCGTGGACCGCGTCGTCGCGTCCCTGCGCGGGCGGCCCGTCAGCCGGTACGGGGAGAAGGTCGCCGCCCATCTGTACGGGTGCGCCGACTGCCGTGCCGCCCGGCGCCATCTGCACGACGTCAACTCCACCCTGCCAAGCCGTGTCCGGGAGGCGCGATGACCCCGCAGAACCAGGGCGACGGGCCCGTCGAGCGCACCGGGCGCTCGCTGCCCGGGCGGCCCGTCGCGCTCGTCGGGCTCGTCGGGCTCGCCGCCATGGCGTACGGCTGCTGGCTGCTCGGCTGGACCCCGCGGTTCGTCGCGGACTTCCTCGAACTGCCGCGGCCCCCGCGCGCCGGCACCGCCGACCGCGCGGGCCAGGGCGCGCTCGTCGCGGGCTCCGGGGCCCTCGCCGTGCTCGCCTTCGGGGGTCTCACCAGGTGCCGCGCGGGCGGCAGTTGGGTGCTCACGCTCTGCGGCCGCTACCGCGGCACCGTCCGCCGCACCGGCCTGCGCTGGATCAGCCCGCTGATGCTGCGCCGCCGCGTCGACGTACGGCTGCGGCACTGGCGCAGCGAACCCCTGGCCGCCGTGGACGCGCAGGGCACGGCGCTGCGCGTCGAGGTCATGGTGGTGTGGCGGGTGCGGGACACGGCGCGGGCCCTGTTCGCGGTCGAGGACCACCTCCGCTATCTGCGCGAACAGATCGAGGCGGCCCTGGCGCGCGTGCTGTCGCAGCTGCCCGCCGACTCCTTCCACGAGTTCCGTGAGGGCCGGGAGGCGAGTCCCACGCTCCGCGACACCGAGTCGGTCGGCGCCGAACTGACCCGGCTGCTCGGCGCCGAGTGCGCCCGCGCGGGCCTCGAGGTGTTCTCGGCGCAGCCGGTCAGGATCGAGTACGCGCCCGAGGTCGCCGACGTCATGCGGCGCCGCCGGATCGCCGCCCTGGAGGCCCGGCACCGGGCCGGTGTCCTCGCCGGGGTCGTCGACTCGGTCCAGGACACCGTCGAACGGCTCACGGGGAGGGGCCTGGTCGAGCTCGATGACCATGAACGCAACGCCCTGGTACGGGAGTTGACGGTCGCCTTCGCGACCGCCGACCCCTCTGCCTAGACCCCCTGCCGCTACTTGGCGAACAGGAGCTACTTGGCGAACAGGCGCTGCCAGGTCGCCGGCCCCGGATACCCGTCCGCATTCCCGCCGCGCCAGCCCTGCGCCCGCTGGAACGCCTCCACGGCCCGCCGGTCCGCCTCCGACCAGCGCGGCCCCGGCCCCTGCGCGTAGGGGCGGCCGTACCCCTTCTTCACCAACTGCCGCCCCAGCGTGGTGACATGGGCGTTCGACTGGCCGGGGCGGAAGAAGCCCCGGCCGGGAAACGCCGGAGTCCTGCTGCCGGACCCGCTGCCCGATCCATCGCCCGAACTCCCGCCCGAACTCCCGCCGATGTCACGCCCCTTGCCCTCCACCAGGTACCGCCAGGTCGCGGGCCCCGGTATGCCGTCCGCGTCCCTGCCGGACCAGCCCTGCGCCCGCTGGAAGGCCTGCGTCGCCCGCCGGTCGGCCTGCGACCAGCGCGGCCCCGGACCCGACGTGTAGAACTTCGCACCGCCCCGCTGTACGAGCATCTTGCCGAGCCGGGTGACGTGGGCGTTGTTCGCACCGGGCCCGAAGGCGTGCGTACCGGGGAACCGGGCCGACGAACCGCCACCGCCCCCGCCGCCCGAACTCCCGTCCTCCACCACGTACTTGTAGCGGTACGGGACGTAGCTGCTCGAGTGGTTCCAGTACGCGTACGGGGTCGTCTGCTTGCGCGTGTGCGGGCGCGTCTGCTCGTACGCGAGGTACTTCGTGCGGGACGCGTCCGCCCAGCCGCCGAAGATCGTGACGTGCGAGCCCGCCGTCGGGTTCGCCGGGTTGTGGAACAACAGCATGTCGCCGGGCCTGAGTTGGGACTTGCCGATGCGCGTCCCGTACGCGGCGAGGCTGCCCGTCCACTGATTGCTGCCGAGCCCCCACGCCATCGACACGAAGCCCGAGCAGTCCTTGCGGTAACCCTGGTAGTAGCCGCTCATGCTGTACGGGACCCGGGCGTCCACCCAGGTCTGCGCGCGGGCCAGGATCTGCGCCCGGGTGAGGTGCAGCGGCGCGGATGTCGTACGGGCCGCCGCCTGCGCCGCGAACAGCGGGCCGGGCGCGCCCTGCCCCGGCTGCTCGCCCTGCCCGGCCGGTGCGCGGTCGACCGCGGGCGCGACCCGGGCGACCCGCGGTGTGGCCGCCTGCGCGGTGCCCGCCGCGGACAGGGTCACCGCCCCGAGCGCGGCGACGGCGGCCACCCGCGCGGCGGGCCGGGCCCCGCATCCCGCCCGCAGGTCGGCCGCCCGGGCCCGCGCGCAGCCCGCGCAGGCGCACAGCGCCAGGGTCGCCGGATCGTCGATCTCGTAGAAAACCGGTGTGCTCACATCGCCCTCCAAGTGTGCTTGCACCAGGAGGAGCGACGTGAGCCCCGGACATTGCGCGTTTCGCGTGGATCGCTCAGTGATTGTTGGTGCTGTTGCTCAGTGAATGCTGGTGCTGTTGAACTTCGCGGCCGACCAGCGGTAGCCGAGGATCGCGAGGCCGACGCACCAGGCGAGGGCGATCCACCAGCTGTTGCCGATCTCGGTACCGAGGAGGAGACCCCGGAGGGTTTCGATGGCCGGGGTGAAGGGCTGGTACTCGGCGATCGGCTGGAACCAGCCCGGCATCGAGTCGAGGGGCACGAAGGCGCTGGACAGCAGCGGGAGCAGGACCATCGGCAGCGCGTTGTTGCTGGCCGCCTCCGGGTTCGGGCTGATCAGGCCCATGCCGACGGCGATCCAGGTGAGGGCCAGGGCGAACAGGGCGAGCAGGCCGAAGGCGGCCAGCCACTCCAGGACGGTGGCGTCGGTGGACCGGAAGCCGATGGCCACGCCGACCGCCCCGACCAGGACCACGCTCATCAGGCACTGGACCACGCTGCCGACCACGTGCCCGATGAGGACGGAGCCGCGGTGGATCGCCATGGTGCGGAAGCGGGCGATGATGCCCTCGGTCATGTCGTTCGAGACGGACACGGCGGTGCCGACGACGGTGCCGCCGATCGTCATCATCAGGATGCCGGGGACGATGTAGGCGATGTAGTCGGAGCGGTCCGCGCCGCTGCCGAGGCCCGTGCTCATCGCGTCGCCGAAGATGTAGACGAAGAGCAGGAGCAGCATCACCGGGGTGAGCAGCAGGTTCAGGGTGAGTGACGGGTAGCGGCGGGCGTGCAGGAGGTTGCGGCGCAGCATCGTGCTCGAGTCGCGCACGGCGAGGGAGAGGGCACTCATCGGACTGACTCCTTGGACTGGGACGGGGACGGGGACGGGGACTTGGCCTGAGGCTGGGACTGCGACTGCGACTGCGACTGGTTGGGGGCCTGCTTGTCGCCGGTGAGGGCGAAGAAGACGTCGTCGAGGTCGGGGGTGTGGACGGTGAGTTCGTCGGCCTCGATGCCGGAGGCGTCCAGCCAGTCGAGCAGGGAGCGCAGTTCGCGCTGGCTGCCGTCGCTGGGGATGGACAGGGCCAGTGCCTCGTCGTCCCGGGAGACTTCGCGCAGGGTATCGGCGGCGGACTGGTAGGCGGCGGGGTCGGTGAAGCGGAGGCGGATGTGGCCGCCCGGGATGAGCCGCTTGAGTTCTTCGGCGGTGCCTTCGGCGGCGATCTTGCCGTCGTTCAACACGGCGATGCGGTCGGCGAGTTCGTCGGCTTCGTCGAGGTACTGGGTGGTGAGGAAGACGGTGACGCCGTCGGCGACGAGTTCGCGGATGATGCCCCACATGTTGTGGCGGGAGCGCGGGTCGAGGCCGGTGGTCGGCTCGTCGAGGAAGATGATCCGCGGGTTGCCGACCAGCGTCATGGCGATGTCGAGCCGCCGCTTCATGCCGCCCGAGTAGGTCGAGGCGGGCTTCTTCGCGGCGTCGGTCAGGTCGAAGCGGGCGAGGAGTTCGGCGGCGACCCGGCGGCCCTCGGCCTTGGACAGGTGGTGCAGGTCGGCCATGAGGAGCATGTTCTCCTCGCCGGTGATGAGTCCGTCGACGGCGGAGAACTGTCCCGTCACGCCGATCGCGGCACGCACCGCCTGCGGGGCGCTGGTGAGGTCGTGCCCGGCGACCTGGGCCTGGCCGCCGTCGGCGGTGATGAGCGTGGAGAGGATCTTGACGGCGGTGGTCTTGCCGGCGCCGTTCGGGCCGAGCAGGGCGAAGACGGATCCGGTGGGGATGTGCAGGTCGATGCCGTCGAGGACGACCTTGTCGCCGTAGGACTTGCGCAGGTCGGCGGCGGAGACGGCGGCGGGGGGCTGCGGCCGGTCGCCCGACCTGGATGTGGACATGACAGAAGAAGGCATGGGGTCCTCCCTTTCGGAGGCTCGATACGCATAGGGCGGAGAGGGGAGGGAGGGGAGGGGAAGGAGAGAGGAAGCGGAGGGAGAGAAGGAAGCGGAGGAGAGGCGCCGGGCGGCTCAGGGGCGGGCGCGGCGGACCTCGATGTTGCCGAACTTCGTGCGGGCCCTGACCTCGATGGTGTCCTCGGTCTTCGCCGGGTTCTCGGACGCGGTCAGCGAGTTGATGACCTGGCCGGAGCCCGAGGTGACGTCGAGCCAGGCGGCCGTGCCCTCGCGGATGCCGACCTCGATGGCACCGTAGGAGGTCTCCAACTGGGCGACCCCGCGGGCGACTTCGAAGACCCGCAGGGTGCCGTGTGCGGTGGTGGCAGCGACGGAGCCCTCGGCCCGCTCGACCGTGATGTCGCCGTTGGCGCCGCTGACCCGCAGATCGCCGGTGATGTCGCCGACCGTCGTCGAGCCGTGGGAGTTCTTCAGGACGGCGGTGCCCTCGATGGTGCCGACGCGCAGGCTGCCGGAGCTGGTGGTGATCTCGGCGGCACCCTGGATGCGGTCCACGGAGATGGACCCGTGCGAGGCCGTCAGGTGCAGCGGCCCGGTCTCGTCGAAGCGGACGTCGCCCGACGAGGTCTTCGCCCGTACCTCGCCCAGCGGCCCCGTGCCGCGCACCTGGGTCCAGGCGCCGGTCACCTCCAGCTGCGAGTCCGCGGGCAGTTCGACCGTCACGTCGACGACGCCGGTGCGGCCCATGCCGAAGAGCGTGGCCTTGGGCGTCCTGATGTGCAGCGTGCCGTGGGTGAGGGCGACCTCGGTCTGCTGGGCCGTCTTGACGTCCCGGTCCTTCTTCGGGTCACGGGGCTGTACGTCGACGGTGGTGTCGGCGCGGTCGCCGGCCACGAACTGGATGGATCCGGCGTCGACGTGGGCGATGACCGAGATCGGCTGGGGAGTGTCGAAAGAAGGCATGGCTGTCCCGTCCTCTTGGCGCTTCGGGTGTCCCCGGCGGGGACGTGGAGGTGGAGGGTGGAGGTGGAGGTGGAGGGAGAGTGGTTCGGGCCGGGCGGGGGCGTGACTAGCGCACCCAGCCGGTGAAGCTCTGTCCGACGGTGCGCGGCTTCTCGGCCTGGCGGGGGCGCCCGCCGCCGTCGACCGCGGCCGACACGGCGCGCACCAGCCACGCGTTGACCGACAGGCCCTCGCGGTTCGCGGCCTCCTCGGCGCGGGCCTTGAGGTGGGCGGGCAGGCGCAGGTTGACGCGGGCGGTGCCACCCTCGTCGCCGGTCTCGACGTGCGCCGGGGCCGCCTGCTGCGGTTCGGGCTGCGGGCCCCGCGTCTCGTACGCGTGCTCGCTGGGCGGCAGCGTCACCACGAAGTCGGGGTCGAGCCCGCGCAGCCGTACGTCGACCGAGCCGGGTGCGAGGTCACGGGTGATCTCGCCCATCGCGTCGGAGAGTGCGTTGAGCAGGGTCAGTCGGGTCGCGGACTCCAGGGGAGCGGTGAGCCGCTCGGCCAGCTCGCGGGCTTCGTCGCCCCCGGCTTCGGCGGCCACCGCGAGTTCGCGGCGGAGACTGTCGACATACGGCGTGAGGTCCATGACGTCATAGTGGCACCATAATGGCGCCATGCGCAAGCGTGAAGGGGGCCGAGTGTGTGCGAGAGGGCTGGACTTCCTGCTTGACCTGCGTAAATGTCATGGCGTGCGGCGGGATCAATGTGGCGCCACGCTGCGCCGCGGCTCGCAGTAGCGCCCTGGTGACGCCATCTGGCGCCACGTGGTGCCAGATGGCATCACGTGGTGTCACGTGGGGCCAGAAGGCACCGTCGGCTGTTCTCGACGTTCTCGACGTTCTCGCCGCTCTCGCCGCTCCCGCTGCTCCTGCCGCTCCCGTGCGCTGCCACACTCCGTTCACGTGCCCGCAGCACTCGCTCCCTACGGTGGGTGGGATGACGGCAATGGGGCGCGGCGGCCGCAAGCACGCCGGTGACTGGGTGCTCGCGCTCGCGGGCGGCGTGCTGCTCACCCTCATGACCCGGTTCAACGCCGAGCTGGCCGCGCACTCGACCGCCGCCTACGCCTCCTGGATCGCGCACGCGCTCGGCGCCACGGTGGCGCTCGGCCTCGTCGGACTAGCGGCCCGCCGCGCGGTGGACCCGCCGGGGCCCGCGCCGCGCGCCCGCGCCCCGCTCTGGTTCTACCTGGGCGGCATCGCGGGCGCGCTCGTCGTGACCCTCTCGGCGATCGCCGTCAACAGCGGCCTGGCCCTCGCCGGCACCACCGCCCTGATGCTCACCGGCCAGATCCTCTTCGGTATCGCCTCCGACGCGTGGGGCCTGCTGCGCGTCCCGCGCCGCCGCATCACGGCCGTCGACGTCGTCTGCGCGGCGTGCGTCCTCGGCGGCAGCGTCCTGGTCGTCACGGGCGGTGCGTGAGCCGTGCTCCCGTACGTCCTCCTCGCCCTGCTCAACGGCGTCCTGATCGGCACCAGCCGCGCCGTCAACGGCCAACTCGCCACCCGGGTCGGCGCGTTCAGGGCCTCCGTCTGGAACCACGTCGTCGGCTTCGCGTTCCTGACCCTGTTCCTGCTCGGCGCCCTGGTGCTCGTCGGGCGGTGGCCGGGGCCGGGCGACGCCCCGCCCACCGCCTACCTCGGCGGCGTCTTCGGCGCCCTCTTCGTCGCGGTCAACAGCCATGTCTTCCCGCGCCTCGGCGCCATGAACGCCTCCCTCCTGGTGATCGGCGGCCAGGTCCTCTCGGCGGTCGTCCTCGACGCCGTATCGGAGCGCGCCTGGCCAACTCCCGTACGCCTCGTGGGTGTTGCCCTGGTCCTGACGGGCCTGGCGCTGCCCCGCCTGATGCGCGACAGGGTTCATCAGCCCGCTGAGCCCGCTGAGCCCGCTGAGCCCGCTGAGTCTGCCCGGTCCGGTCAGGCCGAGTGATCGGGGACCCAGTTCCCGTGGAACCCCACCGGCACCCGGACCGGCAGGTGCACCCGGGCCACGGGCTCGCCGCCGAGGTCCTGCGCGGCAAGGACCACGAGATCGGTGGCACCCCGGCCGGGATCGAAGACGTACGACAGCACCCAGCCGTCGTCCTCGCCGGTCCCGCCCGCCCGCGGCACGAACACGCCCTCGCCGACGTCCCCTTCGGGATGGAACCGGTGTACCTCGCTGCCGCCCCGCTCCAGGTCGAACTTGACGATGCCGACGCCGACCTGGGCCAGCTCGGGCGCGGGGGACGTCGGTGAGAGGAGATGCCGCTTCGCCCGGTCACCGGCGTAGCCGCCGTCCGGCTCGAGGACCCCGTAGCCGTACCGGTGCGCCCCGGTCTCGCGGCGCGGATCGATCCGCGGGAACTCCACGGCCCGCTCGTCGATGCCGTCCTCGCGCACCGTCCCGGCGGCGAGATCGACGGTCCAGCGCACCAGTCGCGGCGGCGTCTCGTCCGGGCCGTGACTGTCGCGCGTCGCGAACAGCCGGTCGTAGCGCACCAGATGGACGGTGATGACGCCGCCCCCGTCCTCCTCGTACGCGTTCATGGGATGGAAGACGAAGCACGGATCGACCTCCAGCCACCGCACGTCCTCGGCCCCGCCGTCCCGCGGCAGCACCCCGAGCCGCGGTGTCCGCTCGGGGTCCCACACGTACGGCAGCGAGGACGGAGAGGTGGCGACGTCCGCGTTGAACACGACGGGCAGGTCGTAGAGGAGGACGTACGAGGCGGTCAGCGAGAAGTCGTGCATCATCGGCCGCCCGTCCACGGGCACGTCCACCGTCTTGCGGACCCGTCCGTCCGTGCCCACCACCACGTACTGCACGTACGGGTACGCCCAGCAGTACGCCACCGCGTGCAGTTCCCCGCCGACCGGGTCGAGCGTGGTGTGCGCGGCGAATCCGCCCGGCAGCGTGCCCTGGAAGTCGTACGGTCCGATGGTGGCGAGGTCGCCGTCGAGCTCGTACGGCAGCGAGCCGCCCTCCACGGTGGCGAGGTAGCGGCCCGCGTAGTTCAGGATGTGCGTGTTCGGCGCGAAGTCGATGTCGAGGTGCCGGGGTCCGTGCACGGGCTTGTCGCCCAGCAGGGCGGCGGTCGCGTCGTTGCGCACCCACCGGTTGCGGTACCACTCGGCCCGCCCGTCGCGCAGCCGCACGCCGTGCACCATGCCGGGCCCGTTGAACCAGTGGTAGGCCGCCGGGTCGTCGAGGTTCAGGGGATTGGGCCCGTTGCGCAGGTACCTCCCGTCGAGCCCCTCGGGAAGGTGTCCGCTCACGGTCAGTTCGTGGGCGGTGACCTCTTCGGTGACGGGCGCGAACAGCCCCTGGAGATAAGGGTTTTCGGGCTGCCCCTGCAGCCCGCCCTGCTTCTTCTTACTGGCCATGACGGCCTCCTCGGCGGAGATGCGGCGGCGGCACTCCTGGGCGCCGCCGCCCGCACCCCACACCATCCAGCGGAACGGGAGCCGGGTCGAGCCCCCGTTCCGCCGGACTCAGCTCGCCGGTACCGGCTTCTCCGGGGCCAGGGAGTTGCCCGCCGGGATGCGGCCGCAGCTCGACGGCGCGGCCTTGCCCGCGAAGCGGTCGTTCAGCCAGACCAGCGCGACGGGCGCCCACGGCACGAAGGCGCCGACGTGGCTGAGTGCGTCGTACTGCTGGTACTTGATCGAGGTGTTGCCCGTCGCGCAGTACTGCCGCGCGAGGGACCGCACGTCGCCCGCGACCATGACGCCGTCGCCCGTGCCGATGCCGGGGAGGTTGCTGGTGGTGCCCTCGAAGATGCCGCCGTTGCCCTGCGCGATGAGGCCCGGGACGGTCGGGGTGGCCGCCGAACCGAGGTTGAGCTTGTTCACCGCCTCGACGAACTCGGGCACCGAGTTCGGGTTCGCGTACTTCGGCTGCGCGATCTTCTTCCACGTCAGGCCCGGGTACTGCCCGAGCGCGTTGGCGATCGAGGCGTGCTCCAGCTTGTCGTACACCTGGCGGCCGTAGTCGCTCATGTACTTGCGCAGGTCGATGTCGTACGCGCGGGCCGCCCCGATGAGCGCCATCGGCGCGACACCGGCCCAGACCGAACTGCCGTCCACGTACTTGAGGTTGTGCGCGGGTGCGACGAGCAGCCCGCCCTCGGCGAAGCCCACGAGGCGCCGGTTGACGTCCGGCGCGTAGCTCGGCGCGAGCACGGACGCCCAGTGCGTGGCGATGGCCCCGCCGGAGTAACCGAGCAGCCCGAAGCGGGTGTCGGCGTTCATCCCGGTCGCCCCGGAGCTGCTGGCGGCCCGCAGGGAGTCGAGCGTGGTCGTCCCGTACTCGGGCCCGGCCGCGAAGTCGGCGGTCTGCCCCTCGGTGTCCGGGACGATGACGTCGTAACCCTGGGCCAGGAACGGCACCAGGACGAGGGACTCGGCGTTCGGCAGCAGCGTGCCGAGGCTGACGCCGCCCGCGATCGCGCGGGACGGTCCGTGCTCGGGGTCGAGGGAGTCGTAGGCCGACTGGTACGAGATGGCCTTGCTGCCGTCGCCGCTCGCGCTGCGCACCACGGTGGTCACACCGGCACTCGGTCGCCCCTGGGCGTCGGTGGTGCGGTACAGCAGCTGGATCGCCGTCACCGGCGTCGGGATGCCGACGACGTGGTACGGCAGGGTCCGGGTCTTGAGCACGTCGCCGGGCGCGTACGAGGACAGGGGTCTGCTGCCGTCGTACGTATAGAAGCTGTCGGTGGAGGCCGCCGAACCCTGTGCGGGTGTCGCCGTAGCCGTGGCCGTGGCCGTGGCCGTGGTCGTGGGCGCGGGCGTTGCGGCGGACGCGTGCGCGGCGGGGACGGCGCTGAGGACCAGGGCGGCGAGCGCCGCGCCGGTCAACTGCCGGATGGTGGATTGGTGCATGACTCCCTCGGCTCGTGAATGGATCACGGGGATCACTGCTGGGCTACCGGCAAGTAGCCAGCCGGAAGTTACCAACAGGTAAGGGAGATGCCCAGGGTTACGACACAACTTCTGCGAGGGGCTCAGATGTTCGGGGGCCAGAGGGGCTACTAGAGGGGGCTGGGGGAGGGGGCTATGGGAGGGGGGCCGGGGGAGGGGGCTATGGGAGGGGGCTAGGGGAGCTCGGCGGAAGGCTGCGCGGGGGGTGCGTCACCGCACGGGCCAGCGAGCCCACACCTCGAGGCGCGACGCCTCGGCATCGGGCCCCGCCGCGGGCAGTTCCTTCCAGCCCCAGGCGCGGAGCAGTTCGGCGATCCCGGCCCCGGCCCCGGTCCTGTCCCGGTCGACGCCGGCCACCACCAGGTCCTGGGGGAGGCGGGCGAGCAGCAGCTCCCCGAGGCGGGTCGCGACACCGCGACGGCGGTACGCGGGCCGCACCATCAGCTCGGTGAGCGCGAACACCCGCCCGGACGCGGTGAGTTCCTCGGTCGCCGGTGTCACCTCGACCGGGAAGTCGGACCACCAGGCGCCGTCGCGCTCAAGGCGGTATCCGTACGCGCAGCCCACGAGCCCGATCGCATCGGCGACGGCCATGTCGAACCCCTCGTGCCGCACGTTCTGCTCGAAGACGCGCAGGAATCCGGTGCGGTCCCGGTACTCGGCCCCGGCGGCGCCGCGGTACGCGGTCACGTACACGTCGGCGACGGCCTCGCGCTGCTGCTCGGCCTGCCACCGGGTGAGCCTGCGCAGATACACCTCGGCCATCCGGACTCCTCGCTGGTGACGCGGCCCGGCTCAGCGGGCCTGTTGTTTGTGCGTGGTGCGGTCACGCCGGCGCCGCGCCGGGAACCGGCCGCGCCCTCCGTCACGGTGGTCGTGCCGCCCGGCCGGTACGGCCGGTACGGCAGGCGGGGTGGACGGGAGGGGCGGGATGGACGGGGCAGACGGGGTCGGCGGGGCAGGCGGCGGGCCGCCGTCGGCCGGCTCGGGACTGTAGGTACGCAAGGCGATCCTCTCGGCGTGCTGGGTGTTGAGGCGGTGGATCACGTACGCGGCGACGGTGATCAGGAGCAGGAAGGCGGCTGCGGTGAGCGCGGCGTCCATGACGATCACCGCACCGGGGCCATGGGGACGGCGTGGGTGGAGGTCGCCCCGCCCTCGTACTCCCACGACTCCTCGGCGTTCTGCGGCCGGTCGCCGACGGCGCTGTCGTGGCCCTGTGCGCTGTCGTGGCCGTGCGTGCTGTCGTGGCCGTGCCCGCTGTCGTGGTGGCGCGCGGTCTCGGCGGCGATGAGGGCGGTGGCGGTCAGCGGTGGCCCGTCCGGATCGCAGGCGGCGCTCATGAGCCGGGCCGCGCTCGCGTCATCCGTCTCGGGCGGGATCACGAGCAGGTCCCAGCGACCGGCACCGTAGGACAGCAACAGCAGCTTGTGCGGGTCGAGTTCGGGAGTGAACCAGCCGACCTTCATCACATGGTCGTGGACGGTCACCTTGCGCGGCACGACGGGCCAGTGCATCGGATTGACGGCGACGCGGGTGATACGGCCCCACAGCGGCCCGAGTACGTCCGCCAGGGCGGGCAGTTCGACGGCCAGGTCGCGCGAACGGGGCCACCAGGCGCCGTCGAGCAGACCTTTCCCCGTCGGGGACTTCAGGGCCACGCGGGCGGCGGACGACGGGGGAGGGACGGCGCGGGCGGAGGGGACGGAAGGGACGGAAGGGACGGAGGAGAGGGAGGGAACGGACGGGACGGAAGAGGCAGGCGGGACGGACGTGAGGGGTGGGACTGACGGGAGGGATGGGACTGACGGGAGGGACGCGGTGGACGTGGTGATCGCGATCATGATGCGAACCCGTCTTCGGAGCGGCACGACGGCCGCCACGATGTTGTCGCTCACCGAGGACGAGACCCGCGTGGATGCCGGAGTACGAAATGCCCTTGGTACCTTCCACGGTACTCCTGCGGCCGTGTTCGGCGGCGGGCCCGGCGCCGGGGTTATCCGGACGGATCCTCGGTCGCCATCAGGGCGGTTCCGGTGAGGCGGAGGGCGGGGTCGGCCGCCGCGGTCATCAGCCGGGCGGCCGCGTCGGCCTCGCTGCGCGGCGGGACGACGAGCAGGTCCCAGCGGCCAGCACCGTAGGAGAAGAGCCGGATGGTGTGCGGGTCGAGCCCGGACGCGTACCAACTGGCCGTCACCGTGTGCCCCGTCACGGGCAGCGTGCGCGGTTCGCGCGCCCAACTGCCGTGGTGGGACGCGATCCGCGTGACGAGACCGCGGGACGCGTCGAACACGTCGGTGAGCGCGGCCAGTTCGGCGGCCAGGTCATCGGTACGGGGCCACCACGCGCCGCACACCGGCCCCGGCGGAAAGGTCGGAGGCCGCAGGGTGATCCGGGCGGGCGGATAGGAACTGGGCGATCCATACGAACTGGGCGATGCATAGGAACTGGGCGATGCATAGGAACTGGGCGATCCGGCGGCTGCGTTCATGACGCAAGCCCTTCTTCGGGCCGCCATGGGAACGGCAGGACCCGGTGTAGTGGCGCACCGGAAGCGACGCCGAACGGAGTCGACGTACGAGGAGCACCCGGTGCTTCCAGCGTACGTCGCGCACGTTCCACGCCCGTCTCGGTCCCGGCCCGGTCCCGCTCCCCTTCTCAGTCCCCGTCCCCCCTCTCCGCCTCCGTCCCCCTCTCCGTCTCCGTCTCCGTCTCCGCCCGACAGGAGTACGGTGAAGGTGGCGAGGACGTTCATCTGCCGGTGCCCGACCACATGGAGCACTTCCCCCTCGCCGTCCCCATAGGGCCAGCCCCCGACCCCGGCCGCGCCATCCGCAACGAGGCCGAGGAGTCCGCCGCATGTCCCTGACGTCCACCACCCGCACGACCGAAGCCCGTCGGCCGGATTCCTACGACGGCAACTCGCCGTTCCCGCAGGAGAGTTCACCGCCGCCGCGCGCCGAAGGGGGCCGCCTGTACGTGACGGTGACGGCGCTGATCGTCGTGCTGCCGTTCGTGGCGCTCGGCGTCGGCGGCTGGCTGCTGTGGGGGCGTCTGATCCATCCCGCGGACATCGTGCTCGGTCTCGCCCTGTACGTGATCACGGGCCTCGGTGTCACGGTCGGCTTCCACCGCGGTCTCACGCACGGCGGCTACCGGGCCGTGCGACCGGTGCGCATCGCCCTCGCGGTGGCCGGGTCGATGAGCTTCCAGGGTGACGTCGTGGACTGGGTCGCCACGCACCGCCGCCACCACGCGTTCACCGACCGCCCCGGCGACCCGCACTCCCCGTACCGCTACGGAACGCATCTGCGCGGCCAGTTGCGCGGCCTGCTGCACGCGCACGTCGGCTGGCTCTTCCGCAACGACCCCACGCCGCCCGAGCGTTACGCGCCCGACCTGCTGGCCGACCGCGACATCCGCGCGGTCTCCCGCGCCTTCCCGGCGCTGTGCCTGCTCACCCTGGCCCTGCCGTTCGGCCTCGGCTGGGCGATCGGCGGCACCTGGCTGCACGCGACAACAGCCTTGCTCTGGGCGGGACTTGTCCGCATAGCCCTCCTTCACCACGTCACGTGGAGCGTCAACTCGCTGTGCCACGTGATCGGCGCGCGCCCCTTCCGCACCCGGCGCCACGACCGGGCCACCAACCTGTGGCCGCTCGCCCTGCTCTCCTTCGGCGAGAGCTGGCACAACCTCCACCACGCCGACCCCACCAGCGCCCGGCACGGCGTCGAGCGCGGCCAACTCGACCCGTCGGCCGCCGTCATCCGCCTCTTCGAACGCCTCGGCTGGGTCCACGACGTGCGCTGGCCGACCCGATCCCGCCTGGAGGCACACCGCGCCTGACACACAGGCACGCTCCAACGCACCATCCACGCAAGGCAGTCGGCAGGAGCCGCACATCATGACGCTCGCACCGCACCCCCCGCTACCCTCCCTGCCCCTCCTCCGGCTGGGCCTCGCACCCCACGCCGGGGTACCCCGAGCCATCGACGGAGCCTGGTGGCCGCGCTCGTACGACCTGCTCGCCGAACTCCCCACCCTACTCGGCGGGTTGCCCCGCACCTGGGGCCACATCACCAGCGTCCTGCTCAACGGGGCGATGTGGTCACCGACACCGGGCCGCATGCTCGTAGCCGGCCAGGTCGTCAGCCTGCACCGCCGCCTGGCACCCGGCACCACGCACACCGTCGTCCTGGTCGCAGCGGGCCACGGCCGCTGGGACCTCCTCGTCGTCCCCCCGGACACAACGGAAGAGACAGCAATCCCGATCATGCGACACGCGGTGGCCTAACTCCCGCGCCTTGGACGGCTGCTGGGGTCGCCCGCCGGGCGGGTCCGCCTCGGACGCGGACTTCTGGGCGGGCGAGCGAACCCGTAGCGACGTCGAGACAGACCTGTTCGGCACCGGCACCGGCAACGGCAACGGCACCGGCACCGGCAACGGCAACGGCACCGGCAACGGCACCGGCACCGTCTGAATGTGCGCTTGCTTTCTGGTCCGCCCGGCGGTTGCGACGACTGCACAGCCCCCTGCGGTCGACCGGAGCCATCGCTGTTCGCTGCCGCGGATGTCAGGTGGCGGGCGATCAGGCCGCGCCCGGTACGGCGTTGCCTCCGCTCCCACCAAATGAAGACGACTGCGGCCATCGTGGTAAAGGCGCCGAGTTGCAAGTGTTCACTAGGTGAGCCGGCGCCAGCGAGCGTTGCTGTCGGCGTCGGTGAACCAGAAGGAAACTGCGACGGAGAGTCCCAATGGAGCGGGTAGTAGCCGAGCTGTTCACCGATGCTGGCAACGACGCCGTGGTGCGTCTACCTGGCCGTCACTTTCCCGGAGTCCTGGTCCAGGGTGACGCTCTCAGCATCCTCTCCGCGGACGTCGCCGAGCTCGCCGAACTCTGCGCGGCCGGCGACCTGGAGGAGGCCCGCCAGGCGGCAAGCCTCCTCCAGGAGGAACTAGGGGCGAAGCTACGGCGCTACACCGATGCGCTCGACGCCCACGGAGAACGACGACCCTTCTGATCCGCGGCCCATGCGGAGCGGTCATCTACAGCCGTACCGGCCGCGATACGGCCTTCTGCGAATGTCGTCTCAAGCGAGCCTGATCGAGCCTGATCGCTGTGGTTGCGGTACTTCTCTGCTGTACAGCCGGGGCCCGGTGGGAACTACTGAGGACGCCGACGACGATGCCGGCGTTCCGACAGCTCCTTGGCCGCGATGATGAACGCAGCCATCCCCGCGCACATGGGCCAACTCGCGCCATCGTCGGTGACCTTGCCGAGGAGCCAGAAGCACAGAGTTGCCAAAGCCCACCATGCGATGAACCCCACGCTTGTCTTGAGCCGTGCACTTCTGCCACTCACGGACCAAAGGTAGTTGCATCTCGAGGTCGGTGGAACCGGCTGATCGGCACTCTTGCTCAGGGGCCGGTCGGCTGTTCCCATGGTCTCGGGTGACGAGCTGGGGGCGGGCTCATGAGCGAGTTGACGGTGAGGCCGTGGAAACGACACGGGCGGGATCGGCTCTACGTCAATCTGCCCGATGGCACCTCGGTTGCTTGGGCGGATCGGCTGACCAAGGAAGTCACCATCAAGGTTCAGACGTACCGGCATGAAGCCCTGGCACTGCTGCGACAGCACCTCGGGGACTCCATGACAGTACGCTCGCCGTCTGCGCGCCCTGGTTCCCGGCCCAATGCGGATACGACTGCCTCAAAGCCCCCGAAGCCAGGACCTCGCCCCGCTTCTTCTCACCCACAGCCGACTCCGCATTCACCGAAACTGCCACGGCTCACCGTCGCCGACGACCTGGCTCGGAATCCCCCTGGTGCTGGACTGATCGAAGCTACTGCCGTGCGTGGGCCGTCCGCGATGGCGCGGCTCTGGTCCAAGGTGCGACGGCAGTCCACTGACTGGGACCCTTACTACTCCGGTCTCGTCGGCGAACGTCGCGTAGGCCGCGAGCTGGAACGCCTCCGAAGCCAGGGATGGCACGTCCTGCACGGACTGCCGAACGGCAAAGGCGGGGACATCGACCACCTGCTCATCGGCGCCGGTGGCGTGTTCAACGTCAACTCCAAGCGCCATCCCGGAGCCTCGGTGTGGGTCGGCGACACCATGGCGAAGGTCAACCATGGGAAGCCGTACCCGTATGCGGTCGCGGCCAAGGCAGAAGCCGGTGCCGTACGTGCGGTCTTGGAGCGGTACTGCGGGTTCCCGGTGCCTGTCGAACCGGTCCTCGTCTTCGTGGATGTCGCCTCCGTCGACCGCGCTGCCACGCAGTACACCGTCCGCATCTACGAGGAACGACAGGTGTCCGCGCTCGGGCCGCTTACCGGGGCCTTCGCTCCTGAACAGGTAGCGCAGATCTACCAGGTTGCTCGGCACCGGCGGGTATGGATGCGCACGTGACGCTCGTCGGGGGTCGCCCATGAGTGCCGGGCTCCTGCGTGCCACCCGGCCCGGATAGACCCCCGACCAGCAAAAAGGCCCCGCCGAAGCGAGGCCGATGCGGGGCGCCCCCGGCAGGACTCGAACCTGCGGCCAAGCGCTTAGAAGGCGCCTGCTCTATCCACTGAGCTACGGGGGCCGGTGTGTGGCCGGCGGCTCGGACGGACGGACGTGGGGGAGATCCGTGACCTTGCCGGGGACAAGGATAGGGCTCCCGGGTCCCGGTCCTTGTTGCTTCGCCTCCGTTTCGCCTCCGTGGCTCTATGTGGAGGTTCAGTGAAGCGGAATTGATAATCGCAGGTGGGTACGAATCGCGCAGCGCTTTTGACGTCTCACGCCTCTGGTGTTGTGCACTCGTTATGCCTGCGCCCCCTGCCTCCCCTTCCGTCCCGCTGTGTGCTTCCTGTGCGGTATCAGCCGCCTTGTCGGTGTCTTGGTGGTCCTTGTCGAGCGTCCTGTCGGGTGTCTTGCCGGATCTCTCGTCTGATCTCTCGTCGGGTGTCTTGTCGGATGACTTGTCAGGTGTCTCGTTGGGTGGCTCGGCGGGTGTCTCCTTGGGTGCCCGGCGAGGGGCGTAGTGGGGTCGCGGTGGGGGCCGCGCCTGCCGACTGGTGTCTTATCGGCGCGCAGAGGCGGTCATATGCTTCAGAATGCCGCCAAAATTGGGCATTCTTCGCATGTGGTGACCTTGGACGTACGGCCTCAGCTGCTCGACGCACTTACCGCGCTGCGCGACCGTGTCGCCGCCGCGCGCTTTCCGCTCCCTCTCGCGGGGGCGCCACGCGCGCGTGCCAACCGCAGTGAGTTGCTCGCACAGCTCGACGACTATTTGGTGCCCCGGCTGCGGGCGCCCGAAGCACCGCTGCTCGCCGTGGTCGGCGGGTCCACCGGGGCGGGCAAGTCGACCCTGGTGAACTCGCTCGTGGGGCGCGTGGTGAGCGAGGCGGGCGTGCTGCGGCCGACCACCCGGACGCCCGTGCTCGTCTGCCATCCGGACGACCACCACTGGTTCTCCGGGATGCGCGTGCTGCCCGACCTCACGCGCGTGTGGGTGCCCCGGCAGGCGGAGGCGGGGGCCGATGACGACGTGGACGAGGATGAGTCGCTCGCGCCGCTGCTCGAGGACGGGGAGCGGGTGCTGCGGGTGGAGACCGCGGGGACCCTGCCGCGCGGGCTCGCGCTCCTCGACGCACCGGACGTCGACTCGCTCGTCGCCGAGAACCGGCTGCTCGCCGCCCGGCTGATCAGCGCCGCCGACGTGTGGATCATGGTCACGACCGCATCCCGTTACGCCGATGCGGTGCCGTGGCACCTGCTGCGTACCGCCAAGGAGCACGACGCCTCGCTGGTGACCGTGCTCGACCGGGTGCCCCATCAGGTCGTGGCCGAGGTGTCGCGGCAGTACGGCGCGCTGCTCGCCAAGGCGGGGCTCGGCGAGGTGCCCCGGTTCACCGTGCCCGAGCTGCCCGAGTCGACGGGCAACGGCGGGCTGCTGCCGGCGACCGCCGTCGCGCCGTTGCGCGCCTGGCTCACCCATCGCGCCCAGGACCCCGACGCCCGCGCCCTCGCGGTGACCCGCACCGCGCGTGGTGTCCTCGACTCGTTGCGCGTACGGATGCCGGAGCTGGCCTCGGCCGTCGCCGCCCAGTACGCCGCCACGGTCCGGCTCACTGCCGCCGTCGAGGACGCGTACGAGAGCGAGCACGCGCGCGTACGCACTCGGTTGCAGGCCGGTGGGGTGCTGTCCGGAGGGGCGCTGAAGCGGTGGCGCAGCTATCCGGTGGACTGCACCGCGGGGGAGCTCCTCGACTCGCTCGTCGAGAGCCTGGGTGCCTTGCTGGTGTGTGCCGTCACCGCCGCCGACGAGCGGATCGACGAGGCCTGGCGGCGTGAGCCGGGAGGCGGCGCCACGGAACTGGGCGCGCGCGACCCGCAGTTGGAGAGCGCCGAGCATCGCGTCGGGATGGCCGTACGCAGATGGCGGCGCGTCGTCGAGGAGTACGCCGAGGAGGAGGTGCGGGCCGTCGGCGACGCGCAGGGCTCCGCGCCGCCCGACCCCGAGATCGTCGCCGCGCTCGTCGCCACCGCCCTGCTCGGCGGGAAGCGCGCCAGGGCCGCGGGCGAGAACCTCGCCGAACGGATCGGCGCCCAGGGCGCCCTGCGCCTGCGCGACCGCGGCGGGCGACTGTTGAGCGAGTACCTGGACACCGTGCTCGGCGCGGAGCGCGAACGCCGGCTCGCGCCGCTGGACGCCCTCGGCGTCGGCCCCGAACCCCAGGCCGAACTGATCGCGGCCCTGTCGCTGCTGCAGAAGGAGAGGTGAGGGCGGTGACCGCCGTCACGGATCACACCGACGACACCGAAGGCACCGGGATCGGGACCGAGACCTGGGGCGACGGGCTCATCGCGCGTCGCGCCGAGGGGCGTTCGGACACCGAGACGCCGCAGGGGCTGCAGGCGTTGCAGACGCCGACGGATTCGGGAACGTACGACGGAGGACTCAAGCAGCGGCTCGACGCGCTGCGCGAACTCGTCGGGCTCTCGCGTACGCGGCTCGACGGGGCGACGCTCGCCGAGGCCGGGCGCGTGCTCGACGAGGCCGCGGCCCGGCGACGGCTCTCCGCGCGGCACACCGTCGTGGCCGTCGCGGGGGCGACCGGCAGCGGCAAGTCGACGCTTTTCAACTCCCTTGCCGGGGTGCCGCTTTCGGAGACCGGGCTGCGCCGGCCGACCACCTCGTCGCCGATCGCGTGCAGTTGGACGGACGGCGCGGCGGGGCTGCTCGACCGCCTTGAGATCCTGGGCCGTTCGCGGCGCAGGCCCCTGCAGCAGACCGACGGCAGCCTGGAGGGGCTCGTCCTCGTCGACCTGCCCGACCACGACTCGGCCGCACCCGAGCACCGCGCGCAGGTCGACCGGATCCTGGCCCTGGTGGACGCCGTCATCTGGGTCGTCGACCCCGAGAAGTACGCCGACGCCATGCTCCACGAGCGCTACCTGCGGCCCATGGCCGGGCACGCGGAAGTGATGTTCGTGGTGCTCAACCAGATCGACCGGCTGCCCGGCGACAGCGCCGAGCAGGTGCTCGACGACCTGCGCCGACTCCTCGACGAGGACGGCATCGCCCTCGGCGAGCACGGCGAACCCGGCGCCACCGTGCTGCCGCTGTCCGCACTGACGGGCGAGGGCGTGGGTGAACTGCGCGACGCGCTCGACCAGTTCGTCGGCGAGCGGCGGGCCGCCGCCCGGCGCATCGCCGCCGACGTCGACGCCGCTGCCGACCGGCTGCGCCCGGTGTACGCGGCCGGGCGGCAGATCGGGCTCAGCGAGGCCGCCCGCGAGGAGTTCACCGACCGGCTCGCCGACGCGGTGGGCGCCGCCGCCGCAGGCCAGGCGGCCGAACGCGCCTGGGCGCGCGGCGCCAACAAGGCGTGCGGCACACCCTGGCTCAGGCTCTGGCGGTGGTACGAGGCCCAGCGCGCCCTCGCTTCACCGGCCGCCGCCCCCTCGGCACCCGCCGAGGAGGAGGCCACGGCGCGCCAGCGCGTCGAACACGCGGTGCGGGCCGTGGGCGACGCCGCCGCGACCGGCCTTCCGGCCGCGTGGGGGCAGGCCGTGCGGGAGGCGGCGACGCGGGGCGCCGAGGGACTGCCGGAGGCGCTCGACGAGTTGGCGGTGAGTGCCGCCGGGTGTGACGTACCGAGGGGTGGGGCCGCGGGCGCGTACGGGAGGGGCAGCGGGAACGGAATCGGGAACGGAATCGGGAGCGGGAGCGGGAGCGGGAGCGGGAACGGGAGCGGGAACGCGAGCGGGACGCGTCCGCCGCGGCCCGGGTGGTGGCCGCTCGCCGTGCTTGTTCAGGCCTCCATGACGGTCCTTCAAATCCTGGGCGGGCTGTGGCTGTTGGGGCAGATCGTCGGTGTCTGCTCGCCCAATCTCGGAGTGCCGGTGCTGATGATGCTGGCCGGGATCGTGGGCGGTCCGTGCGTGGAGTGGGCGTGCCGGATGGCGGCGAAGGGGCCCGCGCGGCGGTACGGCCAGGACGCGGAACGGCGCCTGCGGGACGCGGCCGCGGCCTGCGGCAGGGCGCGGGTGCTCGACCCGGTCGCGGCGGAGCTGCTGCGGTACCGGGAGGTGCGGGAGCAGTACGTACGGGTGGCCGGGTTTTCCACAACCGGCCGGTAGGACACAGGCGTCGGCGGGGTTCGCGGCGCGGGGGCAGTCTGGGGATCGCGGCTCGGGGAGGGCTCGGGCCGCGATGTGGACGGGCGTGGACGGGGAGGGACGTACGACATGAACGAGACGCTGTTGACGGTGGTGGGGAACGTCGCGACGACACCGGTGTACCGGGAGCTGCCGACGGGGCCGGTGGCACGGTTCCGACTCGCGGTGACGCCGCGCCGCTTCGATCCGGTGCAGAACGCGTGGGTGGACGGGCACACGAACTTCTTCACGGTGTGGGCCAGGGGGCCGCTCGGGGCCAACGTGCAGGGCTCGGTGTCGATCGGTGAACCGGTGATCGTGCAGGGCCGGTTGAAGGTGCGCGACGAGGAGAGGGGAGGGCAGCACTGGACGTCGGCGGACATCACGGCGACGGCGGTCGGGCACGATCTGTCGCGCGGTACGTCGGCGTTCCGCCGTGCGACGAGGCGGACGGGCACCGCTCCGGAAGCTCAACAGGCAAGGGACGAGCCGTCGTTCGAGATCGAGCCGCAGCCACAGCCGGAGCCCCAGCCGGAGCCGGAGCCCGTGGGGTGAGTGTGGGGGTGAGTGGCCGTGATGGATCGACGAGCAGCCCAGTTCGTCGGCGGTGTCGGCGGTGTCGGCGGTGTCGGCGGTGTCGGCGGTGTCGGCAGCGTCGGCGGTGCCGCTGGTGTCGCCGGGATTGGCGATAACGATTGCGAGTCGGATCGGGCCCCGGGCGACACCTCAGGGGTTCCTGACAAGTCGCCTACTTAGGATGCCGGGCGTAGCTCAAAGGGCTTCGGGGGCTTCGTGAGGTTGACGGGGCTTCAGAGGTCAACCGGATCCAGCCGGATCCAGCCGGATCGCTCTGGTTGCTCCTGATCGCTCTGGTTCGCTCTGGTTCGCTCCGGTTCGCATTCGCTTCGCATGCGCATCGATTCTGCGGCGGGACACACCCCCACGTGCACCACGTCCCGCCTGAAGGGGAATGACGTGTTTTCTGTGTTCTCGCGGGCCGTGTCTTCGGTGTGCGCACGAGGCACGCGCCGCGGCCGGGGCGCCGCTCGCGTCGCCGCGGCGACGCTGGTGTCGGGGCTCGTGGTGACCGGGGCGATATCCGGCACCGGGACGGCCTTCGCGGACGACGGTTTCAAGGAGCAGGGCGGCGCGAGCGCCACGATCGGTGGCCTCGAGACGTACGGGGCGGCCGTGATCCATGACGGCGGGCGCGACGAGACGGTCTCCGCGGGCCTGTTCCGGATGACCGTCGAGGGCGGCGGGATGCTGCAGACGTACTGCATCGACCTGCACAACCCGACCCAGACGGACGCCCGTTACCAGGAGACGCCCTGGAGCGGCACGTCACTGAGCGGGAACGGGGACGCGGGGAAGATCCGCTGGATCCTGCAGAACTCCTACCCCCAGGTCAACGACCTCGCGGACCTCGCCCGCAAGGCCGGTGCCGGGAGCCTCACCGAGCAGGACGCCGCGGCCGGCACCCAGGTGGCCATCTGGCGCTACTCGGACCAGGCCGACGTCGACGCGGTCAGCCCCGCCGCCGAGAAGCTCGCGGACTACCTGCACAAGAGTGCCCGTGAACTCGCCGAGCCGGGCGCCTCGTTGACGCTGACCCCGCGGGCGGTCTCGGGGCGGCAGGGGGAGCGGATCGGCCCGGTCACCGTGCACACGAACGCGGACGCGGTGACGGTGACGCCACCCGCCGAAGCGGCCGCGGACGGAGTGACGGTCGTCGACAAGAACGGCAGGCCGGTCACCTCGGCGAGCGACGGCAGCCGGCTCTTCTTCGACGTGCCCAAGGACGCCGCGGCGGGTTCGGCGGAGCTGACCGTGCAGGCCTCGACGACCGTGCCCGTCGGGCGTGCCTTCACCTCCGAGACGCGCAGTCAGACGCAGATCCTCGCGGGCTCCAGCGAGTCGACGGTGTCCGCGACCGCGTCGGCGGTCTGGGCGAAGAAGGGCGCCGTGCCCGCGCTGTCGGCGCGGAAGAACTGCGCGAAGAGCGGCGTGGACATCACCGCGGTGAACAAGGGGGACGAGCCCTTCACGTTCACGCTGATGGAGACCCGGTACACGATCCCGGCGGGGGCCTCGCGGACGGTGACGATACCGCTGCAGGAGGACCAGGCGTACGACTTCACGATCACGGGACCGCACGGCTTCGAGAAGCGGCTGCGCGGGGTCCTCGACTGCCGCACGGTCGCGGCGGCGGTCGCCTCGGGCGGCGGACTGACCACGCAGACGACGACGCAGCCGAGCCCGGCGTCGGTGGGCGGCACGGGCGCGGAGGGCGCGAACGGCACGGACCTGGCCGAGACGGGCGCGTCGAACGCGACGCCGACGATCGTGGGGGTCGCGGTGCTGCTGGTCGTGGTGGGCGGTGTGGTTCTGGTGCTGGTCCGCAAGAAGAAGGCGCCGGACGAGGCGACCGAGGCGACCGAGGCGACCGAGGGGGAGTGAGGCGACCGTGGGGGAGTGAGCGCCTTTCTGGGCCCGGGCCTGGGCCTGGTCTGGGCCTGGCCTGGGCCTGCTTCTGAGGGTGGGACGCACATCACTTCCCGCATGGGCATGCAACCCCTTTGCATGATCATGCGTGATGATGCATACTCTTCCTATGTCCAAGGTCCTCACCTCTCTCCCCGTCGGCGAGCGCGTCGGCATCGCCTTCTCGGGTGGCCTCGACACCTCTGTCGCGGTCGCGTGGATGCGTGACAAGGGCGCCGTCCCCTGCACCTACACGGCGAACATCGGCCAGTACGACGAGCCCGACATCGAGTCGGTCCCCGGTCGTGCGCAGGCGTACGGTGCCGAGATCGCCCGCCTGGTCGACTGCCGCGAGGCGCTCGTCGAGGAGGGGCTCGCGGCGCTCACCTGCGGCGCGTTCCACATCCGCTCGGGCGGTCGCGCGTACTTCAACACCACCCCGCTGGGCCGCGCCGTCACCGGCACGCTCCTGGTCCGCGCGATGCTCGAGGACAACGTCCAGATCTGGGGCGACGGCTCGACGTACAAGGGCAACGACATCGAGCGGTTCTACCGCTACGGCCTCCTGGCCAACCCGAACCTGCGGATCTACAAGCCGTGGCTCGACGCGGGCTTCGTGGCCGAGCTCGGTGGCCGCAAGGAGATGTCGGAGTGGCTGGTCGCGCATGACCTGCCCTACCGGGACAGCACGGAGAAGGCGTACTCGACCGACGCCAACATCTGGGGCGCCACCCACGAGGCGAAGACGCTGGAGCACCTGGACGTCTCGCTGGAGACCGTCGAGCCGATCATGGGCGTCAAGTTCTGGGACCCCTCCGTGGAGATCCCCACCGAGGACGTCACCATCGGCTTCGACCAGGGCCGCCCGGTCACCATCAACGGCAAGGAGTTCGCCTCCGCCGTCGACCTGGTGATGGAGGCCAACGCGATCGGCGGTCGGCACGGCCTCGGCATGTCCGACCAGATCGAGAACCGGATCATCGAGGCCAAGAGCCGCGGTATCTACGAGGCGCCGGGCATGGCCCTGCTGCACGCCGCGTACGAGCGCCTGGTCAACGCGATCCACAACGAGGACACCCTCGCCCAGTACCACTCCGAGGGCCGGCGTCTCGGCCGCCTCATGTACGAGGGCCGCTGGCTGGACCCGCAGGCCCTGATGATCCGGGAGTCGCTGCAGCGCTGGGTCGGCGCCGCCGTCACCGGCGAGGTCACCCTGCGGCTGCGGCGCGGCGAGGACTACTCGATCCTCGACACCTCGGGCCCGGCGTTCAGCTACCACCCGGACAAGCTCTCCATGGAGCGGACCGAGGACTCGGCGTTCGGCCCGGTCGACCGGATCGGCCAGCTCACGATGCGGAACCTGGACATCGCCGACTCCCGCGCGAAGCTGGAGCAGTACGCGGGCCTCGGTCTGCTCGGCTCCGGCGAGTCCGCGGTCGGCGCCGCACAGGCCGCCGCCACCGGTCTGATCGGCCCGCTGCCCGAGGGTGGCGCCCAGGCCATCGCCTCCCGCGGCGAGGCCTCCGACGAGGACGCGGCGCTCGACCGGGCGGCGATGGAGTTCGGCACGGACTGACGGCTGTCTGACGCCTGTCTTGCAGAGACCTGTCTTACAGACACCTGTCCGACACCTGGCTCGGACAGGGCAAGGGCCCGCCCGGCGTCTCGTACGCCGGGCGGGCCCTTGCCGTTGTCGCCGTGTTCCGTTCCGCGCGGGGGCAGGAGCAGGGATCAGGAGCAGGGATCAGGAGCAGGTGACCTCGTCGCGCGGCGTGTAGTGCGTACGGAACGGTTCGCGCTTGACTTCCTTGCCGTCCTGGACGAAGACGCGCTGGACGGTGACGTCGAAGCCCTCGAGCGGGGTCTGTGCCTCGCACTTGTCGCCGGGGGCGCCCTCGCGCTTCTTCGGCTGGACGATGTTCTCGCGCGGGCCCTTCTCGGACTTGATCTCGTCGTACTTCTTCGTGCCGAGGAACGTCACCGTGATCGAGGTGTCGGTGGCCTTGGTCCGGATGTAGATGGCGTTGCCGGTGTCGTTGTTGAAGCGCAGGTCCAGGCTGCCCCAGGCGACGGTGGCCTCGCGGCCCTCGGGGTAGCGCTCGATGTAGAACGAGTGCGCGCCGTACTCGACCGGCTTGACGCCCGCGAAGTACATCGCGTTGAACATGGTGGTGGCCACGGCGGAGACGCCGCCGCCCGCGGCCTTCTCGTACACCCCGTTGTTGATCATGATGCCGTCGACGAAGCCGTTCTCCTTCGTGCGTTCGCCGACCGTCTTGTTGAAGCTCCACTCGTTGCCGGGCAGGACGACGGAGCCGTTGATCAGCTCGGCCGCGCGGCCGATGTTCGTGACGCGGTACGGGGCGGACGGGAAGTCGACCGTGAACTCGGAGATCTTCTCCTTGATGCCGAGGTCGTCGACGTTGGTCCGGGTGATCTTGGGCTGCTGCGTCGTGACCTTCACCGGTCCGGTGCGCTGCTGCTCGCCCGACTTGGTGAGCAGCGGCAGGACCGCCTTGCCGAGGTCGTCGGTGGCGAGGGTGTGGCCCGCCGTGCCGTCCTTCGTGACGACGGCGCGCGAGTCCTGGATGCCGATCTGTGCCTCGGTGACCTTGTTCGTCACGGTGGCGAGCTTCCGTGCCATCGCGGGGTCGGCGCGCAGGCCCTTGGCGTCGAGGCGGGGCGCGAGCTCGCCGTCCTTGCCGGGCTGCAGGGTGAGGTGGCGGCCGAGGAGGGCGGGTTCGACGGTGATGCGCTTGCCGTCGGCGGTGAGGGTGACCGGGCCCGACATGGCGGGGCGGGCGACGTTCTTGAGGGCCCGGTCGGTCTGCTCCTTGCCGACGGCGGGCGCGGTCGTGTTGACGGGCAGCTCGGGGGCCTGCGCGTCGGCGTCGCCGAGGAAGGCCTTGCCGAGCGTGTCCACGGAACGGTCGACGTCCAGGCGTACGCCGTCCTGCGGGGCGGTGGCGCGGGGGGTGCCGTTCTCGAAGGCGATCGCGCCGTTGCGCGGGGCCCGATCGTGCTGCTTGGCGGCCGCGGCGAGGGCCGTGCGGGCCTTGTCCTGGTCGACGGTGACGGCGGGGTCGACCTCGCCGCCGTCGCCGGAGAAGAGCTTGCTGAAGACCGCGACCGGGTTGTGGCCGGGGTGGGCGGCCCGCTCCGCGGTGGCCCTGCTGTCGAGGGAGAGGCCGGCCGTGCGCGGGTCGACGTCGGCGTCCTGGCCGGCGATGCGCACCTTCACGGTCTCGCCCGCGCGCTTGCCGAGCTGGGCGTCGAGCTTGGCCGCGGCGTCGCTCGTGCTCAGGCCGCCGATGTCCACGCCCCGCACGGTCGTGCCCGAGGGGATGTCGCCGCCGGCCAGGCCGAGGGCCACCAGGTAGGCGCCGCCCAGGCCGACGCCCGCCACTGCGGTGACAAGGGCGGCCCGGGGTATTCGGCGGCCGCTGCGGCTGCTGGCGGTCGGTCGGCGCATGGGCACTCCTGAGTCGAAACTGCTGGAAGCTGAAATGGTACGTATAGGCGATAAGCCGGGCATATGACGCAGGTCACGTGGGGTTACGTGAGGTGAAACATGGGCGAGAGCCTCGAATGTTGCGCAGTCCACACCTTTGAGCAGGTCTATTCGGCCGAGGTATCTGTGACATTGGGGGGTATGCCCCCCTTACCACCCCAGGAAGGCTCCCGCCATGGGTGAGCACAGAGCGCCGCGACGCCGGCGCCGGACCAAGGCCCGCTTCACCGCCGTGGGCCTGACCGCCGCGGCGGCGGGCGTCGCGCTGTGGCTCGCGCTGAACCCCTCCGGGGGCGGCTCGGCGCAGGCCACGTCGACGGCCTCCATGGTTCCCGCGTCGGTCGCGCAGACGGCGCACTCCGGGCTGGTCAAGCAGTCGACGGCCGCCGAGAACAAGGCGCGACAGGTGCGACAGGAGCAGTCCGACGCGGGGTCGTCCGAGTCCCCCGGCTCCGAGAAGGCACAGTCGACCCCCGAGAAGCCGCAGTCGACCCCCTCGGAATCACGGGCGAACCCTTCGGAATCCCAGTCGACCCCCTCGGAATCCCAGTCGACGACGACAGCGCAGGCCGTCTACGACGACGACCTCGACGGTTGGGTCAAGCAGGCCCTCGCCGTCATGGACGAGCACGACATCCCGGGCACGTACGAGGGGCTGCGCAGCGCGGCGCTGGAGAAGTCCGACGGTCGCCCCGACGCGGTCGCGATCACGGACCGTTCCTTGAAGGACGGCACACCACCCGTCGGCCTGCTCCAGCTCGACCGGGCCGCGTTCGCCGAGTACCACGTCGCGGGCACGGCGCAGAACATCCTCGACCCGGTCGCGAACCTGGTCGCGGGCGCCAACCGGGCGGCGGCGCAGGGGGCTCCGCTCACCGGGGCGTGAGCCGTACGAAAGGAAGCGCCAAGTAGGTTCTCGGGCGCCGGTCGGCGGCGACCGGCAGTTCTTCGCGCGAGCGCTGCGGGCGGCGACCGTCTACGAGTGATCCGGAGCCCGCGCAGCCAAGATGCGCTCGCAGAACCCCCAGTTCAGGGCCGCAGGCCGATACGGGTTTCCCCCGCGGGGTGGCCGTCAGGCAAGATGGGGTGTATCTGCCCTCACGCGGTGGAGCCGCGTCATGCGGGGCCTTTGCTGCGACACACTTCGACTGCCGGACGGTTTCTCTTGGCTGAGTTCATCTACACCATGCGCAAGACGCGCAAGGCGCACGGCGACAAGGTGATTCTCGATGACGTCACCCTGAACTTCCTGCCGGGGGCGAAGATCGGCGTCGTCGGTCCGAACGGTGCCGGCAAGTCGACCGTGCTCAAGATCATGGCGGGCCTCGAGCAGCCGTCGAACGGTGACGCGTACCTCTCGCCCGGCTTCAGCGTCGGCATCCTCATGCAGGAGCCGAAGCTCGACGAGTCGAAGACCGTTCTGGAGAACGTGCAGGACGGCGCCGCCGAGATCATGGGCAAGCTCCAGCGCTTCAACGAGGTCGCCGAGCTCATGGCCACCGATTACTCGGACGCGCTCATGGAGGAGATGGGCAAGCTCCAGGAGGACCTCGACCACGCGAACGCGTGGGACCTCGACGGTCAGTTGGAGCAGGCCATGGACGCCCTGGGCTGCCCGCCCGGCGACTGGCCCGTCACCAACCTCTCCGGTGGTGAGAAGCGCCGCGTCGCGCTCTGCAAGCTGCTCATCGAGGCGCCCGACCTGCTGCTCCTCGACGAGCCCACCAACCACCTCGACGCCGAGTCCGTGAACTGGCTGGAGCAGCACCTGGCCCAGTACAAGGGCGCCGTCGTGGCCGTCACCCACGACCGGTACTTCCTCGACAACGTCGCGGAGTGGATCCTCGAGCTCGACCGCGGTCGCGCGATCCCCTACGAGGGCAACTACTCGACCTACCTCACCAAGAAGTCCGAGCGGCTCAAGGTCGAGGGCAAGAAGGACGAGAAGCGGCAGAAGCGGCTCAAGGAAGAGCTCGAGTGGGTGCGGTCCAACGCCAAGGGGCGTCAGGCCAAGTCCAAGGCGCGCCTTGCCCGTTACGAGGAAATGGCCGCCGAGGCCGACAAGATGCGCAAGCTGGACTTCGAGGAGATCCAGATCCCGCCGGGCCCGCGCCTGGGCAGCATCGTCGTCGAGGTCGAGAACCTCAGCAAGGCCTTCGGCGAGAAGGTGCTGATCGACGACCTCTCCTTCTCGCTGCCGCGCAACGGCATCGTCGGTGTCATCGGTCCGAACGGTGCCGGTAAGACCACGCTGTTCAAGATGATCCAGGGCCTCGAGACGCCGGACTCGGGTTCGATCAAGGTCGGCGACACCGTCAAGATCTCGTACGTCGACCAGGGCCGGGCCAACATCGACCCGAAGAAGACCCTGTGGGCGGTCGTCTCCGACGAGCTCGACTACATCAACGTCGGGCAGGTCGAGATGCCGAGCCGGGCGTATGTCTCCGCCTTCGGCTTCAAGGGCCCCGACCAGCAGAAGCCGGCCGGTGTGCTGTCGGGTGGTGAGCGCAACCGCCTCAACCTCGCGCTGACCCTCAAGCAGGGCGGCAACCTGCTGCTCCTCGACGAGCCGACGAACGACCTCGACGTCGAGACCCTGAGCAGCCTGGAGAACGCGCTGCTCGAGTTCCCGGGTGCGGCCGTGGTCGTCTCCCACGACCGCTGGTTCCTGGACCGAGTGGCCACGCACATCCTCGCGTACGAGGGTGAGTCCAAGTGGTTCTGGTTCGAGGGCAACTTCGAGTCGTACGAGAAGAACAAGATCGAGCGGCTCGGCGCCGACGCGGCCCGTCCGCACCGCGCCACCTACAAGAAGCTGACCCGCGGCTGATGGCTCGCCACGTATACGCCTGCCCCCTGCGCTGGGCGGACATGGATGCGTACGGCCACGTCAACAACGTGGTCTTTCTTCGGTACCTCGAAGAAGCGCGCATCGACTTCCTGTTCCGCCCGGACAAGGACTTCCAGCAGGGGTCTGTCGTGGCGCGCCATGAGATCGACTACAAGCGGCAGTTGGTGCACCGGCACGCGCCGGTCCGCATCGAGCTGTGGGTGACGCAGATACGGGCCGCTTCGTTCACGCTCTCCTACGAGGTGAAGGACGCGGACGAGGTGTACGTGAAGGCCTCGACCGTCATCGTGCCGTTCGACTTCGAGGCTCAGCGGCCCCGGCGGATCACCGCCGAGGAGAAGGAGTTCCTGGAGGAGTACCGGGACGATGCGGACGGCGCGGGGGCCCTCGCGGCATGAGCGCGTCCGTGCTGTTCTTCGCCGACGCCGGGGAGGCGGCGGACCTCGCCGCCTTCCTCGGTCGGCTGCTGCACTACGACAAGGCGGCCGCCGTACGGCTGCAGGCGCAGGCCGGTGGGCAGGCGCTCGCGGTGTTCGGGCGGCCGCCGTCGTTCGAGGTGCTCGCCATCCGCACGGCGCGGCTGCTCAAGCCGTACGAGAACGGGATCGACGACGCGCTCGATGTGACCGTCTCCGCGGGGGAGTTGCTCGACTCCGTGGACGAGGGCGCGTCAACTGCCGTGGTCCCGGCGGCCGTTACCGGTCCGCCGTGGGCCGGGGTGCTGCCGCCCCGGGGCGGCTGGGAGCGGCTCGAGGGGTTCCCCGACGCCGACGCGCTGCGCGGGCTCGTACGGGCCGCTGTCGGTGAATTCCGGGCGCGGGTCGAGGAATTGGCCCCCGACGCGCGGACGCGGGCCGAGCTCGACCGCATCGGCCGGGAGATCTGGTCGCGGGAGATCGCGGGCAGCGGGGTGCCGGTGCGGATCGCGCACGCGGCGGCCTCACTCGGGTTCCTGCGGGGCGCGTCGGTGGATCTGCTGACCGCCGGGGCGTGGGCCCGCCTGCGTACGGCCTATGGGTCCGTCGCCCTGCGGCGTGCCGACTCCGGTGCGGGCCTGGGCGGGCTCAGCGTCAGTCCCGCCTGAGAGCCCGCCCCTGAGGTGCGCGGCGGCTCAGCCCGCCGTGTTCACCATCGACGCCGCCGCGTACGTCAGGTAGTTCCACAGCGTCCGCTCGTGCTCCTCGGGCAGGGCGATCTCGTCGACCGCGTCCCGCATGTGCTTCAGCCACGCGTCGTGCGCCGCCCGGTCCACCTGGAACGGGGCGTGCCGCATCCGCAGCCGCGGGTGCCCCCGGTGGTCGCTGTACGTACGCGGGCCGCCCCAGTACTGCATCAGGAACAGCACGAGCCGCTCCTCGGCCGGGCCCAGGTCCTCCTCCGGGTACATGGGACGCAGCAGCGGGTCCTGTGCGACGCCCTCGTAGAAGCGGTGCACCAGGCGGCGGAAGGTCTCCTCGCCGCCCACCTGCTCGTAGAACGTCTGCTCCTGAAGCGTGTCGCGCGGGATCTCAGTCACCCGTCCATGGTCTCAGACGCGCCCCGGACGGTGCGGCCGAGGACTTGGGCCCTAGGACCCGGGGCTGCACAGTGGAGGCATGGGCGTGAGCGACGACGTGGAGGTGCTCGCCGCCGGCGCGCGGGCCGCGCTCGTGCGCGAGATCGAGGAGAGCGGCGTCTGGGAGGCCGACTTCACGTGGCGGGACGTGTTCGCGCGCGTGCCGCGCCATCTCTTCGTGCCGTACTACTTCGTGGGCGTCCCCGGCGGTTACGAACGGCTGTGGGGCGGGCATCCCGACCCCGAACGGCGCGGGCGGTGGCTGCGCGGTGCGTACGCGGACCAGCCCCTGGCCACCCGGCTGCGCGACGGGGAACTCGTCTCCTCCAGCAGCCAGCCCTCGCTGATGGCACGGATGCTGGTGGAACTCGACGTGCGAGAGGGGAACCGGGTCCTGGAGATCGGCGCGGGGACGGGGTACAACGCCGCCCTGCTGGCCGACCGGCTCGGCGACGACCTCGTCACCACCGTGGACCTCGACCCCGAGATCACCGAGTCGGCGCGGGCGCATCTCGCTGCCGCGGGGTACCGGCCCGCCGTCGTCACCGGGGACGGGGTGCGCGGGTGCCCGGAGCGGGGCCCGTACGACCGGATCGTCGTGACGTGCGCGCTGCGCTCGGTGCCGGCCGGCTGGCTCGGGCAGTGTCGGCCGGGGGCCCGGGTCCTCGCGCCGGTGTCGACGGGGCTGCTGGCGCTGACCGTGCGGGACGCGGGGTTCGCGGAGGGCCGGTTCCTGGAGACCTCGGCGTACTTCGTGGCGTTGCGGGGCGGGGCACGGGCCCGGGTGGGCGAGGCCGCCCTGCGGGTGCGGGACGACTCGCTCAGGTTCTTCCTGACCCTGACGGCGGGGGTGCTCGAACCGGATGAGGCGCGGGCCGTGTGGGAGCAGGAGGGGCGGCCGGGGCGGGAGCGGTTCGGGGTGACGGTGCGGAGGGCCGGGCAGTGGGCCTGGCTGGACGATCCGGCCGGGCCCTATGCGTGGGCGCTGCCCGACGCCTAGGCGTCCGGCCGGGTGCGCGGTGTTCGCGACTGCGCCCCTGAGATGGCGCACGAAGTGCGCATCTCAGGGGCGCGGGGAACTGCGCGATCAGCCACGACGCACCGTCGGTCGTCCGGGTCGTCCGGGTCGTCAGGGTCGTCCGACAAGGGCAACCCGGCAGATGCGACGTCCGCTCAACCCCGGTGGATCGTGATCGTCGTCCACGCCCCGACGTGCACCCGGTCACCGTCCTGCAGCGGCACCGGAACGAACGGCTGGATGGGCTCCTCGCCGCCGTTGACCGTCGTGCCGTTCGTCGAGTTCTGGTCGACGACCGCCCACGTGCCGTCCGGCTGCTGCACGAGCACCGCGTGGGAGTGCGAGACGCCCGGGTCCTCCGGCGGCACCGACAGGTCGATGTCGGGGGTGTCACCGGTGGAGTGGCGGCGGCGGCCGATCGTGATCTGGTTGCCGACGAGCTGGCGCTGCTGCTCGGGCGAGTACGCGGGCAGGTTCAGGCCCGACGCCTCGGGGCCGCTGCGCTGCATCATCGCCATGAAGTAGTCGCGGTCGGGGCCGATCGTCGCGGACCAGGACAGCGGGGCCTGCGGCTGCTGCGGCGGGTACTGCTGCTGCGGAGGCTGCTGCTGGTACGGGGGCGCGGTCGTCGACGGCGCCTGCGAGGACGGCGGGGAGATCACCCAGTCGTCACCGTTCGTCCCACCGGGACCGGGACCACCGGGGCCGGGACCACCGGGGCCGGGGCCGCCGGGACCGCCACCGAAGGACGGGTTCGACGGGACGGGCGGCGGACCCTGCGGGTCGGCGTACGGCGGCGGCGCGGGCGGGCCCGGCTGCATCGGCGCGGGCGCCGGCGGCTGCTGCTGGAACGCCTGCGGGACGCCCCCCGTGCCGTTCGGACCCGGCGGCGGGAACGGGGACGGGCCCGAGGGCTCACTGCCGAACGGGTTCGGCGGGATCGGCTCGGCGGGCCGGTTGACCTGAGAGGGGCGCGAGCCCTGGTACTCGTACGGGTCGGCGCTCTGCGGCGGCTGCTGCTGGAAGCGCAGCGCCGGGTTCGGCCCCTGAGGACTGCCGGGGCCGCCGGGTCCGCCCGGTCCGCCCGTGGTGGGCAGCGGCGGGTTCGGAGCGGCCGGGGTGTACGACGTCGCCGTGTTCGTGAGGAAGTTCCAGCGGCACTCCTCGCAGAACGGGGCGCCGCCCTCGCGCGGCGTCCGGCACTGCGGGCACAGCTCCGGAGCCCCGCCCATGCCCTGCGGCTGCCGCGGCGGGTACTGCTGCTGCGGGTAGCCGTAGCCGGCGGCCGGCGGCGGCGGAGGGGGCGGGGGCACGGCACCGGCCATGCGGTGACCGCAGACCTCGCACCAGTCGTCGGAACCCGACTGGTGTCCGTTCGGGCAGGTCGGCATGTCGGCGCTTCCCCCTCTCCTTCGCACGTACTCGTATTCGTACGCCAGTAAGTCTGAGCTGTTGGTTCTGCTGTTGGTTCTGCTGTTGGTTCTGCGGTTACTTCTTGACGCGAACCGTCTTGGTGGACCGGGTCTCGAGAGTCATCTCGTCGGCCTCCGCGACCTTCGCCTTCAATCGAACAGTACCTTCCGCGGCATCCACCACGTCCACCACCTTCGAAAGCAGTTTCGCCGTATCGGCGTTTCCCGAGAGTGCCGCGAGCTGCACCGCACGGCCGAGTTTCGCGGTGGCCCCGTCCGCATCGCCCGCTTTGCGTGCGTCCAGGCCCTGCTGGATGACCTGGGCGAGTTCGGCCTGGCCCGTGTAGTGCGCCACCTGCGGGTTGATGGACGTAGAGGCGGCCATGTCGTCCGTCCACACGGCGCGGACGAGGCCCTGCGACAGGGTCTGCGCGGGGCCGTCCCCTTGGGGGATCACCAGGGAGACGCGGGCGGCCAGCATTTCCTGGCCCAGGTCGGCGTGCGGGACCTGGACGCACACGTGGTAGTCGCGGGACTCGTCGCCCCAGGAGCCGGTCGGGTAGTCCCCGGCGCGGGGGCCCGCCTCGGTGCGGCGCTCGGTCAACTCCTCGACGGTGGGCGCCACTTGCTTGACGAACTTGATCTCGGAGCCGAGCGGGGTCCACAGCCGCAGCGCCACGTCCGCGACCTCCTTGCCCATCGCCGTCTCCATCATCTGCGTGAAGTCGGCCGCCAGGTGCGCCGGGTCCGCGACGATGTCGGCGGTGCCGAGCAGCGCCGAGGCGATGCCTGTGACTTCCTTCACTTCCCAGTCCGTGCCGACGCCGCGGGCGTCACAGGTGAAGCGGCCCGCCGTCGCGTCCAGGGTCGTACGGAGGTCTTCCGGCGACTCGTGCTCGTTGCGGCCGTCGGTGAGCAGGATGCCGTGGCGCACCGAGGACGCGGGGACCTCGGCGGAGGACAGCAGGCGGTCGGCCAGGCGCAGCCACGTGCCGATCGCGGTGCCGCCGCCCGCGGAGAGCTTGCGCAGCGCCTGCTTGGCCTGGTCGCGGGTGGTCGGATCGGCGACGGCGAGGCGGCCGCCGCCCGGGTAGACCTCCTTGGCGACGTGCGTGCCCGCGATCACCGCGAAGTGCACGCCGTCGCGCAGGGTGTCGATCGCGGCGGCCGAGGCCTCGCGGGCGCCCCGCATCTTCGTCGGCGGATAGTCCATCGAGCCGGAACAGTCGACCATCAGCGCCACCGCGGCGTCCGGGCCGCCCCCGCTGCCGTACAGGTGCGGGGCGCCCACCGCGCTGCCGATGGTGCCGCCGCCCGTGGACGTCACGGTGACGATCGCGTTGACCTCGCGGCCGCCCTCGGGCAGGTACTCGTTCTGATAGACGTCCACCGAGAACGACGGGACGTTCGACTTCGAGAAGTTGGCCATGGTGACAAGTCCCCCCTGCTGTGTTTACCCGGGGGACAACCCCCGGACCCCCGGCCGGACATGAGTCCGCCTAGGCCGATCCTGCCCCTGACGGCGGGACCGGGAACGGCAGCACCGCCACTGTTACGTTGTCGTGGCCCCCACCGTCCAGGGCGTGACCGACGAGCACCTGGGCGGCGTGCAGCGGGCGCGCGGCGGCGTCCGCGGGCACGACCCGGGCCATCGCGTCGGCGGCCTCCGCGTAGTTCCACAGCCCGTCGGTGCACACCACCACCACACCAGGCCGGTCCGGCTTGAAGGAAGCGGTGTGCGGCTCCAGTTCGTAGGCGTCCGCGCCGAGCCAGCCCGTGATGGCGTGGGCCCGCTCGTCGGCGTACGCCTCCGCCTCGTTCATCAGGCCCGCGGCCACCATCTGCGCGGCCCACGAGTCGTCCTCGGTGAGCCGGGCCGCGGGTGCGGTGCGGTTGTCGGGCACCCAGTAGGCGCGCGAGTCGCCGACCCAGCCGACGACGAGCAGTTCCTTGGTGACGATGGAGCCGACGAAGGTGCACGCCGGCGCGTTCTGGTGCGGCTGGTGCTCGCGGGCCGTCTCGGGCTCCTGCGCAAGCGCGTTGACCGCCTCGGCGGCCACGACGATCGCCTCGTGCATGGCCTGCTGCGGGTGCGTGCCGCGCGGCAGCGAGTCGTGCAGCGCCTCGTTGGCCGCGCGGGACGCGGCGAGGGAGGCGTCGTCGGGGCGCGTCGCGGAGGACACGCCGTCGCAGACGACGGCGACGACCGCGGGGGAGCCGTCGGGCAGCGCCGCCGAGGAGATCGCGAACGCGTCCTCGTTGCGGTGGTGGCGCAGCCCCCGGTCGCTGACCGCGGCGACCGCGCCCAACTCCTGCTCCATGTGGTCGCGTTCGCGCGGCTGGGCGTGTCCGCAGTTCTCGCAGTAGCCGTCCGGGTCCACGGTGCCCGCGCGGCAGGCGACGCACAGTTTGGTGCCGGCGGGCGGCGTCGCCGCCTCCAGCTCCTCGGCCGTCGCCGTCCGCGGATCGGGCGCCGCGAGCTCGAAGTCACTGCTCACGGCCGGGCTCTCGACCGGGTCGTCGAACCGTACGGCCGTGGGCAGTTCGGCCCCGCCGGAGTCCGTGCCCTCCAGGTCGGTCGGCAGGTGCACCGGCGCGGGAGTGTCCGAACTGTCCAGTTCGGGCGCGGTCGGCCACTCCACGGACTCCGCCTCGCCCGCCGCTCCCGGTGCTTCGGGCGCGGCGATGGTCAGCGTCGGCTGGTCGTCCGGCACCTGGGGCACCGACGACAGGTCGTATCCGCACGCCCCGCAGAAGCGGTCGCTCTCGTCGAGCGGCTCCTCGCAACTGGGGCAAGCGGCCAGCTGGTGCGTCTGCGACATCAACTCACACCCACGTCCGGGGGCGGTAGCGGTTGGCCCGCTCCACCAGATCGATCCTCTCCTCGCCCCTTGAAGCGAGCCTGGCCAGTGTCCGGTACGAGCGCTCCAGGCCGAGGCGCAGGCCGCGCTCGTCCAGGTCGTTGCCGAGCACCACCGCACGTACGGGGCCTGCCGGCTGACCGGAACCCTGCCTACCGGAGAGTACCCAGTCGAGCGCCGTGCCGAGGACCTCGGTCGACAACTGCTCGCGGCGCACCGCGTCCAGGCCGAACGAGTCCAGGGCCTCGACCTGTCCGGCCGCGGCCGTCAGATCGTTCAGCAGGGGGTCCCCGTTGACACCTTCGGTCATACGTCCCCGAAGGCGCGCCCGCACCGAGGCGACGCGGGCCGCCGTGTAGTGGATCGACGACTCCGGGACCGACTCCAGGGTGCGCACCGCGCCGCCCCGGTCGCCGGCCGCGAGCTGCACCCGGGCGAGCCCGAACGCGGCGCTCACGTAGCTGGGGTCGGTGGCCCACACGAGGCGGTAGTACTCCGCCGCGTTGTCCAACTGCCCCAGCACTTCCGCGCACACGCCGAGCGCCAGCTTCGGGGCGGGCTCGCCGGGGAACGCGTCGTAGATCGCGTCGAAGGACAGGGCCGCGCTCTCGTGGTCGCCCGTCGCGAGCGCCGCGACACCCCGGTACCAGACCACCCGCCAGTCGTCCGGATGGTCGGCCTCGAGCGCCGTCAACCCCCGTACGGCCGAGTCGAGTTCGCCCATTTCGAGGCGGGCCCGCAGCTCGCGCAGACGCAGCTCGAGGGAGCCGGTGGGCGCCGCGTGCAGCGCCGAGATCAGCTCGGCGGGGGCGGAGGCCATCAGGCCCGCGAGGAACCCCGCGTTCGGGTCGCCCGGGTCCACCCGCGGCACCGGAAGCGCGAGCGCGGCCGCCGGGGTGTGCAGCCGTTTGACGAGCGCGGACGGGGACGGCGGAAGGGCGGGCACCGGCGCGGGAGCGAGCTCCGCGGCCCTCTTGCGTACGCGCACGGGGATCGCCCGTGATCCGAGCCGGGACACCTCGCCTTCGAGGCGGGCGAACAACTCCGTGTCGGTGACCTTCACTTCGGGCCCGAAGAGCGTGGACAGGGCCGGGCGCGGCCGGTTCGTCTGCAGCGCCACGACCTCGCGCAGCACGCCCGTCAGCTGCTCGGCCATCTCCTGCGCGGAGGCGAACCGGCGGGCCGGGTCGGGGTCCGTGGCGCGCACGAGCAGCCGGTAGAAGGACTCGTAGCGGCGGAAGACCTCGATGTTGTCGGGGTCGGGCAGCGAGTCCACGTAGACGTTCGTGTAGCCCTGGAAGTCGAAGGTGAGGACCGCGAGCGTACGGGCGACGGTGTACAGGTCGGAGGCGACGGACGGGCCGACCTCGGCGACCTCGGGCGCCTGGTAGCCGACCGTGCCGTAGATCGCGGACTCGTCGTCGTCCATCCGCCGGACCGCGCCCATGTCGATGAGCTTGAGCTGGTCCTCGGTCTGTATCGCGTTGTCGACCTTGAAGTCGCAGTACAGGAGGTTGCGGCTGTGCAGGTGGCCGAGGGCCTCCAGCGCCTCGATGCCGTACGCGCAGGCCTGCTCGACCGGGAGCGGGTCGCGCTTGCCGTCGACCGTGCGCCGGTCGTTGGCGATCTCCTTCAGGGACTTGCCGCCGACGTACTCCATGACGATGTAGCCGTCCATGGATCCGGTGCGCTGGTCGAGGTGCTCCACGAAGTTGTAGATCCGCACGATGTTGCTGTGCTCGATCTCCGCCAGGAAGCGGCGCTCGGAGATCGCCGCCGCCATCGCGTCCTGGTCGCCTGTGTCGAGCAGGCCCTTGAGGACGACCCAGCGGTCGGAGACGGCGCGGTCGACGGCGAGGTAGACCCAGCCGAGACCGCCGTGCGCGAGGCAGCCCACGACCTCGTACTGGCCGTGCACGATGTCGCCCGCGGAGAGCTTGGGCATGAACGAGTACGGGTGGCCGCACTTCGTGCAGAACCCTTCCGTCCGGCCCGGCCGGTCACCGCGCGCACGCCCCACCGGGGCCCCGCAGTCCGAGCGCGAGCAGAATCGCTTCCGCTCGGGGACCTCCGGGTTCTTCTGCACCATCTCGCGCGGGTCGGGCCGCGGCACGTCCGGGACGCGCACCAGGCCCGCGCCGAGCCGCGCCCGGCCCGAACTGCCCGCCGCCGAACCGGAGCTGCGCACCGACACCGAGCGCGAGGTCGAACTCCCCGACAGGGAACGGGAGAGCCGGCCCGACACCGAGCGGCGCGACTGCGAGGAGCGCGCCGACGCCCTCGACGACGCCCGCGAACTCGACGACGAGCTCTGCGAGCCGCGCGAGCTGTGTCCCTTGCCCGCGATGCCGGTGGGCGGCGACGACACCATGCCGGTGGGCGACACCACCGGGGCGAGCCCGCAGGTGTCGCAGTACAACTCGCCGCCGCCGACGTCCTCGTAGCTCCCCGTGCAGCCGGGGCGCTGACAGGCCGCCGGGCCGGACTCGGCGGGGGCCGCCTGCGCGGGGACCTTGGCCGGCACCCCCTGCACCCCCTGCACCCCCTCGGATTTCAGGCCGCAGGTGTCGCAGTACAGCTCCCCGCCCATGTCCTCGTAGCGCCCCGTACAACCGGGCCGCGTGCACTTCTGCGCCACCGTCATGCCTACGACTCCCCCCTCTGGTCCGTGGGCGCGGACAGCACATCCGCCGCCGCCCGCTGATAACGCAGCACCGCCTCCTCGGCCACCCGCAGGTCACAGGGTGCCGACCACAGCATGCGGCGCGCCGCGTCGTACCGCTCCACCAGGAAGGGATCCTCCGCGAAACCGAGCCGCGCGACCTTCGCCTTGTACGCGTCGAGCCGCCCGCGCAGCTCCGCGCGGACGGCCAGCGGCTGGGTGACCGCCGTCAACGACTCGCGGGCCCGCAGCAGTTCGTCCTCACCCTTGGACTCCAGGGACTCCAGGAGCGGCGAGAGGCGGTGCCACTGGCCGTGCCTGCGGTACTCGGCGGCGAGCGCCAGCTGCTCCTGAAGTGCGGTCGGCGGTCCGGAGACGGCCGGTACTTCCGATGCCGCGATCTTCGCGAGCACCTCGCCGCGCGCCGATCTCGCCTCGGCGAGCGTGCGGTCCGCGCGCGAGAGCACGTCCCGCAGCTTCGCCAGGCGCGCCTCCGCGTCCTGCCGCACGGTCAGCACGGCCTCGATCTCGCGCCGCACCTCTTCCAGGGCGCGCGCCTGCCGGTCGTACGCCGTGGTGTCGGGCCGTCCACCGCCGGGGGCCGAACTCCCGGGCGCCTTCTGCCAGTACGCCAAAGGGTCCGAGACGACTTCCTCGCGCAGCCGGGTCAGCGCGCCCGTGATCCGCTCCAGGTCGTCGCCCGCCGGATGCTCCCCGGGCCGTACGCCCACGGAGTGCGCCAGCTGGCGGGTGCGGCCCAGCTCGGCCGCGAGCATGTCGATGCGGGCGGGCAGCGCCGACCACACGGCGTCGGCGGCGACGACCATGTCGAGGGACGACGCGTACAGCTCGTTCATCCGCGCCACGAGCGAGGCCAGCGTGAAGTGCTCGGACAGCTTCGCGGGCCCGGTGAGCGTCGGCGCGCCCTGCTGCCCGGCACTGGAGGCGACCGTCACCGAGTCGCCGCGCAGCAGCTCCGTCAGCTGCGCGAGCTCCTCACGGGCGGGCCACTTGCGCCGCGAACGGACCTCGCGCGCGGTGCGCAGCGCGGCCGTGTACGTGTCGAAGTACGTCCACAGCAGCGTGATCGCCTGCTCGGCGGCGGCCCAGCGCTCCCGGGTCGTCCCGGTCAGCTGCGCGCCTTCGAGCAGGCGGCGTCCGGCGTGGTCCTGGAGTGCGAGCAGCGACGTCTCGATGGCCTCGTGCTCGGCGCCGAGCCGGGCCAGGGCACGGTCCACCTCGTCCCGGTCCATCACCGGACCAGGGGGTCCCGCGACGCCCATCGATCACCTCTCGCTTCCCTCGGATCCCACAACCGGCCGACGGTGACGGCCGGTTGACCGCCACCAGCTTGCCTCACTTGTACTTCGGTGCGGGCGGCCCCGCGGACGGACCGAGCGCCGGCTCGAGCCACTTCGCGTACGACGCCCTCCAGCCGTCGCTGCCGGCGCGGTAGTCGTCCAGGACCTGGTTGACCCGGGCCACCAGGCCGTCCGCGCCCTGCTTCATCGCGACACCGTAGAACTCCGTGGTGAACGGCTTGCCCTTGAGCTCCACCGTCGGGTCCTGCGCGGCCTGGCTCGCGGCGAGCGCGCCGTCGGTGACCACCGCGTCCACCTCGCCGAGCTGCAGGCGCACCAGGCAGTCCAGCTGGTTCGGCACGGTCGTGGAGATGTCGGTGTCCGCCGGGAGCGTGCCCTTCGCCTTGCCGTCCTTCAGCGCCGACTCGGCCGTCGAACCGGCCGCCGAGCAGACCCGCTTGCCCGCGAGCGAGGCGCCGAAGCCCTTGATGTCCGTCGCGGTCTTCGGGGCGAGCACCTGCTGGCCGGTCTGGAAGTACGCGGTGGAGAACGCGACGTCCTTGAGGCGGTCGCAGCTGATCGTCATCGTGCGCACCACCATGTCGACCTGGCCGCTCTTGATCGCCGGGATGCGCTGGTTCGTGGGGATGGCCTTGAAGCGGATCTTGTCGGGGCTGCCGAGGAGCTCCTTCGCGATCTCATGGGCGAGATCGATGTCGAAGCCCTCCAACTCGCTCGACCTGTCCGTGTTGTTGGGGTCGCGATAGCCCCACCGGTAGCTGTTCTGGTCGACGCCGACCGACAGATAGCCGCGGTTCCTGATCGCCTGCACCGCGGCGCTGCTGTCGTCGCCCGACGCGCGCACGCTGCGCTCCGGCTCCTTGCCCTCGACCTTCGGGTCGCAGTCCTCCGCCCTCGTCTGCACACCGGTGCCGACGCCGCCGGAGCCGATGCCCGTACTGCCGTCGCCCTCGCCGCCACTGCCGCCGCGCTGCGTCAGGGGGAGCAGCAGGGCGCACACCACCGCCAGGGCACAGGCGAGAGCCATCGCCGCCACGCCGCCCCAGCCGCGCAGACTCACCTTCGACGTCCCTCGCTCGGCCATCACCGCACCCCCTCTCACCGGTACTCCGAAAGCCTGCGCCCGATGCCGAACACCGCGCCCGCCGCGGCGAGGACCGCCAACAGGGCGGCGCCGAAGGGCAGTCCGGTCATCGCGTCGCGCCCGTCGCCCGCGTCCGCGCTGAACTGACGCTGCTCGTGCGCGAGCGCCTTGTCGAGATTCAGGTCCACCTGATCGAAGCACTCACCCGTCGGCTTGTCGCCCTTCGCGCCGCCGATGACCTTGTCGAGGGCGCCCTGGTAGTTGCCGGCGTCGTCCTTCGCGCGGGCGTCCGTGTGGCGCTTGCGCCATTCCTGCATCGCGCCGTTCGCCCCGTCCACCGGCGTGCTCGCGGCCTTGTCGCCACCTGCCATGGAGTCCGCCGTCTTCAACTTCGCGGCCAGCGTGTTCATCTGCTGCTGGAAGTCGACGTCGTACTTGTCCTTGGTCTCGCCGCCGACGCTGACCGTCTCGGCGCCGCGGCTGACCAGCGTCAGGTTCTCGCTTCCGCGCGCCTTCAGGGACGCGATGCTCGCGTCGTGCAGCACGTTCAGCGACCGTACGCCGTCGTCGTACGACGCGTTGAGCCCGCTGCGCGCCACCGTGTGGCCCACGACGAGCCACAGCAGGACGATCACGGAGGCGGCGGTCGCGGCGAGCATCCCCTGGTTGAACACCCGGTTCGTACGCCGGTAGTGGCGCCGCTGCGCCCAGGCCAGGGCGGCGAGGGCGAGCACGCCGAGTGCGATCGCGATCCAGGGGTAGGGCGTCGCCGAGTCGTAGTCGTCGCGCAGCCGCTGGTTCTCGTTCTTGTACAGGTCCTCCGCGGCCGGGAGCATCTCCGTCTGCATCTTCTGGTTCGCGTACCGCAGATAGGCGCCGCCGAGGGGGAAGCCCTGCCGGTTGTTGGCCCGGGCCCGCTCGATGAGGCCCTTGTACTCGGGCAGCAGCGTGTTCAGCTTCGCGATCGTCATCGCCGAGGGGGTGCCGGGGTTCGTGCTGGCCGCGGCCGTCACGAGCTTGGCGGCGGCGGTCTTGATGTCCTTCTCGTACCGGTCGCGCACGGTGGCCGGCTCCTGCCCGCCCGCCAGGAAGCCGCTGGACGCCGCGGTGTTGGCGTCCGCGAGCGAACGGTAGATGTCGGCGGCGTCCGCGGTCAGCGGCTGGCTGGAGTGCAGCACGTCGTCCGCGGCCGCCGAGCGGTCCGTCATCTGCCAGGCCGTCGTCGCCCCGAACGCGACGACCAGCAGCGCGAGCACGGCCCCGATGAGGCGCAGCCGTCCCGGCTCCGTGGTGGCCGCGGAGCGCAGCCGGTCCACGCCCTCCGCCCAGGCGGTGCGGCGCGCGGGTGCGGCAGGCGCCGGTGCCGGGTCAGTGGCACCACGCGTCGCTTGCGGCGGCACGGGCGGTCCTGTCGGCACTGTCGGCGCGGCACCGCGCCCGGGCGGTGCCGCGCTCCCGTTCGGCGGGTATGTCACTCTCGACCCTCCCCCATGGAGTCGTACGTCGGCCGCAAGTATCGCTGCCGCGACTGACATCCGCACAGGCATTGACTCGATCTTGTTTGCGGGCCCTCCTCTTGAACACGTGGCGGGGGTGGGTTCGGTTCCCGTCGTTCAGACGAGTCCGGCGAGTCTGTCCAGCGCACGACGGCCCTCGCGGCGCACCCCGAGCGGCACCAGCGCGGCCCGCCCCGGCACCCGCACGCCGCCGGTGAACGCCACCCGGGTGCCGTCCCCGTCGGCCACCGCGGCGACGCCGACCAGCAGGAACCGGCTCTGCAGCCAGCACCAGCCGGGCCGCTGGACCCCACGCAGCCGCGCCCGCATGCCGTACCTGCTGCGGGCCAGCGCCTCCACGCGCTCGCCGTCCCTGCGTACGACCCGTACGTCACGCATGTCGGTGACGACCTTCCCGAACTCGCCTTCCAGATCGGACAGAAGAGCCCCCACGCGCGCGTAGGGCGCATCGATGCGGCCCTCGGTGACCGTGGCGCCGGGGACGGCGGCGGCCAGCACGTGCAGCCGCCGTACGGGATCGAGCTCGGCCCGCGGCCACGACTCGGTGCGGTCATTCATGACGTCCACGCCTTCCGGAAGGTCTCACGGGCCCGGGACAGCCGGGACTTGACGGTGCCGACGCGCACGCCGAGCAGCTCGGCCGCGGCCCGCTCGTCCAGGCCCTCCACGTCACGCAGCACGAGAACGGCCCGGTGCTCGGGCGACAGCCGGTCCAGTACGTCCTTGATGTCTGCGGCGAGTTCGGGGTCGCCGCGCCCCGGCAGCGTGCTCAGGTCCAGCGGCACGGCCCGCGCCGAACGCCGCGCCACCCGCACCGCCTCCCGTACGGCGATGGCACGCGCCCAGCCGCGCAGCGCCGCCGGGTCCTTCAGCGTCCGCAGCGACTTGAAGACGGCGACGAGCGTCTCCTGTGCGGCGTCCGCGCCGTCGTCCAGCGCGATCGGGCCGCAGATCCGCCCTACGTAGGGCGCGAGTTCGTCGAGCAGGGCCGCCATCGCGAGGGTGTCGCCGCGCTGGGCGGCCCGCACGGTTTCCGCGGTCTGCGTCTTCGGGTCAGACACGTACGGCATCTTCCCGGTACGTCGTGGAGCCCGCGCGGGCGACCCGGAGCGCAGAGACGGCCAGGGCGGCACACAAGGGCGTGTACAGGCCGAGGTTGAGCCAGTAGAAGGCGCTGCCCGGGTCCTTCTCGACGATCCAGTACAGCCCGGCCGCCCCGCGCAGCGCGAGCCCTGCGGCGACGGCGGCCGTGCCGAGCCGCCACAGCGGCCGGGGCCGCCGGGCGCAGGTGGCGACGACGCCGGACGCGCCGAGCAGGAGCGCGGCCAGCGGGAGCACCACGGGTGGGGTGAACGGGGCGTCCAGGCCCAACACGGCGTCGCTGAGCGCGTGCTGGTCGGCGGCGGGCCAGGTCGCCCCGGTCGCCCAGTAGACGTGCGCGAGGCCGTCGAGGGTGAGGACGGTGGCTACGAGGGTGGCGTTCTTGTTCACGGGGTGGTCCTCCAGGGGTGCGCGATCGGTTGCGGCACGTACTGGAGGAGGCGGGCCGGTAAAAGGTTCCCGGGGTTCTTCGCCGGTTCGCCGTAACTTCGGTTCCACGAGGGCGGCTGCCGGCCGGTGGGGCTTCTCGCGCAGTTCCCCGCGCCCCTGAGATGCACGCCCTTCGGGCGTGCATCTCAGGGGCGCGGGGAACTGCGCGACCAGCCACGACGAAGGTCGCACCCGCAATCGCGCCGGCGAAGCTACGGCGCGTAGTGCGCCCGCACCCGCGCATGCACCTCCGGCGGCGAGCCCACCGCGTCGAGGCCCAGCAGCGCCGCCCCCAGAACAGGCCGCTCAGAGACCACCCGGGGCGTCGCCTTGGGCGCCTGCTCGGCGAGCAAGTCACGTATACGCGTGTCCAGTTGGGGGTGCTGGGCGGCGAGTACGCTGCCGCCCAGCAGGACCGGGACCTCGTCGTCCAGGAGGTCCAGGCGGCGCAGGGCCACCGTGGACATGGCGACCACCTCGTCCGCCATCCGGTCGACCAGCGACCGGGCCACCACGTCACCCTCCGCCGCGGTGGCGAAGAGCACCGGCGCGCACTCGTGGCGGCGTTCGAACGGCACGTGCTCGAGGTGCAGCGCCTCGATCAGCGCGTACATCGAGGTGAGCCCGAAGTGCGCGGGCAGCGTCCGCATCAGGGCCGTGGGCACCCCGCGGCCGTCCTCGGCGCGGGCCGCGTACCAGAGGGCCTCCTCCGCCAGGCCCCCGCCGCCGCCCCAGTCGCCGGAGATCTTGCCGATCGCCGGGAAGCGGGCGGTGCGCCCGTCGGGGAGCATGCCGACGCAGTTGACGCCGGCGCCGCAGACGACGGCCACGCCGCGCGGCTCCGCGTCCTCGAGCAGTCCCGCCCGCAGCACGGCGAACGTGTCGTTGCGCACGTCGACGCTCGACGAGGACGACCAGCCGCGGGCGCGCAGCGCGTCCGCCAACTCCCTTTCCTCCACGGGCAGATCGGCGTTGGCCAGACACGCCGAGACGTGCCCGACCGAGGTCAGACCCGCCTGGCCGAGCGCCCGCGACACCGCGTCCGCGAGGACGTCCACGGCGGCCGTGACGCCCACCTTGGGCGGTTGGAACCCGCCGCCGCGGGCCGCACCGACGACCACGCCGTCGGCCGCGACCACCGCGACGTCGGTCTTGCTGTTCCCTGCATCGATGGCAAGGACGGTCATGCCCACGCGAGGTGCTCCCGGTTGTGCGCGATCAGCTGGTCGGTGAGCTGCTCGGCGTACTCGTACTGGCCCACCAGGGGGTGGGAGAGAAGTGCCTTGAAGACGCGGTCGCGGCCGCCCCGCAGGGCCGCTTCGAGCGCCAGGTCCTCGTACGCCGTCACGTTGGCGATGAGGCCCGCGTACAGCGGGTCGAGCTGCGCGACGGGCAGCGGGCGGGCGCCCTTGCCGTCGACCGCGGCCTGGACCTCGATGACGGCGTCGTCGGGCAGGAAGGGCAGCGTGCCGTTGTTGTACGTGTTGACCACCTGGTGGGGCGAGCCGCCGCCGCCGAGCAGCGATGCCGCGAGGTCGACGGCCGCCTCGCTGTAGAAGGCCCCGCCCCTCTTCGCCAGCAGTTCGGGCTTCTCGTCCAGCGTCGGGTCGCCGTACATCGTCAGCAACTCCCGTTCCATCTCCGCCACTTGGGCAGCACGGGACGGCTTGGTGCGCAGCTCTCGTACGACCTCGTCATGCTGGTAGTAGTAGCGCAGGTAGTACGAGGGCACGACCCCCAGGCGGTCGACGATCGCGCGCGGCATGTGCAGGTCCTCGGCGACCGCGTCGCCGTGCTCGGCGAGCAGCCGCGGCAGGACGTTCTCGCCGTCGGGGCCGCCGAGGCGGACGCCCAGCTCCCACGTGAGGTGGTTGAGGCCCACGTGGTCGAGGTGGACCTGGGACGGCTGGACGTCGAGGAGCCTCGCGAACTTGCGCTGGAAGCCGATCGCGACGTTGCACAGACCGACGGCCTTGTGCCCGGCCTGGAGCAGGGCGCGCGTCACGATGCCCACCGGGTTCGTGAAGTCGATGATCCAGGCGTTCGGGTTGGCGCGGCGCACGCGCTCGGCGATGTCGAGGACGACCGGGACCGTGCGCAGGGCCTTGGCGAGGCCGCCCGCGCCCGTCGTCTCCTGGCCGACGCAGCCGCAGTCGAGCGGCCACGTCTCGTCCTGGTTGCGGGCGGCCTGCCCGCCGACGCGGAGCTGGAGCAGCACCGCGTCGGCGTCGGCCACGCCCGCGTCCACGTCGGACGTCGTCCGGATGACTCCCGGGTGGCCCTGCTTGGCGAAGATGCGCCGGGCCAGGCCGCCGACCAGTTCGAGGCGGTCGGCCGCCGGGTCGACGAGGACGAGCTCCTCGATGGGCAGGGTGTCCCTCAACCGCGCGAAGCCGTCGATGAGTTCGGGTGTATAGGTCGATCCTCCGCCGACCACTGCGAGCTTCATAACCGAATACCGTCCTTAGCCCTTGACCCCGGTGAGGGTGACGCCTTCGACGAAGGCCTTTTGTGCGAAGAAGAAGACGAGGCAGACCGGCGCCATCACGAGCAGCGTCGCGGCCATCGTCAGGTTCCAGTTGACGCTGTGCGCCGACTTGAAGGATTCGAGGCCGTAACTCAGCGTCCACGACGCCGGGTTCTGGGCCGCGTAGATCTGCGGGCCGAAGTAGTCGTTCCAGCAGTAGAAGAACTGGAAGAGCGCGATCGCGGCGATGCCCGGCTTGGCCATCGGGACCACGATCTTCAGCAGGGTGCGCAGCTCGCCGCAGCCGTCGACCTTCGCCGACTCGATGTACTCCTTCGGGATCGTCAGCAGGAACTGACGCAGCAGGAAGATCGAGTACGCGTCGCCGAACGCCATCGGGATGATCAGCGGCCACAGCGTGCCGGCCAGGTGGAACTGCTGCGCCCACACCAAGTACATGGGGATCACGATGACTTGGGGCGGCAGCATCATCGTCGAGATGACGAGGATCATCGCGGTGCGGCGGCCGCGGAAGCGGAACTTGGCGAGCGCGTACGCCACGGGTATCGCCGAGCACACGGTGAACAGGGTGCCCAGACCCGCGTAGATCAGGGAGTTCTTCCACCAGTCGAGGAAGCCGTCGGTCTCGAAGACGGTCTTGTAGTTCTCCCAGTGCCAGGAGTCCGGCCACAGGTCGCCGCTCATCGCCTGGTCGTCGCTCATCACGGACGTGAGGAAGACGAAGACGAAGGGGAGGACGAAGAGGAGGGCCACGGCGATCGCGATGCTGTGCACGGCGATCCAGTGGAGGATCTCCTTGCGGCGCGGGCGGGCCGGCGCCTGCTCTCTGCGGTCGTCGGCGCCGGTCGTGGCCGGCGGGCGAAGGGTCGTAGTGGTCATGGGGGATCAGTCCTCCGCCGCGAGCAGGCCCGAGCGCTTGCGCATGAGCAGCATGGTCACGGCCATGGCGATCACGAACAGGACGAGCGAGAGCACGCACGCCGCGCCGGTGTTGAAGTTCTGGAAGCCCATCGAGTAGACGAGCTGGGGGACCGTGAGGGTCGAGTGGTCCGGGTAGCCGGGCTGGATCACGGAGCCGGGGCCGATGGAGACGCCGGACGCGATCTTCCCGGCGACCAGGGCCTGTGTGTAGTACTGCATCGTCTGGACGACGCCCGTGACGACGGCGAACATCACGATCGGCGTGATGGACGGCCACGTCACGTACCGGAATCTGCCCCAGGCGCCCGCCCCGTCGAGCTCGGCCGCCTCGTACTGCTCCTTCGGTACGTCGAGGAGCGCGGCCATGAAGATGACCATGAGGTCGCCGATGCCCCACAGGGACAGCAGGACGAGGGACGGCTTGGCCCAGGCCGGGTCGTTGAACCAGTTGGGGCCTTCGATGCCGATCTTGCCGAGCACCTCGTTGACCGGTCCGGTCGAGGGGTTCAGGAGGAAGACGAAGGCGACGGTCGCGGCCACCGGCGGGGCGAGGTAGGGCAGGTAGAAGGCGGTCCTGAAGAAGCCGACACCGCTCTTGATCTTCGTGACGAGCAGGCCGAGCGAGAGGCCGAAGACGACCCGCAGGGCCACCATGATCACGACGAGCCACAGCGTGTTCCACAGGGCCGGGCCGAACAGCGGCATGTCCTGGAACACGTACTTCCAGTTCCTCAGCCCCACGAACGTGGGCGCCTTGATCTGGTTGTAGTGCATGAACGAGAAGTAGACGGTGGCGAGCAGCGGGTACGCGAAGAAGACGCTGAACCCGATCAGCCAGGGGGACAGGAAGCCGAGCGTGCGCAGTCTGCGCCGCGCGGGCCGGGAGAGTGTGAGTGCCATTCTGCTTTCTCCGCCCCTCAGTTCTGCGACTGCAGTGTGTCGGCGTCGATGAGTTTGTCGAGGCGCTTCAGGCCCGACTTCAGGTTCGGGACGCGGCCCGCCTCCTCGGTGTACGAGAAGTCCTGGAGCTGGACGACGTACATGCCGCCGTTCGTCGACGGGGGCAGCACCTGGCTGTACTTGTTCTTCGCGATGTCCAGGAACGTGCGGAACTTCGGATCGGCGTCCAGCTTCGGCGACTTGAGGGCCGCGTTCGTGGACGGGATGTTGTGGATCGCGTTGGCGAACCTGACGACCTGGTCGGTGTCGGCGGTCAGGTACTTCACGAGTTCCCAGGCCGCGTTCTGGTGCCTGCTGCTGTGCGCGATGCCGACGACGGTGCCGGTCAGATAGCCGCGGCCGTACGTCTCCGGCTTGTCGTCGGGGACGGGCAGCGGGGCGACGCCCCAGTCGAACTTCGCCTTGGACTCGTTCAGCATCAGCCCGCGCCACTCGCCGTCCAGGTGCATGGCCAACTTGCCGCCCAGGAAGGCGTTCTGGTTCGACATCTCGTCGCCGAAGGAGGTCCGGAACCGTTCGAGTCGGTCGTAGCCGCCCTGAGCGTCCATCAACTTCTTCGTGGTGTCGAAGAATTGATAGGACGCCGGGTCCTTCGCGAGCCGCGACTTGCCGTCCTTGTCGAAGTACGTCGGACCCCACTGCGCGAACAGCCGGTCGGGGCTGTTCTGGTAGAGCCGGAAGTTCGGCATGAAGCCGACGCGCTTGTACGAGTTCCCGGACTTCTCGGTGAGCTTCTTGGAGTCGGCGACGAACTCGGACATCGTCTTCGGCGGGTGCGTGATGCCCGCCTCCTTGAAGGCGTCCTTGTTGTAGTACATGCCGAAGGCGTCGGCGAGCAGCGGCAGGGCGCACTGGTTGCCGTTGTAGCCCGTGTAGTCGAGCAGGGCCTGGGGGAACACCTTCTTCTTGTCGAGCCCGGTCTTCTTCATGAACGGGTCGAGGTCGGCCCACATGCCGGAGTCGCAGTACTGGCCGACGTTGTTCGTGGTGAAGGACGAGACGACGTCGGGGGCCTCGTCGCCGCCCGCGCGCAGGGCCTGGTTGACGGTGGCGTCGGTGACGTTCCCGACGGACTTCACCTTGATGTTCGGGTGCAGCTTCTCGAAGCGGGCGATCGAGTCGTCGATCGCCTTCACCTCTCCCTCCGCCGACCAGCCGTGCCAGAAGGTGAGGGTGACCGGCTTGGTCGGGTCGTCGGTGGCGCTGCCGGTACTCGGATTGGCACAGCCGGCGAGCAGCAGCCCGGCCGCGGTGAGCAGCACGGGGGCGCGCAGGGGTATACGCCATCGGGGCATGGCGAACGTCCTTTACTGGTACGGGGGTTGGGGAGGTCCGTGAAGAGGTGAGAGGTGCGAGGTGAGGGGCGAGAGGTGACAGGCGAGGGGGTGGCGGTCAGGCGCTGCTGGTGTCGAAGACGGTGGCGCGGGCCTGGGTGAGGGCGGTGCGCAGGGCGCCGGTGAGGATGGGATCGCCATCGAGCTCACTGATCCGCAACTGCGGCCGGGGCAGGGCGAGTCCGGTCAGCTCGTCCTCGACGCGCGCGCGCAGGGCGTCGCCGCCGGCCTGCGGCACCTGCCCGGAGAGCACGACGAGCTGGGGGTCGACGACGGCGACGATGGAGGCGATGCCGGTGGCGAGCCGCCGGGCGACCTCGGCGAGGACGTCCTCGTTCGCCAGCGCCTCGGTCAAGTCCTTGATGCCGCCCGCGAGTTGCCGCACGGCGGGCGCGGCGACCAGGCTCTGGAACCCGCCTCCGGCGTCCTCCCGGGCGAGCACGTCGACGCCGCCGCGGGCCAGCGGGGCGCCGGGCAGCGGCATGTAGCCGATCTCACCGGCGCCACCGGTCGCGCCCCGCAGCAGCACGCCGCCGAGCACGATGGCGGCGCCGACGCCCTCGTCGACGTAGGCGAGGACGAAGTCGTCGTGGTCCTGGGCGGCGCCCTCGTACTGCTCGGCGACGGCGGCGAGGTTGACGTCGTTCTCGATGGCGACGGGCGTGCCGAGCACCTCCGCCAGCTCGGCGCGCAGGGTGCGCGAGTGCCAGCCCGGCAGGTGAGGGGCGTAGCGCAGCTGGCCGGTGCCCGGGTCGATGGCGCCCGGGGTGCCGATGACGGTGGCCGTCAGGTCGTCGTGGCCGAGTCCTGCCCGGCGCAGGGCCCCGTCGACGGCCTCGGTGACGAGCTGCGCGGTGCGGTGGCGCACGTCCTCGGCGACGGCGACCGCCTCGACGCGGCAGCGGCCGCGCTCGACGCCGGTGATGTCGGCGACCACGGCGGTGATGCCGGTCGGGTCGGCGGACAGGGCGGCCACGTGGGCGGAGCCCGGGTCGATCTCGTACAGGACGGCGTTCGGCCCGGGCCGCCCGCTCTGGCTGCCGGTGGTCCGCACGAGCCCGGCGGCTTCGAGCCGCCCGAGGATCTGCGAGGTGGTCGGCTTGGAGAGCCCGGTCAGTTCGCCGATGCGGGTGCGGGTGAGCGGTCCGTGGGCGACGAGGAGGTCGAGGGCGGCGCGGTCGTTCATGGCGCGCAGCACGCTGGGCGTGCCGGGGGTACCAGCCATGGGTCCTGCCTCCTCGCAGCACTGTTAGGAAAGTTTCCTATTGGGGTGCGAGGAACGTAAGACGCATGTGAAGGGGGCGTCAATAGCTGACGCCCCCTGATTGTCCAACTCGTTACGCGGCCGCTGCCGACGGGCCGAGGTACGGGGCGAACTGCTCGGCCACCGCTGCCGCCACCGCGGCCGCGTCGAGCGTGCCGTCGACCTCGATGACGCGGATGCCGAGGCGGCGGGCGCTCTGCACCGCGTCATCGGCGAGCAGCCGGTCACGGGCGATGCGGTTGGCCTGGGCGCGGGCCGGGTCGCTGACCGGCGCGTGGAGAGCGGCGGCGCGCGGGAGGGTGCGGAGCTGGTGTTGCCGGAAGTCCTCGGTGGGCACGAGCGCGACCATCCGCCGGGGTCCGGGAAGACGACCGTGGCCGAACTCATCGCCGAGCAGCACCACTTGACGGCCCATCACACCGCTGCGCGTCACCGATCCGGAGCATGCGGTACAGGGAGGGGCAGGGAGTTCACTCCGGGCCGTCCGCCCCCTCCGCGGGGAACAGGATCGGGCTGATCAGGTAGCGGCTGCGGTCGGGGGTCGGGTCGTTGGTGATGTGCCGTACGAGGACCTCCCTCAACTCGCCGATCAGCGACGCGAGTTCGTCCGGGCTCAGCCACATCGCGTGTTGCCGGTAGCCCACCAGATCGGCGGCCGGGTCGGCGCCGGGGCGGTCGAGGTACGCGTTGAACTCGGCCAGCAGCGTCGCCATCGCCACCGCGAACACCTTGCGGTGCTCCTCGGGCGGCACCGCGGCGGCGGTCTTCGCGTCGATCGCCGCGCGCTCCCGCCGCAGCCGGTAGCGGCGCTCGACGGCGCCGCGCACCCGCTGCTCGCCCTCGACCTCGAGCAGCCCGCCGTCGGCCAGCAGCCCCACGTGCCGGTACACCGTGGCTTTCGACACGTCGGGCAGCAGGGCGCACAACTGGGAAGTGGTCAGGGCCCGTTCGCCGGACAGGGCGTGCACGAGGCGCAGCCGTACGGGGTGCAGGAGGAGATCGACCGAGTCCATCGACGTACGATCTCATGACTGATACCTTTCTCAAACATGAGAACGGTGAGAGCGGCGAGAACGGTGAGAACGGTGAGAGCAGTGCGGACAGCGGGGGCGGCGGGGGCCGTGGTGCACCCGCCCCTAGGGAAGCTGTACGACATCGGCGACGGCCGGACCCTGATGCTGCACCGCTCCGGCGCGGGCGGCCCGCCCGCGGTGTTCCTGGCGGGGGCCGGGGCGATGAGCCTCGACTACCTCAACGCGCACGACCGCGTCGCGGGGCTCACCACGAGCGTGCTCTACGACCGGGCGGGCAACGGCTGGAGCCACGAGGCGGACCTGCCCCGCACCGCGGCCCAAGTGACGGACGAACTGCGCGAGTTGCTGGCGGCCGCCGACGTCCCCGGGCCCTACCTCCTGATCGGCCACTCCCTCGGCGGGGCCTACGCACGCCACTACGCCCGGCGCTTCCCCGACGAGGTCGCGGCCCTGCTCCTGCTCGACCCGTTCCACGAGGACATGGCCGTACGGGCCCCCGCACCGCTGCGCGAGAAGCTGGACGAGATGCTCCGGGCGATGGCGGCCCAGGAGGAGATCGAGCCCACCGCCGCCCAACTGGACGCGGCCCGCGCCCAGTTGGCGACCCGGTTCGCCGCCTGGCCGGAGCCCGTACGCGAACCCCTCGCCGCCCGGCACCTGGCGACCTGGCGCGCCGCGGGCCGCGAGAACCTGAACCTCTACGACGCCGTCGCCGCCGAACTCCGCGCCGCCCCGCCCACCCCCGACATCCCGCTGATCGTGCTCACGGCCCTGGGTCCGGACGCGATGCAGGAACAGACATGGGGCGCGGGCCTGTTCCGCGAGATCAACGAGGCGAAGCGCCTGCTGCACGCGGAACTCGCGGCGGAGTCGCCACGCGGCGAGCAGCGGGTCCTCGACGACGCCGGGCACGGCTGGCTCCACGAGGAACGCCCCGACGCGGTACTCGCGGCGGTCGAGGACCTCCTCGCACCGTCGCGAGGGTCCGTCGCGTAGCGACAGACCCTCCCCGCGCTCGGCTCAGTCGCTGAACTGCGGGTCCTTCTTCTGGTTGTAGATCTCCTTTCCGGATGCGTCGTAGGCGTGGACGTAGGGGACGGGGCCCGGGTCCTTCGGGTCGGGGCTGACGCCGGAGGCGGACGCCGCGTAGACGAAGGCGCCGCCCGCCATGACCGCCGGGTACTCCTTCGGGCTGTCGTTGTAGCTGATGGTGATCTTGGCGATGTCGGACGTGTAGTGCCCGGCGCCCACCATGAGGTACTGCCCCTGGCCGGCACGCGCGCCGGTCGACTCGAAGTACGAGACCTTGTGCCCGGTGCCCCACAGGCGGTCGTTGATGAACGTGGGCGGGTGGGACGTGCTGGTGCCCTTGTCGCCCTTCGTGCCGCACTGCACGTACTGGCCGTCCGGGTCGACGGCGATGACCACACCGTCCTGGTCCTGCGCGGCGACGGGCGTGCGGACCGCGAGCACCGGGTGGAAGCGCGAGGCGTCCTGGCCCAGGCAGGAGGCCAGGATCCTGGAGACGGTCCCGGCGTCGATCGAGGTCGTCCTCGTGCTGGTCACGGTGAACGAGGTGGCCCCGGCGGCCCGGCCCTGGCTCTTGCCGGCGGAGGGCGAGGCCGGAGTCGGTGTCGCGGCGCGCGTCGGGTTCCCGGCCGGGTCGGCGACGAGCGGCTCGGCGTCCCCGGTCCTGCCGAAGGCGCTCACGGCCGCGACGCTCACCACCGCGACCCCGGTGGCGACGGCGAGCGGCACCCCCCACCTGAACCGTGCCGAAGGACGGTCGTTCTCTGTGTCGATCTTCATCAGGAGCTCCTCTCGGGTCCGCCGGCTGTCCGGCAGATCACGCTCGGAAGGAGCCGCAGGAACGCCCTGCGTGTGTTTCATCGTGCGACCTCTTCCGCATGGACGGGATTCCTGGAACTGAAGGACGCCGGCACCGCGGATCCCTCCACGAGATCGGCCCCCAGCCTCCGCCGGGCCCGGTGGAGCCGGGACTTCACGGTGCCGACCGCCACCCCGAGGGCCGCCGCGGCCGCCTGCTGGTCGAGGCCCGACCACATGCAGAGCTCGACGACCTCGCGTTCGTGGCGCGGCAGCCGGGCCAGCGCCCGGTGGATCTCCGACATGCGACGCTCGTCGTCGACCAGTCCCACGACGCGGTCGGCATGGTCGCCGTGGTCGCCCACGGGTTCGTCGTGGGAGACGAGCCGGTGCAGCAACGCCTCGGCCCGTCTCAGCCGCCGCCAGGTGTTCGACAGCTGGCCGTTGGCGATGCCCAGCAGCCACGGCAGGGCCGAGTCGCGGTCGAGGACCGTCTCCGAGCGCCGCCGCCAGGCGTGCAGGAACACCGTGGACGTGAGGTCTTCGGCCTCGGCCCAGTCGGCGGTGCGCCGGAACAGGTGGTTGTAGACGGTCTTCCCATGACGGTCGAAGATCCGGCCGAATGCCTCCCGGTCGCCGTCGACGGCTCTTGCCCACAGGTCGCGGTCGGAGGTGCCTCCGACCGGCGCGGCGGGACCAGCGTCGTTCAGTTCCATGCTCCGTACGTGTCCGGCACCGGGCCGAAGGTTCCCGACGGGGTCCATTGAATGTGACGACGGTGAATGTGACGACGGCCGCACCCCCACCCGCGGTGGGCGTACGGCCGTCCGGAAAACACGAGGACCCGGATCGAGATCAGGCGGAGACGCCTTCGATCCGGGCCAGTGCCTCGTCCGCGCCGAACGGCTGCAAGTACGGCAGCCAGCGCGGATCCCTATGTCCGGTCCCGATGATGCGCCAGGCCAGACCCGACGGCGGTGCCGGTTTGTGGCGCAGGCGCCAGCCGATCTCCACCAGGTGGCGGTCGGCCTTGGTGTGGTTGCAGCGGCGGCACGACGCCACCACGTTGTCCCAGACGTGCTGACCACCGCGGCTGCGCGGGATCACGTGGTCGACGCTGGTTGCGACGCCACCGCAGTACATGCACCGGCCGCCGTCACGGGCGAACAGTGCACGCCGGGTCAGAGGAACGGGCCCCCGGTAGGGGACCCGGACGAATCGCTTGAGCCGGACCACGCTGGGAGCGGGGACGGTACGTGTCGCGCTGTGCATGAAGGCGCCGGACTCCTCGAGGCACGTGGCCTTGTTCTCGAGGACGAGTACCAGCGCGCGGCGGAGCGGTACGACGCCGAGTGGCTCGTACGACGCGTTGAGGACCAGGACATGCGGCACGGATGCCTCCTTGTACGCCGGCGGCGCGTGGCTCGCGCCGGGACGATCTCGTAGTCAGTCTCCCCTCATGGCTGGTCGCGGCGCCACCATGTCCGCGTAACGGCCTTGAAGTGTTTTCGACCACATGTCCTTCATCCCCAGGTGAGGACTGTCTCTCCCTCGAACATGACAACGATCCGCACGCGATGCCCCGTTAGTGTGGTGGGTCTGCCCGCTCCTGTCCCCGAGCCGTGCCGTTCCGTTCGAGGCGGGCAGATGGCAACGCCTGGAGGTACCCGCCGTGATCTTGTCCGTCCTGTCGGCTGACGATGCCACTCAACAGCCCACTCTCAAGGACGCCCAGGAGCAGGCCGGTCAGGCCGCCAGCTGGGTCGAGCAGAACTGGTCCGCCTGGCTGGGCATCGGCCTGCGCATCCTGCTCATCGTCGTCATCGCCGCCGTGCTGCGCGTCGCGATACGCCGAGCCATCACCAAGCTGATCGAGCGCATGAACCGCACGGCCCAGGCCGTCGACGGCACCGCGCTCGGCGGCCTGCTGGTCAATGTGGAGCGGCGTCGTCAGCGGTCCCACGCCATCGGGTCCGTGCTCCGCTCGGTCGCCTCGTTCCTGATACTCGGCACCGCCGCGCTGATGATCCTCGGCACGTTCGAGATCAACCTGGCCCCGCTGCTGGCCTCCGCCGGTGTCGCGGGCGTCGCGATCGGTTTCGGTGCGCGCAATCTCGTCACCGACTTCCTGTCCGGCGTCTTCATGATCCTCGAGGACCAGTACGGGGTCGGGGACTCCATCGACGCCGGGGTCGCCTCCGGCGAGGTCATCGAGGTGGGGCTCAGGGTCACCAAGCTGCGCGGTGACAGCGGCGAGATCTGGTATGTGCGCAACGGCGAGGTCAAGCGCATCGGCAACCTCTCCCAGGGCTGGGCCACCGCCGGCGTCGACGTCACCGTCCGCGCCGACGAGGACCTCGACAAGGTGCGGGCGACGCTGGCCGAGGTCGGCGAGACCATGAGCAAGGCCGAGCCGTGGAACGAGATGCTGTGGGGCCCGATCGAGGTCCTCGGCCTGGACAGCGTCCTGCTCGACTCGATGGTGGTGCGGGTCAGCGCCAAGACCATGCCCGGCAAGGCCCTGACCGTCGAGCGCGAGCTGCGCTGGCGGATCAAGCGCGCCTTCGACGAGGCCGGCATCCGCATCGTGGGCGGCGTCCCCGTCCAGGCCGACGGCGAGGCGGCCCCCGGCGACCCGACGGCGGGCATGTCGGCCCCGTCCGCGTACGCGTCCACGACGTCCCCGCAGTCGCTGGCGGCTTCTCCGATACCTCCGGCGAACCTGTCGAAGTAGCGAGGGGCGCGGTGGCGGCTCAGTCCGTCGCCACCGCGTACGCCTCCACGGAGAACAGCGAGATCCCGAACCGCGTCGCCCGCCTGTCCCCGACGACCCGCACGAAACGGACGTCCTTCGCGTCCATCCGCACCGACTCACGCCCCCCGCGCCCGTCCCGTACGGTCGCCGCCGTGCGCCAGGTGCGGCCGTCGGTGGAGGTTTGGACGCGGTACGCGGACGCGTACGCCTCCTGCCAGTGCAGGACGACCTGGCCGAGCCGGACCGGCTGCGGGAGTTCGGCCTGCCACCACTCGCCGTCCTTCGCCGGGGACGACCAGCGGGTGTCCGCCGCCCCGTCGTTGGCGTCCTTCGCCGGGAAGTCGGGGGTCTCGTCCGCCGATGACGTCGCCTCGGCCGTACGCGCCAGGTCAGGGCCCGCGGTACGCGGGTAGGCGCGGACCGAGACCGTGCGGGTCTCGTCGCCGAACGTGAGGGGGATCTCGTACGTGCCCGCGGGCGTGTGCGCCGGGACCGTGATGTCCAGCGGGACGTCGACCGTCGTGCCGCGCGGCAGGTCCGAGCGGGCCGGGGTCTTCACCGTGATGCCGTGCGGGGCCTTCGCCTTCAGCGTGCCGTGGACGTCGCCGGGCCGCCGCGAGGCCAGGCGGGCCGTCACCCGCTGGGCGCCGCCGCCGATCTCCGCGTCGGCCTCGGTGCGGGCCAGGGCGAACGAGGCGGCCGGGGCGTCCGCGTACCAGGGGACGAGGTGGCGCACCGTGCCGGACGGTGCGCCGGTGACCCGGATCTCGTCGGCGCGCAGGTTCTTGCCGGACAGTTCCGTGAAGCCGCCCCCGTCGAGCGCGCCCAGCCGCTGCCAGCCCTCGCCGGGCACCTGCGCCTCGACGGTGCCCGTCGTGCCCGGGTCCGCCAGCACCGTGACCGTGGACAGGGCCCGCACGCGCGGCAGTCGGTCGTCCGGCCCGGTCGCCGCGTCGGCCGCGTCCGTGCCCGACCAGCTCGCGAAGGCGCCCACCGCCCGCGTGAGGTACGCGTCCAACACGCCCTTGCCGACCGTCACTTGGGACTTCGCCAGCTCCTTGCGCAGCGCCGCGAGCCGCTGCGATGCGGCCCACGCCGCCGTGCCGTCACCGCGCCCCGCCGCGTCCAGCATGTCGACGGCCGCCTCGCCGGCCCGGCCGTAGCGCCCCAACTGGTCGCTCCAGGGCCGCACTTCGGAGTCGAGCGCCGTGCCGTGGAGCCCGGCGGGCGTGCGCCGCATCGCCGTGAACGCGTCCCGCAGCGCCTTGGCGGCCTTCGCGGAGCGCGTGGCGTCCGTCGTCGTACGCGCCTTCCAGAACTCCGCGATCAGCGGCCGTACGTACGCGGACTCGTCGGCGCCGAGCACCGACGAGGCGTCGTTGCCCGCGAGCGCGGACAGCGCCGCCCGCGCGTCCTTGTCGCCGCCCGCCAGGTCGTCGATCGCCGCCTTCCAGGAGTCCTGGGGGCGGTAGTCGCGCGGGTTCCACGCGTAGTCCGCGGTCGTGAACAGGGGGATGCGGGAGGCGGCCGGCTGCTCCATCGCGTTCGCGAGCAGCGCCGCGGACCCGGAGGCCACCGCGGGGTCGCGGCCGGTGTACGGGCCGAGGAAGATGCGGTCCTCGGCGTAGTCGTTGACCGGGTAGTTGTCCATCGTGAGCAGCTTGTGGGCCGTGCCCGACGAGCTGAACGCCTGCCGGGCGCCCGCCAGTTCACCGCCCGTGATGGTGCGCGGGACGACGCCGACGCCGGTCCAGGCGACCTCCACCGCGTCGTCCAGGCCCCGGGCGAGCGCCGTGCGGTACGCGGTCCCGCCGTCCTGGTAGTACTCGGTCGGCATCAGCGACAGCGGCTCGGCGCCCGGGTACCGGGCGGCCAGGTGCTCCGCCACCGCGTTCGCGACCTTCGCCTGCGCCCGCGCTGCCGCCTCGGGCCCCGAGCCGAACTCCTTCGCGTCCGCCGAGCAGTGCCACTCGCTGTACGACACGTCCTGGAACTGCAGTTGGAACGCCCGCACCCCGAGCGCCCACATGGCGTCGAGCTTGCGGTTCAGCGCCTTGACGTCGTCGTCGGACGACAGGCACATCGCCTGCCCGGGGGCGACCGCCCAGGCGAGCGTGACGTGGTTGGCGCGGGCCCGCTCCGCGATCCTGCGGAAGTCCGCCCGCTGGTCCGCCGGGTACGTCTCGCGCCAGCGCGCCTGCCGGTACAGGTCGTCCCCGGGGGCGTAGAGGTAGCGGTTCTGCTTGGTGCGGCCCAGGAAGTCGAGCTGGTCCAGGCGCTGCCCGGTGGTCCACGGCGTGCCGTAGAACCCCTCGGTCAGACCGCGTACGACGGTGCCCGGCCAGTCGCGTACGACGACCCCGGCGACCTCGCGGCCCCTGATCAGCTGGCGCAGCGTCTGCACCGCGTGGAACAGGCCGTCGTCGCCGACGCCCTCCAGTGCGACGGACGGGCGGCCCGACGTGCGGCCGACGGCGAGGCGGTAGCCCCCGGCGGGCAGGTCGCGGCGGGCCGTGGCGCCGAGCCCGCGCAACACCGCGTCCAGGGAACTCCCGCCCGAACTCCCGCCGCCGGAGCGGCCGGTGGACCAGTCCCCGGCACCGGACCCGCCCTCGGGCGCGACCGATCCCGTACGCACGACGAGTCCGCCGCCCGCCGGGACCTCGTCCTCCGAGGCGACCTGCCGGATCTCCCGCACGCCCGCGTCCCGCAGCAGTGTGCGCAGCGCGTCCACCGCGTACGGGTCCGTCCCCGAAGGGGCGAGCAGCACCACGTCGTCCGGGATCGTGACGCCGCCCGTCGAGCCCGCCGCTTCCTTCAGCGACTGCGGCCGCGGCCACACCGACGGCAGCGCCGCCTCCGATCCCCGGTCACCGGCCGAGGCGCCGGGGGCCGGCACCGCCGTCGCTCCGGTGGCCCCGCCCAGCGTCCCCGCGATGACGGCGACCGCGACGGCGGCCGCCCTCTTCCTGCGCCGGAGCTGCACGGCGTACTCCTCGACTGGTCAAGAACGGTCAACGCGACAACGGTCGGCGCGATGGGGGTGTCCCAGGGTGACTACCGAGCCCACCACTGTCCGGGGCAGGGTGTCAACGCCCGTGGCCGTTGTGCCGCAATTGCCCTTCCGGGGCGTGGTGCGAGAGCTGAAGGTCTTCCCGTTCCACCCGCGCTCTGGTCAATTTCCTTTCGCGGGACACAATGTGACCAGTAACACGTTGAGCACGCGATCAGGTCTGCGGCCGCGCCTCCTGGGTAGGGCTTCCGACTCACGACCCCCTCTTCATGAAGGAGGCCCCCGTGGCCGCATCGGCACAACTCCTGCTCTCGGCCCTCTCCAAACAGGCGGAGCCCGTGAACCCCGTGACGCCCTTCGCGTACGACGCCGACACCACCACCTCCTCCTCCGAGGCGCCGCTGACCAGCGAGCCGCCCTTCGCCGACTACGCGCCCCTGACGTCCGAGCCGCCCATGTACGACGAGGCGCCGCTCACGTCCGAGCCCACACCGAGCGGCCTGGCCGCGGGATGACCAGGTGAGCCTGGCCCGGCTCGCCGAGCTGTACGGCGTGGCCACTTCCTACTCCCCGGCACCGGGCCGCACCGTCCGGGCGTCGGACGCGGCGGTGACGGCCGCGCTCACCGCGCTCGGCGTCGACGCGGCCGCACCCGACGCGGCGCTGGCCGCGCGGGAGGCGGAGCTCGCGGGGCGGTTGCTGCCGCCGACGGTGGTGTGGTGGCTCGGGGGCCCGAGGCCGGACTGGCTCGGTCAACTCCCCGAGGGGACACGGCTGTTCCTGACGCCCGAGGCGCGGAGCGATCAGGCGGGTGGGAGGGCGGAGCTCGAACACGAGCCCCCACCGGGGGTGCACGCGCTGACGGCGGAGACACCCACCGGAGCGAGGGCGACCGCCCATCTCATCGCCGCCCCGCCCATGGCCCCGCGGCCGGCCACCCGCACGCACGGCCTCCTCGTCCAGCTCTACTCCCTTCTCTCCAGCCGCTCCTGGGGCATGGGCGACCTCGGCGACCTGGCCGACCTGGCGTCCTGGGCGGCCCGCACGCACGGCACCGGATTCCTCCAGGTCAACCCGTTGCACGCGGCCGTCCCTGCCGACCCGCACGGCGGCGGCACCGACCCCTCCCCGTACCGCCCCTCGTCCCGCCGCTTCCCCGACCCCGTGCACCTGCGGATCGAGGACGTCCCCGAGTACGCGTACGTCACCACGCGCTCCACCGGTGAGGCCGCCCGGCTGCGCGAAGACGTCCTCGGCAAGGGGGAGTCGATCGACCGGGACGCCGTGTGGGAGCTGAAGCGGGCGGCGCTGGAAGCCGTCCACGACGTGCCGCTCGCGCCGGGCCGCCGCGCCGCCTACATCGACTTCCTCGCCGCCCAGGGCACCGCCCTGGAGGACCACGCCACCTACTGCGCGCTCGCCGAACGCCACGGCCCCGACTGGCACACCTGGCCGGCCGCGCTCCAGGACCCGCGCTCGCCGCAAGTGGAGCGCGCCCGCCGGGAGTTGAGGGACCGCGTCGACTTCCACAGCCGCCTCGCCTGGCTCACCGACGCACAACTCGCCGCCGCCCAGCGGGCCGCGCGCGACGCGGGCATGCCCATCGGGCTCGTCCACGACCTCGCCGTCGGCGTGCACCCGGGCGGCGCCGACGCGTGGGCGCAGCGCGACGTCTTCGCGCAGGGCATGGGCGTGGGTGCGCCGCCGGACGCGTTCAACGCGCGCGGCCAGGACTGGGGGCTGCCGCCCTGGCGCCCCGACCGGCTCGCCGAGACCGGCTACGCCCCCTTCCGCGACCTGCTCCGCACCCTCGTGCGGCACGCGGGCGCCATCCGCATCGACCACGTGATGGGCCTGTTCCGGCTCTGGTGGATCCCGCAGGGCGAGGCCCCCACCGAGGGCACGTACGTGCACTACGACGCCGAGGCGATGCTGGCGGTGCTGATCCTCGAGGCGACGCGTTCGGGGACGTACGTCATCGGGGAGGACCTCGGCACCGTCGAGCCCGGCGTACGGGAGCGGCTGCACGCCTGCGGGGTTCTTGGCACGTCGGTGCTCTGGTTCGAGCGGGCCTGGGAGGGGGACGGGCAGCCGATCCCCGCCGAGCAGTGGCGTACGGACTGCGTGGCCACGGCCACCACCCACGACCTGCCGTCCACCGCGGCCCGCCTGTCGGGCGACGACGTACGGCTGCGCGAGCGGCTCGGCCTGTCCACGGCCTCGCCCGCCGAGGCGGCGGCCGAGGTCGCGCAGTGGCTCGCCCTCTTCGCCCGCCTGGGCCTGACGGAGCAGGGGGCCGACGAGGAGGAGGCGATCCGGGCCGTGCACCGCTTCCTGCTGCGCACCCCGGCCCGCATGATCGGCGTCTGGCTGCCCGATCTGGTCGGCGACCGGCGCCCGCAGAACCTGCCCGGCACCTGGGACGAGTACCCGAACTGGCGCCTGCCCGTCGCCGACGCGGCCGGGCGTCCCGTCACCCTGGAGGACCTGGCGTCGTCGCCCCGCGCGCACGCGCTCCTGGCGGTGTTCGCGGACGTGCGCGCAGGGACGGGCGTGCCTCCTATAGACCCCCCGGACGCGCGGCTCGTTTAGGCGTTCGCTACGTTGGCACCGTGGACAAGAAGAACGCCCTGCGCGCCGGCGCCCTGGCCGCCGGTACGACGCTGATGATGCTGCTGATGTCGTCCCCCGCGCTCGCGCTGACGCGTGACGACGGCGACGACCCGGGTTCCGGCCTGAGCGTGATCGAGACGCTCGGCCTCTACGTGGTGACGCCGATCGTGCTCTTCCTGGTGATCGCCGGTCTGGTGATCCTGGGCGACAAGTCCCGCAAGCAGGCCAAGCAGGGCTGAGCGCCCACTTCCCGTCCGTCGAGGACGTCTTTTTCTTCGTCGAGGGCATCTGCCGTGGCATCCGCCGTGGTGGGTGCCCTCGACGTGTTCACGGCCCGGTTTCGCGGTCAGGGCGTCTTTGCCGTGAGGTAGCGCTGGATCGTCGGGCCCAGCCAGTCCAGGATCTCCGCCCGGCTCAGCGCCACGCTCGCCGGGAACCGCAGCACGTACCGCGTCATCGCGAGCCCGAGTGTCTGCGACGCGACCAGGGCCGCCCGGGCCGGCGCCTGTTCCGGGTCCGCGCAGGTCTGCCGGGCCACCGGGACCAGCTGGTCGCGCACGACGTCCTGCATGCGCGCGGCGGCGGCCGGGTTGGTGGCGCCGACCCGCAGCAGCGCGGTGAGCACCTCGTTCTCCTCCCACAGGTCCACGAAATGGCCGATCATGGCGCGGCCGATCTCCTCGCGCGGGATGCCCGCCGGGTCCGGGATGCGCAGGTCGAGGGCGACGGCCGCCGCGAAGAGGCCCTCCTTGTTGCCGTAGTAGCGCATCACCATGGACGGGTCGATGCGGGCGTCGCGGGCGATGGCCCGGATCGTGGCCCGCTCGTACCCGTCCGCGGCGAACCGCTCTCGGGCCGCCGTGAGGATCGAGGCCCGGGTGGCGTCCGAACGACGTGCGGTCTGCTGCTTCTCGCTCATGCCAACAAACGTAGGCCAACGCCTGTTGACAGTCCATAGCTGCGGTTCTACGTTGGCCAACAAGCGTTGACCAACAGTTGTTGGCATGACGGCCCGTCGCAGGAGGCTTCCATGAACAGCTCTGTCATCGTCGTCGGCTCGGGCCCCACCGGCCTGCTCCTCGCCGGGGACCTCGCCGCCGCAGGCGTCCCCGTCACCCTCGTCGAGAAGCGCCCCCACAGGATCAGCAACCTCTCCCGCGCCTTCGTCGTGCACGCCCGAGCCCTGGAGCAGCTCGATGCCCGCGGTCTCGCCGACGAGCTCGAGGAGAAGGGCCAAGTCCTCGACCGGCTGCGGCTGTTCAGCGGCCTCACCGTCGACCTGACGCGCCTGCGCTCCCGCTTCCCGCACCTGCTCGTCCTGCCGCAGTACGAGGTCGAGAAGGTCCTGGAGCGGCGCGCGGTCGACGCCGGTGTCTCCTTCGCTTACGAGACCGAGGTGACGGGGCTGACCCAGGACGCGGACGGAGTCACGCTCCAACTCCGGTCGAACGACGGCGAGTCGAGTGAGCGGCGCGCCGGGTACGTCGTCGGCGCCGACGGGATGCGCAGTGCCGTGCGCGACGCGATGGGGCTGCCCTTCCCCGGCAAGTCCGTCATCCGTTCCGTCGTGCTCGCCGACGTACGCCTCGCCGAGCAGCCGGAGAACCTGCTCACCGTGAACGCCGTCGGCGACGCGTTCGCCTTTCTCGCGCCCTTCGGTGACGGCTACTACCGGGTCATCGGCTGGAACAGGTCCCGCGACGTCGCCGACAGCGAACCCCTCGACCTCGACGAGATCAAGGAGATCGCCCGGCTCGCCCTCGGCCGCGACTACGGCATGCACGACGCCCGCTGGATGTCCCGCTTCCACAGCGACGAACGGCAGGCGCCGCACTACCGCGTGGGCCGCGTGCTGCTCGCGGGCGACGCCGCGCACGTGCACACCCCGGCGGGCGGGCAGGGCATGAACACCGGCCTGCAGGACGCCGCGAACCTGGGCTGGAAGCTGGCCGCCGTCGTCAACGGCCGTGCCACCACTGCCCTGTTGGACACGTACGAGGCGGAGCGCCACCCCGTCGGCAGGGCCGTCCTGCGCAGCAGCGGCGGCATCGTGCGCCTCGCGATGGCCAAGCGCCCCTGGACGATCGCCGCCCGCTCCGTACTGGCCCGCGTCGTGGGCCGCGTCCGCCCGATCCAGGACCGAGCCGTCGGCCAGATCACCGGCCTCGGCTTCACCTACCCGGCGCCGAAGGACGCGCACCCGCTCGTCGGCAAGCGCGTCCCGGACGTGGCCCTGGCCGACGGCACCCGGCTCTACGAGGCCTTGCGCGCGGGCGAATTCGTGCTGATCCTGCCGGAGGGCGCCGCGTACAAGAGCGACCGGGTCCGGGTCGCGCACTGGGCGAGCGGGCGGCGCACCGCCCTGCTGGTGCGCCCGGACGGCTACGCTGCGTGGGCGCAGGAGGGCCTTGATGGGGGAGTTAAGTCCACCGACTTGCCCGGGGAGTTCGCCGGATACTCCTTGCAGTAGTCGAAGCGGACAGGGGAGTTGGGGGACATGAAACAGGTCGAGGCGCTGCGGCGCTGCCACCGGCTGTGGTTGCTTTCGCTGGTGGCGGTGCACCGGTCGACGATGGTCCACCTCGCGGTGTGGACGCCGGTCCCCGGGCTGCTGCCGCGGGCCGCGGCCGGAATGCGCCGCGTCGTGGACCGGGAGCGGGCCCTTGCCGCCGAGTGGTCGGGCATCACCGTGGCCGCGCCGCCCGCGGTGCCGGGCGGGCGCGAGAAGGTGGGCTTCGGCCTGATCGCCCGCTACAGCTGGCTGTTCGGCGATGCCCAGCGGCGGCGCGAGTGGCGCTGGACCGCGCTGTACTCGCTGGTCGCCGGCCTCATCGCGGGTCTGCCCGGCGCGCTCGTCCTCTACGGCATCTGGGGTGTCTTCCTCGCGTTCTTCGGCTCGATGCTCTCGGACCCCTGGGACGGCGTGTGGTACACGGCCATCCACGTCACCGACGTACCCACCTCCGTCATGGCGGGCCTGCTCGGCCTGGCCGTCGGCGCGACCGGCCTCCGGCTCGCGCCCGTCACCGTCGACCGCCACGCCCGCTTCGTCCGCGCCACGCTCACCCCCGGCGACCAGGAGATGATGGCCGCCCGCATCGCCCATCTCGCGGCGACCCGCACCGACGCCGTCGACACCTCGGCCGCCGAACTCCGCCGCATCGAACGGGACTTGCACGACGGGGCGCAGGCGCGGCTGGTGGCCATGGGGATGACCCTTGACGCCGCCGAGCACCGTCTGAAGGAGGACCCGGAGGCCGCCGCCGCGCTGCTCGCGGAGGCCCGCGCCTCGTCCTCGGCGGCCCTGCAGGAGCTGCGCGACCTGGTCCGCGGCATCCTCCCGCCGATCCTCGCCGACCGTGGACTGGCCGACGCCGTACGGTCGTTGGCGCTGCTCAGCCCGCTGGACGCGGAGGTCACCGTCGACCTGCGCGGCCGCCCCGAGCCACCCGTCGAGTCGGCGGTCTACTTCGCGGTCGCCGAGACCGTCACGAACGCCGCCAAGCACGCCGACGCCGAACGCCTGTGGATCGACATCAGCCATGACGCCGGGGTGCTGAAGGTCGGCGTGTCCGACGACGGCCGGGGCGGCGCCACCGCGGCCCGCGGCGGCGGCCTCGCGGGCATCGAGCGCCGACTGGCCACCTTCGACGGGGTGCTGGCCGTCAACAGCCCGGTCGGCGGCCCGACCCAGATCTCGATGGAGGTGCCGTGCGCGTTGTCGTCGCCGAAGACCACTTCCTGCTGAGGGACGGTCTCGTACGACTCCTGGGCGCGTACGGCCACGAGGTCGTCGCCGCCGTCGACAACGGCCCGGAGCTGCTGGCCGCCCTCGTCGGCGAGAAGCCGGACGTCGCGATCGTCGACGTACGACTGCCCCCGGACTTCGGCGACGAGGGCCTGCGCGCGGCGCTCGCCGCCCGCCAACAGGTGCCAGGACTCCCGGTGTTGCTGCTCTCCCAATACGTAGAGCCGTTGTACGCCCGGGAGTTGCTGTCCGACGGTGCGGGAGCGGTCGGCTACGTCCTCAAGGACCGGGTCACGAACGGCGCCGAATTCCTGCGCACCATCCGCCAGGTCGCCGACGGCGGCACGGTGATGGACCCCGAGGTCGTCGCCAAACTCCTCGCCCGCAAGGTCCGCGACCAGCGCCTCGCCTCCCTGACCGCCCGCGAGCGCGAGGTGCTCGGACTGCTCGCGCAGGGCCGGTCGAACGCGGGTGTGGCGGAGGCCCTGTTCGTCACCGAGAAGGCCGTGACCAAGCACATCGGCAACATCTTCGGCAAGCTCCAACTGCTGCCGGGGGAGAGCGGCAACCGGCGGGTGCTGGCCGTGCTGGCGTATCTGGAGGGTTGACAGCGCCCGGCTACTCCGGTGCGGTCGTCGCCAGCAACTGCCGCAACAGGTCGGACAGTTGGGCCGCCTGCTCATCGGTCAGGGCTCCCGCGACGGCCTTCTTCTGCACGTCGAGGCCCGCGCCCACCGCCTCGTCCACGACCGCGAGACCCTCGTCCGTGAGCGTGACCTGGAGTCCGCGCCGGTCGTGCGGATCGGGTGAGCGGCGCACGAGCCCGCGCCGCTCCAGCTTGTCGAGCCGCCCCGTCATCCCGCCCGTCGTCAGCATCAGCGTGCCCGACAGCTGACGCGGCGAGAGCGTGTACGGGGCGTCCGCGCGGCGCAGGGTCGCCAGCACGTCGAACTCGCCGCGCGAGATCCCGATCCGGGCGTACGTCTTCTCGATCCGGTCGCCCATGCCGCGCGCGAGGCGGTAGATGCGGCCGAAGACCTCCATCGCCGTGGTGTCCAGATCGGGCCGGACCTTCGCCCACTGCTCGATGATCGCGTCGACGGCGTCCGTGGCGTCTGCGGCGTCCGTGTCCTTGTCGCTGCTCATGACCCCGAGTATCCGCACCGGGTCGGTAGAGGGCAAGAAAGTAGCTCGGGAGAAAGTAACTTTCGAGGAAGTAGCTTGACGAAAAGTAGCTTGAGGCTAAGCTACTTCCCATCGAGCTACTTAGGGGGTCCCCATGCAGGGCAAGCGCGTACCCGGCGAGCGGTCCATGACGTTCGCGGCCGCGGTGAACGGCATCGGCAACGGCATGTACGTCCCGTTCACGCTGGTCTTCTTCCACTACGTCACCGGGCTGTCGTTCGCCGTCGTCGGCGCCGTCCTCACCGTGACGGGCCTGGCCGGGATGGCGGCGCTGCCGCTGGCCGGCGCGGCGGTGGACCGGTTCGGGGCGCGCCCCGTCCAGTACGTCCTCTACACGGTCCGGGCCATCGGCTTCCTGCTCTACCCGGCCGCGCACTCGCTGCCCGCGTTCGCCGCCGTCGCCTTCCTGACGGCCGCCGCGGACCGGGCCTTCCCCGCCGCCCAGTCCGCACTGATCGGCGAGGTGGCACGCGGCGCCGACCGGGACCGGCTGCAGGCGGCCCTGCGCGCGCTGACCAACGGCGGCAGCGGCGCGGGCGCGTTGCTCGCGACGCTGGTCATCGGGGTCGCGGGCCCGGGCGCGTACACGTACGCGGCGTGGGGGAACGCGCTGACGTTCGCGGTGGCCGCGCTGCTGCTGCGCCCGCTGCGCCCGCTGCGTCCGGTGCGAACGGTGCGAACGGTGCGTACGGCTGTTGCGGGTGAGGGGCGGCGTCGGGCGGGCTACCGGCTGGTCGCCGCCGACCGCCCCTTCCTCGTGCTGACCGGAGCGAACTTCCTCAACGCCCTGTCCTACTCGGCCCTTTCGGTGCTCTTCCCGCTGTTCATCGTGGAGTGGCTGCACGGCCCGGCGGCGCTCACCGGCACGGCGTTCACGGTCAACACGGTGCTGTGCGCGGTGGCCGGGATGTTCGTCGCGGGCCGGGTGCGCGGTACGGGGGCGCGGCGCACCCGCTCGGCGGCGCTCGGCGGGATGCTGTTCGCGGCCTCGTTCGCGGGCCTGGCGGTGCTGGGCACGGTGCGCCCGGGCGGCGGGCTCCTGATCGCCACGGCCCTGATCGTGCTCGTGGTCGTCTACACGCTCGGCGAACTGGTCCACAGTCCGTCGGCCGAGGTGCTCGCGGTCTCCGCGGCGCCGGAGGAGGCGCGCGGCCGGTACATGGCGGCGTACCAACTGTCCTGGTCGCTGGCGAAGGCGGTCTCGCCGTCCCTGTTCACGGGCCTGCTCGCGGTGGACGGCCGGGTGCCGTGGCTGTTCCTCATCGCGACGTCGGCCGTTGCGGCCGGACTGCTGATCCGCGTGGAGCGGCGGCTGCCGGTGGAGTCGGTGCAGACGGTGGTCGTGGCGCGCGCCCCGCAGCCGGTGCGCGAGCCGGTGGCGGCGACGACGGCAGTGGCGACGACGGCGGTGGCGTCATGAGGCGGGCGGGCGTGATCCTGCTGACGGCGCTCGCCCCCGCGTCCTGGGGATCGACGTACGCGGTGACGACTCAACTCCTGCCGCCGGACCGCCCGTTGTTCACGGCGACGGTACGTGCGCTGCCCGCGGGCCTGCTGCTCCTGGCGCTGGCGCGACGGCTGCCGAAGGGGGAGTGGTGGTGGAAGGCGCCGGTGCTCGGGGCGCTGAACATCGGCGCGTTCTTCCCGCTCCTCTTCCTGTCCGCGTACCGCCTGCCCGGAGGTCTCGCGGCGGTCGTCGGCTCGCTCGGCCCGCTGTTCGTCGCGGTCCTGTCGACGGGCCTGCTGGGCCAACGCCCGTCCCGCCGCACGCTGTTGACGGGTGCGGTGGCGGCGCTCGGCGTCAGCCTGGTGGTGCTGCGGGCCGCGGGTGCGCTCGACGCGCTCGGCGTCGCGGCGGCACTCGCCTCCACGGCGTCGATGTCGACGGGCACGGTCCTGACGAAGAAGTGGGGCCGCCCGGACGGCGTCGGCCCGTTGGCCCTGACCGCGTGGCAGCTCACGGCGGGCGGCCTGCTGATCGCACCGCTGGCGTGGCTGGTCGAGGGCGCACCCCCGGCGCTCGACGGCCGCGCGCTGGGCGGTTACGCGTACTTGGCCCTGGCGAACACGGCGGTCGCGTACTGGCTCTGGTTCCGCGGGATCGGCCGGCTCACGGCCACGCAGGTGACGTTCCTCGGCCCGCTGTCGCCGCTGACGGCGGCGGTGATCGGCTGGGCGGCGCTCGGCCAGAGCCTCACGCCGCTCCAACTGGTGGGGATGGGGCTGGCGTTCGGGGCGACGGTGGCAGGGCAACGCCCTGCCGGATCATTCAGATCTACTAAAAATAGTGCACGGAAACATTCGATGGACGCGATGGGTGCAGCCCTGCGACGGTAGATCCACACGAGCACAAGGCAAGTGGAACACCACGTGAGAGAGGCCCCGATGGCAGTCCTGGACCGTACCCGTACCCCCGTGGAGCCGAGCGCGGCCGCCGGTCGGGCGGCCGGCGGACTCGGCATCGGACTGGCCCTCGCCGCCCTCGCGACGGTCGTCTGGTCCGGCAGCTTCGTCACCGCGCGTGGCCTGCACGACAGCGTGCCGCCGATCCAGCACGCGTTCTGGCGCTGGATCGTGGCGATCGCGGCGGTGGCGCCGTTCGGTGCGCGGGCGGCGTGGCGCGAACGGGCGCTGCTGAGACGGCACTTGGGGTACATCACCCTGGCCGCGCTGCTGGGCGTAACGGTCTACAACACCCTGGTCAACCAGGCGGGCCTGACGACCTCCGCCGGGAACATGGGCATGATCATGGCCGCGTCGCCGGTCCTGATGGCGCTGTACGAACGACTGGGCGGAGCGCGCCTCGGCGCCCGCCGGGTCACCGGAACTCTGGTGGCCTGCGCGGGAGTTGTGCTGCTGGTGACCAAGGGTTCGCTCACCCCCGACTTCGCGCCGGGTGACCTGTGGGTGGTGGCCGCGGCCGTCTGCTTCGGCTCGTACAGTGCGCTCCTGAAGCGGCGGCCGAAGGAGATCGGCGGGGTGGCGTTCCTGTTCGCGACGTTCGTCGTGGGCGCGCTGATGCTGCTGCCCGCGTATGTGGTGAGCCTGTCGGTGCAGGGTGGGTTCGAGGTGCGGGCGGGGACGGTGGGGCCGCTCCTGTACGTCGGCGTGGTCTCCTCGGCGATCGCCTTCTTCGCCTGGAACAAGGCGATCGCGATGATCGGCGCGGCGCGGGCCGGAGTCGTGTACTACCTCCAGCCGGTGTGCGTAGCGCTGTTGTCGTACGCGGTGCTGGGGGAGTCGATGGGCTGGATGCAGGTGGTGTGCATGGGGTTGATCCTGGGCGGGGTACTTCTGGCTTCGATGACCTCGACGACCTCGATGACCTCGATGACCTCAACGGGCCCATCCGCGAAGGGCCTTCGTCAGTAGCCGGGCGGTGGCCAGGTCGCAGCGCCCCAACTCCAGGAGGGGGAGGGGCGTTTCGCGTACGTAGGCAATGAGGTCGACGGCGAGGGAGGGCAGGGTCATCCCGGCGTCGCCGAGCGCGGTACGCAGTTCGTCGCGGACCTTGAGGGCTTCGGTGAGATCGTTGTCATTGTTACGGTTCATGCACTCAGCGTTACGGGTCGTGGCTAACCTGGGAAGGCCTGGGCTGTTGCCCAAGTGGGCTTGCAAGCAAGGGGGTTGCCGCCGTGACCGTTGTGCCGGACGACTCGATTCTGTATGTGACGGCTCGGGGGATGTTCGCCGCGGAGGCGAGGCGGCTCCGCGCGGAGGCGGGTCTGTCACTGACGCGGGTGGCGGAGTCGGCTCGCTGCGACAAGGGGTACTTGAGCCGGATCGAGCGGGGGGAGAAGTTTCCGAAGGAGGCGGTGGTGCTCGCGCTGGACGAGGCGTTGGGGGCGCGGGGGTTGCTGAGCAAGCTCTGGTATCTGGCGGTGAGCGGGAGCATCGTCGACTATGCGCGGCGGTTCATGGAGCTGGAGGCGCGGGCCACGAAGATGCACAAGTTCATGCCCGCGACGGTTCCGGGGTTGCTGCAAAGTGAGGCGTACGCGCGGGAGTTGCTCAGGTCCGGGCATCCTCGTGCCCCGCAGCGGATCGTCGATGAACTGGTCGTTGCCCGGATGGCCAGACAACAAGTGCTGAGCAGGGAGGACCCGCCGTTGCTCTGGGCGGTGCTGGACGAGGCTGTGATCCGTCGCGCTGTCGGCGGACCGGGAGTCATGGCCGAGCAACTGGAGAAGGTTGTCGCGGCAGCGGGACAACCAGACGTGGTGGTCCAGGTGTTGCCGTTCGCGGCGGGCGCCTCGGGGCTGAGCGGTGAGTCCTTGACGCTGTTGTCCTTCGCGCATGGTCAGGATGTGGCCTACCTGGAGGGCAACCGCATCGGGAACCTCGTAGAGTTGACCCAAGCCGTGGCGGACTACTCGTTCCGCTACGACCTGGTCCGCGCCAAGGCGTTGACGCCGGAGGCGTCGATCGACCTGATCCGGCAAGCAGCGGAGGACTACCGGGCATGCGCACCAACACCCGACTCGACCTGAGCGTGGCGCAGTGGCTTAAGTCGAGTTACAGCAACTCGGACGGCGGCGACTGCGTCGAGTTCACCTACGACTTTCTGAACGCGGCGACGTGGCGCAAGTCGACGTACAGCAACGAGGACGGCGGCGACTGCGTAGAGGTGGCCGACGGAGTCACCGGCGTAGTCCCCGTCCGCGACAGCAAGAACCCCGGGGGCCCCGTCATCACGGTGACCCCCACGGCGTGGACCGCGTTCGTCGGCGCGCTGTGAGCCGGCTAGTTCTCGACGTTCGGGTAGTCCGGGGTCACGTCGTACACGCAGTGGCCCTGGGGCACCGCGAAGGTCCCTGAGCACCACTCGCTCGGGGCGTCATTCGCTGCGGCGCTCGTGGCGCCGAGCCCGATCCCGCCGCCCGCGAGCAGCGCTGCGGCCGCGATCAGCCCAGCGGCTTTCCTGATGTTCATGGCAGGCAACCCCCGTTGTCGAAGCGTGGCCGCCACGGTACGAGAGGAACGGACGGCTCAGAAGGCCTCGGCCCTGCCCGTCCCTGCCCGTCCCTGCCCGTCGTCCTAAGGTCGCACCGTTCCCTCAGCCGTGCGGCGGGGCGGGTTCAGCCCCCGGAGCGATCCTCGGTGAACACTCTGGCTGCGATCTTCAAAGGGCACGGGGCGGCCGAGCCCCGCCGAACCCGAGGACCGCACATGCAGCCGAAGCTTGCCGCCCGTCCAGGAAGACTCCGTGCGGCATGGCGCGAGGCCCACGAGCCGGTTGCCGGGGTGTCCCGGCGGATGCGGATCGTCGCCTACGCCGTGCTGCTGGCTGTCCTGCCTTCGAGCCTCTGGAGGCTCCCGGCCGCGTTCGACAGGGACATCGAGGTCGGGGAGAGGATCTACGTCGTCGCTCTGTCGGTCCTATCTGAGGCGCTCGCCTTCACCGCGTTCGGGCTGATCGCCCGCTGGGGCGAGGTGTTTCCGCGCTGGATCCCGTTCCTGCGGGGGCGCCGGATCCCGACCATGGCGGCGGTCGTCCCCGCCGCGGCCGGAGCCGCGCTCGTCACGTCCCTCTGCTGCCTGACCCTTGTCACCCAGATCATGGGCAGGACGATCCGAGGCGACGAGGCCCCCGCCGATTCCCCCGACGACCTCTTCTTCTACGTCTGCTACGCCCCGCTGCTCCTGTGGGGCCCGCTCCTGGCCGTGCTCACCGTCGCGTACTGGAAGCGCCGTCGGGCGATCGAAGGTCCGTCGGCCCTGCTTCAGCGGAACTCGTGAACCACCTGGATCTCGCCGGCGATGTGGGCGTTGAACTCATCCAACTCCCCGGCCGGGACCCAGAGTTCAAGGATGGCCCTGCCGGGTGGCATGGAGGCGGCGGGGCCATCGGAGAGGGAGCTCGTGAACAGCGTGCTGCAGAATGTGACGTGAGCTGCGCTTAGTGGCCGCGATGCGCGATTCAAAGGCCCGCCATCGCCTTGTCGAGTACACCCCCGAACGCGCCGAACACACTGCACCTGACGGTGTGCCCCTTCCGGTGGCGGAGGGTGGCTCCCATCAGGAACGAGGCGACGAACAGCAGGACGAGAACCGCGGCCGCCCACGGCGCGTAGACGAACCACACCAAGCACGCGACGCCACTCCACACGACCAATGGCAGCAGAGAGGCCCGCACAACCGTCCTGAAAGGGACCGGAACCGCCTTCGTCGGCAGTGCTCGCTCGTTCCACACGTCCATGTGGTTCCGGGTGACACAGTGCTCGGGCCGAATCCCGCCATCAGATCACCGGTGGTTGCATGGGCGGCACCCCCTGTCTACGAACTCGCCCCCAACCACACCGGATTGGTGATCGCCGCCCAAGCCCCCGCCGTCCCCGCCGCCCCCGGAGGATGCCGGACCTCCGCGCGTACGTACTGCGCGTACGAGGCCGTCGTACGCCACTCCAGCGTCCCCGCGCCGGAGGCGGGTAGTGCCGGGCCCGTCGTCGGGACTCCCTCGTCCGTGACGAAGCGGGGGGTGCAGCCGGGGGCGCCGGAGACCTGGAGGCGGACTGTCACCGGGGCGTCGAGCGGCACCTCGAGACGTTCGCCGATGCCTGCTGTGGTGTCCCCTGAAGTGGCTGTCAGGGTCAGGCGTATCGCCGAGGATTCCGCCAGGTAGGAGTGGCCCGAGCGGAGGCCTGCGAGGATCGCCTCTCGGGTCAAGTCGTCGGCCAGGACCACCGTTTGGGGCAGGCCCACCACGTCCGGGTCCTTGTGGGCGTCGCTGTTGCCCATCGCCGGGAGCCAGCGGCCGGAGGATGCGGCGGACGCGGCCAGGGTCGCGTCCCAGGAGGCCAGGGCCAGTTCGTCGTCCGGTGTGTACGTGCCGTTCCAGACTTCCAGTGCGTCCGCGTGGTCGTAGCCGAGTTTCCAGCCGCAGGCGAAGCACGTCGCGTACGGGTGTGCCGGGACCACCAGGCCCTGCGCGGCGTGGATCACGTCGGCCGCGTCGGCGAATGCCCCGTCACGGGCCCGGTAGCGCCAGTCCGCGAACGTGCCGGGGGCCGTGCCGATCGCCAGGCAGTGGCCGTTGCGGGTCGTCAGTTCCTCGCCGAGGAGGATCAGGAGGTCGTCGCCCGCCAGCGAGGACCAATGGGCGTGGCTCGACGTCGTGTTGTGTTCGGAGGTGTTGATGAAGTCCAGCTTCGCGGCGCGGGCCAGTGCCGCAATTTGTTCCGGCGTGCGCTTGCCGTCCGAGTAGACCGAGTGGAGGTGGCAGTCGCCGCGGTACCAGGCCCGGCCGCGGCCCTTCGCGCGCTCCGGCGGGTACACGGGCTGCGCGGAGGGGCCCGCCCTGCCCGTCGTGAGCGTCGCCGTCACCGTGTAGTTCAGGCCCGTCGCCGCCACCATGTACGGGCCCAGGATGATGTGCCAGGTGCCCGGGTTCAGGGGGCCCGGCAGATAACCGGGCGTCGCCTCGTCCGCCCTGATGAAGAACTCCGTGCGGGCCCCGCCCGACCAGCCGCGGAACCCCGGGCTGTGCAGATCCGTGCCGCGCTCGTCGAACATGCCGATGTCGCAGCCGTTGCCCTGTGTGCCGGCGGGCACCTTGGGGTGGTCGAAGACGTACGCGACGTGGATCTCCCGTGTGTCCGGGGGGACTTCGAGCGGGAGGTAGATGAAGTCCGGGCATCCTGCGGGGAGTTGGCCGCTCAGCACTCTCGTCTCCTGCGTCATTTGTCCACGTTAGGGCCGCGGGGCCGTCCGCGTCACCGGTGGTGACGGAGAGGAAACCGGCCATGGTGCGCCGCGGACGGATGAGCGGGCCCGTCGCGGGCAGGCAACCCGAGCAGGCCCGAACGGGACGACCCGCACAGACCCGAACGGCCTCAACCGGTGGACGGCAAGCTCACGTTCACCGCCGCGCCTCCTCGCCGCAGCCCGGCCCGGGTACCACCGTGGTGCCGGGACCTTTCGCAACGGACGGAGCACCCACATGGCACCGATCCCCGCACGCAGAAGCCGCCTCGTGGCCCGCCTGTTGGCCACGGGTCTGCTGACCGGCGGCCTCCTCACCGCCGTGGCGCAGCAGCCCGAGCCGGAGGCGAACGCCGCGCCCCGGCCCGGTCACCACACCACGTACTACGTCGACCCGGCCGGCAGCGACGAGGCGTCCGGCACCTCGCCGAAGGCCGCGTGGCAGTCCCTGGACAAGGTCAACTCCCAGGTGTTCGCGCCCGGTGACACGGTGCGGTTCCGGCGGGGCGGCAGCTGGACGGGGCAGCTCGCGCCCCAGGGCTCCGGCACGGACGGCAGGCCCGTCACCTTCACCTCGTACGGACACGGCAGGGGCAAGCCGGTGATCGACGGGGCGGGGGCCGTCGACTCGGCGGTGCGGCTCGCCGATCTGCACGACGTGACGCTCGACGGGCTCGATGTCACCAACACGGCGAACAGTGGTGTGTACCGCAGCGGTGTTCACATCTACGCCAAGGACTCCGGTGCCCTGCCCGGAATCACCCTGCGGAACCTGCGCGTTCACGATGTCGACGGGCCCTCCGGCGATCACGTCGACATCGGGCACGGCGGCATCGTCGTCACCGTCCGCGGCAACGCCACGCCCACGTACTTCCAGAACATGCGCATCGAGGACAACGAGATCGCCGACGTGCACGCGTACGGCATCGTCACCTGGTCGACGTGGATGCGGCGCGACGGCTGGACGAAGCTGTGGCGTGAGACGGGGGTGCCGGAGAGCGAGACCGGGGCGTTCACGCCGAGCACCGGGCTCACCATCCGCGGCAACCACGTGCACGACATCGGCAACGGCGGCATCTCGCCCAACCAGGTCCGCGACACCCTCATCGAGCACAACACGGTGACGCGCACGTCGATGCAGCACTACAACGCCGGGATCTGGTGGTCGGGCGCCGACAACACCGTCGTCCAGTTCAACGACGTCGCCGAGGCCGCCTACAACGGCGAGCACAAGGACAGCGTCGCCTTCGACGCCGACGAGTCCACGTACGGCAGCCTCGTGCAGTACAACTTCAGCCGGGAGAACGGCGGCGGCTTCTTCATGACGTGCTCGGCCGCCCAGGCGCCGGTGGCGAACGCGGTCGTGCGCTACAACGTCAGCCAGTACGACAGCGGCAGCCCGTTCCTGTTCATCTGCAAGGGCGCCAAATCCGTCGACATCTACAACAACACCGTCCTGACCCGGCCGGGCAGCGCCGAAAAGCCCCTGCACCAAATGGTGTTCACGGCGCCGAACAACTCCGGGATCACCTTCCGCAACAACATCTTCGTGAACCCGGCGGGCGCCTCGTACGCGTCGAGCGGGACGTCGTACGACCACAATCTGTACTTCGGCGGGCCGGTTCCGAGCGACGCCTCGGCCCTTGCCGCCGACCCGCTGCTCCGCCACCCGGGCACGGCGAGGGGCCTCCACGACCTGTGGGGCTACCGGCTCGGCAAGGACTCGCCCGCGCGCGGCACGGGGGTCGTGATCGCGGACAACGGGGGGCGGGACGTCCTGGGGACGCGGTTGCCCGACGGGGCGCCGGACTACGGGGCGGTGCAGCACCGCTAGCCGACCGCGAGGCCTTCCCTCGTGACCGCCGCCCTGCGGCCCAACCGGCTTGTGCACAGCCGCCGTTGGGCCACCGCAAGCCCCGCGATCCCGGCCGCGAAACCGAGCCAGCCGAGCGGGCCCGCGGCCATCACCCCGGCCGTGATGACCGGCGGGCCGACGCAGCGGGCGACGGACGGGGACATGCCCGCGACGCCGAGGTAGGCGGGGCGGGTGTGCTCCGGGGCGAGGGAGACGGCGAGCTCCCACGAGCAGACGGAGCGCATGAGTTCGGCCAGGGTGACGGCCACGGTCGCGGCCAGCAGCGCCACGGCCGCGAACCAGGCGCCGCCCGCGCCCGACACCGCGATCAGCGCGCAGGAAACGGTGGTGAGGAGGCCGTAGCGGGTGACGGCGCGCAGGGCGCCCGCCGGGCCGTCGAACCGTGCGGTGACCCGGAGTTGGAGCAGCACCACCATGGCGGTGTTGACGACGAGGAAGGCGGGGATCAGCGTGTGCGGCGCGTTCGTACGGTGGACCAGCCACAGCGGCAGACCCACGGCCAGGATCGCGTCGTCCAGGTTCATGGGGACGTCGAGGAGGACGAAGAGCAGGTAACCGCGGTCGCGCCAAGGGGTCGTCGTGGTAGGTGAGTTGATGCCCCCTTGGTGGCTCTTGGGGCGGTGGGCCGTGCTGTTGACGCGCAGGGTGAGGAGCGCGGCGGCGAGGAACGACAGCGCGTTCACGAGGATCAGTGCCTGGTACGCGGTGTGCGTGCCGATCGCCAGGCCGATCGCGGCGAGGCCCGCGCCGAGCCCGTACGCGGCGTTCGCGACGCTGCGCGACAGGGCCTGGTATACGCCGCGCCGCTCACCGGCGGCCTCGGTCGCGAAGACCATCTCCAGCGTCTTCGCGGCCCGGTCGCCGATGCTGAGCAGGGCCACGACGGGGAACAGCGCGGCGTAGTCGTCCAGTTCGAGCAGCGAGCAGGCGGCGACCAGGCGCAGCAGATGGCACCCGGTCAGCAGGGTCCGTACGGGAAGGTGCGCGGCGAGCCGGCCGGCCAGCGGCGACCCCGCGACCCCGGCGATGCCCGACACCCCGAGCAGCAGCCCGAGTTGGGCCCCGTCGAGCCCGGTGACGAACGTGAAGTACAGCACCGAGGCCGCGGCCCACACCCCGGTGCCGGTGCGGTCGACGAACGTGCCGAGCAGCATCAGCCGTCCGTCGCGTCCGCCGGGCGGGCGACGCAACTGCCGCACCAGCCCGTCCTTCGACCCGTCCCGCATCCGCACCGTCAGCCCTCGCATCCCCGCACCGCCGATTGTCTTGACGTCGAGATACTCTGGGAGTTGTTGTCTTGATGTCAAGAGTTTTATGGGAGTAGTCCGCAGGTCTTCGTCCACGGGCGGGTTACGTTGTCGTTCATGAGCGAGCAGCACGCGGGGCACGCGCCCAGGCCCGACCGGTGGGACATCAAGAAGCTGATGATCCTGCGGACCCTGCGCGAGCGCGGCACCGTCACCGCCACCGCCCAGGCCCTGCTCATGACCCCGTCGGCCGTCTCGCAGCAGCTCACCAACCTGGCCAAGCAGCTCGGCGTACCGCTGCTCGAGGCGCACGGGCGGCGCGTCCGGCTCACCGACGCGGCGCACCTCGTGCTCGGCCACGCCGAGGCCGTCTTCGCCCAACTGGAGCGCGCCGACGCCGAGTTGGCGCAGCACCTGCACGGTGAGGTGGGCGTGGTGCGGGTGGCCGCCTTCTCCACCGCGGTGCCCGCGCTCGTCGTCCCCGCCGTGCGGGTGCTGCGCGCCGACCACCCCGGGATCACCGTCCGCGTCCGCGAGGCCGAGGCCGCGCAGGCCTACGAGCTCCTCGCCTCCGGTGACGTCGACCTCGCGCTCTCGCTCGCCGTGCACGCGCCCACCGCCCGCGACCCGAAGTTCACGCGGGTGCCGCTGCTCGCCGACCCGCTGGACGTGGCCCTGCCGGTGGGGCACCCGCTGGCGGACGAACCGGGCCTGCGCCTCGCCGACCTCGCCGGGGAGCAGTGGATCTTCGGCGGTTCCGGGCCCTGGTCCGAGATCACCCTCGCCGCGTGCGAGGCCGCCGGGTTCGTGCCCGAGCAGGCCCACAGCGCGGCCGGCTGGACAGCGATCCTGGCGATGGTCGAGGCGGGGATGGGCGTCGCGCTCGTCCCGCGGATGGCCGCGGTGCGGCGCGGCGGGGTCGTGATGTGCGCGCTGGGGGCGGACCGTCCCGTACGGCATGTGGTGGCGGCCGTGCGGCGGGGGGCGGAGGACGGGGCGGCGGTGGGGCGGGTGCTGGACGCGCTGCGCGCCTGACCGGTCCCTTTGTTGTTCCGTTGCTGTTCCGTTTATTGTTCAGTTTTGCTGAACGTGAGCCTCGGAAACTTTCGATGGACCTGTGCGGTCGGTGTGCCCGACAGTGGCGCGTATGACGACGACTCCCGACGCGACGAGCCCCGTGACCGACGACCCGCACGCCAACGACGCCGCCCCCTACGGCGGCGGCGACCCGTACGCCGACTACCGCACCTTCGGCGACGCCACCGCCTTCACCGACCTCGTCGACCTCGCCGACCGGCGGCTCGGCGCCGGAGTCATCGCCGCCAACGACGAGTTCTTCGCCGAGCGCGAGAACCTCCTCGTGCGCGAGCGCGCCGTCTTCGACCCCGAGCACTTCGGGCACAAGGGCAAGATCATGGACGGCTGGGAGACGCGCCGCCGCCGCGGCACCTGCGACGAGCCGTTCCCCGCGCCCGACGACCACGACTGGGCGATCGTCCGCCTCGGCGCCCCCGGCGTCATCCGCGGCGTGATCGTCGACACCGCCCACTTCCGCGGCAACTACCCGCAGCGCGTGAGCATCCAGGCCACCAGCGTGCCCGGCGCCCCCGGGCCCGACGAACTCCTCGCCGACGACGTGAAGTGGGAGGAGATCGTCCCGCGCAGCCAGGTACGCGGCCACGCCGCCAATGCCTTCACCGTCACCTCGGACCGCCGCTGGACCCACATCCGCGTCTGCCAGCACCCCGACGGCGGCATCGCCCGCCTCCGCGTGCACGGCGAGGTGGTCCCCGACCCCGAGTGGCTCGGCCTGCTCGGCACGTTCGACCTCGTCTCCGTCCTCAATGGCGGTACGTACGAGGACGCGTCCGACAAGTTCTACTCCTCGCCGACCCAGATCATCCTGCCCGGCACCTCCCGCAAGATGGACGACGGCTGGGAGAACCGCCGCCGCCGCGTCCACGGCACCAACGACTGGGTCCGCTTCCGGCTCGCCGCGCAGGGGGCGATCCGGGCCGTGGAGATCGACACGGCGTATCTGAAGGGCAATTCGGCCGGCTGGATCGCGCTGAGCGGTCGCAACGGTGACACCGGGGAATGGTTCGAGATCATCCCGCGCACCAGGCTGCAGCCCGACACCGTGCACCGTTTCCCGCTGGCCGCGCAGGCGGTGGCCACGCATGTCCGCCTCGACGCGTTCCCTGACGGGGGTGTGGCGCGGATGAGGCTGCACGGTGTTCTGACGGAGGCGGGTCGCTCCGCGCTGGAGGCCCGGTTCGGCGGGGTCTGAGTTCTCGGGGGCCGGGCGGTCGAGCGCCGTGGGGGCATGGGCTCGTTGCCGGGTGCGGCTCCGGTGGGGCTTCTCGCGCAGTTCCCCGCGCCCCTTCAGGGGCGCGGGGAACTGCGCGAAGCAGGACCACCGGGCCGCGGTCCGCAACGAGACCGCGGCCCGGCAGACGGGAACCGGCTACACGTCCGCGGCCTGCGCCCGCAGCGCCCGCTCCACACCCGCCCGCGACTCGGACACGAGACGCCGCAGCGCCGCACCCGGCTCCGCCGAGGACAGCCACGCGTCCGTCTTCGTCAGCGTGGCCTCGTCGACCTGGAACGACGGGTAGAGGCCGATCGCGATCTGCTGGGCCATCTCGTGGGACCGCGAGTCCCACACCTGCTTGAGCGACGCGAAGTACTGGTCCGCGTACGGCGCCAGCAGCTCCCGCTGGTCGGTCTGGACGAAACCGCCGATGACCGCTTCCTGCACCGCGTTCGGCAGCTGGTCGGAGTCGATGACCGAGGCCCAGGCCTCCGCCTTCGCCTCCGGGGTCGGCCGTGCGGCCCGCGCGGTCGCCGCGTGGCGCTCACCGGCGGCGGTCTTGTCCCGCTCGTACTCGGCGGCGATCTCCGCCTCGTCGTAGCGGCCGACGGCGGCCAGGCGCTCCACGAACGCCCAGCGCAGCTCGGTGTCCACGGCCAGGCCCTCGATCGTCTGCGCCCCCTCCAACAGGGCCTCCAGCAGGTCGAGTTGCTCGGGCGTGCGGGCCGTGGCCGCGAACGCCCGGGCCCACGCCAGCTGGTGGTCGCTGCCCGCCTCGGCGGAGCGCAGGTGCGCGAGGGTCGCCTCGGTCCAGCGGGCGAGGAGCGTGTCCCGGTGGGCGGGCGCCGCGTACAGGTCGACGGCCAGCTTGACCTGGCGGTGCAGGGACTGCACGACGCCGATGTCGGACTCCTTGGCGACGCCGGACAGCACGAGGTCCAGGTAGGCGCTCGTCGACAGCTCCGCGTCCCGCGTCATGTCCCAGGCCGACGCCCAGCACAGCGCGCGCGGCAGCGAGGACTCGAAGTCGCCGAGGTGCTCGGTGACGAACCGCAGCGAGTCCTCGTCGAGGCGGACCTTCGCGTACGACAGGTCGTCGTCGTTGAGCAGGATCACGGCCGGGCGGTGCTTGCCGACCAGGGCCGGGACCTGGGTCAACTCGGCGGCGGTGACGTCGAGTTCGACGCGGTCGCCGCGCAGCAGCTTGCCGCTGGCGCCCTCGTCACTGTCGAGGTCGTAGAAGCCGATCGCGATGCGGTGCGGCCGCAGCGTGGACTCGCCCTTGGCGCCCTCGGGCAGCGCCGGGGCCTCCTGGCGGACGGCGAACGACGTGATGACGCCGTGCTCGTCCGTCTCGATCTCGGGCCGCAGGACGTTGATGCCGGCCGTCTCCAGCCACGCCTTCGACCAGGCCTTCAGATCGCGGCCGCTGGTCTCCTCGAGCGCGCCGAGCAGGTCGGACAGGCGCGTGTTCCCGAACGCGTGCCGCTTGAAGTACGCCTGCACGCCCCGGAAGAACTCGTCCTCACCGACGTACGCGACGAGCTGCTTGAGCACCGAGGCGCCCTTGGCGTACGTGATGCCGTCGAAGTTGACGAGGACGTCGTCGAGGTCGCGGATGTCCGCCATGATCGGGTGCGTGGACGGGAGTTGGTCCTGCCGGTACGCCCACGTCTTCATGGAGTTGGCGAACGTCGTCCACGAGTGCGGCCACTTCGAGCCCGGCGCGTACGCCTGGCAGGCGGCCTCCGCGTAGGTGGCGAACGACTCGTTCAGCCACAGGTCGTTCCACCACTCCATGGTGACGAGGTCGCCGAACCACATGTGCGCGAGCTCGTGCAGGATCGTGGCGGCCCGCACCTCGTACGCGGCGTCCGTCACCTTCGAGCGGAACACGTACTGGTCGCGGATGGTGACCGCGCCCGCGTTCTCCATGGCACCGGCGTTGAACTCGGGCACGAAGAGCTGGTCGTACTTGGCGAACGGGTACGCGTAGTCGAACTTCTCCTGGAACCAGTCGAAGCCCTGCCGCGTCACCTCGAAGATCGCGTCCGAGTCGAGGAACTCGGCGAGCGACGGCCGGCAGTAGATGCCCAGCGGGACCGACTGGCCCGTCTCCGCGTTCTCGTACGAGGAGTGGACGCTGTGGTACGGGCCGACGATCAGCGCCGTGATGTACGTCGACATGCGCGGCGTCGGCTCGAAGTGCCAGATGTCGTCCTTGGGCTCCGGAGTGGGGGAGTTGGAGACGACCGTCCACCCCGTCGGCGCCTTCACCGTGAACCGGAACGTCGCCTTGAGGTCCGGCTGCTCGAAGCTCGCGAAGACGCGGCGCGCGTCCGGCACCTCGAACTGCGTGTAGAGATAGGCCTGTTGGTCGACGGGGTCGACGAACCGGTGCAGTCCCTCACCGGTGTTCGTGTACGCGCAGTCGGCGACGACCTTCAGCTCGTTCGGCCCCGCCTCCAGGTGCTTGAGCGCGATGCGCGAGTCACGGAAGACGGCGGCGACGTCGAGCGAGTGCCCGTTCAGGACCGCCTCGTGCACGGCCGGGGCGACCAGGTCGATGAAGGTCTCGGCACCGGCCTCGGCGCTGTCGAAGCGCACGGTGGTCACCGACCGGTACGTGCCGCCCTCCTGCGCGCCGGAGAGGTCGAGATCGATCTCGTACGAGTCAACGGTGAGCAGCTTCGCCCGCTGCTGCGCCTCTTCACGGGTCAGGTTTGTGCCAGGCACGCGGTCATCTCCTAGGGCGGTCTACGTTCATGACGTTTCGGCCATCCTTCCACGCGGGATACGGGAACGCGATGTCCGTTTTCCGCCGGTGAACACGCGCGCGCGAGACGACGCTGGAGCCATGACCAGGTACACCGCACGCGCCATCGACCCCGCCGCGCTCAAGGAGCTGCGCACCACCGACGACGCGGGCCGCCGATGCGTCCCGTACACGGCCACGGACGACGACGCGGGCTCCCCGCTGCGCTGCTGCCTGAGGCCGATCCAGGAGGGCGAGCGCATCGCCCTCGTCTCGTACGCGCCGCTGCGCCGCTGGGCCGCGGCGACGGGCGCGGACCCGGGCGCCTACGACGAACAGGGCCCGGTCTTCCTGCACGCCGAGGAGTGCGCAGGGCCGCGGCCCGGTGCCCGCTACCCCTTCGACCGGCCCGGCGCCCTGCGCACCGTCCGCCGCTACGACGCCCGCGGGCACATCGCGGGCGGCCGCCTCCTGGAGATCCCGCAGGACGCGACGGCCGGCTTCGACGCGGCACTCGACGACGCGTTCAGCGACCCGGCGGTGGTGCTGGTGCACGTACGGGCGCTGGAGTACGGGTGCCTGCACTTCGCGGTGGAACGACCCGCGCACTGACACGGCGAGGGGCGGCCACCTCCCGGGTGACCGCCCCAAGACCCGCCGAGACCTACTTGGCCCGCAGCTCCTCGGCCACCAGCTCCGCGACCTGCACCGCGTTCAGCGCGGCGCCCTTGCGGAGGTTGTCGTTCGAGATGAACAGGGACAGGCCGTGCTCGACCGTCTCGTCACCCCGGACGCGGCCCACGAAGGAGGCGTCCTTGCCCGCGGCCTGCAGCGGCGTCGGGATCTCGGAGAGCTCGACGCCGGGGGCGTCCGCGAGGAGCTCCGTGGCGCGCTCGGGGGAGAGGGGGCGGGCGAAGCGGGCGTTGACCTGGAGCGAGTGGCCCGAGAAGACGGGGACGCGGACGCAGGTGCCGGAGACCTTGAGGGCCGGGATCTCGAGGATCTTGCGGGACTCGTTGCGGAGCTTCTGCTCCTCGTCCGTCTCGTTCAGACCGTCGTCGACGATGGAGCCCGCCAGCGGGAGCACGTTGAACGCGATGGGGCGCTTGTAGACCTGCGGCTCGGGGAAGTCGACGGCCTCGCCGTCGTGCGTCAGCTTGTCGGCGTCGGCGACGACCTTCTGGGCCTGGCCGTGCAGCTCGGCGACGCCCGCGACGCCGGACCCCGAGACCGCCTGGTAGGTGGCGACGACGAGCGCCTCGAGCCCGGCCTCGTCGTGCAGCGGACGCAGCACCGGCATCGCGGCCATCGTCGTGCAGTTCGGGTTGGCGATGATGCCCTTGGGGCGGTTCGCGATCGCGTGCGGATTGACCTCGGAGACGACCAGGGGGACCTCGGGGTCCTTGCGCCAGGCCGACGAGTTGTCGATGACGACGGCGCCCTGCGACGCCACCTTCTCCGCGAGGGCCTTCGACGTGGCGCCGCCCGCCGAGAACAGCACGATGTCCAGGCCGGTGTAGTCGGCCGTCGAAGCGTCCTCCACCGTCACGCCGTCCAGGACCGTCCCCGCCGAACGGGCCGAGGCGAACAGACGCAGCTCGTCGACCGGGAAGTCCCGCTCGACGAGGATCCTGCGCATGACCGTGCCGACCTGGCCGGTGGCTCCGACGATTCCTACCTTCACAGCGTTCCTCCGTACGTACACGAGCTGAGCAGCGGGATGCCGCTCCATGATGCGTCTGTCCCGGCCCGCCTTGTCCAATCCATTGTCCGCGGTACGGGACGGCCGCACGGCTCAGCCGTGCAGCGAGATGCTCCACTTCCCGGACGTCCTGATCTGCAGAAATCCGCTCGGAACGCGCTGCAGACCGGAGGCTGTGCTGAGGCGGCGTACCGGTTCCAGGCGTTCGTCCAGTTCCCAGAGCACGAAGAGGTCGAGCATCCCGCGCGGTTCGTGCTTCACCATCACCTCCGCCTCGGGCCCCGTGTGACGTACGACTCCATAGCCCTGGCCCTCCACGCGGTCCTTGAGCACGGGGACGGTCGACAGGTCCCGCGTCTCGATCCGCCAGCCGGTGTCCGCGCTCGCGGCGAACACGTGGACGTAGCAGTACCCGGCCTCCGTGACCCACAGCGGGCCGGTGGCCGGGCGCCGCCGCCCCACGCTGTCGGCCGAGATCTTCAGCTGGCCGTCGGCCTGAAGGCTGCGCGTCTCCAGCGACTCCGTGTCCGACGTGGTGCGGCTCAGGGTGAGCAGGGCGGGCGGCCCGTCGTGGCGCAGTACCGCGCTGCCGTGGCCCTCGGCGGCGCCGGTGAGCGGCGGGACCTGGGTGATCGGCAGCAGGTACAGGCGCCAGTCACCGGGGTTGTCGAGGCGCAGCCGCAGCTCGGGTTCACCGGCGCGGAAGACGACGGTGCGGCCCCGGGTGCCGTGCCGGCTGCTGTCCAGGAACGGCTCCTCGTCGTCGTACTCGTCGAGCAGCGTGACCTTGGGAGCGGCGAAGGGGAGGCCGCCGCCGAAGGAGTACTCCAGGAGCGCCGGGTGGCCGGGAGCCGGGTTCGCGAGGGTGATCGTCCTGTCTCCGCGGCCGCTCCAGGAGCCCGCCTCCTGGGCGGCGGGGCCGTCGAGCACCGGCAGGGGGCGGGCGGTCAACTGCCAGGCGCCGTCGGCCTCCAGGAGCAGGAGCAGCGGCCCGTCGGGCAGGGGCACGGTCTGGCGGAGCCGGTCGGTGTCGTTGACGAGCAGGTCGTAGGCGTCCGGGTCGGACAGGTGCCGGGCCTCCAGGCTCCTGAGCCCGAAGTAGCCCTCGCCGTCCTCGTCGCCCGCGAAGTCGACGTCGAGGTCGGCCGCGGTACCGGTGTACGCGACCACTTCGGGGCCGTATCCCTGGAGCGGGCCCGTGCCCAGGCGGCGGGCGACCGACAGCGGCTGCACGAGGACCGTCCAGTCGTCGTCGGCCTCGACGCGCAGGCGCAGCGGGCGGTCCTGCGGGGGCCGGACGAGGCAGCGGCCGCGGAAGTCGCGCAGCGTGCTGTTGAAGAGGAGGTCGTCGTCCTTGTTGCGCCGGTTCAGGGTGTGCAGCCCGAAGTAGCCGTCGCCGTGGTGCCAGGCCTCGACGAGCACCGGGCCCGGCGGCAGCGGCGCGTCCACGGCCACGATGCCGTTGCCGCGGCCCCGCTGGGTGTACGGCGGGAACTCGGGGCCGAAGGAGTACGGGGCGGCGTCCTGGGGCGGCACCCCGTCCTGGACCTGTGGCACGGCGTCCTGGACCGGCGGCACCGTGCCCTGGACCGGCGGCACCGTGTCCTGGACCGGCACGGTGTTCTCGGACACCGGGACCGGGGCCGGCTCCGGAGCCGGCTCGTCCACCGCGATGCCGAAGTCCGTCGCGAGGCCCGCGAGCCCGGACGCGTACCCCTGCCCCACCGCCCGGAACTTCCAGGCGCCGTCCCGCCGGTAGAACTCCCCGAGCACGAACGCCGTCTCGCTCGACGCGTCGCTCACCGCGTAGTGCGCCACCACCGAACCGTCGGGCAGGGACGCCTGCACGTACAGGCCGGGCACCTGGCCGAACACTCCGCCGTCGCAGGAACCGGCTATCACCACGCGCTGTACGGCCGGTTCGACGCGCGGCAGATCCAGTTCCAGCCACTCGGCGAGCAGCCCGCCACCCTGCGCCGCACCCGTGTGCCGGACCGCGCCCGAGGGGTGCGCGGGCTGGTTGTAGAACACGAGGTCCGCATCGCCGCGGACCTTGCCGACCGCGTCGAGCAGCAGGGCGGAGGCGTCGACGACCGGGGCCCCGGGGACGTCCTGACGGCAGACGGCGACCTTCAACAGGGCGGTGGGGACAGCCGTGTTGGCGCCCTTGGCGATGCTTGTCATGAGGCACATGGTGCAGTGGCGGCGGTGTGAAGTCGATGGTTGGAAATGGTGAAGATCTGACGGGAGTGGCGACGGATCAGGAGAGGGGGCAACGGATGTGGACCGACCCCGAACGTTTCACCGCCCACCGGCGTCCTAGGGGAAACGCGGCGAGGGAGGGGTGGCATTGCTGCGAAGAAAGTCACGAGGCCGGCCGGGCGATCCCCTGGACGACGCCGTCGAGGGCCGGGTGCGGGCCGTCCTGTCGCTGGGCGGGGTGCCGTACGCGGATCTGGCCGACGGGGTCCAGCAGGTCCGCCTGCGGCTGCTCGAACGGGCCGCGAAGGGCCAGGACGCGCCGCGCGACGTCTCGGCCTGGGCGGCGGTCGTCGCCTCGAACCTCGCGATGGACTGGCACCGCGCCCGCCGCCGCCAGGAACGCCTCGGGGAGCGCCTCGCCGCGCTGCGCCAGGAGGACGGCCGCGACGCCGCCGAGACCCGCGTCCTCTCCCTGGCCGTGGCCCAGGGCCTGGACCAACTGCCCGACCAGCAGCGGCAGGTGGTCGTCCTGCGCTTCTACGCCGATCTGCCCGTGCGGGACATCGCGACGGAGCTCGGCGTGCCCGAGGGCACCGTGAAGAGCAGGCTGCACACGGCGGTCCGCATGCTGCGGGCCCGGCTGCACGAGCAGGAGGTGGTGTGACGTGGAGGACAGCACACGGGAGGACCGGCTCCTGATGCTGGCGATCAGTGGGGAGCCGCTGCCCGACGACGACCCCGACGCCGCCGCCGTCGCGGCCGATGTCGCCCTGCTGCGGGACCAGTTGAAGGGGCTGGGCGACGCACTCGGCACCCTTCCGGAGCCGGTACACGTGCCCGTGCCCGTGCCCGCGCCTCACAGGCACCGCCGTCGCCCCCTGCGTCTCGCGCTCGGCTCCCTCGCCGCGGCGGGCGCCCTGGCCTTGGCGGGCGGCATGGTGTGGGTCGTGGCGCAGAGCGGCGTCGGCGCGTACGACACCGGCGGCGGCAGCGACAAGTCGGCCGCGGACAGCCGGCAGGTGGCACCGGGGGACAACGGCGGCAAGCGCTCCCCGGAGGGACTCGTGGCCTGCTCCCGCGTCATCGCCGAGGGCACCGTGCTGCGCGTCGTGCCCATCGGGGACACCGGCGAGGACCGCGTCACCCTGCGCGTCACCCGCTGGTACAAACCGGCTTCCGGCGGTGCGCGGACCCTCACGTTCCCGATGGACCACGAGGTGCTGCCGCGCCTGAGGCCGGGCGACCAGCCACTGATCACGATCCCCAACAGCAGCCCCCAGCCGGACCATTGGGCCCTCGGCGAGGAGCGCGACAGCCTGCGCGCGACCGTGCTGAACGCCCTGCCCGGGGCGAGCACCTGTTGACGTAGACGAAGAAACAGCGGGGGCGGACGCCACCGGCGCCCGCCCCCGCACTCAAGCCTCCCCAGGTACAACAGGTACAACAGGTGTTACGGGGTGACCTTCTCGATCTTCACGCTGCCGACGCCCGCGGGCACCCCGCGCTCGTTGAGCAGCTGCACCTGGCCGAAGAACTCACGGCCCTCCGGCGCGGCGGCCGCGGCCGTGACCTCGGCGGAGACGTCCGTGGACGCCCCGTTCGCCAGCGTCACGGCCTTCGACTCGTCGACCTTCACCGTGCCGAGCGCCGGCGAGAAGAAGACGTCGGTGTAGTCGTACGCGGTCGAACCCGACGGCACCGAGTAGCCCGCGACCTCGATCGTGTACGTACCGGCGGCCGGCTTGGCGATGCTCACCGACTCCTCGGAGTCACCGTCGGCGGACGACGCGACCGTCTTGCCCGCGGCGTCCTTGACCGTCAGGTCCAGGTCGGCCGCCTGGTCGGAGACGTTGCCGATGGCGACGTCGAGCCGCTCGGTGCCCGTGGGCACCTCCACCGTCGAGGTCTGCGTGGCGCCACCGGCGATGGTGGGCCGCGCCGACTTGGACGAGCCGAGCGGGCCGCCCTGCAGCTTCCCGCCGTTGATGGCGGCGAAGTTGTTCGTCACCTTCCACGTGACGGCGGCCGGGGTACCGACCTTCGCCTCGGGCAGCGTCTGCACGGCCGGGTCGAACGCGGCGCCGAGCAGCGCGACGTCCAGCGTGTACGGGTTGTCGAGCAGCGGCGACGTACGGCGCGACTCGACCTCGATCTCCCAGACACCGGCCTGCGGGTCCGCGTACGAACGCAGGTCCGGGCGGCAGGTGTTGGCCGGGTTGTTGTAGTTCGGGTAGCAGCTCGGCGTGGACGTCTCGTCGACCGGCACCCCGTACGGGTGGATCGAGATGAACCGCGTCTGGCTGCCGTCCTTCAGGCCGCTCATGCGCACCTGCAGCGACTTGGCGCCCTCGGGCACCGTGATGAAGTACGACTTCGTGCTGTTGCGCTGCACGGAGCCGCTGTCGTGGAACGTGTACGACGGTCCGGCCAGCGGCTTCGAGACGACGACGGTCGCCATGATCTGCTGGTCGACGCCCTCGGTCCTCGGGTCGTCGACGCGCAGGATCGCGCTGCGCAGACCGGCCGACTCGGGACGCGCCTGCACCTTCACGGTGACGGCCTTGTTCAGCGGCAGCCACACGTAGCTGGAACCGGCGATGTCGAAGGTGTCACCGGAGTTGTTCGCGAGCGACAGCTTGTGCAGGACCGGCTTGGCCGAGCCCGACGTACGCGTGATGGTGACGTCGTACGTCTTCTTCTGCCCGGCCTTCAGACCGCCCTCGCGGTCGTAGATGCCGGTGCCGAAGCCCGGCGTCTTCAGCGCGTAGTCGATCGCGGTGTCCACGGGCGCCTTCACGGTGTACGTGTGTGCGGTCGCGCCGTCCTCGATCGCGTCCCAGGCGTCCTCGATGTCGATGAGGCCCGAGCCCTCGGCGTACGCCTGCTCGCCCTTGATGTGCTTGGCGGTCGAGGTGAGCGCCGTGCGCAGGTCCGCGGGGGAGAGGTCGATGTGCGCGCGCTTGGCGGCGGACAGCAGCAGCGCGGAGGCGCCGGCGGCCTGCGGCGACGCCATCGACGTGCCCTGCAGCATCGAGTAACCGGCCGGCAGCGAGTAGCCCGCCTCGGCGACCGGCGAACCGGGCAGCCAGGTCTGCGTCGAGTTGATCGACGCACCGGGCGCCGTGATGGCCGGCGTGAAGCCGCCGTCCTCACGCGGACCGCGCGAGGAGAACGGCATCATCGCGTACGACTTCTCCACCTGGGAGCCGTAGTTGGAGGCCCAGGTCTCCTTGGAGATGGACGCGCCGACGGAGAGGACCTTGTCGGCGAGGCCGGGGTCACCGATGGTGTTGGCGCCGGGGCCCGAGTTGCCCGCGGAGATCACGAGCTGCACGCCGTAGGTGTCGATGAGGCGCGTGTAGAGCTCGGAGCGCGCGTTGTTGCCGTCGTTGAGCGCCGGCAGACCGCCGATGGACATGTTGACGATGTCCACGCCGCGCTTGGTGACGAGGTCGATCATGCCCTCGGTCAGCGCGATGTTGGTGCAGCCGCCGCTCCACGTGCAGGCACGCGAGGAGACGAGCTTCGCGCCGGGCGCGGCACCGTTCATGTTCTTGTTGCCGAACAGCGAGTTCGCCGAGGTGATGCCCGCGACGTGCGTGCCGTGCTCGGACTCGATGACGCCGATGTTGACGAAGTCGCGCTTCTGGCCGACCCAGTCCCCGCCGTACGGGTCCATGGGGACGTCCTTGCGGATCTCCACGACGAACGGCTGCCGCTCGACGACGTCGGTGGACGGGTCGTCCTTGCCGAAGTAGCCGATCTGGTAGCCGTCCTTGTACGGCTTCATCGGGGTGTCGTCGGTGAAGTCGCCGTTGTCGTTGAGGTCGACGGTGACGGTCCCGGCGGCCGCGTCGTACAGCAGGCCCCACTTGTCGGTGGTGTCGCCGTCCCGGTTCGCGTCGCCCTTGGCGTCGCCGCCCGCGGTCGCCGCCTCCGAGAAGGTGCTGAAGTTGTACGAGCCCGCATTCGCCTTGTACGTACGCCCGTTGACGGTGAAGGTCGGCCCGGTGACCGCGGTGACCATGGCCCGCCAGGTGCCGTCGCCGTCCAGGATCGGGTCGGTCGCGGTGACCCAGTCGACGATCTTGCGCTCGCCGGTGGTGGTCTTCTGCAGCGCCGGGTGGCCCAGGTCCACGCCCGAGTCGAGGATGCCGATGGTGACACCGCGCCCGTCGGCCTTCGGGTTGTCCTTCACGAAGTCGACGGCGCCCGTCTCGAACGACGGGTTGTACGGGTTCTTCGCCGGGGTGTCCTTGCCGGGCCCGCCGTAGGACCCGGTGGCCGCGCCCTTGGAGGCCGACGCGCTCCTGGCGGTGTCGGCGGCCGGCGTCGGGTCGTCGAGCTCGATCTCCTGGCGCAGGTCGATGCCGTGCACGGAGTCGAGCTTCTCGGCGGCCTTGATGGCGGCGTCGGCCCGGCCGGTGGGCACGGTGGCCCGCACGTAGCCGAGCTTGTCGTAGGAGAGGCCGACCGAGCCGCCCTTGACGGCGTCCAGCTCCTTGGCGACCTCTTCGGTCCTGCCGGGGGCCGTGGCGACCATCATGGTCACGTTCTTCGTGCCGTCGGCCTTGGCGTCGGCGAGCAGTTCCGCGTCGTGCGCGCCGAGCTTGTCGCTCGCCGCCTTGACCGCGGGGTCGGCGGCCGGTGCGGAGTCCGTGTCCGCGGCCGTGGCCATGGATATCGGCCCTGCCGCGGTGAGCGCGGCCACCAGGCCTGCGGCGGCCGCGAGCCGGGCCGCGCGTCTCGCGCCGGATATGGGCGCGCGCTGGGGATCGAGGGTCATCAGCATCCCTGTACGTAAAGGTGAGAGCTACTTTGGGGGTGTTTCGAAAGGGCTCCGGATTTCGGTGCCGGATGACCGCTCAGCTTTACGTAAGTGACCACAGTTTGGGGAGAGTTGTCCGAGGCGGGATCAGGCCGTGGCGTACTTCCGCCACCCGCCATCCGGCGCGAACGGGATCTAACCAGGGTTTATCGGACGGGTTCTTGAACTTCTCGTGGTTGCTCGTGGTTGCTCCGTGGTGAAGCTGTTTGCCGTAACGTCAGGGAATGCACAAAGAGCTGCGGGTGGCGGCCTACGCCGTGTGCGTGCGGGACGGGCAGGTGCTGCTCGCCCGGTGGGTCGCCGGGGACGGGACGAAGCGCTGGACGCTGCCCGGCGGCGGCATGGACCACGGCGAGGACCCGTACGACACCGTCATCCGCGAGGTCGACGAGGAGACGGGATACACCGTCGAGCCCACCGCCCTGCTCGGCGTGCACTCCGTCCTGCGCCGCTACCCCCGCAAGCTCGGCAAGGTCGCCGACTTCCACGGACTGCGCATCGTCTACGAGGGCCTCATCACCGCGGGCACCCTGCGCCACGAACAGGACGGCTCGACGGACATGGCCGCCTGGCACGCACTCGACGCGGTCGCCGACCTGCCGCGCGTCGAACTCGTCGACGTGGGACTGCGCCTGTGGCGCGAACGCCCGCCCCAAGGGCACGTCGACAAGGGGCTTTCGTTCCCCGAAAGGTGAACACAGAGTGACGGGCACCTCGCGGTTCTCCTCCTCGCACATGACAACCCGGACCCGCCGGTGATCCACGTACGGTGATCGGCGTTGCACGTTGCGTCGCCGTTCACGCGCAGGTCATCCCCGATGCCAACGATCCAGTACGGAAGGGCAGTTCGTCGCCGAGCCGCCCGCCGTCACTGTCGACGCGTTCGCACCCGGGGAGACCGCGCCATGTCGCGCATACGTTCCGTCACCAACGCCGCCGCTGGACTCGACCGCCGTACGCTCCTGGCCGCGACCGGCGCGGCGACGCTGACCGCCGGCCTCGGCTACGCCCTCGGCCGCAGCGGGCCGGCCGCCGCCGCGGACCCCGCCGCCGTCCCCGCCACCCGGATCCGCTCCCGCGGGGCGCCCGCGGCACCGCTCGCCCCCTACACCCGCGGCACCACCCTCGCCTCGGTCGCCGCCGCCCGCAGCCGTGACGGATACCGCCGCCTCGGCGACGGGCCCGGCTGGCGGCGCGTCGTCCGCGCCGACCTCGCGGCGCCCCGCTCGGGCCGCGCGGCGCGCCGCACCGCGCTCGCCGCGTTCGTCCAGTTCACCGACCTGCACCTGGTCGACGTCCAACACCCGCTCCGCTACGAGTACTTGAGGTCACGGACCGCCAGCGCCTGGCGCCCCCAGGAGGCGCTGTCCGTCGCGGGCGCCGTCTCCCTCGTGGAGCGCGTCAACGCCCTGCGCGGCGCCCCCGTCACCGCCTCCCCCCTCCACTTCGTCATGACGACGGGCGACAACACCGACAACAACGCCCGCTCCGAACTCGACTGGTTCCTCAAGACGATGAGCGGCGGCCGCATCACCCCCAACACCGGCGACCCGCGCCACTACGAAGGCGTACAGAACAGCGGCCTGCCCCTGTACTGGCACCCGGACGCGGCCCTGCGCGACGCCGACAAGCAGAAGCGTCACTTCCCCCGCATCCCCGGCTTCCTCGAGGCGGCGATCCGCGAACTGCGCAGCCCCGGCCTGAACCTGCCCTGGTACTCCACCGTCGGCAACCACGACTTCCTGCCCGGCGGCTGCTACGCCCCCGGTGACTCCTACTTCGCCGAATTCGCCGTGGGCGGAAGGAAGTTGATGGAACTCCCCGCCGCTGACGCGAAGCAGATCTGGGCCAACGTGCAGAGCGGCGGCGACCCCAGGGGCACGGCCTTCAAGGAACTCCTGCGCGCCCAGGCCCGGCACCTGCGCGCGGTCACGCCCGACGAGGCCCGCGCCCCGTTCACCCCCGCCGAGTACCTCGCCGCCCACCTCGACCCGGCGCACACAGGGCCGGGCCCCGTCGGCCACGGCTACACGCAGACCAACCTGGCCTCGCTCACCCAGTACTACGCCTTCCGCATCTCCGGCGATGTCCTCGGCATCAGCCTCGACACCACCGACCCCGGCGGCCACTACGAGGGATCGATCGGATCAAGCCAACTCGCCTGGCTCACACGCCAGTTGAAGTCCGCGGCGCGCAACGGCGACCACGTCATCGTCTTCTCGCACCACACCAGCACATCCATGCGCAACCTGCGCGAGGACCCGAACCACCCCGGCGAACGCCGCCACGGCGGCAAGGAACTCGCCGCCCTCCTCGCCCGCCACCGCCCGGTCCTGGCCTGGGTCAACGGCCACAGCCACCGCAACGAGATCACCGCACACCCCGGCTCGGACGGCTCGCGCGGCTACTGGGAGATCAACACCGCCTCTCACGTCGACTTCCCGCAACTGGCCCGCATCATCGAGATCGCCGACAACCACGACGGCACGCTCTCCCTGTTCACCACCCTCGTCGAATCGGCGGCCCCGCACGCCACGGACTTCACCGACCTCACGCAGACGGGCCTCGCCGCGCTCTACCGGGAACTGGCCCTGAACGCGGCGGGCGCCCGCTCGACCCTCTCCGGCACGCCCGGCGACCGCAACACCGAACTCGTCCTCCGCAAGGGCTGATTACCGCTCAACCGGCTGACCCCGATCAACCCCGGCCCGTACGTCCGAGGTCACTCCGGCCGAACGCACGACACCACGACGGGGAGACGCGGACATGCGCAAGAGCACCGGCCTGCTGGCAGCGGCAGCGGCACTGACGATCACCACGGGGGCACTCGCCGCCCCCGCCCTGGCGACACCCGGAGAGGCATCCTCGGCTCGCCAGGACCACCGGGCCACCCAGCGGGCCCTGGACGCCGCCGTACGCGACGGAGTCCCCGGAGCGACGGCGCAGGCAGTCGTCAACGGGCGTACGTGGAACGGCACTTCGGGCGACCGGGGTGCCCGCGACCACTACCGCGTCGGCTCCCTCACCAAGACGTTCGTCGCCACCGTCCTGCTCCAGCTGGAGGCCGAGGGGAAGCTGAGCCTCGACGACACGCTCGACCACTGGCTGCCGGGCCTGGTCCAGGGCAACGGCTACGACCCCACGAAGATCACGATCCGCCGGCTCCTGAACCACACGAGCGGCATCTTCAACATCACCGAGGACGAGGGCTTCCGACGGCTGGTCTTCCTGAAGGAAGGCTTCCTCGCCCACCGCTACGACACGTGGACGCCGACCCGGATGGTCCGCATCGCCACCACCCACAAGCCGGACTTCGCGCCCGGCAAGGGCTGGCACTACTCCAACACGAACTACCTCCTGGCGGGCATGGTCATCCAGAAGGTCACGGGCCACACGTACGGAGACGAGATCCGCTCCCGTGTCATCAACCCCCTCCACCTGAAGGGCACTTCGGTCCCCGGCACCAGCTCATCGGTACCGCGCCCGGCGTCCCGCGCGTACTCCAAACTCACCAGGGACGGCAGCGGAGACCCGGTCGACGTCACGGAACTCAACCCGTCGATGGCCGGTTCGGCCGGCGAGGTGATCTCCACCTCGAAGGACCTGAACACCTTCTACTCGGCACTGCTGCGCGGAAAGCTGCTGCCGTCCCGCCAGTTGACCGAGATGAAGACGACGGTCTCCACGGGTGACGACGACCCCGACAGCCGCTACGGCCTCGCCCTCATGGAACTCAAACTCCCCTGCGGGGGCACGGTCTGGGGCCACGACGGCGGCATCCACGGCTCCTCGACCCTGGCCCTGACCACGGAGGACGGCCGCCACACGCTGGCGTTCAACTTCAACGGGGACTGGGCGGGGGACGGGAACGCGGTGGGTCTGGCGGAGTTCTGCCCGAAGGCATAGAGCAGTTTGAGACAGAGGCGCTTCAGGCGCAGGCTGTTCAGGCACAGGTGAAGGGGAGGGGACCCATCACCGGGGTCCCCTCCCCTTCACTCCCCTCCTAGCCCTCCCCCGTCACCTGTCACCGGGGGAGGACTACGACATACGCGGCCGGATCCCGGTCGCCGGACGCCATCAGGGCGGTCCGGACGACGGCGGCCTGCTGCTGAACGGATTCGCGCAGCTTCTTCGGCGTGATGTGCACGACGGTGATCCCGAGCCGCTCCAAGTACTCGCGCTTACGGGCATACTCGCTCCACAGCGCGTCCTCGTCCTGCCGCGGAGCCCGCGTGTCCAGTTCCACGGCGACGGCCTGATCGGGCCAGTAAGCGTCGACGCCCCCGATATGCGGCCCACCGGGCAACCGCAGATCAACATTCCACAGCGGGTCGGGCAGCCCGTGCTCGCGCACCATCGCGTACAGCCGTTCCTCGGCGATGGCCCGCCCCTCAGCGAGCAGCGAGTCCACGGCGTCGACGACGTGCGGCCGACTGAGCAGCCGAGCCTGCGTCAACTCTCTTACGACGGCGGCAGGTTCGCAGTGCCCACCCCGCACCGCTTCCGTGAGCAGCCGCCGCACGGCCCCGGCGTCGGCGAGCTGGGCGACCGCGTCGGCGATGGCCCGCGGCACCGGCGCGACGGGAACTCCCGCCACCTGTACGGGAGTCGGCATCCCCATGGTCCGTACGAGCCGGACGAACTCGGTGGACCGCAGCCGCCGCGTCCTCGGTACGAGCACCTCGACGTGGTCGAGCGCGAGCAGCGGGGGAGTGGACGAGAACCCGTGCAGGGTCAGCGCCGCGAGCCCGGTGACCATGGCGTCGGCGTACGGGACGGCGGGCACGCCATGGGCCTCGCCCGGAGCGGGCTGGGCGGGAACCCCTGCCGCCGGCCGGTGCCGATCCTGGACCCGCCCCGCGTACAACAACGCGGCGTGCAACCGCTCTTCGCCGGTCGCGGGCCCGGGGTGGAGGAGGTAGACCCCCGGCAGCACCTGCTGCCAGGGCCCACCGTCCCGGCACTGGTCCTGGGCCGCGGCGGCACTGACCCCGTGCGCCTTGAGCTGCGCGCCGCTCATGACGCGCCGCTGGGTCTCGATGAGGTGGCGCAGGGGCCGGGGGGTCTGACGGGGGGACAGGGGCGCGGGGGTGTTGTGGTTCATGACGGGGCTGTTCCCGCCGGGATCACCCCCGCTAACCGCTGTTACAGTCCCGTCGACAAAACCGGACAAGCTCGTCCTAAAGTCCGGCCGTCGAATTGCCGAAAGGGGCTGGCGGGGCGGGGGGTTACGGCCCTGCACGCCCGCATTCGGTAACACCCGGGATTCCGGAAGTCCCCGCCCGCCCCGGGCGACAGCCCGGACTACCCGGCAGCCCCCGCGTCACACGCCTGCCCCCGAAGTGCCCGGGCAAGATCGTCCCGGGCCTCAAGCACCAGACGCCGCAGCGCAGGAGCCGCCTCGGCCCGGTCGGACAGCCACGCATCCGTCGCGTCCAGCGTCGCCTGCGAGTCCTGCAGGCCGGGGAAGAGGCCGCGTACGACATCCATGCCGATCTGGATCGAACGGTCCTCCCACACCCGCTCGATCGCCGCGAAGTACTTCTCCGCGTACGGCGCCGTCAGGCCCCGCTGCGACGGCTGCTGGAAACCGGCGATCGTCGCCTCCACCAGCGCATTGCTCAGCGCGTCCGACTCGACGACCTGCGCCCACGCCTGCGCCTTGACCGCCTCCGACGGGCGCGACGCCAGGCAGCGGACCTGGTGCCGCTTGCCGGAAGCCGTGTCGTCGCGGGCCAGCTCCGCCGCCAGCGCCGCCTCGTCCGCCGCGCCGTACGTGGCGAGCGTGTCGAGGAACGCCCAGCGCAGCTCCTGGTCGACGTCAAGCCCGTCGATCTTCGCGCCGCCCTCCAACAGGCCCTGGAGGAGCTGGAGATCAGCTTCGCTCGACGCCACCGACGCGAAGAAGCGGGCCCACGTCAGCTGGTGCTGGCTGCCCGGCTCGGCCTGGCGCAGCTCGCGCAGCGCGCCCTCGGCGAGCAGTCGGCCGCCCTCCTCGCGCCACTCGGGCGCCACGTAGTTGACCAGGGACGAGCGCGCCCACGCGTGCAGCATCTGGAGGACCCCGATGTCGGACTCGCGTCCGGCGAAGCGGAGCACCAGGTCGATGAAGTCCCGGGCGGGCATCAGCGCGTCCCGCGTCATGTTCCACAGCGCCGACCAGCACAGGGCGCGCGCCAGGGGGTCGGTCACCTCGCCGAGGCGCTCCCGCAGCGTGGCCAGCGACTCCGCGTCGAAGCGGATCTTGCAGTACGTGAGGTCGTCGTCGTTCACGAGCACGAGCTCGGGGGCCTCGGCCCCCGCCAATTCAGTCACCACACTCCGCGGCCCGTCCACGTCCACCTCGGCCCGCGCGTACCGCTCGAGGGAACCGGAATCCGTACGACGGTAGAGGCCCACCGCCACCCGGTGCGGGCGCAGTTCGGGGTGCGAGGCCGCCGCCTCCTGGAGTACCGCCAGCTCCGTGATCCGGCCCTCCGCGCTCAAAGTGACCTGAGGCGTCAGAGAGTTGACCCCGGCCGTCTGGAGCCAGGAGCGCGACCAGGACGCCAGGTCGCGCCCGCTGGTCTCCTCCAACGCCGAGAGCAGATCGCCGAGTTGCGTGTTCCCGTACGCGTGCCGCTTGAAGTACCGGCGGGCGCCTTCGAGGAACGCGTCCCGGCCGACGTACGCCACCAACTGCTTGAGTACCGAAGCCCCCTTGGCGTACGTGATGCCGTCGAAGTTCAGCTTCGCGTCCTCCAGGTCACGGATGTCGGCCGTGATCGGGTGGGTGCTGGGGAGTTGGTCTGCGCGGTACGCCCAGGACTTGCGGTTGTTGGCGAAGGTGATCCAGCCGTTCGTGAAGCGGGTCGCCTCCACCATCGAGAACGAGCCCATGAAGTCCGCGAACGACTCCTTCAGCCACAGGTCGTCCCACCACTGCATGGTGACGAGGTCGCCGAACCACATGTGGGCCATCTCGTGCAGGATGACGTTCGCGCGCCGCTCGTACGACGCCGTCGTCACCTTGCCGCGGAAGATGAACTCCTCGCGGAAGGTCACCATCCCCGGGTTCTCCATCGCGCCGAGGTTGTACTCGGGCACGAACGCCTGGTCGTACTTCCCGAAGGGGTACGGGTAGTCGAAGTTGTCGTGGAAGAAGTCCAGTCCCTGCTTGGTGACTTCGAAGACGTCGTCGGCGTCGAAGTACGGGGCGAGGCCCTTCCTGCACATCGCGCCGAGCGGCACGACGAGCTTCGAGCCGTCCTCCAGCTCCCGCTCGTAGGAGTCGGACACGTAGTGGTAGGGACCGGCGACCACGGCCGTGATGTACGTCGAGATCGGCTTCGTCTCGGCGAACTGCCATACCCCGTCGACCAGTTCACCCGCACCGTTGGACCACGCGGTCCACCCGTCCGGCACCTGGACGCCGAACCGGTAGGGCGCCTTCAGGTCCGGCTGCTCGAAGTTGGCGTAGACGCGGCGCGCGTCGGCCGGCTCGTACTGGGTGTAGAGGTAGACCTCGCCGTCCTCGGGGTCGACGAAGCGGTGCATGCCCTCGCCCGTACGCGAGTACGCGCACTGGGCGTCGACGACGAGCTCGTTGTCCTCGGCCAGGTTCTCCAGCTGGATGCGGCTGCCGTCGAACACGGCGGCCGGGTCCAGGTCCTCGCCGTTGAGCGACACGGCGGTCACGGACGGGGCGATCAGGTCGACGAAGGTGCTCGCCCCCGCCTCGTTCGCCCGGAACCGGATCGTGGTCACGGAGCGGAAGGTGCGCGGCCCCTCGCCGGCCGCATCGCCGATCGCCGAGCGCAGGTCGAGGGCGACCTCGTACCCGTCGACGGACAGCAGCCCTGCCCGCTCGCGGGCCTCGTCGCGGGACAGATTCTCACCGGGCACGGGCGGCACTCCTTCGTGACGTTACGACATGTCTCGTTCAGGTCTTCGTGGGACCGTTCGAACGCCTACGATCCTCGCACGCGGCCCCGGGCCCGGACATCCGGGAATGCCCGCACCGCGGGTCGCGTTGGCGCAGGCGAGAACCACACCTCATGACTGTTCTGGCGACTCCCTAGGAGAACCATGTCCGCTACGGATGCGAAGACCCCCGTCGACTTCTGGTTCGACCCCCTGTGCCCGTGGGCCTGGATGACGTCGCGCTGGGTCCTCGAGGTCGAGAAGGTCCGTGACATCAAGGTCAACTGGCACCTGATGAGCCTCGCCGTCCTGAACGAGGACAAGCTCGACGACCTTCCCCCCGAGTACCGCGAGCTCCTGGAGACCAAGGCCTGGGGCCCGGTGCGCGTCGTCATCGCCGCGCAGGAGGAGCACGGCCCCGAGGTGCTCGGCGACCTCTACACGGCGCTCGGCACCCGTATCCACAACCAGGGCGAGGGCCCCACGAAGGAGGCCGTCGCCGCCGCGCTCGACGAGGTCGGCCTCCCGGCGTCCCTGATGGACCACTGGGACGGCACGAAGTACGAGCCCGAGCTGCGCGCCTCCCACAAGGAAGGCATCGACAAGGTCGGCCAGGAGGTCGGCACGCCGGTCATCGCGGTCCCGGGCGCCGACGGCAACCAGGTCGCCTTCTTCGGCCCGGTCGTCACCCCCACCCCCCGCGGCGAGGACGCGGCCAAGCTCTGGGACGGCACCCTGCTCGTCGCCTCGGTCCCGGGCTTCTACGAGATCAAGCGCACCCGGACCCAGGGCCCGATCTTCGACTGACGTCGGGCTCAGGCGATCCCCGGCGGGAACTGCACGCTGTTGGCCTCGCTGGCGAAGGGCCGGGCGGTGAGGCAGCCGACCTCGGCGCACTTCCACCAGTCGCCCGTGTACTTCACGCCCTTGTTCCGGCGCAGCCAGTCCTTCTGGTCCCCGGTGAGGGGGTTGTGCGGCCGGGACCGATGCGGCACGCACGTCTTGCACGGCAGATTTATCGAATTGGGCATGTCCGACACGGTCCACCGGAACCCCGCATACCGACAGACCCCCGTGAGTCACGTCCTCACGGGGGTCTGTCCCTTTTCCGCCCACCCGCGTGAAGGTTGAGAAGACGATCACGAGGCGGGACGACTCAGGCGTGCAAGGGCAACGGACTCAGGGAACCAGCAGCAGGTTGTACGCCCGCTCCTTCGCGGCCGCGTAACGCTTCGCCACGTCCTGCCAGTTGACCACCGCCCACATCGCCTCGATGAAGTCGACCTTCTGGTTCTTGTACTGCAGATAGAAGGCGTGCTCCCAGGCGTCGAAGACGAGGATCGGGGTCGAGCCCTGCCCCACGTTGCCCTGGTGGTCGTAGATCTGCTCGACGATGAGCCGCCCGCTCACCGGCTCGTACGCGAGCACGCCCCACCCGGAGCCCTGCGTCGTCGCCGCGGCCTTCGTCAGCTGCGCCTTGAACCCGGCGAACGAGCCGAAGGACTCGGCGATCGCGTCCGCCAGGTCACCGACCCCGTCCGCGGCCAGCGGCTCGCCGCCGCCGTCGCCGGTCATGTTGTGCCAGTAGATGCTGTGCAGGATGTGGCCGGAGAGGTGGAAGGCCAGATTCTTCTCCAGGCCGTTGATCGAACCCCACTGCTCCTTGTCGCGGGCCTCCGCGAGCTGCTCCAGGGTGTCGTTCGCACCCTTCACGTACGCCGCGTGGTGCTTGTCGTGGTGCAGCTCGACGATCTGCGGGTTGATGACCGGTTCGAGCGCCGCGTAGTCGTACGGAAGTTCCGGGAGTGTGTACGTGGCCATGTGCGTCCGTGCCCTCCGACTGCTCTGCTTATTGCAACTTATGTGCAACTGCAGGCTAGCAGCAAGAGTGGCGCATGCGGCCAGGGGCCACAACGACAGGGACCCCCGGGCCAGTTGGTCTGGCCCGGGGGTCCTCGAGGGGAGCGGAGTGTGTCAGTCCTGCCGTGCCTCGCGGCGGCGCTGGCTCGCGTACCCCGCGGCGGCCAGTACGGCGACCAGGATCGCCGAGACGTACAGCTGGTCACGGCCGGAGTCGGTCGTGCCCATCGCGACGAAGACGCCGATGATGGCGACGAACGCGATCCACGTCAGGTACGGGAAGCCCCACATCTTCACGGTCAGCAGCTCGGGCGCCTCGCGGTCCAGGCGGCGGCGCATCTTCAGCTGCGTGAGGCAGATGAAGGACCAGACGACCAGCACGGCGCAGCCGGTGGTGTTCATCAGCCAGGTGAAGACGGTGTCGGGCCAGTAGATCCCGGCGAGCACGGCGAGGAAGCCGAAGACGCAGGAGCCGATGACGGCCGGCATGGGAACGCCCTTGACCACCTTGCCGAGGAAGCGGGGGCCCTGGCCGCGCTGCACGAGCGAGTAGGCCATGCGCGAGGCGCCGTAGATGTTGGCGTTCATCGCGGACAGGAGGGCGATGAGGACGACGACCTGCATGATCGTGCCGGCGGCCGGGACGCCCAGTTCGTCGAGGACGGTGACGTACGGGCCGTCGCTGACGACCTGCGGGTCGTTCCACGGGACCAGGGTGACGATGACGGCCATCGAGCCGATGTAGAAGATCGCGATGCGCCACACGGCGGTGCGCACGGCACGCGCCACGTTCTTGCGCGGGTCGTCGGACTCGGCGGCCGCGATGGTCACCGTCTCCAGACCGCCGTACGCGAACACTGCCGTCAGCAGACCGGCGATCAGGCCGGCTGTGCCGGTCGGGAAGAAGCCGCCGTCACCGGTCAGGTTCGCCAGGCCGGGCGGGGCCGAGGACTTGAAGACACCGCAGATGCCGAGCACGCCGAGCACCAGGAAGGCCGAGATGGCCAGGACCTTGATGCCGGAGAAGACGAACTCGAACTCGCCGAAGTTCTTCACCGCGGCCAGGTTCGTGAAGCAGAAGAAGGCCATGAAGATGGCGACCCAGCCGTACGCCGGGATGAACCCGACCCAGCCGTGCATGATCGTGCCGGCCGCCGTGGCCTCGGCCGCGACACCGCAGCAGAGCATCACCCAGTACATCCAGCCCGAGGTGACCCCGGCCCAGACGCCGATCTCCTTCTCGGCGTGCACCGAGAACGAGCCGGTGGCCGGACGTGCCGCCGACATCTCGCCGAGCATGCGCATGATGAGCATGACGACCGCGCCGGCGCCCGCGAAGAGCAGCACGATGGCCGGGCCCGAAGCGGCGATGCCCGCGCCCGACCCTACGAAGAGCCCGGCGCCGATGACGCCGCCGAGGGCGATCATCGACAGGTGGCGGCGCTTGAGGCCGTGCGTCAACTGGGAGCCGGAATCGCCGTCGGCAGGCGACGGCGCCTGCGACTTCTCCGGAGCGGTGGTGCTGGTCATGGGGGCACCCTGTTCAGTACGTGAGACGGTTACCGCCCCCGTCGGTTCACCTGGTGAGACGGAGGCGTCCCGGAAGTGTGCGGGCGGCATCCGCTCAGGAGAAGTGGGCGACCGCTATGCGGACACCCGGCTCACGCAGTGTGACGGTCGCGCCACTCCCGTACGCCCGCCGTCAGGAGCACGATCGCAGTAGCCCCTGTCGACCACAGCAACTGCGGCCGCGCCGTGTCATCCGTCAGCATCAACCCGAAGACCACCGCCATCGCCGCGAGCGCCGCCCAGGTCAGCCACGGGAACGCCCACATCTTCAGGACCAGCCGCTCGGGCGCTTCGGCCTCGATGCGCCTGCGCAGCCGCAGCTGCGACGCCGCGATCAGCGCCCACACGAACAGCAGCACCGCGCCGACCGAGTTGAGCATGTAGAGGAAGACGGTGTCGGGCCACTTCAGATTGAGCAGCACCGAGACGAAGCCGAAGGCCACGGATGCCAGGACCGCGCGGCGCGGCACGCCGCCCCCGCTCACCTTGAGCAGCCCCTTCGGCGCCTCGGCGCGCTCGGCCAGTGAGAAGACCATGCGGGACGAGCCGTAGAGGTTGGCGTTCAGCGCGGAGAGCAGCGCCACGAACACGACGATGTTCATGATCTGGCCCGCCGACGGTACGCCGATGGAGTCCAGGACGGTGACGTACGGACTGATGCCCGCCTTCTGCTCCGTCCAGGGCAGCACCGTCACGATGACCAGCATCGAACCGACGTAGAAGAAGAGGATCCGGAACACCGCGCTGCGCACCGCCCGCGCCACCGAGCGCACCGGGTCGTCGGACTCGGCGGCCGCGATGGTGACGACCTCCAGGCCGCCGAACGCGAAGATCACGGCGAGGACGCCGGAGACGACGCCCTGCCAGCCGTTCGGCAGGAAGCCGCCGTCGCCGGTGAGGTGGGTCAGGCCGACCGGGTCGGTGTCGGGGAGCAGACCGAAGATCGCGAGCGTGCCGAGGACCAGGAACGCGATGATCGCGACGACCTTCAGCGTCGCGAACCAGAACTCGAACTCGCCGAAGTTCTTCACGGCCGCCAGGTTCGTGGCCGTGAAGACCAGCATGAACAGCAGGACCCAGGCCCACTGGGGGATGCCCGGCACCCAGCCGTTCGCGATCTGTGCGGCGCCCGTCGCCTCCACGGCGAGCACGACGACCAGCAGGAACCAGTAGAGCCAGCCGACGCTGAACCCGGCCCAGCGCCCGAGCGCCCGCTCCGCGTGCACGGAGAAGGAACCCGAGGCGGGCATCGCCGCCGACATCTCGCCGAGCATCCGCATCACGCACATCGCGATCGCGCCCGCGATCAGGTACGAGACGACGATCCCGGGCCCGGCCACCTCGATGCCGGCGCCCGAGCCGACGAAGAGCCCGGCGCCGATGACACCGCCGAGGCCGAGCATCGTGAGGTGGCGCTGCTTGAGCCCGCCCGCGAGGGGCTCGGCCGGAACGGCCGATGAAGGCGGTGCGTCGTCGTGCATGGGGTGGTTCAGCCGATCTGGGGACGGGCGCGCTATTGGCGGGAACCTACAGTCTCCCGTCGCAGCGCCCCTGGGCGCAAAACGGGACACGCACCTCTGGCCTCCGTGACGAGCATCACCCCGGACGAGGTGTACACGCGTTCCTTTGTACGGAGCCCACCAACACCGGCCTCCAGCCTTTGTCGACCGGCGACCGTGATCGGCTCAACCGCCCTGGGATAGCGTCACGGAGTCCCTCCCTGCCCGACCGCAAGGTCCCCCGAACACCGCGGAGTCCCCATGTCCACCGCCGCTGTCACCGCCCGTCCGGGCAAGGTCCTTGCCGACCTGCTGCCCGCCTCCCGCACCAAGTCCGCTGTTGTTGCGAGGAACGCGGCGCTGGTCCTCGGCGGCGCCGCCCTCACCGGCATCGCCGCGCAGATCGCGGTCCCCGTGCCGGGCTCGCCGGTGCCGGTCACCGGGCAGACCTTCGCCGCGCTGCTGGTGGGCACCGCGCTCGGCGCCCGCCGCGGCTTCCTCGCGCTCGCCGTGTACGCGCTCGCGGGCATGGCCGGCATGCCGTGGTTCGCCGAGGGCGGCTCGGGCTTCTCGATGCCCTCGTTCGGCTACGTCATCGGCCTGATGCTGGCCTCCGCGGCCGTCGGCGCCCTGGCCCGCCGCGGCGCCGACCGCTCGGTGTGGCGCACGGCCGTGACGTTCCTGATCGGCGAGGCCGTCGTCTACGCGGTCGGCGTGCCGTACCTGGCGCTGTCCACCGGCATGAGCGCGTCGGCCGCGATCGCCGCGGGCCTGACCCCGTTCCTGCTCGGCGACGTGCTGAAGGCGGCGCTGGCGATGGGCGCGCTGCCCACCGCCTGGAAGTTCGCCAACAAGTAAGCGCCGACGAGCAAGTGGCTTGTCCTTATTGGACGTTGTAGTTCCTCCGGAAGAGGTTCGCCGGGTCGTACGCGGCCTTCAGATCGGCGAGCCTCTTTCGCGTGTCCGGGTCGTAGAGCCCTTCCGTACGGTCCGCGCCGCCGAACGCGAAGTTCAGCGAGCGGCCGACGGCCTGGCCCTCGACGGCACCGAACGCCCGCGCGTGATGGGCCCGCGCGGCCTCCCTGCCGCCGTCCCCGAGCGGCGACAGCACCCGCACCAGCCACCCGGCCTCCCGGTAGGGCACCGCGTTCGGCGCGGGCCGCGACAGCGCGCCGCCCAGGTGGTTGAGCTGCACGACGTGCATCGCGTCGGCGGCGGGCCCGGACAGGGTGAACAGCTCGGTGACCGCGGCCAGGTCGAGCGCGCCGAGGAACGCGCTGTCCCCGTAGTACGCGTGCGGGAACTCCGGGTCGTTGTGGATGGTGTGGCTCTCGCCGTACGGCATCTCGCGCAGCGTGTCCGTGACGGCAGGACCGAGCGCGGCCCGCAGCGGCGCCACCAGCCGCTCGCCCTCCTCGGCGCTCCCCGTGAAGCCGATCCGCACCGAGACCACGTACTGCCCGCGCAGGTGCGGCGGCAGCTGCTCCATGTTCGGGTAGACGAGCGCGGCGATCGAGGAGGTCAGCGTGGACGGGACGGTCGCCGTCCAGTCGGTGTACGCGCGCAGGAGCCCGGCCGGGTCGCTCACCCGCCCGTCGTGGGCGAGGAAGCCGCCGTACAGGCGGGTCAGCGGCACCAGGTCCACGTCGAGCGAGGTCACCACGCCGAGGTTGGCGCCGCCGCCGAGCAGGCCCCAGTACAGCTCCGGGTCGCTGTCGGCCGTGACGGTGCGCAGGGCGCCGTCGGCGGTCACCACGTCCACGGCCCGCACGTGGTCCGCGGTGTAGCCGAACTCCCTTGCCAGGATGCCGAGTCCACCGCCCAGGGTGTAGCCGACGGCGCCCACGCTCGGCGCCGACCCGTTCAGCGGGGCCAGGCCGTGCTCCGCGGCCGCCTCGGCGACGGCGCCCCAGCGGGCCCCGGCGCCGACGCGCACCGTGCGGGCCGCCGGGTCCACGGTGATGTCCGTCATCCGCCGCGTGCTGATCAGGACGCCGCCCTCGGCGGCGCCGGGCAGTCCGTGCCCGGTGGCCTGGACGCCGACGGGCAGGTCCGCGGCCGCCGCGTACCGCACGGCGGCCACCACGTCGTCCGCGGTGGCCGCCGCGAAGATCACGTCGGGCCGCTGGGCGAACCCGGTCTGGAATCCGGCGAGTTCGGCGTCGTAACCGGCGTCGTCGGGGTGGAGCGTGTGCGTGTCATCGATAGCCATGACACGCACTGTGCCCGCCTAACCTGACAACTGCCGTCAGCTATTGGATTTTCCCGCCACGTGGCGCGCGGGCCTCCGGGTCGCCCACCACAGGCCCGCCCCGCCGGCGGCGAGCAGCGCGGCCCCGGCGGCGCCGAGCGGCAGCACGTCGGTGCCGACGCCGGTCGACGGCAGGTTCCCCTTGTCGCTGCCGCCGCCCTTGTCCCCGGCGGGCGCCGCGGGCTTGTTCTCCGTGCCGAGCAGCAGCGGGGTCACCGGCGCGTTCGGCGAGGGGCTCGTCGTGCCGAACGGCACGGGGCCCTGCTGCCAGAACGTCTTCTTGCCGTCCCCGCTCGACACCGGCAGACAGATCTTTCCGGTCTTCGCGACGTCGAAGGTTGCGCCGATCTTGTACGACTGTGATTTCCCGGCGGCCAGATTCTTGATCGCGCAGCTGAATCCGCTGTTGGATCCCTTCGGGAGTTTGTTCGTGGGAATGGCCGTGCAGTTCGGGACGTCCTTGATCGCCATTCCGTCGAAACCGACGATCGCGAGAACGATCGGCCCGCTGTCCTTGGTTCCTTGATTGCTCACGCTGGCGACGAGACCGCTGGTTTCCTTGGTCGAATTGTCGACGGAGATCTTTTTGGGCAGACCCGTGGTCAGTTTGACGCCCGACGGCGCCGCTTCCATGGCCTTGCCCCCCTGGCTGCTGCCGGGACCCGGTCCGTCGTCCGCGACAGCCGTGAAGGGCAGGACCGCGACGGCCGAGACGGTCGCCGCCAGCAGCGACCCGGCGATTTTCACCTGACGCCTTGAACTCATGTTCGTCCCCCTGTGTCTCCCCAACTGCGTCCGAATTCGCAGTACTTGAAGAGGTACCACAAGATTTCTCCCCACTATGCTGGGACGGCGCGAAGTGTCGATTTTGTGTTTCTGGGGATTCGGGGGTGCAGTCGATTGCCAGGGAATACGAGTGGAGGCGTCCGGGGATTAGTGGTGGCAGAGCGCTACCGTCTGGGCGAACTCATAGGCCAGGGCGGCATGGGGCGCGTGTGGCGCGCGGTCGACGAAATGCTCGACCGGCCCGTCGCCGTGAAGGAGATGCGCATCGACGGGCTCGACCCCGAGGACGCCCGCACCCGCCGCGAGCGCACCCTGCGCGAGGCCCGCGCGACGGCCCGCATCGACCACCCGAACGTGGTGCGCGTCTACGACGTCGTCGACCAGGGCGAACGCCTGTGGATCGTCATGGAGTTGGTCGACGGCCGCTCCCTGGAGCAGGTCCTCGTCGAGGAGGGACCGCTGGGCGTGGAGGAGGTCGCGGCGATCGGCCGGGGCCTGGCGGAGGCGCTGCGCCCGGTGCACGCGGGCGGCGTCCTGCACCGCGACATCAAGCCCGGCAACGTACTGATGGAGCGGGCCGGGCGGCGCCGCGTCATGCTCACCGACTTCGGCATCGCCGCGATCCAGGACACCAAGGCGCTGACCATGGTCGGCATGCTCGTCGGCTCGCCCGACTACATGGCGCCCGAGCGCGTCTCGGGCCGCCCGCAGGGCCCGCCCTCCGACCTGTGGTCGCTCGGCGCGACGCTGTGCGCGGCGCTCGGCGGCCGCTCCCCGTTCAGCCGTGACACGACCCTCGCGACGCTGCACGCCGTGCTGTACGAGGAGCCCCAACTGCCGCCGGACGCGGGCAGGTTGACCCCGCTGCTCGCGCACCTCCTGGCGAAGGAGCCCCAGGACCGCCCGCACCTGGACACGGTCCTCGAAGCGCTGGCCGCCCCCGCGCCGGAGCCACCGGCCCACCCCAGGACCCACACGCTCGACATAGGAGTACGCCGACCGGTCCCGCTGCCGCCGCCGCCCGCCGAAGCGCCCACGGAGTGCGCGGTGCCGCCCCGCAGGAACGGCGGCGGTGACGGCAGGGGCGACGTGCTGGGCCCGCCGGCTCCGGCCGCGGCCCGGCCGAGGCGCCGCCGGGGCACGCTGCTCGCCGTCGGGGGAGTGCTGGCCGCGGGCATCGCGACCGCCGTGGTCCTCACGCTGCCGGGCGGCGGTTCGGGCGACGGGGCGAAGGGCGGTGGCACGGCGACGCCGACGTCCCGGCCGCCCACGGTCGAGGGCACCTCACGCCCGCCGGCGACCCCGGCACAGACGCTGCCGCCCGGTTCACGCCGAGAGGTGGGCTTCGCCTGGGTGCCGCCGAGCGGCTGGCAGCGCTCGGTGAAGACGGCCTCCGAGATCCACTACACGTCCCCGGACGGCACGCAGGAACTGGTGGCCCAGTCGGCACTGGCCAAGGACGACCTCCTGGCGACCTGGAAGAAGGCCGAACTGGACGCCCACCAGGGCCAGGACTACCAGAAGATCCGCCTCGCCGACACGACGTTCCGCGGCCGCCCCGCGGTGGTCTGGGAGTACCTGTTCACGCTGAAGGGCAAACGCTGGCACGCGGAACTGCTCGGCTTCGACCAGGGCAACCAGTCGTACCAGATAGGGACGTGGTACCAGCCGCAGGTGGAGGGGCGGGCGCAGCCGGTCTACGAGCAGGTGAAGAAGACGTTCACGGTCCTCAACTGACGGAGCACCTCCGCAGAATCCAGCCTCGCCTCTGTACGAGAGGCAGCGAGGCCCGGGGCAGAGCCCCGGGACCTCACCCAACCCGGCCGCACGATCAACGCGACCGCTGAACCTTCTCCCGTACGAGCGCGAACCCGACCACGAACGCGGCCACCAGCAACGACAGCAGCACCTGCTCCCGCCCGGCGTCGTCCGTGAGCATGTACACGAGCACGAACGAGATCGACGCGATCGTCGCCCACGTCAGGTACGGGAACAGCCACATCTTCACGACGAGCTTCTCCGGCTGCTCGCGCAGGATGATGCCGCGCATCTTCAGCTGCGTGAAGCAGATGACGAGCCATACGAACAGGGCGACGGCGCCGGAGGAGTTGAGCAGGAAGTCGAAGACGGTGTCCGGCCACTGGTAGTTGAACCAGACGGCGAGGAAGCCGAAGACGACGGAGCCGAGGATCGCGGCCCGCGGCACACCGCGCGACGTGGTCTTCGCGAACGCCTTGGGGGCGTCGCCGCGCTGACCGAGGGAGAACGCCATGCGGGAGGCGGTGTACAGGCCGGAGTTGAGGCACGACAGCACAGCCGTCAGCACGATGACGTCCATGACCTGACCGGCGTGCGGGATGCCGATGGAGTTCAGGGCGGCGACGTACGAGCCGTCCTTGACGATCGAGGCGTCGTTCCACGGCAGCAGCGTCAGGACGACGAAGATCGAGCCGAGGTAGAAGATGCCGATGCGCCAGATCACGGAGTTGGTGGCCCGGGTGACGGCCTTCTGCGGGTCCTCGGACTCACCGGCGGCGAGCGTGACGATCTCGGAGCCCATGAAGGAGAAGACGACCATCAGCACACCGGTGAGGATCGCGCCGGGGCCCTCGGGGAAGAAGCCGCCGGAGTCCGTCAGGTGCGCGAAGCCGCTGCCCGGGTTGTCCGAGCCCGGCAGCACGCCGAAGACGGCGAGCAGGCCGACGATCACGAACGCGCCGATGGCGACGACCTTGATCCCGGCGAACCAGAACTCGAACTCGCCGTACGAGCCGACGGCCGCCAGGTTCACGACGGTCAGCACGACCATCACGATCAGTGCCCAGCCCCACTGCGGAACGCCCGGTATCCAGCCGTTCAGGATCTTGGCCCCGGCCGTCGCCTCCACGGCGAGCACCACGACCCAGAAGAACCAGTACAGCCAGCCGATGGAGAACCCGGCCCAGCGGCCGAGCGCCTGATCGGCGTAGGCGGAGAAGGACCCGGACGTCGGCCGGGCCGCGGCCATCTCGCCGAGCATCCGCATCACGAGGACGACCATGGCGCCGACGAGGGCGTACGAGATGAGGATGGCGGGTCCGGCGGCCGCGATCCCGGACCCGGATCCGACGAACAGACCGGCGCCGATGACACCGCCGATGGCGATCATCGACAGGTGCCGGTTCTTCAGCCCGGCCTGCAGGCCGCCACCGTCGGTTCCGCCCGGGGTCCGGTCGGGACCGTCGGGCGGAGTGTCTTCCGTCGCAAGGGATGACTGCGAGGTCATGAACGGATCCTTAGGTTCGTGGGGGACGAGCCCTGGCATTCAAAGCGCAGACGACCATGGGACGGAAGACCTGAATCCGGATTGTTGTCTTGGTTACGTCGGTCCTGCATCCGGATGACCATGGTTCCGCCCCCGGACGCGGCTACCCGGTCCACGGCGTGCCACACTCGGACCCATGCGCGTCTACCTCGGCTCCGATCACGCCGGCTACGAACTCAAGAACCACCTGGTCGAATGGCTGAAGGCCCACGGCCACGAGCCCGTCGACTGCGGGCCCCACATCTACGACGCCCTGGACGACTACCCCCCGTTCTGCCTCCGCGCCGCGGAGAAGACGGCGGCGGACCCGGAGTCCCTCGGCATCGTGATCGGCGGCTCCGGCAACGGTGAGCAGATCGCCGCGAACAAGGTGAAGGGCGTCCGTGCGGCCCTCGCCTGGAGCGAGCAGACCGCCGCCCTCGGCCGCGAGCACAACAACGCGAACGTGATCTCCATCGGCGGCCGCATGCACACGCAGGAGGAGGCGACGAAGTTCGTCGAGATCTTCCTGAGCACCCCGTACTCGAACGAGGAGCGCCACCAGCGCCGCATCGACATGCTGTCGGCGTACGAGGCCACGGGCGAACTCCCGGCGATCCCGCCGCACCACCCGCAGAGCTGAGCTTTCACCCCTGCTCCTCAAGCCAGGGCCGGCAACAATCAGCCCCTCCGGCGCTTGAGGAGCGGGGTCTGGGGCAGAGCCCCAGGACAGCAACCCCCACAGACCCGAGGAGAACGACGGCCGTGCCCGAGGGCCACACGATCCACCGGCTAGCCCAGGACCACGCCGAACGATTCGCGGGCACGAAAACCCGGGCCACCAGCCCCCAGGGCAAGTTCTCCGACGCGGCCGCACTCCTCACCGGCCAGGAACTGACCCGCACCGAGGCCCACGGCAAACACCTCTTCCTCGGCTTCGGCGAAGGCGGCGAGGCGGACACCTGGGTCCACATCCACCTCGGCCTCTTCGGCAAGTACGCGATCGGCGACGCCCCGGCCCCGCCCGCCACGGACACCGTCCGGCTGCGCCTGCTCAACGAGACGGCCTACTCGGACCTGCGCGGCCCCACGACCTGCGCCCTGATCACGGACGCCGAGAAGCAGGCGATACACGACCGCCTCGGCCCCGACCCGCTGCGCCCGGACGACGACCCGTCGAAGGCGTACGCGCGCATCTCCCGCAGCCGTACGACGATCGCCGCGCTCCTCATGGACCAGAAGGTCATCGCGGGCGTCGGCAACGTCTACCGGGCCGAGGTCCTCTTCCGCCACGGCATCGACCCGTACACCCCGGGCAAGGACCTCACCGCGGCCCAACTCGCGTCGATCTGGGACGACTTGGTGACCCTGATGCGCGAGGGGGTCAAGGCGAACCGCATCGACACGGTCCGCCCCGAGCACACCCCCGAGGCGATGAACCGCCCGCCGCGCGTCGACGACCACGGCGGCGAGGTCTACGTCTACCGGCGGGCCACGATGCCCTGCCACCTGTGCGGCACGGAGATCCGCACGGCGGAACTGGCGGCCCGCAACCTCTTCTGGTGCCCCACCTGCCAGCCCGGCACCCCGTGACTCAGAACCCGTGCTGCAGCCACGGCGCGACCGGCGACCCGAACGCCACCGACGCCTCCGCGAGCGCCCCCTGCCGCAGCTCCCGCACCCGCCCGGCCCCGGCCAGCTCGGCCAGTGACGTGTCACCGAAGTAGGCCGCACCCAACTCCCGTACGGACAGGGCGAGATCGGCCTGCTCCCGGGTCCGCTCGCAGGACGCCCCCTTCGCGTCGCCCGACAGCCGCCAACGCCCTTGGTTCCAGGGGCAGAACGCGTCCTCGACCTCGAACACGACGTCCACGGGCGTGAGATACGTACGCGCTTCGAGTGCCGCGCCCACCTCCACCAGACGTACGTGCATCGAGTCCCGCAGTCGCACCCCGCACCGCCGGATGTCGGAGACCAGGGAGAACAGCGGGTCGTCCACCGGCCGGTTGCGCGCGTCCACCCGCTCCGTCAGATCGATCTCGCACAGGAACCGCCACAGCGCCGCGTACGCCCCGGGGTCCAGGGCCGTGACGTCCCGCGCCTGGATCACGCTGTGCGCCACGGCGAACTCGGACTCCGGCTTGTGGTGGAACCGGGCGTAGCCGACGACCTCTCCCGCCCGCTCGGCGAGCACGCACTGCAGCGGCGAGGCCCCGCCGCGCTCCTCCGGCGGATCGAGCAGCGGCAGCCGCTCCCAGCCCGGCTTGCGGGCGAGCATCCCGGGCCGCGAGCCGATCCTCGCCAGGTACACGGCCTCGCACCGCTGCGCGGCCTCCGCCGGATCCACGAACCGAAGGCGCACGTCGTCCGCCCCGGCCGGAGCGGCGATCCGCACCCGCGAGGAGTCGATGCTCACGTACGCCTGCCGCGTGCTGACGCCGTACCCGAACCGCCCGTAGATCGCCGGCTCGGACGCCGTGAGCACCGACAGCGGCTCGCCCCACTCCCGTACGTCGTCGAGCTGGCGCCGCATCATCGACGTGAGGATGCCGCGCCTGCGATGCGTCGCCACGACGCTGACCATGGTCACGCCCGCCGCGTCCACGTACGCCCCGCCGGGCACCGTGACGCGGAACGAGAAGGCGCTCGCGGTGCCCACGCACTCGGCGCCGTCCCAGACCGCGAGCGAGCGGTCGAGCTCGGTCAGCTCGTGCCACAACTGCCGCTCCTGCGGCGCCTCGGCAACCCCGCCGAAGGCCAGCTCGAGCCTGTCGTACCACCGGTCCCACTCGTCGCTGCGCAGCACGCGTACGTCGGTCGTCATGAGTCATCCCTAGCAGGGCAACCGGGACAAGAGCGAGCGAATTTGCGGGGAAATCCACCGCCTCCGGCGTGCCCGGAAAGAGGGACAAGTGGGACCACCCGTGCACAGGTCGAGGCCCGATGGATAAGGTCCACGAGCAATGGCGGTACGACGAGAGCGGCAGGCGCGCGAGCAGCGCGCGGAGGCCGAGACGTTCCCGGCCCGGATGAGGATGCGAGTCCACCGGGTCCGCACCGCCGTGCGCAGAAGCGGGGTCGACTACTTCCGCGGCGACGGCTCGGACTGGATCGCCCTGGTCGGTCTGCTCCTGACGGTCCCGCTGATCGCCTTCGCCACGATCCTCAATCCGGTCTGGTGCTCGCCCTCCGTCCTCGTCCTGCCGATCGTCGCGGGCGGCCTGGTGCTGCGCCCGGCCAGCCTCCTCGGCCTGTACGCGGCGGCGGCCGCGGCCCTGATCGTGGAGTCGGTCCAGCTCGGCCCGTACTCCGAGGGCACGGCCCGGGTCACCCCGGGCACCGTCCTCACGGTCGCGGCCTGCGGCTTCTTCGGCCTGCTCATAGCGCAGTTCCGCAGCCGCGTCGGCGTGCCCTGGCGGCGCGGCGGCACCATGCTCTTCGACCTGCGCGAGCGCATCCGTACGCAGAGCCGCCTGCCGAAGCTCCCGCCCGGCTGGCACCGCGAGATGGCGCTGCGCCCGGCGGGGGGCCAGTCGTTCTCCGGCGACTTCGTGGTGGCGGCCCGCACGAACAACGGCCGCACGCTGGAAGTGGTGTTGACGGACGTCTCCGGCAAGGGCATGGACGCGGCGAGCCGGGCCCTGCTCCTGGCCGGCGCCTTCAGCGGCCTGCTGGGCTCGCTGCCGCCCCACGCCTTCCTCCCGGCGGCCAACGGCTATCTGCTCCGCCAGGACTGGGACGAGGGCTTCGCGACCTCCATCCACCTGGTCCTCGACCTCGAATCCGGCGACTACGAGCTCTACTCGGCGGGCCACCCGCCGGGCCTCCAGCTCAGCGCGGGCACGGGCCGCTGGGAGGAGAAGGCGGCGGAGGGCCCGCTCCTCGGGGTCTACGACGGCGCCGACTTCGACGCGACGAAGGGCACGCTGCGCCCCGGCGATGTCCTGATGCTCTTCACCGACGGCCTGGTGGAGACCTCCGACCGCGACATCGCCGAGGGCATCGACCGCCTCACGGGCGAGGCCGACCGCTACGTCCAGGGCGGCTTCCACGGAGCGGCCTGGCACCTCATCGAGGCGGTCGCCAAGGACGTCAACGACGACCGGGCGCTGCTGCTGATCTGCCGGGATTCATGACCCGGGGCGTTTCGCGTCGTCGGCTGCGGGCCGGAGGCATCTCAGGGGCGCGGGGAACTGTGCGCTCAGCCACGACGAGACCCGCACCCGGCACCTAAGGCACCGAAGCTACGGCGCGTCCCCGGGGCAGGATCCGGGCCAGCAGTGACGCCCGCCCCGCCGCCAGCGGCCCCAACACCGCCAACACCAGCACGTACCCCGCGATGAACGGCGAGAGCCGCGCGTCGAGCCCCGCGCCGGCGGCCATCGTCGCCAGGATCAGCGCGAACTCGCCCCGCGCCAGCAGCGTCGTAGAGATGTTGGCCGCGGGCCCGGCGCCGAACCCGTAGACCCGGGCCGCTCCCAGCCCCGCCAGCACGTTCATCACCAGCGTCACCGCGACAGCGGCAAGCACCGGCCACACCACACTCGGCAGATCCCCGGGATCGATCGACACCCCGAACGCGAAGAAGAAGATCGCGCCGAAGGCGTCCCGCAGCGGATGCACCAGCTTGAGGATCCGCTCGCCGGACGCGGTGGACCCGAGCATCAGGCCGACCATGAACGCCCCGATGGCGTCGGCGACCCCGAACCACTCGGAGACCCCGGCGACGAAGACGGCCGCACCCAGGAACGAGATCACCAGCAGCTCGTCGTCCTTGGTGTGGAAGAGCTTGCCGACGACCCGCGTACCGAAGCGCGCCGCCAGCGCGAGCAGCAGCAGGAACCCGAAGGCCTTCCCGCCGTCCATGACCGCGGCCGAGAGCGAGTCGGCGCCGGACAGGATCGGCTGCAGCGCCGCCAGGTACAGCGCGAGGAAGATGTCCTCGACCACGATGATGCCGAGGATCGGCTTGGTCTCGGGGTTGCCGAGCCGCCCGGTGTCGACGAGCACCTTGGTGACGATGGCGGACGACGAGATGCCGAGCACCCCGGCGAGGACCAGAGCCTCGGAGGTGCCCCAGCCGAGGGCGAATCCGAAACCGAGCCCTGCACCGACGTTCAGCGCGAGGTACGTCCCGCCGGCGAGGGCCATCTTGCGCCCGCCCGCCTTGAGGTCGTCCAGGTGGAACTCGAGGCCGAGGTAGAAGAGCAGCAGCACCAGGCCGAGCGCGGAGAGCATCTCCAGGTCGTGCGGGTCGGCGACGAGCACGATGCCGGGTGTGTGCGGGCCGAGCAGGATCCCGGCCAGGATGAACAGGGGGATGGTGGGCAGTCCGATGCGTCCGCCGAGGCGGGCGAGTACGGCGGCGGCGAGAAAGGCGCCGCCCATGGCTATCAGGGTGTCCGCGTGTCCGATGGGCCCGTTCCTCCTTGGTAAAGGGGGCGTCAAGGAATCGTCAATAGTTAGGTTACCAAAGGACTGGGGAGGGAGGGCCGGAAGTCCCGTGGTGGGGTTCTCCCCACCCTCGTTTCGCCAGCCGCCCTCATGGCTGCGACCACCCCCGGATCCGTACGTTCGATACATCGGCATCACTGACGTACGAGAGGGCGACCATGGGCCTGCGGAAGAAGCGCCACGACAAGCAGGGAGCGGCGGCATCCAGCGGTGACTGGGCTGTCGAACTGCGCGGCGTCCGACGCCAGTACGGCCGCGGCGGGGGAGCCGTGCACGCGCTGCGCGGCATCGAACTCGCCCTGCCCCGCGGCACGTTCACCGCCGTGATGGGCCCCTCCGGCTCCGGCAAGTCGACGTTCCTGCAGTGCGCGGCGGGCCTGGACCGCCCCACCGACGGCACCGTCGCCCTCGGCGGCACGACGATCACCGGCATGAGCGAGAACAGGCTCACCGAACTGCGCCGCACCCGCCTCGGCTTCGTCTTCCAGGCGTTCAACCTCCTGCCCTCGCTCACGGTCGAGCAGAACGTGCTGCTCCCGATGCGCCTCGCCGGCCAGCGCCCCGACAAGCGCCGCGCCGCCGAGGTCCTCGCGCAGGTCGGCCTCGGCGACAAGGGGCGCCGCCGCCCGGGCGAACTCTCCGGCGGCCAACAGCAGCGCGTCGCCATCGCCCGCGCCCTCGTCACCCGGCCCGACGTGATCTTCGCGGACGAGCCGACCGGCGCCCTCGACACCACAACTGCCGCCGAGGTCCTGGGACTTCTGCGCTCCGCCGTCGACCACATGGGCGCCACCGTCGTCATGGTCACGCACGACCCGGCCGCCGCCGCGCACGCCGACCGCGTCCTGTTCCTCGCGGACGGCCTGATCGTCGATCACCTCGAGCGCGCCGGCGCCGACCGCATCGCCGACCGCATGCGCACCCTGACGGCCCGCACCCCGGTCGGAGTGGCAGCCTGATGTCCCGGCCCAACGGCCTCGCCCGTGCCGCCGTCCGCTTCAAGCCCGCCGCCTTCGTCGGCACGTTCGTCGCGCTCATGATGTCGGCCCTGATCGTCACCGCCTGCGGCATCCTCCTGGAGACGGGGCTGCGTGCCTCGGTCCCGCCGGAGCGCTATGCGGGCGCCCCCGTGCTGGTGGCCGCCGACCAGAGCGCCCACCTCGTCACCGGCTCCGGCGAGAACCGCGAGGACGAGTCGATCCCGCTCCCGGACCGCGCCCGCCTCGACAACTCCCTTGTCGCAAAGGCCGCTTCGGCCCCCGGCGCGCGTACGGCGGTCGCGGACGTCACGTTCCCCGTCCAGCGCGCCGGAGCCGCGGTGGACGCGCACAACTGGGGCTCCACCGCCTTCACCGGCGAGAAGCTCACCGCGGGCAGCGCCCCGCGGGCCACCGACGAGGTCGTCACGTCGGGCGCCAAGGTCGGCGACCGGATCACGCTCACCACCCCCGAGGGCAAGCGCACGTACGGCGTCTCGGGCACGACGGCGGCGCCCGGCGTCTGGTTCACCGACTCCGAAGCCGTACGCGTTTCAGGCCACCCCGGACGCATCGACGCGATCGCCGTCCTGCCCAAGGACGGCGTCTCCGCCGCCACCCTCAAGTCCCAGGTGCAGCAGGCGACTTCGGCATCCCCGGCCGCCAAGGTGTACACCGGCGACGCCCGCGGCTCCGTCGAGGACTCCACGCTCGCCTACGCCAAGGAGAACCTGACCGGCATCGGCGGCTCGTTCGGCGGCATCGCCACCGCCGTCGCCGTGTTCACCGCGGCCGGCACCGTCGCCCTCTCCGTCGGCCAACGGGCCCGCGAATACGCCCTGTTGCGTGCCATCGGCACCACCCCGCGCCAGATCCGCCGCACCATCGCCACCGAGACCCTCCTGGTCGCCCCGCTCGCGGGCGCCCTCGGCTGCCTGCCCGGCATCGCGCTCGCCCGCTGGTGGTTCGGTCAGCTCCAGGCCAAGGGCGCGGTCCCCGAAGCGGTCGACCTCTCCATCTCCTGGATCCCGCTGCTCGTCGCGGTCGGCACCGCCGTCCTCACCGGCCTGCTCGCCGGCTACACGGCGGCCCGCCGCCCCTCCCGCATCAAGCCGGGACAGGCCCTGGCCGAGGCCTCCACCGAGCGGCTGCGCGTGGGCTGGATCCGCACCCCGCTCGGCATCGCGGCGGCGGTCGGCGGCGCGATCCTCACCGGCGTCTCGGCGAACCTCACCGGCGACGACGCGGCCAACACCGCGCTCGGCATCGTCATGTGCTTCATGCTCGCGGTGGCCCTGCTCGGCCCGCTCGTGGCCCGGCTGTGCGCCACGCTCTTCGGCCTCCCGCTGCGCGGCGGCGGCGCCCCGGCCTCGCTCGCGGCCGCCAACTCCCGCGCGAACTCCCGCCGTCTGGCCTCCGCGATCACCCCGATCGTCCTCGCGATGGCGTTCTCCTCGGTCCTGGTCTTCATGCACACCAGCGAGGACCGCGTGGCCGCGGACCAGCAGCAGGCGGGCATCACCGCCGACCACATCGTCACGTCGAAGGAGGGCGCGGCGGGCCTGGCCCCCGGCGCGGTCGCCGAGGCGGCCGGGGCCCCCGGCGTCACGTCCTCCGTGGGCCTGCTCAAGACCTCGGTCCTCGTCCCCATGAACTCCTGGCTGGAGACGGCGTCGACGCAGGCCGTCACCGGCACGGCCAAGGACCTCGCCCGGGTCCAGGACCTGAAGGTCACCAAGGGCGCGATCGACCTCACGGACCCCGGCAAGGTCGCGCTCGACGCCTCCCTGGCCCGCAACGCGCACGTCGACGTCGGCGACCGGCTCACCCTGCGCCTCCCCGACGGGACGAAGACGGCCCCGACGGTCTCGGCGACGTACGAACGCGGCCTCGGACTGTCCCAAGTGACGCTCCCGCGCGCGGCGTTGACGGGCCACGTCACCAACCCGTACGACACGGAACTGTGGACGAAGGGCGGCACGGCGCAGTCCCTGTCGGCCCTCGGCACCCCGCTCGCCCGCGCCGACTACACCACCGCCCAGTCCCTCGACCGAGAACTCAACGCCTGGGCCAACACCACCATGGCCGCGGTCCTCGGCGGCTTCGCGGCCATCGCGGCGGTCAACACCCTGGTGATGACGGTCCTCGACCGCCGCCGCGAACTCGGCACCCTCCGCCTGATCGGCTCCACCCGCAGCCAGGTGCTCCGCATGATCCGCTGGGAGGCACTCCTGGTGGCCTGCGCGGGCATCGCCCTGGGCACGGCCATCGCCCTGGCCACCCTGATCCCGATGATGAACGGTCTCACCGGCCAAGGGCCTTACGTGCCACCGCTGCTGTACGGGGCCTTCGCGGGCGCGGCACTCGTCCTCGGCCTGGCGGCGACCTCGATCCCCGCACGATGGGCCGTGAACGACAGGCGGCGCGGGGCATAGGCCCTGGGCCATAGGCTCACGGCATGCTCACGCTGACGGAGATCGAGGCCCTGGCCCGCAGGGCCCACGCCGACCAGAAGGACAAGGCGGGCCGCCCCTACGCCGAACACCTCCAGGCGGTGGCCGAAGGAGTCGCACGACGGGGCGGCACGGACCGGCAGACAGCGGCCGCGTGGCTGCACGACGCGATCGAGGACGACGCCCTCACCGACCAGTGGCTCACCGAGGCCGCACTGCCCGAGGAGACCAAGGCGATCGTCCGGGCCCTGACGAAGCACCCCGGGGAGGCGCCGGAGGCGTACGCGCGACGCATCCTGGCGACCCCGGGGGCCCGCCTGGTCAAGGAGGCGGACCTGGCCCACAACGCGGACCCGGCCCGCCTCGCGGTCCTGGACGAGGCGACGCGGACCCGCCTGACCGAGAAGTACGCGAAGATGCGCGCGCTCCTGGGCCTGGAGCCGTAGCCCTGGCCCTAGCCCTTGACCGGGACCCCGACCTTCTCGGACTGCTCCTGCTTCGGGTCCTTCTTGAACGCCCACGCCATCTTCGGCTCCATCGCGAACCGGAAGACGCGCTGCACGGGCGGCGTGCACAACAGGGTCACGACGGCCGCGGCGACGAGCGTGACGGCGACCTGACCGTACGGCGTGTGCACCCAGTCCGGGTCGAACCAGCCCCACCAACGGGACCCCTTCGCGAGGAACCCGTGCAGCAGGTACCCGTACAGGGTCCCGGCACCGAGCACCGTGAACCACATCTTCCGCCGCGGCACCCACGCGAAGAAGCACGCGGTGAGCACGATCGAGCAGCCGAACAGGGCGGGCATCATCACGACCCCGGCCCACCACGGAGCGCCCAACTCCTGTGCGCTGTCACGGTGGTAGAACCACGTCGACGTCATCCGCGGAGCGGCCCAGTACGCGAGCAGGACCGCGGCCGCGACGACCGGCACGGACAGGATCCGCACCTCGCGCCGCCGCACCAGCTGGAAGTGCTCCGGCTTCATGCACAGGCCGAGCACGAAGAACGGCAGGAACTGCAGGACGCGCTGCAGGTCCAGATCGTCACCGAGCTCCGGCGAGACCGCCGCGAGCACGGAGATCACGAGGGCGACCGGGATCGGCCACCGGATGACCTTCCACAGCGGGGTGGTCAGCCGCCACACGAACAGGGCGATCAGGAACCAGGTCAGGTACCAGGGATCGAGCAGGCTGATCGGGGCGTCCGGGTTGCCGCCCGCGGTCCGCTGGAAGAGCGTGTACGCGGTCTCGAACAGGATGTAGGGCACGGCGACACCGGTGATCAGCCGCTTGAGCCGGTCCGGCCGCATGTCGAAGCTGCGGGAGAAGTAGCCGGAGATCAGGATGAACGCCGGCATGTGGAACGTGTAGACGACCATGTAGAGCGCTTCGGCGGCACGGCTGCCGTCCGTCAGCGGCTCCCAGGTGTGCCCCATCGCGACGAACACGATGGCCAGGTACTTCGCGTTGTCGAAGAACGCGTCCCGCTGTCTTGGCCGCGGTGCGGCCGCGGCCGGAGCGACGGCCGCAGCGGGGCCGGACTCGGGACCCGGTGGAGCGGTGGCAGTGCGGTGGGACGACGGTATTCCGGCGGCCGGGGGCAGCGGGGTGCGGAACATCTGAGGCACCTTAGCGGCGCCTATGGGATTTCGTAAAACCCTCAACTCGAATCCTCCTCGTTGCCCCCGTGTACCCAGGATTCAAAGAAGTCGACATGACGTCCGAGATGACACACAAGACATCGAATGATTGGCGATCTGTCCGTTATCGCACGGCTAATCCTGCTTAAACAGGGCATAACAACCTCGCCGGACACGGCTACTTTGTCCGGATTCGTCAGGGCCGAACGGCGGCCCGATTAGACCTCGATAGGGGGCCGATATCGGGCCGCTATAGACGCGTAAAAGCGTGGCGATTCCCACAGGTCTTCTGTGTGCACCCCGCGGGGAAAGCGCGACAAAACAGGGAGTGACATGCGAGAGGCATGTGTGGGCCGCATGTGCGCCGATGGAAACGATCAAGCCGATTTCCGCCCCCCGGCGCGCCCCGCCATCACCCCGCCGACGTGCGCCGCTCATGCGCCCCAAGGCCACGCGGCGTCCACGCCCCCGCACGCGCGTGGCCGACGATGCGTCACCGACCGCATACGGAAGGCCCGTTGGTGGCACGATGGTTCTGGCGGGGGGTGTGCGGGGCTGTGCCCCCCGGGCCGGGAGAGCGGACCGACCTAGGGTGTGATCAGTGTGGCCATTTCGCTGTCAGTGGTGCTGTTGTTGGCGATCGTCCTCGTGGTGCTGATGCGCGGCGGCTCGATCAAGGCGGGACCCGCCGTCGTGGCGGTCCTCTTCGGCTTCTTCCTGGCCTCGACCGGAATGGCCCCCGCGATCAACAACTTCCTCAACTCCGTCGCGGACAGCATCAGCGCGATCAAATTCTGAGGTCACGGGCGACCGGCCGGCCGGGGACACGAAAAAGCCCCCGGCCCGGTCCACCGTGGGTGGATCCGGAGCCGGGGGCCCTTTGCCGAGAGCGGGCGACGGGAATCGAACCCGCGTAGCTAGTTTGGAAGACTAGGGCTCTACCATTGAGCTACGCCCGCACAGCGCGCGCCGCAGGTCGGTGACCTCGGCACGAAAGGCATCGTAGCGGGTCCCGGGCCCCGCCCGCACACCCCATTGCCCGGCCCCCGTCACGCACCGCTCGCGCGCCCCGCAATGCGGGCGCTGCACTGCCTGCGGGCATGTACCCTACGTGTCGCACCGACGGGGTGTGGCGCAGCTTGGTAGCGCGTCCGCTTTGGGAGCGGAAGGCCGTGGGTTCAAATCCCGCCACCCCGACCAGCTGCTCAGTCGCGCTGTGGGGCGCTGTGGGGCGGACTTCAAGATCGCATTGTGGGTGTGCTGCGGCGTGCCGTTACTATGCAAGCTGCGTGCCCGTGTGTCTCTAAGCCGGGCAGGAACCCAAGAAGTCAGCCCCCAAGGAGACCGAACCGTGAAGAGCGCCGTGGAGACCCTGAACCCGACCCGGGTTCGGCTCAGCATCGAGGTGCCCTTCGAGGAGCTCAAGGACAGCCTCGACGCGGCGTACAAGAAGATCAACCAGCAGGTCACGGTGAAGGGCTTCCGCAAGGGCAAGATCCCGGCCCGCGTCATCGACCAGCGGTTCGGCCGCGGTGCCGTGCTTGAGGAGGCCGTCAACGACGCGCTTCCCAAGTTCTACACCGAGGCCGTCAACGAGGCGGAGCTCAACGTCCTCGGCCAGCCCGAGGTCGACATCACGGAGCTGAAGGACGGCGAGACGCTGAACTTCACCGCCGAGGTCGACGTCCGCCCGGCCATCGAGATCCCGGACTACTCCGGCATCGAGGTCGAGGTCGACGCCGTCGAGGTCACCGACGAGGACGTCGACAAGTCCGTCGAGCAGCTCCGCGAGCGCTTCGCCTCGACCTCCCCGGTCGAGCGTGCCGCCGAGGACGGCGACGTCGTGACGATCGACCTGGAGGCCAAGGTCGAGGGCGAGGTCCTCGAGGACGGCGTCGCTTCCGGCGTCTCCTACACCATCGGCTCCGGCGAGCTCCTCGACGGCATCGACGACGCCGTGAAGGGCCTGGAGGCCGGTGGCGAGGCCACCTTCACCTCCGAGCTGAAGGGCGGCTCCGCCGAGGGCAAGGAGGCCGAGGTCACCGTCAAGGTCACCCAGGTCGCCGCCCGTGAACTCCCGTCCCTGGACGACGAGTTCGCCCAGCTCGCCTCCGAGTTCGACACCCTCGACGAGCTGAAGGCCGACAGCCGCAAGCGCCTCGAGAACATGAAGCAGTACGACCAGGCCACGCAGGCCCAGGAGCGCGTCCTGGAGAAGCTGCTCGAGCTGGTCGAGGTCCCCGTTCCCGAGAAGCTGCTCGAGGACGAGGTCAACACCCGCAAGCACAACCTCGAGCACCACCAGCTCGGCCAGATGGGCCTGGACATCGAGAAGTACCTCGAGATCCAGGGCAAGACGGTCGAGGAGTTCGACGCCGAGACGCGCGAGCAGGCCGTCAAGGGCATCAAGACGCAGTTCGTCCTCGACGAGCTCGTCAACAAGGAGAAGCTGAACGTGAACCAGGAGGAGCTCACCGAGCACCTCATGCGTCGCGCCGCCTCCTCCGGCATGTCCCCCGACCAGTTCGCCCAGGCCGTCGTCGAGGGCGGCCAGGTCCCGATGCTGGTCGGCGAGGTCGCCCGCGGCAAGGCCCTTGCCGTGGTCGTCGAGGCCGCCACCGTCAAGGACACCAACGGTGAGGTCGTCGACCTCGAGGACGACGAGGAGGAGACCACGGAGGAGGCCACGGAGGCCGCCGCCGAGTCCACCGACTCCGAGGAGAAGACGGAGGCCTGAGCCTCCCTCTGACCCCACGACAGGCCCCCGGGACGGATTCCGTCCCGGGGGCCTGTCGCGCCTCGTCAGGATGGCCCGCGCGGGGTCGGCAACCTGCGCTCACAGCGAACAGTTCCTTCTGCGGGATTCCCCGGAGGGGGCCGCGCGTTAGGGTCCATGAATACGAGGGCAGGGGAGTCCCCAAGCGCGGCTCCCGGCCCCAGCTACAGACGCGAGACGGCGCGTAGCCGTCAGAGACGAGCAGGTGGATACGTGACGATTCTGATGCCTTCCGCCGCTGGCGAGCCGTCCTTCAGTGGTGGCCTCGGCGACCAGGTCTACAGCCGGCTGCTCGGGGAGCGAATCATCTTCCTCGGCCAGCAGGTCGACGACGACATCGCCAACAAGATCACGGCGCAGATGCTCCTCCTTGCCGCCGACCCGGACAAGGACATCTACCTCTACATCAACAGCCCCGGCGGCTCGGTGACGGCCGGCATGGCGATCTACGACACCATGCAGTACATCCCGAACGACGTGATCACGATCGGTATGGGCATGGCGGCCTCGATGGGCCAGTTCCTGCTCACGGGCGGTACGCCGGGCAAGCGCTTCGCGCTGCCGAACACCGACATCCTGATGCACCAGGGCTCCGCCGGCATCGGCGGCACCGCCTCCGACGTGAAGATCCAGGCCGAGTACCTGCTGCGTACGAAGAAGCGCATGGCCGAGATCACGGCCCGGCACTCCGGCCAGACCGTGGAGACGATCATCCGCGACGGTGACCGCGACCGCTGGTACACCGCCGAGGAGGCCAAGGCCTACGGCCTCATCGACGAGATCATCACTGCCGCTACGGGTGTTCCGGGCGGCGGCGGCACCGGCGCCTGAGCGCCGGCCGACGATCGAAGCCCACTGCCTCCCTCACCAGGACGGAACACCGACCATCATGAACAACTTCCCCGGCAGCGGCCTCTACACGGGCCCGCAGGTCGACAACCGCTACGTGATCCCGCGCTTCGTCGAGCGCACCTCGCAGGGCGTGCGTGAGTACGACCCGTACGCGAAGCTCTTCGAGGAGCGCATCATCTTCCTCGGCGTGCAGATCGACGACGCGTCCGCCAACGACGTCATGGCGCAGCTGCTGTGCCTGGAGTCGATGGACCCGGACCGCGACATCTACCTCTACATCAACAGCCCCGGTGGCTCGTTCACCGCGCTCACGGCCATCTACGACACGATGCAGTTCGTGAAGCCCGAGATCCAGACGGTCTGCATGGGCCAGGCGGCCTCCGCCGCCGCGGTCCTGCTCGCCGCCGGCACCCCGGGCAAGCGCATGGCCCTGCCGAACGCGCGCGTGCTGATCCACCAGCCCTCCGGTGGCACCGGGCGCGAGCAGCTCTCCGACCTGGAGATCGCGGCCAACGAGATCCTCCGCATGCGCACGCAGCTGGAAGAGATGCTGGCCAAGCACTCGACGACCCCGCTGGAGAAGATCAGCGAGGACATCGAGCGCGACAAGATCCTCACGGCCGAGGACGCCCTCGCGTACGGCCTGATCGACCAGATCATCTCGACGCGCAAGATGAACAACGCGACGATCGCCTGACAAGGCGTTGTATCGTCTGCCCTTCCCCGGCACGGTTCACTTCAAAGTGAACCGTGCCAAGGGGGGCCCGAACGGGGGGCCCGGCAAGGTACCGTCGGATACAGGCACCAGGAGCCGCTGAACGTGGCGTCTCCCAGGCGAAGGGGAAGCACCTCGTGGCACGCATCGGTGACGGCGGCGATCTGCTCAAGTGCTCGTTCTGTGGAAAGAGCCAGAAGCAGGTCAAGAAGCTCATCGCAGGTCCCGGTGTATACATCTGCGACGAGTGCATCGACCTCTGCAACGAGATCATCGAGGAAGAGCTCGCGGAGACGAGCGAAGTGCGCTGGGAAGAACTTCCCAAGCCGCGCGAGATCTACGAGTTCCTCGAGGGTTACGTCGTGGGCCAGGAGGCCGCCAAGAAGGCGCTCTCCGTGGCGGTCTACAACCACTACAAGCGCGTCCAGGCCGGTGAGAACGGCGGCGGGACCGGCCGTGACGACGCCATCGAACTGGCGAAGTCCAACATCCTGTTGCTCGGCCCGACCGGCTCCGGCAAGACGCTGCTCGCGCAGACGCTGGCGCGCATGCTGAACGTCCCGTTCGCGATCGCGGACGCCACGGCGCTCACGGAGGCGGGCTACGTCGGCGAGGACGTCGAGAACATCCTCCTGAAGCTCATCCAGGCCGCCGACTACGACGTCAAGAAGGCCGAGACGGGCATCATCTACATCGACGAGATCGACAAGGTGGCCCGCAAGTCGGAGAACCCGTCGATCACGCGCGACGTCAGCGGCGAAGGCGTCCAGCAGGCGCTGTTGAAGATCCTCGAAGGCACGACGGCCTCGGTCCCGCCGCAGGGCGGCCGCAAGCACCCGCACCAGGAGTTCATCCAGATCGACACGACGAACGTCCTGTTCATCGTGGGCGGTGCCTTCGCGGGCCTGGAGAAGATCATCGAGGCGCGGGCCGGCGCCAAGGGCATCGGCTTCGGCGCGACGATCCACTCCAAGCGCGAGCTGGAGGAGAAGGACCAGTTCCAGGAGGTCATGCCGGAGGACCTGGTGAAGTTCGGGATGATCCCGGAGTTCATCGGCCGTCTCCCCGTGATCACGAGCGTGCACAACCTCGACCGCGAGGCGCTGCTCCAGATCCTGGTGGAACCGCGCAACGCGCTCGTCAAGCAGTACCAGCGCCTCTTCGAACTCGACGGCGTGGAGCTGGACTTCGAGCGCGAGGCCCTCGAGGCCATCGCCGACCAGGCGATCCTGCGCCGCACGGGCGCGCGCGGCCTGCGCGCCATCATGGAGGAGGTCCTCCAGTCGGTGATGTACGAGGTCCCGTCCCGCAAGGACGTGGCCCGTGTGGTCATCACCGCGGAGGCCGTCCACTCGAACGTGAACCCGACGCTGATCCCGCGGGACGTGCGGGGCAGCGGCAGCGGCGAGCAGAAGTCGGCGTAGTCGTAAGGCAGTTGACGTGAGAGGGGCCCCGGTCGGATGTCCGACCGGGGCCCCTCTCACGTCGTCGCGGCCGTCAGGCCTTGACGCGGACTTCCTGGCGGAACTTCGCGGTGAGCTCCGAAGAAGCCTTCAGGTCCGGGCTCTTGCTGGCCATCATGTCCGCGATCGTGATCGGAATGGTCATGCCGACGGTGCTGTGGTCGCCCCAGATGCAGACCGGCGCGTGCATCTCCTTGGGGGTTCCGGCACTGCTGGACGACGTGTCCGTGTTCTCGATCTTCACTTCCTGGCACTTCAGGACGTAGTCGTCCGTGCTGTAGTCGGTGGGGCTGCCGATGAGCGAACCCTTGGTCTTGTCGTCTTCGCCGTCGCCCTTGACCGCTTCAGCCGCTGCCTTGGTGAACATGCCGTCGACGAGCTTGCCGGGGTCGGCGATCTCGCCGTACGCGCCCTGGAACTGAAGCAGTTTGCCCGCGAGGGGGTTGGCCTCGTCCTTGACCTCGTAACCGGCGTTGACCGGCTTGCCGTTCTTGAGGCCGTCCTTCTCGGCGTCCTTCATGTCCTGCTCGTCGAAGCCGTCGCCGGAGTCGTCGGCGCTCTTCTTGTACTCGCCGAGCACCGTCGCCGGAGTCGTCAGCTTGTGCGCCCCGTCGTCCGCGACCGAGGCGCTGCCGCCGCTGCTCCCGCCGAACACGAAGTACGCGCCCACGCCGATCGCCGCCACCACGGCGACCGCCGCGATGATGAGGCCCGTCTTCTTCTTGCCGCCCTGCGGCGGAGCCGGCGGGTACTGGCCGTACTGGTCCTGCTGCGGCTGGCCGTAGGGGCCCGGCTGCTGGGGCTGGCTGTAGGGCTGCTGCGGCGGGACCCCGGGCGGGCCCTGCTGCGGGTAGCCGTAGCCGGGCTGCTGCGGAGCCTGCTGCGGGTACCCGTAGCCGGGCTGCGGGGCCTGGGGCTGCTGGCCGTAGGGGCCCGGCTGCGGCGGCTGCTGGCCGTACGGTCCGGGCTGCTGGGGCTGCTGCGGCTGGCCTCCGTATGGGCCCGGCTGGTTGTAGCTCATTACTGGGGTTCCCTCCCGAGGTTTATGTGCTCCCGACATCCTGACGTACGCGCGTACGGATCGGTCCCCCGGATTCGGTTTCAGTACGGGACTGTGACCCCTCTAAACTGGGCCCGTGACCGAGAACTCTCAGCAGCAGACTCCAGCGCCCACCTCCGAACTGCCGACCCAGTACGCGCCGGCCGAGGTAGAGGGGCCGCTGTACGAGCGCTGGGTAGAACGCGGGTACTTCACCGCCGACGCGAAGAGCGACAAGCCCGCGTACACCATCGTCATCCCGCCGCCGAACGTCACCGGCAGCCTGCACCTGGGCCACGCCTTCGAGCACACGCTGATCGACGCCCTCACCCGCCGCAAGCGCATGCAGGGCTTCGAGACGCTGTGGCAGCCGGGCATGGACCACGCGGGCATCGCCACGCAGAACGTCGTGGAGCGCGAGCTCGCCAAGGACGGCAAGTCCCGCCACGACCTGGGCCGCGAGGCGTTCGTCGAGCGCGTCTGGCAGTGGAAGGAAGAGTCCGGCGGACAGATCTCCGGCCAGATGCGCCGCCTCGGCGACGGCGTCGCCTGGGACCGCGAGCGCTTCACCATGGACGAGGGCCTGTCGGTCGCCGTCCAGACCATCTTCAAGAGGATGTTCGACGACGGTCTGATCTACCGCGCCGAGCGCATCATCAACTGGTGCCCGCGCTGTCTGACGGCCATCTCCGACATCGAGGTCGACTACCAGGACGACGACGGCGAGCTCGTCTCCATGACGTACGGCGAGGGCGAGGACACCATCGTCGTCGCCACCACGCGCGCCGAGACGATGCTCGGCGACACCGCCGTCGCCGTCCACCCCGACGACGAGCGCTACGCCCGTCTCATCGGCAAGCAGATCAAGCTGCCGCTGACCGACCGCAGCATCCCCGTCGTCGCGGACACCCACGTCGACCCGGAGTTCGGCACCGGCGCCGTCAAGGTGACCCCGGCGCACGACCCGAACGACTTCGCCATCGGCCAGCGCCACGACCTGGAGACCATCCAGGTCCTCGACGAGCGCGGCATCATCATCACCCCCGGCCCCTTCCAGGGTCTGGACCGCTTCGAGGCCCGCTCCGCGATCGTCGCCGCCCTGCGCGCCGACGGCCGGATCGTCGCCGAGAAGCGCCCGTACGTGCACTCGGTCGGCCACTGCTCCCGCTGCAAGACGACGCTGGAGCCGCGCCTTTCGATGCAGTGGTGGGTCAAGGTCGAGACGCTCGCCAAGGCCGCCGGTGACGCCGTCCGCGACGGCCGCGTCAACATCCACCCCGCCGACCTGACCCCGCGCTACTTCGACTGGGTCGACAACCTCAACGACTGGTGCATCTCGCGCCAGCTGTGGTGGGGCCACCGCATCCCCGTCTGGCACGGCCCGAACGGCGAGATGGTCTGCGTCGGCCCGAACGACGAGGCGCCCACCGGCGAGGGCTGGCACCAGGACACCGATGTCCTCGACACCTGGTTCTCCTCCGGCCTGTGGCCGTTCTCGACCATGGGCTGGCCGGAGCAGACGGAGTCGCTGGAGAAGTTCTATCCGAACTCCGTCCTGGTCACCGGCTACGACCTGATGTTCTTCTGGGTCGCCCGGATGATGATGTTCGGCCTGTACGCCATGGGCGACGTCCCGTTCCGCACCATCGCCTTCCACGGCATGGTCCGCGACGAGACCGGCAAGAAGATGTCGAAGTCCAAGGGCAACGTCGTCAACCCGCTGGACTGGATGGACAAGTACGGCTCCGACGCCGTCCGCTTCACCCTGGCCCGCGGCGCCAACCCGGGCGTCGACGTGCCCATCGGCGAGGACTGGGTCCAGGGCTCCCGCAACTTCGCCAACAAGATCTGGAACGCCACCCGCTTCGCGCTGATGAACGGCGCGACCGTCGAGGGCGAGCTCCCGGCCCCCGAGCGGATGACGGCGACCGACCGCTGGATCCTGTCCCGCCTCAACACGGTCGTCGCCCAGGTCGACGCGCTCTACGACGACTACCAGTTCGCCAAGCTCTCCGACGCCCTCTTCCACTTCGCGTGGGACGAGGTCTTCGACTGGTACGTCGAGCTGTCGAAGACGACGTTCATGGCGGGCGGCGAGCCGGCCAAGGTCTCGGGCCGCGTCCTCGGCGAGGTCCTCGACGTCACGCTGCGCCTCCTGCACCCGGTCGTGCCGTTCGTCACGGAGACGCTGTGGACCACGCTGACCGGCGGCGAGTCCGTCGTCGTCGCCGACTGGCCCAAGGACAGTGGCTTCCGGGACGCCGCCGCCGAGCGGGAGATCGAGACGATCCAGCAGGTCGTCACCGAGGTCCGCCGGTTCAAGGGCGAGCAGGGTCTGAAGCCGGGGCAGCGCGTTCCGGCCCGGCTGTCCCTGGACGGCACGGACCTGGCCGCGCACGAGCCGGCCATCCGTCAGCTCCTGAAGCTGCAGGACGCGGGCGAGGACTTCACGGCCACCGCGACGCTCCCGGTCGCCGGTGCCGAGGTGGCGCTCGACCTGTCCGGTGCCATCGACGTGGCCGCCGAGCGCAAGCGCCTCGCCAAGGACCTCGCGGTCGCCGAGAAGGACAAGGCGCAGGCCGAGGGCAAGCTGGGCAACGAGAAGTTCCTGGGCAAGGCCCCGGACCACGTCGTGGACGGCATCCGCGCCCGCCTGGTGAAGGCGGACGAGGACATCGCCCGTATCCAGGCGCAGTTGGAGCGCCTGCCGCAGGCGTAAGGCGGCCGGAGCAGCAAGCAGGAAGGCCCGGAACCGCGAGGTTCCGGGCCTTCCTGCTGTGTGTGCGGGCGGGCTACTTGTTCCTGCGCGGCACGATCCGCGCCAGCGCCGTACCGACGGCTATCAGTGCGAACGCGGCCAGGAACAGCCACAGGACCTGGGCGCCGGTCGCGGCGAGGGCGCCGCCGGAGGCCGCGGCGCCCGTGCCGGCGGCCGAAGAGACGTTGTTGTACATGAGGAGGGCTCCTTGTGACGGGGGGAGTTCACCAGGCGCGGCGACGGCGCAGCAGCGCGTCCGCGTACGCCTTGCCGTGGCAGGCCTGGAGGAAGAAGTCGAGGATCAGCTCGTACATGGACGCGGAGACGAGCATCTGGCGCCAGCCGCGCAGCCGTACGGTCACCACGCGCTCGACGACGAAGACGCCGGTGATCGCCAGCCAGAACGGCTGCATGTGCATCCCGTCCGTGGACAGCGCCCAGACGATCGTGCCGAGGTAGACGAACGTCACCAACACGCCCAGGAACGTGAGGAGTTGGCGGCCCCAGTAGCGCCAGGTGACGCGGGTCAGGCCGTACTGGAAGCAGTTCTCCACCGCGCCGCGCTTCCAGCGCAGGCGCTGGCGCCACAGGTCGCGCCAGGTCGGCATGACCTCGGTGACCAGGGTGCAACGGGCCGGGGAGATCACGTCGTGGCCCAAGTGCTTGATGGCGAAGGTGAGTTCGTTGTCCTCGGTGAGGACCGTGGTGTCGTAGATGCCGCCCGCGCCGTCGCCCGTCGGCAGGGTTCCGGCCAGCCGGGAGCGGGATATCTCGCGCAGGACGCGGACCGGGAAGACGGCGGCGGTGCCGGTGAGGACGAGGCACTTGCCCTGGAGGCGGGCGACGTCGCGGGCGTAGCGGGCGTACTCGTTGCGCTGCAGGTGGCCGACGAAGCCGCCGCCCTCGTCGCCGCGGAAGACGCCGCCGACCCCGCCGTAGCCGAGCGTGATGTGGTCGAGGGCGACCTGGAGGAATACGGGGTCCAGGGCGCAGTCGGCGTCGGTGACGAGCACCGCGTCGTCGTCGGCGAGCGTCGGCAGCAGGGTCGCGAGCGCCTGGTTGAGGGCGCCGGCCTTCTTGTGCCGGTTGCCTTCGGTGACGTACACCTCGGCGCCTGCCGCGCGCGCCAACTCCACGGTGTCGTCCGTGCAGTTGTCGGCGACCACCAGGATGCGGTCGGGGCGGTGGGTCTGCCGCAGCAGACCGCCGACCGCCGCCTGTATGTGGTCCCGTTCGTCGTGCGCGGGGATCACCGCGACCAGTGCCATTGCCGAGCCTGTCCCTTGCCCAGTCGGTCCGTTCCGTACGGGGGTTCCGTACGACGAGTCGACTGTGCGGGGGCTGCATGGCAGCCGGGTTTGTGCAATGTTGTACGAATGTGGCAGGCGCCGACATGTGAGGAAACCGAGGCTTTTGTCCTGGACTTAGGGCCCTTAGGGCCCTTAGGGCCCGGTCAGGTGGGTGGGCGGTAGCGGTAGCCGACGCCGCGGACCGTCTCGATCGGGGCGGGGGCGCCGGTGGCCTCCTCGAAGCGGCGGCGCAGGCGCAGGACGACGTAGCGGACGTTGGCCGGGCTGGCGGCGGCCGGGTCGCGCCAGGCCCGCTGGATGAGCTGGTCCGGGCTGAGCACCTGGCCGGGGTTGCGGGCCAGGGCGTACAGCACCTCGAACTCCAGCGGGGTCAGCGGCAGATAGGCGGTGTCGACCGCTGCCTCGCGGGTCGCGATGTCGAGGCTGAGGCGGCCGTCGTCGAGCAGCTGGCTCGCCGGGGCCGGCGGGCGGGCGCGGCGCAGGCGCGCGCCGACCAGGGCCCTGCACAGGGCGTGCGGCACGCCCAGGTGCAGGTAGTCGTCGGCGCCTTCGTGCAGGGCGCGGAGCGCCGCCGACTCCCGGTAGCGCCGGTCGAGCGCGACGATGTGGAGCTCCTCGGTCATCTCGCGGACGCGGCGCAGCACTTCCCAGCCGCCGGGGTCGCGCAGTCGCAGGCTGAGCAGCAGCAGGTCCGGCTGGTACCGGTACAGGTCGCGCAGGGCCTCGCGGCCGGTCGACACCAGGTGGTAGGTGAACCGGGGGTCCTCAAGGTCGGCGAGGAAGAGCCGGTGGGCCTCCCGCGGGACGGCGACGAGGAGCAGCGGCAGCGCCCGCCCGCCGGCTGCGCCACGCGTCACGCGGAGCGCAGCCCGAGCCGGACCAGTTCCGCCTCGGCGAGCGCGTCGAGGGTCTCCGGGTCGCCCTCGCGCCAGCCCTCGGCGAGGCTGCCCGGTGTGGTGTCGGGGAGGGCGTCGGCGGTGCGGCCGACCTCGTCGAGGGGCCTCAACAGGGCGCGCAGCGCGAGGAGTTCGCGGCCGTCCTCGGTGGCGGCCAGGTCGCGGGCGGCGGCGGCCTGCCGCACCCAGCGAAGGCGGCGCGGCAGCCACAGCGCGAGCAGCAGCCCGACGGGCACGACGAACAGGGCGACGGCCGCGAGCAGGGCGAGGGCCTGCGTCGGGCCCGCCCCGGAGGGTGCGGCGCCGGCGAGGCGGTCGCCGGCGCGGGCGACGTCGTGCAGGGTGCCGTTCATCCGCGGACCGAGCAGCGGGATGCGGGGCCGGGCGTGCAGTCCCGCGGACAGCGTGATGAGCCGGTGCGCGACGACCGCGGTGGCGGCCCAGCCGCCGACCCACAGCAGGGCCGCGCCGTCGCCGAGGGCCTGCCGGGTGCGGCGGCCGGGTTGGTGTGCGTACCACATGGTCCGATTGGAACCCTGGGTGAGCGGCCCGGGCCGCTTACCGCGCCGAACGGGCTCGCCGTTTACGGCAGATGGACGCGCGGCGCGGTGCCGCGCCGTGTCGGGGGCGTTCGCCCGACTGCTGCCGAGAGTGCCCCATATCACTCATTTAAGGACCTAAGCGGGTCGAATCGGGTACTTGGACCTTGGATGATGGACCTCATGCACGACCAGGCCGCCGCACCCCCGATGCGCCGGGCGGCAGCCGCGGGCCGCCGTCTGGGCCGGCTGTGGTCGCTGATGGAGCGCTGGCGCGGCACCCCGCTCGCCGTCGACCTGCTGACGGCCGCGGGCTGCTTCGCCCTGATGAGCCTGGACATCCCCGGTCTGGCCCAGGCGGACAACGCGCTGAACGGTGCGGCCGCCACGGCCGTCCTCGCCCTCGGCGCCGCCACGTTGCTGCTGCGCCGTCGCGTCCCGTGGGGGCCCTGGCTCCCGTACGCCGTCTCGCTGGTGTTCATCGGCTGGCTGCACGAGCTGACGCTGGTCCAGTTCGCCCTGTACTCCGTGGCCCGCTACCGGGGCAGGGCGGCGGGCGTCCTGGCCTGCGGCGGCTATCTGGCGGTGTGCGCCGTCGCGTACGCGATGCCCGACTGGCCCGCCCACCGCGGCGAGTCCGTCAGCCAGTTCCTCGCTCTGGTGGTGCCCGTCGGGGTGCTCGCCACCGGCGTCGGCATCGCCGCGAACCGGGTCGACCTGGTCCGCGCCCTGGAGGCCAAGGGCGCCGAGACCGCGCTGCTCCAGGCCGTGCAGGACGAGCGCACCAGCGTCGCCGGCGACGTGCACGACTTCGTGGGCCGGGAGCTGACGATGCTCGCGGTGCGCGCCGAGGTCCTGTCCCGCCGGGCCCGCGGCGAGCGCTGGGGCCAGGACTTCGACGAGCTGTCCGAGACGGCCCGCCGCGCCCACCTCCTCCTGAACGAGATCGTGGTCCGCCGCGGCAGCGGGGGAGGCGCCCCCACCCCCGGCCTGGAGGCCCTGCCCCGCCTCGCGGAGGAGAGCGCCGGGGCGGGCAACGAGGTCGAGGTCTCGGTCGACGACACGGCGTACAACCAGTCCCCGCTGCGCCAGGCGGCGATCTACCGCGTGGTCCAGGAGTGCCTCACGAACGCGGCGAAGCACGCCCCGGGCCAGCCGGTCCGGGTGACGGTACGCCTGACCCCGGACCGCCTGCGCGTGACGGTGACCAACCCGCTCCCGCCCGCGAGACCCACGGTGCCCCCGGTGTCGGCGGGCACGGGCACGGCGGGGATGGAGGAGCGGGTGCGGACCATGGGGGGCGAGTTCTGGGCGGGCCGGGGTGAGGACTCCTACGAGGTCCGGGCCGAGCTGCCACGGTCCAGCCCCACATGAATCAAGCTCACGGGGCTCCGCCCCGGACCCCGCTCCTCAAACGCCGGAGGGGCTGGTTCTTGTCTAGGCCGCACTCATGACCCGCTGAAGCGCATCGAAGTCGTCCACGCACTTCCCGCACCCCACGGCGACGCTGTCCAGCGGATCCTCGGCGACGAAGACGGGAATCCCGGTCGCGGACGCGAGCCGCAGGTCGAGCCCCGGCAGCATCGCACCCCCACCCGTCACCACGATCCCGTGCTCCATGACGTCCCCCGACAGCTCCGGCGGACACTCCTCGAGGGTCGCCTTCACCGCCGCGATGATCGCCTCGACCGGCTCGTCGAGCGCGGCCCGCACCTCCCGCACCGTCAGCTCGACCGTCTTCGGCAGCCCCGCGACCTTCTCCCGTCCCCGCACGGTGAACGCCCGCATCTCGAACGCGTCGTCCCCGGGCACCGGCCACGCCGACCCGATCGCGATCTTGATGTCCTCGGCGGTCCGCTCCCCGATGAGCAGCCCGTGCTCCTTGCGCACGTGATCGGTGATGGCCTCGTCGAGCCGGTCGCCGCCCACCCGCAGGGACTGCGAAGTGACCACGCCGCCAAGGGAGATGACGGCGACCTCGGTGGTGCCGCCGCCGATGTCGACGACCATCGACCCGCGCGGCTCCGCCACCGGCAGGCCCGCCCCGATCGCCGCCGCCATCGGCTCCTCGATCAGGTGCACGGCCTTGGCCCCCGACCGCTGGGCGGCGTGCACGATGGCCCGCCGCTCGACGGGCGTGACCCCGCTCGGCACGCACACGACCATGCGGGTACGGGGCCGTCGCCCGGGCACGACCTTGCGCACGAAGTGCCGGATCATCTCCTCGGCCGCCTCGTAGTCGCTGATGACACCGTCGCGCAGCGGCCGGATCGCGGTGATGGAACCCGGGGTGCGCCCGATGGTCTCCTTCGCCTCGGTCCCCACGGCGAGCACGCCCCCGCGCCCGCCCTCCTTCACCGCGACCACCGAGGGTTCGTTCAGCACGATCCCCTGACCGCGCACGTAGAGAAGGGTGTTGGCGGTGCCGAGATCGATGCCTATGTCCATGATCGCCAAGTTTGCAGGGCGATGCTGTGATCCGGTGGGACCAAGGTCCCGAAACGGACAGGTCCAAGGTCCCGATTCGCGGTGGCGGGTGGCATCCGCGCCGCTGTCGGTGGGGCTCCGTAGACTGGCGTGCGTGAGTGACCTCCCTCCGCGCGACAGCAGCGAGTACGAGCCCGACGACGCCTCCGGTGACGCCTTCGACGACATCGTGGACGCCGAGACCGACCGTGACCCCGACCTCGCGGTGATCGAGGCGGGCAGCCGCACCCTGCGCACCCAGGGCGGCGCCCCGCAGGGCGACGGGATCCCCGCGCGCCCCGAGGACCCGGAGGTGGAGAAGGCGCTGCGCGCGGTCGAGGCGGACCTCGCCACGCGCTGGGGCGAGACGAAGCTGGAGCCGTCGGTCAGCCGCATCGCGGCCCTGATGGACGTCCTCGGCGAGCCGCAGAAGGCGTACCCCTCGATCCACATCACGGGGACGAACGGAAAGACGTCGACGGCCCGCATGATCGAGGCGCTCCTCGCCGCCTTCGACCTGCGCACCGGGCGGTACACGTCGCCGCACGTCCAGTCGGTCACCGAGCGCATCAGCCTGGACGGCGCCCCGATCCCGTACGAGCGCTTCATCGAGACGTTCGAGGACATCAAGCCGTACGTCGAGATGGTCGACTCCCAGCAGGAGTTCCGGCTGTCCTTCTTCGAGGTCCTGACGGGCATGGCGTACGCGGCCTTCGCCGACGCCCCCGTGGACGTCGCGGTCGTCGAGGTCGGCATGGGCGGCACCTGGGACGCGACGAACGTGATCGACGGCTCGGTCGCCGTCATCACCCCCATCGACCTCGACCACACCGACCGGCTCGGCACGACGCCCGGCGAGATCGCCACCGAGAAGTCCGGGATCATCAAGCAGGACGCGACCGTGATCATGGCGCAGCAGCCGGTGGACGCGGCGCAGGTGATCCTGAAGAAGGCCGTCGACGTGGACGCCACGGTCGCACGGGAGGGCCTGGAGTTCGGCGTCGTCGCCCGCCAGGTCGCGGTCGGCGGCCAGTTGGTGACCCTGCGCGGGCTCGGCGGCGAGTACGAGGAGGTCTTCCTCCCGCTGCACGGCGCGCACCAGGCGCACAACGCGGCGGTGGCGCTGGCCGCCGTCGAGGCGTTCTTCGGCATCGGCTCGCAGCACGCGCGCCCGCTCGACCTCGACACGATCCGCACGGCGTTCGCCTCGGTCACCTCGCCGGGCCGCCTGGAGGTCGTCCGCCGCTCGCCCACCATCGTGCTCGACGCCGCGCACAACCCGGCGGGCGCCCGCGTCACCGCCGAGGCGATCAGCGAGGTCTTCGACTTCAGCCGGCTCATCGGCGTGGTCGGTGCCAGCGGCGACAAGAACGTACGAGGACTGCTCGAGGCCTTCGAGCCGATCTTCGCCGAAGTCGTCGTCACGCAGAACTCGAGCCACCGCGCCATGGACGCCGACGAGCTGGCGGCCATCGCGGTCGAGGTCTTCGGCGACGACCGCGTCCAGGTCGAACCGCGCCTGGACGACGCGCTCGAAGCCGCCATCACGCTCGCCGAGGAAGAGGGCGAGTACGCGGGCGGGGGAGTGCTCGTCACCGGTTCCGTCATCACGGTCGGCGAAGCCCGGCTGCTTCTGGGGAGGGGCTGATCCACCGTGCGTACCTTGTGTGCCTCGACGCTGATCGGCGAGTTCTTCGTCATCGGCTTCGCCGGGCTCGTCGCGATGAAGGACGACAGCCTGTCGAACGGAGTCGTCTGGACGGTGTGCGGCCTCGCGATGCTGCTCAGCGTTCTGCTCTGCGGGATGGTCACCCGGCCCGGCGGCGTCCAGCTCGGCTGGGCCCTGCAGGCCGCCCTGCTCGTCAGCGGCATCTGGGTCCCCGTGATGTTCTTCCTCGGCGCGTGCTTCGCCGCCCTGTGGTGGGCCTCGGTCCACTTCGGCCGCAAGGTCGACGAGGCGAAGGCCCGCTGGGCGGAACAGGGATCCAGCGCCGTCTGACCCGGGGAGCGTTGTCGACCGCGGGGAACTGCGCGACCAGCCCCCACCGGCCGTTGGCCGCCCACCCTCCGAACCCCTACGGCGAGCAGGCCCAGCGGCCCCCTGTAGCCTCAGGGACCCGCACACCAAGGCGCACAAGGAGCCCAGCCAACATGACCCAGCGCACCCTCGTCCTGCTCAAGCCCGACGCAGTCCGCCGCGGCCTGATCGGCGAGATCATCGGCCGCATCGAGCGCAAGGCCGGCTGGACGATCAGCGCCCTGGAGCTGCGCAGCCTGAGCCAGGAGACGCTGGAGCAGCACTACGGCGAGCACCAGGGCAAGCCGTTCTACGAGCCGCTGGTCGCGTTCATGTCGTCCGGCCCGGTCGTCGCGCTGGTCGTCGAGGGCGAGCGCGTCATCGAGGGCGTCCGTCAGCTGGCGGGACCGACGGACCCGATCGCCGCCGCCCCGGGCAGCATCCGCGGCGACTTCGGCTCGATCGTCCGGGAGAACCTGATCCACGCCTCCGACTCCGAGGAGTCGGCCGAGCGCGAGCTGAAGATCTTCTTCCCCGGTCTCGCGCAGTGAGACGTGGCGCATCCGATTTCTGACGCCACGTCAGTCACGTAGCGCCACTGACCTGGAGCGGTCCGAGAATTCGGGCCGCTCTTTGGCATATGCGCCCCGATTGGGGGAACGCAACCCTCCGTCGGCACGTCCCCATTAGCGGGGCAGCGATACATCTGCTGACAATGGCGAAGACCCTCGCGCCGTGATCGTGCAGGCGAGACTACGATGGAAGCCTCCACGCCACACGCGTCCACCTCTCGCCTACCTGACAAGCAATCAAACGCTCCACCCGGGAAGGCCAGACGAATCCTGATGGGGAACTCAATGTCGTTCATCGGCCGTGACATGGCTGTCGACCTCGGGACCGCCAACACGCTGGTGTACGTCAGGGGTCGCGGGATCGTACTCAACGAACCGTCCGTGGTCGCGATCAACACCAACACCGGCGGCATCCTCGCGGTCGGCGCCGAAGCCAAGAAGATGATCGGGCGCACCCCCGGCAACATCGTCGCGGTGCGCCCCCTGAAGGACGGCGTGATCGCCGACTTCGAGATCACCGAGCGCATGCTCCGCTACTTCATCCTGAAGATCCACAAGCGGCGCTACCTCGCCCGGCCCCGAGTCGTCGTCTGCGTCCCCTCGGGCATCACCGGCGTCGAGCGCCGCGCGGTCATCGAGGCCTCCTCGCAGGCCGGTGCCCGCCAGGTGCACATCATCGAGGAGCCCATGGCCGCGGCCATCGGCTCCGGCCTCCCGGTCCACGAGGCCACGGGCAACATGGTGGTGGACATCGGCGGCGGCACCACCGAGGTCGCGGTCATCTCGCTCGGCGGAATCGTCACGGCGCAGTCCATCCGCGTCGCGGGCGACGAGCTGGACAACGCGATCATCCAGCACATCAAGAAGGAGTACTCGCTGCTTCTTGGTGAGCGGACCGCCGAGCAGATCAAGATCACGATCGGTTCCGCGTACGACCTCGACTCCGACGAACACACCGAGATCCGCGGCCGCGACCTCGTGTCCGGCCTGCCGAAGACCGTCGTCATCTCGGCGGCCGAAGTCCGCAAGGCCATCGAAGAACCGGTCAACGCGATCGTGGACGCGGTCAAGACGACCCTCGACAAGTGCCCGCCCGAGCTGTCCGGCGACGTGATGGACCGCGGCATCGTCCTCACCGGCGGCGGCGCCCTGCTGCGCGGCCTCGACGAGCGGCTGCGCCGCGAGACCGGCATGCCGATCCACATCGCCGAGGACCCGCTGGACAGCGTGGCGCTCGGCTCCGGGAAGTGCGTCGAGGAGTTCGAGGCGCTGCAGCAGGTCCTGGACGCCTCCCCGCGCAGATGACACGTCGCGGCACCTGAAAGGGTGGGTCCGCCGTACGAGTGCCTGCCACTTCGTGCGGCGGATCGTTGATATAGAGGCAAGGCACAAGAAATCCTCAGCAACAGCTTCAGCAACAAGCTCCGTAGTAACGATTGAGGAAGGCACGGCCGCCGCACGTGAGGGACACACGAGAGAGCCGGCTGCTCCTGGTGCTGCTGATCGCCATCGCGTTCGCACTGATCACGGTGGACATCCGCGGCGGCGAGGACTCGCCGGTCGACGGTGCCCGCCAGGCTGCCGCGAAGGTCTTCGGCCCGGTGGAGAACGGCGTCGCGGGCGCCGTCGACCCCATCGGCAACGCCATAAGCGCGGTCCGCGACTCCGGCAACCGGCACGACCGGATCGGCCAACTGGAGCGTGAGAACGCCGCGTTGAAGGCCGAGCTCGGCAGCGACGACCGCAACCGCAGCAAGATCCGCCAGCTCGACACCATGCTGAAGACGGCCGGTTCCGGGCAGTACGGCATCAAGGGCGCCCAGGTCATCGCCATAGGGTCCGCGCAGGGCTTCTCCTGGACCGTCACCATCGACGCGGGCGCCAGCGACGGCATCAAGCGCGACATGACGGTCCTGAACGGGGACGGCCTCGTCGGCCGCGTCACCACGGTCGGCCCGAACACCGCCACCGTCCTGCTCGCCAACGACCCCGACTTCACCGTCGGCACCCGCATGGAGAAGACCGACGAGCTCGGATTCGCCTCCGGGCAGGGCGACCGCCCGCTGCGCGTCCAGCTGCTCAACGGCAAGGCCAAGGTCAAGCCCGGCGACCGGCTCGTCACCTTCGGCTCGCAGGCCGACAAGCCGTTCGTGCCCGGCGTCCCGGTCGGGAAGATCGTCCGCGTGGACCCGTCCGGCGGCGACCTGACCCGCACCGTCTACGTCGAGCCGTACGTCGGGTTCACCAAGCTCGACATCGTCGGCGTCGTCGTACAGCCGCCGCGCACCGACCCGCGCGACGAGGTGTTGCCCGCCAAGCCCGCCAAGCCCAAGCCGGCCCCGACCGTGACGGTCACCGTCACCCCGTCCCCGCCCGCGAACGGCGTCGTCGACAACGGCTACGAGCAGTAGCAGGAGGAGCAAGAACCATGCGCTTCAACCGAATGCTGCTCTCCACCACCCTCGTCGTCGTCGCCCTGGTCGTCCAGGTCTGCATCCTGGCGAGACTCCAACTCCCGGGCGCCGTCCCGGACTTGCTGCTGCTGACCGTCCTCGGCCTGGCCCTGGTGTACGGACACGTGGGCGGCGCCCTCATCGGCTTCGGGGCGGGCCTGCTCGCCGACCTGGCCCCGCCCGCCGACCACGCCGCGGGCCGCTACGCCCTCGTGCTCTGCGTCATCGGCTACCTGGCGGGCCTCGCCAAGCCCGACAACGGACAGCTCCGCTCGGCCACCGGACCGATGGTCGTGGTCGTCGGCGCCGCGGTCGGCACGACCCTGCTGTACGCCGGTGTGGGCGCCCTCGTCGGAGACACCGCGGCCCGTCACGTCGGCCTGGGGAGCCTGCTGTTCACGGCCGCGCTCTACGACCTGCTGCTCGCCCCGTTCGTCGTGCCCGGCGTCATGGCGCTCGCCAGACGCGCGGACAACGACCCGCTCGCCGAGGCGGGCGGCGGCAGCGGCTCCGCCAAGGCCGCCGACGTCTCCTCCGGCTGGCTCTCCTCCGGCACGGGCCTGCGCATCGGCAACCAGCGGGGCGGCCTGCGCATGAAGTCCGTCAAGGCCCGCGCCGCCCGCGCCGGCCGCATCAAGGGGGTCAAGCGCCTGTGACGACACGGCAGTTGAACCCCGCCACGCACAGCTTCCGCGTGTACACGTACTCGTACTCGCAGACGTACTCGTACACGTACACACGCACGCACTCGCACTGACAGGGGAGCACGGCCACCGTGACCAATATCCCCGAGACCGGACGAACGCCCCGCGTCCAGATCCGGCTCGTCGTCCTCCAGATCCTCGTCCTCTCGCTGCTGCTCACGCTCGGCGGGCGCCTGTGGTACCTCCAGATCCGCAACGGCGACGAGTACGCGAAGGAGGCCTCCGGCAACCACGTGCAGCAGGTCGTCACGCCCGCCGTGCGCGGCTCGATCCTCGACGCCCGCGGCGTGCCCATCGCCGACAACGAGACCCGGCTCGTCGTCTCCGCGTCGCGCACCGACCTGATGAAGATGAAGGACGACGGCAAGGGCGTGCTCACCAAGCTCGCCGGCGTTCTCGGGATGCAGCCCAAGGAGGTCGAGGAGAAGGTCAGGCTGTGCGACGCCAAGACGCCGCAGCCCTGCTGGAACGGCTCGCCGTACCAGCCGATCCCGATCACCGACGAGGCAACTCCCAAGCAGGCGCTGCAGATCCGCGAGCGCGGCGAGGACTTCCCCGGCATCACCGCGGAGCCCACGGCCGTACGCCGCTACGCCGCACCCGGCAAGGCCAACACCGCGCAGGTCCTCGGCTACCTCTCCCCGGTCACCGACGCCGAGATCGAGAAGGCGAAGGACAGCGAATCCCCGTACCTCCGCTCCGACCAGGTCGGACGCAGCGGCCTCGAGCGCACCTACGACAAGGAGCTGCGCGGCAAGGCCGGCGTCACGCGCTACGAGGTGGACAACCTCGGCCGCGTCATCGGCCAGGCCAAGAGCGACAAGGCCGTGCCCGGGGCGAACGTCGTCACGTCGATAGACGCACGGGTGCAGCGCGTCGCCGAGTACGAGCTGAACGACGCCATGAAGGAAGCCCGCAAGGGGTTCGACAAGAACACCGGGACCAACTACAAGGCCGACTCCGGCGCCGTCGTCGTGATGGAGGCCAAGACCGGCCGCGTCGTGGCCATGGCGTCCGCCCCGACCTACGACCCGAACGCCTGGGTCGGCGGCATCTCCGGCAAGGACTACGCCAAGCTGACCGGCAAGAACTCGAACTACCCGCTGCTGAACCGGGCCATCCAGGGCCAGGCGGCGCCCGGCTCGATCTTCAAGGTCATCTCCACGACGGCCTCGGTCAACGCGGGCTACCCGTTCAACGGGCACTACCCCTGCACCAGTTCGTACTCGATCGGCGGCCAGGTCTTCAAGAACTTCGAGTCCGAGAACTTCGGGCCGATCAGCCTCGGCCGCGCCCTCGAGGTCTCCTGCGACACCGTCTTCTACGGCATCGCCCACAACGAGTGGAAGAAGGACGGCGGCCTCAAGGGCAACAAGGACACCCAGGACTGGTTCTACAAGACGGCCCACCAGTTCGGCCTCGGCAAGGAGACCGGCATCGACCTCCCCAACGAGGTCACCGGCCGCGTCCCCGACCGCCAGTGGAAGAAGCGCTTCTGGGCGGCCAACAAGGACTCCTGGTGCAAGTCCGGCAAGAAGGACGGCGACTACGTCCAGCGCCTCAACTACGAGAACTGCCTCGAAGGCAACCTGATGCGCGCCGGTGACTCGGTCAACTACTCCATCGGCCAGGGCGACACCCTCGTCACCCCGATCCAGATGGCGTCGATCTACGCGGCCATCTCCAACGGCGGCACCCTGCACGAGCCCGAGGTCGGCAAGGCCGTCGTCAGCGCCGACGGCAAGCACGTCCAGGAGATCCAGCCGAAGGTCAACGGCAAGCTCCCCTTCAAGGGCAAGACCCGCGACGAGATAGACGAAGCACTGGCGGGAGTGGCGACCCGCGGCACGGCGGCCTGGCGCTTCGGCGGCTGGCCCCAGGACAAGATCCCGATGCACGCCAAGACCGGTACGGCCGAGGTCTACGGCAAGCAGACGACGTCGTGGTTCGCGACGTACACCAAGGACTACTCGATCGTGATGACGATCTCCCAGGGTGGTACGGGTTCCGGCGCCTCGGGTCCGGCGGTCAGGAAGATCTACGACGCCATCTACGGGCTCGACGCGAAGGGCGACCAGGACCTGAAGAAGGCCCTGCTGCCCGAGCCGGAGAAGGCCCTGCCGAAGATCCAGACGGACGGTTCGATCGACGCCCCCACGATCAAGCCGTACGAGCCGAACAAGGAACAGCCGCCCGCGCAGCAGGAGTTGGCAGCGGGCCTGCCCACCTCCACGTACAACAGGAGGGACTGACCGATGGCCGGCAGCAATGGCTTCTCCGTCTCCGGGTACGGGCCGCAGCGCTCGACCATGTCGAAGCTCATGGCCCGTGACTCCGTCATGCGGCGGCTCGACTGGCCGATCATGCTGTCGGCGATCGCGCTCTCCATGATCGGCGCGGCCCTCGTCTACTCGGCGACCCGCAACCGCACCGAGCTCAACCAGGGCGACCCGTACTACTTCCTGTTCCGGCACCTGCTGAACACGGGCATCGGGTTCGCGCTGATGATCGGCACGATCTGGCTCGGCCACCGGACGCTGCGCACGGCGGTCCCGATCCTCTACGGGATCTCCGTCTTCCTCGTGCTGCTCGTCCTCACCCCGCTCGGCGCGACCGTGAACGGCGCGCACGCCTGGATCATCGTCGGCGGCGGCTTCTCGCTGCAGCCCTCGGAGTTCGTGAAGATCACGATCATCCTGGGCATGGCGATGCTGCTCGCGGCGCGCGTCGACGCCGGTGACCGGGAGTTCCCCGACCACCGGACCGTGCTGCAGGCGCTCGGTCTCGCGGCCGTCCCGATGATGGTCGTCATGCTGATGCCGGACCTCGGGTCCGTCATGGTGATGGTGATGATCGTGCTCGGCGTACTGCTGTCGTCGGGCGCCTCCAACCGCTGGGTGCTCGGCCTGATCGGCGTCGGCGCGGCCGGGGCCGTGGCCATCTGGCAGCTCGGGGTCCTCGACGACTACCAGATCGCCCGGTTCGCGGCGTTCGCCAACCCCGCGCTCGACCCGGCGGGCGTCGGCTACAACACCAACCAGGCCCGCATCGCCATCGGTTCGGGCGGCCTGACCGGCTCCGGGCTCTTCCACGGCTCGCAGACCACGGGCCAGTTCGTGCCCGAGCAGCAGACGGACTTCGTGTTCACGGTGGCCGGCGAGGAACTCGGCTTCGTGGGCGCGGGCGCGATCGTCCTGCTGCTCGGCATCCTGCTGTGGCGGGCGTGCCGGATCGCCCGCGAGACGACGGAGCTGTACGGGACGATCGTCGCCGCCGGGATCATCGCCTGGTTCGCGTTCCAGGCGTTCGAGAACATCGGCATGACGCTGGGCATCATGCCGGTGGCCGGTCTCCCGCTGCCGTTCGTGTCGTACGGAGGGTCATCGATGTTCGCCGTGTGGGTGGCGGTGGGGTTGTTGCAGTCGATCCGGGTGCAGAGACCCATGTCGGCGTAGGCCTCCGGGGCGCAGCCCGCGCCCTTGGCGCCGCTGCCGGTCGCGTCTAGATTCAGGTCATGGCGGAGACCAAGCGCGAGATCGAGCGGAAATACGAGGTTACGGGCGCCCCTGCCGAGCACTTCCGGCTGCCTGACCTGCACAAGGTCCCCGGGGTGTCGGCCATCATCGACAAGGGCGTCGTCGAGCTCGACGCCGTCTACTACGACACCGAGGACCAGCGGCTCGCCGCCGATCAGATCACGCTGCGGCGGCGCACCGGCGGCGACGACGCCGGCTGGCACCTGAAGCTGCCCGTCGCGATCAGCGAGGGCGTACGCGACGAGGTGCGCGCGCCGCTGTCCGACGGGGTGCCACGGGCGCTCGCCGGTCTCGTGCGATCCCGGGTGCGGGAGGCCGAACTCCGGCCCGTCGTACGGCTGTTGTCGTCCCGCGACGTGTCCCATCTGACCGGCGCCGACGGGTCGCTGCTCGCCGAGGTGAGCGTCGACGCGGTGCGCGCGGAGCGGCTGGGCGCCGAGCGCGCCGCCGCCTGGACCGAGATCGAGGTGGAGCTGGCCGACGGCGGCGACCCCGAGTTCCTCGGCAAGGTCGAGAAGCGGCTGCGCAAGGCCGGGGTCGAGCGCTCCGCCTCCCACTCCAAGCTGGCCCGCGCCCTCGACGAGACCGGGGTGACCAGGGCGAGGGGCTCCCGGCAGGAGTCCGCGGAGCAGCCCGTCACCGCGGGCGACCACGTCCTCGCGCACCTGCGGGCCCAGCGCGACGCCCTCGTCGAACTCGACCCGGCCGTGCGCCGCGACCTGCCGGACTCCGTGCACCAGATGCGGGTCGCGACCCGGCGGATGCGCGGCGCGTTCAAGACGTACAAGAAGGTCCTGGACGAGGACGTCACGGCGCCCGTGGGCGAGGAGCTGAAGTGGCTCGCCGGTGAGCTGGGGATCGACCGGGACCGCGAGGTGCTCACCGAGCGGCTGACCGGGCGGATCGACGCGCTGCCGCGCACCCTGCTGCTCGGGCCGGTGCGCGGGCGGTTGCGGATCTGGGCCGTCTCCCGACGCCTCGGCTCGCGCCGGCACACGGTCGCCGTGCTCGACGGCAAGCGGTACCTGGCCCTGCTGGAGAGCCTCGACGCGCTGCTCGCGGCGCCGCCGCTGAAGGCCGCGGCCGGGCGCCCCGCGGCGGACGTGCTGAAGAAGGCCGCACTCAAGGACCACGCCCGCCTCGCGGCCCGCATCGAGCACGCCCTCGCCCTGGAACCGGGCGCCGACCGCGATCTGGCGATGCACGAGGCCCGCAAGTCCGCCAAGCGCGCCCGGTACGCCGGTGAGGCGGCCGTGCCCGCGCTCGGCAGGAGCGCCAAGGAGTTCGCGAAGCGGATGAAGGGCGTCCAGTCGCTGCTCGGCGACCACCAGGACAGCGTCGTGGCCCGCGAGGCGCTGCGGGATCTCGCCGTGCAGGCGCATGCCGCGGGGGAGAGCGCGTTCACCTGGGGCCTGCTCTACGGCCAGGAGCAGACGGCCGCGGCGGACCGGGAGCGGGAGCTTCCCGAGGTCTGGGCGGGGGCGGCGGAGCCGGGACTGTAGGGCGGACCATGGTCCGGTGAGACAGGGGCGATCGGCAGGTTAGGCTTGAGGGTCACCCTTGTCAGCTCACCGAAAGTCGCCGAAATGTCTGTCGAGTCGGTCTTTCCGCAACTCGAGGCCTTGCTTCCCCACGTACAGAAGCCCATCCAGTACGTCGGTGGCGAGCTGAACTCCACCGTCAAGGCATGGGACGAGTGCGACGTCCGCTGGGCGCTGATGTACCCGGACGCGTACGAGGTCGGGCTGCCCAACCAGGGCGTCATGATCCTCTACGAGGTGCTGAACGAGCGCGAGGGCGTCCTCGCCGAGCGCACGTACAGCGTCTGGCCGGACCTGGAAGCGCTGATGCGCGAGCACCGGGTGCCCCAGTTCACGGTGGACAGCCACCGCCCGGTGAAGGCCTTCGACGTCTTCGGGCTCAGCTTCTCCACCGAGCTCGGGTACACGAACATGCTGACCGCGCTCGACCTGGCCGGCATCCCGCTGGAGTCGAAGGACCGCACGCTCGACGACCCGATCGTGCTCGCGGGCGGCCATGCCGCGTTCAACCCGGAGCCGATCGCCGACTTCATCGACGCCGCGGTCATCGGCGACGGCGAGCAGGCCGTCCTCGACATGACCGAGATCATCCGCGCGTGGAAGGCCGAGGGCCGCCCCGGCGGCCGCGAGGAGGTCCTGTTCCGTCTCGCGCGGACCGGGAACATCTACGTGCCGGGCTTCTACGACGTCGAGTACCTGCCCGACGGGCGCATCGGCCGCGTCGTGCCGAACAAGTCGGGTGTGCCGTGGCGCGTGTCCAAGCACACCGTCATGGACCTCGACGAGTGGCCGTACCCGAAGCAGCCGCTCGTGCCGCTCGCGGAGACCGTCCACGAGCGCATGTCCGTCGAGATCTTCCGCGGCTGCACCCGCGGCTGCCGCTTCTGCCAGGCCGGCATGATCACGCGCCCCGTGCGGGAGCGAAGCATCACCGGCATCGGCGAGATGGTGGAGAAGGGCCTCAAGGCGACCGGCTTCGAGGAGGTCGGCCTGCTCTCGCTGTCCTCCGCGGACCACACCGAGATCGGCGAGATCGCCAAGGGCCTCGCGGACCGGTACGAGGAAGACAAGATCGGGCTCTCCCTCCCGTCGACCCGCGTCGACGCGTTCAACGTCGACCTGGCCAACGAGCTGACCCGCAACGGCCGCCGCTCGGGCCTCACCTTCGCCCCCGAGGGCGGCAGTGAGCGCATGCGCAAGGTCATCAACAAGATGGTCAGCGAAGAGGACCTCATCCGCACCGTCGCGACCGCGTACGGCAACGGCTGGCGTCAGGTGAAGCTGTACTTCATGTGCGGCCTGCCCACCGAGACGGACGACGACGTCCTGCAGATCGCCGACATGGCGATGAACGTGATCCAGAAGGGCCGCGAGGTCTCCGGCTCGAACGACATCCGCTGCACCGTCTCGATCGGCGGTTTCGTGCCGAAGCCGCACACCCCGTTCCAGTGGGCGCCGCAGCTCAGCGCCGAGGAGACGGACGCGCGCCTGACCAAGCTGCGCGACAAGATCCGCGGCGACAAGAAGTACGGCCGCTCCATCGGCTTCCGCTACCACGACGGCAAGCCCGGCATCGTCGAGGGCCTGCTCTCGCGCGGTGACCGCCGCATCGGTCACGTCATCCGCGCCGTGTACGAGGACGGCGGCCGCTTCGACGGCTGGCGCGAGTACTTCAGCTACGACCGCTGGATGGAGCAGGCCGCCAAGACGCTGCCCGCGCACGGCGTGGACGTCGACTGGTACACGACGCGCGAGCGCACCTACGAAGAGGTCCTGCCCTGGGACCACCTGGACTCCGGTCTCGACAAGGACTGGCTCTGGGACGACTGGCAGGACTCGCTCGACGAGACCGAGGTCGAGGACTGCCGCTGGACCCCGTGCTTCGACTGCGGCGTCTGCCCGCAGATGCAGACCGAGATCCAGATCGGCCCGACGGGCAAGAAGTTGCTGCCGCTGACGGTCGTCAAGTAGCGCTTGCCTGTACGTAGTTGAAGGGGCGGCCGGTTGAGCAATCAACCGGCCGCCCCTTCGACGTACGTGCGTCTCCTTGCGTCTCCTTGCGTCTCCTTGCGCCTACTTGCTCACGGCGAACCGCATCAGGGCGTGCTCGTCACCCTGCTTGATCTTGCCCGTCGTGTTGATGACCTCGAGCTTCCAACTGCCGCCCACGCGCACGGCCTTGGCCACCGCGCAGCCGTTGTCGGCGCTCAGCATGCTCGGCCAGATGTCGGCGACCTGCTGGGTGCTGCCGCCCGTGGCGTCGTACACCTTGATGCTGACGTTGCGGGCCTTCGTGAACGAGCTGCCCTTCTTGTACGCGGCCGCGACGAACACGATCGACGTGATCTGCTGCGGGATGCGCGAGAACTCGACGGTCACCGTCTCGTCGTCGCCGTCCCCCTTGCCGGTCTGGTTGTCGCCGCTGTGCACCAGGGAGCCGTTGCCCATCGGGTCGAGCGAGTCGAGGCCCGCCAGACGCACCGGGTCCGCGCCCTGCATCGCGATCGCGATCAGGTCGAGGTCGGTGCCCTGCTTGCGGCGCAGCGCTCCGAGAACGCCGCCGCTCGCCCCGGAGGTCGGGTCCCAGGACACCCCGATGGACAGGTGCGTGACTCCGTCCAGGTCCGCCGGGCCGTCTTCCTTCGTGAGCGTGATCATGACTGGATCCCCTCCGCGTGGCTGGTGCGTTGCTGCGCAAAGTGTGCCTATACGAGGGGGTTTTCGTCCACGCGCACGTGATCCAGAGCCCAGTACCAGTTATTGCCCGCGTCATACATGCGGAACTTCAGCCGCACGCTCGTGGCCCCCGAGGGTGGCGTCAACTCCCTTGTCACGTACGTGTTCTCAACGTCCCGGCCCGCATTGTCGTTCCCGGCCGCATCGGCGCTGTACGACAGCAGCGTGACCTCCTCGCCTGTGTCGAACGCCGCACTGACCGACGCCTTCTGCGGGGCTTCCTGGCGGTAGTGCGAGTCGAAGGAGACGTACAGCTTCCGGGCGCTCGACGGGATGGCGAGCGAGGGGGAGACGAGCGTGGAGTCGAACTTTCCCTTCGCCGACGGCGATCCGGTGTCGTCCCAGTCGTCCGGGTCGGCGACCGCGATGACGCCGAGGGCCCGGTCGAAGCTCCCGCGGTCCTGGCCCGCCGGGGCCCAGGCCCGCTTGGTGTGGAACGTCCAGCCCTGGAGGCGGGCGGTGCCCTGCGGCATGCCGGGGGCGTTCACCACCGACCAGCCCTCGGGCGCCTGCGCGGTCCAGCCGGTGACCCCGGCGACCGGGGCGAGCAGGGGCGCGAGCGACTCGAAGTCCTCGTCCAGGAGGTGGCCCGTCATGGCCGGTGCGGTGCGGGCGCGCACCTCGCCGTCGGCCAGCACGAACCGCCGCCCGGCGCGGGCCGTGCCCGTGACCAGGAGCCGGTGCGCGTCCTGCGGCCCGAGGTCGGCCGGGACCTCGACCTGCCACTCGGCGGTCGCGGACGCGCCGGCCTTGAGGGCGGCGGGGGGAGCGGTGATCTCCTTCGCGCGCCAGCCGTCGGGGAGTACGGGGTACGCGGCGATCCCCGTCACGTCGGCGTCGGCGGCCGTGAACGTGGCGCGGACCCGCGCGGCCTTGCCCGGCACCAGGACCGGCTCGTCGATCGTGCCGGACGCGGCCTCGAGGGACACGGCCACCGTCAGCGCGTCGGGCAGGCCCATCGCCGGGTCGGTGACGCCCTCGCGGCGGCCGGCCACCCGGCCCGCGAACCGGCGCAGGAAGCCGGGCTCGCCGTGCACCGCGGCCCCGAAGTCGTACCAGCCCTCGTGCGCCACGGGGAAGGTGACGGTGCGCTCGGTGCGGCCCGGCACGCGTATCTCGCGCACCCCGGCGCCGTAGGCCAGGTCACCGACGGCGAAGGTGCGGGCGGCGCGGGCGCGGTTGGTGAGGGTGAGCGTGGCCCGGCGGCCGTCTTCGGACAGCTCGCACGCGGCGTCGTACGTCCCCTCGGCGTCCCCGCGCAGCTGCCACAGCGCACCGTTCGGCCCGTGCACCCGGAGGTCGTACCCGGCGCGCACGTCCCACACGTCGGACAGCGTGCTGTGCGCCGCGAGGGTGTAGTGCTTGGGCGGCGTGCCCGGCTCCGGGTAGACGGCGAACACGGCGCCCTGCGTCCCGCGGTTCGCGAAGTCGAGGGTCAACTGACCTTTTCTCGTACGGGACTTGAGGCCCAGTCGGTAGGGAGTGGGCCGTGCGGTGCGGGTCCCGCGCTGCTGCTTCGGCGGCGTCTGCGGCTTCGGCACGGTCGGCGCGGGCAGCTTGCCGGTGTCGGTGACCTTCTGCCGGTTGCCGCTGGTGTCGGGGAGCTCGGGCCAGTGGGGTTCCTTGCCGGAGAAGTCGAAGACCTCGGTCAGGTCGCCGGTGACCTCGCGGCGCCAGGCGCTGATGTTGGGCTCGCGCACCCCGAACCGCCGCTCCAGGAACTGGATCACGGAGGTGTGGTCGTACACGGTCGAGGCGACGGCCCCGCCCCGCGTCCACGGCGACACGACGATCATCGGCACGCGCATGCCGAGCCCGAGCGGGAACGGCCCCGCGACCTTCGTCTCCCCGGCGGGCAGGGCGTCGGACCAGGAGGTGCCGACCCGGTACTGCCCGCGCTGGTTCACGGGCCGGTAGAAGGTGGACGTCCCCTTCTGGACCCGCACGACGACCTCGCCGTCGGGGGAGACGTTCGTCTTCCCGCGCCCCTCGGCGAGCGGCGGCACGGGCGGCAGCAGGTGGTCGTAGAACCCGCCGTGCTCGTCGTAGTTGAGGATGAAGACGGTCTTCTCGAAGACGGCCGGGTTGTCCGCGAGCGCGGACAGCAGCCGGGCCGTGAGGTCCTCGCCGTGCGGCGGCGCGTAACTGGCGTGCTCGGACAGGGCGGCGGGCGCCACCAGCCAGGACACCTGCGGCAGGGCGTCGTTCTTCACGTCCTCGGCGAAGGCGGCGACGAGCGCGTCCCCCATCGCCCACGGGTCGTTCGTCTGCGCCGGATCACCGACCTTCTTCATGCCGCGCTCGTACAGCGCATCGCCGGGCTTGGCGGCGCGGAAGGCGGTGAACCAGGCGAGCGCGTTGTCGTCGAAGTTCTCCTGCGCCTGGTACGTCTTCCAGGAGATCCCGGCGGCTTCGAGCCGCTCGGCGTACGTGGTCCACTCGAAGCCCGGCTCCTGGTTGTCGACGACGGCGACGTCGCGCACGGTGCCGCCGCTGGTGCCGGTCATCAGGTGCTCGCGGTTGGGGTTGGTGCTGGTCTCGACCGAGCAGTAGTAGTGGTCGCAGACGGTGAAGACGGACGCGAGCGCGTTGTAGAAGGGCATGTCGGCGGGCTCGTAGTAGCCCTGCCCGAGCCAGCCGCTGCCGCGCCGCGTCACGTACCCGTCCGCGATGCCGTCGTTGCGGGCACTCATGGAATCCCCGAACCCGAAGGCGGCGGCGCCCTGTTGGTACGCGCTGGTGTGCGCGGCGTTCATCGCGAACGGCGCGAGCCAGCCCTCCGGGCGCGACGGGTCGGGCTGGTGCGTGACCGGCAGCCCGTTCACCCCGCGCACGGCGGCGCGGTCACCGAAGCCGCGGACGCCCTGCATCGTGCCGAAGTAGTGGTCGAACGACCGGTTCTCCTGCATGAAGACGACGACGTGCTCGATGTCACCGAGCGTGCCGGGCCGCCCCGGCGCGGCGAGCGCGGTGCGCAGGCTCAGCGGCAGCGCGGCCAGCACACCGGCGGCCGCGGCACCGCCGAGGAGGGTGCGGCGGGAGGGGCTGTGGGGTCTGTGGGGTCCAGCGTTCACGGGGATGCCTCCAACGGTGGTTCGTCCCGGGCCGCTTGGCCCAGACCCGTTATGAATACGAGACCGAGGTGACGGTGAACAGAGGTGTGCATGAAGTTCTCGTGGCGTGCATCCACCGGGCCGCCCCGAGCGTCTTCACCGTCATGGACACCGTCACGGACCTGGAGAAGCGCCCCGAACCCGGCGGCGAAGGCTGCCTCGTCGTGGCGATCAGGCTGCCGGTGCGCATCCTCGCGCTCGTCCTCGTGGTGCCGGTGCGCCTCGCGTGGGACGCGCTCGCCGCGGGCGGCCGCCTGCTGTACGAGAAGGTGCTGGTGCCGCTGGGGCGCGGCCTGGGCGTGCTGTTGTGGGCGGTGTTCGTGTGGCCGCTGCTGATGCTGTGGCGGTATGTCCTCGCGCCGGTCGGACGAACGCTGCGGTGGCTGGGCCGAATGCTGATCGTGGTGCCCGCGGTGTGGCTGTACGAGCAGGTCCTCACACCGCTCGGCCATGCGATCGCCTGGCTGGCCAGGGGAGTTGGGGTCGGGATCGCCTGGCTGGCCAGGGGGGTCGGCGTCGGGCTCGGCTGGCTGGCGAAGGCGTTGTTCGTGTGGCCGTGGGTGTGGGCGTATGTGCATCTCCTCACGCCCGTCGGGCACGCAATTGCCTGGCTGGCCAAGGGAGTTGGCGGCGGGATCGCCTGGCTGGCCAGAGGGGTCGGGGTCGGAATCGCCTGGCTGGTGCGGATGCTGGTGGTGGTGCCGTGCGCATGGGCGTACGCGAACGTGCTCGCGCCCCTCGGGCGCGCCCTCGCTCTCGCTGTCTCCGCACTCGTCCGGTGGATCCTCGTGGCGCCCGCGCTGGCCCTGTGGCGCTGGGTGCTCGTGCCCGTCGGCCGCGCCCTCGGCGTCGTCCTGCGGGAGATCGGCACCGCCTTCGGGCACGCCTGGCGCATCGCCGGACACGTGTCGCTCGCCGTCGGGCGGTTCATCGGGAGGCTGCTGCGCCTGGTGTTCGTGGACCCGGTGCGCTGGGCGTACCGCGCGGTCCTCACCCCGCTCGGGCACGTCGTGCGCGACCAGGTCTGGCGGCCGGCGCTGCACGTCGCCCGGGAGGTGCGCGCGAGCCTGCGCCAGGCCCGCGCCGACGTCCGCCGTGCCCTGTTCGGCACCACCAGCCCCGCTGAACCGCAGGTCAGGGACCGGCGGGAACCGGGAGCCCCGCAGCCACGTACTCTAGGTAGCAGTACGACCGCAAGCACGAAGACCGCATTCATTAAGGATTAGGACACTGGGCAAGCGACAGCCCGTAGGCCCGCCGCCCGCACCCGCGGTGCAGCGCATCCGACTGCGCTACACCAAGCGCGGCCGCCTCCGGTTCACCAGCCACCGTGACTTCCAGCGCGCCTTCGAGCGTGCGCTGCGCCGCGCCGAGGTGCCCATGGCGTACTCGGCGGGGTTCACGCCGCACCCCAAGGTGTCGTACGCCAATGCCGCACCCACCGGCACGGGCAGCGAGGCCGAGTACCTGGAGATCGCGCTCACGGCGCCGAGGGACCCCGAGAAGCTCCGTGCTCTGCTGGACGAGTCGATGCCCGTCGGGCTCGACATCGTGGACGCCGTCGAGGCCCGCACCTCGGGCCTGGCCGACCGGCTCACCGCCTCCGTGTGGGAGCTGAGGCTCGACGGAGTCCCGGTCGAGGAGGCCGCGCGCGCCGCCGAGGCGTTCCGCGCCGCCGAGACCGTGGAAGTCCAGCGCCGCACGAAGAACGGGATCCGTACGTTCGACGCCCGCGCGGCCGTCGTCAGCCTGGAAGCCTCGTCCGATGTTCCGGCTGATAGGCCCAGCGACAAGGCCTGTGCGATACTGCGCCTGGTTGTTCGGCACGTGACGCCTGCCGTACGACCCGACGACGTCCTGTCCGGTCTCACCGCCGTGGCCGACCTGGCGCCGCCGGTCCCCGCAGCGGTGACCAGGCTGGCGCAGGGGCTTTTCGATGAAGAGACCGGCACGGTGACCGACCCGCTCGCGCCCGACCGCGAGGCACTCCCGACCGCCCCACAAACGGCGGCCGCAGGATCTGCCACCGCGACGGCGCCTGCCGTGGAAGGTTCCGCGTAAGGCGGTCGTCGTAGCGCCGCCCTCGTACTCGGGAGCCACCTGGGTCGGGCAGCGCACCCACCCAAGGACTTTCGCCAGGCCGTACGTACATCGCGTACCGGAACCGGCGAGAACAGACAGAGAGCCCCCGTGCGGCGCCCGCGCCCCGGACCGGCGGCCCTCGCGCCCGACAACAAGCGCGAGCGAGCCGCGGACGTCACCGGTCACGGATCAGGCGCGGCGCCCGGGGGCCTGACGGGAGATCCACCCGCATGCCCGAGCCGATCGAGCCGAACGAACCCACCGCCTCCGCCGTGGGCGACACCCCCAGCGACACCCTGCCCCCGCGCCGCCGGCGCCGGGCCGCGTCGCGTCCCGCGGGCCCGCCCGTGACGGACACCACCGCAGACGCCGCCGACAGCGCGCCGGCCATACCGGCCGCTGCCGCGGACGCCGGGACCGGCGCCGCCGACGCGACCGCCCAGACTTCCGATGCCGCCGAGCCCGCCGCGCGCCCGCGCCGCCGTGCCACCCGCCGCGCCTCCGCGCCGGCCGGTGCGCCCGCGAAGGGCGAGGCCGAGGCCGCGGCCCCGGTCGCCGAGACGCCCGCCGAGACCGCCGAGGCCGCCGAGGTCGAGGACGCCGCCCCGCGCCGCCGTCGCCGCGCCACCCGCGCCGTGTCCGCGCCCGTCGCGGAGCAGGCCGTCGAGCCCGCCGCCGAAGAAGCCGAAGAGGCCGAAGAGACCGCGCCGGTCGCCGAGGTGCAGGAGCCGGAGGCCGTCGAGGCGCCCGCGCCGCGCCGTCGCCGCCGTGCCACCCGCACCGCCACCGCGCCCGCCGCCGAGCAGGCCGAGGCCCCCGTCGAGGTCGAGCCGGCCGCCGCCGAGGAGCCGCAGGCCGCCGAGGACCCGGTCGTCGCCGAGGCCCCGGCCGAGGACGTCGCCCCGCGCCGCCGTCGCCGCGCCACCCGCGCCGTCGCCGCCCCCGAGCCGCAGCAGGCCGAGGCCGCCGCCGAGCCGCAGGCCGAGGCCCAGGCCGCGGCCGAGCCGGAGGAGACCGAGGACGCCGCTCCGCGTCGTGCGACGCGCAGCCGTGCCACCCGCAAGGCCGCGGGCGGCTTCGCCGAGCCCAAGACCGGCCGCCGGGGCGCCAAGAAGGCCGCGCAGGGCGACCAGGAGGGCTCGGAGACGGGCCGTCCGAAGCGGCCGTCCGTCGCCGTGTTCCAGGCGCCCGTCTTCACCGAGCCGATGTTCCAGACGCCGGAGCGCGCCGCTGCCGCTGCCGCGGCCGAGGCCGCCGAGGAGCCGGAGCCGGTCGCCGAGGTCGAGCAGGCCGCCCCCGTCGCCGTCGAGGAGGAGACCGGCCCGCGCCGTCGCCGCCGCCGTCGTGCATCGGACGAGCGGCCCGTCGCCGAGCAGCCCGTCGAGCCGGAGCCGGTCGAGGCCGAGGTCGGGGTCGAGGACGCCGCCGACGACGAGGACCAGGCCGACGCCGAAGACCGTGACGACGCCGACGAGCAGGACGAGCACGGCGACCGCCCGGCCCGCCGCCGTCGCCGCGGTGGCCGTCGCCGTCGCCGTGGCGAGTCCGCCGACGCGGACGCCGACCAGGACCAGGGCGCGTCGGACGACGACGCGGAGCCGCCGGCCGAGTCCGCCGACCACGAGGCCGAGGACGCCGCCGGCGACGAGGACCAGGGCGACGAGCGCGAGGACAGCGCCGCGTCCGGTTCGAGCAGCAGCCGCCGTCGCCGTCGCCGTCGCCGCCGCGCCGGTGACTCGGCGTCGGACGGCGACACGTCGACCGACGACCCGGAGCGCACCGTCGTCAAGGTCCGCGAGCCGCGCAAGAAGGAAGAGAAGGCCGAGCGCTCGACCTCCTCGGACGAGGTGCAGTCCATCAAGGGCTCCACGCGCCTCGAGGCCAAGAAGCAGCGCCGCCGCGAAGGCCGTGAGCAGGGCCGCCGTCGCGTCCCGATCATCACCGAGGCCGAGTTCCTGGCGCGCCGCGAGGCCGTCGAGCGCGTGATGGTCGTCCGCCAGAACGGCGAGCGCACCCAGATCGGCGTGCTCGAGGACAACATCCTCGTCGAGCACTACGTCAACAAGGAGCAGTCGACCTCGTACGTCGGCAACGTGTACCTGGGCAAGGTGCAGAACGTGCTGCCGTCGATGGAGGCCGCCTTCATCGACATCGGCAAGGGCCGCAACGCGGTCCTGTACGCCGGTGAGGTCAACTTCGAGGCGCTCGGCATGGCCAACGGGCCGCGCCGCATCGAGACCGCCCTCAAGTCCGGCCAGTCCGTGCTCGTCCAGGTCACCAAGGACCCGATCGGCCACAAGGGCGCCCGCCTGACCAGCCAGGTCTCGCTGCCCGGCCGCTACCTGGTCTACGTGCCCGAGGGCTCGATGACCGGCATCAGCCGCAAGCTGCCCGACACCGAGCGCGCGCGTCTGAAGACCATCCTCAAGAAGATCGTCCCCGAGGACGCGGGCGTCATCGTGCGCACCGCCGCCGAGGGCGCGAGCGAGGACGAGCTGCGCCGCGACGTCGAGCGTCTGCAGGCCCAGTGGGAGGACATCCAGAAGAAGTCCAAGCAGATCTCGACGTCGTCGCCGAGCCTGCTGTACGGCGAGCCGGACATGACCGTCCGCGTCGTGCGCGACATCTTCAACGAGGACTTCTCCAAGGTCATCGTCAGCGGTGACGAGGCGTGGGAGACCATCCACGGCTACGTCAACCACGTGGCGCCCGACCTGTCCGACCGCCTGTCCAAGTGGACGAGCGAGGTCGACGTCTTCGCGACGTACCGGATCGACGAGCAGCTCGCCAAGGCGCTCGACCGCAAGGTGTGGCTGCCCTCCGGCGGCTCCCTCGTGATCGACAAGACCGAGGCGATGGTCGTCATCGACGTCAACACCGGCAAGTTCACCGGCCAGGGCGGCAACCTCGAAGAGACCGTGACGAGGAACAACCTCGAAGCGGCCGAGGAGATCGTGCGCCAGCTGCGCCTGCGCGACCTGGGCGGCATCGTCGTCATCGACTTCATCGACATGGTCCTGGAGTCCAACCGGGACCTGGTCCTGCGTCGCATGCTCGAGTGCCTGGGCCGTGACCGTACGAAGCACCAGGTCGCCGAGGTGACCTCGCTGGGCCTGGTCCAGATGACGCGCAAGCGCGTCGGCCAGGGCCTGCTCGAGTCGTTCTCCGAGACCTGCGTGCACTGCAACGGCCGCGGCATCATCGTGCACATGGAGCAGCCCACCACCAGCGGTGGCGGCGGCAAGCGCAAGAAGCGCGGCCGCGGGGGCAACGGCGAGCACCAGCACGAGGCGCACGAGCACGTCGAGGTCGTCGAGACCGAGACCGAGACGGAGACCGAGACCGAGGCCGAGGTCGCCGCGGAGGCAGCCGCTCCCGCGGCGCTGCCCGAGCCAGAGTTCGTGCCCGACGAGGAGCTGTACTCCAGCCCCGCCGAGGCGGAGGCCGCGGCCGGTGGCCGTGGCGGTCGCTCGCGGCGCCGTGCCACGCGCCGTGCGTCGGCCCCGGCCGGCGCGCCGAAGCGGGAGAAGGAGTCGCGGAAGGACTCGGAGGCCTCGCAGGAGGCCCCCGCCCCCGCCCCCGCCCCGGCGCCCGAGCCCGAGCCCGTCGTCGAGCCCGAGCCGGTCGTCGAGGCCGAGCCCGTGCAGCCCGTACAGGAAGAGGCGCCCGCCCCGCGGACGCGTCGGCGCGCCACCCGCAAGGCCAGCGCGCCCGCCGGTTCCCCGAAGGCGTCCTCCGAGGAGGCAGCCGAGGTGACCGTCGCCGAGCCGGTCAAGGCGGAGGAGCCCGTCGCGGCCCCCGAGCCGGTCGAGGCCCCCGAGGCCGCGGCTCCGGCCCGTCCGCGCCGCCGTGCCGTCCGCAAGGCCACCGCTCCCACCGCGACCGAGGAGGCGGCCGTCGTGGTCGTCCCGTCGGCCACGGAGGCGGCCCAGGAGCCCGCGCAGGACGCGGCCGACGACGAGGCGCCCGCCGCCAAGAAGACGGCCCGCAAGACGGCCAAGAAGGCGACGGCGAAGAAGGCCGCCACCAAGAAGACCGCGGCCAAGAAGACGGCCGCCAAGAAGACGACGGCCAAGAAGGCGGCGAAGACCACCACCGCCAAGAAGGCGACCGCGAAGAAGACCGCGGCGGCCGAGCAGCAGGCGCTGCCGTCCGTCTCGGCCGCGGCCGACGAGTCCTGAGTCACCGACGGAGCCCCCGCACGGCAGCGCGCCGGGCGGGGGCTCCGTCGTTCACGAGGTCATGGGGCAGGGCCGGTTTGACCCTTCTGAGGGCGGCCACGTAACCTTGACCGTCGGCGTGTCCATAGACGCGCCTCACTCCCGTAAACCTTTTTCCTCCGGGACGTCGGATCACACCGATATTCCGGAGAGGCCGCCTCGTGCGGCTGGACTGCGGGGGTCCCGTTCCGAGCGAAAGAGAGATCCGCGTGTACGCCATCGTGCGCAGCGGTGGTCGCCAGCACAAGGTTGCTGTCGGCGACATCGTTGAGGTTGACAAGATTTCCACCGCCAATGTTGGCGACACCGTAGAGCTCTCTACGCTGCTCGTTGTCGACGGCGACGCTGTGACGAGCGACCCCTGGGTCCTCGCCGGCATCAAGGTCCAGGCCGAGGTCGTGGACCACCACAAGGGCGCGAAGATCGACATCCTTCGCTACAAGAACAAGACCGGCTACCGCCGTCGTCAGGGCCACCGCCAGCAGTACACGGCGATCAAGGTCACTGAGATCCCCGCGGCTGCGAAGTAAGGGTAGGGACTGAGACATGGCACACAAGAAGGGCGCATCGTCCACTCGGAACGGTCGCGACTCCAATGCTCAGCGGCTCGGCGTGAAGCGCTTCGGCGGTCAGGTCGTCAACGCCGGTGAGATCCTGGTCCGCCAGCGCGGCACCCACTTCCACCCGGGCAACGGCGTGGGTCGTGGCAAGGACGACACGCTGTTCGCGCTCGACGCCGGTGCGGTGGAGTTCGGTACCCACCGTGGCCGCAAGGTCGTGAACATCGTTCCGGTCGCCGCCTGAAAGGCAGCCTGACCGGTAGTTTTTCGCGAGGCGGACCTCACTTCCTTCCGGGGAAGCGGGTCCGCCTTTCGCGTGTTGAAGTAAAGACATTCCCGTACGTAGCTGACGTACGGGAGATGACGTACCGCTGTATCTGGAGGCACTGAACCATGACCACCTTCGTGGACCGCGTCGAACTTCACGTCGCCGCGGGTAGCGGGGGCCACGGCTGTGCCTCCGTACACCGGGAGAAGTTCAAGCCGCTCGGCGGCCCGGACGGCGGCAACGGCGGGCGTGGCGGTGACGTCATCCTGGTCGTGGACCAGGCCGTGACCACCCTGCTCGACTACCACCACTCGCCGCACCGCAAGGCCACCAACGGTGTGCCCGGCGCCGGTGACAACCGCTCGGGCAAGGACGGCCAGGACCTGGTCCTGCCGGTCCCCGACGGCACGGTCGTCCTCGACCGGGAGGGCAACGTGCTGGCCGACCTGGTCGGCCAGGGCACCACCTTCATCGCCGCCCAGGGCGGCCGCGGCGGCCTGGGGAACGCGGCGCTCGCGTCCGCCCGGCGCAAGGCCCCCGGCTTCGCGCTGCTCGGCGTCCCCGGTGACGCGCGCGATGTCGTCCTCGAGCTGAAGACCGTCGCCGATGTCGCGCTCGTCGGATACCCGAGCGCCGGCAAGTCCTCGCTGATCTCGGTGCTCTCCGCCGCCAAGCCGAAGATCGCGGACTACCCGTTCACGACGCTGGTCCCGAACCTGGGCGTCGTCACCGCCGGTGCGACCGTCTACACCATCGCCGACGTGCCGGGCCTGATCCCGGGCGCCAGCCAGGGCAAGGGCCTCGGCCTGGAGTTCCTGCGCCACGTCGAGCGGTGCAGCGTGCTCGTGCACGTCCTGGACACGGCGACCCTCGAGTCCGACCGCGACCCGGTCTCCGACCTGGACGTGATCGAGGCCGAGCTGAAGGAGTACGGCGCGGGCCTGGAGAACCGGCCGCGCCTCGTCGTCCTCAACAAGATCGACATCCCGGACGGCCAGGACCTCGCCGACATGGTCAGGCCCGACCTGGAGGAGCGCGGCTACCAGGTCTTCGAGGTCTCCGCCATCGCCCACAAGGGCCTCAAGGAGCTGTCCTTCGCGCTCGCCGAGCTGGTGGCCGCCCACCGCGCCGCGCAGCCCAAGGAGGAGTCGACCCGCGTCGTCATCCGCCCCAAGGCCGTGGACGACGCCGGCTTCACGGTCGTGCGCGAGGAGGTCGACGGGGAGCCGCTGTACCGGGTGCGCGGCGAGAAGCCGGAGCGCTGGGTGCGCCAGACCGACTTCAACAACGACGAGGCCGTGGGTTACCTGGCCGACCGCCTCAACCGCCTCGGTGTGGAAGAGGCGTTGATGAAGGCGGGCGCCCGCAACGGCGACGGCGTCGCCATCGGCCCCGAGGACAACGCGGTCGTCTTCGACTGGGAGCCCACCATGATGGCGGGTGCCGAGATGCTCGGCCGCCGTGGCGAGGACCACCGCCTGGAGGCACCGCGCCCGGCCGAGCAGCGTCGCCGCGACCGGCAGGCCGCGCGTGACGAGGCGCAGCAGGAGTTCGACGACTTCAAGCCGTTCTAGCGTCCGGCAGCACGCACGCAGCACATGGCCGAGGGGCCCGGAGAATTCTCTCCGGGCCCCTCGGCCGTGTCAGTGGCAGGCGCTCAGTGCTGCGGCACGGGCACCTGCGCCGGCGTCCGCTCGGACAGCGGCACGACCGGCGGCAGCTGTGCGTCGCTCTCGCCGAGGAAGACCCGGCGCACGGTGCGCTCGGCGGCCCGCCCGTCGTCGAACTCGCAGAAGCGCAGCCGGAATCGGGCCCGCAGCTCGGTCGCAGCCGCGTCCTGCCAGCGGTCCGAGGAGAGGATCTCCGTGAGCTCTTCCTGCGTGGTGGCCACCGCGCCGGGCGGCTCCTCGAGCAGGTCGAAGTAGGTGCCGCGCACGACGGAGTACGTCTCCCAGTCGTCCGCGTAGATCACGACGGGCCGGTCCAGGTTGGCGTAGTCGAACATCGCCGACGAGTAGTCCGTGATCAGGCAGTCGGAGGCGAGGTACAGCTCCTCCACCTTCGGGTGCCGGGAGACGTCGACGATGCGGCCGTCGGCCTGCAGCTGTGCCAGCTCGGACGAGCCCGCGTAGAAGTAGTGGCCGCGCACCAACAGCACGGTGTCCGGGCCGAGTTGATCGGCCAGGCGCGCGAGGTCCAGGCGCGGGGTGAAGCCGCTCTGGTACTCGCGGTGCGTCGGCATGTAGAGGAACGCCCGGACGCCGTCGGCAAGGCCGAGCGCGGCGCGGGCCCGGACGACGTCGTCCCGCGTGGCGTTGACCAGGACGTCGTTGCGCGGGTAGCCGGTCTCGAGCGAGGTGTACGAGCAGGGGTAGACCCGCTCCCAGATCGCGGTGGAGAAGCGGTTCGAGGAGAGGCTGTAGTCCCAGCGGTCGCAGCGCTCGAGCAGCCGCTTGAAGTCCATGCTGGTCGAGGCCGGGTACTTGTGCTGGTCCAGGCCCATGCTCTTGAGCGGTGTGCCGTGGTGGGTCTGCACGTGGACCTGGCCCTCGCGCTTGACCACCGAGTCCGGGAAGTTCACGTTGTTCACGAAGTACGTGGCGCGGGCCATCACGGACCAGTACTCGCGCGAGCCCACCCGCACGAAGTCGGTGCCCGCGGGCACCTGGTCGACGTGCTCCGCCTGTACGGTCCACACGCGCCGCACGTGCGGCGCGAGCCGCGCCAGCTCGGCGTCGATCGCGGCCGGATTGCAGGCCACGCTGCGGCTCCAGTACGCGGAGAACACCGCGAGGTTCGGGTCGAGGGGGGCCCTCAACTGGGCCTGGTAGTACGCGCCCAGGGCGCCGCGCAGGGAGCGGCGGACCGTGACCTTCGCCTTCCGCTTGACGGCCGCGCGGGCCTTCGCGGCGAGCGTGGCGCCGGCCAGGGCCGCGTAGTTGCCGCGGGCCAGCAGGGCGTACTTGTGGCCGCGGGCACCGGCGGGCGGCGTGAACCCCTGGGGCAGCCGGGAGCGGTAGTCGGCGGCGGCCCGGCGGAAGAACTCGGCCTTGGCGTCCTGCGGCAGGCGTCCCGGCTTCTCCAGGATGGTCAGGTACTGGTTGACCATCCGCGCGAAGACGGGGCCGCGCCAGCGGTCGTACGCGGGGCTGCTGTCGAGGAACGCGAAGATGCGGTCGTACTGGTCGAAGGCGTCGAAGTGCTTGCGGCTGACCGTGCTCAGGATGTTGCCGCCCTCGCGGCGCTGCCGGTAGCGGACGCAGACCCGGTCGAGCACGGTGATGCGCTCGGCGGATATGAGGGCGCCGAAGGTCCAGGGCGCGTCCTCGTAGTACCCGGGCGGGAAGGTCAGCCCCGCGTCCTCGACGAACGCCCGGCGGTACGCCTTGTTCCACACGATCTGCAGCAGGTCGAGCAGCTCGGGGCGGTCGGCAAGCGAGAACACGTCGGCCGTGCCCTCGGTCCGCAGCAGCTCCGCCTTCTGGTTGCGCTTCGCCTCGCCGTCCCAGTACGTGCGCTCGTAGTCGTAGACCAGGACGTCCGGGTCGTCGGTCGCGGCGAGGCGGTCGGCGATCGCGCGCAGCGAGCCGGGGGCGAGTGTGTCGTCGCTGTCCAGGAACAGGACGTAGTCACCGGTGGCCTGCTCGAGACCCGCGTTCCGGGCCCGGCCCAGGCCCACGTTCTCGGTGAGATGAATCACCCGCAGCCGCTCGTCGCGCGCCGCGAACTCGTCGAGGACGGCACCGGAGCGATCGGGCGAGCAGTCGTCGACCGCGATAACCTCGATGTCCGTGAAGTCCTGGTCAAGGACCGATTCCAGGCACTCCGGCAGGTACGCCTGCACGTTGTACACCGGCACGACGAGTGTGAGTCTGGGCATCCTTCACCTGTTCCGGGAGCTTGCGCGAGAACGGATCACACCGGGAGTCCACCGGCGTGACCTGGCCGGTCCACAAAATAAGCTTAAGTGATTCGCATGCGGCTGCCGTGGGTAGTGGGGGCGGCCGCGGCGACACCTGCACCGACGGAGAAGGGAAGCCATGAGCTGGCTGGTCACAGGCGGAGCCGGATACATCGGCGGACATGTCGTGCGTGCCATGAAGGACGGCGGGCAGGACGTGGTCGTCTACGACGACCTGTCGACCGGCAGTGCCGAGCGGGTGCCGGAAGGCGTGCCCCTGGTCGTCGGCAGCGTGCTCGACGGACCGCTCCTCGAGCAGACGCTCCGTGAGCACGGCGTGACCGGCGTCGTCCACATCGCGGGCAAGAAGCAGGTGGCCGAGTCGGTGGAGCGCCCGCTCCACTACTACCGGGAGAACGTCACCGGTCTGCAGGTCCTCATCGAGGCCATGGTCGCCACCGACGTGCTCCGGCTCGTCTTCTCGTCCTCCGCCGCCGTCTACGGCATGCCGGACGTCGACCTCGTCACCGAGGAGACGCCGTGCGCGCCCATGAGCCCGTACGGCGAGAGCAAGCTCATCGGCGAGTGGCTGATCAAGGCCACCGCCCGTGCGCACGGCCTGCGCGCGGCGTCCCTGCGCTACTTCAACGTGGCGGGCGCGGCCAGCCCCGAGCTGGCGGACGCGGGCGTCTTCAACCTGATCCCGATGGTCTTCGAGCGCCTCGAGGCCGGTGCGGGCCCGCGCATCTTCGGTGACGACTACGCGACGCCCGACGGCACCTGCGTGCGTGACTTCATCCACGTCGAGGACATCGCCTCGGCCCACCTCGCCGCCGCCCTGAAGCTGGCCGACGCCGAGCCGGGCACGGACCTGGTCATGAACATCGGCCGCGGCGAAGGCAGCTCGGTCCGCGAGATGGTCGACCGCATCCTCAAGATCACCGGGAACGAGGACGTGGCCCCCGAGGTCACCCCGCGCCGCCCGGGCGACCCGGCCCGCGTGGTCGCGTCCGCCGACCGCATCCGTACGGAGCTGGGCTGGTCGGCGCGGTACGGCGTCGAGGAAATGATCGACTCGGCGTGGCAGGGCTGGCGGCTGCGCCACCCGTAACCGGCACGCACGCGCAACGGCACGCACGCACAACGGCCCGGCGGCCGCGGATCTCGTCCGCGGCCGCCGGGCCGTTCTGTCCTGTTCTGCAGGTCAGGCGATGGGTGTCTGCACCTCGGCGCGGCGCTGGCTGGGGATCGCGTTGGCCGTCTCGGCCGCCGCCCGCTCGTTGTGCGCCTCCGCGGCCGCCACGAGCGCCCGCACCGCTCCGCGGAACCGGACGATGGACGCGGGCTCGACCGGCCCGAGCAGCTCCTCGCGCAGCCGGCTCCGGTCGGCGGCGAGCGCCTCGTCGGCCCCCGGGGCCCGCACCGAGGCGAGCAGCGCGGGCAGGCCCGCCGCGTCCGGCGTCAGGATCGTCGCCGCGCGCACGGTGGAGAACAGCTGCCGGAACTCGTCCTCCGTCACCCCGCTGGTGTTCACCACGGCGTACGGCTTCCCGCTCGCCAGGTAGTCCGAGATCACGCTCGACACGTCGCTGATCAGCAGGTCGGCCTGGTTGAAGCAGGAGTAGATGCCGGGGCGCGCCCCGGTGACGATGCGGTGGCGGGACGGCGGGAGCGCCGCCCAGTAGGCGTCCTCCCAGCCGTCGACCGACGTCTCCACGGCCTCGGCCCGCCCCGCGACGGGCGTGCCCTGGACCATCATGCGCTCGCACTCGTCCGCCGCGGAGCGGAAGGAAGTGTCCGTGAGTGCGGTCAACTCCCGGTCCTTCAGGGCGAGTTGCTGGTCGGACTCGGGCACGCTCGGGCGGCCCTCGTTCGCCGCGCGGATCATCTCCTGGATCCGGGCGTTCGCCGCGCCTGCGCGCGGGTCGACCGAGCCGGTCATGGGATGCGGCTTGTACAGCAGCCGCACGGCCGGGTCGGCGAGCAGCGTCCGCACGACGTTCTCGCCGGCCTCGATCACGGAGGTGTTGCCGGGGTTGCCGTCCCAGCCCTCCCACGTGGGCGCGTACAGGACGGTGGTGCGCTCGCCCGCGTGCGCCGCGTCGGGGCGGATGCCGGCGAGCTGGGGACGGCCGACCTCCACGATGTCGTGGTCCTCGACCCCGACATCGGCCTGGGCGTAGCGCTCGCGCGCGGTCCTTCCGGCCACCCACACCTCGTCGTACGCCTTCGCGAAGGGGTTGCAGGAGGAAAGTTTGTCGCTCTCGCCGTGGTTGACGAAAGCGTGCTTGATTGTAGGAATCCGCAGTACCTGGGACGTCTTGCCCGAGTTCGACGGGTGCAGGAGCACCTTCAGCGTGGACTGCTCGAGGTGCATCAGCGTCGCGACCTTCGGCAGGCACAGGATCGGGATGTCCGTGGCGCCGATCCGCTGCACCATCGCGCGCTCGCGCAGCACGATGAGGGGCCGCTCGCCGAGCTCGGCCAGCGGGCGCAGCCACATGTTCGCCTGGTACGCGGAGGACGAGCCGCCGGAGAAGTACATGCCGACGGTGGGCCGGTACTCGGCCAGCCACGCGTCGAGCCACTCCATGGCCGCGGCCTCACCGACCGGACGGCGGCGCGGCAGCAGGCGTACGACGAGCTCGCCGAGGCCCACGGCCGAGAGCGCGATGGACAGGGCGATGCCTGCCGCGGCGTACTTCGGGACGTCGGTCGCCGCGGTCAGCATCAGACCGAGGTCCGCGGGCAGGCTGAAGGCGAGGACGCGGTGCGCGGGGCGGCGCAGCAGCAGGGCGGGCGGTGCGGGGGAGAGCCGCAGCCCGGAGGCGTCGATGTTCCGCGTGACGAACGGCAGGGTCCGGGTGCGCCGGACCAGGATCGCCGCCGCGTGGCAGGCGAAGTGGAATGTGTAGAACAGGAGGAGGCCGCACACCAGGGGGAGGTAGAAGGTGCGCTGGTCGACCTCGTCGATGCGGAGCAGCCCGGCGACCAGCAGGAAGTCGCGCAGGACCTGGCGCATCGTGACGTCGGCGCGCACCTTGCTGAGTGCGGCCACGGCTCTGAGCTGCCAGCGGTAGAGCACCGCCTCGACGGCGTACCCCAGGAGCGTGGCCGCGATGAGCAGCGGTGTGTGGGGAAGGAGTGCCCCGACGGCCTGAGCTGCGAACGATGCGGCCAGGACCAGCAGGGGCAGCAGCGGGAGTGCCGCACGGGGAAGGCGGCGGAGGGTGGGGGGCACGGAACTGACTCCAGGCGGTTGCTTCGCGTACGGCGTACGACAGGCGTTGCGCCGTTCGGGTAACCGGTCAAACGCTAGGGGGCGTTTCTAGGTAATGGCTGAGAAAGTTGTGAACATCTGCAAAGGATCTTGAGAAACGGAATCCAGAGGCGGTCCGGATCCCACCTGGAGTAGGTTGCTCGCTGGAACACGTCGAAAACAGTGGGGAACCGCACACATGTCAGGGGCAGTGCGACAGGGCAGGCAAGGCGTCGCGGAAGCGCGCCGGATCGTGGTCAAGGTCGGATCGTCGTCGCTCACCACGGCCGCGGGGGGCCTGGACGCGGACCGCGTGGACGCACTCGTCGACGTCCTGGCGAAGCACCGCTCCGGGGGTGAGAAGGAGATCGTCCTGGTCTCCTCCGGTGCCATCGCCGCCGGACTCGCCCCGCTCGGCCTGACCCGCCGCCCCAAGGACCTGGCCCGCCAGCAGGCCGCGGCCAGCGTCGGCCAGGGCCTCCTCGTCGCCCGCTACACCGCGTCCTTCGCGCGCTACGGCGTCCGCGTCGGCCAGGTCCTCCTCACCAGCGACGACATGGCCCGCCGCGCCCACCACCGCAACGCCTCGCGCACCCTCGACCAGCTCCTGGCCATGGGCGCCCTCCCGGTCGTGAACGAGAACGACACGGTCGCCACCGACGAGATCCGCTTCGGCGACAACGACCGGCTCGCCGCCCTCGTCGCCCACCTCGTCCACGCGGACCTGCTCGTGCTGCTGTCCGACGTGGACGGCCTCTACGACGGCGACCCGTCCAAGCCCGGCACCTCCCGCATCACCGAGGTGCGCGGCCCCGCCGACATAGCGCACGTCAAGATCGGCTCCGCCGGGAAGGCGGGCGTCGGCACCGGCGGCATGGTCACCAAGGTCGAGGCCGCCTCGATCGCCGCGGCCGCCGGCATCCCCGTCGTGCTCACCTCGGCCTCGGGCGCCTCCGCCGCGCTCGCCGCCCGCGACACCGGTACGTACTTCCACCGCACGGGCCGGCGCAGCGCCGACCGGCTGCTCTGGCTGCAGCACGCGTCCACCCCGCAGGGCGCGATCACCCTCGACGCGGGTGCCGTGCGGGCCGTGGTCGAGCGGCGCACGTCGTTGCTGCCCGCCGGAATCGCCGCAGTGGAGGGCGAGTTCAGCGCGGGGGACCCCGTCGAGCTGCGCGACGAGAGCGGCCGCGCCGTTGCCCGCGGCCTGGTGAACTTCGACGCCAAGGAGATCCCGCAGCTGATCGGCCGTTCAACACGGGAGCTCGCCCGCGACCTCGGTCCCGCCTACGAACGCGAAGTCGTACACAGGGACGACCTGGTCCTCCTGAAGGCGTGATCTGCGCCCGCCCGCCTTCGAAACCCCTGTGTAAACGGCCGAAAGCCTGCCACCCGAGGGGGACCTTCCCCAAAAGCACCCCATGAGGCCTCGTGGCCTGGTCAACTCTTGATGCAGGGATTCATGCAGGGGAAGTTCCGCACGACCATTGCGCAAAGGAGGCCGTCGTGAGACGAGCGCGCCCGGGGACACCGTCCAAGGGGTCCCGAGGGTCGGCGGATCGGGCACTGACCAGCGTGGCCGCCGGGGACGCGTACGAGGAGGAGACGTCGCCGGAGGGAACCACGGTGGCTGAAGAAGGCCCCCGCCTGTGGCACATCACGCTCAGCGTCTCCGGTGCCGAGACTCCCCTCGCCGAGGTGCGCCGAGGCCTCGAACAGCTCGCTCACGACCACCCCTTCCTGCTGACCAGCCGCTACGCCGTCGACCACGCGGAGATCCGCTACTGGGAAGAGGCCCGGGACCTGCACGACGCGGCGGCGGTCGCCCTGCGCCTGTGGGGCGAGCACCGCCAGACGTCGCAGCTCCCGCCCTGGGAGATCGTCGGCCTCGAGGTCATCGACCGCCAGACCTACCACCACCGGATCGCGGAGGGCTTCGGACCGCTGCCGGCGACACCGGTGGGCGTCCACCCGTTCTGACTCGGGCACACGGCTGCCGAGTCCGGTCACCCGGGTCGGTCGGGAAGAAACAGAACCACTCCCGAACCGATCCGTTTTCGGCCATGTCTCACCCCCCGAAACACCATCGGAACCCACCCCGTCGGCGACTACCCTGCGAAGCATGACGTCGCTCTCGCTCAACCCGTACGACTCGATGACCCCGGTCACGCAGGCCGCGTACCGCGCCCGCGCCGCAGCCAACGACATCGCCGCTCTGCCACGCGCGGAGAAGGACGACGCCCTGGCCGCGATCGCCGACGCCCTCGAAGTCCGTACGGCAGAGATCGTCGAGGCCAACGCCAAGGACATCGCCCGCGCCCGCGAGGCCGGCACCAGCGAGTCGATCATCGACCGGCTGACCCTGACCCCGGAGCGCGTGCGGGCCATCGCCTCCGACGTGCGCGACGTCATCGCCCTGCCCGACCCGGTCGGCACGGTCGTGCGCGGCAACACCCTCCCGAACGGGATCGACCTGCGCCAGATCCGCGTCCCGCTCGGCGTCGTCGGCATCATCTACGAGGCCCGGCCGAACGTCACGGTGGACGCGGCCGCCCTCTGCCTCAAGTCGGGCAACGCCGTGCTCCTGCGCGGCAGTTCCTCCGCGTACGAGTCGAACACCGCACTCGTGCGCGTGCTGCGCGACGCCGTCGGCGGCAGCGGCCTGCCCGCCGACGCGATCCAGCTCGTGCCCGGCGAGGGCCGCGACTCGGTCACCGAGCTGATGCGCGCCCGCGGCCTGGTCGACGTCCTGATCCCGCGCGGTGGCGCATCGCTCATCAAGAACGTCGTCGAGAACTCGATCGTCCCCGTCATCGAGACCGGCACCGGCAACTGCCACGTCTACGTGGACGCCGACACCGACATCGACATGGCGATCGACATCCTGATCAACTCCAAGGCGCAGCGCCCCTCCGTCTGCAACGCGGCCGAGACGCTGCTCGTGCACCAGGACATCGCCGACGCGTTCGTGCCGCGCGCCCTCGACGCGCTCGCCGACGCGGGCGTCACCGTCCACGCGGACCCGCGCGTCCTCGCGTACGCAGGTCAGAGCAAGGCCACCGTCGTCGAGGCGACCCCCGACGACTGGGAGACCGAGTACCTCTCGTACGACATCGCGGCCGCCGTCGTCGACGACCTCGACAAGGCCGTCGAGCACATCCGGCTGTGGTCCTCCGGGCACACCGAGGCCATCGTCACGACCTCGCAGGCGGCGGCCCGCCGCTTCACCCAGCTCGTCGACTCCACGACCGTCGCCGTGAACGCCTCGACGCGGTTCACCGACGGCGGCCAGTTCGGCTTCGGCGCCGAAATCGGCATCTCCACACAGAAGTTGCACGCCCGCGGCCCCATGGGACTCCCGGAGCTGACGAGCACCAAGTACATCGTCACCGGCGACGGCCACACCCGTTAAGCAGCGTCTTGTGAGGTGAATCCCCTTACCGTCTGCCCAAATTGACCCCTCCGGTCTACTCTGGACGGGTGCCGGAGGACGTGGGGGGCGGGCCGTTTCCTGACGGCTGGGAGCCCGACGACGACCACGACCGCGGGGGCTGGGACGAAGAGTTCGCCTCCGTGGTCTTCGACGAGGACTTCGTGAAGGCTGCCGAAGTCCATGAGCCGACCGCGGTCGAGCGCCTGCTCGCCGCGGCGCAGGCCCGCGCCGAGGCCCAGGAGGCCGAGGCCCGCAGGGCACGCATACGCCGCTCCCCTGACAACGCGGACGACTTCTACGAGGACGCCGACGGGTTCGGACCGGGCGGCGCGAGCGGTTTCGGCCGCGCCCTCGACGACGTGGACGACCTGTACGAGGAAGAGCTCGGCCGCGACGGCAGGAGCGGCCCGCACTCGGCCATGGCCCGCTGGCGCAGGCCCGTCGCCTGGGCACTCGCGCTGCTCATGGGCATCGGCATGGTCGCGCTCGCCTTCACCGCGGTCTACCGGGGCGCCTCGTCGGGCCGCTCGGACCAGGTACCGCCGCCCGCGACGACGGAACTGGAGAAGAGCATCCCGGGTCCGCCCTCGGCCTCCGCCGACTACTCGCAGCCTGCGGTTTCGGCCGTCCCGCGGACCCCGTGAGCCCTCCCGCGCGCAGCTGTCGGAACTTGTCGTGCACCAGGGCGTTTACCTGGGGTCCCGGAGACCTACCCTGAAGGTATGGGCGGGCCAGCAGAACCACCGGAGGGGACACCGGAAGGCGGCCCCGGCGGTGGTGGCGGGAGCGAGGACGAATACCGATCCGTCGTGTTCGACGAGTCGTTCGTGCGGGCTGCCCGCCTCCAGGAGTTCTCCGCGCAGGAGCGCATCGCCGACCACGCGCCCGCCGTCCGCCGCACCCCGGCCCTGCGCCGCGGTCTGACCCGGCAGGCCGTCATCCTCGTCGTCCTGATCGCCATCGCCTTCGGCACCGCGATCTACATGGGGGTGCGCAGCCCGTACCGCTCGACACCGGCGTCCCGGCAGACCGAGCCGCTGCGGATGACCGTGATACCGCTCGCCCCGACCGGCGCGGTGCCGGGCGCGGTCTCGGTCGAGGAGCTGTACGCGCACAGCCCGGCCGCCACGTTCGGACAGCTGGCCAAGGGCATCGAGCTGCCGGCGAACCCGGCGCGCACCGAGCACTTCTCCGACAGCCAGGTCGTCGCCGCGCTGACCACGGCCAAGGACTACCTCGTCGACTCCTCGCTCGACCCGGACGTGCTGGCCGGCGGCTCCGCCGGTGACCTGCGGGCCGTGCGGACGCTCGTCGACCCGCAGCAGTTCGTCCAGTTCGACCAGAGCATGGAGCATCCGGTCGCGGACGGGCGGCACGCGGCGACCGGCTGGGTGGTCCGCTTCGACCCGGCACAGGCCGAGCTCGCCGACCCGCACATCCGCGTCCGCGGCACCCTGAACGCGGTGGAGAGCGAGGACGCCGAAAGCCTCGAGGTGGTCTCCAACCACACCTTCGTCTACGCCCTGCGGCCCGCGGGCGCCCACGCGGACGCGCGGGCCTCCCTGTTCACGGTCCGGCGCGAGCTGCACTTCCGCTTCGACCGCGAGGACCTGCGCAACCACCAGGCCGAGGTCCTCGTGTCGTACCTCCAGGCGGGACCGCTCGCCTGCTCCACGGACTCCGCCGCACAACTGCATCCGCTGCTCGCGGGGCAGACGGCCAAGAAGGAAGGACCGGCGGGCACCGACCCGTACGCGACGGGAAGCGCGACCGCGTCCGCGCTGTGCGGGGCGCTCGCGTCCAGTGCCCAACCGGCCGTCTGACAACCGGCCGTCTGACAACCGGCCGTCTCTGGCAACAGGCCGCCTCTGACAACAGCCTGTCCAGCAGCGGGAGTTACTCGTCCTCGGTGGTGCCGTGGTTTCCGTTGTTGCCGCCGCCTCCGCCACCGAAGTTGCCGAAGCCGCGCCGGACCCGGCCGCCGATGTCGCCCGCGCCGCCCGCGATGTCGCTGACCAGCTTCATCAGCGGGTCCTTCGAGTTCTTCACGTGGTCCGTGTAGTGCGAGGCCGACTCACGGAACGAGTCGGTCACCTTCGTGTCCTTGTCCTCGCTGCGGCGCGGGTAGTGCCCGTCCATCAGCCGCTGGAAGTCGCGGGTCTCCGACCACTTCTTCAACTCGGCGGCGCGCACGGTGGTGAACGGGTGCGAACGCGGCATCACGTTCAGGATCTTCAGCACCGAGTCGCGCAGGTCGCCCCCCGCCTCGTACTCCTCGGCCTGCTTGAGGAACGCGTCCACGTTCATCTCGTGCAGATGATTGCCGCCCGCGATCTTCATCAGGCCGCGCATGGACGCCTTGAGGTCCTGGCCGACCAGCAACCCGGCGCGGTCCGCCGACAGTTCGGACTTGCGGAACCACTCGCGCAGCGCCGTCACGATCGCCATGATCGCGAGGTTGCCCAGCGGGATCCACGCGACGCGGAGCGCGAGGCTGGTCAGGAACAGCAGTATCGTCCGGTAGACCGAGTGCCCGGACAGCGCGTGGCCCACCTCGTGGCCGACGACCGCCCGCATCTCCTCCTCGTCGAGCAGCTCCACGAGACCGGTCGTGACGACGATGATCGGCTCGTCGAGGCCGATGCACATCGCGTTCGGCTGGGGGTCCTGATTGACGTACATCGGCGGGACCTTCTCCAGGTCCAGGATGTCGCAGGCGTCCTTCAGCATCGCGTTCAGATGCGCGAACTGCTCGTCGGAGACGCGCACCGAGTCGGACAGGAACAGCAGCCGCAGGCTGCGCTCGGGCAGCAGCCCGCTCAGCGCCTTGAAGACCGTGTCGAACCCGGTGAGCTTGCGCAGGGCCACCAGGGCCGAGCGGTCCGCGGGGTGTTCGTACGCGCGGGACGAGATCCCGGGGAATCGCCTGCGCTGCCTGCTGGGTACGTTCTCGTGCTCTTCGTTCGGTACGTCGGGCATGCGGCCCCCCATGTCGGCTGTCGGTCTGCGTCAGTCGCTCAACGTCGGTCGGTATACGTCCAACGGTCCTGCCCCCGAGATGGATCCCACCCTAGGCGGAGATACCGTGGCGAGGCAGCACACAGAAGGAGCGAACCGTCATGGATCACAACATCGATCACATCGATCACGTCATCAGCGCCGTCGCGTCCGATCAGGGGCCCGGCAATCTGCTGCGCATCGTGCTGATCGTCGGTGTGCTCGGCGCCCTGTTCCTCGCCTGGTTCCTGCTGCGCGGCTACAAGCGCGACGACTAGAGCCGGGTTTGTGCGGCTGTACGGCAGAGTCGGCGTGAGCGCCGTGAGGGCCCCCGCTTACGATGGGTCAGAAATCTCTGTCCCGATCCCACACCGGATAGGTCCTGCTGAAGATGAGCCTCCACGCTTCCGCTGCCCAGCTGGCCACTCTCGCTGCCGAGGGCGGCGAGCACGGCGGCAACCACGAGAGCATCAGCCCCTACATGACGGGTGGCGCCGCCTTCATCATCCTGCTTCTGCTGCTGTGGATCGTGACCCGCTTCAACCGCGACCGCTGAGCCTTCACGGCGTACCACCGACGTAGCACTCGGATCGGGCCAGTAGGCTCTGCTCGCATGGGAGCGCAGGACATGCCTACCGGCCCGGTCAACAGCCCGGCCGGCGGCCCGGATCACGAGTGGTCCTCACCGACCAAGCGACGCCTCGGCGTCATGGGCGGAACGTTCGACCCGATCCACCACGGACACCTGGTGGCGGCCAGTGAGGTCGCCGCGCAGTTCCATCTCGACGAGGTGGTGTTCGTGCCGACCGGGCAGCCGTGGCAGAAGAGCGACAAGAAGGTGTCCCCGGCCGAGGACCGTTATCTGATGACGGTCATCGCGACCGCCGAGAACCCGCAGTTCTCGGTGAGCCGCATCGACATCGACCGCGGCGGACCCACGTACACCACGGACACGCTGCGCGATCTGCGCGCGCTCAATCCGGACACGGACCTCTTCTTCATCACGGGCGCGGACGCCCTGAGCCAGATCCTCACCTGGCGTTACACCGAAGAGCTCTTCTCCCTGGCACACTTCATCGGCGTCACCCGGCCCGGTCACACCCTGACCAACCCCGGACTGCCGGAGGACGGCGTCTCGTTCGTCGAGGTGCCCGCACTCGCGATCTCCTCCACGGACTGCCGTGACAGAGTCGCCAAGGGCGACCCCATCTGGTACATGGTGCCGGACGGTGTGGTGCGCTACATCGACAAACGCCAGCTGTACCGGGGCGAATGACCCTGCACCGCCGAGAGGGGCATCGGTGAACGACCGCTACGACGGTTACGACCAGCGCAACGAGAATTACGAGCTGGTCGGCTACGACGAGTTCGGCCAGCCGGTCTACCGGCAGGTCCAGCAAGCGCCGTCGTACGAGCAGCCCGCGCAGAACACAGCGTACGGATACGGCTACGACCCGTACGCGACCGGGCAGCAGCCACCGGTGCCGCCCGCCCCGCCGCAGCAGCCGCCCGCGCAGTCGTACGACCCCTACGGCTCCTACGACTCGTACGGCCCTCACGGCGGTGGCTACGACCCGTACGGTCAGGGCACCGGGACCGGCGAGCAGCCCCGCGTCGCACAGCAGACACCGCAGCAGGCACCGCATCAGGCGCCGCACCATGCGCCTCAGCAGGCACCCCGGCAGGCACCCCGGCAGGCACCTCGCCAGGCAGAGCAGGCGACCGCCTACATCCCGCAGCAGGCACCGCCGCCGCAGCAGCCCGCGGCCGAGCCGGACCGTGACCGGGACTACCGCACCGAGCAGTTCTCGTTCGTGGAGGAACCGGACGAGAACTCCGAAGACGTCATCGACTGGCTGAAGTTCACCGAGTCGCGCAGCGAGCGCCGCGAGGAGGCGAGGCGCCGCGGCCGCAACCGGGTCGTCGCGCTCGTCGTCGTCCTCGCCCTGTGCCTGGCCGGCGGCGTCGGCTACCTCTGGTACGCGGACAAGCTGCCGTTCCTGTCGAAGAGCGACGCGAAGGGCGGCGGCGCGGACGCGACCGGCCCGCAGAACCGTGACGTCATCGTCGTCCAGCTCCACAACACCAAGGGCGGCGCCACCTCGTCGGCGCTGCTCGTGAACAACACCACCACCAAGCAGGGCACCACCGTCCTGCTGCCCAACTCCCTTGCCCTGACGGACGAGAACGGAACCGCCACGACCCTCGGCAAGTCCGTCGAGGACAACGGCTCCTCCGGGACCGGCGACTCCCTCGACACCCTCCTCGGCACCGACATCGAAGGCACCTGGCGGCTCGACACCCCCTTCCTCAGCAACCTCGTCGAACTCGTCGGCAACATCGACATCGACACGAACACGGACGTGCCCGACCCGAGCAAGAAGGGCACGACCCTCGTCCACAAGGGCGCGGCCCAGACGCTCAGCGGCCCGATGGCTGTGGCGTACGCCACGTACCAGGGCAAGGGCGAGGCCGCGACGGCGCAGCTCATGCGGTTCGGACAGGTCATGCAGGGCGTGCTGCGCAAGCTGTCGTCCGACCCGCAGGCCGCGACGGTCACCGTGCAGACGCTCGCGCAGATCATCGAGCCCCCGCTGACCGAGAAGGACCTCGGCGCCTTCCTCGCCAAGCTCGCCGACCGGGCCAAGGAGGGCGACTACAAGACCGCCCTGCTCCCGGTCCAGCAGAACGGCACGCTCACCGAGGCCGCCGCGAACTCCGTGGTCAAGGACGTCCTCGGCGGCACCGTGAAGGCCCCGGCCCAGGGCGACTCGCTGCGCGTCGCCATCAAGAACGCCACCGGCGACAAGGCCCGCACGGAGAAGGCCCGGGTCACCCTGGTCAACGGCGGCTACACCTACGTCGAGGGCGGCACCGGCACCACCGCGACCGCCTCCCAGGTGACGTACGCCGACGACGCCCGCAAGCAGGACGCGGTCGAGGTCGCCAAGACGCTCGGCCTGCCGACCTCGGCGGTCAAGAAGGGCAAGACCGCCGCGAACGCGGACGTGGCCGTGGTCCTCGGGCAGGACTACACCGGCAAGTGACCTCCTGGTGGCCCCGGAACCCGTGCGGGCCGGGGCCACCGGTAATGCCGTGAGGGCGCGCGGCGGTCCGTGAGACCCTTGAGGTACCCCGTGAGGGCCCACTCAGGGACAGTCCGGGGGACTCTGAACGGATCCGACCGGATCTGCCCGCCGACCGAAAGCCTTGTAGTGACCGCCACTGACCGCTCCACCGAGCTCATCAACGTCGCCGCCCAGGCGGCCGCCGACAAGCTCGCGCACGACATCATCGCCTACGACGTCAGCGACGTGCTGTCCATCACGGACGCCTTCCTGCTGGCCTCCGCGCCCAACGACCGCCAGGTCAAGTCGATCGTCGACGAGATCGAGGAGCGCCTGAACAAGGAGCTCGGCGCCAAGCCGGTCCGCCGCGAGGGCGACCGCGACGCTCGCTGGATCCTGCTCGACTACGTCGACATCGTCGTCCACGTCCAGCACTCCGAGGAGCGCGTCTTCTACGCCCTCGAGCGCCTGTGGAAGGACTGCCCCGAGCTGGACCTGCCCGCCGACGCCAAGGCGACCCGGGGCAAGGGCCAGGAGCACGCCCAGCAGGCCGAGGCAGAGGCCGAGGCCGAGGAGCTGCGTTGACCGGCGGGCCCGGGCAGCGGGGCCGCCGCGTCGTCCTGTGGCGGCACGGCCAGACGTCCTGGAACCTGGAGCGCCGCTTCCAGGGCAGCACGGACATCGAGCTGACCGAGACGGGCGTCGCCCAGGCCAAGCGCGCCGCCCGGCTGCTCGCCTCGCTGAAGCCGGACGCCATCGTGGCCTCCGACCTCAAGCGCGCGGCGCACACGGCCGGCGAGCTGGCGGCGCTGACGGGCCTCGAGGTCAGCCACGACGAGGGCCTGCGCGAGACGTACGCCGGCGAGTGGCAGGGCCTCACGCACGAGGAGATCATCGCGCGCTTCGGCGAGCAGTACGCCGCGTGGAAGCGCGGCGAGCCCGTGCGCCGCGGCGGCGGCGAGCTGGAGACCGAGGTCGCCGACCGCGCGGCGCCCGTCGTGCTGCGGCACGCGGACAAGCTGCCGGACGGCGGTCTGCTGGTCGTGGTCAGCCACGGCGGCACCATCCGCACCACCATCGGTCGCCTCCTGGGTCTCGAGTCCGTCCACTGGGAGGGGCTCGGCGGTCTGTCGAACTGCTGCTGGTCCGTCCTCGGCGAGGGCGCGCGCGGCTGGCGCCTGCTCGAGCACAACGCGGGCACGCTGCCCGAGCCGGTCCTCGGCGACGACGACTAGCGTCGCCCGAGCCGGTCCCCGCGGGCCGCGGGGACCGGATTTCACTTTCTGGCAGGTCGCAGGCTAAAGTTCTTCTTGTTCGGCCGCCGCGGAAAGCGGAGGCGGAAGAACGCAAGGGGCTATAGCTCAGTTGGTAGAGCGCCTGCATGGCATGCAGGAGGTCAGGAGTTCAATTCTCCTTAGCTCCACAGGAATCACCAGGATTCATCGAAGATCCCGTCCCGTCAGGGGCGGGATTTTTCGTTGCCTGTTTTGCTGCCCGAGCCTGCCTTGCTGCCCGAACCTGCTTTGCTGCCCGAAGACGCCAGGTGGGCGCGGGTCTCGTCGTCCGCGGGGGAGTACACGACGATCCGGCACTCCGGCATTCCGTCGATCGACAGGGACGTCGACGTCATCCGCAGCTCGCCTGTTGTCTCGCCGGACGGGACGAGGCACCGGAACGTCTTCACGCGGGAACCCGGGGGCGCCACGTCGCCGCTCTCCCACAGTTCGGCGAAGTAGGGGCTGGCCGCCGCCAGCTCGCGTATGAAGCGCTCCCAGGCCGGCTCGCCCACATGACGTCCGTATGCGGAGCGCAGGGTCGCGACCATCATCGGCAGTTCCGCCTCCCGGTGGACCAGGGGGCAGGTCTTGTCGGGGACCAGGAAGAGCGTGCGCAGCGCATTGGGCACCCGGGGGAGCGTCTCGGGCGCGAGGATGAACAGGGCCCGGTAGGCGGCGTTCGTCGCCAGCAGGTCGAACCGGCTGTTGTACACGACCGCGGGCAACGGCTCCATGGAGTCGAGGATGCCCTGCACCTCGGGGGCCACCGACTGTTCGGCCTCCTCGCGGGTGGGCGCGAACGGCACGTCCGCCAGGTGGTACAGGTGCTCGCGCTCCGGCAGGTCGAGCCGCAGGGTGCGGGCCACCGCGTCCAGGACCTGCGGCGAAGCGTTGATCGGGCGGCCCTGCTCGAGCCACGTGTACCAGGTGACGCCGACGCCGGAGAGCTGCGCGACCTCCTCGCGGCGCAGGCCGGGCGTGCGCCTGCGCGGGCCCGCGGGCATGCCCACGTCCTGCGGGGTCACCCGCGCCCTGCGGCCTCGCAGAAACGCGGCCAGCTCGGGCCTCGGCCTGCGGCGGTCCGTTGCGGTCATCGTCGTCACATCCCCCATGCTCGACTTCGGTGCCGCGCCCCGGAAGGCGCGAACCGGGTGGTGCCAGTACCAGCACCAGCGGGCTCTCGTTACCCGTATCCGATTGCCGTCACGCTCGATGCATGACGACAACCGTCCCGGAAAGTCCGCACTCCCCAACTCCTGGATCCAGTAAAGCTCCTGGCACTGACAACCGTCCTGCGATCGGTCGCGGGCGGCTGCTCGCGGTGGTGCTGACCGTGCAGTTCATGGCGGTCCTCGACGTCTTCATCGTGAACGTCGCCGCCCCCACGATCCGCACCGACCTCCACGCGTCCGGCGCGGCGCTGCAGCTGGTCGTCGCCGGGTACACCATCACGTACGCCGTGCTGCTGATCACCGGCGCGCGGCTCGGCGACCTGTTCGGGCACCGCAGGGCCGTGCTCGGCGGGCTCGCCGTGTTCACCGCGGCGTCGCTGGCGTGCGGTCTTGCGCAGAGCAGCGGCGAGTTGATCGCCTTCCGCATGCTGCAGGGCGCGGGCTCCGCGCTGATGATCCCGCAGGTGCTCAGCCTCATCCAGCGCAACTTCACGGGCGAGGCCCGCACCAAGGCGCTCGGCGCGTACGCCGCGGTGATCGCCGTGGGCGCGGCGGCCGGGCAGGTGCTGGCCGGATTCCTGATCAGCGCCGACCTGTTCGGCACGGGCTGGCGGTCCGTGTTCCTGGTGAACGTGCCGGTCGGCGTGGCCCTTCTCGCCCTCGGGGGGCGGGAGTTGCCGCGCGACGGCGCCGGGCGCGAGGGCCGGGCGCGGCCGCTCGACCTGCCGGGGCTCGTGCTGCTCGGCGGCTCGGTCTCCCTGCTCACCGTCCCGCTCGTGCTCGGTCAGGAGGAGGACTGGCCGCTGTGGTCCTGGCTGTGCCTGGCCTTGTCCGCCGTGCTGTTCGCCCTGTTCTGCGGGTACGAGTCCGCGCTCGCGCGGCGTGGCGGCGCACCGCTGATCGCCCCGAGGGTGCTGCGGGTGCCCGGGATCGGCCTGGCCGTCCTGCGCATCTTGGCCGTGATGGCGGTCAACGCGGGCTATCTCTTCGTACTGACCCTGCACATCCAGGGCGGCCTCGGCTACAGCGCGCTGCGCGCGGGACTGACCTTCGCGCCCACCGCCGTCGTGTTCGGCGCGGTCGGGATGACCTGGCGGCGCTGGCCCGCGCGGTGGCAACAGGCCCTGGTCCCGGGCGGGTTCGGGCTCGTGGCGGCCGGGGCGCTCGGCACCGGGCTCGCGCTGCACGGCGGGGGCGACGGAGGCGGGTGGCTCTATGTCTCCTTCGTGGTGATCGGTACCGGGCTCGCCCTCGGCTTCAGCCCGACGCTCACCAGGGCCCTCGCGACGGTGCGGCCCGAGGACGCGGCCGACGCCAGCGGGCTGCTCGCCACGGTGACGCAGCTGGGCCAGCTCATCGGCGTCGCCGCTTTCGGGACACTTTTCCTCAACCGGATTGAGTCGTCCGGGGCTCCAGGGGCGTATACCTCTGCGGACGCGCTCCTTGTATGCGCCTATGCGCTGGCCGGGGTGGCGGCTCTGGGTGCCGTATCCGGACTGGTACGCATGCGTCGCTGACCGTATTGCTCCGGCCGTGGCAGAATCGGACGGCCGGAAGAGGGCTGCGTCCGACCGACGAAGACGGCCCGACGGGAGGGAGTGCGCGATGCCCTTGAGCATCACTGAGGAGGCCGATCACCTCCTCGGCCTGGCCGTGGCACCCGTCGAGCCCGTCTCCGGCACAAATGCCCCGCTTCTTCTCAACTGTCCGTCCTGCGGCTCCTCCCATGTCGCCCAGATGCTGGGTGACAACGGCGGGATCTCGTACGTGTGCACGGCCTGCGGCCACAGCTGGAGCTGAGCAGATCGACATGGGGTCACACAGGAGAAAGTGCGACTGGTGCGGCAGTGGTACGCCCATCGTGCGCGACATGGAGCCCGTGAACCCGGACTACCAGTACTGGTGCGAGGAGTGCGCGCGGGCGCTGATCATAAAGGGCGACCCGATCGAGACCTATCGGGAACTGGAGGGCGAGCCGATCTACGGCCGCCTCCTGGACGAGCACTGCACCCTCAAGCGGTTCTACTCGTTCGCCACAGCCTGATCCCGGCGCACAGCAAGAAGGCGTACGCCACACCTACGTAGAGCGCCGACAGCACGAACTGCCCACTGTTCTGGTGCAGTTCGTGCCGGCCAGAGGTGTGCGGCACCCACCACAGGGCGTACGTGCAGAACGGCACCGCCGTCAAGGCGGCGATCCGGGGGCGGCCCGACTCCCACACCAGGAGGACCAGCGGCACGCACCACACCCAGTGGTGCGACCACGACACCGGGCTGATCAGGAGCGCGGTCGCCGCGCAGGCGACGACGGCCTGGGCCCGTCGCTCGCGCAACGCCGCGGCGACGGCGACCGCGAGCCCGAGTACGCCAGTCAGGACGGCGGTCAGGGCCCACCACGGACCCGGGTCGCCGGTGTGCAGCAGGCGCGCCAGGACGCCGCGCAGCGACTGGTTCGCCGTGTCCTCGGCGTGCCCCACCCGGCTCGCCTCGAACACCATCCGGGTCCAGAAGCGGTGCGAGTCGTGCGGCAGGACGGCTGCGGTGAGCACGGTGGCACCGGCGAACGAAGCCGCGGCCACGCACGCGTGCCGCAGCCAAGGCCGCCAGGCCCCGCGCCCGGTCACCGCCAGCGCGATCCCCGTACCCAGCAGGAAGACGGCGAACAGGGCCGGCGTCAGCTTGATCGCCGCCGCCACCCCGATGCCCACACCCGCCCAGCGGTGCCCGGGGCGCCGGGTCAGATCCCACAGCACCAGCACGGCGAGCAGGAGATTGACCTGCCCGTAGCGCAGCGTCGTCCACACCGGCTCGCACCACACGGCACCGGCAGCCACCCACAGAGCGTGTTCCACGCGCGCGTGGCGCCCCGCGAGCCGCAAGGACAGCTGCACGAAGGCGACCAGCAGAACGAGGTTCGCGACGGTCGCCGCGGCGCGCATGGTGGCGACGTCCAGCAGCGTCAGCGGCGCGAACAGCAGCGCGGCGAAGGGCGGATACGTGGTGGGCAGCCCGGCGTGCGTCGCGCGCAGCGCATACAGGTCGCCCCCCGCTCTGACGGTCGCGCCCTCCGCCCGGTAGACCATCAAGTCGATCATCGAGACATGGGCGGCGCGCTGAGCGACCCAGAAGCCCGCGAAGGAGAGCAGGCAGACGCCCAGGGCTGCGGGCACACGGCGATGGGTGCGGGGCAGGACGAGCACGGTCACGACAGGCGACAGTAGTGGCCCTATCCGTCCTCTTTCCCCACAGAGGGGGTCAGATGGGAAACGATTTGGTGATGCACCTGGGTGACCGTGTAATGTTGGCGTCGCCGCCGGGGAAACCGACAGGGAAGCCGAGCGGACAAAGCAAGGGGCTATAGCTCAGTTGGTAGAGCGCCTGCATGGCATGCAGGAGGTCAGGAGTTCAATTCTCCTTAGCTCCACAGCAGTTGAGGGCGGGCCATCCGATTCGGATGGCCCGCCCTCTTGCATGCCTACCTACGGGCGCGGCTGCGGCCCGGTGGGAGCGCGGGCCGCGGTGCCGGGCCGGGCGGCAGCGCCGCCGCGTCCTGGTCGATGCGCAGAGCCAGCGCGGGGCAGCGGCGTACGGCGCGTACGGCGCTCGCCTCCGAGTAGCGCGGCACCGCAGCCTCCGCGACCGCGGGGAAGCCGTCAGGGCCCAGCTGGATCAGCTCCGGCACGATGTCCGCGCACAGGCCGTGGCCCTGGCACAAGGTCCAGTCGACGGCGAGCCGCTTGCCGCTGGGGGCCGCGCCCGCCGGTGCCTCGGCGTGCAGCGGCAGCACCCCGCGCACGGGGCGGCCGCAGCCCGCGCCGAGGACGTGCGCCGCCAGGTCGTCCGTGAACGCCGAGATCGTCGACTCGATGAACGCCGCCGAACCGTCCGGGTGCTTGCACGCCCCACGCCGCTTCACCGCGCGCGTGACCTCGCGCAGCGCCTCCAGGGCGGTCGGGCCACCGCCGTTCAGGACGTCCTCCAGGCCGCGGGCCGCCGCCGGAAGCCCGAGATAGCAGGGCCCGCACTGGCCGGCGCTCTCCGCGGCCAGCCACTGCGCCACCTTCAGGGCCTCGCCGAGCGGGCAGGTGTCGGGGCCGATCGGCAGGATCGCGCCCGCGCCCAGAGCGCCGCCGCACGCCTCCAAGGAGGCCCGGGAGACGATCGCGTCCTGAGCGCCGACGCCGTCCAGCCACTTGCCGTGATAGCCGCCGGTGAGGACGCCCTGGGGGAGTGGGGGAGCACCCGCGAGCTGGAGCACGTAGCGCAGCGGGACGCCGGAGGGCACCTCCAGGACCATGGGGCGTGCGACGGCGCCGGAGAGCGTCAGCAGGACGGTGCCGGGCTCGTCGTGCAGGCCCGTGCGGCAGTAGCGCTCGGGCCCCGTGCGGGCGGCGACGGCGAGCTGGGCGAAGGTCTCCGCGTTCGACAGGAGGGTGGGTGCGCCGCCCACTCCGGAGTCGGAGGCGCGCACCTTGCGGCCCGGCGGCATCGGCGGGCCGCCGTCGGCCGAGCGGATCAGGGCCGAGGACTCTCCGGTGACCATGCGCACGGGATTGCGCTGCACGCGCGCGCGTAGTGGCGCGTTACGTCGGTTCGTCAGGCCGCGCTCGGCGAGGGCCGCCTGCATCGAGGCCTCGGTGGAGTCGCGGGTCACGCCCACGACGAGGGTGCGCGCCCCGAGCGCCTCGGCGACCAGGAGCGCGCCGTCCAGGATCAGGTGCGGGGCCCGGTTGAGCAGGACGGTGTCCTTGCGGCAGGCGGGCTCGTCCTCGCTGCCGTTGACGACGACCACCGGGCGTACCCCGCGCCTGATCGCCGACTCGGCGACCGCGCGCAGCTTCTTGGCGAAGGGGAAGCCCGCCCCGCCGCGGCCGCGCAGCGACACCGCCTGGGCGAGCTGGGCGAGCGCCTCGCCCGCCAGCGGCTTGAGCGGGCCGTGCACCTTGAGGTGCATGTCGAGGTCGAGCCGCTCCACGAGGTCGAACCCCGAGGTGAGTTGCGGAAGTCCGACGACGCGGACCTCGGGGACGTCGGGCAGCGCCGTGTTCACTGCGTGCCTCCGTAGGGCGTGGTCCAGGGCTCACCCGAGGCGGGTGCCTGGAAGGGCCCGGGGAACGGTTCGGTGGGGTTCTCGCTGCCTTCATAGGCGATGTCGTAGCTACCGCTGTCTCCATAGGCGGCTTCGTACGCCGGGGTGCCTCCGTAGGGCGTGTCGTACGTGGGGTCGTACGAGGAGGGCGGCGCCTCGGCCGGAGGTGGCGGCGACGGTGCGGGCCAGCGCTGGGGCGACTCCCTGGGTGGGGCGGCGGAGACGGCACGGTAGGCGGCCGAGAAGCCGACGCCTGCCGGTGCCGGTGCCGGCGGCTGTGTCCGTGCCGGAGCCGGGCGAACCGGTGTCTCCATAGCGGGCAGTGGCTGCTCGGTCAGGTCCCGGGGAGTGCCGCGGCCCGTGTCACGGGTGACGCGCGGAGCGGGGTCCAGGAGGGCGAGGATCCGCGCCGCGACCCTGCGCTTGACCGGCCGCGGCGCCGCCCGCAGCGCCACGGCGCCGGCGACCGCGAGCAGGCACAGGCAGTACAGGACCACCACGTACGTCTTCGGCGGGCGCCCCGCGTACAGGCCGTGCACGAGCGCCAGGCACCAGGCCGGGTAGGCGAGCATGTGGGTCGCGCGCCAGCGGGCCGCGAGCCGGGCCGGAGACGCCATCGAGCTGCGCAGCGCCCCGGTGACGCCGGTGGCCACCATGAGGATCCCGGCGAGCACTCCCAGGCCGATCAGTCCGCTGCTGCCGGTGATGCCCTTCCCGAAGGGGATGAGCGCTTCGACGAGCGTCACATGGGCGAGGGCCAGCTTCACGCTGACGTGCAGCAGCAGGAAGCCCAGGGAGGCGACCGCGGTGGCGCGGTGGACGCCCTGGGCGAGCAGCCGTTGGCGCGAGGTGAGGAACAGCCGGTCAGAGGCGACCAGACCCCACACGACGGACGCCGTGAGGGAGACCAGGGACAGCACACCGGTGGTGAAGTCGAGCGCGGCCCGGAAGGCGTCGCTCCCTGTGACCACGATCAGGGGTATGAGCAGGAGGGCCGCCGCGCTCAACACCCCCGTTGTCGCGCGGCGGCTGCTACCAGAGGTGCGTGAACTCCTGGGCGTACGAAGGGAGTTCAGTGTGTGAGGGGTTCGAGGGTTCATGGGGGCGACTCCGAATGGTTCGGCACAGTGGTCCCACAGCCCGCACTCTAGGTCGACGCATACCAGCCAGTACGAGGTTTGAGTTATCTCGCCGTTATCTAGAGGTCGCCCGGTATTTGTGTTGCCCCGATAGCGGGCGGTACGCGGAGTAACCCTTGGCCCTGGGTGGGGCGGCGGGAACGCCGTCGCGGCCCGTACGAGGGCTGCGGTACCCTGACGCCATGCGTGCCGTACGCCTTCTGCTTAGCGAGCCGCGCTGATCAGTCCCGACCCGCCCCTGAGCGTGTGGTCGGAATCGGCGCGGCGTCCCCTCCTGTGCGAGGGGCTTTTTCATTTCCCGCGCAAGGGCAGCTGGCAGAGACGATCGATGGAGCTTTGAGGATCATGAGCGAGACGAATAACGCCGCCGGTGTCGAGGCGGCGGTCGCGCCGCACCGCTACACGGCGGTCATGGCCGCCGACATCGAGGCACGCTGGCAGGACTTCTGGGACGCCGACGGCACGTACGAGGCGCCCAACCCGACCGGTGACCTGGCCGGCGACCCGCAGGTCGCCGCCCGGCCCAAGAAGTTCATCATGGACATGTTCCCGTACCCCTCGGGCGCGGGTCTGCACGTGGGCCACCCGCTGGGCTACATCGCCACGGACGTCTTCGCCCGCTTCCAGCGCATGACCGGGCACAACGTGCTGCACACCCTGGGCTTCGACGCGTTCGGCCTGCCGGCCGAGCAGTACGCCGTGCAGACGGGCACCCACCCGCGCACGTCGACCGAGGCCAACATGGAGAACATGAAGGCGCAGCTGCGCCGCCTGGGCCTGGGTCACGACAAGCGCCGGTCGTTCGCCACGATCGATCCGGAGTACTACAAGTGGACGCAGTGGATCTTCCTGCAGATCTTCAACTCCTGGTACGACGACGACCTGAAGAAGGCCCGTCCGATCGCCGACCTGGTCCAGCAGTTCGAGACCGGTGAGCGTGCCGTCGACGGCGGCCGTTCCTGGACGGAGCTGAGCGCCACCGAGCGGGCCGACGTGCTGAGCGAGTACCGCCTGGCCTACGCCTCCGACGCGCCCGTGAACTGGGCGCCGGGCCTGGGCACCGTCCTGGCCAACGAGGAGGTCACCGCCGACGGACGCTCCGAGCGCGGGAACTTCCCCGTCTTCAAGGCGAAGCTGCGCCAGTGGAACATGCGCATCACCGCCTACGCGGACCGCCTGCTGGACGACCTGGACGGCCTGGACTGGCCCGAGGCGATCAAGCTGCAGCAGCGTAACTGGATCGGCCGCTCCGAGGGCGCGCGCGTCGACTTTCCCATCGGGGACGACGCCATCACGGTCTTCACCACGCGCCCGGACACCCTGTTCGGCGCCACCTACATGGTGCTGGCGCCCGAGCACGAGCTGGTCGAGAAGATCGTCCCGGCGGCGTGGCCCGAGGGCACGCGCCAGGTGTGGACCGGCGGGCAGGCCACCCCGGCCGAGGCCGTCGCCGCGTACCGCAAGCAGGCCGCCGCCAAGTCGGACGTCGAGCGGCAGGCCGAGGCGAAGGACAAGACCGGCGTCTTCACGGGCGCCTACGCGACCAACCCGGTCAACGGCGAGCAGGTCCCGGTCTTCATCGCCGACTACGTACTGATGGGCTACGGCACCGGCGCGATCATGGCCGTCCCGGCGGGCGACCAGCGCGACTTCGAGTTCGCGCGCGCCTTCGAGCTGCCGATCCGCTGCATCGTCGAGCCGACGGACGGGCGCGGCACCGACACGGACACGTGGGAGAACGCGTTCGGCTCCTACGAGGCGAAGATCATCGCCTCGTCGAACGACCAGATCAGCCTGGACGGCATGGGCGTCGTCGAGGCCAAGGCGCGCATCACCGAGTGGCTGGAGCGCACCGGCAAGGGCGCGGGCACGGTCAACTTCCGGCTGCGCGACTGGCTGTTCAGCCGCCAGCGCTACTGGGGCGAGCCCTTCCCGATCGTCTACGACGAGGACGGCATCGCCCACCCGCTGCCCGAGTCGATGCTGCCGCTGGAGCTGCCGGAGGTCGACGACTACACCCCGCGGACCTTCGACCCGGACGACGCGGACACCGAGCCCGAGACGCCGCTGTCGCGCAACCAGGAGTGGGTCAACGTGACCCTGGACCTGGGCGACGGCCCCAAGAAGTACCGCCGCGAGACCAACACCATGCCCAACTGGGCGGGTTCGTGCTGGTACGAGCTGCGCTACCTGGACCCGCACAACAGCGAGAAGCTGGTCGACCCGGCCATCGAGCAGTACTGGATGGGCCCCCGCGAGGGCCAGCCCACCGGGGGTGTCGACCTGTACGTGGGCGGCGCCGAGCACGCCGTGCTGCACCTGCTGTACGCGCGCTTCTGGTCGAAGGTGCTGTTCGACCTGGGCCACATCTCGTCGGCCGAGCCGTTCCACAAGCTGTTCAACCAGGGCATGATCCAGGCGTACGTCTACAGGGACGCACGCGGCATCGCCGTACCGGCCGCCGAGGTGGAGGAGCGCGACGGCGCTTACTACTACGAGGGCGAAAAGGTCTCGCGCCTGCTGGGCAAGATGGGCAAGTCCCTGAAGAACGCGGTCACGCCGGACGAGATCTGCGCCGAGTACGGCGCGGACACGCTGCGCCTGTACGAGATGGCGATGGGCCCGCTGGACGTGTCGCGGCCGTGGGACACGCGCGCGGTGGTCGGCCAGTTCCGGCTGCTGCAGCGCCTGTGGCGCAACATCGTCGACGAGGCGAGCGGCGAGGTCACCGTCGTGGACACTGCCGAGGCCGACATCGACGAGGCCATGCTGCGCGCGCTGCACAAGGCGATCGACGGGGTGCGCGGCGATCTGGAGGGCATGCGGTTCAACACCGCCATCGCCAAGGTCACCGAGCTGAACAACCACCTGACCAAGGTGGGCGGGCCGCTGCCGCGCTCCGTCGCCGAGCGGCTGGTCCTGCTGGTCGCGCCGCTGGCCCCGCACGTCGCCGAGGAGCTGTGGCGCAAGCTGGGCCACACCGGATCGGTCGTCCACGTGGACTTCCCGGTCGCCGACCCCCAGTACGTCGTGGACGAGGCCGTGACCTGCGTCGTACAGATCAAGGGCAAGGTGAAGGCCCGCCTGGAGGTCTCCCCGTCGATCTCGGACGAGGAGCTGGAGAAGGTGGCCCTGGCCGACGAGAAGGTCATCGCCGCTCTGGACGGCGCCGGCATCCGCAAGGTGATCGTCCGGGCGCCGAAGCTGGTGAACATCGTGCCTGCGTAAGGCACTCAGGGTTGTTCCCTACGGGCAGGTTGGGGGTTCCGCTGGAACCCTCGGCCTGCCCGCTCCGTTTACCGTGGAGAAGCGGGCCGGTGGGCTCGGACGGGGTGGACGGACGAATCGGAGGAGCGCCGTGGAAGCTGTGCTGGTGATCGTGGCGCTGATCTTCATCGCGGCCCTCGTGCTCGGTGCGTACGCGACGGTGAAAGCGGTCGGGGCCGCCAAGCGCGGCGTGGACCGCAAGGTCGAGCAGGCGCGGCGGGCGGTGGAGGACACCACGCTGCGGGCCAGGACGTTCGCCCAGCCCGGAGCGACCAGCGAGCTGGCACAGCTGCGGCTGAAGCTGCGCACCTCCATGCGGGCCACGCAGGACGCGTTGCACGCGCGCGTGGGCGAGGACCCCACGCTCCAGGAGTCGATCGGCCTCTTCCAGCGCCTGAGCGCGCACGGGCACGAGCTGGACGACGAGCTCAAGCGCCTGGAGCGGGAGCCCGACAAGGTCCATCTGGCACGCCTGCTGCCCGAGCTGCGGGCGCGTGCGGAGCAGATCACGGACTCCGCCGACGCGCTGCGGCACGCGGCCCGCGACCGGGCCAGCCGCTTCTCCGGCGACGACCTGGACTCGCTCAGCCAGCAGATCGACCTGGAGGCCGGTGCGCTGCGCCACTGGACGACGGAGGACGTGCCCCGGCCCGGCACGGAGGCCTCCGAGACGACGGGTACGGTTCAGGAGCCGACGCGGCAGGCGATCACTCCGCCAGGGGCGCGCCCCGTGTACCCGTGGCAGAAGAAGCCCCGCCCCGAGAGCACGACTTGATCCCTGGCCGACGGACGTCGGTCGGCGGCCGGTGAGCCGGGAGGTGCCGGGGGCCGGGCTGCCGCTCACGGGCCCCGGCGGGTAATCTCCGGTGCATGTCCCGCCATGTCGCGATCGTCACCGATTCAACGGCCTACCTGCCGCAGCGGACGATGGAGCGCCACGGCATCACGGCGGTGCCGCTGACCGTGGTCCTGGGCGATCGGGCGCTCGAGGAGGGTACGGAGATCTCCGCCCGCTCGGTCGCCGAGGCGCTGCAGAAGCGCCGCTCGGTGACGACGTCGAGACCCAGTCCCGAGCTGTTCGCCGAGACCTACCGCAGGGTCGCCGAGTCCGGCGCCACCGGCATCGTCTCGCTGCATCTGTCCGCCGAGTTCTCCGGGACGTACGACGCCGCGGTCCTGGCCGCGCGCGAGGCACCGGTCCCCGTGCGCGTCGTGGACACCGGCATGGTGGCCATGGCCCTCGGGTTCTGCGCGCTCGCCGCGGCCGAGGCGGCCGACGCCGGGGGCACCGTCGACGAAGCGGTGACCGCGGCGGAGAAGCGGGCCGCGGGCACCTCCGCGTATTTCTATGTCGACACCCTGGACTATCTGCGCCGCGGCGGGCGGATCGGGGCGGCGCAGGCGCTGTTCGGCTCCGCGCTCGCCGTCAAGCCGCTGCTGCAACTCGACGGCGGCCGCATCGAGATGCTGGAGAAGGTCCGCACGGCGTCCAAGGCGATCGCGCGACTGCAGGAGATCGTCGCCGAGCGCGCGGGCAGCGGGCAGGTCGACATCGCCGTGCATCACCTGGCGGCGCCGGAGCGGGCGGAGGCGCTGGCGGGCTGGCTGCGCGAGCATGTGCCGGGCCTGGGCGAGCTGTTGGTCAGCGAGGTCGGGGCCGTGATCGGGGCGCACACCGGGCCCGGGCTGCTGGGTGCGGTGGTGTCGCCTCGGGAGTAGGTCCGGAGGCCGTTCCGGAGCTCGTTCCGGGGCTCTTTCCGGGGCTCGATTCCCTGGAGATCACTGGGGTGGGTGACGAAGTTATCCACAACTGGGCGGTTCTCCCCGGGAATTGACCAAGATCCACTAGTTCGCGGCGGGGTGCCTACCGTCTCGTGACATGGCACTTCGATCACTGTCTCGGACAGCACAGGCATCCAGCGGGCCGGGGCGCGGCCCCGCATCCGACAGCCGCACCCGGCATCGGCACGTCGTGCGGCGGCGTGCGCGGCGCAGGCGTATCGCGCAGGAGCGGACGCGACTGCGTGCGGAGGCGTTGTTCGCGCCTCCGCGGCCGTATCGGGCGCCTGAGCCGGACGTGGAGTCTGCGACACGTGTGAGGTCTGAGCCGTATGCGGAGCCTGATCCGTATGTGGAGGCCGGGTCGGGCGGCGGGCTCAAGTCGGGTCCGGTGGACGGTGGTTCGGCGCGTGATCCTGTGCGTGATCCGGTGCCTGATCCGGAGCCGCCCTGGCGGGAGCGGGCTCTGTCGGCCGTGCGCGACCGGCTGCCGTTGTGGGTGCAGACCCGGTGCGGCATCGAGCGTCGGGGTGCGGTGGCGCTGGTCGTCGTCCTCGGTGTGGCCGCGCTCTTCGCCGTCCAGCACTTCTGGGCGGGGCGCACGCAGTCGGTGCGGATCCCGCAGGCGGTGCACGCTGCGGCTCCGAAAGCGGTGGAGCCGCCGGGTGCCGCCGCGTCCCCGGCCGTGCAGGGACCGGCGGCATCGGGTGGTCCCGGCATCGTCGTCGACGTCAGCGGCAAGGTGCGCAGGCCCGGCATCCACCGGTTGCCCGCAGGGGCCCGGGTGGCGGACGCGTTGCGGGCGGCCGGTGGGATCCGCCCGGGGGCGGACACGGCGGGGCTCAACCGGGCGCGGTTGCTGATGGACGGCGAGCAGGTTCTGGTGGGTGCGCCGGCGGCCCCGGCGGCCGTGGCACCCGGAGGGGCGGCGGGAGCGGCTGCTCCGGCCGGGCCGATCGGCCTCAACACGGCCACGGTGGACCAGTTGGACACGCTGCCCGGCGTCGGCCCGGTGCTGGCGCAGCACATCGTCGACTACCGCACGGAGCACGGAGGTTTCCGGTCCGTCGACGAACTGCGCGAGGTGAACGGGATCGGGGACCGCCGCTTCGAGGATCTGCAGAAACTCGTACGGCCATGAAGGGTAAGGGAGTTGACCGTTCCCACCGTCCGTCGGCGGATTCGGCGGATTCGGCGGATTCGGCGGATTCGGTGGACTCGGTGGGCCGACTCGGGGATGCGCACCCGCGGCAAGAGGAGCCGCTGGACCTGAGGTTGGTGCCGCCGGCGCTCGCGGCATGGGTGACGGCGGCGTTGCTCCTGACGGCCCCGGGCCGTTGGGCGACGGCCGTGGCAGCGGTGTGCGGGGTCGCAGGGGCGGCGCTGCTGGCGGTGGCGCGCGCGGGGCGGAGTTCAGGTTCAGGAGAGGGACGCCCAGATGGCATCGACAGAGGCATCGACACAGGCGTCGGCAGAGGCATCGGCAGAGACGGAGGCCTCGGCCTCGGGACCGGTATCGGCCTTGGGACCGGTATCGGCGCAGAGGCTCGGGGCCCGGGCATGCAAACTCGGCTGCCTGGGTCCTGGCGGAGCTCCTCCGCCGCGGTCCTCCTGCTCTGCATCGCCGCGGCCGCGGCCTCCGCGGGACTGCACGGAGCGGATCTGCGCAGAGGCCCCGTGCCCGAGCTCGCTGCCCAACATGCCAGGGTGAGCGCCGAGTTGGAGGTCACCGCCGATCCGAGAGTGACCCGGCCCAGGGTCACCGGGGACCATGCGGCACCGGTCGCCGTGGTCGTGGAGGCGGATGTGGTGCGGGTGACGTCGCCCGACGGGACGGTGTCGCGCACGCGGACGCCGGTCCTGGTCGTTGCCGAGGCGCGCGGCAGTCCCTGGCTGTCCTTGCTGCCGACGACGCGGCTGTGGGTCAGGGGCGGGCTCACGCCACCGTTCGCCGGGGGTGACCGCATCGCGGCGGTGCTGCGCGTCGGCAAGGAGCAGCAGCCGCGTGTGGTGGGCGGGCCGAGCGGGCCGCAGCGCCTGGCCGGGACGCTGCGCGCGGGGCTGCGCGAGGCGACGGACGGGCTACCGGGGGACGCGCGGGCGTTGCTGCCGGGGCTGGTCATCGGGGACACGGCGCGTGTCGTGCCGGAACTCCACGCGGCGTTCCAGGCGACTGACCTGCTTCATTTGATGGCCGTCAGCGGGGCCAACTTCACCATTCTGCTGGCCCTGTTGATCGGTCCTGCGGGCAGTGCGCAGCGTGTGGAGCGGCGGGGTCTCGCGCCGCGGATCGGTCTGTCGCTCAGGACGACGGCGCTTGCGGGAGGGGCGCTCACGCTCGGGTTCGTCGTGGTGTGCCGGCCCGAGCCGAGCGTGCTGCGGGCCGCGTCGTGCGGGCTGATCGCGCTGGTCGCCGTCGCCACCGGTCGGCGCAGATCCCTGATCCCGGCGCTGGCCACGGCGGTGCTGCTGCTCGTTCTGTACGACCCGTGGCTGGCCCGGAGTTATGGGTTCCTGCTGTCGGTGCTGGCGACCGGGGCGTTGCTGACGCTGGCCCCGCGGTGGGGTGCGGCGTTGCGGCGGCGCGGGGTGCCGGTGCGTGTCGCCGAAGCGCTGGGGGCTGCCGCGGCCGCGCAGGCCGTGTGTGCGCCCGTCGTCGCCGTGCTGGCGGCGCGGGTGAGTCTGGTGGCGGTGCCGTGCAATCTGCTCGCGGAGTTCGCCGTGGCGCCCGCGACCGTGCTCGGGTTCGCCGCGCTGGCGACGGCGCCCGTGGCGATGCCGGTGGCCAAGTGCCTTGCCTGGTTGGCTGGTTGGCCCGCGGGCTGGATCGCGGACATCGCGCGGACCGGTGCGGCGCTGCCCGGCGGCGGGGTGGACTGGCCGGGTGGCTGGCGCGGGGGAGTGCTGCTGGCGGCGGGCACGGTGGTGGCCGTCGTGGTGGGGCGCAGGGTGCTCAAGTCGCCCTGGATCGCGGCGCTCTGTGTGCTGGTGCTGCTCGTGGTGGTCGTACGGCCACCACCGGTCACCCGGGTCATCACCGGCTGGCCGCCGCCGGGTTGGCGGCTGGTGATGTGCGACGTGGGGCAGGGTGACGCGCTGGTGCTGGCCGCGGGGGCCGGAGCGGGCGTGGTGGTGGACGCCGGGCCGGATCCGCTGCTCGTCGACCGGTGTCTGCGTTCGCTGGGCGTCACCAGGATTCCGCTGGTGCTCCTCACCCACTTCCACGCCGATCATGTGGCGGGCCTCGCCGGGGTGTTGCGGGGGCGCTCCGTCGGGGCGATCGAGACGACGGGGTTCCAGGAGCCCGCGGACCAGGCGGCGTTCGTGCGGCGGCTCGCGGCGGAGCGGGGCGTGCCCGTGGTGCGGGCGTCGGCGGGGGAGCGGCGCAGGGCCGGGCCGCTCGACTGGCAGGTGCTGTGGCCCCCGCCGCGCCAGGTTCCCGGCCCCGACGGGCCGAACGACGCGAGCGTCACGCTGCTGGTGCGCACCGCGGGACTGACGCTGCTGCTGCCGGGAGACCTCGAACCGGCGGCGCAGCAGGCCCTGTTGAGAACCGCCGAAGGGGCGCGGCTCGCCCGGGTCGACGTACTCAAGGTCGCTCATCACGGATCGGCGTACCAGGACTCGGAGTTGCTGCACCGGCTCGCGCCCCGGCTCGCGCTGGTCTCCGTGGGCGCCGACAACCCGTACGGGCACCCGGCGCCGCGCACGCTGGCGGTGTTACAGGCCCTGGGGGCGACCGTGCTGCGGACGGACCGGGACGGCGCGATCGCGGTCGTGGGCCACGGCGAGGGGAGTGCGGGCGAGTTGGAGGTGGCGCATATCGAACCCTGAGAGGAGCCCGCGAGGCCCGGCCCGGGGCCTTCCGTCCCCGCGCCGAGCCCGGCCGAGGGCGGACGCAGGAACCGTCCGTGGCGACGGCGACGGCGACGGCGACGGCGACGGCGGCGTGGCGGTGGCCGGGGCATGAGTGACGGGCACGGGCACGGTACGACGGTGGCCGTGTGGTGGCCGCGCGGTCGGCGGACTGTGTCGAGCCCGTAGCTACCCGTGAGTAGAAAAGCCGCTGAGCTGGCGAAACGCTAACCGGAGGGATCAATTCGGCCCAGGCGGGGGCAGCCGTGCACCTTCCGTCCCCATCCAGCTCCATCCCGGTCGATCCCGCTCCATCCGCCTCCATTCCCGCGATGTGGGCCCGTGTTGCCTCGAAAGCCTCAACGGTGATCGAATGCTTCTTCGTTCAAGTAGCAACGATCGTTGTCAAGGCGCACTGGGGTGGAGAGGTCATGTTCGGCCGCTGGCTGGGAAACCGTACGAACCGGGCTCAACGGACAAGTCCTCTGGCGGCGGTGACAGTGCCGCCCCGTGCGGGAGTGCTCAGTTGCCGTGTCCTCGACCCGGTGAGCGAGCCGGTGCCGGGGGCCGAGTTCGCGGTGAGCGACGCGATGGGGCGCAAGGTGGTGAGCGGGGGCACCGATCCGTTCGGCTCGTTCATGGCGGCTGTGCCCGCGGGTGACTACCGGCTGGCGGTCACGGCGGAGGGCTACACCCCGTTCCGGGGCAGTGCCAGCGTCGCCGAGAGCGGGCACGCCTCGCTGGGTGACGTGACGCTGCAGGTCGCCCAGCCGCCGCAGCTGCCGGGTTCCGGCGACTGGGAGATCGAGCCGATGCACTCCTCGATCGCGTTCACGGCGCGGCACATCGGACTGGCCCGGGTCCACGGCCGGTTCAACACCTTCGCGGGTGCGCTGCGCGTCGCCGACCGCATCGAGCAGTCCGCGATGCACGTCGTCATCGACGCCTCGTCCATCGACACGAACGTGAAGATGCGCGACGACCACCTGAGGTCCGCCGACTTCCTCGACGTCGACCGGTTCCCGACCCTGGAGTTCTACAGCGAGCGCTTCACGCACAGGGGCGGCAGCCGCTGGGCGATCACCGGTGCGCTCTCGCTGCACGGCGTGACCCGGACGGTCACCCTGGACGCGGAGTACCTGGGCGTGGGCAACGGCATGGAGGGCGAGACCCGCGCCGCCTGCCGCGCCACCACCGAACTGCACCGCGACGACTTCACCGTGAGCTGGCAGACCATGCTGGCCAGGGGCATCGCGGTGGTGGGATCCAGCGTCAGGATCGACCTCGACGTACAGATCGTGCCCAAGGGCTGACCCGGTCCCGCGGCGCTCTCGGCATGCCCGAAAATGGTGTCGTGAGCGATGTGAGACACGTACTGGTGCTGCCCGACCGCGACGCGGCACAGGAGGCCGCCGAGGCGCTCGGGGAGCGCTTCGGCGTGGCCGAGGAACCGCAGCTCGTACGGGACGCGCTGGCCGGTGAGGACGACGCCGAGGACGCGCAGTGGCTGGTCGTCGTCGAAGACCCGCAGGACCGGCTCGACCCCAAGGAACTGGACGCGTTCGCGGGCGAGTGGGACGGCTGGCGCGAAGAGCCCTAGGAGCGATCGAGTACCTGGCGGGCCGCCTTCGGGCGGGCGAACCGGGTTGTCAGTGCCCCGTGGGATGCTTGTCCGCGATGGCCAGGAAGAGTGCAAACGACGATCCGCTCGCCCCGCTCACCCTCGCGGTGGGCCAGGAGGACCTGCTGCTCGACCGCGCGGTGCAGCAGGTGGTGGCGGCCGCGCGCGCGGCCGACGCGGACACCGATGTGCGCGATCTGAACCCGGACCAGCTGCAGCCCGGCACGCTCGCCGAGCTGACGAGCCCGTCGCTGTTCGCCGAGCGCAAGGTCGTCGTCGTACGCAATGCGCAGGACCTGTCGGCGGACACGGTCAAGGACGTGAAGGCGTATCTCGGCTCGCCCGCCGAGGAGATCACGCTGGTGCTGCTGCACGCAGGCGGTGCCAAGGGCAAGGGGCTGCTCGACGCCGCGCGCAAGGCCGGGGCGCGGGAGGTCGCCTGCCCGAAGATGACGAAGGCGGCGGACCGGCTCGCGTTCGTGCGGACCGAGTTCCGCACGGCGGGCCGGTCGGCGACGCCCGAGGCGTGCCAGGCCCTGGTCGACTCCATCGGCAGCGATCTGCGGGAGCTCGCGTCCGCCGTGACGCAGCTCATCTCCGACATCGAGGGGACGATCGACGAGGCCGTCGTCGGGCGGTACTACACGGGGCGGGCCGAGGCGTCCAGCTTCACCGTGGCCGACCGCGCCGTGGAGGGGCGGGCCGCCGAGGCCCTCGAGGCGCTGCGGTGGTCCCTCGCGACCGGGGTCGCGCCCGTGATGATCACCAGTGCGCTCGCGCAGGGCGTGCGGGCCATCGGGAAGCTGTCCTCCGCGCGCGGGGGCCGGCCTGCCGATCTGGCCCGGGAGCTGGGGATGCCGCCGTGGAAGATCGATCGGGTCCGGCAGCAGATGCGGGGGTGGACGCCGGACGGGGTCGCCGTCGCGCTCACCGCCGTGGCCGAGGCCGATGCCGGGGTCAAGGGCGGTGGGGACGACCCCGAGTACGCGTTGGAGAAGGCGGTCGTGGCCATTGCCCGGGCTGCTCGGTCCGGGCGCAGCCGCTGAGATTCGCCCCGCCGCCCCTTCCCGTCAGCAACGCCGAAGCCCCGTCCTGGAGAACCAGGACGGGGCTTCGGGTCAGGCATGTGCTGAGCCGCACCCGCGTGGCGAACGCAGTCGCGTGCGGCTCGGGGTGCCGGTCGGGGGCGGATGAGAGAGGGCCCGCCCGGGTCCTACCGGCGTCAAATCAGGTCAGGTTCAGCCCTTGAGGGAAGCGACCTTCGAAGCAAGCGCCGACTTCTTGTTGGCGGCCTGGTTCTTGTGGATGACGCCCTTCGAGACAGCCTTGTCGAGCTGACGCGCGGCAGCGCGCTGGTACTCGGTGGCCTTCTCGGCGTCACCCGCGGCAGCGGCCTCGCGGGCCTTGCGGATCGCGGTCTTCAGGGAGGACTTGACGGCCTTGTTGCGCAGCCGAGCCTTCTCGTTGGTCTTGATCCGCTTGATCTGGGACTTGATGTTCGCCACGAAATGAGCCTTTGCAGGTTCAGGCACGGGGCCGCGAGGGTCCCGTACCGATGATTTTCACTGAGTGTGTGCCTCCTGCTGAGAGGGCATGAGACACAGCTGTCCACGGTACCAGCCGTACTCCCACCGGCCCAAACCGTGCCCGGCCCGCCAAGCATGGGACGATGGAACCTACGTATCGATCCCAACCGAGGCCGACCTGAGGCAAACGGCGCCTCAAGAGACAGGACCCTGCGTGCCCGCGACCCCTAACAATGTGCCCGAGCCGAGCCGTACCGACCCGGCTCTGATCCGCAATTTCTGCATCATCGCGCACATCGACCACGGCAAGTCCACGCTCGCCGACCGCATGCTCCAGCTGACGGGTGTGGTCGAGCAGCGGCAGATGCGTGCTCAGTACCTCGACCGGATGGACATCGAGCGCGAGCGCGGCATCACGATCAAGTCCCAGGCCGTGCGTCTGCCGTGGGCTCCGACCCACGACAAGAGCCATACGCACATCCTCAACATGATCGACACCCCGGGCCACGTGGACTTCACGTACGAGGTCTCGCGCTCGCTCGCCGCGTGCGAGGGCACGGTCCTGCTCGTCGACGCCGCCCAGGGCATCGAGGCCCAGACCCTCGCCAATCTGTACCTGGCGATGGAGAACGACCTCAAGATCATCCCGGTGCTCAACAAGATCGACCTGCCGGCCGCCCAGCCCGAGAAGTTCTCCGAGGAGCTCGCCAACCTCATCGGTTGCGACCCCGAGGACGTCCTCAAGGTCTCCGCGAAGACCGGCATGGGCGTCGAGGCGCTGCTCGACAAGGTCGTCGCCGAGATCCCCGCGCCGGTCGGCGTCGCCGACGCCCCCGCCCGCGCGATGATCTTCGACTCGGTCTACGACTCGTACCGTGGCGTCGTCACGTACGTACGAGTCGTCGACGGTCAGCTCAACAAGCGCGAGCGGATCCGGATGATGTCCACCGGAGCCACCCACGAGCTGCTCGAGATCGGGACGAACTCGCCCGAGATGCTGTCGGCCGACGGCCTCGGCGTCGGCGAGGTGGGCTACCTCATCACCGGCGTGAAGGACGTCCGCCAGTCCAAGGTCGGTGACACGATCACCAGCCTGAACAAGGGCGCCACGGAGGCGCTCGGCGGCTACAAGGACCCGAAGCCGATGGTCTTCTCGGGTCTGTATCCGCTGGACGGCTCGGACTACCCCGAGCTGCGCGACGCCCTCGACAAGCTGCAGCTCAACGATGCGGCGCTGGTCTACGAGCCGGAGACCTCGGCCGCGCTCGGCTTCGGTTTCCGCGTGGGCTTCCTCGGCCTGCTGCACCTCGACGTGATCCGCGAGCGGCTCGAGCGCGAGTTCGGCCTCGACCTCATCGCCACCGCGCCGAACGTGGTCTACCGCGTCGAGATGGAGGACCGCAGCGAGCACGTCGTCACCAACCCGAGCGAGTTCCCCGAGGGGAAGATCGACAAGGTCTACGAGCCGGTCGTCCGGGCCACCATCCTGGCCCCGTCCGAGTTCATCGGCTCGATCATGGAGCTGTGCCAGACCCGGCGCGGCACCCTGCTCGGCATGGACTACCTCTCCGAGGACCGCGTCGAGATCCGCTACACGCTGCCGCTCGCGGAGATCGTCTTCGACTTCTTCGACCAGTTGAAGTCCAAGACCCGCGGCTACGCCTCGCTCGACTACGAGCCCACGGGCGAGCAGGACGCGAACCTCGTCAAGGTCGACATCCTGCTGCACGGCGACAAGGTCGACGCCTTCTCCGCCATCACGCACCGGGACCAGGCCTACGCGTACGGCGTGCGGCTCGTCGCCAAGCTGCGCGAGCTGATCCCGCGGCAGGCCTTCGAGGTGCCGATCCAGGCCGCCATCGGCTCCCGGGTCATCGCCCGCGAGACCATCCGCGCCATCCGCAAGGACGTCCTCGCCAAGTGCTACGGCGGTGACATCTCCCGTAAGCGGAAGCTGCTCGAGAAGCAGAAGGAAGGCAAGAAGCGGATGAAGATGGTCGGCTCCGTGGAGGTGCCGCAGGAGGCCTTCATCGCGGTGCTGTCCAGCGACGACGGCGCGGGGGCGAAGGGCAAGAAGTAGCCCTGGCGGCCGCCCCGCCGAGCACGACGCAAAAGGCGTCTGTCCGTACACCGGACAGACGCCTTTTGCGTTGATGTGAGTATTGGAAAAGCTCCTGCGACATATGGGTGATTGCCAAAAAAGCCGTCACTTAAGAGTTTCCGCAGGCAGGGGCGTCCCGTTACGAATGTGGAAGCGGCGTTCCGAGCGGCCAGCAAGACGCTCGGGCGGCACGACGGTCGTGACCGTGAAGGACGCCTCTTTGGAAAGGGATTCAAAGTGAAGTACACGAAGGCTGCTGCTGTCGTTGCCGGTGCCATGCTCGCCGTGGGGGCTGGGGCGCCTGCCTTCGCCGACGACGTCGACAACGTTCCGGCGGTTTCGGGCAACGACGAGCTGGCGAACAGCAACACCGTCACCAAGACGACCGCCAAGAACCCGCTGAAGGACATCAACGCCGATGTCATCATCGGTGGCGTCAGCAAGGTCGCCGACAAGCTGGCGACCAAGAACGACCTCGCCTCCAAGACGAACGCCCTGCAGGGTGCGACCGCCCGTGCCGCGGAGGGCACCCCGCTCATGGGTGGCCTGCCCTACGGCGGCTGAATTTCCCCTGAGCGCATCGTGCCGTTTCCTCGAGCGACGGCAGGGTGAGACTCTTCCCGGCGGGCCCGGCGCATTATGTGCGCCGGGCCCGCTTTTCGTTTGTCAGTTTATTGCTCTCTTGGAGTGCATTATGTGTGCTGGACAATTGATGGCGTTACGTTCTTTGAATTCTGGTTACCGTTCTCGTTTGAAGGAGGCAAACCATGAATAAGAACGTAATTGCTCGACTCGCCGCCGGGGTGCTTGCGGCAGGGCTGCTGCTGGGTGCCGGAGCCGGGGCCGCGGTGGCGGACGACGGCCCGCTGGTCCAGAGCACCATCAAGAACGGGGTCAGCGTCGGCAACCTGCTGGACGTCGGCCAGAACTACACCGTCAACGGGACCCACACGAAGACCGGCACGAAGGTGAACGGTCCTGCCGGCGTCACGACCAACATCAGCAACGGCGTCGACGTCAACGCCAACGTCGCGCTCGACCTCGCGGCGTCGATCCTGGCGAGTGTCGGCTGACGCGCCGCTCGCTCGCGGTGGGCCCGTCACGCACAAGCGTGGCGGGCCCACCGCTTTTGTGTGGGCCCTGTGTGGGGCGAGACGGCTGGGGCGACCCGGCGGAAGTTGAGTACCGGGGCCCCTTACGCGCCGGGCGGGCGCGGCTTACCCTGATCACTGCTCAATGGTTACTCGCCAGTTAAACAAGCCGCGTTTCAACAGTCGCGGGCCCCGGAGGACGTCGTGAGCGACACACAGACCCTGATCGAGAACCGGCCGCCCTCCGTGGCGTCTCTCTTCCTCGAGCGCGTGGCGGCCACACCGGACGCCGAGGCCTACCGCTACCCGGTGCCCGCCTCCTCCGGTGCGGGCCCGGACGACTGGAAGTCGCTCAGCTGGGGGCAGGCCGCTCAGCGGGTCTATGCGATCGCGGCCGGACTCGTCGAGCTCGGCGTGCAGCCCGAGGAGCGGGTGGCGCTCGCCGCCTCGACCCGGGTCGAGTGGATCCTCGCGGACCTCGGCATCATGTGCGCGGGCGCGGCGACGACCACCGTCTATCCGCAGACCAACGCCGAGGAGTCGGCGTTCATCCTGTCCGACTCCGAGTCCAAGGTGCTGGTGGCCGAGGACGCCGCGCAGCTCGCCAAGGCGCGGGAGCGGCGGGCCGAGCTGCCCGAGCTGCGGCACGTCGTGGTGATCGACGCGACGGGTGTCGAGCCCGACGCCGGTGACCCCGACGGCTGGGTGCTCACCCTGGAGGACCTGGAGGCGCGCGGCGCCGCTTACCTGGAGAAGAACCCGGACGTCGTCAAGGAGCGCGTCGGGGCCATTCGCAAGGAGCAGCTCGCCACGCTCATCTACACGTCGGGAACGACCGGGCGGCCCAAGGGAGTTCGGCTTCCGCACGACAACTGGTCGTACATGGCGAAGGCCATCGCCGCGACCGGGCTCGTCAACACGGAGGACGTGCAGTACCTGTGGCTGCCGCTCGCGCACGTCTTCGGCAAGGTGCTGACCAGCGGGCAGATCGAGGTCGGGCACGTCACCGCCGTGGACGGGCGCGTTGACAAGATCATCGAGAATCTGCCGGTCGTGCAGCCCACGTACATGGCCGCCGTGCCGCGCATCTTCGAGAAGGTCTACAACGGGGTCGCCGCGAAGGCGCGCGCCGGGGGCAACGCCAAGTACAAGATCTTCCAGTGGGCGGCCGGGATCGCGCGCGAGTACGCGAAGGTCAGCCAGGACAACTTCCGCAGGACCGGCGTGAGTTCGGTGCCGTTCGGGCTCGCGTCCAAGCACAAGGTCGCCGACGCGCTGGTGTACAGCAAGCTGCGCGAGGCGTTCGGCGGGCGGCTGCGGGCCTGTGTCTCCGGGTCCGCCGCGCTGGCTCCCGAGATCGGATACTTCTTCGCCGGCGCGGGAGTTCACATTCTCGAGGGGTACGGGCTGACCGAGTCGTCGGCCGCGTCCTTCGTCAACCCCGGTGAGGCGTACCGGACCGGCACCGTCGGCAAGCCGCTGCCCGGCACCGAGGTGCGGATCGCGGACGACGGGGAGATCCTGCTGCGCGGCCCCGGCATCATGGAGGGCTACCACGGGCTGCCGGAGAAGACCGCCGAAGTCCTGGAGTCCGACGGGTGGTTCCACACCGGTGACATCGGTGAGCTGTCAGTGGACGGGTACCTGCGGATCACCGACCGCAAGAAGGACCTGATCAAGACCTCGGGCGGCAAGTACATCGCGCCCGCCGAGGTCGAGGGGCAGTTCAAGGCCGTGTGCCCGTACGTCTCCAACATCCTGGTGCACGGCGCCGACCGGAACTTCTGCACCGCCCTCATCTCGCTCGACGAGCCGGCCATCCTGGAGTGGGCCAAGGAGAACGGGCTCGAGGGCAAGTCGTACGCCGATGTCGTGGCCGCGCCCGCGACCGTGCAGCTCGTCGAGGGGTACGTACAGGAGCTGAACCAGGGGCTGCAGCGCTGGCAGACCATCAAGAAGTTCAAGCTGCTGCCCCGTGATCTCGACATCGAGCACGGGGAGTTGACGCCCAGCCTCAAGCTGAAGCGTCCGGTCGTCGAGCGGACCTACAAGGAGCTGCTCGACGAGATGTACGCCGGCAGCCGGGAGGGCTAGCAGGACGCGCGGGACGAGGCGCCCCGGGTCACGGGCGCCTCATCCTGCGGAGCGTCTCTTCCATCTCGGCGATGTCCTCGCGCAGAGCACGCACATCGGGTTCGGCGTGCTGGGCCAACTGGCCCTCGATCGAGGACATGCGCGACGACAGCTCGTCGAACTGCTGCTGTTCGCGGGCCAGTAGGCGCTCGAGCTGCTGGTTCTTGCGGTGCAGGTCGAGGAAGACCGTGACCTTCGCACGCAGCACCCAGGGGTCGAAGGGCTTGGTCAGGTAGTCGGCCGCGCCGGTCGCGTACCCCCGGAACGCGTAGCCCGCGTCCGCGTCCGTCCCCGTCAGGAAGATGATCGGGGTGTCCTTCGTCTGGTCGAGGCGCTTGATGTTCGTCGCCGTCTCGAAACCGTCCATGCCCGGCATCCGGATGTCGAGCAGGACGACGGCGAAGCGCCGTCGCAGCAGCGCCTTCATCGCCTCCTCGCCCGAACGGGCCCGTACCAGCGGCTCGTTGAGCGAGCCGAGGACGGCCTCCAGTGCGACCAGGTTGTCCTCCATGTCATCGACCAGGAGGATGCTCGCCCTCTCGTCCGACGTGATCTCTGCAGTGGTCATGGTTGCCGGTGCCTCACTCGATCGTCGGCGGAGCGACGGGGTCGGCCTCGCTGTCCCCAGTGCCTGACGTGGCGGATTCGTCCGATGCGTCCGACGGATCGTGGTCGGCCTCAGGGGTGAGGAGATCGCACACGACGGTCAGCAGTTGATCGACGTCCACCGGTTTCGGTACGTAGTCGTTGGCGCCCTTGGCGATCGATTTCTCGCGGTCGCCGGGCATGGCCTTCGCGGTGAGGGCCACGATCGGCAGTCCGGCCCACCGGGGTGTCGCGCGGATGACGGAGATCGTCTCATAGCCGTCCATCTCGGGCATCATGATGTCCATCAGGACGAGCTCGATGTCGGAGTTGCGCTCGAGGGTCTCGATGCCCTCCCGGCCGTTCTCCGCGTACAGGACCGGCATGCCGACGCGGCCGAGTACGTGGGTGAGCGCGAAGACGTTGCGGATGTCGTCGTCGACGATGAGCACCCGGCGACCCGGCAGGACTTCGCCCGCGACGCCGGTCTTCCACTGTTCCAGCTTCGTCGGCGTCGGCCAGTTGTCCTCCTGCTGCTCGTGGATCGTGTACGCGTCCGGGGTGTCCTCCTGCTGGGACGGGACCAGCGGCACGTGGTCGGGGTTCGGTTCCAACTGATCCGGGTCACCCGCCGGCTGCTCGTGACCGGGATAGACCACGGGAACGTACAGCGTGAAGGTGGAACCCTCGCCGGGCTCGCTCTCGGCGATGATGCGGCCGCCGAGCAGCCCCGCGATCTCCCGGCTGATGGACAGGCCGAGGCCCGTGCCGCCGTACTTGCGGTTGGTCGTGCCGTCGGCCTGCTGGAACGCCTCGAAGATGACGGGGAGTTTGTCGCGGGCGATGCCGATGCCGGTGTCGGAGACGGCGAACGCGATCAGGTCGTCGGTCTCGCGCACGAACTGGTGCTCCGGGTCCTTGATCCGCTTGACCCGCAGCTCCACCTTGCCGTTCGCGGTGAACTTGATCGCGTTCGACAGGAGGTTGCGCAGGATCTGCTGGAGGCGCTGCTCGTCGGAGAAGACCTCGCGCGGTACGTCCTCGCCGACCGACACCTCGAAGGCCAGGCCCCGGTCGAGGGTGATGGGGCGGAAGGTCGCGTGCACGTAGTCGAGGAGCTTGATGAGGGGGAGCTTCTTGGGGCGTACGTCCATGCGCCCGGCCTCGATCTTCGACAGGTCGAGGATGTCGTTGATGAGCTGGAGGAGGTCGGAACCGGAGCGGTGGATCGTCGTCGCGAACTGGACCTCCTGGTCGTTCAGATGGCCGTCCGGGTTGTCGGAGAGGAGGCGGGCCAGGATGAGGAGGGAGTTGAGGGGGGTGCGCAGCTCGTGCGACATGTTCGCGAGGAACTCCGACTTGTACTGGGAGCTCGTCGCCAACAGGGCGGCCTTCTCCTCCAGTTCGGCGTTCGAGCGCTGCAACTCGCCCTGCTGGCGCTGGAGTTCGTCCGATCGCTCCTGCAGCTGCGTCGCCAGGCGCTGGGACTCGCCGAGCAGGGACTCGGTGCGGGAGTTGGCGATGATGGTGTTGATCGCGACGCCGATGGTGTTCACGAACTGGTCGAAGAACGCCAGGTGGACGTCCGAGAAGCGGGAGAAGGAAGCCAGCTCGATGACGCCGAGGAGCTTGTCCTCGAAGAGGATCGGGATGATGACGACCGAGGCCGGGGCCGCTTCCCCGAGACCGCTGTTGATCTTGATGTAGTCCGGCGGGGCCTCCTCCACCAGGATGCGCTTCTTCTCCAGGGCCGCCTGGCGGACCAGTCCGTGGACCGGCATGCCACCCGTGTCGACGACCAGGGCCGCCGCCGATCCGTAGCCCGCGATGTAGGCAAGTCCCTTGGTGGGGATGGTCGTTCGGATCGGAGTGTCGCCCTCGTCGGGCTCGGCGAGGAAGAAGGCGCCGTACTGCGCGTTCACCAGCGGGGTCAGCTCGCGCAGGATCAGGTCGGCGACCTCCATCAGGTCGCGGTGGCCCTGCATCAGGGCCGCGAGGCGCGCCAGGTTCGACTCCAGCCAGTCCTTCGCGCGGGTCGTCTCGCGGAGGTTGGCCACCATCAGGTTGATGTTGTCCTTCAGCTCGGCGACCTCGCCCTGCGTCTCCACCGTGATGGAGCGGGACATGTCGCCCTGGGTCACCGCGGAGGCGACCTCGGCGATGGCGCGGACCTGCGTGGTCAGGTTCAGCGCCAGCTCGTTCACGTTCGTCGTCAGGCGCTTCCAGGTGCCGTAGACGCCCTCCACCCGTGCCTGGCCGCCGAGTTGACCCTCGGAGCCGACCTCGCGGGCGACGCGGGTGACCTCGGAGGAGAAGGAGGAGAGCGTGTCGACCATCGTGTTGATCGTCGTCTTCAGTTCGAGGATCTCGCCGCGGGCGTCGACGTCGATCTTCTTGGAGAGGTCGCCCTGGGCCACCGCCGTGGCGACCTGCGCGATGTTGCGCACCTGTGAAGTCAGGTTGTCCGCCATGTAGTTGACGTTGTCCGTGAGGTCCTTCCAGACCCCGGACACGCCGTGCACCGTCGCGCGGCCGCCGAGGCGGCCGTCCGTGCCGACCTCGCGGGCGACGCGGGTGACCTCGTCGGCGAAGCCGCGCAGCTGCTCCACCATCGTGTTGACGGTGTCCTTCAGCTCGAGGATCTCGCCGCGCGCGTCGACCGAGATCTTCTTGGAGAGGTCGCCCTGGGCCACGGCGGTGGTGACCTGTGCGATGTTCCGCACCTGTGACGTCAGGTTCGACGCCATGAAGTTGACGTTCTCGGTGAGGTCGTTCCACACGCCTGCGACGCCGCGGACCTGGGCCTGGCCGCCCAGGTTTCCTTCGGTGCCGACCTCGCGGGCGACGCGGGTGACCTCGTCGGCGAAGGCGGAGAGCTGGTCGACCATCGTGTTGATCGTCGACTTGAGTTCGAGGATCTCGCCCTTCGCCTCGACCGTGATCTTCTTGCCGAGGTCGCCCTGGGCCACGGCCGTGGACACCAGCGCGATGTTGCGCACCTGTGACGTCAGGTTGTCCGCCATGAAGTTGACGTTGTCGGTGAGGTCCTTCCAGACGCCGGAGACGCCGCGGACCTGGGCGCGGCCGCCGAGTTGGCCCTCGGTGCCGACCTCGCGGGCGACGCGGGTGACCTCGTCGGCGAAGGCGGAGAGCTGGTCGACCATCGTGTTGATCGTCGACTTGAGTTCGAGGATC